>NZ_BMKR01000120.1 GCF_014644435.1 Paenibacillus albidus | reverse complement strand
TGGAGGAAGAATCCATGAAAAGACGATTTCAGTGCCCGGTAGAAACGAAGAAGATGCTTGTGGTGGAGGTGCTGTCGGGTTACCGGACAGAGGTGGTCGCCCGGAAGCATGGCCTCTCCCCCAAAACATTGGGCAACTGGGTCCGCCAATATCAGGATGAGGTGAACGACCTTATGGTGAAAAAAGAGAAGGACGCCAAACAACTCCAGCAGGATGCCGCACAGTTCCATGAACTCCAAAAGAAGTACGACGAAGCAGTCAAGCTACTGGGTGAAAAAGAAGTAGAGAACCGCATGTTACGGGACCTGGTTAAAAAAAAGTACCCCGACTGGAAGTAGCTACCCATTGGATTAAACAGGGTTATCCGGTGCGTACGGTGTTGCGCATTTGTGGCGTCCCCCGTTCCACGTACTACTACCGTCTCCGTCATCCAGAACCCCAGCAGCCTGTAGGCAAAGGTCGTCCGGTTCCCGGCTACTCCTATGACCAGGCGGGTGCTCCCGTCA
>NZ_BMKR01000119.1 GCF_014644435.1 Paenibacillus albidus | reverse complement strand
CATCCATAGCCAAATGCATCTTTGCTACTTGTTCGCCAAATAAATCACAGCTCTCTTTTTTATCGGAATATCCGCCTTCCGCATACGTAAACAGGACCACGAAGCGTAGTCCCTCAGCTGCATCAATTTCTGTAATAAACTCGCCATCCCTTTTGACCACTGGTCCCGATACAAGGATTTCCTTCCTGACCAAGTGATTCAGCAGCTCAACTTCGAAAGTGATGTCATGTATACTTCGCCATTTCGCTTTATAGATTCGTAGTATGTATTTCCCCGTAGAGGTCTTCAATGAATAAGTATCATTCAGCCCGTTCGAGAGAAAACGGCATTCTATGAAGTCCCCGATCTCATAAAGATCATTTAGCGCAGGTACTAGTGCTTCGGAAGAAAAAACAGAATGATAAACAGGCAGTTTTAGCATATATTTCTCCTTTCAATAGTTCGTTTATCCGCCATATAAAAATTCAACATTTCCACTATCAGGCTCAATGAAGCATCTCATTCGAATTATTAATTAACCTTTA
>NZ_BMKR01000118.1 GCF_014644435.1 Paenibacillus albidus | reverse complement strand
GAGCTTCTGGATAGTGAACTTCCAGCAACTCACGAACCTCTTGCGCCCAATCGACCCGGGTTCGGCGTTCACGTACGGTCACATGCCGCCATCCAGCTAACGGCTCTGTAAAAATGAAGATGCTGCATGTCCCCTTGCGGAGGTATTCACTGTCCTCCCGTTTCACTTTGGCCGGCTTCATGGGAATCGCTTGTCGGGCATCATCTAAAAGCTGGTACGGCTTCTCGTCCATGCAGATGACTGGACAATGCGCGTGATACGGTTGTTGGTACACATCCAGAACGTCTTCCATGGCGGCGACAAAGGTCGCATTTTGCTCCGGTGGGATGCACCAGCATTTCCGAAGATGAGGCTTAAGTTCGTTTTTTTAACACGTGTCTGACCGTCTCGTGAGAAATGCTGTCAATATAGTGTAGTTCCACTGCTTTTTGTGCCAACAAACTGAGTGACCAGGTACTTCGCCCAGTAGGAGGCGTACTACAACTGAGTGCAATAATCTTTGCCTCGACTTCTCCGGTGACTTTAGGGGGA
>NZ_BMKR01000117.1 GCF_014644435.1 Paenibacillus albidus | reverse complement strand
TCCAGCGCCGATGGTACTTGGACCGAAGGGTCCTGGGAGAGTAGGACGCTGCCAAGCGCATCCTTATGATTTACTTCATAAGCTGCACTGATTGAATAAGGGCCTTTAGCTCAGCTGGTTAGAGCGCACCCCTGATAAGGGTGAGGTCGGTGGTTCGAGTCCACTAAGGCCCACCATTCAGAACTTTATAACCTTTTATGGGGCCATAGCTCAGCTGGGAGAGCGCCTGCCTTGCAAGCAGGAGGTCAGCGGTTCGATCCCGCTTGGCTCCACCATAATTGTTTTACTTTAATACGAAACTTGATCCTTGAAAACTGGATACCGAAACGAATTTGCGTTTTAGAACATTCCTTTAAGCTGAACTTGTGCAAACAAGTTTGAATTATAGTGATGCTGAGCGAAGATTTTGGATGATGGAGCGACTTTTGGCTTTGAATGTTACAGTGTACGGAGTGATCCGGACACGCCATTCAAAACAAGATGGAGTGAATCAGCCAAACATTGGAGCGTTGGTTAAGCTACTAAGAGCACACGGAGGATGCCTAGGCGCCAGGAGCCGACGA
>NZ_BMKR01000116.1 GCF_014644435.1 Paenibacillus albidus | reverse complement strand
CCCGGGTCTTGTACACACCGCCCGTCACACCACGAGAGTTTACAACACCCGAAGTCGGTGAGGTAACCCGCAAGGGAGCCAGCCGCCGAAGGTGGGGTAGATGATTGGGGTGAAGTCGTAACAAGGTAGCCGTATCGGAAGGTGCGGCTGGATCACCTCCTTTCTATGGAGAATCGTTTCCTGCAATGGAAACATTCAAATCGGAAGCTAAGCTTCCAAATCTCAGGTTTAGGCCTGTTGCTCACTCGTTGCTCAGTTTTGAGAGTTTAAGCTCTCAAAAGTAAGACCGTCTGTAATTCCGAACAGCACAGCCGTGTTTGTCCCGAAATTACAGGAACTTGATCCTTGAAAACTGGATACCGAAACGAATTTGCGTTTAGAACATCTTTTAGCTGAAACTTGTGTAAACAAGTTGAAATAGTTATTAGCTGGAAGCGAAGGTTTTCGATTGTGGAGCGACTTTTGGCTTTGAATGATTTCGTGAACAGAGCAATCTGTGAGCGTCATTCAAAACAAGATGGAGTGAACAAGCGAAACACCGGAGTGATTGGTTAAGCTACTAAGAGCACACGGAGGATGCCTAGGCGCCAGGAGCCGACGAAGGA
>NZ_BMKR01000115.1 GCF_014644435.1 Paenibacillus albidus | reverse complement strand
CATTACCCTGTGTCTTCCGCCCAGAAACGTCTGCTGATCATTGATCAATTGGAAGGACAAAGCACATCGTACAATATGCCATTTGTCTTGAAGCTGGAAGGGAGGTTGGATTACGACCGGCTAGAAGGAGCCCTTCGAACACTTATGCAAAGGCATGATGCTTTCCGAACCTCTTTTGCATTCATCGAGGGGGAACCTGTGCAAAAGGTACATGACGCTATCCAATTCGAAATCAAGCGGATAGTGCTTCCAGAGGAATCGGAATTAGAGCAGGCATTGGAGCAGTTTATCGTTCCGTTCGATTTGCAGCAGGCGCCGCTCCTGCGTGCAGGGTTGGTCCAAGCAGAGGATCAAGTCGCATTCTTAATTATAGATATGCACCATATTATATCCGACGGTACATCAATCGGCATTCTGGTGGATGAATTCACGAAGGTATACAACGGCGAGAGACTGAATGATTTAAGCATCCAATATAAGGATTATGCGGTATGGCAGAACCAAATAGTTCGGGATGGAGCTGTTAAAGAGCAGGAGAAGTACTGGATGAAGCAATTTGAAGGCGAGCTGCCGGTATTGAATCTGCCGACGGATTATCCAAGACCCCAATTG
>NZ_BMKR01000114.1 GCF_014644435.1 Paenibacillus albidus | reverse complement strand
GGTGCTGATTGATTCGCTTCATAAATTGGCTTACATGAAGCTTAATCTTATAGAATTTTTCAAAAAAGACATTGTTCACTACATCGGCTTTGAGCCACAGCCATAGCCCTTCAACCGGATTGAGGTTTGGACTGTAAGGCGGTAGAAAAACCAACTGCAGACGCGGATGTTCCGTCAAAAAAGGCTGTAACTCCGTAGCATGATGAATCCGGCTGTTGTCCAGAATCAAGGCGATTTTCCCACTCGAATACGCGGAGAGAAGATCCTGAAGAAATCGAATAAAAGCTGTGGTATCGGCCTTTTCTTCTTCCCGATGATGCACTTGCCCGGTTTCATAATTAATCGCACCGAACAACTTGGCTCCTTCGTGTTTGCCATACGTGGGCACTTTACGTTGTCTGCCACGTGGAAACCAATTGTATTGTAGCGCTTGATACGACCGGATCATCGATTCGTCTTCAAAGAGCAAATGATCGATTTTTTCCGCTTCAACCTGTTTCTTGAGCGCTGCAAAGGTGTGCTTTTTGAAATACGCTTGGGCGTCCTCGTCAGCGTTGGCAAGCGTATACGTTGCTTTGGTAAAACTGAAGTTCATCCGTTTTAGCATCGCGCTGATCCCACGCACGCTCATTGTGATGCCAAACTCCCGTTTGA
>NZ_BMKR01000113.1 GCF_014644435.1 Paenibacillus albidus | reverse complement strand
GACGAAGATACGAGTTAACCGATGAAGAATGGAATATACTTGAACCCCTGTTGCCCCCGGCCCGAAAAAAACAAGGAGGACGTCCGCCTAAGGATCGGCGTCAGATGCTCAATGCTGTGCTTTGGGTTGCTCGAACGGGAGCGCCATGGCGAGATTTGCCGAGTTATTATGGCCCTTGGTCTTCAGCCTACAGCTTTTTCTGGCGGTTGCAAAAAGCAAACATTTGGGATGAAATACTGAAGCATGTCGCTATCGAACCGGATTGGGAACAAGTCATGGTCGATGCCACCATCGTCCGCGTCCATCAACATGGAGCGGGCGCAAAAGGGGGCAGGACCGGCAAGCAATCGGACGTTCGCGCGGGGGATTAACCACCAAAATTCATGCGATGGTGGACGCGCTCGGCTATCCGCTGCGTTTCGAATTGACGCCAGGACAAGCCCACGATTCTGTCACCGGCTATCGCCTTCTTCATGAACTGGACTTCTGCCCGGGCGAAGTGTTAGCTGATCGCGCCTACGATACCAATGCCATTCTGGAGCTTTTGCAAAGCCGAGAGATTACTCCGGTTATCCCAAGCAAACGTAATCGGCGGGTAAAGCGCCCGTTAGATTCTGAAACGTATAAAGAGCGACACTTAATTGAATGCTTTTTCAACAAAGTAAAAAACTATCGACGACTGGCCACTCGCTATGAAAAAACAGCGAACATGTTCATGGC
>NZ_BMKR01000112.1 GCF_014644435.1 Paenibacillus albidus | reverse complement strand
TTTCATTTTCTTGAGTTTTTTCACGTCTACATTGTAGTGGTGCAGGGCCCTAACATCTGGATTGGTCATGACCATACACATCGTCATAAGATAGAGAAAACGCCTTAGACGCGGGCGGCCGCGCTTGCTAAGCACCATTTTACCGCGCCATTTCCCAGAGCTGGCTTCTGCCAAATTTAGACCTGCATGACGAAGTAAGGCATTTCCGTGTGCGTAACCACTGAGATCACCAGCTTCTCCCAACACACCGGCTAGACTGGTTACATTAATACCTTGAATGGTAAGTAACTTTTGGGCATAGGGAATACGCTCCAACACGAGTTGTACTTCGTATTCAATCTGCTCAAGCTGGCGCTGTGCCAAGTCATATTCTTCGAGCAGTTGACCCAAGTGCAACTTGTAGGCTTGTAGCGCCTTTGTAGCACCAACGCTGTGTTTAGCTAGTGTAATAAGTTGCTCGGCCCGTCGCAAACCCGCATGACGTTTTACGTGTTTCTTCCAGCCGGCAATGACTTGCTCTGTCGTTAGTAGGCTAATCTCTTGCGGCAGAGGAAACAGCCTTAAGGTGGCAATGCTACTCGTGCAGGTGAGAATTTTAAAGACATGCCGAAGTTCTGGGAACACAATATCTACCCAGCGATGAATCTGGTTAACGGCACTGTTGAGGCGCTTGGTAACCGTGTCCCGATTAGCCATGAGAATCCGCAGCTCCTCGTAGGCTTCCGGGTTGAATCGTACGGGGGAATAGTAG
>NZ_BMKR01000111.1 GCF_014644435.1 Paenibacillus albidus | reverse complement strand
TGGATTTCATTTTCTTTAACTTTTTCACGTCAACATTGAGGTGGTGTAAGGCTCTAATATTCGGATTGGTCATAACCATGCACATGGTCATGAGATAGAGGAAACGCCGGAGACGAGGGCGGCCTCGCTTACTGAGAACCATCTTTCCACGCCATTTCCCGGAGCTGGCTTCGGCCAGATTTAGACCCGCATGGCGAAGCAAGGCATTTCCGTGCGCATAACCGCTTAGATCACCAGTTTTCCCTAATATACCAGCCAAGCTAGTCGTATTTACTCCTCGAATGGAAAGCATATTTTTAGCATAGGGAATGCGCTCTAATACGAGATGTACTTCGTGTTCAATCTGCTCAAGTTGGCGCTGTGCCAAGTCGTATTCTTCGAGCAGTTGACCCAAGTGCAACTTATAAGCTTTGAGCGCCTTTGTAGTACCAACGCTGCGTTTAGCTAGTGCAATAAGCTGCTCGGCCCGCCGCAAACCCGCATGACGCTTTACGTATTTCTTCCAGCCGGCAATGACTTGCTCTGTCGTTAATTGACTAATTTCTTTCGGCAGAGGAAACAGCCTCAAGGTAGCAATGCTACTCGTGCAGGTGAGAATTTTAAAGACCTGCCGAAGTTCCGGGAACACAATATCTACCCAGCGATGAATCTGGTTAACGGCACTGTTAAGGCGTTTGGAGACCGTGTCCCGATTGGCCATGAGAATCCGCAGCTCCTCGTAGGCTTCCGGGTTGAATCGTACGGGGGAATAGTAG
>NZ_BMKR01000110.1 GCF_014644435.1 Paenibacillus albidus | reverse complement strand
GTTACCACCAATCACAGGTGCGTGAATAATATTCATTGCACCGACTTTATCACGATGAGTATGAAACCCACATGGACACGAATATTTTCTATTTATCGCTTTATTTAGCGTAGAGCAAGATGGACATTTTTGCGATGTATACGCAGGATTCACATATTCCACTTGGATACCTGCCATATTTGCTTTGTATTCAATGAATTGTGCCAAGCGATGGAATGACCATGTGTGCAAATTCTTTTCGTTTTTACGACTTGTTCTTGTCGTTTTTCTGAGGTTTGTCAGCTTCTCTAAGTGAATGACGGACACTTGATTCTCCATGGCAAAATTGACAATTTGTCTACTTATTTTGTGATCCTTATCTTTCATCCATCTTTGTTCTTTATGATCCAGTTTACGAATAGCACCTAGCTTTTTCTTCTTTCCTAAACCTTTTCGTTCACTACGGAACTTGCGTTTCATATATTTGTTTTCTCTACCCTTTCCAAAAAATCTCGTCTTTCCTTCACTAGTCACAGCAACAGCAGGGACTTTTAATCCTAAATCAATGCCCATTACCTGTTCGCCTGTTGTTGTCTCTGTAGGAATTTCAAGTGAAACTTGAGCAAACCATTTTCCTGCTTTCTCAACGATTCTCATCAGACCACATTTGGCATTTTGAAGAAATTGTTTATCTCTTTCGGTTAATAGAGCAGGAAAAATCGTCTTTTTCACTTTGTTGTCCACGATGATAGGAAAAGCAATAGAGGAATTGGCAATGG
>NZ_BMKR01000109.1 GCF_014644435.1 Paenibacillus albidus | reverse complement strand
TCCGTAAATCTGAAAGGCGGAGAACAATACCGGAGAAAATAGACCCAGGGGAACCACTCTCCATATATCGCGCAGTGTAAACCTTACGTGAACCCAGCCGAACAGAAAAGGAATGGAAACAGCTGCCAAACCTATAGAATATCGATGTTCCAGTACATCCAGAGGGGGAGCCTCGGGTACAGTTATTTTAACAAACAGAAATGAAAACCCGATAACGGCCTCGTAGACAATTGCCGCAATGTAAACAGAAACGTTAATTTGTTAAGTGTTCATCACCCTTGCCTCCTTATATTGAAAATCCATAATATTACAACCGGGTCAGGAACTTTCTGAATCTGGCCGTAATCATTGAAAAATGCCCCCCTGCCACTCATTTTAAACATATGTATTATGCGCTACAATATAAGAAAAATACATCTGTACCGGTACAGATATATCTCGGGGGCTTATTTTGATGCATAAATTTTTGCTAGTATTAAGAGATTTGGAACAATTAATCTCTAACCATACTTACAAAGATAAACTTCCTTCCATTCGTGTTCTTGCAAATCAATACAACGTGAACAAAAGCACTATTATACGAGCTATGAATGATCTTGAACGACGCCACCTTGTTTATTCCGTACCCAAAAGTGGTTTTTATGTAGTCAAATCTACGATGGTTTCAGAGTATGCAATGCAGGGGATTATCGATTTTGCTACTTCTTCACCGGACCCCAGCGTTTTCCCGTATTTGGATTAACAACGGATGGCTTACGTGTCGAGACGGTGGAATACCGACTGCCTGCCGAAGAGCAGGTTTGCGC
>NZ_BMKR01000108.1 GCF_014644435.1 Paenibacillus albidus | reverse complement strand
TACTTCTTTGAGACATTCCATTTTGCCTTCCGTCCACTTCCGAGAATGGGATTTTCCTGTGCTTTTCTGTATGACCTCTTGAAGGTCCTCGGTCTGATCCTCCAAACAACGGGCCAGCACATGTAGCGATGTCTCCGAGAATAGATTACCAAATACCTTCTCATATTCCGGAAACACTTGATCCAGCAAGGCTCTCATGTTTAATTTCGCTTGTACAAACATCCCTGTTACAAACTCATGCTGCCTCGTCACATGCTGAAGCTCTGTATAGCTATCCTCCCATGTCCGGTGCGGAGTCACATCTCCCCGGTAATACATCTCGGCTAAGTGCCAGGCATCTGCGGCATCCGTCTTTACCTTTCGCAAGTGGGTACCTTTCGCTCGTTTGGCCTGCAACGGATTAACGATAAAATACGTCCATCCGCTGTGTTCCAGGTAGGCCACCAGTCCGCGATGATAGTGACCGGTCGCTTCCAGAACGACGACTGGAGAACGCGCAGTCTGTGTCTGCAGCTCTGCCAGCATTTCCCCCAACTTCTCCAATCCGTCCTTCTCATGAGTAATACCTACCGCTTTCCCGTAAGGCTCATTCCGCTTGAGAAAGGCTTGTACAACACTGAAACCTTTGGCTACATCCACTCCCACTACTGGTTCCATAACAACCTCCAGAATGATATTCGCCGGCACTCCTACGATGGTTCCAAACCCATAGCTTCGCTTGTTATTCGGGGTCAATGCCCCTACCAGCTCAAACATGGTCATTGGAGGTAGTAGGAGAACAGTTTTTGTGACGGGGTAAACTCCCCAAAAAGACGCTCGTTCTCCCGGCTACCGCCATCT
>NZ_BMKR01000107.1 GCF_014644435.1 Paenibacillus albidus | reverse complement strand
AATGGTGAAATCCTGCGAATTCATGAGCCTGAGTGAGAAAACTAAATTATATTGAGGGAGCTTAATAGCTTCCCCATTTCACCCATAACACCATATTTTTTGTTACCTATGAGACGAAGCCCATTTAATGGACTTTTCTACTAACTCATTAACAAAAGATTCCTTTCCTTCTTGGTATTTATGTGTATCATCTGGGTACTTATTAGCTAATTTCAGTTTCAGTTCTCCGTACTTTTTAGCGTCATCAGAGTGTAAAAGTAAATATTCTTTAAAGTTCAAATGCAGTTGAATGTTTATATTTCCAGTCTGGTATATATGTACGTGATGGGTTCTGTTACTCCCACCCTTTGTAAAATACCGTCTTCCTTCAATTCCCTGCTCACCTCGAACAGAGTAACCATTAACAACCATTTTGCCATTGAAGAAGTCAATCTTCTCTATGTCTTTAACTACAACCAATATATCAATAATTGGTTTGGCGTAACCGATATTAGGGACAGATGTACTTCCAATATGATGAATAGAGGTCATTTCGCTAATAAAAATTTGACTGATTAAATTGGATTCTATTACATACAACTCATTCCACGTTTCAGTCCAAGCTACTATTTCTGACTTCCGCATATTTCCTCCTAAATTGTCGTTCTAATTATCACCACCATCAATTTTACCATAAAATGTTGTTACGTTATCCTGCCCGTTAGCTGAACAGTCAACCGATGATCTCGGCTGACTATTTTCAATGGTGCTAACGTTCCCCGTTAGAATTCCTGTAGAATGAATAATTTGGACTTTGTACAAAAAAGAGCACCTCTGTAACATGGGAGTTGGATACGGGTCTACAGCCCTTTTAATCTCACCATCTAGGAGGTCGCTCTACTATGAAGTTTAAAGCTCAAGACAAGCAAAATCAACGTATTGAAAACATTTCCTCTTTGCATCTGGTTGTCGGTGTAGATATTGCCCAACAGACGCATGTCGCTCGTGCAGTAAGCTATCGTGGAATTGCTTTGGGATCGCCTCTTGAGTTCGGCAGCCATGACGAGGGATTTCGCCTGTTTAGACGTTGGATTCAAGATCTGCTCAAGTCTTACAAGCTGAGCAAAATCATTGTAGGTATGGAACCCACCGGTCATTACTGGCTGAGCCTGGCTCGTTGGCTTCTAGACCAAGGAATTGAGGCTGTCCTTGTT
>NZ_BMKR01000106.1 GCF_014644435.1 Paenibacillus albidus | reverse complement strand
GTATGTTGCGGTCCAACCGAGAAAAACAGCAAGCCTACGAGTTTGTTTCAATCGAAGATTTAGTGCCACAAGACCATTTGCTACGCAAAGTAGATAAATATATCGATTTTTCCTTTATCGATGAAAAAGTTCGACCGTTATACTGTGCGGATAATGGTCGTCCTGCCATTGATCCGGTGGTCTTGTTTAAGATGATTTTTCTTGGATACTTTTACGGTATTCGTTCCGAGCGTCAATTGGAGCGGGAGATCCAAACCAATTTGGCCTACCGCTGGTTTTTAGGGCTGGGGTTGACGGACAAGGTTCCAGACCATACGACCATCAGTTGGAACCGACGGACCCGGTTTAAAGATACGAATATCTTCCAGGATATTTTCGATGAGATTATTCTTCAAGCCATTTCACACCGAATGGTCGGTGGACGTGTCCTTGTTACAGATTCAACTCACGTCAAAGCCAATGCGAATAAACACCAGTACACCAAACAAATGGTTTTGCAAAATACAAAGGACTATGTGGACGAGCTCAACGCTGCTGTGACCGAGGACCGGAAGGCGCATGGAAAAAAGCCCTAAAACCTAGAGAGGAAGTGAATGAAGAAAAAGAAATAAAAGTGAGCAAGACCGATCCCGATAGCGGATATATGATTCGCGATGGCAAACCCGAGGGCTTCTTTTATCTGGACCACCGAACGGTGGATACGAAATACAATCTTATAACCGATGTGCATGTTACGCCCGGAAATGTCCATGACTCCGTGCCCTATTTGTCGCGTTTGGATCGCCAGCAAGAACGTTTTGGATTTGCCGTTGAAGCTGTTGCACTCGATTCCGGTTATTTGACTACACCGATTTGCCGGGGACTCCAAAGTCGAAAGATCTTTGCCGTGATTGCTCACCGGAGATTTCATCCCAAGCAAGGCTTATTTCCGAAGTGGAAGTTTACCTTTAATGCCGAACGTAATCTATATGTTTGTCCAGCGAGTCACGAGCTGAAATACCGAACCACAGACCGCAAGGGTTACCGGCAGTATGCTTCCGATCCGGAACATTGCAAAAGTTGCCCATTGCTGGAGCAATGCACACAGTCCCGAAATCACCGAAAAGTGGTGACAAGGCACGTGTGGGAGGACAGCAAAGAATGGGTCCGTAATAACCGGCTAAGCACGTCCGGCAAGAAGTTATACCGCAAACG
>NZ_BMKR01000105.1 GCF_014644435.1 Paenibacillus albidus | reverse complement strand
CACCTCGGGCTCAACAGGGAAACCGAAGGGGGTCATGGTAGAGCATCGGAACGTTGTTCGATTGGTCCGGAACACCAACTATATCACATTCGAAGAAGGAGACCGTATCTTACAGACGGGAGCCCAAGTATTTGATGCATGCACCTATGAAATATGGGGGGCGCTATTGAACGGTCTGGAGCTGTATGTGATCGATAAGGCAACAATCTTAAATCCACAAATGCTGGAAGCATCGATTAAGGCGAATCAAATAACAATAATGTGGTTAACCGCCCCGTTGTTCGATCAATTAGCACTGGAAAGCCCGACTATGTTTGAAGGGTTAAGGACGTTGATTGTCGGCGGAGATGTGTTAACGCCAAAAATTATTAACCAGGTGAGAAAAACATACTCAGGACTACAGGTGGTCAATGGGTACGGCCCGACGGAAAATACGACATTCTCCGTTTGTTATCTTATCGACAGAGACATTGAGATGAACATTCCAATTGGTCGTCCAATCAGCAACTCCAATGCTTACATCGTTGATTGCTATGGTAAGATCGCTCCTATAGGTGTGCCAGGAGAGCTTTGGGTTGGTGGTGATGGTGTAGCCAGAGGCTACAAAAACTTGGACGAGCTGACGGCAGAGAAATTTATTCCCAATCCCTTTGCGGACCATGCAAGGTTATACCGAACAGGCGATCTGGCCAAGTGGCTACCGGGTGGAGATATCGAGTTTCTCGGAAGAATGGATGACCAACTCAAAATCAGAGGCTACAGAATAGAGGTTGGAGAAATTGAAAGAGAGATCATTAGGTACGAATTTGTAAAAGAGGCGATCGTTGTTGCAAAGGAATGGAGAAACGGTCAGAAAAGCTTGTGCGCCTATGTTGTGCCGACAACTCAACTGAGTGCAGATGACATTCGCGAATATCTGGTTGGGAAGCTGCCAGACTACATGGTTCCTTCCTACTATGTTACTTTAGACAGACTGCCGTTAAATCAAAATGGCAAAGTAGACAGGAAGGCTCTTCCCGAGCCGGAGTCTGGATTCAATACAGAAGAGGGTTATGTTGCACCGCAGCATTCCACCGAGAAGAAATTGGCTGAGATTTGGCAAGAAATACTGGGCGTTCCAAGGGTAGGGTTACGGGACCATTTCTTTGGGCTCGGAGGTCATTCGCTAAAGGCGGTTACCCTCGTGTCGAGAGTCAGCAAGGAGCTTCAGGTGAATCTCTCCCTCGGTGATGTATTTAAAGCTCCAATATTGAGCGAAATGGCTACCTTGATCCGTGCATCCGAAGTAGGCATCTACGCTGCGATAGAGCAGGTCCCTAAAGCGGAGC
>NZ_BMKR01000104.1 GCF_014644435.1 Paenibacillus albidus | reverse complement strand
TTCATGTGGCTAGCCGGACGCCACCGGCCAGACTTTCGCACGCTTAATCGCTTCCGTTCCAAGCGAATGAAGGACGTTCTTGAAACGGTATTTTCCGCTGTGCTTCAGTTTTTGGCTGACGAAAAATACGTTTCTCTGGAGCATTACTTTGTGGATGGCACTAAGATTGAGGCCAATGCCAATCGCTATACATTTGTTTGGGGCAAAGCCGTTAGTAAACACAAGGCCAAGCTGCAAGAGAATGTACATGCTCTTTTTGCTGACATTGAAGCGGCAGAGCACCAGGAAGAGCGGAAGTTCCAGGGAAAGGACCTCGCGGAACTCGGCGAATCTTGTGAGATAAGCAGTGAGAAACTGGAACACCTGACCCAGGCGCTGGAGTCAAAACTTCTGGACAAACCTAAAGACAAGCCCCTGAAAAAGGCCATTCGGAAGCTTCGGAAGGACTTGCTGCCTAGGTTACTGAAGTACGAACAGTACCAAACACTGCTTGGTGACCGGAACAGCTTCAGCAAGACCGACCCGGATGCGACCTTCATGCGGATGAAGGAAGACCACATGCGAAATGGTCAGCTTAAACCGGGTTACAATGTGCAAATCGGAACGGAAAACCAGTTTATTTTGGCCTACAGTCTACATCGAAGACCCACCGATACCCGTTGTCTACAGCCGCATATGGAAAAGGCAAGGAAGATCCTGGGAAAACTCCCTCAAACGGTGATTGCGGATGCAGGCTACGGCAGTGAAGAAAACTACGCCTATCTGGAAAAGGAAGAGATTCAGGCGGTAGTGAAATATGGCAGTTACCACAAAGAAAAAAGCAAAGCTTGGAAAGAGAATGTCGGAAAGATCGAGAACTGGACATACACCGAAACCAAGGATACATGGACGTGCCCAGCCGGAGAAGCGCTGCATTTCCGCAAAGAGAGTAAGGAGACCCTACAAAGTGGATATGAAATTTACAAACGTCATTACCGAAGCCAGAGCTGTGAAGGCTGTCCGCTGAAGGAACGCTGCACGAAGGCAGCAGGAAATCGGGAAGTGGTTGTCAGTCTGGAACGGCTGCGATACCAGAAACAGGCTCGGGACATCCTGCGAAGTGAGGAAGGCTACGCCCTTGCCGTACGCCGAATGACGGAACCGGAAAGTGTATTTGGACAACTGAAGAATAACCGGGGGTTCCGGCGCTTTCTGCTTCGCGGCATGGAAAAAGTGACGCTAGAGGTCGGTTGGCTTTCACTTGCTCATAATCTGCTGAAGCAAGCTGCAAATGACCAAAAACGCAGAGCAGCGGTCCTCCAATAACAGGAGAATCGCTGCTCTGTTTGACTTTTAGGG
>NZ_BMKR01000103.1 GCF_014644435.1 Paenibacillus albidus | reverse complement strand
CTTCACTTTCCCGTCATCTTTGTAATCCCGGTACTGGAAGGTTACCGTCTGCTCATCCATGGCCACGAGTCGATTATTGTAAATGGCGGTCTTGTGCGTATACCGACTTAAATAGTTGACGACGTGGAAGGAACTCTTAAACGGTTTCTTGTAATAGACGACCCAATCGGGTTCATAGAGCGCGTCTAAGAGTGTGAAAAATGAGGATTCCTCCGCATAGGGCAGGGAGGAGCCGGTAAAACTCAGCTTTTGTTCTGCAAAAGCCCTTTTTAAGAAGCAAAGGAACTTCCCCCGAAACACTCGGGAGAGAATCTTCACGGGAATGAAGAATTTTTTCCTCGAACGCATAAAAGAACAGCCGGAAGGCGAAAGACCGCCACCGGGCACAATGCAGTGGACATGCGGATGGAAAGACAAATTCTGTCCCCAGGTATGCAACACCATAGTGACTCCGATTTGTGCACCCAGAAACTTAGGATCCAAGGCCAGCTTGGAAAGCGTCTGGGAAGCCGCTTGGAAGAGAAGGCTGTGCATGAGCTTTGGGTTGGCTAGAAATAAAGGATTCAACGTGTGGGGAACCGTGAAAACGGTATGGAAATAGGGAACAGGCAAGAGTTCAGAGGTTCGATCTAGAATCCACTGCTCTTTTTTCAAATTTCCACATTTGGGACAATTACGATTGCGACAGGAATTGTAGGACACCTTCAAATTCTTGCAAGAATTACACTGGTCGACATGCCCGCCTAAAGCCGAGGTTCTACAGGTCTGGATGGCTTGAGTCGCCTTTATGCCTTCTAGATGAACGGGATGGGACTCCAGGAAAGGTTCCGCGAAACGTGAGAAGATGTGCTGCAGCTCAATCAAGTTCACCACCTCCGAGAGGAAGGTCTAGAGGACTTTTCAAACCGAGGACTTGGGCATGAGTGAGATGAAGATACATGGAAGTCGTTTGAATATCTGCGTGTCCAAGAAGTTCCTTGATTTGCAGAATACTCGCTCCGCGATTTAACAGATGGGTTGCGAAGCAATGACGCAAGGTGTGGACTGATACCTCCTTAGAAATCCCGGCAGCAAGCAATGAATGTTTAAAAACAGACTGAATCGTTCGTACCGAAATGGGCTTTGTATCCGGAATACCGGGAAAGAGCCAATGGTGAGGTCGGTAGGTTTTCCAGTATTCACGAAGTAAAAGAAGATTATGGTTGGATAAAATAGAATAACGATCCTTGCCCCCTTTGGATTGACGAACCAAGAGGCGCATGTTCTCGCTGTGAATGTCGGTCATTTGCAGATGTGCGACTTCACTCACACGAAGACCTGCGGAGTAAACCGTTGTTAGAATGGCTTTGTGCTTGAGGTTCCGGGTCGCCTCGAGGATCTGGCACACTTCTGAAACGTGAGCATGTTGGGGAGAAACGATTTCTTTTTCACTCTAGGCACATGCAGCAT
>NZ_BMKR01000102.1 GCF_014644435.1 Paenibacillus albidus | reverse complement strand
CAGGCCAGAGGCAAATTGAAACATTTGTACCCTGAAATTTGATGCAGTCAAGGTACTAGGCCAGCCTCGGGGTACGGTTGGTCTATGAACGACCGTCGCGCCCCGTTCATTATATTAATTTCTTTTTCTGACTAATTGCCTGAATATATTTAATAGTAAGCTTCCATAAGACTTTCCCAAACCAAAACATTAACACTCCAATCACAATAGAAATTGGCAAGAAATGCATTGGGCTTGGTGTAAATGCTCCCATTTCGATTGTTATTCCCCCAATATCAAATCCCATATGTTGTCCGACAAATTTAACAATTCCGCCTATCGGCGTAATAACTCCACCAATCATTAAAGCAATGGAAAGAGTACTGATGAACGGCAAGAGTAACATACCACTGACACCTACAAAACTGTTACAAAGAGCAAATATTGCACCAAATTTACGCCAACTAAATTTACTGTTCATTGAAATGGCTTTACCTAAGTATACTTTTGCTAATTCTTTTGGGTTTCCTAACCGTTCGATGATTTGCTCAGTAGATACACCATTATTTTGCAATTCAAGTATTACACTTTTGATTTCTTTTAAAATGTCAATACGCTCGGAATCGGACATCGATTTCAAATGATTTTCAATTTTCATTAGATAATCATTCATAATTTTATCCATAATTTAACTCTCCTTTGATTACTGATATAGCTGTTAATAAATTATCATAATCTTCAAATAAGGGACCAACCCCCTTGTATTGCGCAGATTTTCTGGGCGTTTTGAGAGGGAAAAGTTTTAAAAAGTTGCCGTCCTAATCCAAAAGCCCAAAGATTATTTTTAAAAGTAAGTTGGGAATTTTGGACCAGAAAGGTATATATTTAACTGAAAAAATGATCACAAAATTTATCATTATTTTCCATTTTTTCCTACTTGCTAAATTCAGCAAGTAAAATACTTTTAAACGGATTAGGACTGTTATCTCTACCCAAACTGTTCAAACTGACGACCAACGTATGATTGCCTCCAAGTGTACCTCCAGCAATCGTAGAAAACCCTAGAATGCCACCTGTGTGTCCCCATATCGAGACACCGTTTGGAAGCTTAGTTTCAAAGATTCCAAGACCATATCCATCGATTCCTGCTCTTCCTGTAGGAACTGTAGTAAGCATTTGTTTTAGTTGCTGTTTCTTGAGTAATTTGCCACCGAGCAAGGAAGAGAAGAATTTATTTAAGTTATCAGCAGTAGAAATCATATCTCCAGCCGAGCTACCTGCACTTGGATTATAATAAGTAACGTCTTTTATCTCACTTGCTTCGTCTGGTTGGGAATATCCCCGAGCATGCTTGGTACCTGGAATAACGCTTGAATTGCCAGGTAGGAATGTATCCGACAATTCAAGCGGTTCAATAATCCGATTTTCAATTTCTTCCGCGTAGCTGTTTCCGGTTAATTTTTCAATAAGAATACCCAGTAATACGTATCCTGTGTTT
>NZ_BMKR01000101.1 GCF_014644435.1 Paenibacillus albidus | reverse complement strand
TGAAATCCTGCGAATTCATGAGCCTGCGTGAGAAAACTAAATCATTTCGAGGGAGCGTAATGTTAAATTTCGTAGATCCCTTAATGATTTTCATCTCCAATAAAAGTATCTAATCTTCCTTCATCGCACATCGCTTATTAAGATTTCGATTTATACCAATGATTCCACCAACTATACTTACAACGTATGCAATAGTTATGCTTAAAAGGACTAAGTAAATATCTGACGGTATTCTTAGAAAACTCAAACTTCGCAGAGCAAAATTGGTCTTAAACCCTTGATAAATATAGCTGAACCATGATAATTATCTTACTCTTGCAAAAATAGAAAAACACCGCTTCGGTTTGGTATAGTGATTGTGACGAGCAATACACTACCACAAAGAAGAGGTGTCCTCTATATGATAGAGCAAAACCAGCCCTGCAATCAACTACCGAAAGAAATTAAGCCTGCTTTCGAAGAACTTCATGTGCTGAAGCACTTAAAAGACGCGAAGATTAACAAGAAATTCGGTTATACAGCCGCCTATCTGTTTCAGCTTGTATTCGTGCTTTTGTTTCATCAGAAAAATTGGTTTCGTCTGCTCGAAAGTAATAAAGCCGAATCGTTTCCCGGAAAAGATTCCGTTTATCGATTTTTGAACCATACCCAATTCGCGTGGCGGCAATTCCTTTTATCTCTAAGTGCTGCGACGGTTCAAAAAGTCGGGCTACTGACTTCTGATAACCGCGTTACGGCCTTCATCTTTGACGATTCGATGTTTGATCGTAACCGCAGTAAAGCCGTAGAATTGCTCGCAAGGTTCAGAGATCACGCTACCGGAGCTTATTACAAAGGCTTCCGCATGCTGACGATGGGATGGTCGGATAGCCATTCCTTTATTCCCATGGACTTCGCTTTACTCAGTTCGACAAAATCGCAAATCAATGGCACTACAGACGGAATCGACAAACGCACCCATGGTTATAAGCGTCGCGAGTGATTGCGTCCATGATTGATCGTGCCATAGCCGCTGGTGTTAGTGCTTCTCACGCTTTAATGGATAGCTGGTTCACCCACGCGCCACTTATCCAGGAAATCGTAAAACGCGGGCTTCATGTCATTGGTATGATTAAAAATGACAACAAGCGATACCTCGTGAACGGAAGTAGACTATCTCTGAAAGAATTGTATCTGGCGGCTCCGCGAGCAGAAGGAAAGAACAGCGACATCCTTCGCTGCATCCGTACGGAATTGGTTCCAGGTATCCCTGTCCTCGTCGTGTTTATTCGGCATCGTACGAAGAAGAAAGAATGGCTAGCGATTCTCTCAACCGACCTTACTCTAACGGTCGAGGAAGTTATTCGTATCTATTCCATGCGTTGGGACATAGAGGTTTTCTTTAAGTGCGCTAAATCCTTGTTGCGCTTGCAAAAGGAATTTCAAGGTCTCTCCTATGATTTACTCGTTAGCCATACGACCATTGTATTTTCTAGGTACATCCTACTTGCGTGGCAGCATCGGCAAAGCACAGATCAGCGT
>NZ_BMKR01000100.1 GCF_014644435.1 Paenibacillus albidus | reverse complement strand
ACGATGGGGTTGCACACGAGGTCATTGCCTCAAAAAGCCCATCCAGGAGGTCGCTCTACTATGAAGTTTAAAGCTCAAGACAAGCAAAATCAACTCATTGAAAACATTTCCTCATCCCATCTTGTAGTCGGCGTAGATATTGCTCAGGAAGCTCATGTTTCTCGCGCGGTCAGCTATCGGGGAATTGCTTTGGGATCGCCGCTTGAGTTCGGCAGCCATGACGAGGGCTTTCGCCTGTTCGGACGCTGGATTCAAGATCTGCTCAAGTCTTACAAGCTGAGCAAAATCATTGTGGGTATGGAACCCACCGGACATTACTGGCTGAGCCTGGCTCGCTGGCTCTCAGACCAAGGAATTGAGGCTGTTCTCGTGAATCCACATCTCGTTAAAAAGAACAAAGAAAATCGCGACAATACCCCATCCAAAAGCGACCGCAAAGACGCACTCGTCATCGCAGATATGGTCAAAAACGGCTACTATTCCCCTGTACGATTTAACCCGGAGGCCTACGAGGAGCTACGAATTCTCATGGCCAATCGGGACACGGTTACTAAACGGCTTAACAGCGCTGTTAACCAGATCCATCGCTGGGTCGATATTGTGTTCCCTGAACTTCGGCATGTCTTTAAAATTCTCACTTGCACTAGTAGCATTGCCACCTTAAGGCTGTTTCCTCTCCCGAAGGAAATTAGCCGATTAACGACCGAACAAGTCATTGCTGGGTGGAAACAATATGTGAAGCGTCATGCGGGTTTGCGGCGGGCCGAGCAGCTTATTACACTGGCTAAACGCAGTGTTGGGGCTACAAAGGCGCTACACGCCTACAAGTTGCACTTGGGTCAACTGCTCGAAGAATACGACTTGGCACAGCGCCAGCTTGAGCAGATTGAACACGAAGTACATCTCGTATTGGAGCGCATTCCCTATGCCCAAAAGTTACTTACCATTCAAGGTGTAAATGTTACCAGTCTAGCCGGTGTGTTGGGAGAAGCTGGTGATCTTAGTGGTTACGCACACGGTAATGCCTTGCTTCGTCATGCGGGACTAAACCTGGCCGAGGCTAGCTCTGGGAAATGGCGTGGAAAAATGGTGCTTAGCAAGCGCGGCCGCCCGCGTTTAAGGCGTTTTCTCTATCTCATGACGATGTGTATGGTCATGACCAACCCAGATGTTAGAGCCCTGCACCACAACAATGTAGACGTGAAAAAGCTCAAGAAAATGAAATCCATTATGAAATTATGTGGTAAAGTGGCTCGAATGCTTGTTGGCCTAGCCAAGAGCAGCGAAGCATATCGTTCAGTTAAAGTATTTCCACAAGCAGCTTAAGCGCGTTATTTCGCCAGCTGATGTATTCGCAGGATGGACAAGAAGCACGGAGTATCGGGAGGCATTAAACAAAAGGGCTCGGACCCGTTCCGTTAGAAAAACCGACCTCCACCCCTTAGTTAGATGTGACGAAGGAATGAAAGGGCATAGACCCGTTGAGACATGGGAGTGAAAATCACTAGGGGCGACATGGAGACGTGCAGAAATGGAACAAATTAGGTGATAAGCTCTCACCTTTATTCCTGCATGCCCTTACAGTTGTTCCAAACCACCGCCTCTTCTGTTTCCTTCTTATCTCACAATTAGCTA
>NZ_BMKR01000099.1 GCF_014644435.1 Paenibacillus albidus | reverse complement strand
ACAGAGGTGCTCTTTTTTGTACAAAGTCCAAATTATTCATTCTACAGGAATTCTAACGGGCAGGATAATTCAATAAACACATCGAATATAAGACGGTTGTAAGATTTAACCTTGGGAGGATGGAATTACATGTTGGAATCCATAAAGGAAGACTATATTTTATCGAATAAGAAAAGTTGGGACGAAGTAGCTCCCCGATTTTTTGGAAGGACTGCACTTCCAGTTTACGGCCCATTCTTGCCGACAGAAAACGAATTAAACTTATTTGGTGATATAGAGGATAAAATAGTCTTAGAAATTGGTTGCGGAAGTGGCCACTCTTTAAATTTCATGGCCTCACGTGGAGCCTCAGAGCTTTGGGGAATTGACTTATCCGATACTCAGATCGAGACTGCGCGGGATTTGCTTTCGGCTCATAAATCAAAATTGAATCTTTTCCAAGGACCAATGGAAAAGAACCCTGGTATTCCGAGTGAGTATTTTGATATCGTTTATTCCATCTACGCCATTGGTTGGACCGTTGATTTGCCAATGACATTACAGCAAGTATTCAGCTACCTGAAACCTGGTGGGACCTTTATTTTTAGCTGGGAGCACCCGTTACATAATCGAATTAAACAGGAAGGCGAGCAGTTTGTAATTAAAAAATCTTATCATGAGGAAGGTCCTCAACAGTGTGAACCATGGGACTTGCCAGCTATGATGAATCAACTAAAACTCAGTACATATATAAATGAGCTAATTCAGTCTGGATTTCAAATTGAAAAAGTGATTGAAGATGTTGTCATCACAGAGGAAATAAAATCGGGAGATTCTGCAGTGTGGTATACACATCAAAAGGCAGCATTAATACCTGCTGCATTTATTATAAAATGCACTAAAAAATAAGGGTATTTTCATAAAGCTTAGATCCGTTTAGTACGTGGATCGTTCAACTAACGGGAAACGAAAGATCAATACAGACAGAAGTAGCTAGCCTTGAGGACCGGCTGCTTCTCGTTGCGCTAACTGGCAGGTTAGTTCCAATTTGTGGTATATTTTATTTAATGACATTTACTAAGCGGAGGTGCTTATGAATCCTGCGTTTGACACCTATATCCAATCAATGGCCGGTCGGGACGTGACTGTCATCGGCGCCGGCGTCAGTAATGCACCGCTTATCCGTATGCTGTGCTCGGCCGGGGCGCACGTCACAGTGCGCGATCGCAACCAGGCCCTGCCCCGAAAGGAGTGGGATGATCTGGGGGTTAGGTTGCACTTAGGGGAGAATTACCTGGATCGAGTTGGGGGAGACACAGTGTTCCGTACTCCGGGCATGCGCCCAGACCATCCGGCGCTAGACTCAGCCCGCGCGGGCGGCAGCCGTGTGACCAGTGAGATGGAGGAGTTCTTCGCGCTGTGTCCATGTCCCATTTTCGGCGTTACCGGTTCGGACGGTAAGACCACCACCACGTCGCTGATTGCAGACATGCTGGCTGACGGGGGACGTACAGTACATCTGGGCGGCAACATTGGCACGCCACTGCTGACGCGCGTGGGTGAAATGTCACCACTGGATGTGTGCGCGGTTGAGCTGTCCAGTTTTCAGCTGATGGACATAACGCGCTCTCCCCATGTAGCGGTGATAACCAACCTCTCGCCCAATCACCTCGACTGGCACCTCGACATGGATGAATATACTGCCGCCAAGCGCCGCCTGTTGGATTTTCAGACTGCTGACGACTTTGCCGTCTTAAACGGCGATAATCCGGCGACTGCTGCACTGCGCGGACGGGGGCAGACCAAGTATTTCGGTGGGCATACTGTCCACGATGGGGTGATCGACGGTCTGTTACCTATCAGTGAAATTCGTTTGCCGGGGTGGTACAACGTAGAAAACGTTATGGCTGCCATGAGTGCTGTACGGGGGACCGTGTCGGATGAGACAATACTGGAGACGATGCGCAACTTCGTGGGCGTGGAACATCGAAACCAGTGGGTGGCAACTGTGTGCGGTGTCCAATATTACAACAATTCAATCGGTTCCAGCCCCGCTCGGACCATCGCCACGCTGCATGCTCATGAGGGCCGAGTTTTGCTGATCGCCGGCGGGCGAGATAAGAAAGTACCGTTTGACGAGATGGCTAGGCTACTGCCTAATCATGTTAAGGTGTTGCTGTTGATCGGCGAAGCGGCAAGTCAAATCGAGGCTGCGGCGCGAAGAGTGGCGGGCTGTCCGCCTATCATCTACTGCGAAGGCCTGGCCGAGGCAGTGGCGCAGACGCACAAGCTGGCCTCACCGGGCGACACTGTGCTGCTGAGTCCTGCATGCACTGCGTTTGACCAGTACCGTAACTTTGAAGAGCGCGGGCGTCACTTTGTAGAACTGGTCGAGGCGTTGCACCGGTCAGAGGGAAAAGATTAAACAAGACATAGGTGGTCCTTCGGGGAATCCTGTTTGCCCTGATGTATGCCATTTATAGATTGTTCTTAAAAGGAACCGATCATTCATTCATTCATTCATTAAGCTCCCTCGAAATGATTTAGTTTTCTCACGCAGGCTCATGAATTCGCAGGATTTCACCTTTAGCTAAGTGAGAGATAAGAAGGAACTAGAGGAGGCGGTGGCCTGGCACAACCGTAAGGGCATGCAAGAATAAAGGTGAGGGTATATCACCCATTTTATACCATATCTTGCAC
>NZ_BMKR01000098.1 GCF_014644435.1 Paenibacillus albidus | reverse complement strand
GTGAAATCCTGCGAATTCATGAGCCTGAGTGAGAAAACTAAATTATATTGAGGGAGTTTAGTACGTATCGAGATATTTCTCCTAAATCATCAATAATCACGTCGGCATCAATAGAGCCAAAAGATACTGTGTCATTTCGTTTCCAAGCTGACTTCATACCAACAGCTCGACTTGCTCTTATATCGTTTTCAAAATGGTCCCCTACGAAAAGAGCTTCCGTTGCTTTCACTCCGAGTTTAGACAATGCTCTAATAAAAATTGCTGGGTCAGGCTTACGTAGTCCTTCCCATTCCGATATAAGAACTTCATCGAATAAATGACTGATCCCCAGAGATTTAAAATTATCATACTGGAATTGTCCATAACCATTAGAAATAAGGGCTATCTTTATGCCGCTGTCCCTTAGTTCTGTAAGCATATTCAACAGATTTGGAAAACCTATACAATACTTGTGAAACACATTCAAATAATCTTTTAAAAGTTCTGTCCATTCTACTCCCTGGATAGAAAATTCATCCACAAGTTGCTGATAAACTTTATCTTTCCAAACGAATCCGTGATTATCGAGCTCAATAAAACGTTGAATAAAAACATCTTTTTCAACAAATTTAAATTGTGAATAACGCTCATATTGATTACGAATGAATAAGGCAAGAGATGTATCACGGTCTAATAACGTACCGTCTAAATCAAAGAGCACTGCTTTAATATTCAAAAGACTCAGTCCCTTCAATAACTATAATTTAGGGATTCATTGGTATCTTTCGTATCCTTGTTAATTATTGAAGTATCCCTCTATGAGGAATCACTTTTCTCTTGAATGCTCGTTATATCTTAGGTTTCTGATTTTATTCGTTCAGTGCAGACGACTTTATGGTGGAATCAAGTTGAAATCGAAGAAAATGTTGGGACGAGGAAAAGCGCAAAAGAACATCTCCTTAACCACAGTCTGAAGAAAGTGGTTACTTAGGTAAATTATGGTCGCACTTATGGATCTCCACATTCCTCATGGAGGTCAACCCTCCCAAGTCTCACAGAGTCTACGCTCCCACATTCCTTCATTCAACCTGTCCATGAGGTGGAGGTCAGATATGCTGCCCGACAGGATCTTCGTCCGTATGATAGTTTCGTTCCGACTCATCCGTGCTTCAGTTGTCTGTATTTCACTGCTTTGGATCGAACGCTAATGAACTACTGCTTCGTTATGCTGCCGTACTTAAAATATTGAATCGAGGGATATCCTGCAACATCTTTACTTCACTGAACTCATGGCCTTTTTTCATGATTCCGAATAGAACTCGAATTAATTTGTTACATAACGCGTTTAACGATTGCATCTTTTTAAGCGGATTGTCTGGTCGTTTGGTGTAGTACTCATGCAAAGCCTTGAAAGCCCTATTCTTCGCCACCAGCGGCATTATAACTCGGAAGAGCAAAGCTCGAAGCTTTTTCCTTCCCCGCTTAGTGATCTTGGTCTGTCCTTTGTGCTTTCCAGATGTATTCTCTTTTAGGTTCAACCCAGTAAGCTTTATAAGCTGTTTGGGATGATGGTAGTTGCCGATATCGCCTATCTCTGCGAGGAAACCGGCCACTGTATCTCTACCGACTCCTGTGATTGCTAGCAAATGATTAACGCCAGGAATCTGATGGAGAAGTTGATCTAGCTTCATTTCAAGCTCTGCAAACTTGCATTGAATCAATTGATACTGCGCCAACAACAACTGAAGTTCCATCTTGGCCAATTCTGTTCCTTGCTTAATGCCTACCGAACGGTTAGCCGCTGATTTCAGTCTCGTTATGCGCCCCAGCCCTGCACCTCGCTTTGCCACTTCTCGTAGGTGCCCCAGTAGAAACTCATCCGGTAACTTAACGAGTTCATGTGGCAATAGGTTAAGGCTGAGCATCTGGATTGCCGATTTACATTCCCAATCCTTAAACACCGTGAGGAATTCAGGAAAATACCGATCTAGCCAGTTATGGACTCGCCCTTGCACAACGCGCAAGTCAGTCGACAGGTGTTCGCGAATTTTCATAGCTTCACGCAGCTCTGCATAGATGCCTTGTGGAATATTCGGTACGGCGTATCTCCCGTCTTTGACAAGCTGTGCGATGACCTTGGCGTCCTTAATGTCGTTCTTAGTTGGTGAATTGTCATCTAATTCTTTACTCTTTTTAACGTGCAACGGATTTACCACGCCAAAGACAATCGTCTGTTCTCTGAGGTAGTGTGCAAGATTCAGCCAATACTGACCGGTGGGTTCCATACCTACCACGACGTCTTCGCATCCGTGTTCAGACATAATTTTCCGGAACCAGTTTACGAACAACTCAAACCCTTCCAAGCTGTTTTCAAACGAAATTGGCTTCCCGAATTCAACCCCACGGAAGTCTTGTGCTCGAGCCACATGTTTGAACTTTGCAATGTCCACACCAACAATGAGTGTGGAGGAAGTGATTTGAGTAATTCGCTGATTTTGATTAAAATGCATAGTGTAGTCTCCTTGGAATGTATTTGGATCTGTCGCTGGCCAGCAACTGAGATCCTTTTATATCTTACCAAGGAGTCTTTTTGTTTCTCAAACCCGATATTTCTCCATAATAGGAATGCTGCCCGTTACTTCAACAAATGAAAAAGGGGTTGCCTCGTGGCAGCTCCTAAGCTATCGTTTCCCGTAGCGTAACGAGGAGGTAGGAAGAACTGTCCAAAAAAGAACCTTCAATACCACTTTGATTATGGTCTTGGATGCTCAAAATACTAATCATC
>NZ_BMKR01000097.1 GCF_014644435.1 Paenibacillus albidus | reverse complement strand
ACAAAATAGATTATCCGTGTCCCCATCTGATTGCCAGGTGGGGGCTATTTTACGCTTACTTCGCAAACACTATTATACCAAGGTTTGGAGCCCTTTTTTTCAACATTCTGTCTGAAAATAAAGTTATGCGGTTTAATGAACTAAAGCGATTTATCGGTACCATATCTTTTAAAACGCTAAGCATCATGTTAAAAGAGTTGGAGGCAGATGGTCTTATTATACGCATGGAGTTTCCCCAAGTACCTCCAAAAGTTGAATATTCATTATCTGAACATGGTCTTTCTCTCATTACGGTGCTAAATATGATGTGCGAATGGGGGGAGAAAAACAATGTGCCGGCGTTGGGGGCTGTAGTGATAGGCGCATAGCTTTTTTTGTTTAAATCAAAGGCTGTTTTCGCATAAATTGTTGTTTTCTTGACCACTCTATTACAGCTTGATAAAATTCAGAGTGGGGGAGGTGTATAACAAATGTGGACCAAGGTGTATGAAAACGCAAATGAACTCTCAGTTCAAGACCAATTGGAGCTGTTTAATGCTCTTAAAAAGGATTTGTTCCCCGATCAACCAGATAAGATAACAAAGTTGTTAAATCGTATTCGCGAAAGCCGTTTCAATGGCGGGATAGCTTGTGTGCATTGTGGTAGCACATCTGTAAAAAGAAACGGAAAATACAAGACACGCCAACGCTTTCTTTGCAAGGATTGCAATAAAACATTTAATGATATGACTAACACCCCATTTTCAGGATCAAGGTATCCAGAGAAATGGATCAAATTTATGGAAATGATGGTTGAAGGATATACATTGCCTAAAATCGCTAAAAGGCTGGATATCCATATTTCAACAGCCTTTTATTGGAGACATAAGGTTCTGTATTCTTTACGCTCTTTAGACTTTAATCAACTTCAAGGCATTGTAGAGAGCGATGAAACTTTCTTCCGTGAGTCTATGAAGGGAAGAAAAGTAACGCATCGGAATGCAAAAAAAAGAGCTACTAAGGATGAGAAAAGGGGCATTTCTGACCTTAAGATTGCCGTTGTTGTTGCCCAAGATCGAAACCACAATATGATTGCTTTGAAGGCTGGCACGGGGCGTGTAAAAGCTGAAGAAATCGATTCTGTAATTGGTAAATACATCGATTCAAAATCGTTACTTTGTACTGACACAGCTACAAACTATAAGAAATTTGCGAAGTTAAAAGGGCTACAACACGAAACTATCAACGACCACAAGAAACAGCGGGTCAAGAAAGACATCTATCATATTCAAAATGTTAATAACTTTCATAGCCGATTAAAAACTTGGTTGAGACGCTTTCAGGGGGTTGCTACCAAGTATTTAGATAACTATCTATACTGGTTCAGGTGGTTAGAAATAGACAAGCACTTGTCCTTTGAAAAGCAGGTGGAGCAAATGCTTATTTCAGCCTGCCGAAAATCAAATAAAACAACAGTGGAGTTTTTAAGGGCAGTTTAAAAGGACCACCGCGTGGTGACTCTTTATAACTAACGTGCAATCTTAAGTATTACTTCTTATTAGCAACGGCTTTTTTGCATCAATAATAATGGATACCATTCCTAATTGATTAATGGAATTCCTCGTATCAAACCGAAATGATCTTCCTATCTTCCCGTCCATTTCGTTCCAGTATGTATAATGAAAATCTCCGTTCTCATAGCAATACTCCAACAACGTTACTTCAAACCCTGCCATTTCAAATACTGATACAAAAGTTTTTGCATCATAAACTATTTTATGAGATGCCGCAGGATGATTCGCTGGTCCAGGACCTCCGACTTGAACCATCTGTTGATACCAATCGTTACGGAAATTTTTATCGGGAACTGCACAACGAATGTACCCACCAGGTTTTAAAAACTGATAACAATGCTTCGCCGCCGTAATCCCTTCCTCGTAAGTTAGATGTTCCCACACATGTTCAGCCAAAAGTGCATCAATACTCTCTGGTTCAGATAATTTGATCCAACTTTCCAAAGACAGTAAATTCAATTCATCTTCTTGGGTATTAAGCCAACCATCATACTTTGTCTGCCCTGCTCCAATGACCACTTTCATATAAATACCACCATCCAATCTTGATTGAATAATACAACTTACATTATATGTTATTCAACAAATAAATCAATCGTATTTTGTATAAAACAACAAACTTTACGAAAACAGCGAAATCAAAAGAAGAAGTATCTCCCGAACAAGGAAATACTTCTTCTTTTTGACTTCATAAAGCTGCCTTTTACAGGTTGTCAACAAAATTCAAATAATCTTGTGCGCTTATTTCCAATTCGCTCGCAGACGTCTCACTTTCCGTACCGGGCACATTTTCACCCGGCTCGTTTTCCGTACCATAAAACGCAAAGAACGAACGATAATTCGCATAGCAGTATCGGAAGGTCGTTTGTTCAATGCCTTTTACGGCTCTAACCGCTTTCCGTCTTTTTCCAAGATGGCGATCGCTTCGATCTCGATTAAAAGATCAGGACTGAAAAGTTCAGACACTCCGATGTGAGAACGAGCCGGTCTATGTCCATTGAAAAAGGCGTTATAGACTTCGTTTACTTCATTTTGCAAATCCATACGCTTATTAAAGATGGTTGTCTTAACAATATCGTTGATCGTACCTCCGGCAGCTTCCACGACAATTTTGATATTTTCAAGAACAATTTGCGTCTGTTCTTTAATCGAGCTCGGCAGAGACATACCCGTATCGCTTCTCTCGGACTTTGGAACCCAGCCATACAGAGGATAGGCCGTAGCACCCGAGAGGTATAAGGTTGTTGCTCCATGCTTCACTTC
>NZ_BMKR01000096.1 GCF_014644435.1 Paenibacillus albidus | reverse complement strand
TAAAGCTTGCGAATTGACCTTTTTACTGTGTCCACTCTATTGACAGAAGTACACAGGAGCCGCTAAATGATCCATTGACCCTCGTTTTGGGCTAGAGATCATACAATAAGAGCACCTGTGTCCGCATAAAAGGACAACGCTCTTCGTTGCCTCAAATAAGATCCCCTGAGTCCGCTTCCTTGCAAAGCCGGTCCCGGTGACGAGTGGTTGCCGGGTCCAAGTCAACCGTTGATTATGGATTTGAGCCGGAACGAAGGGTGAAAGTTCCACCGCAAATAAAGAATAAAGACAAAGGTGGCAGGAAGATGGAGAGTTATACCAAAGCCAAGCTGGAGGCCGGACAGCTCAGCCAACTGGTGGAAGCGGCATTTGGCAGCGAAGTCTGCCTCATCAGCAGCAAAGAATTGACCGGAGGGATGTTTAATGCTGCCTATGATCTTGAATTAAGCAACGGAAAGGCAGTTATTCTGAAGGTCGCTCCGTCTCAAGAGGCAGAGACGCTCAGCTATGAGAAGAATATAATGCGCACCGAGGTGGAGGCCCTGCGGCTGGTCCACAAATTGGGTACGGTGCCTGTCCCCGAGGTGTACAGCTATGATGAGAGCTTGGCACAGATTCCTTATCCTTATTTTTTCATGGAGAAGATCGAGGGCGAACCTTACAATGAAGTTAAAGGAAGCCTTGCTCCCGAGACCATAGAAGGGATAGAGACGGCTCTGGGACGCTATAACCGGGCTATTAATGAGGTTCGGGGCAATCACTTTGGGGTTTTCGACCAGACCGCTGAGACGGGCACAGGGGCTTCCTGGCGCGACACTTTCAGCTCAATGATGAATGGTTTGCTGGAGGATGGCCGGCGGCTGGGTGTGGGGCTGCCTGCCTCCTATGAAGAAGTGCAGCAGGCCATTGCAGATTATTTGCCTGAACTGGATGTTGTAACGGAAGCCCGGCTGGTGCACTGGGATTTGTGGAACGGCAATGTGTTTGTGAAAGACGGCCGGATAGTATCGATTATAGACTGGGAGCGGGCCTTGTGGGGCGATGTGCTCCTGGAGTATTATTTCCGTCATTTCGAGAACTCCCCGGGCTTTAACCAGGGGTACGGTGCAACCTTTGACAGTCCGAACGAAGCGCGGCGTAAAAAGCTGTACGACCTCTACCTGGATTTGATCCTCGTGATCGAGTGTTACTCCCGCCAGTATGAAGATCAAAGCCACGTGAAATGGACTCATGAGAATCTGGCAGAGAGCTGGATCAGATTTACCAGTCATTAGTTGGCTGATGTTCAGCCTGTGAATGAGAGCGTTCCGGTCTGCCAGAACCTATGCGCTCCATTCGGGCCCGATTTGAAACGTTATTCTTAACTACATAGGTTCAAGAAATGGTGCCTCGCGGCTGTTTATTGGCCGATGGTTTATTTCAGAAAAATCTTGACGTATACACATAAAATTAGATAAAATAAGGCTTATTGCTTATCTAACGAATGAGAATTATTATCATAATCCAGCAGAAATAGAGAGGGTGACAGGATGGAGCGCCTTTTAGAGGTAAAAGACCTGGCTATATCATTCAGAACACGCGGTGGAGAAGTACAGGCGATCCGTGGGGTCAGCTTTCATGTAGATAAAGGGGAGACGTTGGCGATTGTAGGAGAATCCGGTTCCGGCAAAAGCGTAACCTCGCAGGCGGTAATGAAGCTGGTGCCTACACCGGTGGGCCAGTACAAACGCGGACAGATACTATTTGAGGGACAAGACCTGATCGGCAAGAATGAGAAGCAGATGCAGAAGATCCGCGGCAAAGAGATCGGAATGATTTTTCAGGACCCGATGACTTCCCTGAATCCAATGATGAAGGTCGGTAAGCAAATTACCGAGGTACTGTTCAAGCATGAGAAGATTTCCAAGGATGCTGCTGTTAAACGTGGCATCGAGCTGCTGAAGCTGGTAGGTATTCCTTCTCCGGAGCGTCGTTTTCAACAGTATCCCCATGAGTTCAGCGGCGGGATGCGTCAGCGTGTCGTGATCGCTATGGCGCTAGCAGCGAATCCTAAGCTGTTGATTGCCGATGAGCCAACAACGGCGCTTGATGTAACGATTCAGGCCCAAATTCTCGATCTGATGAAGGATCTGCAGAAGAAGATTAGCACCGCTATCATTTTCATTACGCATGATCTCGGAGTTGTGGCCAGAATGGCAGACCGGGTTGCCGTAATGTATGCGGGACAAATTGTCGAAATGGGTACGGCGGAAGAAATCTTTTATGATCCGAGACATCCGTACACATGGGGTCTTTTGGCTTCGATGCCAAGTCTGGAGAGCAAAGGTTCTCTGCTAACAGCTATTCCGGGAACACCACCCGATCTGATCAAACCGCCAAAAGGCGATGCTTTTGCCCTGCGCAGCACGTATGCAATGGAAATTGATATGGAAAAGGAACCTCCGGTATACAAAGTATCGGATACTCATATGGTGAAGACCTGGCTGCTGCATCCGTATGCTCCGGCAGTAGAGCCGCCTGAGGTCGTCAAGAAGAGACAACGCGTACTGAAGAATGCCTATGCGGAACCGGTCCTTGTGGAGAATATGAGTCAACTATAGGTTATAGATTAGCAAGGGGATGTCCAAAAGCCATGAATGGCCGCTGGTACATCCCCTTTTTTGTTTATCGAGTAGGCGTCTTCTCCGCTGCTCTGAGCGGGGGAGGTTTTGACAACCTTTTATTTATCCCTCCCGGCAAATCGCCAAAGCGGTCCGTGAAAACATCCCATTCATGTGGAGTGCCTGTCGGCATCCGGACTTCCGCACCCTTAACCCTTTACGTTCCTAGTGGATGTATCTACATGCGAAACGGTCAACTGAAACCCGGTACAATGTGCAGGTCGGAGCGGAAAAGCAATTTATACTAGTACTCCATCAATCTTTAAATTGTGGGTAAAGACGCTTTAATTTGACTCTGGCGT
>NZ_BMKR01000095.1 GCF_014644435.1 Paenibacillus albidus | reverse complement strand
AAAGGTGAAATCCTGCGAATTCATGAGCCTGCGTGAGAAAACTAAATCATTTCGAGGGAGTTCAATGATGTGTGACCTGCGCTATGGACTTGAATATACAGTCCTAGACTGTCGAATGAATTTGTTTAATTAACACTATCTTTACCGGAACAAATCTAGCGAATAAACATGACTCTTCGATGCAAAAGCAACCGCCAACCGTGTGCACAAACCGATCCATACTACGCTTTTTTGTGATGCAATTTCGGGTCTCGGGGATGCATACGTCTGCGTTGTTATTTCGCTGGTACATTGGTCCGAGTCAGTTTGGAAGAGATCTCCCACAGACGCACAGCTTGCTGAGGGTCGACCGCGTAATCCTTAACTCCGGTTTGAGTGCCGTCGTCAGGAGCCATTTCGGCAATGTCACAGTCCTCGCAATAAAGCCCGCCGAGACCGGCAAGTTTGGGGGTGGTTGCCGCCCACACCTGAGTAGCAGCGCCCTGCTGAGGCGTCTTGAAAGTCGGATCGGCTAGTTCGCCGCGCTCGTCAATCCAACCCAGATCAACCATTTCTTTCTTTGTTAGATGGCGCTGCAGAGGCGTTAGAATTGAGCCAGGGTGCACCGAAAACGCCCGTACACCATGCTCAACTCCACGCCTGTCGAGCTCGACAGCGAATAGGCTGTTGGCGGTCTTTGATTGCCCGTAGGCTAGAAAATTGTCATAGCCTTTCTCAAACTGCACATCATCCCAGCGAATCGGCGAGAGGTGATGGCCAGCTGAAGACACCGATATCACACGCGATCCCCCCTTGGTAACGAGCGCTGGCCATAGCAGGTTGATTAGCGCGAAGTGGCTAAGGTGGTTGGTGGCGAACTGTACCTCCCAGTCAGGTCCCACCCTCGTCTCTGGGCAGGCCATGATCCCAGCACTGAGGATTGCAATGTCAATACTGCGACCACTGGTCAGGAACCGATCGCCGAATGCGCGGACGCTGGCGAGGTCCGAGAGATCAAGTTCGTCAACCTCAACACCCTGCAAGTAAGCGAGCGCCTTTACGGCGGAGTCTGGTCGACGTGCCGGTACGACTACATGGGCTCCGGCGCGGGCGAGGGCGCGTGTGGTCTCCAAGCCCAGACCCGAATATCCGCCGGTCACGATGGCTAAACGTCCTGAGAGATCAATGTCACGCAGTACCTCATCGGCGTTGCTGCGATGGCCGAATCCGGAACCGATCTTGCGCTGCATAGTTCCTAAATTTCTTTGCTGCTGCATGGTAGTTTTATCTCCTTCCTGATGTACTCATACTCACCATACAAACTAGAGTGTACTCTAGGTCAAGAGCAGCATTCAAATCAACAGTTTTCGTCACCATGCAGGGCGTAACGATAACTAGCGTGTGGCTGTCGATTGGGTAATTTGAACCGGTATCAGATAAACGCAGCACGCAGCGAGAGTTTCTCACCTACCGCCGGTCCAGAGGTACTGGGCGGTTCCTTGCTCAAGGTGCTGCTCATAGACGTCAACCTTCCAGTTGATGAGTTCCAAGCAGTCGTTCAGTTGCGAAACTTGGGCGGCAACTCGTCGTTGGTGCTCGTGGAGAATTCCAAGCCGTTCTCGTTCGTTTCCTGGACCCTGCCGGACCAGTTCTGCGAACTGTTTGATCTGAGCAGTTGGCATTCCCGATGCTCGGAGCTTGGTACAGATGCCTAGCCACTCGACGTCGGCTAGGCTGTAGCGGCGGCGGCCGCCTTTGTCCCGCGTAATTCGGGTGGATAGCAACAGGCCTTCGCGCTCGTAGAATCGTAGCGAGTGAACGCTCAACCCAGTGCGCTCAGCGACTTGCCCGATACCTAGTTCCTTATTATTATCCATTCGAAGCGTCGCCCCCTTAATCAGAAACTTTGAACGTTGGTTCAGTAACATCTTCCAGTCTAATATTTTATTTTCTCCGTCTAATTCTTTATCATCTTCTAACACCTACAATTCTAAAGCAAGTTTTTTCACAGAAAGTGACTTAGGATAAACCCCTTCCATGCAAATCCTTTTTCCACGCCTTTTACGCAGTTCTCCACCAAAAAACTTGCCGCTACTTATGATACGGTTCCCCGCGTATGATCTTAAACTATTCTGCCCGTTACTTCAACGAGCAACGGCAACCGATCGTATGGCCGGCTGCCGTCATATCGTGGTGCTAACGTTCTCCGTTAGTTGAATCACTTCTCTTTTTATCTCCCCAATAGGATATCTTCAAATGGTACGTATTTGTTTGGTTCAATTTCTTTATATACGCGTACATAATTGACATTGAAGGTTGGAAAAGGAGCTAATTCTTTAATTGCTAGGAGATTCATTTCTTCAATTTCAGTTTCGTTCAAACCCCAGTAGGTTTGCCCCAAAGTCAAATGAGGATGATATTTATCCAATTCAAAGTAACGATCTATTTGCTCTTTTGATGGAGAAATCGCACTTACTAATCTTCTATGTAAATCGATTACACTGCTCGTCTCAACACTTAGAAATGTAACAGCGCTTCCAAACGATCTCGGTTCTGATAATGATAATTGAAAGTTTTGAATTAAAGAGCATGTTTGTCTTACACTTTCTAGCCAATGTAGATCTAATGTAAGTCCACCCTGCGCTTTGACCGTGATGTGAGGCTCTACTACATCGTTAAGACGATTACTGGACCAACGATCACGAAATACCACTATTTTATCTTTATAGTCCTCTGGAGGGGTAATTCCGATGAAATATTGCATTTTACAGTACACATCCTTTAGTAATCTATATAGATCCCACTTGTTCTTATCTTCTTATTTCTTCGGTCTATTTAAACTATCCTGCCCTTTAGCGTAATATGTGGGTGTACTAGATTTTTTCAACAGGGAAGTATAAGTACAATTCTCCACTACTATCTTTTGGATTATAGAATTCTTGAATTGCTCCGACAATTTGATAATTGTTCTTAGGTAAATAATCCGAAAGCATATGATTCAACATGTTTTGATACGAATCTTGGGTACACTTTTTTACAACATATTTGAATGCAGGAATAATC
>NZ_BMKR01000094.1 GCF_014644435.1 Paenibacillus albidus | reverse complement strand
CTTTTTTGACGTTGCTTTCCATTCGTTTATGGCTCAAATAGGTTTGCGTACAGGCCCTAGTTCATAAAGCCCTCTAGCATATCGGTTAATTAGACTCTCATGCTGTCGCCAATGAGAGATTTTTTCAATCAACGTTGTCATTTGTTGATAATCGTATTTGGAACCTCTGTTCATATAAGCTTGGGACAATTTCATGGCAGCTTCTGAAAATAATTCCCCTGATAAGCTATCAATACAAGCCTCCCAATGCATGATGGCATTTTCCCAATCATGAAGAAGCGTAGCATAATAAGCTTTTAATGCATGAATTCCATTTTCAACGTATTGCTTATCTTCAAACTTTTTAATAAGGGCCTCGATTCTTGTATTGTTTAATGTCAAGGACAAGCTCTCGATATAGACAAAATAAAATTTTAGAGAGGATAAACTTTCCTTATCCAAATCTAAATGTGTGAAATTATCTTCAAGTAACTGTTTAGCAAGTAGAGGTTCACCAGAATCTGCGTAGACGCTTGCTAAGGTGATAATATCATTGATATTGGAGTCGTTCGAAATTACTCGTTCTTGAAGTAATTGAATAGCTTTATTCCAGTCCGCGTCACATAAACAACAATAGAGAAAATTGTTGTAGTAAAATTCTTTATTTTCTTTTTTGTGATAATATAACCATTCAAAAGTGAGTTTTGCTTCTGTAAATCGTTTGTTTCTAAAAGCTATAGCAGCTTTCATTTCGTTAAGTCGTTCTTCTATTCTGTCATTTTGCGTTCTGGTATTTTCTAATTGTTTAATAATTGGCATTATTGTGTGATACAGTTCTTCTGTAGGTACAACATTACCTATCGAGATTTGATATTCTAGGTTTAGGGTCATAATCTCTATTTTAATTAATAACCAAGTCAAACTTATTGGATCTGTCTCTAACATTGTTTGAGTCAGTGATAGCGCTGGTTCAAACTGTTTATTGTTTATTAATATATAGGCATGTAATTCTTTTAGATCGAAAGCTGGATATTTATCTAATAGTTCTAGTGCGAGATTATATTTACCTTGTTTCATATATATATTAATTAATTTCTCTACATTGCTTTGTGAATAACCTTCTTTTTCAATTGCTAAATTCGCGTATCTTAATGCGTCTTCATAATGTTCTTGAAAAAGACTAATCAGTGAAAGCATTCGGTATTTTCTTGGCTCATTTACACAGTTAGCAGTTGCTATTTGCAGGTAGGGAATGGATTCTCTTTCTTGACCATTGATTATATAACAAGAACCAATGACAGCATTTAATTCCATTATATCGTTAGTAGTCAATAACTTCTTTCCATTAAGTCTTTCGTGTGCTCTTTCACGTGCAGTTTTCACTTCACCAGATTTTATGAGTTCATTAAGGTCATCATAAGAAACGGGTTCGAAAAAATGATTTAAAAGTGTTTTATGTTCATCAAGTTTATCTAAGACTTGATTTTGAGAAGATTTGATTATGCTCAGGTCTTGTTTTATATCAACTTTAAAAGAATTAATTTTAGATAATATTTGCAAAAACTCAGGTTTCCATTTTGTTTCTTGAAATTCATGGATTTTATTTAAAATAGTTAGAAAAAATGCTTTTTGCATGTCTTCGTATCTCGGATACTTTTCTATATATGGAAGCAAGTTTAATTTTTCTTCTTCAAAGCTTTCTAATGTTACGCCTTCTATAATCCACCGAAAAACTTCATTATGATTGACTGTATCCTCTAATAAATCATTCATTAATTCATCTGGCAAATCAAATAATGATTTTGCATCAGCAATTGCAGCCTTAAACATCATCTTGACCTCGACAGCATAATTGTCTTTTATCCATTTTGCTTGTATATCCCGATAAACTTTACTATTTTTTATTCGAGGCAAAGCGTAGGTGGAAAATTTCGCCGCCAAGCGTGCAAGGAGAACTGGCTCCATAATAAGCCTCCTCAATATATTTATAAAGCGGATTAATGAGACAAGTGTATCACTTCTAAAGTGAATAATGCCAGATTATAAGTCATCGAACATGAAGAGAATACACTTTTGTTTCGGCGGAGGCCGTACACTAATTTCAATCTCAGCGATGTCATCCAACTGCTTAGCAGAGCAATTAATTTGTTTTTCTTAACTTCTATCCTCAATGTGCAGAAGAATTTGCGCACCTGGAAATGATTGCTACAATGATATATAAATTGACAAAAGATGCATCGATCAGTGAACTCGAAGCTGCCGGGCTTGGCCCGAACTATGCACAGCGTGACCACGCGCTGTTCTACCAGAATTCAGCAGGGGTCCCCTGGACAGCTGCGTATATCCAGGCCAAAGGTGATCCGCTGGCTGACCTCTACGAGGACATTGCCGCCGAAGAAAAGGCCCGGGCTACATACCAGTGGCTGATCGATATGACGGATGACGTGGAACTGCAGGACAGCCTCAAGTTCCTGCGGGAGCGAGAGATTGTGCATGCTTTGCGGTTTAAGGAATCGGTGCAGATTATTATTGATGACAAAAATCAAAAGAAGATATTTTGATAAGTGTAAGGGATGGTAACGAACTGAGCAGATAACATTAACAGGGCTTGGACATTTGGTTAGAGAGGTAAGAAGCCATATTGCATAAACGCGATGTGGCTTCTATCGTCAGAAATGGCTGAGGGCAATCCATTACGATTCTTAATACTAGTGTTCGCTGCTTCCCAAAGTTCAGGCGAGATTATATTATCCTCGTAAATCACTTCGTCTTTACCAATCACACGCCGCCAGTGTCTTTTTCCACCTTGTATGGGATAACTTTTGTTCTTCCCACCCTCGAAAACAACTTCAATCTCTGGTTCATGTGGCATTATTTCATTCCTCCAATTGTGGAACAATAGATTACAGTGCAATTATAATGATACTGCGATATTATTGTTCAGAAAATAAAGTATTAGACTAAAAAATAAAGTGTTAGACTCGGAAAATAAAGTTGTAGACTGAGAAAACAAAGTATTAGACTAGCGCGGACGCTTCATTAAGCTCCCTCGAAATGATTTAGTTTTCTCACGCAGGCTCATGAATTCGCAGGATTTCACCTTTAGTTAAGTGTGAGATAAGAAGGAAACAGAGGAGGAGGTCGCTTGGAACAACTGTAAGAGCATGCAAGAATAAAGGTGAGCGTACATCACCCAATTTGTTCCATATCCTGCACGTCTCC
>NZ_BMKR01000093.1 GCF_014644435.1 Paenibacillus albidus | reverse complement strand
GGCGCTCGTTTTTGTGCAAAGACCAAATTATTCATTCTACAGGAATTCTAACGGGAAACGTTAGCACCATTGAAAATAGTCAGCCGAGATCATCGGTTGACTGTTCAGCTAACGGGCAGTTTAGCGCAACAACGCCTTATATTTATGATACGGATCACCGTAATGTATCTAAACACAAAGTAGAGTTTGACCACAAAATATACATCAGTATATAAAGACAAAGCCACTCCTGACAAATGGAGTGGTTTCTTTGGATAGAACTTCTCTTTTATGGAACTATCGTTCCGCTAAATCAAGGGGGAGTAGTATTTCTAACATATTTTATTCCAACTCTAAAACTGATTCGCCACTAATTATCGTACCGTTATTCTTACCTTCACAAATTTCTTTCATCGAGCCTGGTTTATCGAAGTTAAACACATGCATTGGCAGATTGTAGTCTCTTGCCAAAATGAAAGCTGATTGGTCCATTACCTTTAAGTTTTGTTTTAAAACGTCGTTGTAATGAAGCGAACGAAATTTCCTTGCATCTTTATCATATTTAGGGTCTGCATTAAGAACACCATCAACACCTTGTTTTGCAACTAATAAAGCATCACAATTAACCTCGATGGCTCTTTGTACTGAAGGATAGTCTGTTGTAACGTAAGGTTGACCGTTCCCCCCTGCAAAAATTACAATATAGCCTTTTTCTAGATGGTGGATTGCTCTTAGACGGATGTATGGTTCTGCAACTGAAGTAATAGGTATTGCCGTCATTACCCGTACTTCCTTTTTGGTCTTGGCTTTAAGAACTCCACGAAGCATTAAACTATTTACTACAGTCGCAAGCGTTCCAATGTTATCAGCTTCTGCCCTTTCTATCCCCCAGCTTTCCGCCATATTACCTCTGAAAATATTACCCCCACCTATAACTAACGATACTTCAACGCCTAAGTTTACTACTGACATAATTTCATCCGCGATATGGTCTAACCTTTCTGGCTCAAAACCAAATTCAGAGTTTCCTGCGACTGCTCCACCACTTAGCTTAACGAGAACCCTTTTATACCTTGACAATTATTACACCCCCATAAAATAAAAACACTAAAGCAATATATGCTTTAGTGTCCTAATGGAATGGAAATATGAAAATACGCAAGTCGACTGAATGTAAGTCTTCCGTTTCCACCTCATACTCCCACTCCTTCCATGTTTTTTCCATCAACTAATTTTACATTACGTGAAGGTAAATTGCAATTACCGTAACCTACATATTTTACTTGTTATCGTATCGCTTTAAATTATATTCAAAGTCGGTCGATGGATGTGCATATGGCATTTCTAAAAACACCAAACATAAAAAAGATGTAACCCCCCCCACCCTTACCACCTCGTCAGACCGCCTAGAATCCAATCTGACGTGTTTTATACATTGCTCCCTTATGGGTTAAGGACAATCATTAGAAGCCAACACATACCCGCTTCCGCACCTAATTGAGCATGTCAAAAAGTATACTTTTGGTGACTCTGCATTTTGCGAACTATACTGTGTGTCGTAAACATAGATAAACATTTTGAAACGATTCATATTTAGGACACCATATTTTGAAATACAAAATCAACCAACAAATCTGATATGATATGATATGATATAGGCTAATTTACGGTGAACCGTACCATAGATGACAGGTCATCATTACGCTAACGGGCAGTATAGTTGAATACTGTTAGCTGAATGATAAAGGATTATTTATCCAATTTATAGAATCTTATAAATAAAGTATTGGGGGTGGTATTTCTGATTGAAATTATTGATATCAATCAAGAAAATATTCATGAAAAAGGATTTTTTTGTATGAGAAGCAAACCTAAATCTCAGGGTTATCAAAAGAAGCTGGCTTGGTTGAATGAGAGGTTTCAAGAAGGTTTGCACCTAAAAATTATTGAGGACAATGGACATCCTAAAGGGTTTATTGAATATATTCCGAGCGAGTATAACTGGAGAGGGATATGTGGAACAAATTACATGGTCATCCATTGTCTTTGGATTGTTGGGAAAGGAAAAGGCAAGGGATACGGTTCCTCACTACTAAATGCATGTTTAAATCATGCGAAAACACTAAATAAATCAGGTGTTGCAATGGTTACAAGTTCAGAAACTTGGCTATCAGATAAATCATTCTTCATCAAATATGGTTTTAAATCAGTCGATATTGCACCGCCTTGCTTTGAGTTAATTGTTAATAGTTTCGATAATCATTCAATACCTCATTTTAATCATGGTTGGGAACAAAGGGCTGAAAAATATTCACAAGGAATTACTATTATCCGAGCCGACCAGTGCCCATATTTTGAGGAAGCTGTTAATTTAATCTTAGAGGTTGCTTCTGAAAGAGAAATACCTTCGAAAGTAATCCATATAGAAAACTGTAAAGATGCACAGAATGCCCCCTCTGCGTATGGAGTGTTTAATATACTTTTGAATGGAGAGCTCCTCACATATCATCCAATTAATAAACGAGAACTGAATAAATTACTGGATAATTATGAGTCAAAAAGATTGAATGGCTGACGTGAAAACTAATCTGCAACTAAACTAACGGGACACGATAGTTTAACCATGACAAGGCTGCCAGTACGATTAGCAGCCTTGCTGCGCTAACGGGCAGGTTAGTTGAACGGTTTAACAATTGTGAAATATGTGATATAACCATAAAGGAGTGTAAAAACACAGATCGGTTGGTAGTCCGGTCGCACAGGGTTAGCCCTAGTGTCAGTGACCTTCCCCCCTCGGGATGTCCATCACTCCAGTATAAACAGAGGGGGAGTAAGTGTGAAGCTTACCATATTGTTTGATGAAAGTTGTAAGTACTGGATTGGTGTGATTGAGCAGGAAGAACAGGGACGTCTGAAAGCTTACCGTCATATTTTTGGTAACGAGCCAAAGGATTCTGAGATATTAGAGTTCGTTGGCGAGAAAATGATGGAATTGATGAACCTTACGAAGGTAGGGACGGATGCAAAGCAAAGTAAAAGCACTCGAGTAAGTCCGAAAAGACTAGCTCGCCAGGCGTCTAAGGAGATTGCGCAACGAGGTTTATCTTGCCATGCTCAGGAGGCAATAAAGCTGGACCTCGAATCCAGGAAACTGCAACGAAAAGTGCATAATCGTCAACAAATTCTTGAAGAAAATGAAAGAAAATATCAACTTAGAGTTCAAAAAGCTAAGAAGAAGCACAGGGGTAAATAGTCAAAAACAAACTAGCGTCTCAGAGGAAGCACGTCTAATAGACTTGCTTCTTTTTTCTTAACTCTCTATGAGCTAAGCTAAAAACGTTTGATCGTTCATTAAACTAACGGGGAACGATAGTTCAGAACAACACTGCGGCAGCTGATCAAAAAATTAGCTGCCTCTTTTGTTG
>NZ_BMKR01000092.1 GCF_014644435.1 Paenibacillus albidus | reverse complement strand
TTACCCGATTTGGCGATTGGAGTGTCTTTGGCAGTTTATTAATTGCGGTCTATATAGCGAGGAATTCAAACGAAATTTTCACAGTAATCATTAATTTCACCGAAACAGTGAAATTATAAATGAGGATTACTTTTTGGATTATAATGTATAATGATTTCATCAAAATGGTGAAATGAGGCTTTAGGGTGAAAATGAATGGGATCACAATTCAACATATCCCGGCCAAACAAGTAGAAATTCAAATTCAGGAACAATTATTAAGACTGCTCAATGAAGTGCCAATACTTAAGGGTGTAGATGTGTTTTCTAAGTCGCTTTAGTCCGGCTTAATCAGCGCGCTGGAAGTGATGAAGAGGGGGGGATGAGGCCAGACAGGGTTCTGAAGGTAATGGATTCGAGGATTGCATCGCCCATGTAACAGGGATAGGGCTAACAAGTAGTGGGATACGCTATCTGGTCTCTGCCCTGGGGTCAGCAGAAGTTAATTTTGAAACAGAGCTCCTTCGTATATCTGAAAAGCCCAACCGTGAGGTCGGGCTTTTCAGATATACGATTGTGTCACCTTATTTGGCATGCTTATCTGGCTGATGAATACCAAATATATTACCTTCTGTGTCCAGGTAGTACCCTTGCCACGCCATCCCAGGTAATGCATACTTCGGCAATGCAAGCTTGCCTCCAAGTTTCAAAATTATTGCTTCAGTAGAGTCGTAATCCTCCACTCCCATAGTACAAGCATAACCATTCATAGCTTGTCCGGGTTCTGGAGACACCCCCCGACGTTGCACCAAAGCCCCATTGATGCCGATTTCACCCGCATCTCCCGTAGTAGCTCCGAAATAGGGTGTTCCAGCATATTCACTCCAATCCTCAAAGGTCCATCCGAATACCTCACCATAAAACTTCTTAGCACGTTCCATGTCATCTACATGAATTTCGAAATGAACTAATCGGCCCATGATCTCCTCCAATGCTTTGACTTCCAACATCATGCCTTTATTATACTTTCCTGTTTCGCTAAATATATAAAATTTAATTGAAAATTTTTCGCGGTTTACATGAGACTCAGGTGACATCAAAACTGTAACTACACTCGTAGAAATTATGTACCGTTACCTTTCGACAGGGAAGCGACTCCCTTGAGTTTTTAAAATCCATCTCCCAGTAAGGGTTTATGGTCAATTATATGGACTCATGGATGAGTCCAAGCACAGAACAGGGTCTCGAAGAAGAGGAAGCTTTTGTAGTTGGATTTCTGGAGGGATACCGCTTTATAAAAGAGCTCCAAAGATCGGGTGGAGGCCTGACTCTGGTTTAGATGTTGGCACCTGATATGCTATAATAATTGTAATTATTCAACCGGAGGTGTCCAAGATGCGATGGGATGAAGTTCAGGAGCGGTTTCCAAATGAATGGGTCGTTCTTGAGGCGACTAAGGCTTATTCTAAAGAAGGCCAGCGTTTTATTGAAGAAATGTCTGTGATTGACTCCTATGAGGATTCTACCAGAGCATTGAAGCGGTACAGTGAGTTACACCAGGAAGATCCACATCGCGAGTATTGTTTCTTTCACACCTCCCGTCCTGAGGTTGTAGCACGAGAACGATATGTTGGTATCAGAGGCCCCAGATGAATATAACAGAAATCTATGGACTCCCCTTCATAAGCATGACTGTTGTGTTTAGAGGGAGAGAACTAAAGCTGGAGAAGGTATTGCTTGACACAGGTTCTGCCAGCACACTTTTGAACGCGGACATCGTGCAGGAGATTGGTATGGTTCCTGAAGGAAATGATATCGTTGATATGATACGGGGTGTAGGCGGTGTGGAGTATGTTTACACCAAACATCTGGACTCAATTATAGTTGATGAAGCAATACTTAATGATTTTCAAGTCGAAATCGGGAATATGGATTATGGCATGGAAATCGACGGCATCCTTGGTTTTAACTTCTTGAAACACGCAGAAGCCGTGATTGACACTGGAAAAATGCAATTGAAAACTAACGTTTGCTAAACGGCTATATCGTCGATTCCAGCAGCAGCCCCCGCCGGATTGTGGCTCTGCACGTCCACGCTCTGTTTCCAGAATCCCTTTCTCAGCAAGGTATTAAGACCCTTTTTGGGAAAGGGGTTCAACTCGCCCATTCTATTTTTATGCAATGTGTTACAACTCTGCCCCCTTATATCCCATCTTCCGATAACCCTTCACTCTTTTCTTGAACATCGCCATCAACATAGGGACCTCAAGGTCAATATAATCATATATTTTCACTTTTTCTTTATGCACATGACTTCGGTGCAAGCGGCCTGCATATTGCTGTAAGGTGCCTGACCAGGAGATAGGATGGACCAGAAATAAGGTGTCCAGTCTGGCATCATCGAAGCCTTCGCCGATCAGCTTGCCGGTAGCGATAATTACCCGTTCTTGATCGACTGGAATAGAGGCGATTTGGGCGCGTAGAGCTTCTCTCTGCTTTTTTCCCATTCGGCCGCGAAGTACAATTACGTTTTTGGCAAAAGCCTGCAACCTCTCTGCAAAATATTCAGCATGAGCGGTCCGTTCAACCAGCAGTAGCGGAGAGCGGCCTTCATCCAGGCAGGTAAGTAAATCGTCAAAAATAATCGTGTTACGTTCCTCGTTGTCTACAAGCTGCTGATAGATGTCCTGGATACCGGAAGTTTGTTCCCCTGACTTGATCTGAAAGTGAGTATAACGGGGGACTACCCTTAATGAAAATCCTCTGGAGCCGCTTAAGGTTTTGGCATCCACCTTCAATAGCACCGGTCCAAGCTAGAATCTTACAATTGCTTCTTGTCCGTCTTGTCGTTTAGGTGTGGCAGTTAAGCCAAATACATACTTTGCTTTGACTTCCCGCAGAACCTGTTCGAAGCTGTAGGCGGACACGTGGTGGCATTCATCCACAATAACTTGGCCGTATTCACTTACGAAGGGTTTAATATTTCCTTTATTGTTGAGGCTCTAAATGACAGCAATGTCGATGATGCCGGTTTGTTTATTTTTGCCGCCGCCTATCATACCGATTGTTTGTTTTGGTACTTTGAGAAAGGTTTGCAAACGTTCCTGCCATTGTTCCAGACGAATTTGGTAAGAAATATCAAAAAAGAGTCGGCTCAAACAGATATACTTCGGTTATAAAACAAGACAGGGGTAGATCGCATGGTAAATGTGAGAATAGAAAGCAAATCAGAATTTAAAATTTATGGACGTAGAACGTGGGTAGAACAGGATAACGAAATGTTCGGTCAATTTTGGGAAAAATGCAGACAAGAGGGTTTGACGGAGTTGTTCCGTAATAGCCATAATAATCTTGAGGATACGGTTACGAATAGCTATTCCATAGGTGTTTCATGCGTAGAAAAAGACCCGGCCAATAGAAGCTTTTGGTTTTATGTCGCTATGGAGAATGATCATGCCCCAGAGGGTTGGGATTTGGAGGAATATACAGTGCCTGCTTCGATGTGGGCAATCTTTGAAAATTACGGAGAAACCGTTGAAGCCTTAATCGAGGCTGAAATGGTTGCGTTTGGAGAATGGCTCCCTAACTCTCCATATGTTCATGCAAATGTACCAGAAATAGAAGCCTACCCGCCCCATAAAATAGATAAAGGAAATTGTTATGAGTTTTGGCTGCCGATTAAAGAAAATTTTGATGAATAGAACTGGATGATGAGATGAATTATTACGATAAGGTTCAAAAAACAATTGATTTTATTGAAATACACCTAACAGAAGATTTAAGTCCGAATATTATTGCAGAGCAGACATTTTTTTCGATGACTCATTTTTATCGGATTTTTCGAGGTTTGGTTGGGGAATCTGTGAAGGAATATATTCGTAAACGGAGATTAAGTCAGAGTGCCATTGAACTGCTTGCTGGCGAGAAACGGATCATTGAGATTGCTATGGAGTATGGCTTTGAATCACAAGAAACCTATTACAGCATCAATCTTTAAATTGTGGGTAAAGACGCTTTAATTTGACTCTGGCGTCTTCGGTGGTG
>NZ_BMKR01000091.1 GCF_014644435.1 Paenibacillus albidus | reverse complement strand
CAGGCCAGAGGCAAATTGAAACATTTGTACCCTGAAATTTGATGCAGTCAAGGTACTAGTCAGTAATTCGAATGCAGAAGGCATACCCGAAAATCTAAGGTGTTGCAATAAAGAGAGGGCGGTTCCAATGGAAATTAGATGTCCTGAATCAGATATTAAAGAACGTCTATATCAGCAATTCGCTCGAATCGGGAAATGTTTATCCAGTGACAAAAGACTTGAGATTATGGATCTCTTATCAAATGGACCAAAATCTGTTGAAAGTTTGGCTACACAAACTGGAATGAGTGTTGCGAATGTATCCCGTCACTTACAAATTTTACTGGAAGCGAAATTGGTTAGATTTCACAAGAAAGGTACTTTCGTTATCTATAATATTAGTGATCCATCTGTAACTCACTTTTTGTCCTCTTTATGGAATGTGTGTGAGGACAGACTCTCTGACATAAAACAGATTAAAGATGATTTGAAAAAGCAATATGTTGGTGTTCAAAGTATCACAAAAAACGACCTATTGGCAAAAATGAAGCAGAATAACATGGTTCTCATAGATCTTCGACCCGTTGAGGAGTATGAAACATCTCATATCCCAGGTGCTATTTCTGTACCTTTAGAACAGTTGGAAGAATACCTAAAAACAATAAATAAGGCTGATGTAGAAGTTGCTGCATACTGTCGTGGCCCTTATTGTTCTCTTGCATCACAAGCTGTTGATTATATTCAAAAACAGGGCTTCACAGCGTACCGAATAGAAGAAGGAGTCCAAGAGTGGAATGCTTAAGATGGAGAATGAGGAACGGAAATAATATATGATAGAACGGAGTAGATGTAGAATGGAACTAATGAAAAATTCCAAAGGGGACAAACCTTTGAAATTAACAGACTGGGATAAAAAATGATGTATGCTTTGATATTAGTTTTTTTGATAATTTACTGGATAATTCAACATTTCCGCTTCCTTCGTGGTGTAACCATGTTATCTTTAAAATCAAATCAAATCCAGGTGCCTGATCATATTAAATGGCTTGACATAAGAGATAGTTCCGAATATGAAAAAGAGCAGGTTCCGGAATCCATCAATATCTCCCTAGGGCGATTGCCTTTTGTGTGGGAAAAAGATATGTCTCCAAAAGATAGCATTATCGTATTGACCGATCAATATCGTAAAGGAAAAAAAGCGGTACGTATTTTACGAAAACAGGGATTTCATGATTTGTATTTATTAGTAGGTCCAATTTCTCAATTAATTGAATGGAGTCAGAAAAGAAAATTAGAACAATATTGCATTGAATATTATTGGATCTGTAGCCATTCAGTTCCGAATAACATACAGTAAGGTGGGAAATTAATGATAAATGTCCAAGAAATAACTTCAGTGAATGAAATAGATACATTTATCCAGAATAACCGATTAAGTATGCTATATGTATCTCAAGAGGATTGTAATGTATGTCATGCGATTTATCCCAAACTAAAAGAATTACTTAACAACTATCCAGAAATAAAACTTGCGCATATAGATGCTAGGCAGGTAGAAGCGGTCGCAGGCAAATTGTTGATTTTCACAGTTCCCACGATCATCTTATTTTTTGATCAAAAGGAATATCTTCGTGAAGGACGGTTTGTTCAGTTTGAACAATTAGAAGCACGATTAGAACAGTTGTATAAAGCTGTATAACTTCTAAAGTAGCCAACAAAGAATATAAAAATTATTTAATGATGGAGTATAGAATGAAGAATCCCGTGATTATTATCGGTGCTGGTTTAAGTGGCCTGCGAGCTGCCAGTTTACTCGCAGAACAAGGTATTGGATGTAAGATTTTGGAGGCTCGCAATAGAATTGGTGGTAGGATTTTAACTACTACAGGTCCCAACAACCCTGAATTGGGTCAATTTGATCTTGGACCCACTTGGTTCTGGCCGCGATATGAGCATACGATCACTAGTCTCGTTCAAGAGCTTCACCTCAAAACTTTCGTTCAGCACACCGAGGGGGCTATGTTATTTGAGCGGTATGAGAACCAAGCGCCTGAACGCCATATCCTCCCAGATCATTCCATGGAGAGATCATTGAGATTTTCAGGTGGCGTACAATCTTTAATAGATGCATTAGCTAGTAAGTTGCCACCTGAAATCTTTGATTTGGAAACACGTGTGAAGACCATAAAATTAAACGATCAAAACTCCATTACGATAACCACAGAACTTGCAGATGGACAAACAAAAGAGTTTATCGCTCGTGCTGTTATTCTAGCATTACCGCCTCGAATTATTGCACAACAGATTACTTTTATTCCTTCAATCTCTCCTGAAACGAACTTAAACCTTATCAACAAACCAACCTGGATGGCTGGACAAGCCAAGGCTATAGCTGTCTATGATGAGCCTTTTTGGAGAAAAGATGGACTTTCGGGTTTCGCATCGAGTTGGGTAGGGCCGTTGCAGGAAATTCATGATGCATCTCCCAACACAGGTTCGGGTGCATTATTTGGTTTCTTTGGCATGCCTCCGGACGTCCGCCAACAGTTAGGGGAAAAGGAGGTTTTAGAACAAGTGAAGGCACAGTTGATTAGGCTTTTCGGCCCGTCAGCAATAAAAGTAAGGACTATTATTTATAAAGATTGGTCTGCGGATGTCGATACGGCTATATCTGAAGATCGTATTCCACTTCAAAATTTTCCATATTACGGACCTATAACTGTATCAGGGGAATGGGAAAATATAATTGCTTTTGCTGGAACAGAAACAAGTACAGAATTTGGTGGACATCTTGAAGGTGCACTTCAGTCAGCTGAACTTGCAGTCTCAAAAATCATCAATTAAATAACAAAAAAAAAATGAAGTTGAAACGAATCTATTCATCTATAATCAATTCCATTATACAATTAATTAATTGAATAATAGATCTATTTGAACTATACTAATGAAGTTCTATCATTTTAAAACTATTAGGAGGGAATATTCATGAAGAAAATGAAAGCCATGCAAATTCCAGCTGCAGGAGAAAAAATGCAGTTAGTTGAGGTGCCGGTTCCACAGCCTGCAGAAGGGCAAGTGTTGCTCCGTGTTGAAGCTTGTGGCGTTTGTAACGGAGATTCAATGGCTATGGGCGGTGCGGCGTCAGCATATCCTCGTATTCCTGGACATGAAGTGATAGGAATCGTTGATGAGCTTGGAGCAGGCGCGTCAAAATGGAAAATTGGAGAACGTGTCGGCATTGGATGGAATGGGGGACATAGCCATGTCACCGGATTAACAATGGACGGCGGATATGCCGAGTACATGGTTGCTTATGAAGATAGCTTGTCCAGTATTCCAAATGAAATTTCGGTGATGGAAGCTGCTCCACTAATGTGTGCTGGCGAAACAACCTTTAGTGCCATCAAAAATAGTAAAGCTCGCCCTGGTGATCTGGTAGCGATTCAGGGGATTGGTGGACTGGGACATCTTGCCGTTCAGTTTGCAAGCAAAGCAGGATATCGCACCGTGGCTATTTCACGAGGAAATGATAAAGAAGCTCTCGCACGTGAACTTGGAGCCCATCACTACATTGATTCGGAACAAGAAGATCCGGCAGAGGCATTACAAGCATTAGGCGGTGCGAAAGTTATCCTGGCAACTGCACCTAACGCCAAAGCCATTTCCTCTCTGATCAACGGGTTGGGTCAAGACAGCGAGCTAATCATTGTGGCAGGTTCCACTGATCCACTAGAATTGTCAGCGATGGACTTTTTGAAAGGACCTAACACGGTCAAAGGTACGTTTACAGGCGGACCGAAAGAAATACAAGCGACGATTAATTTCAGTATACTGACGGATACTCGTCCCCTGATTGAGTCATATCCATTAGATCGTGCTAGCGAAGCATACGATAAAATGATGTCAGCATCGACTAGATTCCGTGCTGTTCTGAATATATCTGAGTGAAGATAGAATCCGATGGGTGGGTAGCTTACGACTCGTACGTTAAATTATGGTGAGTTAGGATTAACGTATGTGAGGAAAGGTCACTAGAGAGGCTGTCCCAAAAGTGGATTTCCTACAAGCGGGACAGACCACATTCATGCTCATAAC
>NZ_BMKR01000090.1 GCF_014644435.1 Paenibacillus albidus | reverse complement strand
ACAGAGGCGCTCTTTTTTGTTCAAAGTCTAAATTATTCATTCTACAGGAATTCTAACGGGCAGTTTAACGTAATGACTCAGGCATTTTCATTGACTGTAAAAAGCTGGATAAGTATGATTGCTTAGTAATAGAAATATTTTGAAAGTGGGGTTTTTACATGTCGTTAGGCATCCATTTTATTAAATTGAGGTAACAGCAATGAGTTAGGAATTATAGTATTCGATCTAAATTCAATTACCAAGGAGAAATCATGGACCCAAAAATAAAACTTATGTTCCTGGACGAACATGCTGCTGAAGGTGCTGAGCGCTTTGGGATTAGCCCAAAAGATCTGACTTTCATTGGAGGCTTTCAAAACTTTATTTATTCCTATAATCGCGATGAATCAAAATATATTCTCCGTTTTACTCCGAGCACACTTCGCACGTCGGAAGGACTTGCAGCTGAAATAGAATGGATTCGTTACCTATCGGAGAATGGTTTGTCGGTCTCAGACCCGGTTCTATCGGTTACTGGAAAGGATTTTGAACGTATCCAAGGGAATACGATGGATTTTTACGCAACCTCTTTCAACTATGCACCTGGCAGAAAAATCGGATATCCTGAATGCCTAGGCAATTCAATACTTTATGAACAATGTGGTCGCATAACAGGCCGTCTTCATGAACTGACCAAGCTGTATAAACCCATATCCACAAGACACACTTGGGAATTTAATGAATACCTCTTACGAGCGAAAGATTATTTACCGGCAGAGCTTCAACCAATTATTCATGCCCTTGATGAACTTAAAGCAAATCTGGCTAGTCTGCCTGTTACATCAGATAATTTTGGTTTAATTCACGGAGATATCAATGTAGGTAATTTCACGGTCAATGAATCAGGGCAAATAACGCTCTTCGACTTCGACGAGTGTCAGTACAGTTGGTATGTCGAGGACATTGCTATCCAGCTCTATTACTTGCTGTATGTATTCGGGGAAGATTCGCAGTCTGAACGTAAGGCGCAATACGAACTTTTCATTAAACATTTCGAGCTAGGCTACACTGAGGATGGCCGACAAATGCCTGACGGCTGGAAAAATAAGATGAAGCTTTTTCTTAAAATACGTGAAATTATCGTAGTCGTGGGTATGTACCGGAGTTGGGATTTAACTCAACCCGATGATTGGACCCGCGATTTCTTGCAAGATAGTAGAATGCGTATTACAAAAGGGATTTCGTTGATCGATGAGTTCTAGAACTCCTAAACTGATTTACTCATTAAGCTATCGGAGAACGCTAGTTTAATACATCGGGCAGATTAAAACCTCTCCTTAGAAGCAAACTAGATTTAATAGCTTCTAAAGGGAGGTTTTGTTATGAATTTAAATGAGTTGTGGAGTTTGTATGAGGCTGACAAACGCATTCAAGGGTTCAGTCCAAAAACATTAAAAGCATACGCCTTACAGCACAAGATGTTAGTGCTGGAGCTAGGTAATCTCGATGTCACAGAGGTAACGTTAACCATACTGAAGGAGTACTTGGCAAAACAAGCAGTACGTTTGAAGCCAAACAGCCTTGGTCATCGGATTCGTTTTATTCGTTCTCTTTTCCGGTATGCTTATGAAGAGACGTATCTGACTTTAAATCCTTCTCTAAAGTTGAGAGAACCCAAATTAGATAAGCGCATTCCTAAGTTTTTGATTGAGGAAGACGTCATACACTTGAAAATCTCATGTCAGTCACTCAGGGAAAGAGCACTGCTTGAGTTTCTCTACAGCACCGGCTGCCGGATTGGGGAGGTAGAAAAGATCAACATCGAAGATCTAAACTGGGAGAACTGCTCAGCAATCGTTAATGGCAAGGGATCGAAGCAAAGAGAAGTTTACTTTACGACAGAGTGCAAAGTATGGTTAAAGAAGTACCTGGCCAGCCGTGAGGATTCCTGCAAAGCCTTATTTGTTACCGATACGCATCCAACAAAACGAATGGCTATACCTACAATTAGGTGGGCAATAAAACGGCTTGCAGGTCGGGGAGAACTTGAAGTGAATGTGTACCCGCATCGCTTTCGACATACTTATGCATGCCAACTCCTTGATAATGGTGCTCCATTGGATTTCATTCAAGGAATGCTCGGTCATGAGAAAGCATCGACCACTCAAGTCTACGCACAACTCCGCGGCGAACGTCGGAGAGAACTTTATCGACGGTACTTTTAGTTTGTAATGGCGACGGATCATCTTTGGTATCCGTCGCTATTCAACTAAAGGGCAGGTTAATTTAGTTAATTGATGAATATCTCTACATGAACTTTCTATGGGAAGGGTCTAATCTGTGTGGTGAAAATTCGTGCGAAAAGACGACATTACAAAACAATAAAGAAAAAGATTCAGGAGTTTAAAAACGATGTGCATTTAATCACGCAGCGTCGCATGTTATAATAGCCTAATAGTTTTAATCATGAAAGAAGAGGAAAAAATGAATAAAGAGACATCCGAAAAAAAGCTATTCTATTTGGATGGTATTAGGGGGCTCGCGGCATGTACCGTGGTTATTTCGCACTACATACAAGTATTTTATCCAGCTGCGTTAAATGGAAGACCGCAACAAGCTCATTTTATATGGGATATCTGGTACGGACATTCTCCGATTAATTTATTTTATAATGGACAATTTGCCGTTTGTTTGTTTTTTGTGCTAAGTGGTTATGTGCTCAGTGTCAAAATGTTTGAAAAAGACCTCGATAGTGAGACCTTTCAAAAATTGTTGCATTCCAGCGCCATACGAAGGTACATTCGGCTTGCCGTGCCGGCAGCGGTATCCGTATTGCTTGTGTATCTAGCAATTATTACGAATGCCTTTCATCTCCAAGAAATATGGGGAACAACATGGACGGATATGAAAAAGAACTACTACGCTTTAGATACAAATGTATATACCGTTATCAAGGCTGCTATTTTTGATCCGTTTTTCCGTTTTAAAGCACATCCTTACAATCCAGTCCTTTGGACAATGAGCTATGAGCTATTAGGTTCTTTTTTAATTTTCGGTTTTCTTGCTTTATTTGGACGAGTGAAAAAAAGATGGATTGTGTATGTGGTCTTATCCATTGCGTTTAGTCAAACCTATTTTGTCGCTTTTTTGTGGGGAATGCTGCTTGCCGATTTGCTCAAGCACAAATGGGTCCAAAGTAAAATAACGGCAGTACTTGTACTTTTAATGGGGATTTACTTAGGTTCGGCGCCTTATACTCCATTAATAGGGACTATGTACGAACCCATAGAAGTGTGGACAAAAAATATCAATGAATGGATTCAATTTAACATCGATCCACGACTTCTTGCACGAACCCTAGGTTCTGCTATGATTTTGTTTGCTCTGCTTCGTTTAAAAGTACTGCAGCAAGTGTTTGGATGGAAACCGTTTGCTTATTTAGGACAGATTTCGTTTTCCCTTTACCTCATTCATTTCACTTTCCTAAATACGTTCTCCGCGTTCCTGTTTAGTATAGTGATTCATCATTTTAGTTATAATCTTGCCTATGCAATTACGTTTATGGTTTCCATGGTGCCCTTATTTATTTTGTCGCATTATTTTATGAAATATATCGATCAAGGTGCATTAAAACTAGCTCGAAAAGTTGAAAAAAAGATGACCGCATAACCAAAAAGAGCGCAGAGTTGAAACCAACAACTCTGCGCTTTTTTTGTACAGACTACCTACCTTTTGTATGGAAACTGCATTATAATTAAAAAATCTCCTTGTTCAACTAACGGGAAACGATATCTCAATGGAAACAAGAAGGCAGCCAATCAACGTGATGGGCTGCTTTTGTTCAACTAACGGGCAGTGCACTTCCAATTTGTGTTTATATTACTAGAGCGCGATTTGTATAAAATCAGTGTCTGTACTATAAAAAACTGGTTTCTTAGGGGGAAGAAATATGGCCATTTATTTTGTGAGGCATGGCGCGGACGATGAAGGATATCGTGGGGGCTGGAGTCAAAGGGGACTAAATGTTGAAGGCTATAGGCAATCAGAAAAACTAGGTTGTTATCTCGAGGATAAACAGAGCAATTATCAAATACATCGAATCGTGAGCAGTGATTTGCGACGGGCATTGGATACTGCAAATGAGATTGCTGATTTTCTGAATTTATCCGTTGAAAGTAGCAACCAGTGGAGAGAAACGAATAATGGTGTAATTGCCGGAATGCCCAATGAAATCGTCAATGAACGGTACCCAGGGCTATATTTCTCGAGTTTAAGGATGGACCAGCGGTACCCTGGCGGTGAGAATCCATTGGAGTTTTATTTACGTATTGAAGAGGCGTTTAAGCGACTATGTGAGGAGCAATCAACTAAGAATCACCTGGAGAACGTAATAATTGTTACACATGGCGGGGTTATTAATGTCGTTTACCATATTCTAAAGGGCTTAGAATGGACAAATAAAAGCAATTCGTTCCCAGCTTCAAATACGGGCATTCATAAAGTGGAGAATTTTAATGGACAATGGAAACTAACGATTGAGAATCTTATGGAGCACATATAGTTTCATGGGCTCGTTACGCTCCCTCGAAATGATTTAGTTTTCTCACGCAGGCTCATGAATTCGCAGGATTTCACCTTT
>NZ_BMKR01000089.1 GCF_014644435.1 Paenibacillus albidus | reverse complement strand
TACAGAGGCGCTCTTTTTTGTTCAAAGTCTAAATTATTCATTCTACAGGAATTCTAACGGAGAACGATACTTGAACGGTTGCTACAAGCAACCGTTTATTAAGTTAACGGGCAGTTATGTCTAGAAGAGAATATAATTTAATCGCTTATAAAAAGATCCATCGCACTAGGGATAAGGAACGCCGGTAAATTTAAAAAAACTTCTTGAAGTTGTCGCTGCGTTAAGTGTTACCATTAAGATGAGCTCGGAGGGGAGGGTATTATGAACAGATCTGTAACCATAAACAAAATGTCTGAGCAGATGGGGCTGACGAGCCGCACCTTGCGCCACTGGGAGTCCGAAGGGTTATTCAGGAGCGAACGGGACCCGTCCTCTGGATGGCGGGTATATGATGAGAATGCGATCTTAAGCATCCGTATTATTGCGCTATTGCGTAAATTTGATATTCCGCTTAAGGAAATAAAGACTGTGATTGCAAACATAAATGCTTTAAAACTATATACGGTTATCAATAATAGAATATTAGCACTTGAGGCGCAAAAAGAGGAGATTATACGCTATCAAAATCGACTGGAAAGGATTTTGAAGTATCTTCGGCTACAAGACAGTAATTCATGTATGGACAAAATTCTTGCTGAGATGGAGGCAGTCTATATGGATAATCGTATTGAAAATAAAATGTATAAAATCGTCAACCTTCCACCGATGAGAGTTGCATATCATATCTCCGTTAGCACCTCTCCAGAGGATGAGGCGATGACTCCTGTTATGGAATGGATTCTATCGTCAAATTTAGAGGGAACGGCCCGGTTTTTCGGGGGTAACGTGAAGCCCTTCCCAGGACGAATCGGTGCTCCATATGGATATGGGATGTGTACAACGATCCCTGAAAGTATCCATGTCCCTAAGCATCTAAAGGAAATGGTGTTGCCCGGAGGTCTTTACGCTATGATGGAGAGTAGCGATGATGTAGGAGAGTCTTGGAAGATTTTAATGAAGGGTTTGACAGAAGACGACAAGTACCATTCGGATCGATCAAGGCTGTGTTTAGAAGAACATATTCGAAATGAAAGCTCAGCTAGTAGTGGAGGTATGTTATATCATTTAAATTTGTTAGAGCCCGTGAAGTTGAAATAAATCTGGTACGACTAAGACGGTAGAAATGTTCGGAAAGTCAGGGAGAAAAAGTTAAGCTAACGGAGAACGATAGCACTATGACAATAGGCAGCCGAGATCATCGGCTGCCTGTTCAGCTAACGGGCAGGTTAGTGAAACCACACAGTTTTTCTAACGTATAATCATTATTCAAATTTTCCCAATATGGCTCATGTAGAGGTGAACTTGACTGGAGCATTTTTATGACTTGGTTCAATTGGCATTCTCGATCGCTCTCATCTCTTCCTTAGTGTTACTTCCATTCACCTATTTTTCTTTACAAGAGATACACTGGGGTCATGAAATTGCTGCAGCCGGTTCAACTTGGTTTGTGGCTGTCAGACTGTCGCAACCCAACAGCATTCAGCGGTGGATAGTACGTATCGCCAGACGAAGAGAAGCACCTGATGAAAACGACAATGGTCCTTCCCCACATTGATATTCCATACTTTCAATTAGGGAGGACAACGATGAAAAAGATTTTGTTGCTCCAAAAATGGGCCAAGCCCATTCTCGTCATGTTGATTGGAGTTATTCCGATCATTGTGCTCAGCGGGTGTTCGACAGCATCCCAATCAAACTCGATTAATGCCGATTCATCAGGGATATTTAACCACTTTTTTATTTATCCATTTTCGATCTTGATCAAATTCTTCGCGTATGCATTTCACGGAAACTACGGATTATCGATCGTGCTGATGACTTTCATCATCAGACTTGCGATCATGCCGCTCATGATGAATCAAACCAAGAAACAAATGGACATGAAAGAAAAGATGGCCGTCCTCCAGCCGGAGTTAACTGCACTTAAGGAGAAGTATAAGAACGACGTCAGTGCGGATGCAAAAAAACAACAGCAAGTCGAGATGATGCAGCTCTACCAGAAGCATCAATTTAATCCCTTAAACATGGGGTGTTTACCGATGCTTCTCCAATGGCCGATCACCCTCGCATTTTACTACGCCATTCGTCGTACCCCAGAGATTGCAGCTCACGATTTTCTGTGGTTTAGCTTGGGGAAAATAGATATGATTTTGCCGCTTATTGCCGCTGCGGTGTATTACGTTCAGTTCCGCGTGTCTCAATCCGTTTCAGCGCAGTATCAGCAAAATCAAAATAACCAAATGGCTTTCATCGGATTGTTGTCACCGATCATGATGGGTGTATTTTCTTTTGAGATGCCCGCCGCGTTACCATTATATTGGGCGGTTGGCGGTATATTCATTATCGTGCAAACGATCATACTCAATAAAATGTACACGAAGCCAAATGTAGCGAGTAAAAACCTACCTACCGGTGTAGAAGATTTATAGAATTGAACCAGTCATAAAACAATACTAAATACAAGGCATCTGAGGCGCGACCTCAGATGCTCTGTTTTTTATGTTGGCGGCTCGTTAACGGGGAACATAGTTCAACATAATGAGAAAAATGAAAGGGCCATCCCACAAAAGGATGGCCCTAAAACTTGCCGTTACAGACAGCGCAGGGAACCGTACCCTAAATAAGGGCAAGTTTTTTTGCGGAATTCCTTGCGGGGCGTGGATTTGTATATATGTGTGTAGGTTTCGGGCTATGGTAACGCTGAAAAGGTGCATAGGGCTATCGTATTTTGAGTGGAACATCCTCGTCACATCCCACGGAAGGAAGCGGGTTTCATGTACGGAGGAGGCTCCCCGAGGCTGGGAAAGAAAAGTGTCAGAAGTGTCGATGCTGGCAGTGAATGCGCTTCTGACGGTACTTTCGCTTAGCAGAAAGAGATGCCCTAGATCACGATTGTGAAGGGCGAGATGTGCTTGTGTCTGGTCGAATTCCAGTTCAATGCTCTTTCAGCCATTGTTCCACCTCCTCTCGTGCGCCCCGGTCTGCGTGAAGAACGTCATCAGGTAGTCGTTGTCGTACAGCACCGCAATTTTGTACGCCTGGAGTCCTTCGACTATGTCGAGCAGTTCGACGTACTCTGGGCAACTACAGAGCAAACCACCACAATCCCGGGCTAGCCCGACGGTGCCAAGGTCGCGGACATTGTCTCCTGCTTCGAAAAGGACGATGTAGCCATACTTGTCCAAGCAAAAGTTGTTCCTAACTTCATCCTCCAGTTCAGCCCTTAGTTGCAGAAAATAGTCTTCGATCTGATCCAGTAGTGCCACCGGAAGTGCACTAGCACGGCGAAGGACGTCAAAGTCCTCTTAGGTCTTGAATATTCTCATTCTTTATCACTCCTAAAAACGAAAAATGGCCCCTCAAATTGAGGGGCCTCATAGATATAATATATGCTTTTCATTCTTGCTGTTTCAGGTACGGGTTATGCCCAATCTTCGTAGAAGTGAACTGATAGTTCGGGATAATTTGAAGAAATTTCGGGGACACGTTTAGCTACAATATTTTTATCAAAGACGGAACCGAATATCTCTTTGTCTGGTAGAAAAGTAACGCTTGTTCCCGTTTCCTTTGTAACTCCTACAGTTAATAAACCAGACTGTGGTATACCATGCTTATAATCTTGCCTGAAGACTTTTCCTTCCCGACGAACTTCAATTGAAAGCTTTTGTGAGAGTGCATTAACAACCGCAATGTTAATACCCTTTACACCACCTGGAGCAACAAAAGAGTCGCTGGTGCTATAATGGCCCAGTTCAGTAAGAACGGCCTGCACACGAGATTTATCTGTGTTCGGAAGGAATTGAACAGGGATTCCACGTCCGTTGTCAGATACCGTTATGCTGCCATCACTTTGAAGAAAAATGCCCACTTCGCTACAGAAGCCTGCTTGATGCTCTAGAATTGAATTTTCTATCACTGCCCAGAGAAGATGGTGCGGGTCGTAGCCATCCTGAGGTGTACCTAAATAAGCACTAGCGTTGTTTCTGGTTTCCGCCAATTCCATGTAGTCACTTGTATCAAGTAAATCGGAGGTGGCAGCTAGTAACAAGAGAAGCGGAAGTGCTCGGTGGGAGGGTAGAGAGTACATCCCGCCTCTTTCTTCCTGGACAAGGAGGTCAGCTCCAAGCAATGCCTTAATGTGATGATAAAGTTGTCCGGTTGTCCCCATGTTTAAACGTTCAACAAGTTCTGAACCAGAAAGGGGTTCTTTCAATACAGATCTAAGAATGTCTAAGCGCTGTTTGTGACCAAGTGCGGCTAACACTTTGGCTACTTTGTCACCATCTAAATCAAGCAGTTGGTCTACGCGTCTTTCTTGCGGTTCCCATCTGTACCGCCACTTCTCTCCACGGTACTGCCCCGAATAAAAGATACCACCCAGTTCTCCTTCTTCGTTGTTCATTTCGATTAACACCGTACTCTTATCAACCGTCTTAGTTCGAGATACTTTTGGGGTGTTACCGCATGCGATTTGGCTAACGAGTTGTTGGAGATCGTTCAGTTGTGCTTTTAGAGTATCCAATTCTGATCCAAAGTCTCTAGACACTGTCAAAGAGATCACCTACCCTGAATTATTTAAAAACGTAGTTACGTAACTACGTATATATTATCATACAGCGAACTGATTGTAAATATCCCCCAAAACAAAAAACCGTGGTTTAACACGGTTTACTTTGGTGCATGAAAAAAACTTGCCGTTACAGACAGCGCGGAGAACCGTATCATAAATAACGGTTAAGCTCCCTCGAAATGATTTAGTTTTCTCACGCAGGCTCATGAATTCGCAGGATTTCACCTTTAGTTAAGTGTGAGATAAGAAGGAAACAGAGGAGGAGGTGGCTTGGAACAACTGTAAAGGCATGCAAGAATAAAGGTGAGCGTACATCACCCAATTTGTTCCATATCCTGCACGTCTC
>NZ_BMKR01000088.1 GCF_014644435.1 Paenibacillus albidus | reverse complement strand
CGCTGTCCCAGCCGAGACCGTATTCTAAGGAGTTGTCCGCATCGTCAGGCCATAAAGGCGCCTTGTACTCCTCTTGCGCCATAGCCGTAGTCGATTTGCCGGACAATATTTCTTCCGCTTCTCCCGTAAAAATTTGCGAGAATCGAGCCAAATCTTCCGCCGTGGAATAGATACCTCCAGCTCCGATCACGTTGAGCGTCTCGTTGGGAAGTTGTCCAGCATAGGTAGGATAATAGAGCCCCGCCATCTTCGCTGTGTTCGGAGAATCGAGCGGCGTCTTCGTATTGACCATACCCAGAGGTTCCGTAATATATCGATGGATATAAGGGGTGATGTTCATGCCGACTTGGGACAGACCAGCGGATCTGTTCCGCTTCCTTTTTGGATTCGTTCTCTCCATTTTCTACGTTTGAGCTATCTTTGCACACGCACAATCCACTTTCTGGCCTCTTTTTGCCACCAGGTCACGAGCTTTTTGCTTAGTTTCTTCAGCTTCCGGGAATACCCCCGTAGTACCGGATCGATTTAAATGTTCATCTGGAATGTGTCGGATCACTCTGGCGATGAATTCCTCCACCGTCACTTGCTCGCTCTTTTCTTCCCCGCTTTTTTTATCGTAATAGCTATAGATGACGTGTTCTCCGTCGTAGGACTGAATTCGCATGAGCGCAATCGCTGGACGCTTGATGTACCGTCCAATGTAGCCCAACTGATTCTTGACGTTTCCTTTTTGCTTCGGAGCATGCACATAAAAGCCTGCTCCATTCGCGGAATAGGCTTGGTGTAGTCTCCCCCCCCCCTCTCGTGGTTTTCGTTCAGGGGGCACAGGTCTTTGATCTTTTCCCATTGGTCGTCAAGAATTTCTTATCTCCTGAACTGGCTCGATTTAATGTGCGCGACCTAACAGGCCAAAGCGGCCGCCCAGGGATCATTCCCCTGAGCAGCTGCTTTTGTTTATGGGCTATGAGGACTTATCAAGTTCTAGGGGTAAATCCCTGTGATGCCGATTACCAGTTGTTCCCCGACACTCTGATTACATTAAACCCAGGGCTCTTGTCTTCTCCATAGATGGCCTTAATGCCGGAATTGTTTAGCTTTACGTTCGTAAAGCTGGCTGCTCCAAGCACCGGCCCTTGTCCCTGCTCTGCACTTGCGACCAGCTTGATGCCGTAGCGCGGCGCATTGTTAACGTTGATGTTCTCCAGCCGGACGTTTTGCATCGGATTTTGGTTAGGGTACATTGTCTGGAACAATCGTTTCCATCTAGATCAACAATCGCAAGCCCACTGCAAAGCATACCTAAGTCGTCTTGAATCATTACCTTTTTTATCATCCGGAGATCCTCCCTTTTTTAGGCACAAAAAAAAGGACACCGCAGTAGCAGCCTCCTTTATGCCATCCATATTTGATTTTTTATACATGAGTTACATCCATAAGGTATATATCATGTTTCTATCCCTAAAGGGATTACAGAAGCTGTGGACGTCCGTTAGTTATGATCCTAAATGATGTACTCCTAAAGGAATCATCTAGAAAAACAACATCGTTGTTCCTCAATAACATCTGTACTATTTATAACTCCTAGGAAAAAATTAATGTTGTTGAGCTTCTTTAGGCAGGAAATCTTGGATTGTGAATTTCTGCTTTAGATCCTGCATGGATACAGTAATCTCTCCAATAATACTGCGATCCACGAGCAATCTTACATAACCCGCAATCAGAGCGCTATCATTAAGAAGCATTTGTTCGTCACATTCGCATTTTTGAACTGGAACATCAGTTACTACTAATGTTCCTCCATCAAATTGGCGTTTATTAGTAATCAACATAGTATTGATCTCCTTTTTGCACCGGCCACATTGAGACATAAAGCATCCCTCCTATGACCTTATTTTATCATGGTTTACTAAATTCAACAAAAAATAGATGCGCTATTTTTATCCAAAAACTGCTCGACTAATCAAGACAAGTGTTCCTACGATGTAGGTAAGGATAAGCAAGGCATGTACTTTGTTTGCATCTTTAGCAGGCATCATTTCTATTCCTCTTTTCTCATGATTTAGGGATATATTTGCTGTAACGCTCCCTATCCACAGGAAATACTGTTTTTACGATGAACTGATTACCAGTCTTCATCAAGATAATCACGACAGCCCAATTACCGGATACTGCAGGACCGATAATGGTCCGCTCCGGTTCAGGATTTCTTCCTCCCTCTCCACTATCGTACCCTTCGACGATCTCACCATTAGCAATTGCCCATACGATATCAAGTTCGTCGAACACACGATCCGGATAATCCGAATTATGATAACGATCTTGCATGTAATGTGGACTAATCGTAGTGACGTAACCATCAAGATGATTTACGCCTTTTCTTATGCATTCCAGCTCTTTAGGCCAGTATTTCTTCATATGGTCCATCTCTATCTCCCCCTTTTCATGTTTTTGGACATAAAAAAAAGCCTTGAAATGAAAAAAAGGCATAACCAAAAAAATGGTCATACTTTTTCAACCTCAAGGCATATTCTATAAGTTGTCAATTAAGACAACAGCTCCTTCTCCAGCTGAATATAAGACAGCGGAGAAAATGAATGTGTTTCGTAATGAGGTAATTATATCCTAATCATTGTAAAGGGGCAATAGCGTAGGCAGATTCTTTCAATCGCCTTCTATTGCCCCATATTTACATTCATTTTTAAGCTTTTTCTAAAAAAAATTTGTTGCTGTTTAAGGAAAGTAAAGGTTTAGATCGACCAAATAATAAAATACGGAAACCATAGATTATAGCCTGTCGATATTTTATTGAACAATAGTGTCCCATCCCTCACGAATAGAATGTGCCAAGCGCAAAGCTAGTGAAAAATAAAACTGGAAGGAAACAACAAGTTAGTCATGGTTGGAGATTCCGTCACGGTGCGAATGCGGCTGTAACGGCCGATAAGAGATTAAGGAACAAATAGAATCTTGTCAATGAAATAGGAGGCTTCTTGGCGAAGCAAAGGTTCTTTGGAGCGGAAATCGACTGAACCGTCAGAATTGGTTATTGTGACTGGATCCGTAACTCCGGCAGCAACAAGCTTGCTTACGGCCTTGATAGCCGATTCATCGGTTTTCCCTGCCAATCGGACCTCATCGCCAAGCGGCCATGGAAGAGGAATGCGCGTTAAGATGACGGCCATTTCTTCCCGAGTTATCGTGCGATCCGGTTCAAATCGGCCTCCGGTCTCCTCCCCCAACCAATGCTGCTCGACCGCTGCCTGTATCTCTTTGAAGGCAAAATGGTGTTCGATATCCGTATAACCGGATTTCGATTTGGAGGGCGGATAGCCGACAGCATGCAGCAGCATTGTGATGAATTCCGCACGGGTCACGGACGCCTTGGGGTCAAAACTGCGCCCATCTCTTCCATTAATGATATCAAGCGAATGGAGCTTTTCTATAGACGGTTGGTAGGGGCTTTCTTTCGAGACATCGGAAAACAACGCTTTTTCCTGTATTTTGGGCGAATAGGCTATCGGTGACTTGGAGGGTCTATACATATAAGCAATACCGCCATCCTTTTGTTCAAGAAATGCTATTTTCTTCCCGTGGTCATCCATAAACAACAAGGGATCTATCTTTTTCAAAGTAGTCTTGCCATTCCCCAATTTGTATCTATCTTCCGCTACAAGTTGTCCGTTATTGTACGTAATTCTAGTCACAAATGACGGGGTATGCAGGTCTTTGTATAATCCAACGTAACGCGCGGCTTGCTGTTCTGTCAGAGGTGATACCGATTCAGGCATCTCAGTGCTCTTCGGATAATAATGGTCCATAAAAGCAGCATACAAATCCGAGCGCAATTCGGAATCATTATTATAAATGACGAACATTCCCGTTTTGCGCTCAGGCAGTAGCCATGTAAAAGAGGCATGTCCGGGGATGTTCCCACCTTTGCTGACGACATACTGACCATTCGACAGTTCATTGAAAATGTTTTCAAATCCATAGCTTGTAATAGGTATGGCCGGATGAGCGAAAACGGAAAACTTGCTCATTCGTTGAACACTTTGTTCACTTAACATTTGCCGATCTCCGGCCTTTCCTTTTTGTAGAAGCATGATCATGAATTTAGCCATATCGCTTCCGGTGGACAACATTCCGCCCTGAGGCATGTCCGTAGGATAAAGGCCATACTCCGGATATGGTGTGCCTTCCGGATCGTAAGCTGCAGCCATTCGGGCTTTAAGCTCTGGGGTTACAAGATCATGGGAAGAATTCATGCCGAGTGGTTGAAAGATGTTTTTATCCATGTATTCATGAAAAGGGAGCCCGGTAACTTGTTCCACGGCATATCCCGCCAAAGCAAAAGCATAATCGTCATACTGGTAGGCTTCCCCCGGCGTCCGGACGATGGTTGGCATTCGATCCATTAAGAAATCTCGAAGAGAATTCTCTTGATTGAGAAGATCGGGCGAGGCGTCATCGTCTTTTTCATATGGGAAATCGAACCCAGTCATGTGGGTCAGCATATTTTCCAAAGTTAGCAGTTTACCTGTCGAATTTGGTATTGTGATACCTCCGAGATATGATTGGATGTCCTGATCCAGCTTGATCTTCCCTTGGTCTGCAAGCTGCAGCACAGCCGCAGCTGTAAGCGTCTTAGAAATGGAACCGATGCGAAAAACGGTATTGGAATCAACTGGGGTTTTGCTTTCTTTGTTTGCATACCCGTATCCTTTGGATAAAACCACTTGTCCGTCCTGAACGACGACGAACATGGCACCCGGAACATTGAACTTCTTCAGGCTTTTCCCAAAGTAATTGTCCGCGAAGGCCTCCACTTCTTTGGGGTCAACCGGACCGCTTGGAGCAGCAGGAACAGCTGCAGTTTGAATCGCTGTGATTGTTTGCCCCTTAAGAGGGAGCGGTTCCGCACTGACACTATACCCTCCGACCAAAGCAATTAAGTAAGTCACAGCTAGAGACGTGCTTAGCGTTACAGCGAGCACTTTTGAAACTCTTTTTTTACGCATTAGAAAATCCTCCGTCAATGAAATTAGTATAGGCTGGAAGTACCCTCTCAGCGTAATATGATGAATTATTTCCCCACACAGTCTTCCGACTAGTTCATCACCTAGCCTAAGGTCAAGCAAAAAAAGGTCAGACCTCAGCAGCTAACTCCGATGGCTACGGTGTGCCTTTCGATTGTTTCGATTGCGATTGACGATATATGCCTACAAAAAACTAGTACCTTGACCGCGAATAATTTTACCTTTAAGCTCTCCGTATAGAGTCAAATGGG
>NZ_BMKR01000087.1 GCF_014644435.1 Paenibacillus albidus | reverse complement strand
GTTATTATGTAAATTAACACTAAGAGAAAAGCTTTGGTGCAAACTTCAGAGTAGTAGTATGTTTGTTCACTTTGGATTTGATTATTACATGTATATTGGAAGTGGATTAGAGTGTAGTGATTCTTTAGAGTTAATAAGTAATTCAGGTCTATTTATTGAACCTTTTCAATCACCTTATTTGGAGGAAGAATAGCACTTTATTTTTGCTACATGTGAGTCACATACTCCATGTGGTTATTTGCCGTTTAAGTATAGAGATGAGTCTATCAGTTGAATTAAAAATCACTCGCGAATGCATAGTGATATAAAAACATGGAAAACATATATTGAGCCAATATTAAAGTTGAAATAATGCTATATACCACAACTCAAAGGTGGGAGAATATGCAAGTATGGTTACGACTTTTACTAATAGCAACTATAATATTTAGTGCGTCAGCATTTGTTTGGTTTCTTTTAGGTTCAACAGCATATTTTCAACGAGGAATGGATATTATAGGAACTACTTATTTATGGGGGATAGGTATACCCGTTCTATTGTTCGTTGGATTATTTACCGTATTACTTATAAAGGGATGGACTCCAACGAGCAAAGGAGGTTATGTTGGAATCTGTGTAGTGTTAGTGTTATCAACGCTACTCTCTATTGCCCTATTACAAAGCGTCAGTACCAATGGATGGGCAAATGAAAAGATAAGAAGTGACTCATTAAAGATTACTGCAGACGAAAAGTATGAATATCGAATTGAATTAATTAATTTATTTCAAAGAAACAGTCATGCACGGCTCTATCTAAAGAATGTTGACTCAGGAGTTGAAACGTACATTCCGATTGAGATACAGACGCGTAAGATTGTGGGACTTAGGGTTAGTGAGGTTAATCATTGGGTGAAGCTTGAGGCAATGGATAATGTATCTCAATATATTCTGTATACGACAAAAGATCTTGGCATCCCTGAGGAAAATTTCAAAATCGACATCACAGCAGGAACAGCGAGTAGAGTGAATTAAAGCAAAATTATTCTAACCACGGCGGCCCCATGGAAGAAAGGGCGAGGGTGTTTTGTAGAATGAATAATAAAGAAATGAAAATTTTGGCAAAGGCAAATAAGACAAACGAACAAACAGTCATAAATATTTATATAAAGTCTACGGGAAATAAGGAGGACACTATGAAAGTTATGGAAATTAGTTATCCAACTCCTTTATCAACACTCAGTGATATAGAGAATGATAACATTGATGTTTCTATTAAACTTGAAGATGGAACGAATATAACTGTCGTAGTAAGCACACCTCAAAATTTAATACAACAAATGAATAATGAAAATGTAAACTTTATTTCAGCTTCTCAGCCAGACATTATTGTTAGATCATTAACATACGAGAATATCCAACAAGCCATTGAGGATTATGCTAATGGAGATGCTTTTTGGTTGAAGTTATTATATGTAGCATCAATTGAGAAAAAAGTAGTGGATATGAGCCGTATCAATCTATTCCTAGAAGAAATGAATAGGTTAAACAATGAGTTATTAGAGTAACATTAGTTCAAATAAACCACATGGGAGTCACTTAATCCATGTGGTTTTTTATGGCTGAATAATCGAAAGTTGTAACCAGTACCTGTATAACTGTCACGGCGGCGTTGTACAGATCGTAGATGCGAGTGGAAACATCGTCAACAACTACGCTTACGATGAGTGGGGGAATATCACCATCCAGACGGAAGGGATTCTCGAACCCATTTAAATACACAGGTGAGATTTATGATGAAGAAACAGGCCTTTACTATCTGCGGGGCGGTATTAGGATCCGAGTATCGGGCGGTTTTTTAAGTAAGGATTCGGTTGAGGGGTAGATAGATAATCTCGCTGAGTTTGAATTGTATACTTATGTGGGAATCCACTAAAGTACTTTGACCCAAGTGGCCATTGGGCAACAGAGATTACTGCTAACTGGATAATAAACGAAATGAAATGGCAGTGGGGAAAAGCTAACTATGAACTACTGGGCGGGAGAAGCAAATAAATTAAGAGATAGAATGAGAAAAGCAGGATTTTCAGAATCGGATATTATGCAGAGTGGTGATTACACGATTCCAGAATCTGTAGTAATGGCAATCGTAAAATCTTCTACTAATAATTGGGTGAGAGTGATTACCGTAAAGGAATGATGAAAATGAAGCCAACTGAATTATTTAATCAAATTAACTTTCATGATAGTATTGTTAATGAGATATTTTTTGGGAGAAATGAATTAATTTTAAAATTAGAATTTTGTAATTGGAAACAGTCTGGTTACAGTGAAGTGGAGCCGGAGCTATTAGAGGGTATACTGACATTTATTAATGTTCAAGAGCATATGACAAGACCACCTGTTTTTTTACTTGAGAATAATGAAATATTGGAAGCCAATGCTATTTTATATAACGAAATGCTTGAGCAAATTAAGATAGTTATTACTGGTGAAGATGATGTTATTGTAATTAATCTTAAAGCCCAAGAAGTTACTTGGGTAACAGCATCATAGTATTTAATAAGCAATAGCCACAATGTAACTAACCCTTGCGTTGTGGCTTTTTAATTTAAGAACTTTGCAGCAGGGATGGCAGATTGACGGGCACCGTTGCAGAAATGCAGAATTAACCGGGGGGACCTCCTCTCGCTTTTCTATTTCTGCGTTCGGTAGGTAGGAGGTCACTCACTCTGTTCATAAGGTTTTACACTACTTTGATATCAATCTTGTCTCATTGTCGAATATTACTTAATAAACAGTTAAGGATATTTGAAGTTTTTTTCGTTAAAACGAAACTGAATTGGTTAAAAATAACTATATAGCAAATGCCAATTATTTGGTATATTTAGGATATTAAAGGAAAAGGAGTTGTTTATTTGTTGATTTTGAGTGCTAAAAAGGTTACTGCTGTTTCCATCCTCGTTGCAACGATTCTTAATGTACCAACTTATGCATCGGCTCAAGAAGAAAAAATTAAAAGCGTTACAGATGCGGTCTATCAAGAAGATATTACCAGCGAGTTAGTTGACTCTGATTTTGATTTTATAAGCGAGGCAATCGATTCGAGTGCTATACAAGCTTTGGAAGATTATAAAGTTTTTTATAGTAATATAGCATTGAAGGATTACTCAGAATTAACACCAGAGGAAATTGATCAGATGACGGTACACCTTAATAAGATAATCAGTATTCTGGATTCACATAACGAAAATGGGAATCTTATTCAACCCATGGGATATGATGAAAGTGCTTTGTCGAAAATGATTGAACTTAACTACAGTCTGTATAATTCAGGTCTGTCTACTTTAGATATTTTGGAGGGTGCTAATGCAGCAACACCAGCTCGTAAAGCAGGTGAAGCATATGCTTTAGCTCATGGCTGGGGGACGACAACTTGGGATAATCCAGCGGATGCATTGAGACATTTTTCGTGGAATTTTTTGATGGGTCAAAGAATTGGTGTTATTACTGCGAGAAGTATAGCAGATACACATGAAGCCGCACTTGTAGCAGCAAAAAGAGCTATGGCTGAAATGCCTGGTTTGTCAAAGACTGAACAATCAGTCTATGGAGCTGCATTGATAAACGATATAATTACTTATACTAGGGCATCGTATAGTTCTTTTAACGCCACTTTTAACAACTCGTCAATTATGGATATAAACAATAATTCACAAGGAAGGAAATATTCCCAGCGTTCTTATGCTATAGATGATTATATGGCCGCATTCAATGATGCTTATTGGAGTGATATTGAATGGTACGATACAGGTGTAGGAACTGCTGACAGAGAGCGTGCTTTTGGCGTTTGGCAATAAATGAAGAAGATAATCTATATTGTTGCTGATGTATGCTTGCTTGGTCTTTATACTTATTTAACGTTGCTTTGGATTCAAATAAGTAGAGCGGATGCATCGTCCTCATATCCTGGAGACCTTTCCGACAGTGAGAAATTGACGTCTCTAATTATGTATCCAGTAATTTTGTTGATATTGATATTATCACTATCAACTGTCTTAGATAAGAAAAGTAACCCTTTTAAATGGTCTCTGACAATAGCAATATTGAATTTGCTGGTATATATTCCACTACTATATAATGCACTCCATTCATAATCGGTTCACGTATAAGTGAGTAAGAGTGAGAATATTAGAGATTCTTGTAGGGGGAATAAGACACCTATAAAAATTTTGACTTTGATTATAGTTCTTAGTAAAGTGGGCTTTGTTCTTCCTCTCTTGTTGCTAAGTACATATGCTTTTTATAGCAAAGAGCGTAGCGTAATTGCTGCGGTCACGGAGCAAATGCCACTAAATAACTTTACTCCCTGCTGAATGAATCTAATATATAAACTGAAGTCGCTCATTATTGGGCGGCTTTTTTTATATTGGGGGGATTTATTTGAAAAGGAGGCACCAGCGTAACAGGGTGGACAGTGCTCTCCCCATGCCTTCCCTATCCTTCGGGTAGTGCATGCCCATTTGGCTTTAACGGTTTCGAACTCCGCATGGGCCAACTCTTCATCTGGAGCGGTGTACACTATCTTGAGTGCTTCCATGACGTTGGTCTTGTGTTCGACTCGAATTTCAGGGAAGGTGGCACGTACTTCTGAACTACGCAGTGCTGCACATCGGCTTGGGGATACATTTCTTTAAACGCAGCATCCAGTCCGGGCAGACCGTCAAGGTCTTCCTGCGCTCCACGGTTGTAGAGGTCTTTGAGTACCTTCGCCAGCCGTTTGAGCTCTCTTGTCCGCTGATGTAAAAACCAAGAATCTGACGGTGTCCCTCTTCGTCGATTACCATAGCAAAATAGACGACTCCCCCCCGACGGTACCTCGTCTAACAGGAGAACGGAAGTAAGTCCAAATAATACTTATTAGTCGGTTAACTTTTAAATTTCAAGCTAAGATGGTACATAAATCTCCGATGTCGCAAGGGGAGATAGCTATGATACTGGATTATGGACAAGCTGATGTATCGAGTAAGCTAAGTTCCTGCGGGGTATTTCATACACTGGTACGGCGGTCAGTTTCTTAAGCAGGAGTACAAAGTTCGGAGGAATATGAATACAATAAGCAGCTTGTCTATCAGTTGTATGTCCGGCTTGAAAGAGGGGGCTACCTGTATGTGGGCTACCAGAACTTTAGAGAGACGAGCGGTAGGCGGTATACACTATGGTTGGAGACGCTCCCTTGACATCTGGAGAAATTCGGGGATTGGTGGAGGCGTCACGTATGATTTCCTGCGCGACGCACAACGTTCAACCCATTCAAATATGCAGGTGAGATTTATGATAAAGAATCAGGTCTTTACTATCTGCGGGTGCGGTATTATGATCCGAGTATCAGTCGGTTTTTAAGTGAGGATTGGGTTGAGGGGTAGATAGATAATCCACTGAGTTTGAATTTGTATACGTGTATGTGGAGAACAATCCAGTAACTCATGTCGATCCCTTAGAGCATTAGACTGAGAACTAGGTGGATACAATGCTTCAATTGCCAGGGAAGACGGAGATATGTGAATTAACAGTAAAACTACTCAGTCAGGTACTTTTGACGCACTCTTAACTAAGATTGGAGAATAAGATGTATTATTATTCTTGGAGAATTACTAAATATAATCCAGCTAACCGTATTAATGGGGTTTATACAAAACAGGAGTGGACTTCAATAGGTGATATTGGGAAGTTGTATTCGAATGGTGAATTTTTGATTGAACAT
>NZ_BMKR01000086.1 GCF_014644435.1 Paenibacillus albidus | reverse complement strand
CTTTTTTGACGTTGCTTTCCATTCGTTTATGGCTCAAATAGGTTTGCGTACAGGCCCTAGAAAAAAAGGAGCCTTGTGGCCCCTTTTCCCTATACTCTATTTTCTCTAAGGCCGTGTTGTAATTCCGGTCACTCCACCCATTGTTCCCCGCCCTCCGGGCCAGGCCTGGAGTTGTGATCGACCGAAGCCTCTGCAATATCACCGAAGGCCCAGTGCGAAGCGGGAACATCCTTCCACTGCAGCGGCAGGTCCCCGTAGAGCGGACCTCTGCCCATGGCCCGGTTCACAGCCGTTACCGCCTCAGCCCGGGTCAGCAATTTGGCGGGCCGGAAGGTGCCGTCCTTGTAGCCATTCAGAATACCCGCACCTTGGGCTTTGGCTATGGCCTCCTCCGCCCAATGGCCTGTCGTGTCGCCGAAACCGTTACCCGCCGGTGAAATATCCGGGCTGAGCTTGGCAAGAACACTGGCCATTTCGGCACGGGTGAGTGTCTGGGCCGGCCGGAAAGTGCCATCATTATAGCCCTTCATCAGTCCCATTCCCGCAACAGCATTAATCGCTCCTGCTCCCCAATGTTTAGCCCCGACATCGCTGAACACAGCAGGTGCTCCGCCGGCCTCCATGGACACGGCACTCACCAGAATCACGGCTATCTCAGCACGTGTAATCTTGTTATCCGGCTTGAACAAACCTCCGGGATATCCTTTGATATAAGCCGAATGCCGGGTAACCTGTGCATCCTCCCCTTCTTCGGAGGTTCTGTCCTCTGCAATGGGAGTACTCGCAGGTGAAGGCGCTAATGTAGCCGCAGGAGTGGTGACTGGACTCCAGAACCCTGGCGCTGCCGGAGGAGGTGTCGGTGAAGGTGCCATGCTAGGTTCCGGTGATGGTGAAGCGGTTGGTTCGGGTGATACACCGCCGCTTCCGGCAATCGTGAATTTCAATTGATCCGCCAGCATGACAGCGCCTGACTTCTTCACAGCCTTGAACGTATGACTGCCGTCAGCCAATCCCGAAATGCTGAACAGATTCTGCAGAATTTGCCGGCTGCCGCTGTAAGCGTTCACCGTTTGTACCAAAACCCCATCTACATAGACGTCTACTTCGCCTTGCTCCGGGCCTTTTGGCGAGATCAGACTGATCCCGGTGCCATGGAAAGTGTATTCCAGGGAATCACCATTTGCTTCTGTCGAATGAATGTCATTGTGATAATCACCGCCGAACGTAAACATCAGATTAAGCGTTCCTGCCGGCTGGGCGGCAAGATAGGATTTCTTCAACGTAACCCGATTCCCCGCAAAGGTGTAATCCGTATCCGGCACTAGAGTATATGCTCCGTTAGTGATGCCTTCAAAAATCTCCGGATTCGCAAGCAAGGTGACTTCAATATCGGCTTGGGCTGAGACGGACTTGTCAAAATGGGCTTCTGCCGGATGGATCAGGTCAGGAATCTCCACCTTCAACAGGTCCAGGAGCATAAAATCCCCCGATTTCTTCACAGCCTTGAGCGTATGCAATCCTTCAGGAAGACCGGCAATGCTGTACAAATTCTGCTGTGCCAGACGGCCGTTGCGGTGGGCGCTTACCGTTCTCTGGAACTTGTCGTCAATATAGATATCCATATCTCCCTGTGACTCGTCGACTTCCGTTATCAGCTGGATGCCGGTTCCCCGGAACGTATATTCAAAAGAATCACCATTCTTCTCGGTAAACTGCACATCATCCTTATAGTCGCCCATGCCTCTTCCGGTACTCCGCGACCAGGAGCCGTTGTACCTGATTCCAGGATCGTCGTTGTTAATCATCGAATAGCGGACAGTGGCAGAATCGCTGATCCGTATCACAAACAGCTGCGGATCTCCGGCACTAAAGATAAGGGTCAGGCTGGCCTTCCCTGCAGGCTGTTTGGCGAGATATTCCTTTTTGATCGTCAACTCACCATTGTCCACAGCATAATCTTCTTCCGTTAAGGGTACTCCGTTATTCTCAATAGCGGACAAGGTATTGCCGTTTAGGTTCAGCACAGTCTTGACATCCTTCTGCAGTGCGGCCAGTTTATCAAAGTCGGCCGTTGCGGGATCAATGGTGCTGTTCTGCGCCGAGGAGCTGCCGATTTGAATGGTCAGCTGCTGGGTACTGCCCCCGTCAAAAGCCAGGGTCAATTCGGCCTTGCCGGCAGGCTGACTGAAAAGATACCCCTTTTTAATAATCACGTTATTGCCATCTACTAAATAATCAACGCCTTTTGCCAAGGGTACCCCGCCGTTTCTAACTTCAACCAGCGAACCGTTTCCCAGGACCAGTGTTGTAACCACATCCGCCTGTTTGCCGATCTCTTTATCGAACACGCCCTGGTCCGGTTCAATCAGGGTGTCTGCGGTGACTTTCAGCGCGTCCAGCAGCATGTAATCCCCTGAATCCTTAACCACCTTCAAGGTATGCTCGCCGTTCGCCAGTCCCGAGACACTGTACAGGGGTTGCTGCGCTTCTCTGGGACCGCTGGTATGGGCGCTTACGGTCTCCGGGCTCCCGCCATCCAGGTAAACTAGCATGTCACCTTGTGAGCTATCTTTCTCAGTCAGCAAATCTACACCTGTGCCTGTAAAGGTGTACTGGAAATAATCACCGTTTTTCTCGGTGAAATGTACATCCCCTTTATAATCGCCAAACGGCCTGCCCGTGTTCTCTGCCCAGGAACCGCTGTAAACAATACTGCTGTCGCTGTCATTGATATAAACAGAACGGGTAACGGACATTTCACCAGAGGATAGACCACTCTCAGGGCTGCCGTCCGCGGGTTCACTGTCCGCTGGCTGTAAATTGCCCGCAGGAGCGGCTGCCGATGAATCCCCGATCGTTATGCCCAGCTCCTGCTGTCCTGCCGTCTGCTCCCTGCCGCCGTTTCGCACCCAAAAGCCGTTATAGCGGATGCCCGTATCGTCATCGTTGACCGCGGAAGTGCCCTGTTCCGCGGTCACCTTGAACATCCGGGATGCATGGGGTTCAAGCACCCCGCCGCTAATGCCTTCCTCAAAGGTTCCGAGTTCGGTATGGCTCCACAGGTCACGGACAGAGGCCGGTCCTTCCAGGCCGATATCGCTCCATTTGACCTCCACCTCCGCACTCCGGCTGCCCAGATTGAACAGGGCAACATTGAAAGTGCCGTCGCCGTTGTTGGCATACCAGACCTGCTGCTGGGTATCGATGGATACCGGATGGGCCGGACGTCCGGCCTGATTGACTGCAATCACCTCGTCATTGGTAAGCAGCTCCAGACCGTAGCTGTCCAGACGGGTCAGATCATTACCTGCGTACAGCGGGGCTGCAGAGATTGCCCAGAAGGTCATGGCAGTCTGCCGCTCATCCTTGGTCAGACCATCCATGGACCCGTTCCCGACGTTCAGCGAATCAAAGTCGTTCCACCCGCCGGGGCCTGCGTCCCGCCACCAGATGGCGGCAGCGGGGAACAATCTGGCTATGTTGGTCCATTCAGTCAGCCCGACATTGCTGTTATAGGATTCAACATCCCAATGAATCCGCCAGCCGTTGGCATGTTTTTTCCAGAAGTCCACGTAATTGTGATCCAGTGCCCAAGAAAGCTCAAACCAGATGTCATGCCTGGCCAAAGCCTTGGACCAGGCTTCGACATCCGCACGGGAATCACGGCTGAGGTCGTTGATCCCAGAACCCGGTGTAACGCTGTCAAATTTGACGAAATCAATCCCCCACTCGCCAAGCAGGTCAGCAACCGAGTCAATATATTGCTGGGCGCAGGGATTGGTGAAATCAATTTTGTAGCTGTAAGCATTCCAGGCATCTACGATCTGCAGCGGCTGCGCAGCAATATCCTGCATGTGGCACAGCCCGCCGGTGCCATAGATTTCATAATTTTCGTTGTAGCCTGTAATGGATAACCCCGGAATCAGATAGATTCCGATTTTTTGCCCGTTGTTGTGCACATAATCAATGACCTCCTGAAACCCGTTCGGATACAGTGTGGTGCTTGGAATGGGCCGGCCATATTCGTCCATGCCGCCATTCCAGCCCGCATCAATATTAATATAGTTGTAACCGTGCGCTTGTAGCTTCTCATGCATGGCATCCGACTGCTTTTTAAGGCTCTCCGCCGATGTCCAGTTGCCTGATGGTTCATACACCTGCATGCTGAAGCTGCTCCAGCCCATATAAGGCTTCTGGGCAAGGCTCTTGTCAGCCGCCTTTGCCGTGTTGCGAGTTGTTCCCATGAAGCCGAACTGCGCTGCCGCAATAATGAAGATCAGCAGGCTCATCCCCATCCTTTTTCCCATTCGCTTCAAATCCAACTACCCCCTCTGGCCTTGGTATCATTCCTCGTGTGATAGCGCTTTCTACACGAGTAGATCATAGTGGATGTTGTATCCCGGGGATAGGTACACTTGGGTAGTTCAACGTACAGCTCGCCCTGTAATAGGGGGCAATGCTCCGTAAAGCGGGCTTTTTTCCGCCTTATACACTACCCAAGGCAACGGCAAGAGGCCGCATCGTCCTCGTCAGGACAACGCAGCCTTCGCTCGCTTCACGGTGAAATTACGCCAGCACCCTCAGCAGCACAATCCCGCCCAGTGCCAGGGCAAGGCCAACAACCTCCCGCCGGGCCATGAGCTCCTTCAAGTAAAAACGGGCGTACAGCAGCACGAACACAACGTTCATGGCTGCGATCGCCGAGACAATTCCGGTCACACCTTCGCGGAGGGCCGGAATCATGAACAGCATGCCGGCAATATTGGAGATGCCGACGAACATGCCCCAGGCGAACGTTCTCCCGCTGCTCCAGCTTCCGGCAACCTCAGTTGTTGGCAGCAGGGCAGCTGCCGGGGCTGCCTGATCATCCAGCGCTGCTGCTGTATGAACAACCTGTCCAGCTGCTTGGAGCCTTCCTGAGGCCCACACCGTACCAAATAACACCGCCCCTGTTCCGTACATAACGGCCAACACCGGAAGTGTAGCGGCACCCGCCAATGTAGCTTGCTTGGAGGAAAGGTCGGTAAACGCGAAGAACAGCAGGGTCAAAAGCCCCCACTGAACCCCTTTCAGCTTCCCCAGCTTCAAGTCCTGGGAATATTTAATAAGCAGCAGCCCCAGGATCACTACGGCAAAAGAAGCCAGCTGCCAGCCATTAAGTGTCTCTCCCCACAGCAAATAAGCCACAATCACCACAACAACCGGCGGCAGGCCGGTGAATAGCGCAATCAGAGAAGCTTTGCCTACGGCATATCCCTTATACATGGCAGCGTTGGCAATAAACGAGAACAAACCCATCAAGAGGCCGATTAGGACCCCGCCGGTCCACGGCTGTCCCATAAATAAGTTCATACCGAGTGCAATCAGCGTGCCGGACAAATAGACGCCAAACAAAAGCAAATTCCGGTCGAGCGGACGCTGGGACGTCCATTGATACAGGATTCCGCGCAGCCCAAAGCAGGTTGCTGCAGCGGCGGCATAGATAAACCACATAGATCGTCTTCCTCCAAATGCTTCAATTCCTTCTGTAAAGGATCATCTCAAAATAAAACTGAACTGTTGACAGGCTTAACGGACCAGAGAAGCGCTATTACGCGAAATAAGCTCACTTTTCTGGTCAAACGGACTCAGCAGCCGCTAAATAATCCATTAACCCTCATAGTGGGTTAGACATCATGAAATAAGAGCTCCTGTGTACTTCTGTCAATAGAGTGGACACAGTAAAAAGGTCAGTTCGCAAGCTTTAGAT
>NZ_BMKR01000085.1 GCF_014644435.1 Paenibacillus albidus | reverse complement strand
AGACTTTAACGCAAGCCTGAACATTCTTGCCGAAGGCAAAAGACTTCTTGAGGTGTAATCTTTACACGAACTGTCGGAACGACAGGGTTAGCTTGGTATATTTCTCTTCGTTAGAAGGGACTACCCAAGAATCTCGTGACTTTAGTCATGAGAGGTTCAAACCTAATCCTTCCAGATGTGTGGTACTCTTTTCTTATTCCTAGTTTTCATACCCTATTAAGGTAAATTAAAATATTGGAGAGGATAATATTGCTTTTATCTGAACGCTTGTCATTGGCAGCAAGTTTGTACCCTGAGGCACCAGCGCTTCTGAGTCACGGGCAGTATATAAATTATGGAGAACTGCATCGTCAGGCTGAACAACTCAGTCACGCCCTGTATGCCGAGGGCCTTCGGCCAGGGGATCGGCTTGCTCTACTCGGTAATCCCGATCCGCAACTTGTTCTAGCACTTTATGCCGCAGTTGGGATTGGTGTTATTCCGCTCGTGCCGTCCCCTTTACTTACTGCACCCGAGATCGCAGCCATTCTTGAGGACGCGGAACCGCACATGCTTATTCATGACAATCGTTACTCCGATACCGCTAACTCTATGATAAAACTTCTCTCGAATCCTCCAATGCTGTTCACAACGGAAGAAGGTTCAACTTCTACTTCGCTAAATTCTCTTTTGCGGAAGAAACAGGGATCGCCTCCAAGTGGCACTTGCAAGCGAAGTTCAGACGAACCAGCCGTTCTGATCTATACAGGCGGAACAACGGGTAAACCGAAGGGGGTAATGCATTCGCATCGTGGCATGGCAACCTGGAATCAATTTACCCCTTCCGCTGGTTTCGGTTATGATATCAGGCGTCGTGTACTGGTGCTCAACATATCGCATCTTGTTGGTCAATTCCAGCTGTGGGCGACTATGGCCGCTGGAGGCTGCTTGGTCTTTCTGGACGAGTATCCGGCAAACGTGCACAGCATACTGGAGGCCGTGGAACACGACCGGATTACACATCTCAGTACAGTCGGTAAGTTGCTTCGCGACCTCACTCGAGAGACAGCTGCAACCGGAAGGGATATCCAAAGCCTGAAGGTGATCGGTTGCGGCGGGTCTATCATAGCACCGGAAACCCTGCGGGATGCGGTTGTGCAATTCCCGGAAGCGATGATTGTCAACAACTATTCGCAAGCGGAATGCGGAATGTCCATCAGCAGATTATTTCCTGTCCGGCATCAAGACGATCCCGTTCGTCTTCGATCTGTAGGTCGTCCAGCCGATCTAGCCGCACAGGGGGAACGGGCCTTTCAGGTTCGGATTATCAGGGGGGACGGTCAGGCGGTAGAAACAAACGAGCCCGGCGAAATAGTTGTTCAAGGTACGCAGACTATGATAGGGTATTGGCGTCAACCGGAGTCTTCCAACGAAGCGATGCTCGAGGGTTGGATTCGGACCGGTGACGTTGGCTATCTGGATGCCGATGGTTATCTTTATATATTGGATCGACTGAAGGATATAGTTATAGTTGACGGTTCAAACGTGTATTGTGCTGAAGTAGAGCAGGTGATCGCAAGCCATGAGAGGGTTCATGATGTGGCTGTAATCGGAATCCCACTACATTGCGAGGGTGAAACGCTTGTCGCTTGCATAGTTCTACGGGAAGGTTATACCTTGAACCTGGCACAGCTGCAGAAGTACTGCGAACCAAGTCTCGCACGGCACAAATGGCCATCTCATTTGTTCATCCTGGATACTTTGCCTCGAACGGCCGTGGATAAGGTGGACAAAAAGCGCTTACGTAATCAATTATCCTCATCTGTATTTGAAGCGTTGAGCAACCATATCCCTATATTTAAATCTTAGACAAGGTTATGAACGTGATATCCAAATAAAATCAGAAGCTCAACAAGAGACCATTAAGTATCTAGAAGAGGTATACTTATACTATGGCCCAGAATCTTTGTAGAATGCGTTAGTTTGCGTGTAACAAAATCAGATCATCAAGCAGAGTTGGGCTATTGGGTAGGCCGCCCATTTGGGGGATTAGGTTTTGCTACAGAAGCCGCTAAAAGAATAGTTTATGACCAGTTGAATTTAGAAAATCTGGAATAGAACAAAAAGGAGAAATTGATATGGATTTTTATATCGTAGATGTCTTTGCTGAAGAAAAATATCAGGGAAATCAGCTTGCTGTTCTAGTGCCAGACAGTAACCTCACAATGAAGGAGATGCAGCAGATTGCCAAAGAAATTAATTTTTCGGAAACGACCTTCATCATGTCCAATAAACAAGAAAATGGCGGGTATGATGTTCGAATCTTCACCCCAGATGCAGAGTTGCCCTTCGCGGGTCACCCAACCTTGGGCACAGCGTATATCATCAACCGGATAATGGAAAACGGAAATGCCTCTAAAGTCGTCTTGAACCTGCCTGTCGGACAAATTCCAGTTATTTTTAACGGCGATACTCTCACCATGAGTCAAAACGAACCTTCCTTCGGCATGAAAATAGACCAGTTCGAATTTGTCGCAAGGGTGCTCAATATCCAAGTGGAGGACATACGAACAGATTATCCAATCCAGCAGGTCTCCACAGGACTGCCTTGCATCATTGTCCCACTGAAAGCGGTCGACGCGGTACAACGATGCAGCATCGACCATGTACAATTCAAACGCTTTTTGGATACTTATTATTACTGTAACCTGCTTGTTTTTTCTGAGGAGGAAAGCAAGGACACAAACTGCCTTCGTGTGCGGGTATTCATGGACAACACAGGCTTTTACGAGGACCCGGCGACAGGTAGCGCAAATGGTAATTTGGCGGGCTACCTTCTGAAATATAGGTTCTTCAATAAAGAAAATATTGATGTTCGTGTCAATCAGGGCTACGAGATGGGACGTCCATCAAGAGTAAATATTCAAGCCAAATTAAAAAATGGCACCTATGATATCCAGGTTTCCGGGAAAGTGCAACTGGTCGCAAAGGGAGACTGGTTATCGACTGACTGAGAAGGACACAGGGATGGGTATAGCTAAATCGCAACAATCTAATTCAATAATATAATCGAACAAAAAGATGTTATTTCTCATTCAACGTGAAACGTTAGTTGAATCAAACAGCGGCAGTCTAGGACTTTATTTCGTCCAAGGCTGCCGCTGTCTTTTTATTTGAGCCAGTCTATCGCTTTATTTTCTTCCCATACTAGGCACATAATAAAGTCCGGAGTTTATGAAGATGTAGTACTTTATGAAATGGGACTCAGCTAAACATTAAAGCAGCAGATACACCGGGTGGGGATCTGCCTTTTAATATAGCCTCTGGTCTACTTCTCCGCCTGCTCCTTCTGAATCGCACGATGGAATGGACATCCAGTAGGAGATGAATCGTCATCCCGCAGAAAATACTGCTTATATTCGAGATTCCCCTGCGATCCGTACAGCTTCAACTCCGGATGGGCTGGCGCTGCGTCGTAAGCGGCCAAACGGGCACGGATTCGGGGAGCAATAGCAGCTGCTTTTTGAGGATGTGCTTTCCACTGGTTCAATACCCAGCGTGGTGTCATAGCCAGCATAAAATAAGGGAAACTCCGGCTCTGTCGGGATGTATGTGCCGGGGTAGCACAGTAGACGAAATACCGCTCGTCGTCATAACAGAATTCCCACATCGCCTGCTCCGGATCTTCCGGAATGTCCTTCGGCCATGGCGTACTGTCCAAACAGCTGACCTGGCTTAATAAGTCCCAGAATACTTCTTCATATTCCAAGACATCTCTAATCTTCTCCTCTGACTCAAAAAAGACAACCAACGATGTGTAATCACCAAAAGAATGCGAAGATTTACCATACTCGGCGATGAGCTCCGTCAGCTTCCGGCCTGCCGATTCATGCCTGGGATTAGGCACAAAACCATAACGGAGGTGACCCAGGGCGAAGGCTTGTGTGGCCGGAATGCAGGGAAACCGTGCTTCAGGGTTACTTATCTTGGAAGCAAACAGCCGGTAGGCCTCTTTCTTCCAGGCTTCCAGAGAAAGCTCTTCATTCTCGATTTCCGTATATTGAAGCAAAAGCGGCATGAACAGCCCTCCTTATACCAACAGCATATCGCCTGGAGGCAAAAGGGTGACTGTCTAATAAGAAACTATGACGTCCCTAAGGGCAATAGGTATAGATGTGGTCAGGTGCTGAAGCGGCGAATGAACTGCTCGATCCGTTCGTTCAGTGGTCCTGGGGCTTTCGTTGGAATCCGGTGATCGACTTTACTAATGAATACCAGCTCATTCTTAGGCAGTCGTTGATGCAACATTCGGGCATATGGATGGAAAGGCTTGTCTTTCTCCCCGTAAACTAACAGGACGGGAAGATGGATGTTCCCAAGTTGCGAGGTACAGTTATATTTCAGACTGTACCGGTAATATTGTTCCGCATTTTTGGCATTTCCTTTTTTTGCATCGTTGAATAACTCACGGAACAAAGAAATATTTTTAGCTTGCGTCCAGGCAGTAGACAACGCGATCATGCCAACTGCACCAAATTTGGAGAATACAGCGCCCAAAGATATTTTGTTTCGGAGACGCCCACCTTTGACCTCCGACATTCCGCCGATAATGATCCCTCCCCATGCCCGCTCAGGATGAGTCAAGAGAAACTCGAGTACAACCGAACCTCCGGTAGAATATCCGCATAAAAAAACTTTTTCGATGTTTAACTGGTCGATCAACTGTTTGATATCCTCAACGATTAAAGGATAAGTAAGCGCTTGTTCGGAAGGCCCGCTCCCGCCATGTCCTCTGATATCAAAAGTTATAGTTCGAAAATGAGGGGACAGCCCCTGGATTTGATAAATGAAATTTAAGCTTGTAAGTACCGGTGGATGAATAAAGAGGATGGGGGTTCCTGTTCCGCGATCAATAAAATGCATCGAGTATCCGTTTATATTAGCCATGGTCATTGTATAGTCACTCTCCATGTTATAATCATGATTCAGCACAATTAGGACATAGAGTGTCCAAGATAGCATTCCTTTATGATTTTATGATGAAAGACAAACGTAGCTCTTAGAAATTGATAAGGATGTGATGATATTAGATGGAAAAGATACGACTGCGTGCTTGTGCATTAATCATTGAGAATGGTGCTATTCTGCTGGTTGAGTTTAACAACGACAATGGAGATGGAGTGCATTACAATCTTCCGGCAGGTGGCCTTGAGCCAGGTGAAACACTGATTGAAGCTGTAAAACGGGAAGCAAAAGAAGAGGCATGTGTGGAGATAGAAGTGGGTCCTGTTGCATTTGTATACGAATATCAACCAACTAAAAGCAACTACATATACGGGGACACCCACTCTGTAGGCGTGACATTTGAATGTAAATTGAAGACTGGATCGAACCCCCAACTCCCCGAATCTCCAGATCCTCAGCAAATTGGTGTGAAGTGGCTCCCTATTTCTGAATTGTATTCCATTCAACTCTATCCGGAGATTAATCAGGATATTATTGATTACTACAATGGGAGGAATTATCGGAATTATGTTGAAGAACATGAAATTCAAGAGAGTAAGTCGTTACACTAACTTCCATTTAGAAATTAGAAATTAAACAGATTCACCGGATGTGGATCTGCTACTTTTGGTATGGCCTCCGGTCTATTCCGCCGCCTTCTCCCTTTTGGATAGCACGATGGAATGGACATCTAGCCGGTGATGTATCGTCATCCCGTAGAAAATACTGCTTATACTCGAGATTACCCAGCAATCTGTACAGCTTCAATTCTGGATGGGCTGGCGCTCGTGGGGGGCACTTGCAGCTGCATGATTACGCTCAGAAAAACAACGCTGGAAAACTCCATATTTAACTTGGCAAAAACAACGGCGCTTCGCTGCGTCCCCGAAGCGAAAGGAAGGGTAACGATGATTATGACACAAAAACCAGCTAATACTTGTCAAGGATTTTGTATTGGAGATTAACGTCCATCTTGA
>NZ_BMKR01000084.1 GCF_014644435.1 Paenibacillus albidus | reverse complement strand
TAGCAAAACATTAACCGATTTTTCTTTTTCATACTATTAAGTTTGATACAGTACTAGGCGCCTGCCAGACTGTCAGAACTCCAGCCGACCCCGGACATGCTGGCCCGGCATCCAGCTTGGCAGGAGGAAGTGCGCCGTCCCATGTTCTTACTGGTCGCAGCGGTCAAAAATTAGGGAGGAGACAAGTTCATAACATAAAGATTGACGAAAAGGGTTTCCACTGCCTATAATATTTATATTAGTATTAATTAGTTAATATAAATATTAATTTTGAGAGGCGGCACCTGCAAATGACACAACGCGCTGTACTTAACACGGATCTCCGCAAAGGAAAGATCAACAGAAATATTTATGGTCATTTCGCCGAACATCTGGGACGTTGTATTTATGAAGGGATTTGGGTCGGGGAAGGTTCGCCGATTCCTAACACGAAGGGGATTCGCAACGATGTTGTGAAAGCGCTCAAAGAAATGCAGATTCCGGTGCTGCGCTGGCCGGGCGGCTGTTTTGCCGACGAATATCACTGGAAAGACGGCATCGGTCCCCGGGAAGGCCGCAAGCGGATGATTAACACGCATTGGGGCGGTGTGGTCGAGAACAACCATTTCGGCACCCATGAATTTATGGAGCTATGCGCCATGCTGGAATGTGAGCCTTACATCAACGGCAATGTCGGCAGCGGCACCGTTCAGGAGATGTCCGAGTGGGTGGAATATCTGACGTTCGGCGGCGTCTCGCCGATGTCCGAGCTGCGTCAGGAGAACGGCAGACAGGAGCCGTGGGCAGTGACCTATTTTGGCGTGGGCAATGAGAACTGGGGCTGCGGGGGGAACATGCGTCCGGAGTATTATGCCGATCTGTACCGCCGTTACCAGACGTATGTCCGCAATTATGATTCCAACCGCATTCACCGGATTGCCTGTGGGCCAAATGTAGATGACTACCACTGGATGGAAGTACTGATGCGCGAAGCCACACGGTTCATGGATTCCATTACGCTGCATTACTACACGATTCCGGGTCCGAGCTGGGACAACAAGGGAGCCGCCACCGGTTTTGAAACGCAGGAATGGTTCTCCACTCTGGAGAAAGCGTTGCGTATGGATGAACTCGTGACCAGACACAGTGTGATTATGGACAAATACGACCCTGAGAAACGGGTAGGCCTGATCGTCGATGAGTGGGGGACCTGGTATGATGTGGAGCCGGGCACCAATCCGGGCTTCCTCTACCAGCAGAACTCGATTCGTGATGCGCTTGTAGCCGGGGTGACCCTGAATATTTTCCACAAGCACAGCGACCGGGTGCGGATGGCAAATATAGCCCAGACGGTGAACGTGCTGCAGGCTGTGATTCTGACCGAAGGCGAGAAGATGGTACTTACACCTACGTATCATGTATTTAACATGTTCAAGGTCCACCAGGATGCTGAACTGCTGGATATGACACTGGACAGTGCGGCGTACAGTCTGGAAGGCCGCGAGATTCCCGAAGTGTCGGCGTCGGCGTCGGTGAACAGCGAGGGTGTGATCCATGTCAGCCTGTGCAACTTAAATCATGCGGCGTCTTCAATCGTGCCGCTGGAACTGCGCGGGTTGGCTTTGGGAGCTGTAGAAGTAACCGGAACGGTTCTGGCCGGAGATCGCCTGGATGCCCATAATACGTTCAGCGAGCCTGAAGTGGTAGCGCCTCAGTCCTTCGACGCTTATAAGCTTGAAGGTAACCGTCTAACTGTAGAATTGCCTCCGATGTCCGTAACGGTACTTGCGATTAAGCCACAAGCTTAAAGGAGCGGAAGTTTCATGTCTACTACATCAGCCTGCAAAGGATGCCGTGACGATTATAAGGTTACCGAAGCACAGATCAAGCGCATCCTGGCGTCATCCATGTTCGGGCCGGAGAATTGTGTGCCGGATGAAGTGTATGCCGAGCGTACCGCACTCTGCGGAACCTGTCCCAAACTGCAGGATGGCGTAACTTGTGTAGCCTGCGGGTGCATTATTCCGGTAGTGGCCAAGCTGAAGGAACGCGGCTGTCCGCTGCCTGGGGGCGGATTGTGGCGCCCTTATCCGGCATAAACTTCAGCAGAACAAAAGCCGTATTCGCCCCCTCTCTGAAGAGGCGAATACGGCTTTTTATTTGTGTGCATCGGTATAAAAAAGCTCTACCGTCAAATCCTCGTTGTAGTTCCCGAAGCCTTTGCCGAACAAGGTCAATCCACCGATATGTTCCGCATCCTCTTCCACCGACAGCCGCAACGTCCATTGCTTGCTGCGGATGTCTACCTCATCCAGTGTGACATCCGACAGCTTCAGCCCGTCCATAAATGTGCCTTTGGACGTAACCCGGAGCTGCTTGAGCAGACCGTATTGGTTGGTCAGCTGCGGCCACCAGGCAGGGGTGTATTTACCCCGGCTGTCTCCATAGTCACCGGGACTGGTCCAGTCGCCAAGCTTCCGGCCATTGAGGGTGAACGTTATATCCGAAGGCCAGTTATTATTCACCGATGGTGCTTCGGAGGCAATTTCCATTGTAATCACAAGCTCCTCAGGCTGCTGTCCCGTCAGCAGGAAATTGGGAATCTTGTATTCGATGTAGCCTTTGCCGAACCAGAGGATGCCGGCATTCATCCGCTCAAGATCCCAGAAATAGCGGGGGTCGTCGAAGCTGCCGATCACCTGCTCAGTGGTGGAGAGTCCGCAGGTCGGTTCGATCCGGAAGTCGGAATAGTGGCCGACCGGTATTTCCTTGCGGAAGCTCTTGCGCCGGGTTCCGGGTTTGCCTGGAAACACAATCTCCGCTCCTTCGGCGGCAAGTGTGCAAATCTTCTGCAGCCCGCTTCGCCCCGGAGCCATATGCGTGGTGATCAGTCCCGCTGCTTCCAGCTTGCGGACATGCATAGTCATAATGGCGCTGCTCAGCTTCACGGCGGCGGCCAGCTCCTTCACATTCATCGGCTGCTCGGCCAGGAGGCGCAGCATATGCAGGCGTACTGCGCTCGCTAACGCCTCATACACCGGCAGGGATTCTTCTGTCAAATCAAGTTTCATAACATGCCCTCCGTAGATCAGTTAAGGGCTGGACACCCATTGTTAACACTATGATTGGATAGTTAATAATTATATTACCCAATCCACTGTTTTACAATAACGGATATAGCGGATTGCCTTTCATTCCGACCCACAGCCTGGATTGCTCCAGCCGTGCGGCGAGCTGGAGCAGCAGGTCTTCACGCCCTTTGGTGGCCATGACCTGCACCCCGATGGGCAGACCTTCTGGCGACCGATGCACCGGAACGCTCATTGCCGGTTGTCCAGTCAGATTGGCGAGCTGGGTAAATGGCGTATAGGTTAGGCTTGGCTCGAACATCTCGTAGATCAGCTGCTGCTGTTTGTCCTTGGACAGCTCGCTGACTTGCAGCAGCCTCAGCGTTTCCTCGGGGGTTTGTGTAAGCTGGCCAACCTTAGGCGCAACATCGGCGTTGGTCGGCGTAATATAGAGATCGTAGCGGCTTAGGAGCCCCGCCATTTGGGCAGCGGCGATATCCCATTCATGCAGACTGTGCACAAAATCGGCGGCGGAGACCTTTTTACCGGCTTCCGCGAGCACCCAGGTTACGATATCCACTTCGCTGGCGGCGATCGGCCGGTCCAGCATCCGCTCCAGCGAGACGAACATAGCTGCAACTTCACCGGTATTCATCATATAGTAGTTCTCCATCAGCCGGACACCGTTGACAGGACTCAGCTTCTCTTCCACTTCATGGCCTTCCGCCTCCAGCCATTTTACGGTCTGCATGACAGCCTTCACGGCTTCTTCGTGAACCGGCGTTCCTACAGGCGAGGCTGTAGTAAAAGCGATCCGCAGCTTGCGGTTCGCTGGCTTGAACAGGTCGTCCGCATAGACACCGGGATACAGCGGTGTCTGAAAGGCTGCTTCCGGCTGCACGATTTGCAGCAGGTCGAGCAGGGCGGCGCTGTCCCGCACGGAACGGGTCAGCGCAAAGTCAATCGACGCGCCTTGCCATTGGCGCCCGGCCCCGGGGCCGACCGGTGTCCGCCCGCGCGTCGGCTTAAGGCCGAACAGGCCGGTGAACGAAGCCGGGATGCGGATGGAGCCGCCCCCGTCGCTGGCCCCGGCCGCCGGAACGATGCCTGCCGCCACCGCAGCGGCTGCACCGCCGCTTGATCCGCCCGGCGAATGTAGTGGGTTCCACGGGTTGCGGGCCGGACCGTGCAGGAGTGGCTCGGTGATATTCTTCAGCCCGAATTCGGGCGTGTTCGTATGCCCGAGCGGGATGAAGCCGGCGCGTCTGAGCCGGGCAACAAAGTTCGAATCATGCCGCGCGATGTGGTCTTTCAGCAGCAGGGCTCCCGAGGTCAGCGGTTCACCGCCAATGGCCTGGGAGATATCCTTCAGCAGGAAGGGAACCCCTGCAAACGGTCGCGAGCCGTCCTCTTCCAGGAGGGGCAGCGCGTCCGCTTCTTTCAATGCGGCGTCGCGGCGGGTACGCACGACGGCATTCAGCAGCGGGTTGACCTCATCCAGCCGGGCATAAGCGGCCTCGACCAGCTCGCGGGGGGATACCTCACGGGCTTTGACTAGAGCGGCGAGACCCACGGCATCGTAAGTTTGGTAGTTGAAATTGGTATGAGTAGACATGAGAGAACCTCTTTCCTCTAAGTTATAAGTGAACAGATTAGCCGGCTGAACCTTATCTTTTGGCTCTTTTGGCTTGCCGGACTGATGCTAAGAGACATTCTTGATCTTGAATAACTTGATCAGAAGGGTGATTACTTCGACGGCAATAACCAATCCGATGGCAATAATAATACCATCCTGGGCACGCTCCCAGATGCTGCCGGCTGTCCGCAAGGCTTCACTTCCGGCAGCGAGGGAGCGGGAACTTGCCAACTGCTGCATGAAGGCGGGATTCCAAACGGACTTGTCTGCGAACATGAACAACGCCACAATGAAATGAAGGATACTGACCAGAATATCAAAGCCGATAAGAGCGATCGTCCATTTTCCTGTGATCATTTTGACCACATCCTTCACCAGACTCAGAGCCAAAGCGATACCAACTAAAGGGACAAATCTCCGCATTACCTCTTCATTGAAAAAAGGTACGACAACCCGGGGGCCGCCTTCCTGAAAGAACCAAACCCCAAACAGCTCCAGGGAGAAGAGAAACAGAGCCGCAAATAATATGGTGAAAATAATACTTGCAATAGGGTCAGAACGTTTAATCCGGGTCAGCTGTGTGGGCAGGGGCGGCAGTTGGGTGGGCTCCCAGGAAGGGGAGGTTTTGCTTTTTTGCTTGCTGCGGTGCACCCCTTTATATTCTGCTACTCCAAAAATAAGAGTTACCCATGTGAACCCTTGGAACAAGCTTATAATAAGATCCACGATATAACTTACGAATTGATCCAGCACATGGGTAGGATTGACGATGCTTTCGACACTGAATAAAGCGGTCATGGCAATGGTGATAGCGATAACGACGATTTTTAGAACAGATAGATAGGTGTCAAAAAGATCGGGACCGATCAGATAACGCCTGGTTCCTCTATACTTATCCGCCAGTTCGCCCGGATCGCCGAGCTCCAGGAGAACCGCTTCGACGTCCTCCCGGGTTGCATGGCCGGCAGGAGCCCGGTCCTCCAACATATCTTCAATTAATCCTTTCAGCTCTTTCTCGATATCGGCTTTTTGCTGCTCGGGCAGCTTTTTGGTCACGGCATAGATGTAACGTTTAACTAATTCCATTCCCGTTTCCTCCTCCAATTAAACTATCCATGCTCGACACCATATCCATCCATTCCTGACACAACCGCTCGTAAACTTCCTTTCCTGCAGAGCTCAGTACATAATACTTGCGGGGGCGGGCCTCATTGGTGTCCCATGAGCTTGCAAGCAATTCCTGCTTCTCCAGACGGCGCAGCAAAGGGTATAGCGTATTGGGATCGACATGGATGCCCTTATCCTTTAATACAGTGACCAGGGAATAGCCATATTGGGGTTCGGATAATTGACTGAGCACGCCAATAATGATGGTGCCGCGCCGCAATTCCTGCGTTAGTCCATTAATCGTTTCATTGATGTCCATTCCGTTATCAACTCCTGATTGCATCATACTGTACGACACACACTATTGCAATATATACAATAACACAAATTATAAAACAATAAGATCATTGCATCATTTTTAGAAGCTGTTTTCGGGAGAACTGCCTTTTTGCAAAATGCAGCATCGTATCCAGCGGATTATCTGTATAATTGAGAATGGTGAGGAAGCGGACTCAGTATGCCTTATTTGACGAAACGAAACGTTTTCTCCTTCTATGCGGAACAGTGATTTAGACTAAGAGGTGGACACGGAAAGTACAACTCATGGATAATAGATCAAACT
>NZ_BMKR01000083.1 GCF_014644435.1 Paenibacillus albidus | reverse complement strand
TGAACGTAAAAAGAAACCCAGAGTCAAAGAAATGACCTGGGTTTCTCGACAATCTGACCATGAAGGATCGCTTAAGCGATCTTTCATGGTTTTATTTTTTTATTTTAGTACCAAAGAAAAGGACCGGATTGGAAAATCGTCATATACAAATTAGTAGCAGCGGTAGCAGAAATTCCAAGAGTTGCTGCACCACCAATGCTTATTTCTACATTACCAGTAACTGATTGAACACCACCGTTATTATAAAATTTCCCGTCTGCAATGTAGTAAATGGTATTTGCATCTTGAAGATTCACGTAAAGGGTACCAACATAAGTCTTTGCGGTGTAAGTAGAACCATTATAAAACAATGTATTCATACTAGAGTTCATGATTTTTAAAATACCATGAAAACCTGCACCTTCAGTTGTTTGACAGTAGAACTCGATTGATGGTCTATAGTAGGAGTTATCAACCATCGAGCATTTTGGTTACAGTTCTATATGTGTTTAAGCGTGCTGCCGCTTCTCTACTTTCTAACGAGCTTCTATTATTGGCATCTGAATTATTTAGAATGATAGCAGAAGCTTCATCCTCTGTGATACCTTGTTCTTCAGACATGAGTGAAACCATTTCATCGTAAGTTAAAACATCACTTACGATTACATCTTTAGACAATTCATCAAAATCATTTTCCAGATCGATAGTTTGTGCAATAGCAGAAGCAGGACTTTCTTCAACACTACTAGATGCACATACAGGTGATCCTACCGCCAAAAGACAAACAGATAAAGAAGTTAGTAATAATTTTTTGAAACTCATTTTTATCACTCTCTTTCATTATTTGGAATATTTATATGGCAATATACATGGATTATTTTTACAAGGTAAAATATACCAAAATTCCAAATTTTCCATTCTATGAATTATTTAAAGTAATCAGCACGTTTAATCTAGCTAGTTAGAAACAAACCGCAAAAATGAATCTACTAATGATGTATAAGCAGATGCACAGCATTTATAATTAATGAATGATCGCATACCTCCCTAGAGGATTTAAATGATGCAATATCATTGTGCCATCCCGGGGAAAGATCGCTGCGCTCTCGATGAAAGTTAAAGTACAATTTCGTTCGTTTCATCTTGTCGTCTTCTCTATACAAAGGAGTTCTAGTTGTCGGCAAGTTTCTGGAGGATCTTCACCGTTACGAATATGACATCGCTCCTGAAACTCCTGTACAAAGACTCCTTTTTCCAGAGGATAAGCCCAAGCTTCGAAAAACATCTATTGACCAAATTGACTACATTCCAGATTATGTTTTAGAGCAATTATTCACCCATATTAATGACTTACCTAAAGAGATAACTCCTATCGTATGGGTTGCCTTTAAAACAGGGCTACGCGTTTCCGATGTGTTAGGCTTAACTTCGGGCTGCTTAGTAAAACTAAACGGCAAATACTCCATTGTAACAGATATTGAAAAGACTTATGTTCAAGGTCATCGAATTCCCATTGACGAAAAGTTGGCGGATATTCTTGCAGTTCTCATTCAACATTCAAAAGAAAAAAGCAATCAAGATAATAATCCAGAAGGATTAATTTTTGTTCGTTATCGTGGCGCTCGCAAAGGAAGGCCATTCAGCCAGCATTGGCTTCTGAGACAATTAAATGAACTGGCTATGAAAAAGAATATCACCGATGAAAATGGGAATGTATTTCACTTTAAAACCCATCAGTTTAGACATACTTATGCAGTAAAGATGCTAAATGGTGGAGCGGACATTCTGACTGTCCAAGAGTTGTTAGCCCATGCTTCTCCTGAAATGACCTTGCGGTATGCAAAGTTGTTGGATGATACGAAAAGAAAGGCTTTTGAAACTGTAATCAATCAAGGTGTTTTTAGCTTTGACCTTAACGGTGATGTGCAAGAAATTAAAGTGGGAGAAGACATTCCTGCAGAGATCTTAAATGCGTTATGGCAAGACCATAAGTTGAATGCAATGGATAACCCTTATGGGACATGCCACGCTCGTTTAAAAGGTGAATGCCCTCACATGGAAGCACCACCTTGCTTAACGTGTAATGGAGGAAGCCCATGTAAAGATTTAGCCATAGGCTTCTCTGAATTGGATGTACAGAAATATGAACTGCATATTAAAACCACTTCAAAGGCTATTGAGGCAGCAAAACAACATGGTCGTGAAGATATGGCTGAGAAGAATGAGAAAAATCTACTACGTTTTCAGGGGATTCTAACTAACCTTCAAGAAGGCAATATCATTTTCGGTAGACAAGACCGTATAAAAAGAAAGGTGAGTGCTGGAAATGGCTAATTACGACCGTACAGCTCATCTGAAGAGAATCCATGCCCAACGGAAGGCGAGTACCTTAGAGAAGGTAGATCAGGCGATTAAACGCCTCTTACGAGCCAACAAGAGCATTAATTTCAATAGCGTATCAGAAGAATCGGGTGTATCGAAAGCGAGTTTATATAACCATTCAGATATCCGCGAGAGGATCGAATCCTTACGCCCTCAACAATCACAAGCACCTACTCCAAAGCAAATCAAGCGTGAGATGAATGATGCGAATAAGGATATACTCATCGAAACGTTAAAACGCAAAATCAAAGCACTGGAGAACGAGAACAAAGAATTACGAGAAGAAATGAAAAAGGCTTATGCTCAGATTTACGAAAAATTTTAGTTGCACTTCATTGAACGGTAAGAAAAGTAACATTCCGCAAAAAATATCAAAACCGAGCGTTTCATCTGTCGTACAGTGATAATATCTCTATGGAGGCATTAATGTGAACTATAAAGATTCGGTAATCAAGGCCATTTCCTATATTGAAAATCATCTGACCGATGAGAGTTTAAGCGCCAAGGTTTCGGAAGCTGCCGGCTATTCGCCTTACCATTTTCACAGGATCTTCCTATCAGTTACCCGATCCTCCGTCTCAGAGTACATACGCAAGCGGAGATTGACGCACGCGGCATACGATTTATTTCATACCAACCAAAGGATCATAGATATTGCCATCCAGTACCGATTCGAGTCCCAGGAATCCTTCGCCCGAGCCTTTCGGAAAATGTTCTCCATCTCGCCAGGACAATTTCGCAAGCAAAGGGACATGAAGGACACGTTGTTCCGGGCCATGGAGAAGCTTCCTTTGGATGAAGTGGGGCTGCAACATTTGCATAAGGGCTTTTCCCTCGTGCCAGCTTTTGTCTGCCTGGACAATCTGCATTTGGTCGGCATGTCGATACCGGGTGTCAATTCGGACAAGGTCGGAATGCTATGGCGGAGCTTTAGGCAGCGTGTGTTTGAAATTAAGCGAAAACCGGATACGGAAGACATATTTTATGCGGTCATTGAACTTACGGGCGAGCAATGGGAAGTCACTTATACCGCTTGTGTCGAGGCGACCAGCGAGGAGAGTACGGTTCTCTTGGGAATGGTCGCTAAGCTGCTACCAGCGGCAACTTATGCGGTTTTTACTCATAAGGGGACATTAGCGAGACTCAACGATACGTTCCAATACATTTACGAAACGTGGTTACCCCAGTCAGGCAGCGTTCGTACGAATGCCCCGGAGTTCGCGCGTTACGACCAACGATATCTAGGACCGACGAACGAGGATTCGGTATTGGACATATATATTCCCGTTAGCTCGCCATCTTAGGAGCGTATCTCTCAAGGAGAGGAAGAAATCAAGATGAACAAAAAAGCAGAAATTAATGAAGGATACGCAGGATGCTGCGAGGTACAAATTACAGAAAACTCATTGAGGGTGACCTTTCCTATGATCGTGATGTATCCGACAGACGCACCGGAACAGGCTGATCGTCTAGGGCCGTACTCGTTGGAAGTGGCCAGAGACGCAGCGCCGAGGGAGGGAAAGTTTAGGTTGGTCCTCATTTCACACGGTACAGGCGGTTCGCCGCTTGTGTACTGGTCGCTTGCTCGGCATTTGGCACGCAGCGGCTTTATCGTTGGCCTGCCCGAACATCCGCACAATAACCGCAACGATAATAGTTTGGAAGGTACGGTCCAAAACCTCACCTATCGACCCCAGCACCTTCGCATGGCAGCCGACTGGTTTTTTGAAGATGAGAGGTTTAAGGGGCTTATCCAGCCGGGAAGCCTCTCGGTCATCGGGCATTCCATGGGCGGCTACACCGCGCTGGCAGCAGCTGGCGGCGTCCCGACCTCCTTCCCTAATGAGAGCCCAAATGGGAAGCCGCAGCAAATCGATGTCCTTCGCGATTCGCGAATCCAGTCCCTGATTTTGCTGGCCCCGGCGTCCGTTTGGTTCCGGAATGAGGGGGCATTAAGCGACGTTCGTCTCCCCATTCTCATGCTGGACGCGGAGCGAGACCCGTACACACCTCCATTTCACGCACAGATCATCTTGAAAGGTGTTGCCGAACCACGGATGATTCGCTATCGGACGGTGGAGAATGCCGGACACTTTTCCTTCCTGAGTCCTTTCCCAGCTGCGATGATTTCACCCGCCTTTCCCCCCTCACAGGACCCACCTGGCTTTGATCGCGTGCAATTTCACGAAACGCTGAAGACTGAGGTAGTACAGTTTCTGTTGACTTATGATTAGGAAACGAAATGTATCGCAAGCGTATAAGTGTGCACTACCCATCGGGAGGGAAATATGATGTTTAATAAAAACGGGGATTTTTTTGACAGTACTGGCAAGTGGGGCTACATATTTCATTGGAAGCCGTTCGACAAAGGTAGATTCGGTGGGGTATTAAGCTCCCTCGAAATGATTCAGTTTCCTCACTCAGGCTCATGAATTCGCAGGATTTCACCAAGAGGATAGTATGAGCGAAGAAGGACACGAAGGAGCTAATCGTTGGGGATTGTAGAGAGGGCATGCGGAAACAAAGGTGTGATGTTCAACACCCATATCATTCCATATAGTGCACGTCTCCACGTAGCCCTAGCGATTCTCGCTCCCATGTCTCAACGGGTCATAGCCCTTTCATTCCTTCGTCATATCTAACTAAGGTGTGGAGGTCGGTCTTTCTAACGGAACGGGTCCGAGCCCTTTTGCGTAACGTCTCCCGATACTCCGTGCTTCTTGTCATCCTGCGAATGCATGAGCTGGTGAGGGTAAACTGGCATTAGGCTGCTTGCGGGAAGACTTTGATCGAGTTGTAAGCCTCACTGCTCTTAGCCAAGCCCACTAGCATTCGTGCGACTTTACCGCATAATTTCATAATGGACTTCATTTTCTTCAACTTCTTTACCTCGACGTTATGATGGTGTAAAGCCCTAACATCCGGATTGGTCATCACCATGCACATCGTCATTAAATAGAGAAAGCGTCGCAGACGTGGGCGGCCTCGTTTGCTGAGCACCATTTTTCCACGCCACTTCCCGGAACTTGCAGCTAGATTCAGACCAGCATGTCGTAGGAAAGCATTTCCGTGTGCAAATCCGCTTAGATCACCAGCTTCGCCTAGTATACCGGCTAAGCTCGTTGCATTAATGCCCCGGATTTCAAGCAACTTCTGCGCGTAGGGAATACGTTCGAGGATGAGATGGAGCTCAGTCTCAATCTGTTCCAGCTGGCGCTGTGCCAAGTCATATTCCTCAAGCAGTTGGTTCAGATGAAGCTTGTAAGCGTGGAGTGCCTGAGTTGCGCCAACACTGCATTTTGCTAGCATAATGAGCTGCTCTGCGCGTTTCAACACCGGTATGACGCTTCACATATTGCTTCCAGCCAGCGAGGACTTGTTCAGTGGTTAACTTGCTTATTTCCATAGGTAACGGAAAGAGCCTGAGCGTAGCGATCGCACTGGTGCAGGTAAGGATTTTAAAGACCTGCCGCAGTTCAGGGAACACAATGTCTACCCAGCGATGAATCTGGTTAACAGCACTGTTGAGCCGTTTGGTGACGGTGTCCCGGTTTGCCATGAGAATCCGCAGTTCCTCATAGGCTTCGGAATTGAATCGGACAGGGGAGTAATACCCGTTTTTGACCATATCTGCGATGACGAGCGCATCTTTTCGGTCACTTTTGGAAGGGGTATTGTCGCGGTTTTCCTTGTTCTTTTTGACGAGGTGAGGATTCACGAGAACGGCCTCAATGCCTTGGCCTGAAAGCCAGCGAGCCAAGCTCAACCAGTAGTGTCCGGTGGGTTCCATACCAACGATGACTTTGCTCAGGTTGAAAGAGTTGAGCAGATCCTGAATCCATCGACCGAACAGCTGAAATCCCTCATGATTACTACCAAACTCTAGCGGTGACCCCAAAGCAATGCCCCTAAAGCTGACCGCACGAGAGACGTGAGCCTCCTGGGCGATATCTACACCGATAACTAGATGCAAAGAGGAAATGTTTTCAATGAGTTGATTTTGTTTGTCCTGCGATTTAAACTTCATAGTAGAGCGACCTCCTGGATGATGGGTTTTTGGGACAATGATCCCGTGCGTAACCCCATCGTACCGAGGCGCTCGTTTTTTTTCAAAGCTCAGAATTAATCGTATTACAGGAATCTAATGGGTAACGATAGTTAAACATAAAGGGTTCCACATATTAGTCATGCATAATATGTAGAGCCCTTTATTTTACTTGATTTTTTTAAGTTTAGGTCTTGATAATTTTCAGTCTATATAAACCGCAATTAAGTTTATAACTTGATAAGTAGACGATCAATCGTT
>NZ_BMKR01000082.1 GCF_014644435.1 Paenibacillus albidus | reverse complement strand
CAGTAGCGCGGGTTTCCTATTTATTAGAAGATAGTCAGGCGCAAGTCTTGCTGGCCAAGGCTGCGAATCTGGGGAAGGTTGATATTCAAGTCGAGACCATCGAGCTTGAGCGAGCAGCAGATATGGCTCAGGAACCGGCAAATCTGGCTCCTATAAACACATCATCCGATTTGGTATATATGATGTACACCTCGGGCTCAACAGGGAAACCGAAGGGGGTCATGGTAGAGCATCGGAACGTTGTTCGGCTGGTTCGGAACACCAGCTATATGATGTTTGAAGAAGGAGACCGTATCTTACAGACGGGGGCCCAAGTATTCGATCCAAGTACGTTTGAAATATGGGGGGCGCTATTGAACGGTCTGGAGCTGTATGTGATCGATAAGTATACATTATTGGATCCGAACCAGCTGGAGAAGATGATTCAGGACAATAGAATTACCATCATGCAGTTAACAACACCTCTGTTTAATCAAATTGCTCGAGATAAATCGCAAATGTTCAGCGGTTTAAAGAGATTGATGGTCGGAGGGGATGTCCTGTCAGCTAAGCGAGTTGCAGAAGTTAAAAAGGCTTGCCCTGGGTTGAAAATAGTAAATGCGTATGGCCCAACAGAAAATACGGTGATTTCAAGCTACTACCTAGTAGATAAGGAGCTGCAGGAAACAAGCATTCCTATTGGTCGGCCGATTCAAAACTCTACCACTTACATTGTCGATCGCTATGGCAAGCTTGCTCCAATAGGTGTGCCGGGAGAGCTTTGGGTGGGTGGGGACGGTGTAGCCAGAGGTTACAAAAACTTGGACGAGCTGACGGCCGAGAAGTTTATTGCCGATCCATTCCAAGAGGGCGGTCGAATGTACCTCACGGGCGATATGGCTAAATGGCAACCGGGTGGAAATCTAGAATTCATAGGCAGAGTTGATAATCAGCTTAAGATTAGGGGCTTCAGAGTGGAGACTGGAGAAGTTGAAAGACAAATTTCAAGTCATGACTTTGTAGATGAGGCAGTTGTCATTGCGAAAGAGCATCAGGATGGCCATAAGTACCTTTGCGCTTATGTTGTTTCCAAGAACGATCTCACCGTGCAGGAGATGAGGGAATATCTCGCAGAGAGACTGCCTGAATATTTGCACCCTACTGGTTATGTATTCATGGACGAACTCCCGCTTAACCAGAACGGAAAAATAAATCGAAAGGCTTTACCGGAACCTGCTGAGACGTTGGACAGAAATCGAGAAATTGTGGCTCCCAAGAATGAAATGGAGAAAAAATTGGTCGAGGTTTGGATGGAAGTACTGGGTGTAGCGACGATTGGGACCGAGCACAATTTCTTTGAACTGGGAGGCGACTCGATTAAGGCTATTCAGGTTACTTCGAAATTAAACAGCCTTGGATATTCGCTGTCAGTAAGGAACCTGCTTTTGAATCCGGAAATTAGTAAGCTAAATAAGTTTATCGAAGAGGGAGATAAAGAGCTTGATCAAGGAATCATACAAAGCGTTGTAGCTCTTGCCCCTGTTCAGAAATGGTTTTTTGAAAGTGACTTTACAGACATGAACCATTGGAATCAGGCGGTCATGTTATATAGACAAGATCGTTTCGACGTTGATATTCTTCGACAGGTTTTTACCGAATTAGTAGAACATCATGATGCTCTGCGAATGGTATATCGCCATAAGGATGAGAAGATTGAACAATATAACCGGGGTTTGGAAGGAAGTTTGTTCGATTTATCAGTTGAAGAAATCCCTGATAGTCTAAGTGCTGACATCACGCTGGCCAATTCAGTCAGACGGATTCAGACCAGTATTGATCTGCAGCATGGACCACTCATGAAGTTAGGACTGTTCAGAATGAGCGATGGAGATCATCTGTTAATAGTCATTCATCATTTAGTCATTGATGGGGTTTCTTGGAGAATATTATTTGAGGACTTAACAACCGGCTATAGACAGCTTCTAAAGAAACAACCTATCCAGTTGCCTAAAAAAACGAATTCTTATAAAGACTGGGTAAGCGGTATCGAGAAATATGCCATTCAAAAGGGCATGAGGAAAGAACAAGAATACTGGGCTAAGATCGAGTCGTCTGTTGTTAAACCGCTTCCTAAAGACGCATATGTTTCAGAAAGAAAAGTGAAGGATAATGCATCCTACAAGTTCAATCTGTCGATGGGGGAAACGATCGATTTGATGACTCGTGCCCATGCAGCCTACAACACAGATATGAATGATCTATTGTTATGTGCGCTTGGAATGGCTGTGAAAAAGTGGACAAAAGAAGATCGTATATTGATACACACGGAGGGACATGGACGAGAAGAGATACTGGGACATATCAACATCAGCAGAACGGTGGGATGGTTTACATCCTTCTATCCTGTCGTTTTGGAAATGGAGTACACCGACGATCTTTCGTACCAAATCAAGCATTTGAAAGAATCGTTACGACAAATCCCAAATAAAGGGGTAGGAAACAGCATCCTGAAGTATATGGCCTTGAGCGAAAATAGGGACCGTTCAAACTTAACGGCGCAAGCGGAGATAGGTTTTAATTATTTGGGTCAGTTCGATACCGATGTAAATACCGACTTATTTGAAATTTCCAAATTGTCCAGTGGTCAGGAGATTAGTCCAAACTCAGAAAGACATATCCCTCTAGATATCACAGGAATGATTGAGAATTCCATGCTAACCATATCAATAACTTACAATGCCAAAGAGTTTAATGAACAAACAATCAAGCAATTTGGCTCTTACTTTAAGGAAAGTTTGCAGGAAATTATTCAGTTCTCTGTAGCCAAACAAACAAAAGAACTTACTCCATCGGATGTAGGGGGAAATGACTTAACTTTGGAGGACTTCGAAGCGATTTCTAGTTTTTATGGATTGTAAGGGAGGACAGGGGAAATGATGATGAACCATGGTTTGGAAATGAAAAGCATTTATAATTTGAGTCCAATGCAGCAGGGGATGTTGTTTCATTCAATAATGAATCCGGAATCGGCTTCTTATTTCCAGCAATCTTCTTGCAGAATCAACGGAACGTTGGATGTAGACATACTTGAGCAGAGCTTGAATATCTTAGTTGATAAACATGATGTGCTGAGGACTAATTTTTTGTATGAAAAATTAAAATATCCAAAGCAGATCGTGTTTAAGAAAAGACCACTGAATATTATGTATCATGACATTTCAGGTCTGGAACTGTCAGAAAAGCAAGCGTACTTGGAACAGTACAAAAATATAGATAAAACAAAAGGCTTTGATCTCGCTAGAGAAGTTCTGTTAAGAATGTCCGTTATTCAATTGTCCGATGACCAATATGAATTGATATGGAGCTTCCACCATATCATTATGGATGGGTGGTGCCTGCAAACCGTTATTCAGGAGATTTTCGAAGCTTATAACAAGCTTAAACGGAACGAGCCTGTTGTCTTTGAAGAAGCGTATCCATATTCAGACTATATCAGTTGGCTGGACCAGCAGGACTATGAGGAAGCACGCCATTTCTGGAAGCAGTACCTTGATAGTTATGAGACGAGAGCATCTTTGCCTAAATCGAGCATTGAGCAGGTCAATATTTCCTATAAGTTAGAGGAAACGGTTGTGAAATTGAGCAAAGACGTAACCGAACAACTGAAGAGTATTGCGAGAGATAACCATGTTACGGTTAACTCGATTTTGCAAACGGCATGGGGCGTTTTATTATCTAAATACAATAGGACGAACGATGTTGTGTTTGGCGTGGTGACTACGGATCGTCCAACGGAAATTAAAGGCGTAGATAAGATAATTGGACTATTTATTAACACGATTCCCGTTAGAATTAACTTTGCACAAGAGGATGCTTTCTCAGAAGTGGTAAGGATGGTTCATCAGTCGTCCATCGAAAGGCAAGGCTACGGTTTCTTTCCACTTGCGGATATTCAGTCTTTATCTTCAATGAAGCAGGATCTGATAGCTCATCTGTACACTTTTCAAAACTTTGAAAATAATTCATTAGCCTTACTGGAACAAGACGATTTCCGGATGGAAGAGTCTAACGAGTTTGAGCAAACAAATTATGATTTTAACATTACAATTATTCCGAATGACGCATACGAAATTCGATTTGAATACAATGCATATGTTTACGAACACTCGACCGTCGAGAAGATTGCAGGGCATTATCAAAATATTCTTCATACAGTTAGTGTGAACCCATCTATACAAATGGAAGAAATCGGTCTTCTTACTAAAGAAGAAACCGGCCAAATTTTAGATGACTTTAATAATACACAGATGAATCTTTCTCCAAGTATAACGGCATTACAGCTGTTTGAAGAGCAGGTTGAGAGTACACCGGATCATATAGCAATTGTGTTCGAAGACCAACAAATGACTTATCGGGAATTGAATCATAAAGCCAATCAGTTAGCTGGGGTATTGAGAGATAACGGGGTCAAACCGGATGTTCTGGTAGGCATTATGGTTGAACGTTCAATGGTAATGATTGTTGCTATTATAGGTGTAATGAAAGCCGGCGGCGCATATGTACCTATTGATCCGAGTTATCCAGAAGAACGAATTAAATATATGTTGGAAGACTGCGGAACTACACTACTGCTTACGCATAGGCAGCACTTCAGTCTAGTTCCTTTCTCCGGGATAAAACTAAACTTAGACGATGAGGGACTTTATAGCGGCAGTAAAAATAATTTGGAGCGTGTTACAAAACCTAACCATTTAGCTTACGTGATCTATACTTCCGGTTCTACGGGCAAGCCTAAGGGCGTCATGGTCGAGCATTCCAGTTATATAAGCATGGCTTTCGCTTGGAAGATGGAGTATCATTTAGACCGTTTCCCTGTGAAATTGCTGCAGTTAGCCAGCTTCTCTTTCGATGTATTTGCTGGAGATATTGCCCGCACCTTACTGTTTGGAGGCCAGCTTGTAATATGTCCTAGTGATACCAGACTGGACATTCCAGGTCTGTACGAGCTAATCAATAAGTACAGCATTAATATTTTTGAATCTACGCCTAAATTAATTTTTCCGCTTATGGAGTATGTCTATGAGAACAAATTTGATGTTTCCTTTATGAAGCTATTAATTTTGGGCGCAGATATTTGCCAGCTCAGTGATTTCAAAAAGTTATTACAGCGGTTCGGACATCTAATGAGAATTATCAACAGCTATGGAGTAACCGAAGCAACGATAGATTCTACTTACTACGAAGAGAAGGTGGAAGCCCTTCCGGAAATCGGTTATACACCAATCGGGAAGCCCCTGCCTAATGTTCGAATGTATGTTTTAAACGCTGACTTGCAGCTTCAGCCAGTTGGTGTTGTTGGGGAGTTATGCATTGCGGGTATAGGAGTAGCTAGAGGGTATCTTAACAAACCGGAGCTGACGGCAGAAAAGTTTATTGCAAGTCCGGTAGTCCGCGGGGAGAGAGTGTATCGAACCGGGGATATGGCCAGATGGCTACCAGACGGAAATATTGACTTTTTGGGACGAATTGATCATCAGGTGAAAATTCGTGGCTTTCGTATAGAAATGGGCGAAATTGAAAGTCAATTGCTTCTCCATCCAAAAATTCAGCAAAACGTGCTGGTTGTTAAGGAGGATGGTGCGGGAGACCCCTTTTTGTGCGCTTATATGGTTTGTACACAAGATATGACTGTGGCTGATATAAAAGACTATTTATCACAATATTTACCTGACTATATGATTCCTTCAAGCTATATATTTATGAAGGATTTGCCATTCACGCCAAACGGAAAAGTGGACCGAAAAGCGTTGCCGGAGCCGGAACAACCTGAATATTCTAGGAAAAACTATATAGCGCCACAGCATCCTATTGAGAAGAGACTAGCTGAGATATGGGGAGATGTGCTAGATATTTCAAGAGTAGGATTACTAGACAATTTCTTTAGTTTAGGCGGACATTCCTTAAAAGCGATGACGCTTGCGGCTCGAATAAGTAAGGAACTACAGACGAAGCTATCCCTTCGTGATATTTTTAAAGCTTCGACGTTGAACGAAATGGCGAACCTTATTCGTTCATCAAATGAAAGTATATGCGCTTCAATTGAGCGGGTCCCTAAAGCGGACTATTATCCACTTTCTTCCGCACAAAAGAGACTGCTCGTTTTGAATGAAATCGAACAGGCTGGAACGACTTACAACATGCCATTTCTATTAAAGCTGGAAGGAGAATTCGATCATGGTCGGCTTGAACAAGCATTTAAAGCGCTTGTGCAAAGGCACGACGCTTTCCGAACTTCTTTTGCAATTATAGACGGTGAACCACTACAGAAGGTACATGACTCTATTCAGTTCAATGTAAACTATTTGGTGCTTCAGGATGAGTCGGAACTTGAGCAAGTTATAATTGATTTTGTTACTCCGTTTGATTTGCGTCAAGCCCCGCTCATTCGTATAAGTGTAGCTAAGGTGAGACAGGGAACCCATTATTTGATAGGGGATATGCACCATATTATATCTGACGGCACTTCGGAAGGCATTCTGGTGGATGAATTCACGAAGGTATACAACGGCGAGAGACTGAATGATTTAAGCATCCAGTATAAGGATTATGCGGTATGGCAGAACCAAATAGTTCGGGATGGAGCCGTTAAAGAGCAGGAGAAGTACTGGATGAAACAATTTGAAGGCGAGCTGCCGGTATTGAATCTGCCGACGGATTATCCAAGACCCCAATTG
>NZ_BMKR01000081.1 GCF_014644435.1 Paenibacillus albidus | reverse complement strand
CGGAATGCTATTGCGCAAGCGGTACAAGCAGGCATTATTAAAGGCTATGAGGACGGCACTTTCCGTCCGAATGCTGCAATTACACGCGCTGAGATGGCAACAATGATCGCAAAATCACTTAAGCTGTCCATCGAAGGGAATGCGGTCCCCGGCTTTGCAGACGACAAGAACATCCCGTCTTGGGCAAAAGGCGTAGCAGCGGCATTAAAGAAGGCTGGTATAATGGAAGGTACAGGGGCAAACCAATTTAATTCCGATGCCAAAGCGACCAGAGCGGAAGCGGTAACCATCCTATTGAGAATGTTGGAGCAACAGAGTAAGTAGGTTAAATGAGTAAGGCGCCCCGAAATCAGTTGATTATTTGAGTTGACTCTGCTCACTTCACACATGTAGACTGTTATTCACTGCTCGTGCAAAAAGATTAACGCAGGTATACATCGGTGTCTAGCCCCCTCTTAATTGGAGGGGGCTTTTTGATGAATATTAAACTCCTCTTTCTAATCTTTCTCACCAGTTGAGCCCTAGATAACCATAGTCCAATTCCTTACGTGCTGATTCTAAAACGTGTTATGATAATATAGAAATGCGGTACAAAATACGATTTTATCTAAAAAGGTTAGTCAGTAAAATCAGAGTGGATAAAAGAGCGACAGCGCTACATAGTATGGTATAACCACAAGTATACGCGGAGGGATTATAAATGCTTGTAAAAACCAAACTTCATATCCCTAATATACGAAGCTCTTTGGTATCCCGGCCGAGGCTGATGCGCAAGCTTAATGAGGGAATGAAAGCCAAGCTGACGCTTGTATCCGCACAGGCCGGTTATGGGAAAACAACAGCGTTAAGTGAATGGGTGAAACAGCAAGGCAGCGCACTTGTCGCATGGGTCTCCTTAGACAAGCTGGATAACGATTGGAGCCAGTTCTGGAGATGTGTCATGGCATCCATTCAGGAGAGCGTCCCGGAATTCGGCAATTTAATAGCGTTTCTTCTGGATAAGGAATCCGAGGTTTTCTTTGAAACGGCGATTTCAGCTTTCTCGAACGAGTTGCTCCATATCTCCGATGAATTGATCCTCGTACTAGATGATTATCAATTTATCGATCTACCTGTCATTCATCGTTCGCTCGGTTATTTGCTTGAGCATTTACCTCCGCATGTCCATCTCTATATCGCGAGCCGTACCGACCTCGCGATTCCTACCGCAAGATTGCTGGCCAGAGGTGAAATCAACCTGATCCAAATGCAGGATTTGCGTTTCGAATTGGATGAGGGAATTATTTTTTTTAAGGATACGACTGATTTATCGCTAACGAATGACCAGGTGGCCGAGCTGTTTCGTCAGACAGAGGGTTGGGTGAGCGGGCTGCAGCTGGCGGCGATCACGCTGAAGCGCAGCGACAATATTGCCGAATCCATCAGCCAATTTAACGGACATCAGAGGCATATTTCCGATTATTTGTTGGAAGAGGTTTATCGGCACCAGACCGAATCGATGCGCCGGTTTTTACTGGAAACGTCCATATTAAGCCGAATGAACGCTTCCTTGTGCCAAGCCGTAACGGGTGAAACAAATAGCCAAGACCAATTGGAGCGGCTGGAGCACCTGAATTTGTTTATCGTTCCTCTGGACGAGCGGCGAAATTGGTACCGGTATCACCATTTGTTGTCGGACTTCTTGCAGCGGATCGTAGCCGGAGAGGATCCGGACCACTGGAGGATAATCCATATCCGCGCCGCCAACTGGTTCGAGAACCAGGGGATGGACGAAGAAGCGGTGGAACACTACATCAAGGGGAAGCAGGCGGAGGACGCCATTCGGATCATCGAGCGCATTTTTCCTGACTACCTGCAACTAAAGAGCACCATGATGATGAGATGGATAGTGGCTTTGCCGGAAAGCAGCTACCGGGACAAGCCGATGCTCGAAATGTTTTATATCACTAAGCTGGTAGGCGACGGGGAATGGGACACGGCTATTCGGAGAATCGGGCAAGCGGAGATCCGATTTGAAGCTCTCCGGAATACGATGCCCGAACCGGCATGGAAACAAGTGATGGGCAATCTTTACTATTTTTGCGGTATTCTCTCTTATCTTCAACAAAACTTGCCTAGAACGTCGCATTATTTCGAACTTGTCGAAAGTTATTTGCCGGAAGGCAGCAGCTTTCAGTACCAGGCAAGCAAACGGTATCAAGGGTACGATCATTTTACGGATCTTCTGTCGCTCAACAACGATCTTGTCGACGTGGAGCAATTCCTGCTGAAATGGATCCGGTCTTGGGGGAGTAAAAAAAACTATCCTTTCGTCGGGTACCAATATGTGACGTATTGCGCTCTTCTGTATGAGTGGAATCGGTTGGAGGAAGCGGAGGTTTATCTCGGTCAGGCTCTGGGACGTGAGGATCTTCGGTCCAATATATGGCTATGGATTCAACTAAACCTTGAGTTTTCGCGACTTCAGCAAGCCCTGGGCCAAGAAAATGGAGCCAACGAATGGCTGACTCAGCTGAAATCGAACATCGATTCTCCTGATTACGAGTGGATCGTTCGCCGGATCGAGGCGGAGCAAGCGCTTCTCTCCTTACGTCGAGATTTGCCCCGGGAGGCGCTGGATTGGTCGGCAACATGCGGTTTGTCGCCTGCGGACGATGTTTACCTGCATCGTCTGGCAGAATATCTTGTTCTGGCTAAAGTGCTCACGGTATCCGGACGGCCGGAAGAAGCGCTGCATCTGCTCGAGAGGCTGTATCGGTTAATCGATAAGGAAAATCGGCTTTGGGATCGCATCCAAATCCGAGTAGCCCAAAGCGTGGCTTATCGAATTTCCGGCCAGGGGGAAGCCTCCCTGAAGAAGCTTGAGACGGCGCTCAAGCTGGCGGAACCGGCAGGGTATATTCGAAGCTTCGTAGACGAAGGAAAGATCATGGTTGAGATGCTTTCCGAGTTCACGAAGTCAAGTCAAGAGGGCCGAGTGCCTTCGGTATCGCCGGAATATATCGGACGGCTTCTGGAAGCTTTGAGGGACTCGTCGAAGATCAGGCCGTCGAAGAACGAAATCTTGACCGAGCAGGAAACGAAAGTACTTTCCTTGATCGCAGACGGCATGTTGAACAAGGAAATCGCCGATCGACTGCAAATTTCGAACGAGACCGTTAAGTTCCATCTGAAGAACGTGTATCGCAAGCTTGACGCGCATAATCGTATACAAGCTTTGCAGCAGGCCAAGCAGTCGGGCATCCTTTCCTGATGATCGTACTATCCCATATATTGTAACCTCCCCAAACGGGGAGGTTTTTTTATGAGCGGATTCGACTAAAGTAGAGGAATCAGGAAGTTATATTTCTAGTAGAATCTCGCACAAGAGAGGGAGAAAGCGGATGTTCAGAAAGGGTATAACGATATTATTGTCATTATTAATAATAATGGGAGGGGTTCTTTCAATAGCACCAGATGTAGCTGCATCCTTGGTCAGTTGGAACTGGGTGGAACGAGATTCGAACACCGAGAACAGTCTGTATGACGTCACATATGGCAATAACACATATGTGGCTGTAGGAGAGGCAGGAACGATTGTGACCTCCAGTGACGGAGTGAACTGGACAGAGCGTACGTCGAGTGCCACGAATCAACTATGGGGCGTTGCCTATGGAAACAAAAAATTTGTGGCGGTGGGGTTAAATTCGGCGATATATATTTCCGACGACGGAGTGACCTGGACGGATCGTACGTTCGGGGAGACCCATTATGGTGTTACCTATGGCAACGGCATGTTCGTGGCGGTGGGGTTTGGAAGAGAAATATTGACGTCCATTGACGGAGTGAGTTGGACGCAACGTAGTTTAGGGGATTTGAATGAGCTTCGCGGTGTCACCTACGGCAACGGGATATTTACGGCGGTGGGCTTCGGTGGGAAGATATGGACCTCCAGTAACGGAGAGAGCTGGACGAGTCGTACGTCGGGAGTCGAGAACGATCTATGGAGCATCTCCTATGGCAACGGTAAATTTGTTGCAGTCGGGGCTGGTACAACGATATTAACCTCCGTTGACGGCTTGAGCTGGACCAAACTTCCGCCGCCGTCGGGCGCTTATGATTTCTATAAGGTCACCTACGGCAACGACACTTTTGTAGCAGTAGGGCTAAATGGATCGGTATTTACCTCCGCCGACGGGTTGAGTTGGACAAGTCGTAGTCCTTTTATACTCAACGTGTCTCAATATGGCGTCACCTACGGCAACGGCACATTCGTAATATTGGCTGAGTCGGGGAAGATTCGCCAATCTGTAATCACGGAGACTTACAACGTCGCTTTCGACACAGGGGAAGGAAGCAAGGTCGAGAGCCGGACCGACGTGATTTCGGGAACAACAATTGTCCCTCCGACTGACCCTACGAGGAGCGGCTATACCTTCGGGGGATGGTATAACGGTGAGGGCTACGATACCCCGTGGAACTTCAGCACCGACAAGGTGACATCGGACATTACGCTTTACGCAAAATGGACGGAGCAGATGTATACGGTTACCTTCGACTCACGGGGAGGCAACGTGGTTGCGGACATTACGGGCTTGAGACAAGGAGGGATGATCGTTGCACCGGCAGAGCCCACGAAAGCAGGATTCATTTTTGGAGGCTGGTACAAGGATGCAGGTCTAGTAACGAAGTGGGACTTCAGCGTGGACATCGTGAGAGGAGATATCACGTTGTATGCGAAATGGACTCCGACTCCGGTCTATACTGTTACCTTTGACTCTATGGTAGGTATTGAAGTTCCGAAAGTTTCTGGAGTAATCTCAGGATCAAAGATATCGGCTCCGGTTAGTCCATCAAGATGCGGATTTACTCTGGAAGGCTGGTACACGGATGCGAGTTACGTTTCCATTTGGGACTTCAACTCCGACCCCGTAACTGGTGATATCACTTTGTACGCGAAGTGGACATCGGACGCATCGACTTGTTCGGTAACTTTCGACTCGCATGGAGGCAGCGCGACGGATAGCGTTATTAACTTAAGAACGGGTTCAACGATTACTGCCCCGGCAGCTCCAACAAGGACCGGATTTAACTTTGCGGGTTGGTACAAGGAAACGAGTTACACGACACAGTGGAACTTCAGTTCCGATACTGTGATGGCCCATATAACGTTACATGCGAAGTGGAAGGCGATGATTAATCAATGGAGCTGGGTAACCCGCCCGGTAACTGCGGCTGATTTTCAAGGAATAACTTATGGGAATAATAGATTCGTTGCAGTGGGAAGATCAGGAGCAATTGCAACTTCTATCGATGGAGTGAGCTGGACGAGCTACCCTCAGAATTCTTCGCTGAGTTTGCACAGCGTAACTTATGGCAATGGAACTTTTGTCGCCGTAGATTTCGATAAAATATTGACGTCTAGCGACGGAATAAGCTGGGCATCACATGCTTATAATACATCCTTTTATAGTGTCGCCTTTGGCAAGGGGAAGTTTGTGGGCGTTGGATTCGGCGGTGATATCATGACGTCTATTGATGGAGAGACATGGACGCGCCGAACATCAGGCACATCCAATACTCTTCAAGACGTGATTTATGGTAACAGCCAATTTGCAGCGGTAGGGGATGATGGGGCGGTATTGACCTCCACAGATGGCGATAATTGGGTGATAAAGTCTCATATCCCTGTACAAGCACAGGGGATTGCCTACGGCGATGGTATTTATGTTGTAGTTGGGTTTGACGGACAAATATGGATGACCCCAGACTTCTCTAGTTGGACGGGTCCCGACACTGCCGAACAATATGAAATTTTAGATGTTACTTACGGAGATGGAGTTTTTGTAGCCGCATATGCAACTGGTGCGCTGATATCTAGAGACGGTGAGAATTGGACTAAACTTAGTGATGTTAATGGTTATTTTATGGATGTAGTTTACGGAAATGGATCTTTTATTTTGGTTGGGTATTTCGGTAGCATTGTTCAATCTATTGCTTCTACGAGTTACACCGTAACCTTCGATTCGCAGGGAGGCAGTTTTGTAGGGAGTGTCACCGGCGTGAGCTCGGGAGCAACGATCACCGCACCAGTAGATCCGACGAAGAGGAACTACACTTTTGCGGGCTGGTATAAGGAAGCAAGCTACGATACCGCGTGGGATTTCGGCAGAGATACCGTTACGGAGAACACAATGCTGTACGCGAAGTGGACGGCAGATCCAGCGCCGACCTATAGCGTAACGTTCAACACGCAGGGAGGCAGTTTTGTAGGGAGTGTCACCGGCGTGAGCTCGGGAGCAACGATCACCGCACCAGTAGATCCGACGAGAAGCGGTTACACCTTCGCAGGTTGGTATAAGGAAGCAACATACGATACCTTGTGGAACTATGGCACGGATACGGTGATTGCGAACACGATCCTGTACGCGAAATGGACAGCAGATCCAGCGCCGAGTTACACCGTAAATTTTGATTCGCAGGGAGGCAGCGCGGTCACGAGCGTCGCCGGAGTGAGCTCGGGAGCAACGATCACCGCGCCGACAGATCCGACGAGAAGCGGCTACACCTTCGCAGGTTGGTATAAGGAAGCTAGCTACGCTACGCCGTGGAATTACGGAACAGATACCGTTACGGAGAACACAACGCTGTATGCGAAGTGGACAGCAATCCCGGCGGACACCTACACCGTAACCTTCAACACGCAGGGAGGCAGCTTGATTACAACCAGATACGGCGTGAGCTCGGGAGCTACGATCAGCGCGCCGACAGATCCAACGAAGAGCGGCTACACCTTCGGGGGCTGGTACAAGGAAGCGGGAGTTATTACCCCGTGGAATTTCAGCGCCGACACGGTGACAACGAGTATAACGCTGTACGCGAAGTGGACGGTAGACCCGGCACCGAAGTATACCGTGAGTTTCGACTCACAGGGAGGCAGCACGGTCACAGACATCACCTACGTGAGCTCGGGAGCTACGATTACTGCCCCAGCAGAACCGACGAAGAGCGGCTACACTTTTGCGGGCTGGTATAAGGAAGCAAGCTACGTTACCCCTTGGAATTTCAGCACGGATACAGTGACTGCAGACTCAACGTTGTACGCGAAATGGACGGCGGTTCCTAGCAGTGGTGGCAGTGGTGGCGATAGTGGGGGGAGCGGCGGCAGTGCCCCAATACCACCGAATAACAGCAAAGTGATCTCAAAGGATAGCGTAATATCGCTTCCGGCAGGCAAAAATGGCGAGGTTCATTTGGGCGATGAGATTATGATTGAAATTCCGGCCAATGCAACAGAACAAGATTTAATCCTAACGATTAAAAAAGTATTGGAAACACAAAGTCTATTACAGAATAATGAAGTGCCCGTCAGCCCGATCTTTGAAATTCTGAAAAATTCCCCCGGGAATTTCAACAAACCAGTAACGCTGACCTTGGTTTTTGAACCAGCAAGCTTGAAGGAAGGCCAACTACCAGCTGTTTTCTACTTTGACGAAGCGATGAGGAAATGGGTTAAGGTTGGCGGCATCATAAAAGGCAATCAGATGATCGTAGAGGTTGATCATTTAGGGAAATATGCGGTACTTGCAGTAGATCAGC
>NZ_BMKR01000080.1 GCF_014644435.1 Paenibacillus albidus | reverse complement strand
TCGCCGGTTTGCCCAGTTATCTTAAGGCTTATCTGCCCATTTCAAGCTGCGAAGTTTGAGATGAAAATATATCCAAATGAAAGGAGGCGTCGTCGTGCATCATTTTTTTGACCCTTCGATAAAGCCAGTAGTAACGACGGACCTAAATGGAAATATTTTATATGTAAGGACTTATGGACTGTCATGTTATGGGTATCCAGATATTATCATGGAACAAATTATTGAAAACTATGAGGATATTTTTTTCGCTATTATTGATCGGATTTTCAGTCTTGAATTTGATATAAGCGGTAGTTGGAACTATGACGGGAATGTCTTTAAATTAGATATAGTCGGTGATGGTTTGGCAAAGGTAGTATTTCATGAAGTAGAAGAAGTGAAAATAATTACCTTTCTTAACCCGATTACAGGGGAACCCGCAAAGTACAAAACAAAAAGTTTGACAAACCTTTACAATCATCCAGAAGCCGAGATTTCGGGAGATACAATTTATGGGAAAGAGATATTGGCATTTATGGTAGAACAGGTTAAAGAAGGTGTTATGTACGACGAAGATTGCTCAATAAATTATGAAGATTTGTGCTACGAATTTATATTTACAAACGATCGCATAGGCAAGAGATACATTGAGATTAGATTGTCCATGGAAGAGACGAAATTAAAAGGAAAAGCAAAAACTACCTTTAATTGGGTGGACTGAATTTCATGCTTATTTATTCGCTTCATATTGATGGTAAATATAGTAATATAGTAATATAGTAATATAGTAATAAATTACTATATTATAACACAAAAGGAGAACATCGCTTGAAAAACAAAAGTATTCTTTCTCTTCTCTCGCTTATTATTATTGTTTAGTAAGAACGTTGTAGTAAATAAAGCTGCGTTAATGCCTTCCCATTTAGCTTCAATGCAGCCCTTGGCAGCCCTGTCAGGAATGGAGTTAATGTTTGGTGGTGACAAGAACTTGATGTCATAAATGACAAGAACTTTATCCTCAGGTCGGCGGTTGTTGCAAACCCATTATGAAAAGCCGACCAGTGGCCGGCTATTTTATGGTTTTATTTTATTCTCCGTGCCATGATTAAAGTTAAGGGATCGTCTTTTTTATTTCATATTACTTGATATGCGAAGGGGTCGTTTTTTGAATATGAACCATAATGTCGAATTGCTCTTGAAGGGAAACATCATAATATTGCGGTTCGTTAGGAATGATCTGTGCAATGCCATCCAAGAATGGCTGCTTTTCTTTTACCCATCGCTGCGCGGCTCCATTCAATTTGCGAAGATCTAACAGGAACTGATCGTATGGAACTTGTCCAAACATATAGTTGGAGCTGTTCTCGTTCTTCTGAATGGTATCCGCTGCAATCTTACCTTCACTGTATGCTGTAAATTTGCCTTCCGTGGTGGTGGATCCAATTGCTACATATTGATTACCTACACGTTCTTTCAGAAACTCCCCGGCGACTTTAGGATACATCTTCTCAGTGATAACACCTTTAGCTATGTGAATATTGTGCCCCCAAACCATCGTTTTGCCGCCAAATTTTTCTTGAGCCCAAACAGCGTGCTCGGCTAGATACTGATCATGCAGCTTCACCATGCTCGGATAGTCAGCCGGAATCACCATCTTCGTAAAATTCTCTATCACCTTAGTCGTTCCTTTCACCCAAGTTAGCTCGAGTGAATCAGTCTCATTATTCGACTTCGTTTTGTCTTCAAGTAGTTTGACTACTTTTTGCGCATTAGCCCTATGCTTTTCTTTCACTTCAGTAGTCAGCTTCATATATTCCTGTAGATTACCTGCCACCGATGACAACTCTTTGTAGCTTTGCTCGACTTCCGGCAGCAAATCAGGATGATACTTCTTTACATAGTTGATCACTTTATCGAAGACACTTTGATCCAGCATTTTTAAGTCGAGTCCGACGAATTGAATTTTCTTTTTATTTACAGGATCAGAGTTGTATTCCCGCATCCATTCTACCATAGCGACGATCTCATCAGTTGGGTACAACAGCTTCAAAAACTCCCTAGGGTCGCCTTTTCCCGTTTGGATATACTCGTTCAGCTTTAAACCGTTGCCCCAATCCTCTTCAATCCCAAAATTGGTAAAGCCTAGCTCAGTGACCAAATACTTCACGAGGCGATGCTTCATCATAAAAATCTCCGAGCTTCCGTGAGTAGCCTCTCCTAAACCAACATAATTTGCATTCCCTATCATGTCTTTTAGCGGTTTTAAATCATCCAATGGTTGTTTCGGATCTAACGTCTTCAGTTGCTTCGCCTGCAATTCAAGTGATTTTGCAATACTATTTTGAGATATTTGAGCTGTCTCAACTGGTTGAGTTGTTCCTATTTGTTCCGACTTTTCAGCTGGTCTCGTACTGCAACCTGCAGTTAGAATCGCTGCACTTAGAATTACGGCAACTCCACCGTAAATCATTTTCCTTCTTTTGTTCATGGTATTCACCTCATGGATTTTTTTGAAGTACGACTCTCTCTGCATACAAGCATATTGGGTCGTCTTCAGTAGTCCAATTGTCACTCACTCACTATCATTTAAGCTAGTTACAAATCTTCACTATTTCATGTGACATGCAATGCTCGCTAACGTATCGATCAGCGCCAACATGTCACAAAGAAAATGATGACATGTTGATGACATGTTGTCACTGGTGGAGATGACAGCTGTGCGGTTAGTATGGAGCAGTAGGCAACCGCACCAAACTATTTTTTAAAGAGGAGCTGATTCACCTATAGAAAACCGTAGGCAAATCGCATTAACAACTTCAGAACAGTGTTACCGTCTATGGCGGTTACTTTTTTTGCTGAGGTTGAGCAGGTTGGACATATTCCGAAAATGTCACATGACATTTTTACACTGGTGCGGTTGACGGAAGAAACCAAACCATACAATCCCGCTATTACACGGAGAGGAGCGATAAACCTTATGAAATCAGGTTTCATCCAAAATGGTTATTTTTTATTATTAACTTTCGTTACAGGCTTGTTTTACTTTTGCTTTTATATGGTAGCTCTGTCGTTCAGTTTAAGTCTTTCATTTACGGTAATCGGCATTCCACTAGTTACACGCGTATTGCGAACTACGACAACCTTCATCCAATTCGAACGCACACAGACGAAAATTTATACAGATATTACGACGGCACCTTACGACAAAAAAATAACAACGGATGCATCGGTCTGGGTTCATGCCAAATTAGAACTTACGGATCGTCGCAACTGGTTTGCCGTCTTTTGGTTAATGCAGAAGTTGGGGATCGGACTCGTCAGTCTCGTCAGCGTAGCCGTTCTCTATTTAGGACCGCTTGCATTCCTGTTGGCACCACTTTTGTATCGATACATCGATTTGAATGTCATTTTCATGCAAGTAGATACTTTTGCGGAATCACTCCTTACCATGGCTCTGGGAGTGGTGCTTGCTGCAATAAGTGTCAAGTTGAGTGACCGGTTGGCGAAAACATTCGGAGGTTATACGCGCACCATGATTCAGCAGCTAGACCGATAGCTGTTTTGTTTCCGACCTTTATGCAGGTGACGCAGCGTAAACAGCCAATTATGCACCGCACGAAGGTTTGGTTTATAATACTATAGGAAACAAACAGAAAGCTGCTTAGGGGTTGAAAGAATTGTTGGAAATGGTCAAACAGTGGTTTTGGTATGATTGGATTATGCTTGGGCTCCGCCTTATTATTAGCGTTTCGCTCATCCTCACGACGATCAGATTTCAGGAAGGTCTAGCGCTGCCTTTTTGGATCGTTATTTTTTGGGAGATTGCCGCTTTCTCCATTCCCTGGACTTGCTTGCTGCTCAACTACAAATATTATTTATTCACAGAAATACTGCTCTTTGGCGGGCTATGCGTACATTTAACCTCGTTGTTTCCGGAAGCTTTCCTTTCATTTCTTGTATCAGCCTTTCTGATCGCAGCGAATAGCGCTCGTCTGTCTTATCATTGGACGGCACCGGCAACGGTCTTGGTAATACCCGGAATCTTTTATGTTGTTTCGCCAGATAACAGCTATTGGTTCATGGTAACCTACTACGGACTTGCTTATGTGATGGGATTCGCTTTTCATTTATTGATCGTCAATCATCGGCAAAATGAAACGATCCGCAAGCAAAATGCGGTGCTTGAGCAATATATGTCCCAAATCGAGCGTATTACGCTGGCAGAAGAGCGAAACAGGCTGTCGAGAGAGCTCCACGATACTGTCGGTCATGCTTTTACTTCCATCATCATGGGAATGGAAGCGTTCCGCTCCGAGATTGCTACTGAAACGGGTATACAGAGGCTGGATTCCTTGCTTGAGTTGGGCCGTAAAAGTATAGAGGAAGTGAGGGGCTACTTGCATCAAATGGAGTCTCCACAGCAGTCGCTTTCCTTGGTCCAATCTCTGCAAAAGCTTGGAGATGAATTTCAGGAGCACGCCCGGATCGAGGTAAGCCTTCGTGCGTTCGGAGACGAGTACCAACTGTCCCGACAAGCGAAAATGGCGTTCATTCGCTGCTTGCAAGAGTCGCTTACGAATGCGGTTCGTCACGGTCAGGCGACCGAAATCACCGTTTCTTTGCAATTTGGGCAGCAAGATACAAGATTGGAGGTGCATGACAACGGAAGAGGGATGGAAGAATGGCGGGAGGGCTTCGGCATGAACGCGATGAAGGAGCGGGCCATGAATTTGCAAGGTCAAGTGTCCGTTTATACGAAGCCAGGGGACGGGACGCTTGTTACCTGTTCGTTGCCGCGACAAGCGGAAATGGAAGACGACCTTATTCAGCTGTTGATCGTCGACGACCAACCTTTTATTCGGGAAAGTCTCCGGGTGCTGCTCGACAAGTACCAGGACTTGAACGTAGTCGGATCGGCAGAGGATGGCGAACAAGCCGTCGACCTGTGCGGACGCCTCCAGCCTCACGTAGTGCTAATGGATTTGGATATGCCACGCATGAATGGAGCCGAGGCAACCAAAATGATCAAGCAGCAATGGCCGCATATCCGCGTATTGATTTTCACGACGTTTCAGGATGCGGAGCAAGCGTTGGACTTACTGCGCAGTGGTGCGGACGGCTTCCTGCTAAAATCATCCGAACCATTAGAGTTGGCCGATACGATCCGGCTTATTCACAGAGGAGGCACTTTAATCGATCGGGGGATGTCCCATAAAATATTCGAGAAGCTCGATAAGAGCGTCGAATCAACGCAATTGAAAATCGCCAACGACTATGACCTGACTCACAGGGAAATTGAAATATTGCAGCATGTTGCCAAAGGGCTCCGGTACAAGACGATAGCGTCCAAGCTATATTTGTCGGATGGCACGGTCAGAAACTACGCCTCCTCAGCCTATATTAAGCTAGGAGTACGCAACAACAAGGAAGAAGCCATCCAGAAAGCGTTGGAAATCGGGATCATCGTTAGCTAGAATTCGAACGACAGCTATGCTCGGCTACGAATTGTACGCGGCTTCCACATTGTGGGTATAGCCTCATTTCAAACTCTAATTGCTTATTTTTCGAGGGACTTTCTTGTCGCTATTATGTTTTATAGGGATATTCATGTCGTAAAAAAAACGACATGAATATCCCTACAACCATAAAACACCTTGATTTATTAAGGTTCTCAGTAGGCATTTTCATGTCGTTAGACTGTTGCATTACTAGTGTTCTTATTTCCAGTCAACTCAAAGGCTGACACAATCTACAAGGTATACGTTGATGGAACCCTTCTAAGCTTTTCGAGCTCCCCCATTAAAGAAGACGGACGAATACTCGTACCGGTACGGACTATATTCGAAGCACTTCACACAGAGGTAACATGGGATTCAGAAACACAATCCATCCATTCTATTAAAGGAGATGCCAAAGTTGATTTATCGATAGATTCTAACACGGCCTTTATAAATGGGCGCTCGGTATCATTAGAAGTACCGCCGAAAATTATCAATAACGTAACCTATGTTCCACTTCGATTCGTTGGCGAAGCATGGGATATGAACGTTGAGTGGAGTTCTTACGGAAATTATCAAGCAAACATTAATTTTACCTACATTCCAACAATTTTAATACATGGATTCAACGGCAACAGTACGTCAATGGATTACTTATTTAACTATTTACAACCCGACTCCAAGTATCGTTCAACAATTACTGATGATGATTACAATCAATTAAACGAAATGAGTCCTAAGGGACGACCAATTATAAAGGTGGTATTTTCTGATAGTAGGCAAGCTGTGTCGCAGCAGGAAGCTAAATTAACCGATATCATTCAAAAAGTTCAAAGGAAATTTCAAACGCCAAAAGTAAATTTAGTAGGTCATAGCATGGGAGGTTTAATGTCGACGGATTATGTTGTTAGTCAAACATTAATTTGGAAAAATTTATATCCTACTGTTAATAAAGTGGTAACAATCGCTTCACCAATCAATGGTGTAAAATACGGAGCAAGTAAGTTTGCAAAACTTTCATACGTTTCAGAAGATATGATTACGGATACGCCTCGAATACTTCAAGATAATGTTAAAAATTTTGGATTCCCTGATTACATACCGTTCTTGTCTATTTCCGCAAATAGTGATGCCTTCGTTCCAGAAAGCAGTGCTCTATATGTAAAAAATTTTACAAGTAATATTGAAACAGCAACCTAAGATTCGGGGCATTTAGATATACCAGAGAATCCCAAAGCAGCTCATCGAATAGGTACCTTTCTAATGATTGAGTAATTTATATATGAGATTATTGAATCAATCTCGAAACTGTATGTTTTGCAACCACTTTTATTTATTTTTTTTGATAGCACTGTAAAAATCAAATAAAGAAAACCCGCTTCACACTAAAGGAAGCGGGTTTTCTTTATTTGTATTGATTTTTATCCCCTTGGCAAGATGGCCAATCGGGCAACCAAAACCCCGGTACACGGCGCTGGCGCCCTGTTTCGGATGAACATCGAGCTTTGAGTAAACCCAGTTTCACTCCTGATCGGCTGCCCCCAATCGGTGCGCGCTTGCGTCAGCGACTAGACACTAACCCCCCGCGTTGTGCCGGTGAAGCTGGCTAGCCAATAAAATCTATTTTAAGTTCTATAGTACTAGTCCTTTATCTTCAAGCTCTAATAAGCCGCTAGCTGCATTGGCCGACCCTGATAATAGTTCTATGTGACGCCCAGAGCAATTTTCATAAAGTATCAAATACAAGAATACCCCTTTTGCTAACCAAGTAATTTCGGTATCCTTGAGAACTTCAAGGAATTTATCTGCATTTTGTGAAAAATTAGCTCTCCCTTTCAGTTTTAGTAATTCTATATTTGAAATTTCAAGGCATTTCAGAAAATTATTATTTCGTGCATCTCCAAGTATGTGATTTTTACTTAATTCTAACAAAGCTCTTCCTGTGGTAGTTTTTATCTCATTATAGATATACCATATACGATTATATGAATGGTGGTGAACCAAATCTTTTTGTTTATCGGGAAAAAAAATCAGAGCGGGATCATAGAATATGGAAAATAGCAAAAATGCACCAATAGCTTTAGCTCGCAATGAAGAGGTTTTCTTTAAGTGCGCTAAATCCTTGTTGCGCTTGCAAAAGGAATTTCAAGGTCTCTCCTATGATTTACTCGTTAGCCATACGACTATTGTATTTTCTAGGTACATCCTACTTGCGTGGCAGCATCGGCAAAGCACAGATCAGCGT
>NZ_BMKR01000079.1 GCF_014644435.1 Paenibacillus albidus | reverse complement strand
ACAGAGGTGCTCTTTTTTGTACAAAGTCCAAATTATTCATTCTACAGGAATTCTAACGGGGAACGTTAGCACCACGATATGACGGCAGCCGGCCATACGATCGGTTGCCGTTGCTCGTTGAAGTAACGGGCAGTAGAGCGTGGTGGAAATCTGGATAATGATATAGCTAGATATCCATGAAATGGTAATTAAAAATGTTGTATAAAACAAACGCAGCTTTTAGATTGATTTCTAAAAGCTGCGTTTGTTTTACTCGTAATATCGCTCCAAGTAATCCTCAAACTCAATAGACGCCTGCGTTTGGGCCAGTTCCTCAATCAATCTGCTTCGGTCCCACAGCGTAACGCCAAGTTTGCGCGCTGTATTGGCGGCTGGCGCCGTTAAGGTGGAGTTCGTGACCACCATTGCCACATTGCAATCATAGAACGCTTTGCCCGCAAAGACTTCTTGCACAGCCGAAACTCCGACGGTTCCGCTTGCATTGGACGGCGATTTTCCTTCCGGCCTTCATGATTATCAAGTCCACGCCGTCGTCGCCGCTTGCTGGCGTTAATTGCACCTTATATCCTTTGCGCCTAGCGATAACCATTTGAATTATTTCTGATTCCTTTTATTAAATTTCTTTCCTCCCAATACCTAAATATATGGTAAACATTAAAACTTTTGTGCTTATTCACGCCCCGCGAATCCATTTCCTGCCTCTCCGGTCAAAAAAACGGGTTTCCACTGCATTCCCCGCGCAACGACGCGCCTTTGGCGGGTACCCCGTCCCCCGGTCAGGAGAACCAGTTCCTTCAGGCGCAAATCTAAGGATTGAAGGAAGGCCGCCCCCCGCCCGGATTACCGTACGGCATAAAAATAGTATTTATTGAAATACTACTGGATAATAAAAAATAAGGAGTGGATTTTTATGGATGTAGCAGAATCTGCGCCCGTGCTCGACAACTCAGCAAGGGAGATTCTCAAAGGAACGCTCGTGTCGGTGCACGTTCCTGCGGCCGGCGACGAGCCAGGGGGCGGAATCGTCAAATTGGGCGCAATTCGGCAACTGGCCTTGGCTCGCGGCGATACCGATGACGCTCTTGACCGACTGGGGAACATCGAGCAGCGCTATGGAGACACGGCGCATGTCTCCACCGAGACGTTAGAGCTTCTGAAGGCGTTCGAGGACCCGTTGGTGCCCTCGCTACGCCCGGACCTTACGGCGATCTCGCGAATTCCTGCACGTGAACTGGCGGCGTTTGCCGAGGCCCTCATCGAGAAGCGCACCGAGCACATGAGGGGGGTAAAGGCGGCGGACTCCCCCATCGAGATCGGCCGATCCGCCCAGGCGCTCAACGCCGCCGCCATCGCCTTGCGCGCTCTCACGACCGGCACCGCGACGCCACCGATAGGGATGCTCAACCTTGAACGCATCGAGATGGTCCCGGTGGGGATCCAGCGCGGTGAACTCGTGTCAACCATTCCGCTTGCCCCAGGCGAGGAGACCGCGGTCACGTACAAGGAATGGTCCGTCACATCGAAAGAGTTCACGACGATCGTCACCGACTCGCTGGAAGAGATCAGCGAAACAGGAGTGACGGACAACACCGATCTTTCCCAGTCGACGTCGTCGCAGAGCCAGCACTCCAACCAGTTCAACATTACGGGAACGGTCCAGGGCGGCATTCCCATCATCTCAGGTTCGAGCACGACCGGCTTCACGGCGCAGGGGTCGAACTCGGTGTCTGCCAGCGAAAGCATCAAACACGCGCGGACCACCACTATGAAGGCATCGGCACGGTCGAGGCGGGAACACAAGGTCACCGTATCGACGACCACGGAAACAGGTACGTCCCAGACCTCGACACGCATGCTGAAGAACACGAACAACGTCAACCCTATCCGGATTGACTACTTCAGCCTGATGAGGAAGTGGCGGGTCAGGCTGTACCGGTACGGGCTGCGGCTGACCTACGACATCGTCGTCCCTGAACCAGGCTCGGCAATGCGGCGCGCGTACGCAAAGCTTGAATTGCTGAGGGCGCAGCAGGGGCCGTTCACGTTCAACGTGAAGCGCTCCGACATTACGACGGACCGTGTCAATCAGGACGGCAATCCCGACCCCAACGGCATCCCGAAATACCAGTGGCTCGCCGAGCGTCAAGGCGTCTCGGTCAAAGCGTATCCCGCGGAGCCGACTCCGCTGACGCCGACCGCGCGCGATAGCACCAACGGCGGATGGTGGTTCCTCGACTCTGAATTCGACGTTCCCGGCGGCACACGCATACGGGAGATCAGACTGGACGCCCAGATAGGCAAGGACGACTCCGACGACAAGATGAACTTCGACGTCATCGGCTCCTACATCGAACCAGGATGGCAGCGCCGGACCGAGGCGTTGATCATTCGAGACCACAAGATCATGTCGGTCGTCGCCTCGGGGGTGCCCTTCATGCAGGGCTACACCGGTCACCAAAAGGTCACCTTCTTCTTCCACCACTCCGAGCAAGTGCTGTGCCGTCTCACCGTGCATTTGGAACTGACACCGGAGGCCATCGAGCAATGGCTGACTGACGTCTGGAACGCCCTGTATGACGCCGCGCAGACCAAGCACTTCGCCCAGCAGCAGGAAATAGCGGCAAGCATCGCCGCCATCGAGGAGAAGCTGGCGAACGTCGACACTCTGACGTTGCGGCGTGAGGAAAGCGACGAGATCATGAAGTGTGTGCTGAAGTTCATCCTCGGCACTGACTTCGACTTTATGCCAGCCAACGTTCTGGCTGCCTTCGTGGCGGCAAATGTCGACCTTCAACACGGTATCGGCTTCGACCAGCCGAGCCTCGGGCTGACCCCCGAGCAGTGGACGCTGGTCCGACAGCATGAGGACGTCATCCGGTTCATTAACCAGGCGATCGAGTGGGAGAACGTGGTGACGTTCCTGTACTCGTATTTCTGGGACGTCCCGCCAAGTTGGCCGTTCATCCGCCAGCTCCGCCATCCGGACCCAACCAGGCAAGCGTTCCTGCGCGCCGGCAGCGCACGGGTTGTTCTCACGGTGCGTAAGGGCTGGGAAGAGCGGTGGATGCGATACGCCGAAGGAGGCTCCATCGGCGCGCCCATCCCCGCACCATACCTGAGCATTGCTAGGGAGATCGCAGCATACGACGACCGAAACTATCCCGGCATCCCACCAGCGAACCCTGGAAGAGCGGCCGTACACCTCCAGGACGCCGTCTTCACGACGTCGACAGTGGACATCGCGCCGAGCAGCAATCCCGTGACCATCAAGGTTGCCGACAGCTCCGGGTTCGTTGTCGACCTTCCGGTCATCATCGACGTGGAGGATGAACGGCATATCCAGGAGGCGCAGACGGTCATTGCTATCCCTAACACGACGAACATCACCGTCGCCAAGGTGATGTTCGCTCATAGAGGCACAGAAGCTCCTGTGCCGATTCTGCAGCCCGGCGAGAAGGGCGCGCTCATCGCGGAGTGGAACGAATACACCCCGACTTCCGGCACAGACATTGCTGTCACATCGAACCTCGCCACCATCTCGTGATGAAGGATGTCAGCCGCACGGTCTTCGACCTTCATCCCGTTGGGCTGTTCCGACGTGGACCGTCCGGGGTAGAGCAGGACCCTGGTGCGCTCCTCCCCGGCGCAGACCTACGAAAGTTCGGGTGGAAGATCCTCGACAAGGGCGCCACCGACGGTTTCAGCTACCACCTCGTACCATTCAGCAGCGCAGGAATCAGCGATGGCAACAGGAAAGACATCGCCGGGCGTGCGTTCGCGCTGGAGCGTGACTCCGGCACGACGCGGCTGTTCTTCGTATGGCTGCCGACCACCCTGGTCAACCGGATTAGCAACGGGACTCTACTAGCCCCGCTAAACTTCCACGTCCTCTTTCATCCGCCGACCTACGAGCCGTGGTACAAAGGGACGCATCCATATTGGAGAGGTAAGCTGCCGGCAGACGGAGTGCCGTACTACGTGCAGCTCGGGATCCGATATTTGTGCTCCGACTTCAAAAGCGTCGCTCATCACGTCATGGCGGTCACAGGTCGTGAACCCAATCTCGCTTACGTTGTCCCCGTCGCCGATCACGCTGGAAACTTCGCCGACATGATCACACCGGACGGCATGCTCGGCACGCTTAACGATGTCTACCGCTCGCTGTTGACGCTGCTGAACGCACCAGATAAGCAGCGATTCGACACAATCGGGCATGTCATGTTGTCGGGATACAGCCACAGCGGAACTCGGCTCGTCGAGCTGATGGCGCAGTTCAGCAAGAAGCCGTTCTTCACTCAGCACCTCGTGCAGCTTAACGCGTTCGACATCAACCTTGGCGACAACGATCAGCAACGGATTCCCAAGTTGGCCCGGCTGTGGGAGGGCGTTCAGCAGTGGGCAACCGTCAACAAGAAAGCGCGAGCCTACGTGTACACGGCCTACCGGAGCCACTACAACCACTGCCTAAATAATCCGATACCCAGAGGAAACCGCTGGAGTGAGACCGTCAACGTGAACTTAGAGGACGTTTCCTGGTTCGATGCCTCAGCGAAAAAGAAATCAGGCGAGAAGAGAGGGGTTGCGTCGGAGACTTACGCCTCGGACGGACGGTTCGGCCTCATGTGTCTGCCCATATCGTTTTTCCGTTATTATCTCGAAAATAAAGGTAAAAATGGTCGGGAGATCATCGGGAATCAGGTACGAGGATGGCATGACAACGATTACGACCTCGATCACGCCCACGGCCACGGTCTTTTCCTGCGTGGAATGATGTCCCATGCGCTCGCGCACGCGGATCCGACATTCTTCGCGGTGAGACAAAGGTAAGCAATCCCTGGGAAGCGGTGAAGCCAGTGTATCACCGTATAGTACAAACTACTGTCTCTTTAGGAAAGAAGAGGTTGGCCCCTCTTCATCATCTACGCGTGCAGGGTTAGATCGGCAGATATTTACAGAGAAGGAAGTATTGTTCCGATAAAATTCCTGCGTTCTCCTACCTGTTGTGTTAAGGAGATACTCAACACGTAAGGCCTCGCTGATACTACCCCGAATGAAAAAGAGCCGGAGTCCTATACGTTGAACTGTGACCCATAAGAAGGACACTTTGAAAAAAGTGACCCTCTTGTAGGTCATTTGTGTTTTAATCAGAGTAATAGTGAGGGAGCGGATAAAAATATGGGGAATACGCATGCGTTATGAAGTTTATTTGAACTTTGACGGCTCTGTGAATTATATGGAGTACGTCACTGCGACAACGTCAGAATGTAATGTCAAGCTTCAAAGGCGTGTTTAGTTGTACGAGGGCTCGTGTTTTAAAAATCTTTGCACTAACGGGAAACGATAGCTCAATAAGCCGCCTAACGAGGCGGTTTTCTTATCGTAAAAATCAACATCAGGATTTAACATAGCCTTTGTCTTAAAGAAGATGGGGGCGTTCTTACACTTAAACAGCGGAGCGGATGGAAAGACCCGCGGAAAAGCGGCAGCGGTCGCCTTTGTGTCCGGAGCTTATTTTATAAAGGTAGCGGACATCCATTCATAAAACCGTTCCTTTTCTTCAAACTGTGGATAATGAGCGGATTGTTCATAGCTAATGAATTCCTTTTGAGCGGCGTCAAGCATTTCCAAATAACTTTTTGCTGCATCAGATGAAGTCATAAAGTCATGGTTGCCCATGATAAAATAGCACGGCAGCTCAAGTTTGGTGACTATAGCCGGCAAAGGTTTTTTTAATACTTCATCCAACAATAAACTTTGAGAAATGGATATACCGTAGTTATAACGGAATATATCCAACAAGTTATATTCACTGCTGAGAATCATTCCCATGATGTTGCCGTCAGGGGTATCGATGAGTCTCGTAGCCCCGCCATATTTTATAACATAATTCCGCGGGGTTAACGCACTGCCATTTTTGATTTCTTCAGATAATTGTTGCAAATGCTGAACATCATCCACATTTCCGGCCTCTCCAGCCTGGTCCACCACGTAGTTCAAAATGTCGGTCTCACTTTCTGCTGTATTGCTTATCTGACCAATACCAATGTATGCCTCGTATTTTTCGGGAGCCCTATAGGCCGCTTGTGTTGCAATATATGTACCGTAAGAATGGCCGATCAGGATTACCTTTTCTTTTCCAAGACGTTCTGATACATAATCCGTTACAGCCAATAGGTCCTTCACCAGCAAGTCAGATGACAGATCGGAATAGTCCTCGAAAAAATGATACGATTTGCCGCTTGCTCTTTGGTCGTAATTAACTACGGTAAACCGGGATTCCAATAAATCCTGGTATTTACCGGCATAAGGTATTTCAGAAGCTCCGGGCCCCCCATGCACATTGATGATAACCGGATTATCCCGATCATTGCCGCGTATCATAATTTCTTGCCCCGTTCCATTTAGCGTTACTTGTTCCAATACACTTATACTGTTAGTACCTTTGATATGCGGAGTCCACGTCGGGAAAAAAAGGACTATGAGTACTAATATTAGAAACATGACTCCTGTAATTTTCATTGATTTTTTAATGTTTTTCATCTGCTGTGCCCCTTTTCTGCTTTATATTGATGAGACGGAAAAATTCAATGATCCACTGCAGCTTCATCGCGCCCCCTTATGAGTCCTGGCGTTTGGGCAGTGGATGGCGCAGTGGTATAATAATCTTGTTGTCTATCATCAGATTGCTACATAGGAGGAATGAATGAGGTATGAAGCATATTGCAGATGGAACGATATTGAATAATGGGATTACCATGCCCTGGTTTGGACTCGGCACCTACAAAGCGGAGGGTGAAGAGGTCGCGAAGGCCGTAACCACCGCACTGGAATTGGGTTACCGGAGTATTGATACCGCAGCAGTGTACGGCAATGAGGAAGAAGTCGGCCGCTCGATAGCCGCCAGCGGTGTAGCGCGCGATGAACTGTTTGTGACCACTAAGGTCTGGAACGATGACCAGGGATTTGATACGACCTTGAGCGCTTTTGAGACAAGCAGCCGCAAGCTGGGGCTGGATGTCATTGATCTGTATTTGATCCACTGGCCCGGACAGAGCAAATATAAAGAGACCTGGCGTGCGCTGGAACGGCTGTATGCCGAAGGACGGGTGCGGGCCATCGGTGTCAGCAATTTCCAGATCCATCACCTGCAGGAGCTGATGAAAGAGAGCACGATTGTACCTGCGGTCAATCAGGTCGAACTGCATCCCCGTTTTATTCAAAAAGAGCTGCATGCCTTCTGCAGTGAGCACCAGATCCAGATTGAAGCCTGGGCTCCGCTGATGAAAGGCCGGCTGCAGGAGAATGAGCTGCTGCAATCCATTGCGAAGAAGCATGGCAAAACTGTAGCCCAGGTTATTCTGCGCTGGGAAATGCAGCAGGGGATTGTCATCATTCCGAAGTCGGTTACCTCGTCGAGAATTAAGGAAAACAGCGAAATTTTCGATTTCGAGCTGTCTGCCGAGGAGCTTGGCAGCATCAGCGGGCTGGACGCAGGCGAACGGATCGGTTCGGACCCGGACAAGCTGCTGTTCTAATCTCCTTTCCGAAATACCAGCATACACAAAGAGCAAAAAGAGCAAGGCTTCTCTCGTTATCGGAGAGGCCTTGCTCTTTTTCTTGGACCATTGTCCTTGTTTCAGCCGATTATGGGCCAGCAAAACGGGCCGTGTGTCTTTTCTTTTGGCGGGATTATACGGACCGGAGAAGCGTTATTTCGCAAAACATCTTCATTTTTCTTCTTCATCGGACTCAGTGTACTTCTGTCAATAGAGTGGACACAGTAAAAAGGTCAGTTCGCAAGCTT
>NZ_BMKR01000078.1 GCF_014644435.1 Paenibacillus albidus | reverse complement strand
CCTATCCGAAGTGTTCTAACTCACGACTGAAGTCACGAGTTTGCGAAAACTATTTATCAATAGTTTGACGGAGTATGATCGCTTGATTAAGCTTGGAGTAATCACTCAGATGGAATCGCAGAGAGTAAGAAAACTGTTTGAGAATTTGAAGAAAGAAACGTTCCGCTTCGGTTTAAACCATGGAGATATCTCTTTAAAGAATACGATTGTCAATCAGGCAAAACAAGTTATATTGCTGGATTGGGGCAATGCAGAAGTAAGCGCGGTACCGCATGGAGCTGTTACTCAATTGATGAAGTACCAAATATTAGGACTAGAAGAAGGCCCGAATATTGAGGATTTCACAAGGCATTTGCTGCTATTAAGGACTTTCAATAACCTCAGGTGGGCTATTGATCGAAGTCCTGATCTGATCGAGCCCTATACTGCGTTTGCGAAACAAGTCGTTGACATTATTATGGATTAGCAGAAATTGATCAGTGTTGCTGTATCTCAATTCAACCAAGGGTGAAGAACATTATTGAACTAACGGAGAACGTTAGTTCAATAAAACAGCAGCGGTTATTTTCCATTAACAGCATTTAAGGGAGCTTTTTACAACCATCTTCTTGAACAAGGCTGCGATCGATCAGCAGCCTTATCTTTGACCATAGTTTCCCGCCAAGCTTAGTCCCTTAAGAAACTACTATTCCAATATGGTAAAGTTTGAAATAATAAAATACAGGCCTAATATGAGTACCGAAAACACCACAACATTAAAGACAAGAGCAAAAACTGACCTTCGATTCTTATAAAAAACAATAGCCATAAAGCTTGCAATTAGCGATAATATCGAAAAAGTAATGCTAAGTACAGTAGATAAAAATATCGACAACAATGCAATGATCCCCAGAATATATGAGATCCGAATTATGCCCGTGTTCTCTCCTCTTTGACCTTCCATGGTCTCTCACTCCTAACTCTAAGAATACGGACTTATACTAGTTTATGACTCTTTTGCTTTTTTTTGAGATATCATTTCCCGTTAGATCAAATAAATCCACTTTTGATCACTATTACTTAAAGCCATTTAATGCTATCTCATAAGCCTCTTCCACATCTTTACCATGCTGTATCATTTCTATAGAAAGATCGCAAAATGAACATGATGAATTGTCCTTTTGCAGCTTTGATTTCAAAGTAATATTGTTTATCTTTATTTAAACCACTTAATTGTTTGCTGTTCCCAGGAGACACCTGAAATTCATCAATCACGATATATCCCTTTTTATCCTTAACTCTCATAAGCACATTACCTGCACTGTTTGCATCATTTATAATTGTCTTATCCCAAAAAACACTATCAAATTTGACGGAAGCTTGACCATTCAACTCACTCCTTAATCAATAGAAATATTATAATATCCCCTTAACAAACGGCGTAAACGTTATCAAGAAAAAGCTAGCAGCACCACTAAAAACTTCCTGGGCATATAACATGTCCTATTCACCACAGTGATGGTGTGAGTGAGTTGTAGTTCATTTTGACAGAGAAAACTCAACATAAAAGGGATGAAGTTCTTCATTTAAGCAAAACTCAATTCTTTGCCTGAAATTTTTCCAAGTTACCATTTCTAAAGCTTCTTCAATTGGAAAAAAACCTGCCTCTAAACACTCTGGAGTCGTTACTAATTCCCCTCCGACTGGTCTTCCTAAAAATAATGTATTACAAATACATTCACTCACATTTTGAAAAATACCACAAAATTTTGTCACCTCTATATCTAAACCGCACTCTTCCTTTGTTTCCCTTATTGCCGCATCTTTCAGCGATTCACCTTCTTCAACCTGCCCCCCTGGCATTTCCCAACCTCTCCATGGACCTTTTATTAATAAAATTTCGTTACACTCATTGACTACAATTGTTGCCGCAGAAACAATATGCTTTGGAACCACCTTTTTGCCCCCATTCTTCAATTAATAAAGGGATTCTACCATAATTCCCCTTTACAGTCCGGCTCAATATATATGCAAAGCAAACTTAGCTGTTCGATGTTTACCGTTAGCTCAGTCCTATAAATTTTTGTTCAACAAAAGCTCGTCGTCCTTAACATAGGTGCAAGATTCATACATTTTAATTGCAGCATCATTCTCTTTACCTGTTAATACTTTCACACTTTCCACTCCCCGTTCTCTAAGGTTTTTTTCCAGGCAAGAAATTAATGATGCAGCAATTCCCTTTCTTCGGGCGGCTTCTTCAACATATAATTCGGTAATTTCCCCTTGAAGTTCTTTATAACAAAATGATTGAAAACTTTGAGCACAACCAAAACCAACGACCTTACCACTTACTACCGCTACGGCAATCAATTCATTGCTTTTATTCAGGCTTTCGATTATTTCTACCGAAGGTCTTTTGTAACCTCCGTTAAACTCTTGATTAAGCCTTGAAAGTGCCTCTGCATCGTTTGAGGTTGCCAGTCTTATCCTTGCATCAGTCATACTATCACCTTTTCGTCATTATTTAGAACGAAGCTTATGTCTTGCTATTGATTCGTTGGAATATACATACTTTGTATCTCCAGTACTCCCGGAACAAACCCGAGGTTAAGATAAACTGACTCTGCATCATTGCCTTCCATAACATACAACCTTAAAACTGGATACTTATCTTTAAGGCCAGTCAAGGCTCTTTGATACATAGAATTTGGTCCCATCCTTACCCCACCTATTTTTGATTCTCCTTTATAAATCCAAAAAGAGTTTCTTCGTGGAGCATTGAAGCTTTCTTCCCTAAAGAAACCAATAAAACGCATGTTATAATAAACTGAACAATATACTCCCCATTCTTCAGGCTCGGCCTTTCGAATACCGTTAATACTAAATAAGTGATGTTCGAGAATAACAAAAAAGACCACAAATGAACGTAGCTTCACCTGTAGCCTCAGATCTCCTGGATAACTCGGTGGAGATTGCGGTGTATGATATTGCTGTTGTTCTTAATGATATCCCCACTACTAAATACAAATTTTTCTTAACATATCATAACTATGGATAAGTTTCAATTTTCCTTCCCGATCAATGAAAGTAGACTAAATGAACGACAGCCGCCCGCCAATTTGGCGGATGTGGTTGACGTCGGCGAACAGGATAAAATAATTGTAGAACGCTTCCCCAATTTGGACGGGGCGGGGGTATCTCACAATAAGGGCAGCCTGTTTATTCATTTCTGCTGGTTGGTCGGCCGACGGAAAAATGAAGCACGCCTCTCGATTTTGTATCGTCATACTGATAATCCTAGGAGAAGAGCCGTAAGGCATCAATGGATGAAAAGCTTCAGAGCTGCACACCTCGGCAATCCGGCCGCTCGCTGAAATCGCGGACACCTGAAAAAAACCGCCAAACCCTTCGTACCTCTCTTCGCTGACCCGGCGCCAGTTTGCAGGATACGGAAAGGATACCCGGTACACGAAGCTTGTGAAGATGTTTTCCGGAACCCTTCTGACGCGAGGAGACCACTGCAGGGCAGTAATTCGGCCGCCGCTGAGGACATTCACCGGTATCTGCTCCCTGATATCGACAATCCAGAGCTGACTTGCACTTTCTACACCTTCACATCCCGATAAATACGCGATTTTGTCACCGTCCGGCGACCAGCCGACGGGAGTGGCGAAACAGCTGGAAGCTGCGAGCGTCCTTTGATTCTGACCGGTACGGCTGTCGATTTGGATGAGAGAATAATAAGTAGGCTCCTTATAGGTGGTTGCGCTATAGGCAATGCTCCGGGAGTTAGGGGACCAAACCGGAAAATAGTTTTTGGCGAGGGGTCCGCCTTCGAGCGTATAGATGGTACCGGTGGCCAGATCCACCGTTGAAATGATGGAGATGCTGGCGCCGGGGAACGTATAAAGTGCGAAGGTTCCATCCGGGGAAATCCGAACATCATGGATCGGTCCGTCCGTATTTTGTGTGATTTGTCTCCGATCTGTGTTATCGGCCCGGATGCTGAAGAGCTGAGTACTGCCGGTGGAATCCGGAGCCGCAAATAGAAGCTCCGTACCCGAAGGGAACCACTGGACATCGCTCGCACCCGGCTCCGGGATGGCATAGCTGCCATGTGAGAAGGTATCATAGACGACAATCCGCCCGTTTTTGACGTACACGAGAGACCGGCTGTCCGGGGACCAGTCCAACAGCGTGTAGGGTTCAATTTGGTCGATCCTGGCGATAGCGTGCGTGACGGTATCGAGCAGGTGGACCACGTTGCCAATACCGATGAAAGCGATACTCCTGCTGTCGGGGGACCAATAGGGAACAGAAAATTCCGCACCAAGTCCTTGTGTAAGTTGAAGATTAAGACCGTCCTGCGGTCGGTACAGCCAAAGGTCAAACGTTCCGCCGCGGTTCGACGTGTAGGCAATCCTTCCTTGAACGGGATCATGAGTAACAGCTTGCACGGCCAACATCCTCTCCTGAATCCACTTATACTTCAGATATATTCAGTGGAGGCCGGTTAGGCGACAGTCCCGGACGGCATTTATGACTCTTCTCCATTTTCACCTGTCAGAGGAGCAATTGATCCCGCTGTTTCTGGACGTGACTAAAGCGGATTCAATGACAAACAACCTTAGGACTGGATACTTATCTTTAAGGCCGGGATTTTCGAGCCCGATACCAATCGACCGTAGCTGCCAGCGACTCTTTCAGCGGTGTTGCCCTCTGCCCGAACCGGTCTGAGAATTTCTGGCTACTTACCACAAACTCCTTTTCGAATTGATAGAACATCTCGAGGCTTTCCCTCGCTGCCGGAATGAATAACCCGCCAAAGCGCAGCATTCCCTTCCCCATTGGCTTTATCCTTGCTTCAACACCTGCATACTGTGCGGCTAACCTACAAATTCTGTCACGGACACCGCCTCCGCATTAGGCACATGCCATGCCTCCCCATACGTTTCCTCTGTTTGTCCAAGCGTGACGAGTGCTTTTCCGAAATCTTCAATGAACGTAAACGTATGCTTCTGAGCGGGGTCACCTATTACAGACACGGCTTTACCCGTAATGAGTGGTTGAAACATCCTTTCACCAGCGGACGATTCCATAACTCCGGGTCCGAAGAAGTCAGACCCTCGACCAATGACGGCCTGAAGTTTACCACGATGGTGTAATTCAAGAAGCCGCTCGGCAAGCTGCGCACGAATTCGGCCTTTCTTCGTCCGTGCAGCGTATGGCAGTCCTTCGTTCATCTCATCGTCCACATCCCCGTACATGTAGACATTTTCTGCTGCGACCAGCTTGGCGCCGGAGGCCATTGCTGCCCCGATGATATTTTCCTGCAGCCGTTCGAACCTCCCCTCCCATTGGTGATACGGAGGTTGAGTGCATTGATATACCACCGAAGCTCCTGTAATGGCGGTTTTGGCTTGATCCGGGTCCATTAAATCGGCCCTGACAACCGATATATCCCCGGACCCCGGCTGCCGCCCGGAGAGATTCACCACCTGAAACGGTTCCTCCCGCAGTTGAAGCTCCTTGATCACCGCTCTTCCGAGTGGCCCAGCGCCTAATACTACATGCATGCCCCTATTCCTCCCTGGTTTCACTTGAATAAAACCAGCTTAAACCCTATAGCAGCTATAGGGTCAATGCCTTTTTCACAGGAATTTGAAGCTCCACGATAAACACGTCCGGGTCGCGCATTTGACTCAAATCAACGACATACTGCTCCACAACGGGCCCGCATTCGGCATACCCGTGCTCGCTCATCCAATCCAAAAGATGACGATACACCTTTTTACATGACTCCTCGTTAGGGGGGCCGCTGTAGGTTGCAGTAATATAATTGCCGCCAGACAATGTCCGTATGAATGGGTGGTTAACCGTGTCCGGTAACAGGGGAATACAAACCTCGATATCCGAATCGGCCCGGTCGAACGTCAGCAGATTTTCGTGATAGATGCTCATCATTTGCCCCTGTGCCGTCAAGCCATACATCTCCAGCTTGTCAAACAGCTGTGTAAAGCGAACGATAGACGCCTCCATTCCGCACACCGCCCGCTTCCTTTCGAAAACGACAATGCGGTCAGCCAGCTGCTTCAATTCAATCAAAACACCTTCACCTTCGGTATCAAGCTTCTCGTTCAGGCTTCTCAGGCTGTCCAACTGTCCGATTCGGTTCTCTATAGTGGTATGCGTCAATTGAAGACGTTGGATTTCCTCAAGCGTTTCTTGTTTCTTCACCTTCATAGCTGCGATTAGTCCGTCCAGGCCTGACTGTTTCAGGATGTTGCCAATCTCCTCCAGTGAGAAACGCAGACTTTTCAGATCCTGCACAATTTTTACCAGCAAAATATCCATATTCGAATAATAGCGATAATGGGTAAAAGGATCCGTCCGGCTCGGACACACTAGTCCAACGTTGTCGTAATATCGCAGCGTCTGGATGGAAATCCCGCATATCCGCGACACATGCCCGATTGTATAAAATTGATCATTAGCCATAAGAAGCGGTCACCTCACCTGATCAAGCTTAGGAGGGCGACGGTGGAGGGTCGCTTGCTCGAAGCTATAGGCTATACGGATCAGTGTGGGCTCGCTGAACGCTCGCCCGGAGAAGACGACACCGAAGGGGCCTTGCGTCGAATCGCCGTCCGAATCAATAATTCCGTTAACCGAGAAACCTGCGGGTACTGTGATAAGGGGGTAGCCTAACCGGGCAGCGATGTAAGTTCCATCTATGTCTCCAGGCAGCATTAGCGCATCCAGACCGTGTTGATCGAGCGCATAATCAATCCCTTGGGTGACAGCCGGATAGTTACACTCCTGCCGCAAGAACTGGTATGATTCGTCGTTCAGCGTATTTTGTTCAGCGCGAATCAGGTTGTCTTGTCCATATCTTAACGCCGATGCGGCATGCTTCTGATTATAAGCAATCAGCTCCCGGAGAGAATGAATGGGTACATTGTTGTGCAGTTGCGATAAATAGTGATTGAGAGCCATCCTGAATTCGTATGTAATAACATCGTTATTCCACGGTTGCTGCTCCAAATAAAGGTCAACAGGGTCGATGACTGTGGCGCCTTGATCGCGCAGTAAATGTATTGCGGTTTCCATGATGGACCGTCTCTCATCATCTAATGCCTTATAATAGTGGCGAGGAATTCCGATACGGGCTTGGCGCAGAAAGCCGGCATCAAGATATGGGGTGTAGTCAGTAAAAGCGTTATTTTGACTAGCATATGTAGCTTTATCGTTCTCGTCAATCCCCGTGATTGCGCCTAGGAGGATTGCTGCGTCCGTAACTGTTCTAGCGAGAGGACCCGGCGTATCCTGGCTTACGGAAATTGGAATGATGCCGCTCCGGCTCGCAAGGCCTACCGTAGGCTTAATGCCTACGAGGAAATGCTGGCTGGCCGGACCAGTAATCGATCCGGCAGTTTCTGTGCCGATCGCAGCCGCCGCCAAGTTAGCCGCTACGGCCGCGGCCGAACCAGAACTGGAACCGCTGACAAAAAGCTTGCCTGGACCATACGGGTTCAGTACATACCCACCCCGGGAGCTGTATCCTGCCGGCATGTGGTCCGACATAAAGTTTGACCACTCCGTCATGTTCGTTTTTCCCACAAGAACTGCGCCGGCTGTGCGGAGCCTTGCAGCTACAAATGCATCTGCAGGTGCGTAGGACTCGGCTAAAGCGACCGATCCGGCACTCGTATGCATCCGGTCATGTGTATCAATATTGTCCTTCAGGAGGATCGGAATTCCGTGCAAAGGACCGCGGCTGCCTGTTGCATATCGCTCCTGATCCAGACTTCTTGCGATGTCGAGGGCTTCTGGGTTGATTTCCAGAACGGCATTGATTAATGGATTATAGCTATGTATACGTTCGATGTATGCGCGGACAAGATCTTCTGAACTGCATTCACCGCTAGTCATAGCCCTCTGCATGCTTAACAAATCGGCTTCATGGATCCAATCTTGGATGTTTCTATGCATATTATGCTCCCCCTCCTAGTACCTTGACCGCGAATAATTTTACCTTTAAGCTCTCCGTATAGAGTCAAATGGG
>NZ_BMKR01000077.1 GCF_014644435.1 Paenibacillus albidus | reverse complement strand
GTTTGATTCTATTATCCATGAGTTGTACTTTCCGTGTCCACCTCTTAGTCTAAATCACAGGGGTTCTTATTTGAGGCAACGAATGGGGTTGTCCTTTTATACGGACACAGGTGCTCTTATTGTATGATCTTTAGCCCGAAACGAGGGTCCATGGAACATTTAGCGGCTCCTGAGTCCGTTTGACCAGAAAAATGAGCTGATTTCGCGAAATAACGTTTCTCCGGTCCGTTAAGTCTGTAAACCGCTTATTTTGCGGTAGAGCCATATTAAATAAGATACACAACCCTAATTTTCAGATGACATCAGCAAAGGAGACAACGCTCTTGGAACAATTCAGACTACCCAAAATAGCAATGCCCCAGCTTCCGCTGCCAAAGGCCATACAGGAGGTGCTTGCGGAGGCGGAGGAGAAATTGGCCCACCGCCCGAAGCTGCTGCAGCTGTTCAAGAACTGTTTTCCGAATACACTGGAGACGACCACCAAACTGCTGGATGACGGCACAACCTTTGTCATTACAGGGGATATTCCAGCTTCCTGGCTGCGCGATTCCGTGGAACAGGTGATTCAGTACGTGCCTTTGGCCAAAAACGATCCTGATCTCCAGCGCATCATCGGCGGTCTGATCAAACGCCAGATTCAGTATATTCATATCGATCCTTACGCAAATGCGTTCAATGAGTCGGCGAATGACTGGCACTGGAACACCACGGATGAGACCGAGATGTCACCTTGGGTATGGGAACGGAAATTCGAGATTGACTCCTTGTGTTTTGTCGTTCGTCTGGCTTATACCTATTGGAAAGAGACCGGGCTGACCGATTTCTTCGACGCCGGTTTCAAGTCGGCCTTGCGCCAGATTGTCGATTTGTTCAAAAGAGAGCAGCGCCACTTCGAGTTGTCTCCTTACCGCTTCACCCGCAATAACGGCATTCCCGAGGATTCGCTGCGTAACGGGGGTCTCGGCATGCCGGTGAATTATACCGGAATGATCTGGTCCGGCTTCCGTTCCAGTGATGACGCTTGCGACTTCCACTACAACATTCCCGGCAACATGTTCGCGGTTGTAGCCCTGCGTCAGATGCAGGAATTCGCAGAGTGGGTATTCCGCGACCTTGACTTCCTGGCTGAGCTGAAAGAGCTGGAGTTTGAAGTGGACCATGGCATCAAGCTATATGGCATTTACCGTCATCCGGAGTTTGGTCCCATTTATGCTTATGAGACAGACGGCTTCGGCAATTACTGCCTGATGGACGATGCAGGAACGCCGGGGCTCATCTCCATCCCTTACCTGGGCTACGCTTCGGCGGATGATCCGATCTACCAGAACACCAGACGGTTCGCCCTGAGCAAAGAGAATCCGTTCTATTATGAGGGAACTGCCGCCAAAGGCATCGGCAGCCCGCATACCCCGGAGAATTACGTCTGGCATATGGCTTTGTCCATGCAGGGAATTACCGCACAGACCGCCGAAGAAAAGCTGGAGCTGATCGCGATGCTGGAGAATACCGATGCCGGAACCGGATATATGCATGAGGGTTTCCATGTGGATGATCCTGAAGTGTTTACGCGCAGCTGGTTCGCCTGGTCCAACAGTCTGTTCTCACAACTTGTCTACCGGGCGATGAAGGAAGGCATTCTGTGAGCGGGGGCGCGGTGATTGTATTCTGCGACCCGTCGTTTCCGGGATTCCCGGCCGCTGCCGGGCTGACGCCTGAATGGGTCAAGTCCAGCGGCGGATTGCAGCACATAGTCCATGCCGATCAATTGGCGGAGGCACTGGACTTGGCACCGGCCGGAGGCTGCTTCGTTAGCCTCCATGCCCCTTATTTTCCCAAAGGCGCCTGGCCGGCCATTGTCGCCTACTTGCGCAGAGGGGGAGCCCTGATCAGCATCGGCGGTGCACCGTTTAAACATCCGGTACGGCGTGCAGGGGATCAGTGGAAGATTGAAGCGGAGCAGACCGCCTATCACCGCCAGCTCCATATTCATGAAGCCTTGCGCGTGAACAGCGCGGACCGCATTCAGCGGCACACTGCCCATAGCGATATTCCGCTCTTCGCAGGCGATGAACAGCTGCTGCCTTTGGCGGATACCTGGAACCTGGTGCCGCATGTTACCAAAAGCAGCGACCTGCCGGAGCAAATGGGCTCAAGCGGGCCAATGGACACGCGGATTTATCCGCTGCTCAAGGGAGTGACCGCAGAGAATCGCGAGGTCTCCGCACCGGCTGTGCTGTGGGAGCATGTCGGCGGGCCCTTCGCGGGTGGCCGCTGGATCTTTATCGGCCAGCCGCTGCCGGAGGAATTCTGGAAGCGGGGCGGCGGTGAGGTCCTGGACCGCTGGGCCGCTTTTGCCGCCCGGGGCGTGACCGAGCTGTGGCTGAAGCCTAACTATGCTTCCTATGAAGAAGGTGAACGTCCGCTGCTGACTGTGCAGGGGCAGCTCCTTAGCCGCAGTTTCTCTGCGCAGTCTTCCGCGCGCTGGAAGCTGAAGCTCACGGTGCACAGGAACGGCGAGTCCGCCCCCTGCTTCAAGCACGAGTGTGATCTTACGGTCAGCCGCGAACTGAACATTCTGCGCATTCCTGTTACTGCTGCTTTGCAAGCCGGGATGTACCATCTCTCCTGCCATGCGGAGTCTGAGACCGGCGAAGTACGGGTGCTGCGCCAAGGCTTCTGGAGTTATGATGCGGCCCTGCTCCGGCAGGGAGAGCCAATTCGGGCAGGGAGAGATTATTTTATAAAAGAAGGCCAGCCGCTGCCTGTAGTTGGCATGACCTATATGACCTCGGACGTAGCGCGCAAATTCCTGTTCCTGCCGAATGCCGATGTGTGGGACCGTGACATGGCCCAGATGAAGAAGGCGGGCATCAACTGGATTCGGACCGGGATTTGGACCGCTTACCGCAATATGATGCAGGTGGACGGCCATGCCTCGGAAGAGGTACTGCGGGCTATCGATGCTTTTCTGCTGACTGCGAAGCGGCATGGGCTGCAAGTGACCTTTACCTTTTTCTCGTTTACACCCGAAACCTGGGAAGGGACGAACCCCTATCTTGATCCGCGCAGCGTTGAAGCCCAAAAACGGTTCATCCGCTCCATCGTCTCGCGGCACAAGGCAACCACCCATGTCGATTGGGATCTGATCAACGAACCTTCGATGTTCGATCCGCCGCGGATTTTCTCGGATGGGCCCAGCTCAGCGAGGGACAGCTATGAGCGGCAAGCGTTCTCAGCCTGGCTGGAACAACGCCATGGCAGCATCGCGGTTCTGCAGGAGCGCTGGAATATGACGCCGCTGGAGCTGCCGGATTTCACAGCCGCGTTGCCGCCCGAGCAAGCGGAGATCAACTTCAGCATCCAGGATATTCATTCCGGCAAACGCGGCACACGCTGGCTCGATTATTGCCTGTTCTCGATGGATATGCACAATGCCTGGGCCAAGGAACTGAGCGGAACCATCAAAGAATTGTGTCCCGGTCATTTGGTGACTGTCGGACAGGATGAAGCGCTGGGGGCCCAGCGGCCTTCGCCGTTCTTTTATGAACAGGCAGTTGATTATACGACGGTTCACACCTGGTGGCTTAATGACAATTTGCTGTGGAGCGGAATTTTTGCCAAAACAGCCCATAAGCCGAACCTCATTCAGGAGACCGGCATCATGTACGTGGAAACACCCGATGGACGGGCCAAGCGGAGCGAAGAGGAGCTGCGCTCCATGCTGGAACGCAAATATGCTTATGCCTTTGCCTCCGGGGGAGCCGGAGCGGTCCAGTGGATCTGGAATACGAACTTTTATATGGACAATGCCAATGAATCACAGATCGGCGCGCTGCGGGCCGACGGCACCGAAAAGCCGGAAGCGGATGTTTCCTATGATTTCGGGCGCTTTATCGGTGCAGCCGGTTCGCTGTTTGACGGGCGCGGGCTTGAGGATATTGCCGCCGTATTCCCTTATTCCAATGACTTCTCCAACCGTAAGCTGGCTTATGATGCGACCACCCGTCTGACACGGATTATGTCGTACCAGCTGCGTCTGCCTTTCCGGGCCGTATCGGAATACGACCTGGCCCCTCTGGAAACGCAGCCGCCCAAGCTGATTCTGCTCCCGGGCATACACAACCTGGACAGCGGAGCGCTTGAACGGCTGCTGGGCCTTGTGGAGCGTACGGGTGCAGTACTGCTCGTTACCGGAGCATTGGGACTGGATGCCTATTGGCAGTCTTCGGACCGGATGGATGCTATTGTGGGCCCGCGCCATGCGGGCAATGTGCGCCGCGAAGAACAGCTCCAGCTTGACGGGCGCCGTTACGCCGTTTCTTACGGTCAGAAGCGGATTGCCGAGCTGGTAAAGGAGACGCTGCTGCCTGCCGGCACGGAGACTCTCTCCGGGCTGCCGGGGGACAGCCTTGTCGAACGTTTGATCGGAGCGGGCCGCCTGATCTGGTGTCCGCTTCCGCTGGAGCTGAATGACCGGGATGAGCCGATTGCGGCGCTTTACCGGTACGCCGCGGAAGCGGCAGGCATTGTCACGGAGCTGGAATGGATCAGCGGTGGCGACCTGCCGGGCGTGTATGGACGCAAACTCACTTTTGCCGCCGGGTCAGTGTTTATTTTTGTATCCGAATATGCCTGGGACGCTGAGATTGAAGTAAAAGATCCGATCACGGGTACCCGCTATGCCTTCCGGCTGGAGAAGGAACGTTCGGTATTGTTTGCAGCCGACCCGGGAGGGCAGCTGGTGTCTGTGTACAGACCGGAAGAAGTAACGATTACAATTCATTCAGGTAAAGGAAGCGAAGGGGTGGAGACAGGCTGATGGCAAAGAAAAAAACCGCACATATCATTTCCCACACGCACTGGGACCGGGAATGGTATCTGCCCTATGAGAAGCACCATGTCCGTCTGGTTCAGCTGGTGGATGCACTGCTTGCGAAGCTGGACGGCGATTCGGCTTTTAAAAGCTTTTATCTCGACGGTCAAACTATCATTCTGGAGGATTATCTTCAGGTACGGCCGGAGAACAAAAAGAAGCTAGAAGCGTATATCCGTGAAGGGCGGATTCTGATCGGTCCTTGGTATATTCTGCAGGATGCGTTCCTGACAAGCGGCGAAGCCAATGTGCGTAATATGCAGATCGGGCATCAGGATGCACTGAAGTACGGCGAACCTTCCAAAATCGGCTATTTTCCCGATACCTTCGGACTGGTTGGACAAACGCCGCAGCTGATGCTGCAGTCCGGGATCAGCAATGCCTTTTTCGGACGGGGGGTTAAGCCCACCGGTTTCAATAATACAGTGTCAGATGCGGGTTATGAGTCTTCCTTCTCCGAGCTGATCTGGGAGGGGCCTGACGGCTCGAAGATTCTCGGCATACTGTTCGCCAACTGGTATTCCAACGGCAATGAAGTTCCTGAGCAGGAAGCTGCTGCCCGTGAATTCTGGGACCGCAAACTGGCCGATGCCGAGAAATATGCCTCAACGGGAGAACTGCTGTTCATGAATGGCTGCGACCATCAACCACTGCAGCTGGATCTGCCGGAAGCGATCGAACGTGCTCAAACTTTATACCCGGAGGTTGAGTTCGTTCATTCGAACTTCCCGGATTACCTGCGTGCTGTAGAGGGTGAGTTGTCGGCGGCACAGCGGGAGCTCTCCACCGTTACCGGGGAGCTGCGCAGTCAGCGTACAGATGGCTGGGGCACCCTGGTGAACACGGCTTCGGCGAGAGTATATCTGAAGCAGATGAACCAGAAGGGTCAGACGCTGCTGGAAAAAGTAGCCGAACCTCTCGCCTCCATCGCCAGCCTTGCCGGACAGGACTATCCGCATCATCTGTTCACCTATGCCTGGAAGACGCTGATGCAGAATCATCCGCATGACAGCATCTGCGGCTGCAGTGTGGATGAGGTGCACCGGGAGATGGTGACGCGTTTTGATAAAAGCCGCCATGTGGCCGAGAGCATCATAGATGACAGCGCGCAGTTCATTGCCGACCAAGTGGACACTTCCGGCTTTGCCGCTTACGGCGGGGATGCTGTTCCTTTTGTAGTGATGAACACAACCGGCTGGAACCGTACCGGGACTGTTACCATAGAGCTGGATGTGGCCCGGCTGTATCTGCGGGAGGGATATCCGCTGGATGAGACCGCCCGCAGAATGCAGGAGGTGGCGTTGTCCGGACGTCTGCTGGTGAATGATCTTGGCCAGCCTGTAGAATGTACTATAGAAGACTTGGGTCTTGGGTTTGGTTATGACCTCCCCGATGACAAGTTCCGCCAGCCTTATATGTGCCGCAAGGTGAAGTTGGCCTTTGAAGCCCGGAATGTGCCTGCGCTTGGGCTTCGTGCCTACGCATGGGTGCAGTCCTCTGCTGCGGCTCCTGTGCAAACCTCTCTATTAGTTGGAGAACGCGGTCTGGAGAATACGGCACTAAAGGTTGAGGTGGCTGAGAATGGTTCATTTACGCTGCTTCACAAAGCAAGCGGTGTCCTCTACCGTGATCTGGGCATCTACGAGGATACAGGAGATATCGGCAATGAATATATGTACAAACAGCCGGAAGGGGAACAGGCCCTGACCACCAAAGGGCAGTCCGCCTCCATTCGCGTGCTTGAGGACAGTCCGTTCCGGGCAGCGATCGAGATCCAACATGACTGGGTTGTTCCTGCTTCAGGGGATGTCACTCTGGAGGCGGAGCAACGTGCGCTGGTCTATTACCCTGAGCGCAAAGCCCAGCGGAGCTTGAATACCGTAACTCTCCAGCTGCGTACAGTGGTTACACTGGAACGTGAGGGCAGGGGAGTGCATATTGAATCGACTATCAATAACCAGGCCAAAGACCACCGGGTGCGGATGTTGTTCCCAACGGACCTTTCAGCCGGGGTTCATTATGCAGATTCGATGTTCGAAATTGCCAAACGGGACAATGTCCCTGCCCCGGAATGGGAGAATCCGAGCAACACCCAGCATCAGCAGGCCTTTGTAGATGTCAGCAGTGGCGATGCGGGCCTGACAGTCGCTAACCTGGGGCTGAATGAATATGAGGTGCTGCGGGACGGGCGAAATACAATTGCTGTTACGTTGCTTCGCAGCGTAGGGGAGCTTGGAGACTGGGGCTGGTTCCCGACACCTGAGGCCCAATGCCTGGGTGAATCCACCGCGTACCTGGAACTGATCCCTCACACCGGAGAAGGGATTGGCTCTGGTGCTTACGCCGAGGCCTATCAGTACCAGATTCCTTGGACTGTATGCCAGACAGGTCAGCATCAGGGAACTTGGACTTCCGGTTATGCTCCCCTCAATTGGGAGGGCGAGGAACTGGCTTTCTCGTCGATGAAAATGAACGAAGTAACGGGCGATCTCCTTCTGCGCTGGTATAACATGTCCAGCAGGCCGGCGCAGCTTCAACTGACCCCGAATGTTTCACAGGTCCAACTGTACAAAACAACTATTCTGGAGCAGCCAGCTTCTCCGGTCATGGAGGGGCCAGCGCGAGAACTGACGCTGGAGATTGGTCCGAGCGAAATAGTAACATACGGCCTGAGACTATAGCCAAAAGAGGCCGCGGCGCTTCCCTGCCGCGGCCTCTTTTTATTACTTTCTTCTATAGAACTTGCTCCACTCCTGAATAGCCTCTACGCGTGACGGGAATCGCATTTTTCTCCAACTCTCGGTTTCCCACTCCTGAACTGCCTGCTCCTTGGTGGTGTAGAAGCTGTAATCACAGATATTCCAGCTGCAGTACAATTTCCGGTACCATTTCCCGCGTGGTATCTCGCCCGGGTAGCGGCGAACGGCCTTGGCCGCTTGCATCTTAGCCCAGGAAGCACCGTGTTTTTGTTGATCGCTGAATACAGGCTGCCTTTTTACGCTTCTGCTCATTGCATACAAAACCCCCTTTGGGGGAAGCTAGAGGTTATGCAAGATCTTCAATAGAACCACCCCGCTTGTCTTGAAAGTAGAAATCACGATTAAAGTACAGTCCACGCTGTTACTATAAGTGGACGCTATAAAATTAGGAAGGTTGCAACGCCGATGAGGTGAAAAGTAGTCACTTAGATTTTTTTGAAATAAAGCTTGCGTAGTATGTCGATCCATGATATATTATATTTCTGGCCGCGAGACACCAATTTGAGCTCAGAAAGAAATTAAAAAAAGAGCTTGCATTAATCGGCCGAACATGATATATTATAAGAGTTGCTGGTGACGAGCTAATCGCCGCTAACAACGAGCTTGAT
>NZ_BMKR01000076.1 GCF_014644435.1 Paenibacillus albidus | reverse complement strand
TGAAATCCTGCGAATTCATGAGCCTGCGTGAGAAAACTAAATCATTTCGAGGGAGCGTAACAACCGATTACAGATAGTGCCTTATAGCCATTCAAGAAATTCAAGACGATTACCAAAAGGGTCGTTCAAATAGAAACGTTTTACACCTTCATTAGCTCGTGCCTCATCATCAATCACTTGGATATTTTTTTGAAGTAAATATTCACGTAACGAGTCTACATTGTGTACATGAAATGCGGGATGGGCTTTTGTGGCGGCAACAAAGTCCTTTTGAACTCCAATGTGTACTTGGTGAGTTCCACATTGAAACCATACTCCACCACGTTTTCTGAGATTTTCAGGCTTTGGTATTTCCACCCAGCCTAATAAGTCGGCAAAAAAACTCCTTGCATCTTGTTCGCAACCTTCAGGAGCAGCTAACTGAAGATGATCAATCCCCGTAAAATTATAAGACATATTACCGCCTCCTTGGTTTCATTGTATAAAACTGAGTTTCATTTAATTACATATTATATTATAATCCAGTGATAATCCACCAATATTTCACTCTACTGCCCGTTACTTCAATGAAAACAGCACGCTACCGTAGCGCCTGCTCATTAATGTGTATCATTCAACTAAAGTTCCCCGATAGTTTAGTAGTATTAATAACACACCATAAATTGATTATTATACGTTCATTTTAATATTCATCTTCTATGAACTCTAAATATCTATGACTCCACATATTTCCATAAAAATTTATCGTCTCTTTTGCAGACATAAATGAATTATTCAATGTGGAGGTCGCGTTTGGTACCATAAAGTTTCTGTAACCCAGTCCATGAGCAAATTTAATAGTAGCATCCATACAGTATTCGGTTTGGGCACCACAAAATTCTATACTATGTGCATTTAATTGATCTAAAATTTCTTTTAAGTTCGTTCTGTAAAAAGAATTTGCATGTATTTTTTTAATCAAGAAATCTTGTTTTTGAACATCAATTTTAGCATTAATAGCCCAAAGTTCTTCTCCAGGTACTAATTCCTCATCACAATGTTGAACAAAAATAATTTGTTTATGTAACTTTCTATACAAAGAGATTCTTTCATTTACTTTAGAAAGTAATTCTTGTAATCCAAATAAATGCTCTTGTCGGATGACAAGAATGTGTTCCGATAAATGACAAGAATCTAAACCTAATTAAAGTAAGTCTAAATCGTCTTCAGTATCATTCTATTAGGAGTAAATCACGGCAATCTGACTATATTCTTGACAATGCTTAATGACAAGAATCTGTTTCGATAAAGAAGCCCATACCATACCAAATAAATAAATTTAAATTTCTTTTTTGAAAATGAAAGAAGCAATCCACCCTGCCCTCGCAAAGCAGGTGAATTGCTTCTTCTGAATGATCATTGAGCTTCGCCTTCGCCTTGATGTAACTTTCTATACTTATTATATAGCTAGATGATTTATTTCAAAGTGTCTTAGCGTATGCAAAATCGGCGGATTCATGCCTTGTGATACAATTTTCCGCGCTTTCTGAAAGGCAAGTTTTATAGATAACCGCGATGAATCAAAGTTTCGTGTATAGGGAAATCTTGAAGGAATTTTCCTAATTTATCATTAATAACTTGCATCTCTTTTTCAGACAACTTCTCTTCAATCCTACCATAAACCTCTCCTTCAATAATCTTTACTTTTTCCGCTGTTTCCTGCCCTTTAATCGTCAGCTTCAGCAGAACAAATCTTGAATCCTCAGGATGAATCATTTTCTCAATCCACCCATCCTTTACCATGCGTTCAACCAATCTTGATGGACTGCCTGTTTCGCAAATCAGCAGATTTCCTAAATCCTTTAAAGTTAACGGTTGCCTAAGTTCTAACACCTTGATCACCTCTGCATAGGAAGGGGTAACTCCCGTTTTGTTCAGAAGTGCATTAAACATTCGGTTCCCTTGCCGTTGAACGGCCAGAATAAGGTATTGAAATTTTTCAACTTCTTTGACGGATGTATTCAAATAGATTCCTCCTGATCGCAATCAGCCTATAATTTGCGACTGTATCTCTGGATCATGATTCGCCATTGCGATCAGACAATCCTCTTTCTGGGAAAACTCACTTACCCAATTCAACGAACGTTGTGCATCGATTTTACTCGTCTTCACTCCAGGCAAAATGTTTTGAGTAAACGACGCTGCAGCATAACCTACATCGCTGGCCAATAACACCCACCCATTTCCCGTTTGAACCAATACGGAAAATTGGCCTGCGCTATGTCCTGGCGTATGAACAAGATAAACGGAACCGTCCTGAAAAAGATCAAGTCCCAGCTTATAGGGTCCGTAGGGGATTTCCGTTAGATGATATGGAGTCAAATTCACACCGTTCCACATTGATTTTTTATAACCGAACTCCTGATGGGCCGCTTTCCATTCCAATTGACTGACCAATATTTTTTTAGCTTGGGAGACATGCTTAATCCCGCTGACATGATCCGAGTGTAAATGGGTCATCAGAACATAATCGATTTCGTTCGGCTTTATGCCGTAATTGGAAAGCTGCTCATGAACAGCTTTTCCTTCCGGCAACCTCCCTTTAATCACGGATGAAGCAAACAACCCGAGATGCTTTCTTTGATTTGTTCTCATCTCTTCATGCCATCCCGTATCCACTAAAATCAAACCTTTCGGATGTTCGATCAAGTAAACGGATACAGGAACCCAGCGCTTTTTTGCCTTTGGTCTTAACCATCCTGTATGGGGCATTGGATGAATCGTTTTCTCTTCGAATGCCAAGGCCTGATCAATATAGACTTCCCCTGTGTGCCAAACATGAATTTTCGACATGAGACATTCCTCTTTTCGCATTAAATTAAATGACGTGTCATTTATCTATATATAATAAATGACACGTCATTTATTGTCAATGCTAATTGACCCATGATTTGTACCCCTTAGCTGAGAGCATCAATGCAATAAATGATCAATAGTTTATAGAGGGTTGTTATGGTGTTCGCTAATTTTCAACCATATTATATCCCAAAGGGAACGCCGCAATGGTGATGCAGGTGTGTTCACCTGATACAGCTTTGCCTCATCGGGTAGTCAATCGGCTATCGGACCATATTCTTGTCATCTTACATCTAAAGCTTCAATACTAGCTTGAAGTGCCGTCGCTCCTAAACCTTTCGCAATTTCCAGTACACTTTCCTTTCCATTTTGATATCGTGTAACAGCGTCTATTTTTTGTGTCATTGTAAATCTCGTCAAAAAAACTGCACCTACAGTTGTTAGATTGTGTCTAACAATTGTGGTGCAGTTCATTTTGATGAGCGGGTTAATTAATTTTATGTGGTTGGTTTAGTCAATCTAATTGTAGTATCGATTTCAAACGTAAAAAAACGTCCGCTTATTCAAAAGAAGTAGCTTCTTTATTAAATCTACCATCCCTGTTTTAATTAGCTACCACTATCGTTCATTCTCGAATAAAATCTCTACTTACTCAACATCAATTTATATAATATGACACAATATGTAATTCACCTTTAAATTAGGTATATTTAAAGAAATAAACGATATTAAAAGAAATACAGATCGGCTAATCGGCATTCGGACTATATTCTTGGCCTCAAACGGCAATCGGAACAGATTCTTGACAATGCGCAATGGCAAGAATTTGTTCCGATAAAACAAAAAAACGCGATCTACGCGGATATTAATCGGACTATATTCTTGTCATCTTACAGCTCTTTGCTGTAACATACACCATTTTGTAAATCGATAACTATTAAAACATCTGCACAAGTTTCCATGATTTTCACCTCATTATTTATCGTATACTTATTAATTTTAATTATATCATTCTTTATTCAACTATCCTGCCCGTTAGCTCAATGAAGTGCGACTAAAATTTTGCATAACATGATTGCTTTTACATAAACCAACATCGCCACAATGTAGGTAGCGTCAAATAACGATAATGTAGGAACATTTGTGCATTTTTCATTGACACAAATGTTCCTACATAAATAAAGAAAAGCCTAATTGGTACTGGAATTACCTCTTTTCTATTTTAGCAACCCGCATATCGCCCATAAGACCTTTGAAGAAAAATTGAATAAAGCGTTCTTCGGAAATAACAGCATGATCGGAACGGTCAGTCTCTTGGAATTGGTTCATCGCTTTCTGGTACATGTTGAAATAAAAGAGCAGTTCGTCTTCCCTCAAGCCCTCTGCCATATACTGCTCTTCCAGCCCACGCTGAATAAGCCTCAGCAGAAACGGAATGAACTTCATCTCCAGAAACCGATCCACTCTCTCCTGCATCGCAACAATATCAGCAGATTGCTTCATGCAGTCATTAATGACCTTAACAAATTTCATTTCCTCCGTCATTACCGTATACATGAGCTTTGGGTAAGACATCTGGCCTTCTAATAAATGCTCATATCTCTTCAACTGTTCCTCCATCATTTCGCCGATAGCTTCAAATAACAGCTCGTCCTTGCTCCCGAAATAATTGTAAATGGATACTTGAGATACTTTTGCTTCCTTGGCTATTTCTTTAATCGTTGCTCTATGAAACCTGTCATGGTTCAGCTTCTCTTTCGTTATGGCTAATATAAGCTGTTTCTTCTGTTCCGTTCGTCTCTCAAATCCGTTCAATTGCGATCACCCCTACTATCCAACTTTAATTTTAAACTATCGCGATGTCAAATTTCAAAATTATATTGCGAATCAAATAAAGTTGAGCTATTATAAGTTTTGAAATAGTATCTAATCTAATTTCAAAACTAGGAGGCGCAACATGAAAACTCTGTACAATCAAAACACGGGCTATTGGTATCCTCGCCTTACCTTATTCATGCTAGAGACGATTATTTTGGCAATTGCCGGCTGGCTGCTTTTTTTTGATGGCGCGGAGGTTTTAAATGGTGTATTTCATTGGAACTTAACGAATGGTGACTCAGGACGGAATTTGCTTCTATTCATCCTTATTTTAATCGTTTTCGTTCGGATGAAATTTACGATGTTTTTTCTTTTAAGAAGACCTATGTCATGGCAGGAGGCGTTTAGTGTTCCGACGGCTTTTTCGTTGTATTATATCGTTATTCCTCTTCTCAGCTTGACCCATAACAAGCCGTTGAACGGATGGGACATTGTATTTGTCGTCATCTTCGTCATAGGTTCACTCTTTAATTCGCATGCCGAATGGCTTCGTCATCAATGGAAACAAAATCCTGAACATAAAGGAAAACTGTACACAGGCGGCTACTTCCGCTATTCGATCCATATTAACTATTTCGGCGATGTGTTATGGGTGCTTGCGATGGCATTCGTCGCATGGAACGCTTGGGCATTGCTCGTGCCACTATGGTTGTTCTGTTTCTTCGCATTCTACAATATTCCGATGCTGGATAAGCACCTTGCTGAGAAGTACGGCGATGATTTCGAACGTTACCGTAAAAAAACAAAAACATTTATTCCTTACTTCTATTAACTGTATCGTATTATGAGGTCACCAGATCTTTCTGGTAGACCTCATTTTTGTGTGGTCGTAAGATAGCGGTAGCCGGGGATAGAACGTTTCTGCCCGTGGGAGCTAGATCCCGAGAGCTATACAGTTCATCCCCCCTACTTGTTAAACCATGATTAGGCTGGTTGGGACAATGATCCCGAATCACATGCGATAATGTGGACGACAAGAAGGTTAGGGGTTGCCGGCGAATATAATATCGGGAGTGGTTGAATGAACCCTGTCATTGGATTGGATGTCACTAAAGGGGAAAGTCATGCACAAGCTTTTTCAGATCGAGGAACGCCCTACGGAAAGACCTTTCGATTCAAGCACAATCTTGAGGGATTAGCGTCCTTCCTTCGTTATGCTCAAAACGTGGAGTCCTTTGCTGGACAGCGTCCTGCCATTGTGTTGGAAGCAACGGGTCATTATCATAGTCCAGTTATACAGTTTCTAAATGAGCACACCAAGCGAAAAAGATGAATTTGCGTAAAGTGAAAACGGATGTTGCTGACGCACACCAGCTGGGGGAATTGTCTACAAAGAAGAGCTGGAGCCTTACAAAAAACGGGGTCAGTATCTGATGAATCTGCGTTACCTGACACGGCAACATGAGTCACTGACTGAAATGTATGTCCAGGCAAAGTTACAGTTTCAAGCGGTATAGGATCAAGTCTTTCCGGAGTATCACGGCGTGTTTGGTGACCTTTATTCTAAGGTGTCACTTCGTTTCCTAGCTCAGTATCCAACGTCTCAATCGGTGCTAGCGATGTCTGAGGAAAACGTGACAGCGAACATACAACGCCTTGTTGGACATGTCGCCTCTAACCGGTGGTCATTGGAACGATCACAGAAACTAATGGCTGCAGCAGAGCGAAATCCCTTCAGGGAGACCGCTTTTCCGAGTCATTTAATCTCATTGGAGCTGTTTATTAATTTACTTCTTCAGTATCAGGAGCATCTAGCGAAACTTGATAAATCAATAGAGGCCCTGGCTGAAGAATTACTGGAGTATGATTTAATCCAATCGATACCCGGCATTGGTACTAAAATTGCTGCAACAATTTTAGCTGAGATCGGAGAAATCGATCGGTTCGATCATGCAAAGAAACTAGTTGCGTTTGCCGGTATTGATCCAAGTGTCTTTTCTTCCGGCAAGTTTACAGCAACCCGAAATACAATCACCAAACGCGGTTCCAGGAGACTCCGGACAGCCTTATATCAAGCTGTGCGATGTGGTTTGCGAAGCTCACGTAATAAGAAAATTAGGGCTTATTACGACAAAAAGCGAGCAGAAGGTAAACCGTTTAAAGTAGCCGTGATCGCATGTGTAAATAAACTGATCCATTGGATTTATGCGATATTGACCAAGAAGGAGCCTTTCCGCGTCGACTGAATAAGTAACATTTAGATATCGAGGAAAGCCTTCCCAAATTCTATGGGACGGTTATTTGTTATGCGTTTTTACTAGTATAGCACCCTTCGTTTTCTTCATTAATAATTAAATATTGACAAGCTATTAGCTGGTATAGTTGAACAAATAAAAAACGGCTGCCGAAGCAACCGCTATTCCACTAACGTTCTCCGTTAGTTCAATAATTCATTTGTGTGATGTCAAAATTAGTGAGAAAACAAACGGCGGAAAACTTTGATCTTTCAAGAGCCATTTTCACATTTAGTGAGAGTGACCTGCTATCATGCAGTCCATTCTGTAATCATAACAGTAGCGAGGCTCACGTTGAAGCCTTTGGGATTATCACGAATATAAACCACCTTTGTCTTCGGGTAAGTATATATGTGCTTGTCCATTAGAGCGAAACGGTTTAGTTCGTCAGCAGCCGGAATCGAATTTTGCAAAATCCAGATCTAAAAAAGTTCAGACTGGTACTTTTTTACTATATCATTAAATGTATATATATATATAATATGAATGAACACAAAATATTACAGAAGAAGATTTGTGTTACTAGGATTAAAAAAATTGTAACTGTTCAGCCTGTTACGATCTTATTTGACAGACAGCACAAATAGAGGCACTCCGTTACGGAACTACCTCTACGGAAACAGGAATGTACAGACATGTAATTTTAAAAAAGTAACTATCTAAAGGCGGAATAGTTACAAATAAATTTAATAAGGAGTGCTTGATCGTGAATCTTAAGTTCGTTTTCAAAGGAGTAGTATCATCTGCTCTGGTAGTTTGTCTAATTGCTGGAACTAGTATTATACCTGCTTTTGCGGAGTCGACTGAAAGTTCGTCGAAAGATTATGCAGCTAAAAGTGGCAGTCATTCAGGAACAGCAGGATTTTCGACTACATACAAATTATCAAGTGCTAATGGGAAAAACGTGAATTTCTGGATTAAAAATACTGGGAATGTAAGCGTAAGAATCACAATTAATGGAGATCAGAAAAGAACTCTCGCACCAGGTAAGAGTGGCCACATTAGTGCTCCAGTTGGTTCCTTAAGTAGCGAATATAAATTTAAAGCTGTACCAACGCCTAATGGTGGTGATAGTAGTATAGACTATCGTATTGCTCAAAGAGATTAAATTTGATGCTTAAGATATTTTTAGTTTTTTATAAGGCTCCTGAATCCGAGATGGTAATTTGGTAATTCAGTGCAGACATAGAGTAAAAAAAGAGTACGTACTAGACTTGAGGAGCTTATGCAAAATGCTCATAGATGAAAGCTAGGAAAATAAATACCTAAATTAAAAAAAGCCGATTTTCCTTAACTTACAGGAAATCGGCTTTTCTATTTAAGGAATTTCCTCAGTCTCTTTGAGCAATCTTATATTCTATACTAATATCACCACCATTAGGCGTTGATGAAGCTTTAAAAATATAATTGCTATATAGACCGCAATTAAGATCATAACCTGACAAGCAAGCGATCAACGGTATCCAGCGG
>NZ_BMKR01000075.1 GCF_014644435.1 Paenibacillus albidus | reverse complement strand
GTGTATCTGAAGTGGGTTAAAGTGTCCAAGTGGATAAGGGGGCTAAATAGTTTTTGCCTTCCATGAAGCTCGATTCCCCGGGATCGTGCGATTCTAAGGCATTTTTGCCTTCCAGGAAGCTCGATTCCCCGGGATCGCGCGATTCTGAGGCATTTTCTTGCCTTCCAGGAAGCTCGATTCCCCGGGATCGCGCGATTCTGAGGCATTTTCTTGCCTTCCAGGAGGCTCGATTCCCCGGGATCGCGTCATTCTAAGGCATTTTTGCCTTCCAGGAGGCTCGATTCCCCGGGATCGCTTCATTCTAAGGCATTTTGATGTTAGTGTTATTAGTGGACACTCGTTAAGAGAACAGGAATAATGAAATTAACGAGGAGGTGTCCACATGAGTGGAATACGAAAAAGCTACAATGACGAGTTTAAAAAACAGACGGTAAAGTACATCCAAGAGCAGACCAAGACGGTGGCGGAACTTGCCCAAGAGCTGGATATTCCCGCAAAAACTCTGCATCAGTGGTTAGGGAAGTACCGGCAGTTCCCCGACGAGCCTGTGGCCAGCGCCGAAAGAGTGCGGGAACTGGAACGACAACTGCAAGAAAAAGAAAAGCAATTAGCCGACATGGCAGAGGAAATGGCCATCGTAAAAAAAGCAGTGCACATCTTCAGCAATCCAAAGAACTGAGATTTCAGTTTATCGAAGATCATCGCTCCCAGTTCCCTGTGGAGAAGATGTGCAGCGTCCTTGAGGTATCCCGGAGCGGTTATTACAAATGGAGAACGGCTAAACCGAGTCCTCAGGCCAGCCGGAAGGCCATGTTGGTCCGGCGAATCACCTATCATTTTAACGATACGGAGGGCCGTTATGGCAGCCCTAAAATCACCATTCTTCTTCAACGTGAAGGTCATCAAGTCAGCGAGCGCACCATTGGAAAATACATGAGAGAGCTGGGTTTGCGCTCTTGTGTAGCGAAGCAATTTCGAGTGAATACCACCGACTCCAAGCACGACTTGCCGATTGCCCCTAACTTGCTCAACCAGCAATTTTCTACAGCGAAACCGAACCAAACCTGGGTCACGGACATCACCTATATTCCCTGCCGGGAAGGGCGGATGTACCTCGCCAGCATGCTCGATCTGTGCACCCGGGAAATCGTGGGGTGGAGGCTCAGTGACCGCATGACCACGGACCTCGTTCTGGGTGCCCTGGACGACGCCTACCATGCGAAACGCCCGAAGAAAGGGCTCATTCACCATTCAGATCGCGGGTCACAATATGCCTCTGCCGACTACCGTAAACGCTTGGTGAAATATCGCATGAAAGCGAGCATGAGTCGTAAAGGCAACTGCTACGACAATGCTTGCATTGAATCGTTTCATAGCCTTCTGAAGAAAGAGTTTGTGTACTGCACCAAGTTTAAAACAAAGAAGCAGGCCTATGATGAAATCTACCACTACATTGAATTTTTTTATAACCGCAAACGAATCCATAGTGCCCTGGGCTACGTGTCCCCGGTTCAGTTTGCAGCGAGATTCAAGCGGAAAGCTGCTTGAATTTCCTTTTTAGTGTCCACTTTCTTGACGGAGGTCCATTTTTGCCTTCCAGGAGGCTCGATTCCCCGGGATCGCGCGATCCAGAGGCATTTAGCCCGTAGTCCTCTAACCCCCATTGCCGTTCGTCCATGTGACATACCAGCCTTTTATACACAAAAGGACCGCCCCGGTCATCTGCGATGACTCGGAACAGTCCTTCATATACAGAATCCGCGTCTAACCCGCCAAAGTCAGTCTGCGCATCTCCTAGCTCACCTTCAGCTTGCCGCCCCTCAGCCCTTCCAGCTATCCTTCAAGGCCACGATCCGGTTAAACACCGGCTTTCCGGGGCTACTATGCTTCCTGTCTGCGCAGAAGAAGCCATGACGGATGAACTGAAATTTATCTTCGGGACGGGCTGTGCCGGCGGAAGGCTCCAGGATGCAGTCTTTTAGCACCGTAAGTGAATCGGGATTCAGATAGTCATCCCAGGCTTCTCCGTCCTCTTTGGGGCTGTCATTGTCCTTCAGAAGCCGCTCGTACAAATGCACATCCGCCCGGATGCCATGCTCCGCCGAGACCCAATGAAGAGTTGCCTTCACCTTCCGCTCCGTAAATCCGCTGCCGCTTCGGGTTCTCGGATCATAGGTGCAGCGCAGCTCGGTGATTTCACCAGTCGCTTCATCCTTGACCACTTCGTTGCATTTAATGAAATAAGCGCCCTTCAGCCGCACCTCCGCGCCCGGCGCCAGCCGATGAAAACCTTTGACCGGCACTTCCATGAAATCCTCCCGTTCGATATATACGGTACGTGAAAAGGGCACCTTCCGCTCTCCAAGCACCGTATTTTCGCTGTTATTCTCAATCGCAAGCCATTCGTTGCTATCCTCCGGCAGGTTGGTGATCACGACCCGCAGCGGCCTCAGCACCGCCATTACAGCAGGCACCTTAGCCTTCAAATCCTGTCTCAGCGCGTGCTCCAGCATGGAAATATCGACGATGGTACTGTGTCTGACGAAACCAATCCCGTTCACAAAATTCCGGATACTCTCTGGGGTAAACCCTCTTCTGCGCAGGCCGCGAATCGTCGGGAGCCTCGGATCATCCCAGCCGTCCACATAACTCCCGGCCACCAGCTGCCGGATATAACGTTTGCTCGTAACCACTCCCGTAACATTTACCCGGCCAAATTCTCTTTGCTTGGGCGCTTCGGGAATGGACAGCTCATTTAGGACCCACTCATACAATGGACGGTGATCCTTGAATTCAATCGAGCACAGGGAGTGTGTCACCCCTTCAACCGCATCCTGAATCGGATGGGCAAAATCATACATCGGATAGATGCACCAGGTGTTCCCCGTCCGGTAATGCGCTGCATGGATAATCCGGTAAATCACCGGATCTCTCAAGTTGATGTTGGGAGAAGCCATGTCGATTTTGGCGCGCAGGACACGGGCTCCATTCGGATAACTCCCTTGTTTCATCTCTGCAAAAAGCCCCAGGTTCTCCTCCGCCGAACGCGCCCGGTAAGGACTGTCAGTCCCAGGCTCCGTCAACGTTCCTCTGTAAGCAGTCACTTCTTCAGGCGACAGGTCACAGACATAGGCCTTGCCTTGCTTGATCAGCCTCACAGCACTGCTGTATATTTCCTCCGAATAATCGGACCCGTAATAGATATGTTCTCCCGGGCTGTATCCCAGCCAGTTGATATCCTCGATGATCGCGTTTACGTATTCCATATCTTCTTTTAAAGGATTGGTGTCATCAAAACGCAGGTTGAACCTCCCGTGGAATGCTCTGGCAAGCATGTAATTGGTATGGATCGCGTAGGCACTGCCAATATGCAAATATCCGTTAGGCTCAGGCGGAAACCGGGTGCAGATGTCCCTGCTGTATGCTCCGGTATCCATATCTTCTTGAATCAGCTTGTAAATATAATTTTCGTATGTTGTTTCAGGTTCCATGTTCATTGTTGTTGCCTCCTGTAAATATGTGGTATTCTGCAAAATAAAAAGAACCTCACCTCCAAGACTTAAGGTCTTGGGGACGAGATTCTCGTGGTACCACCCCAGGTTTATTAATATGTCGCCATATTAAACTCATCAAGTACGGCATCCGGCACAAAGCGGATTGCTTATACTCTAGCTCTGTAACAGGAGCTCCCGTCAGACCATCCCCATCATCAGGTTCCTGCCTGCCGCTCAGAGGCTTGGTTCGATCCAGGTTTTCTTACCCCTTTTCAGCGGCCGGGGCTCTCTGTGAAAGACTGCCTGGATTTACTCTTCTCGTCATCGCGTTTGAATATTGGTAATAGGATAACAAAAATAACCGCCGATGTAAATTCGGATTGTTATTGATCCCACAGCTGCATCAGCAGCACCGGCAGACCAAACAGCAACGTCTCCATTACAAAATGCAGACCCGATGGCAAGGGGCAGACGGCTTGCGGAGAACCGAACAAACCCCAGAGCACGGCAACAACCAGCCCCAGGCCTACCCGGCTCCACCCCATCCCTCCAGTGCGAAACCACCAGTATCCGTATAAACGTCAAAGCGCATAGTTCCAGAATGAACCTTAAGGCAAGATTGGGCTGCTGCAAGCCATAGCACACGCAACTTTTTCATCCGCAAATTTTTAAGCAGCTTAACTGTTCACGTGTTGATTGCTCTATTCCGTGAATAACTTAACAGGAAGATTACAGCATCCGGGAATACCCCTCTTTTTCTGGACATACAGTGAATGAAATGTACAAAGAAAATAAAGTGTTAGACTGAAGTTGTTGATCCTATGCGGATTTCGTTCTAAAACATAAAGAGTCCTTGGTTATTACTAACACCAAACTGTTCTGAAATAGGTCTGCGAGACAACACCATTCTTTTAATAAATGCCAAGTCTTCTTTTTTGGAACAATTCAGCTCGTGCAGGGTGGTATCGGCATTTATAGTGGTATGATATTTAAGTTTGAATTGTGATTCACCAACGGATTTAATCCAAATTTTCGATAAAACGGGCAGATTGACGTCCAACAGCACGAGATCCGGACGAATGTCCTGAAACACCTCCATAACTTGGTCGAACTCCTGGACGGCTTCAGCTCGTCCCCCGTATTTCTCCATATATGATTGAAGCAGCTGCGCCAGCTTAAGATCATCTTCTACAATCAGGATACTAAACATAGGACTTGGCTCCGTTTCTGATTTAAAAAACACCAGCATACCTTCGCCGAAGAGCGATTGGAACTTATTGTGTTTCTATGGTTTGAAAGGCTGGATTAAGCGGCACTCTTTCAAGCTGAAAAGAAACCGTTTTACGAGTCCTCCAATACCGCAAGATCGAATTACAAAATTGTAAGGTAGATTTAAGGTAGATTTAAGGCAAATCGATATCTAAGGCCAACCTGGCAGGATAAGATTGGAACAAACGAAAATAGAATTTTTTTAAAAGGAGAATCGAGATGAGGCTGTTTGAACTGTTGCTTTTTTTGTCAAACATCGGCTTGTTTGCATTAACAGTCCTATTAAAAAAAGAACGGCGTAGAATCCCCGTATTCGTTGCAAGCGGGATCGCCACGCTTTTACTGGTCATTCATTGGACGGTGGAAGGATACAGAATTCAGCTATTTTTCCCATATTGTATAACGGTCATTTTTTTAGCCATTTCAGGTTATAACTATTTTAAAAAAAACAGCCAAAAAAAAATCCCGCGATTCATGTTGGGTTCGGCTTATACCGCTATAGCGATAATGCTGGTCGTAACAGCGGGTCTCATGTATGCTTTTCCTATATTTAAACTGCCTGAACCGACAGGTGAATTTAAGGTAGGAACGCAAACTTTTCATTTCGTGGATACAAATAGGGAAGAGATTTTCGACGAAGCCAGAGATGGCAAGAGAGAATTGATGGTTCAGGTATGGTATCCGGCTCAAGCTGGCACCGGCAAGTACGCTCCCTTTATTCCCGATACCCGGATTTTACGTTATATGGCCGCGGACTATGGCCTTCCCAAGTTTACTTTTCAACACCTGAAGTACGTATCAAGTCATGCTTATTCGGGGGCTGAAGTCTCTTCGGCACAGACTTCATACCCGCTGGTCCTTGCGAATCCCGGCAACGGCTCTTCCAGGTTCCTCCACACGTCGCAAGCCGAACATCTCGCGAGTCACGGATATATCGTGGCAGTGATCGACCACACCTACAATACATTTGCAACCGAGTTTCCGGACGGGCGAATCACGACCAGCACAACCAACGACTTATTCTCACCCGACCATGATTACCAGACAGGAAGAAAAATTCGCGACAAGTTGGGAAAAGTTTTAACCGGCGATGTGGCGTTTGCGCTGGACCAATTCGAACTCATCCAATCGGGGCAGATTCCAAGTCATCTAAAAGGGAGGATGGATCTCGGTCATGTCGGGGTGTTCGGTCATTCCATCGGCGGAGCGACGGCCTATGACGCTTCTTACGACCCGCGAATCGCGGTTGGAATAGACCTTGATGGGGGGCTATATGGGCTGCGTGACAGAGAGGGTCTGCGAAAGCCGTTTTTGTTCATCAACTCGGAAAGCTATTTCGAAAAATTAAAAATGGTGATGGATAACCGGGTTTACACGGATGCAGAGCTTAACCGTATGGGCTCAACAAGAGAGTGGGAGGATCAAGTAACGGAAGATAAAAAGTTGGAGCTTGAACGGATGCGCGAAACGGTCGATGAAGGGGGACAAGTCCTCTATATCGAAAATACGGAGCATTTCAATTTTGCTGACGTCCAGTTCGTTTCTCCGATTTTCAACATACTGGGCATTACAGGAAAGGTTGCGCCCGAAAGAGCGAACTCCGTTATCAATGCCTATATGCTGGATTTCTTCGATATGTATCTGAAAAATCAAGGCGGAATATTAATGAAAGAACCGGATAGCCGCTTTCCGGAGGCGAAGTTCGTAAACTCGCTATAATAAATTACGGAACAGGCTACCGATTTTGATATGCTCCCCTTCAAGTAGACAGGTTTAATAAATAAACCGCTACTTGAAGGGGAGTTTTCCTTTGTCTAAGAAGAACGAATACAATACGATTGAGAAACTAGCCATTACAGGAGTTAAAAGCAGGACAGAGCAGCCGTATGGCTGAGCCACAAACCAAGTTTGCGTCAGCAGGAAAATCAACGGCTTAGTCAACAGCTCCATCTCCATCTAAGACCAAAAGTTTTGCAATACCTATCCCATAACGCGACAAGTAATCGGAAGCATAGATGACCATGGCAAATAAGGCTCGAGCGCCTCTGGATTTTGTCCTTATTTGACTCGGGACAAGAACTTGTACAGAGAAAAGAAAAAAGCCGCTAAACGAAAACCAATCATTTTCTCGTTCTCTTTCTTATTCAATAATTATATTAACTTTTCTGGATTCTTCACTTTTATCGAAACAACTTCTCCGCAATCCAAACAAACCGTAAATATCCTTTCCGAACCAAGCGCTATTTTCTTATCCAGTGGACGAAGATTTATGAAATCCATTGCTTGTACGAATGATTGTCCTCCACAATTAGTACATTTTTTTCTGAAATATCCATATACAATGCCTCCTTCTTAATTTATTTTTAATACATTCTTTAATCGGTTACGTTCCATTAATTGGAGCCAAGCACTGTTCTATATATTTTCAAAACAATATTTCCGTTTTTTCATGCGATTATCTAATCGTCAATAGCACTATGTTCTTTTCCTCAGCTAGGGACAAGAACTTGGTTCCATAAATCAAACAAACACTATTTAGCAGCAATTAATTATACTATCCTGCCCGTTAGCCACACATGCAGCGTAAGCGCAGCACCACAGATGATGAAAGTACGCCGTATTTCGGTCTTCCTTGCAACAGCCAAGAATTAATTTCCATGGGAGTTGAATATTCACCTATTGAAATGAACCAAGGCACTTTTTATGTAGGTTTTAGCTGAAATTCATCCAACTTTTCTTGAGGAATCTTCTTTCTTGTACGTAGGACTATATCTTGGCCAGTTATGAAATGCCTATTGCGAAGTTACTGAGCGGAAATCTCGAACTTCGTGCCGGCATCTCCGGCGAAAACTATGGATCCTCCCAAGGGCAGTACGACCGGATCTTTGCCTCCGATGACACTGAAATAGATGCATGTTCCTTTGGCATCATAAACAGCGAAGGAAGCGTTCTGGGACATGCTCACCTTAACGATCTTGCCCCCATCTTTGTCGCTTATCGTATACCACCTGGCGTATCCGCTGGGCGGAATCGTAACGATTGACTTCTTAGCGAAGTTAAGGGACTTCACGGCATCCTCGCTCACTAAGATGATTCCACCCATATTCAGGTACTCAACGCCGTCTTGTGTAAAGAAAGTAAGATCTGAGAGATCCCGCCCGCTATTTCCCGGAATTTGCAATTCGGAGACGGCCGTGTTCGGGCCGGTTATTCGCTTATCCAACACGTATCCCGGCAATTGTTTCGACAAATTCAATTGAGTGTGTGTTTGTGGCGACGCCAAATAAGCGAGCGACGTATACTTCTGATTCAGCAGATAGTACCTCTTGCCGTCGCGCTGAATCCATGCCGCTGTTGTCTCTGCCGGAAGATCTTGGGGCTGGAGCTTCTCGGCGTTGTACTCTGACACAGCCGTCTGCCCAAGACCCGGCAACGAAACGTATTTACGAACCCATACGTAGGTGCGGCCATTCTCCTTCGTCACGAAGCTGATCATTGTATTCCCGTTCGTACTCCGGAATGTACCGTCTACCGAATACTCGTAGATCTGGACTGTATTATCAAATGCCTGATCCGAAGTAACGGACATGACGCCGCCTTCGGTAATCTCTATGTTCGTCGTTGTACTGGTTGCCCCATAGATTCCCGAATACTGCAGCAAGGACTCCGGCATATCAGCCTTTACCGGCGTGCCGTATGATTTCTTTGGCTTGAATTCAGCAATTGTCCCTTTCTCCTTCAGCGCCTGAAGCAAGATTTCGTTCGCC
>NZ_BMKR01000074.1 GCF_014644435.1 Paenibacillus albidus | reverse complement strand
ATCTGTAATTTCAATAGTCGACCAATAATATCCTTTTTTTTCCGCTAAACTATCCTGCCCATTAGCGTAATGAAAAGGCAGCCGATCGTCTGGCCGGCTGCCGTCGTGTCTGAATTGAATTATCGTTTCCTGTTAGTTCGCCGAAGTTTAAGTAAAAGGTATTTCATACGATATACCAAATTATAACTTTCTTGCCCAGATAATAGCGCGATTCGCAGCTTCAACAATCGGCTCCGGCATCGGTTCAGCCGTATAATTTTGATAGGTTCGCTCTATGGTAAATCCGGCATCTGATAGCCAACCGTAAACTTGCGATTGTGTAGGAATGTGCTTAAACCACCGCTTGGGTATAATGATTTGCTCACCGCTATTTGTGGTAAGCTCCCAGTGACCAGTTCCGGTACAAATCTGGGTTACGGGGTCATACACGCTGCCATAGCTAACAGTGCGACCAGTCGTGCCCAATTCGTCTGTTCCTTCAAAATAGCTGCTCTCTTTCAACCTGTTGAAATAGGCCGCTGGATTATAGCGCAAGTCAAAATCCATATAAAGATGTCCACCGGTGCGAAGCGACGCTGCAGCATTTTTAATAAGGGTCTTCTGCGCCACTTTGTAATCCATGTCGCTTTCAATGTTTATCAGGATATTGCCTGCCATGACTACTACATCAAAACCGAGACCCCAATCTGAAATTGCTGCATCAGCCTGATAACAGTGTATATTAGGCAAACCCTCCATCCGGCGATAACAGCGTAGGAGCATATGTTCATCGGCATCAAAGCCTGTTACGGTTTGATTCGCCTTTGCAAGTGATACACATATCCTACCACCACCACAGGCAACTTCAAGTATATTTTGTGGCTGGTTGCCTGTTTGCTCTGTAAGTACTTTCAATAAAAAATCGACATCATGTGTTTGGTTTTCAAACTTTTCATACATATTGGCATACCAATGTTTTGCGATAAAATCTCTGTTCATAGATTTACCTCCAATTTTTTAGGAGGGTTAAAGTATAGTTACCCTCCAAGATATTATGCGGGCGGACAATTCTGTTGTATTGATCATCTAGCATCATCCTTTCAACATTTAATGGAAAGCGGGATAACAAAAAAAAGTAATAAAAACTATGTTTCTCCATGATTATAACTGGAAAAATTTCTTTATCAATGTAAAAATTCTTTATAACTATCCTCCCCTTAGCTTATAACCAGTCCAAGCAACTTTTGGTACATATATCATATTTGTGTCCTAGAGCCAAGCCCCCTTTTCAAGGGATCATTTTCTTTTTCAGGAGGTATGTAGATTGAGAATCAAGCAAGACATTGTCATTTTGCGTCGCGCGGGAGTGTTTCCCTGCTCGCTTCTCGTCCATGTCGAGGCTACTTCAACCAACTAAGTGACGAACTGGAGGACGAGGCGGAGGGGGCTTTTGCTTTCCGCAAGCAAAAGTCCCCCTCCAGGTTCCGCATCGTTCTGTAGCCCCACCAAAAAGCCCGCAAAAGCCCATTTGATGAGACTCTTTCGTCGCATGTGGCCCATCCCAAACCCATGCCACACAAGGCACGTTTCCAAGCCCGCTGCGAGATTTCCACAAAAAACTTGCCGTTACTTGTGGTACGGTTCTCCGCGCTTGATCTTCAACTATCCTGCCCGATAGCTTAATGAGGCCGCCCGATTGGTCCGCGGCGGCCTCATGATGTATTTTCTGCGCTAACGTGTCCCGTTAGCGCAACGATTTACGTTACTAAGTGACGCTGGTTTGTTTTAATGTCCAACCATACTTTTTATAGGGATGTAAAGGTCAACTTTTACCTTGCCTTCAGGGTCAGTATATGGATCATTCATACAGAACTCGAGCGCATGTCTATCATCCGGCTCATAATCACTGTTAGGCAACCATTGGCCGTACACGCTTTGATAAGCAATAGCGAATTTGTCGATCGTATCATAAAACTTGTATAGGGCATAAAGACCACCAGGTAAAGTTTTGAACTTTATGCTTGAATCGCCTTCTATAGAAAATTCTTTTGGAATAGTTATGCAAGCATCATACCTACAAGAATATTCGTCGGTCACGCTTGGGTCATCTAAAGAGATACCGATAAAATATTCCGTTGGCGGTAAACTGTTTTTCTCGACCCACTTGCTAAGTGTTCCCCATGCCTTATACGTTTCAAGATAGCTGCCAACATGCCTTACGAATGCCACTTGATAACTTGGAAGTTCTTTTACCTCAATGTTCATTTCCCATACTCTCCTTAGAAAATTATTATTGTTGTTGATACTCATATAATAATTTTTAGAAGGAGACAATTCTTCCTGATTATTGCCGGACATTAGCTGGTTGTTGCTATGTTCTTGCATTGACCTTCTCATCCCGCTTGGGGTTGTCTTAAATAGCTTTCTAAAAGATGAATTAAAACTCGAGACGGAACTAAAACCGCATAGAGATGAGATATCTAGCATGGTTTTATTTGTTGTTTTAAGATAGGTAACCGCGTGATGTAGACGTCTTTCCGTTAGATAGGTCATTGGAGTTTTATTTATGATTGCAGAGAAAACCCTGGAAAAATGATACTTAGAAAAATTAGAAATCTCAGCGAGCATTTCTAGATTCATTTCTTGATCTAAGTTTTCCTCGATAAAATGAAGGACAGCCTGAATACGAACCATGTAATCATTGTTCACTTGGTTTACCTCAATCCCGTGATGATAAAACAATACAATAGAAGATTCCATATTCCGTTTTATTTCTAATTTCTAGGATAGCAAGAAGTTGCTGGTTCATGCAACTAACGATTAATGTAATCTGCCCGTTAGCGGGGAAAAGGCAGTCGGTAATACTGGCTGCCTTTTCCTGATGGTTATTGAGGTATAGTTTCCCGTAAGTGCAATCATTTGCTTCTGTGTGTCAGATGAAAAGTAGTCTGCTCTAACCCAGGATAAAAACCAAGGTTATAGTATAGTGATTCCGCCGAATTTCCTACTGTGACAAAAAGACGTAGAACTTCATACTTATCACTCAAAACAGTCAATGCTTTTTTTAATAATTTAGATGCTATTCGTTTGGAACGATATCTCGGGGATACTGCGATCTCTGACACTAACGGAAGGTCTTCCCATAAAGATATTAAGCAAACTGCAACCATTTCGTTATTTGATTTATTATATACAATACTGGATGCAGAAGTTAGAATTTCTGCATTGTTGTGTTTGAAATAAAACTCAATATCCGACCTTTGTTGTTCCAATGTATTTTCACCTGGATAGCCGATACTGTCAGAGCCCGAATACGATTCAAGTAATAACGCGGCAATTTTTTCTGTATGCTCCCAATTAGGAGGGATTATTTCAAGTTCTTCCCCCAATTCCTGTTCTTCAAATAATTTAGTTGGTCTTATCATTACGCGTCTTGATTCAGTGGGCAAAAAACCTAATCGAAAAAAATGTTCCGTTTGATAGGGTAAAATCCCAAAAGCAACAATTGGTTTGCTTAAATCAGAACATTTCAATAAAAATTGTCTTATTTTTGGCAATACCAGGTTCATATCAACAAACGGTGGTTCTAAAAAGAATGAGGATAATGTATTTGGTTCGATGCAAACTCCACCGATTCGCTGTTGTTTAAGTAAAATCCAGTAACATGGGATTTTTTCACTGAATATATTCAGTCTTTTTTCCCAACTCTGTCTAAAAAAAATGTTTTCTCTATACGTTGTATAGTATATAGCAAATTCTCTATGGTTAGCTTTTACTAGCTCAAACTCTTCATCTAGAATGTATTTTGAATCGATAGTCAACTTTAATCCCCCTCAAAAATCCGCATTCTAGCTAATTAGAACAAACATCCGTCCCTTAATTTAGGGAAAGTTCCATTAAAACTATTCTGCCCTTTAGCGTAATGCAGCACCCGCCAGTCTAACACTTTATTTTCCGAAGAAGAATAGCGCACAAAAATTGGTGTTCCATTATTAATGAAAATGACAGACCGAAATTCATTGACCACTTGGTGTTTTACCATATAGGAAAGCCCCGTATCATTATCTCCTAAAGTCATGCTAACTGGTACTAGTTTTTTAGATTTATCTAATCACCAATAGTACCAAGTTCTTGTCCAATTTCGGCAATAGGATCAAGTTCTTGTCCTGAGGAAAGGACAAGAACTTGATCCCTTAAAAAGAAAAACCCGTACTGAACGCGGGTTTTAATGGGACTATGTTCTTGTCCATCGACATCACTCGTATATCCAAGTCTAAAACGGGAAACGTTTGTCTGCGGCACACACAGAAATTTATGTAGGCGGACAAGAACTTAGCCCATTGCTGAATCCCCCGCTTTTTCTGGCAAAGAAATCAAGTCATTATAATAAGTTGATCAATAACCAAGTTTTCTTACAAATGAATTAACGTAATTTATTAATTTTACTGAAGCATTAAGACGAACTCCCCGTTGAAGCTCTTAAAGTTCTGGATTTTCACCTTTTTAATCTTCATTTGTCACTTCCCCCAAACAGTCTTTCTAAATATTTAACCCATATTCGTACAAGGCATCACATCCAAGTTAAACATTGAGCGATAATCACCCTTTGTTTATATGCGCTAATAACCGGTATTGAAGCCAGATAGCGGCTTCTAATCTATGTTCTTGTCTCAACAATTGTAAGTCTCTTTTGAAGAGTACTATTATTGTTTAACTAATCACCGGAAAACGAATCATAACTGTCGTACCACACCCTACCCCGCTGCTAATGTGGACAGAACCTTGATGTTGATCGACGATCCAACGCGCGATCGATAGCCCTAGACCTGCTCCACGATCCCCTCTATTTCTAGAGGAATCCCCCTTGTAAAAGCGATTAAATACGAGTGGTAAATCGTGTTCCGAAATACCCACTCCGTTATCCTTGACGGTTACAAGAACTGATTTGCCCTGCCTAAGACACTCAAGATCGATTTGCCCATCCGCCTGCGTAAATTTAATGGCATTGTCCAACAAAATCATGAACAACTGTATGAGACGATTCTCATCTCCATTCATGAGCAATTCCGAGCCTTCGACATGAAGCTGTAACCGCAACTGCTTGTAATCCATTATTGGCTCCATTTTTTTTGCAATCGCTTTAATGATCCCGTCAATTCGCACAGGTTTGCATGAGATGACTTCCTCATGTGAATCGCCACTTGTCAGAAGAAGTAGTCCGTCTACCATGTTGCTCATTCTTTTGGTTTCTTTCAGAATGGCTGAAATTGGAGCGCTTTCTTCCTCGATCGTATGATCGGGATGGCGTAACAATATTTGCGTTTGCCCTCGGACGACCGAAAGCGGACTCCTCAACTCGTGAGAGGCATCTGCAACAAATTGCTGCTGCTTGTCCCAAGCCTTCTGAATTGGAATCAGCGCCCGTCTAGCCAATGCGTAACCTGCGATGATAGATAATAACGCACCGATACCGATTCCGATACTAATACACCATAATAACCGATTCAAATAATACGCCTCGGCGGAAATTTCCGTAAATATCTGAATTGTTTTCAAAGGAGTGTTCGACAGTTTCTCGACTACTGGCAATTTGCCCTGATAGGGTCTGCTCACGAATCGATAGGTTTTCTTACCCACGAGTATCGACTCGGGTCGCATGTGGTTTTGTTTTTCCCGAAGCATCGAACTCAATTCGATATATGGCACTTTATAATATAAGCTTTGAATCAATGCATCGTTGGAATCCCAATAAAATAACATCATAAAACGTTCCGGTTCCTTCGAATCAATGTTAATTACTTGCTCCCCGTTACTTAGTGAAATTTGTTGCATGTGGTCAATATTAAACACCAGCTGACGGTCAATATCGGAATAGATCCGATAATGTGCCAACCCGTATAACGCTCCCCCCAATATGACGAGCAAGCAAAATACGACCGTGCTGTTCCATATCGTCATTCGTACTAACGTGCGTTTAATCATACCGGGGTTTGCTCTCCTTTTATTTGGCGGATTTGATGTATTGATTCACTTGCTGCTCCAATATTGGAAATGGCATATTACCGTTTCGAAGAAGAACGGAATGAAATGCTTTAATATCGAAGCGATCCCCGAGTTCGCTATTCGCCTTCTCTCGAAGGGATTGGAATTGCTCCGATCCGATCGCATAGTTTTCGTTAAGTCCTGGATAAGCAATGACACTGTCGATCCAAGCATTGTTCCCCGTTCCGAAAACACTAACCAGATACTCATTAGCTTGTTCTCTTGTCCACTTCAGCGCATGGATACCCGCATCTATCACGGTACCTATGGAATTGCCCAGCAAACGGTTTAGTACCGTATTCCGATCAAGCAAACCCTTCTCCGCGCATAAGCTTTCCATATAGACCGCCCATCCCTCTACGTATCCAGATGTCATCGTTATTTTGCGGATTAAAGGAATGGTTGGTTGATCATATTGAATCGAAAATTGAAAGTGATGTCCTGGAATACCCTCATGCAATGCAAGCATTTTAACTATTTCTTCGGAGGTCGGGTTTTCGAGCGGAATGACAAATCTCCCGCTCCTATCACCATCTATAGATAAGGGGATATACATTCCTCCTGCCGATGCGAAAAGAGCCGAATACGCCCGCACGTCCACGGGATGGTCCGGGATAAGCTCCTCTTCAAACCAATCGGACAAGTAGGGCGTGGCATCCGACAGACTGCTATTTAACGCTTGCAGCAATTCATCTCCGGTTAGGAATTTGGCTGCAGATGTAGTCTGTGCTTGACCCGAAGCCCCGCCTCTTAGCTCCTTCACGATCTCTTCTACCTTTCGTTTAGCGATCTCGTGAATTTTCTGAGGACTAAGGTCCGTACCCGTAGTAAGTTTGAGCCTTGCAGAATAATACTCGCTGCCGCCCGGCTGACTCCAGATTCCTTGGCTCACGGATGCTTGCTTCATAAGATCGTTCTTGATCACATCGGCAAGTTTGCCGTAAGAAGCCAGCACATGATCAGTTAGGGTTTGCGCTAACGTTTTTTTCAGCTTCTCCACTTCGGAGGGATCGAGTTTTAACTCGGTTAATTTCTCTGCATATAAACTGTACAGAATCGTTTCTTCCGGTTTCGTATTCCGCAATTTGCTGTAACTCGTAAGCATTTCCTTAAGAAATTCAGAAGCAGGGACAATACCTTTCTCCCGTCTGTCTTGAATTCTATCAATGACATGTGCGACTTTATCCGAAAACCCGTTCAGCGCAACGATATAATTCTTTGCATCTGCTTGGTTGCGAATCGGATAGTTGTTCGCGAAATACGGCGGAAAATTGGATAGGGAAAGGTAGTCATCCGTGTTCAGATCCCAATATTTATATACTTGCTGCGCCGCACTTAGGTCCCATTTTAGGATATCGTAGGTGAGTTTGTCTTCCGGGGAAAGCTTAGCAGCATCATAGTCATTCAATTTTTTCAAAAAACCATTTCTCTCATCGTTTAATTGTTCGTAATCGGCATCCGACAGGTCCGTAAGCTTAGTGGGATCCCATCGGATTCCCTCCACATTTTTTACGTCAAAATAAAGCTGTGTCTCAGGGTCATCTTTAAGCGTATCAAACGCCATCTTCTGAATCAATTCGTCGAAACTCTCTGGCTGATGTTGGGTCTGCCATAACAAACCGCATGCAATCAGCAATACGAGAAGTCCCACAGCTAATAAAATAGTCAATCTGGTGTTCTTAAACATCTGTCTTACAAGGTTCATTCATCAATCTCTCCTTTATAGAGTATAAGAAGAATATATAAGATGAACCTTTGATTTCCCTTTGAGAAACTTACTTGTTTATTCTGAGTATGTAGCCCAAACCTCTTACGGTTTGGATATATTGATCGGCATGCCATGAAGACAGCTTCTTTCGAAGATAATGGACATAGAGCTCGACGATGCCAATCCCCGCTTCCGAATCGAGTCCCCAAATTCGGTTATAGATTTGCTCTTTCGTCACGATCTGCTCTTTATTCATGAGCAGGTACTCAAGCAGCTCATATTCCTTTTCTGTTAAAGTCAGCTCTTCTCCTGCGACCGTTATTGCTCGATTTCTAACTTGAATAGCAATCGGGCCGTAGCAAATCTGCTCTTCTTGATTAACCTTGCCATTACGGCGCAGCAGCACTTTAGCTCTGACGATCAGCTCTGGAATCTCGAATGGTTTCACCACATAATCGTCCGCTCCGATCGTTAACCCCTTTACCCGGTCGTTCAATCCGTCTTTTGCCGTCAGACAAAGAATCGGGGTATCCACTCTTTGTTTCCTCAGCTCTTGGATGAACGTAAATCCATCAACCTTAGGCAGCATAATATCCAAAATAATTAAATCGTACTCGCCGTACAATGCGTGATGCAAGCCCTCTTCTCCGTTATGACACTCCGTAACCTTATGCCCTTCATCCTGCATAACTCTTGCAATTATATACGATATCCCAATATCGTCTTCTACGATCAACAGCTTCATAAGTCCTCCATGAATGAACAAATATGGGGTAGTGCAACAGGGTTTGTGAGTCCACTGCTGATAAGATTCCCATTTATTTTCACCAATCTAGTTATCATATGCTTAGCCAGGTTGCCACCGGATTCCCCTCATAACTAATCCAAACGCTCTAGCTTCTTATCCCCACAAAGTGTGGATGGGTTGGAGCTGTTTGCAAGATATTGGCAGTTGTTTGCATACCATCAGAATTGAACTATCGTTCTCCGTTAGAATTCCTGTAGAATGAATAATTTGGTCTTTGCACAAAAACGAGCGCCTCGGTA
>NZ_BMKR01000073.1 GCF_014644435.1 Paenibacillus albidus | reverse complement strand
AAACTGGCAGAAAAGGTTTGTGAGTTTGAAAAGCTACCGCGTAGCGGTTTAGTTCAACATAACATTTACGCTGCGAGCCGGCTTTGCCGCCCCATGGTCCCGGAAGGTATGAAGCGAAGAAGCATATGCCGGGACACACCGACTACGTCGGCGTCGTAAATGCGGGAACGTTAACTGAAATCGGCTGGGTAAAGATAAAAGAACTAAAGAGACTAAAAGGGCTAACAAAACATAAAGGACTGTCAAGACGGACAAGACTTATAAAGATCGAAAACCTATAAAGTTCGAAAAAACCTATCAAGACCGAAAATAAATCAAGACCGAAAAACCTATAAAGACCGAAAAACCTATAAAGTTCGACAAGACATATAAGTGCTATATTTGGAAGCAATCTCGAAGAAGAGCCAACATCAGTTAACATTACATTTACGCTGCGGGTCGGCATTGCCGTCCCTTGGTCCCGGAAGTTAAGGAGCAAGGAAGCATATACCGGGACACACCGACTACGTCGGCGTCGTAAATGCAGAAACGTTAGGTGAAATCTCTGCAACAATTTGAACCCAATATTAAGTATAATCGAAGAAGAATAGTGTGTGGGAGAAGGAGTTGGGGAATTGTTACATTTGACTTGTACATATTTAATTGTGAAGGATATGGAAAAATCAATTTCATTTTATGAAGCAACCCTGGGGGTCAAAGCACAATCTAGGAACATAAAGAGGTGGGCTCAATTTGATTGTGGAAATACCTTAGCACTGTGGAATCCTGAATATGATCTCGAGCTAATAAGAAACAACGAAAATTTAGAGGAACATTTCAACGATGAGTATTTATTATTTAAGCAGAATAACAAAATAAACTACGGAAATAATGTCATATTGAATTTTAATGTACCAGATCTTAAGAATGAATATGAACGAATTAAGTCATTGAATATTGGTAGACTAACAGAAATTTTGTACATAAATATAGTTCAACCCTATTATTGCTTTATGCTTGAAGATCCGGATGGAAATATGCTTGAGATAACTGGACCATATAACAAACAATAGATAAGAAGAATATTGTAAGTAATCCGAAGAAGGCAGAGACATCACCTAACATCGCATTCAACGCAGCGGGCTGGGACAAGCCCAACCCTTGGTCCGGAAGAGGCATTTCGGAGAAGCGGATTCACCGGACACATTCAACTGGCTAAGTGGCGAAGCCACCCGGACCTACGGTCCTTAAGCCGCTTGAACGTCGTGAATGCGGGAACGTTAGGCGAAACCGCTTAAGATTATTATGTAGTAATATCTCGGGAGTGTTTATTAGAGGGGGATATCATGGAGCAATTAGAATTATATCCAATTGAATTATATGGATTAGTTCAATCCGTCATTGGACCATTTCAATTAATAAATAATTATAGACCTAAGAGTACGAGAACTGGGGTATGGAAGATCAGTTCTAATTTCGATAATAAATTTTATTATTTGAAGACTTATACTAGAAAACAGAGATGGCACCCTGAAGTTTATGCTTATAATAACTGGGTTTACCACTTGAAGCCATATGTACCGGAATTAATCAAAGTTTTCGAGGGTGATGGTTGGCAATCAATATTAATTACATCAATTGCTGGAACGATCATGAGAGAAACAGAATTGGATTTTGATGCCGTTGATGCCGCTTACTTTAAGGCTGGTGAACTAACGAGATCAATACATAACTCGCGAGCTGGGGAATGGTTTGGCCGACCCGATAAAGATGGAAATCCAATTGAGTTGTTTCATCATAGAGATCCCGTTAACTATGTTAATAACTCAATCAGTGATATTGCAAGTAAATGCATACAAGAAGGGTTATTAGAACCTTCGGAATTTGAATTATTGGAATGGGCACTTCAGAATGTGGATGCTTTTGAACATACAAAACCTGTCCCTATAAGTTGGGATTCAACTCCTGGGAATTGGTTAGTTGATGAAGATGGAATTTTTACTGGAATGATCGACTTTGAGAATATGCTGTGGGGCATAGATGTGGACAATTTCTCTATATTATTTGAGAGATATTTCACGGGCAATGAATCAGCCATGAAAGCTTTTTTCAAAGGCTATGGTCTTGAAGTAATTAAGGAGAAGAACATACAAATAAAAATTTGCTGCATAAAGATGGCAATGAGTGATATCTATTGGGGAACCCAAAATAACTCACCAAGAGTTAGAGAGTATGGAAGGAATCTAATGAATCAAATATATAATAATAGATTAATAAACTTGTGAGTTGTTCGAAGAAGAAGCGGCATCACCTAACATCGTATCTACGCTGCGGTTCTTACGAACCTTGGTCTGCAAGAGGGATTTCTAGGATGCGGATTCAGCAGACAACCCTGCACCTCCTAACCGCGTCGCGGCCAGTCGCTTCGCTCCTTTAAGGTGGTGAGGATTCGTAGATACCCAAACGTTAGCTGAAATCAACCGAAAACATAAAAAAACCATAGATCAATATATGACCCATGGATTCGTATGTCATTTTTTTTCAAGACCTTATTCAACATCATAACAAATCAGTAATTATAAGTCTATATTTTTTTTGAGGATTAATTTACCATCTTGTTATAAGATGATGAATGGAGATGGTAAAAATGCTCAAAGAAATATTTGTTAATAGTGCAATGACTTATGAATATCCCCCGGATGGGGGGACAATACCGATTATAGACCCGTATGATGGATGTACAATTGGATGTCCTTATTGTTTCCAATTAGACGATGAGACTTGGAATACTAACTTGAATGTTAAACTTAATATTTCAGATGTTTTGCAAAAAGAACTTATTCAATGGAATAAAGAAGATACTGTGTACTTGGGTAGTAAGTGTGATCCTTATATGGAGATAGAACGGAAATATCAATTAACAAGAAAATGTTTACTTGAATTAAGTAAGTTAAATTTGAAATGTATGGTTACAACTAAAGCCGGATCAAAACTTATTTTTAGAGATATTGATGTAATAAAACCTATGGGGAACAAATTTACTTTACTTTTAGGATTATCTAACCTACAACAGTTGAGTAAGATCGATGATTATACTCTTATGAGTAATATACAGACAGCAAATCAGTTACACCGAATGGGAATTACTGTATGGGTATTTATTACTCCGATTTTACCTGGTATTACAGATATAGATTTAATGATTAACGCAATAGATCAAGACATTCCTGTATTTTTAGATAAGGTTAGATTAAAACGAAACACTAGACCAGCACTAAAGTTGGAACGTTTCATCGACAATCATTACCCTCATTTAGCTAAGACTTACAAAGACATAATATATAATAATACGGATGTTTACTATGAAGATATTAAAGAAAAGTGGGGTAAAACTGAGAGAGTAAAGTTTGTATTCGAGTCGAGTAATTAATAATTATGATAGTATTTCGAGAAGCGGTTGACTTCAGCTAACATCGCATTCACGCTGCGGGCCGGCAAGCCGTCCCTTGGTCCGCACCGAGGGATATCGGGGAAGTTGGATCAGGCGGACAATACTGCACTGACTAAGTGCGCAAGCGCACCTGGCCTTACGGCCTTAAGTCAGTGAGTATTCGTGAATGCAGAGAACGTTATATGCAATCGAGAAAACCTATATTAAAGATCTATTTTGCCATTACCAATTATTAGGGGTAGTGGTATATTTGTATAAAGCGTTATACATAATCAAATCTAAACGAACCGAAGGGATGATAAGAGCGGAAAAGACTATAAATCGAAGAAACTGCTATAAACACGATAAAGTCAGAACCTCTATAAAGATGAACAACACAAGGAACGATTAGAATAAAGGCTAGACAAACCTAGGCAAAGATTGAACAAACCTATAAAGATTGAAGAAATGTGATTAGATCACTCGAAGAAGTCTCGACAGCATATAACATAACATTTACGCTGCGAGCCGGCTTTGCCGCCCCTTGGTCCCGGAAGGTATGAAGCGAAGAAGCATATGCCGGGACACACCGACTACGTCGGCGTCGTAAATGCGGGAACGTTAGATGAAAGACTTGCAAATTAAAAGTAACCAATCTTTAAAACACACTACAAGACAGAGGAAAAGGATGTTGTTATAGATGAACGTAGAGCCAATTACTACAGAAAGACTTTTTTTAATACCCTTTACAAGAAAGATTGCTAACGCTATATTAGATGGAAATTTAGAAGAATTAGTAAGTATGGGCTTTTGCTTAGGGGAAGGATGGCCTGATGAAGATGCTATTGAGACCATTCCCAAGATACTAAGAAATTTGGATTTAGTAAAAGAGCCAACAGGGTTTGAGTCGTGGATGATAATCAAGAAAGATAGAATGACAATCATTGGTGATACAGGATTTAAAGGGATACCTAATTCGAAGGGAGAGATTGATATTGGTTATGGAATAATAGAGCAAGAACGAAAGAAAGGCTATGGAATTGAAGCAGCTCAGGGCTTAGCTGACTGGGCATTTTCAAAACCGGAAGTAACAGCAATTACTGCAAAAAGTTTAATAAATAATATCGAATCCGCAAGAATATTAGAAAAAATGAAGTTTGAGAAAATATCAAGAGACGACGAAATGATATATTGGCATTTAAGAAAGAAGATTTGAATGCTATTTCAAGGTAGGCAAGCCCTTCATCTAACACCATATTCACGCATCGGGCCATTCGGCCCTCGGTCCGGCAGAAGTAAGAAGTGGAGTCGGAGAGGCATTTCAGCAGCGGGGAAGAATATTCAGCCGGGCACACCCGCACCACCTAACCACATCGCGGCCGGTCCCGTTGGGACCTTAAGGTGGTGGGGCGTCGTGAATACATGAACGTTATCAGAAAGAATGCAAAGAAATATATAAATTGAGAGGATAACATTCATAATGACTACTAAAAAAATAAAAATCAAGAAGATAGTCGCATATATTGGTATATTTGTTTGTTTATTATTAATACTGATGATCTCGATCGCATTCAATTCCATACCAAGTGATAGGGTGGAAATGCCGACAGGTAAATATAAAGTAGGCAGTGTCTCTTATCATTGGAAAGATACATCACGTAAAGAACTATATACAGAAGATCCTGACGATTTCCGCCAATTAATGGTTCAACTTTGGTACCCGGCTAAAAAAGATACAAAAGGTAAGAAAATGACATATTTTGCAGACTATAATGAACTTAAACCTCTCAGTACTAAGATAAAATTTTGGAAAGAATATCTATACAACAATAAAGAAACTCATTCGATAATTAGAGCTACTATTGCTGAAGATCAAGGGACATTTCCAGTTATACTGTTTTCGCATGGATTAGGGAGTAATCGATTTTTTAGCACTTTTCAGTTTGAAGAACTTGCAAGTCATGGATTTATAGTTGCTAGTGTTCAACATACATTTTTTTCAAATAGTGGAACACTCTTTGCTGATGGAACGAAGTTATTAAAGAATATAAGTATACCTGCCGACTATCAAGAAGCTGGTTTACTTATAAGGGACATCTGGTCGAAAGACAGCTCATTTGTTTTAGATCAGATTATTAAATTACATGATATGGATCCAGAAGGTATTTTTGTAAACAAAATCGACAAAAGTAACGTTGGTATAATGGGGCATTCTTTTGGAGGGGCAAATGCTGCGTATGTTCTCTATGCGGATAACAGATTTAAGGCGGGAATTAATCTCGACGGCTTTCCTTATGGTGCAGAACCCATAAGCCAAGGGCTAAAGCAACCATTTATGTGGATGCACACCGAAAGGCTAAGTTTATTGGAACATTCTAAAGAATACTTAGAACAAGAGATTGAAACTGCAAAACGGACGGGACAATCAGTAGAACGGATATTGAGTTATCCAAAAGAATATAGGATGAGAATGAATAATATTTTAAGTAATGGTGGCTACGATATTACAATTAAGAACACAAATCATAATAGTTTTATTGACAATCTAAATCCGAGTAACGTGACCGATCAGATTAAACAAAATCATTTATTGATAAACAAATATACAGTAGCTTTTTTTAATAAATATTTGAAGAAACAAGATAACAATATCTTAGACAAGATTGATAATAATCAAATAGAAATAAAAATCATTGAAGAGAAATAACTTGATCGTAGATTCAATGAAGGCATTCCCATCTGATAACACCGTATTCACGCTGCGCGGCTGAAGCCGCTTGGTCTGCCGAGGTATTTCGAGGAAGTCGTATCAGGCAGACAACCCTGCACTGGCTAAGTCCGTCGGACCCGCCGCTGCGCGGCTTAAGCCAGTGAGGGTTCGTGAATACAACAACGTTATACGAAAACTTGCTAACCCTATTAAAAACCAACAATTTTAGAAGGAGACTTCAAAATGATAAAGCAAGAACAACCACAAAAGTACCACGTGCTGGCTCGAGGAGTCATATTAACCGATAACCATCTTTTAGTTGCCCATTGCATAGGAATGGATAACACATTTTTACCAGGAGGACATGTTGAGTTTCATGAAAGTATTAGAACCTCTTTGTATAGAGAGATAAATGAAGAACTTGGTTTAATAAGTGAAGTCGGGCCGTACATAGGAGCAGTAGAAGCTGAACACGAAGATGAAGGAACATATCATCAAGAGATAAATCATGTTTTTATTACTAAATTAGAAAACGCAGATTATAGAAAGAATCCAGAATCAAAAGAGAGCCATTTAGAATTTTATTGGATACCCATAAATGAGATGGACCGACATAACCTTCTTCCTCAACCAATGAGAAAGATTATTGAAAACTATATAAATGATATTGAAGGGCCCTTTTTCGAAAGTACATTCGAAGAGGTTTAGTGAGGTTTTTCGATGAAGAGCAAGTCTTCGTATAACACAACATTCACGCTGCGGGCTACGCCCTTGGTCTGCTGAAGATAATACGGAGAAGTGGATTCAGGCAGACAACTCCTGCGAGGCTAAGTCTTCGACCCAGTCGCTACGCTCCTTTAAGCCTCTCGGGTTCGTGAATGCGGAAACGTTATAAGAAATTGACGCAAGTCAAATAAATTAGGGGGAATGTTGCATGGCAGTATTCAAAGTAATACCAGATCGAACTAATTTATATGGTTCTATTTCCGCCGAGTTTGATCCTATATTAATAATCAATTCCGGAGATACAGTTCAATATTCATGTTTCGATGCTGGTTGGGGTACTCCCTCAGATGAGGGGAAGAGAATAAAACCCTATGAGAAACGAAAAGAAATAGATTGGGGGCATGCACTACTTGGGCCTATACAAATAATAGAAGCAAAAAAAGGGATGACACTTGAAGTAAGAATAAATGAAGTTATCCCTGGTCCTTATGGATTTACATCTGCTGGTCAATATCCGAACTGGCAGAATCAGAAACTTGGTTTAATCGAAGAAAAGGAAATTAATCTTCAATGGGAATTGAACAATAGGAACATGATCGGAAACACAGAAATAAATGGGCGAACATTTTCTGTGGGGTTGAAACCTTTTATGGGAATATATGCAATGCCACCAGAAGAGAAGGGGATTCATATTACATGGCCTCCTCGATTTTGTGGTGGAAATATTGACTGCAAGGAATTAACAAAAGGAAGTGTTTTATATCTCCCAATTCCAGTAGATGGTGCATATTTTTTTGTTGGAGATGGCCATGCTGCACAAGGTGACGGCGAAATTAGTTGTCAAGCGATCGAATGTCCCATGGAATCCGTAGAACTAACTTTTACAGTCAATAAAGACATGAAACTTGAGTTACCGATTGCCAATACTCCTAGTGGGTGGATTAGTTTTGGATTTCATGAAGATTTGAATGAAGCTACTGTTCAAGCTATGGACGGTATGTTAAACCTAATGGGTAATCTTTTTGATATAAATAGGGTAGAAGCTATTGCATTAGGAAGTGCGGTAGTTGATTTAAGAATTACTCAGGTAGTTAATGGAGTCAAAGGGGTTCATGCTGTGCTTCCTCATGGTGCATTAAGATGAATAGTAAATATTTAGTATAATCAGAGAAGGCGTCAACATCATATAACAATGCATTCTTGCTGCGTCGCTATCGCTCCTTGGTCGCCGAGAAGATTTTCGGAGAAGTGGAATCAGGTGACACATTCAACCAGCTAAGTCTAACGACCCGTTCCCTTTGGTCACTTAAGCCGCTTGAACGTCAGGAATGCCAAACGTTATACGCAATTACCGAAAGTACATAAATAGGGGGATACTATGACTCATGATTTTTATTGTGATGAAGTTCTAAATGGAAAAACACAAGTTAACAAGGTGATAGAGACTGAAATTGTTCTTGCTTATCACCATACCAGACCTTTCTATGAACATCATATTGTAGTAATTCCCAAGGTTCATGTACAATCATTAATTTCTGAAGAAGAAGATAACAATGAGAATTTATTATTGGAATTAATGAAAGTAATTAAAAGAGTTGCGTCGGAAATGACATTAAAAACCGGATCTTCAAAGATTATTACAAACTTAGGAACATATCAAGATTCAAAACATTTGCACTGGCATGTTGTGAGTGGCGAGAAGATCAGATAAAAAAATATTTTGTGAGTAAATCATAAGAAGTCGGCAACAACGTATAACACTCTGGATTGGTTGCGCAGTTGCCCGAAAAAAAGACCTTCATAACCACTAATGAAGGACTTTAGTGTCGTAATCATATGGGCAGAAAAGCTGTGCGGCAATTGCGCAAATCCCTGTTGAACGAAGCCGCGGGTACGTGCTAGCCTATGGGCTTTGTTATTTATTTCTATCTCTCAGTGGAGCATAAAATAGGAAATCCACGTT
>NZ_BMKR01000072.1 GCF_014644435.1 Paenibacillus albidus | reverse complement strand
GTTATTATGTAAATTAACACTAAGAGAAAAGCTTTGGTGCAAACTTCAGAGTAGTAGTATCTTTGTTCACTTTGGATTTGATTATTACATGTATATTGGAAGTAGATTAGAGTGTAGTGATTCTTTAGAGTTAATAAGTAATTCAGGTCTATTTATTGAACCTTTTCAATCACCTTATTTAGAGGAAGAATAGCACTTTATTTTATGCTACATGTGAGTCACATACTCCATGTGGTTTTTTATACCCCACCCAGTGCCGAATGATGAATGTGAGCGGCCTTGAGCGATCAAGAATTGCCTTTTTAGGTCCGTATTTTTTCTTTACAAATCAGCGTACGTGCATCATCTCTATATTCCCCCACCGGTACCGAGTCTTGGAAGGATGTTGCCGTTGAAACGGTTCATTACCCGATACCTCTCCCACGTTAGACTGCTACATCCCCGTTAATATACCTCTCTACTTGGTTCGTGCAATGCCTGATGTATGTATTGTCATCATACAACTTACTCAACATAACCCCGCCTTCTATTAGAGCGATGATCACACTGCTTGCGGCTGCGACATCGAGGTCGGCCCGAAATTGCTTTCGCTCTATGCCGTTATTGAGAATACCCTTTAAACCTGTCATCAGCTCATTCATTGCAAGCTGGGCTCTTTGTTTTAACAGAGGATGACCGTCATCGTTCTCAACAGCAGTGTTCAAAATAGGGCAGCCACCCTCCCATATTTTTTCTTCAACCAATTTGATATAAGCTTCGCAGATGGCCAGTATTTTTTCTGCCGGCTCGGACCGTTCTGACATGGCTTCGGACAAGAGCGTTTTTAACTGGGCGAACATATAATCAAATGCGCTTAGTGCAATTTCATCTTTACTTTCGAAATGGTTGTAAATGCCACCCTTGCGTATTTTGGTACGGTCGATAATCTCCGACAGCGAGGTGCCTGCATAGCCTTTCGTATTAAATAACTCGGCCGATTGCCGAATAATATGTTCTTTCGTCACTTGACCTTTTCTCATAGCGATCCCTCTTTCAAAAAGTACCGATTGGTTTTAAAATATCACAATCGCTATTTGTATTCAATCATTATATAGATTGTGAGCTTTCCTACGGAAAGCTTCCGGGCAGAAGCTAACGCTCCTACAGTTCCCAAATTCCCCTTCGTCACTTCACCTTGTTATTGTTTTTCAAGTTATATAGCTGGAAAATCATGCTTGATCTAGTCAATAAACTATGTTAATTTAAAACGGACCGGTCGGTATTAAAATTGAGAGGATGATTGTAGTGTCCATGTCATTTCAACACATAAGAAACGCTACTTCGGTATTAACGGTAAACGGGAAAAAAATATTGATCGATCCTATGTTAAGTAATCCAGGCGAACTACCTCCGGTCCCGTTCACACGTTCCCTTCGTCGTAATCCGTTAACGCCTCTCCCTGTTGCCATTCAGTATTTCGAACATATGGATGCACTTCTTTTGACACATCGGCATTTCGACCACTTGGATAAAAAGGCTTTGTCCGTACTGAATAAAAAAATGCCAGTATTTTGCCAACCGGAGGATGAAGCATTCTTACTCAAAGCCGGGTTCATGCATGTTCATGCGATTGAGCAATCGTATGAATGGCACGGCATTCAAATGAAACGGATAAAAGGCCGGCATGCTCCTGGCATCGCAGCCAAGCTGCTCGGCCCGGTATCTGGATATCTTTTAAACACCCCAGCGGAGGGGAGCATTTATATCGTCGGAGACTGTATTTTCACGCCTGCCATAACAGAGGTTTTTCGGACACATCAACCAGATATTGCCGTCTTGAATACTCCGCGCGCACAGATGTTGTTAGGAACGATTATTACGATGACAGCCGAGGATATCGTTAGTATTGCAGATTTGTCCCCATCGACAAAACTTATTGCTGTACATATGGATGCAATCAGCCACTGCACCTTTAAGCGTGAGCACCTCCGATCTTTTCTGAAAAGAAGGGGCCTGGAGCATATTGCTGTTGTGCCGAATGACGGGGAGGTTATTGATTTCTAGCTGAGAGTTTGGGCCAATGCCCGTACCTATTTCCCCCGTACATGCACATCTAGGCACTAACCCACATACAATAAAAAGACCATGAACCCGTTGCTCTCATTACTGATCGGTTTCATTGTACATGTGCGGGAGGTGTCGCCAAGTTGCCAGGAATTATAAGCACGATCGCGCTGTTGATAAAAGAATTGACACTGCTGGTATCCTACGTAAGGAATAATGCTTTTCCCCAGCCGCTCTCGGAGCAGGATGAAAGCAAATACCTAGGCATGATGGCCGAGGGAGATGCCAAGGCCCGGAATCTGCTGATTGAGCACAACCTAAGACTGGTGGCACATATCGTCAAGAGGTTATGGACACGATACGATGTCAGAATGTATTTAAACTCCAGACCAGCATTTATTAAATATTAAGACAAACAACTGTGTAAACAATACAATAATTAATACTGATAAAATTGGAAACAATAAGACTCTGGAAATACTCCCAGAGTCTTTGTGCATCTTGTTAACAGAAAAACTTTGAGCTTCACTTGAATTGATACTTTTGTGCAATGCCCATTAGGTAACGTCTACAAAGTATAAGGTATGAGGAGTAAAGAAGAAGATCAAGTTAGAAACAATTTATTGTTTTTCTTTTCTCATGAAAATAACGTTCAGTTAATAAGCTATAAGCAAAATAGTGTTTATTATATTTAATGTAGATCAGTTAAACGTCATGAATTATGGAGGAAGATCGTGAAGCAAATATATAATGTTTTCTACGAATTTGATGATCGGTGGCATATTGCGGGAACGATTGAAGCTGAAACGAAATTTGAGGCGATATCTAAAGTAAAGGAGGCAAGCATTATAGAGATTTGTTTAAAGCATGTGGTTAGTCCTGATTATGTTCGGAAGAAAATGAATTTTGACGTTGGAGAAACTGTATAAATACAATAAACCTTCCAGTTCCAGTGATCCTGTGATAAAATGTAGAACATAAGTTCACATTGAGGTTGGAGCGAATCGGATGCGGAACATATCAGATATATCTATAGGTCGTGCAATTTTACACGGTATTAATAATAAGCCTGAAGCAAGGAGCATTAGTTTAAGCGATCTTCCTATGCTACTTGAACCATTCGAAAGAAGATTTATTACAAACCATATTCTTACGAGCATGAATGATGAGAAGATTAGGGCAGCTAACTTTATTATTGGTGAAAATCAACCTAATCTCGCTAAGGATGCATTAACTTCTTTGCTGCTTGAAGACAATGAACAGATGTTTGTTGATAAGTCAATAGTCCTTACAAACCATTTGGCAAATGCGATGAGGTCTCACCATAATATTTCATCAGCGGAAATAATCATTTGTACGTATAGTGATAATCATAATCCAGAACAAGTTTATGCAGCCGTGTTAAAGCTCGATTATAAATCATCGATTGTGAGGAAAGAACAGAAGGAAGTTATTGATGGCATAGAAAAAATTAGGCATGTGATTTCTGAGGAAGGATTAAGTTTACCAGATGAGGATCAAAAACTTCAGAAATGCGCATTTGTTCAGTTAACTAACGAGCAGGTAACAGACTTTAATTATGAAATCTTATTCTTGGACAAGCAAAATAAAGGAGAAGCAATCTTCTTTAAAGATTTATTTTTAAAATGCGACTTAGTGTTGAATGATCGTGTGAAAACTGAAAGATTTTCTACCGCCGTGAAAAAATGGTTAGTTTCCAATAAAGGACAAATTGGTATTGAAAAATACCATGACACTATAAACTCTCTGAATTCTAACCTTCGGAATAATGAAACTGTTAATATTAATTCTTTTATCGAACATGCAATTAAAGAAAGTGCATTGAAGCAAAGTTTTATCCAATCTTTGAGGAGTCAAGGATTTGTTGAAGACGAGTTTACAATCGATAAGGCTTGGGTTAGAGAAAATATGAAACGGGTTACAATTGAATTTGAGAACAACATTGTAATTAGAATAACGCCTGAGCAAATGGATGACGAAACTATCTATAAAAAAGAACAGACAGAACCTAATATTGCAATACTATCTGAAATTGACGACGTCCAGGTTTATAAATTAACCGGGCGTCTTTCTCGTATGCACTATGATCTCTTTTTCATTGAGGCAGAGAAGCTCTTTCTGAATGCTGAAGAAGCAAGTGCAGTAAGAATAAATGTCTCTCATGACTTCGGTAATGATTCATTTAATAACGCACAAACAGTCCAAAGATATGACCGTACCACACTTAGTGATGATACGTTTATTGAGTTTGTTTTAAGAAAAAATGATTTATTAGTACATGCTCAGCACACATACCTTTTTATGTTTGAACAGAATTTGCTTTCTTTTCTTAATAAATCTTTTGAGATTCTCGAAGAAAATCTCAAAATTAGTGATTGTAAAAAAACTACTCTTTTAATTGCTGATCAAACTTACAGTTATGAGAACGGCTTCTTTAGGTTCATTGGGACTGATTTAATTGGAGTTAGTCAATTTACTTCGTATGTTACCACAGAAACAGCATCTCAAGTTGATATTATTGATTCTAGGCACCACTTGGTAAATTGGGAAGAGGGACCGAAATATTTAACACCTAACCATTTTTATTTTTCAACAATAAATGATGAACGACCTTTAGAAATATTTCTTACGAAAAAGCTTGTCCAACTCTGCATCGCTTATATGTCAAATTATATAAACAATCAAGGAATTGCTACTCTAAAGGGATTCCGGACGGTTCATATTAATTCTTTTATTGCAACTATAAAAAAAGAATTCGTCAGTTCGCTATATGAGATTTTTAGGTGGGCGTATGATGAAAGAGTTCATGACAAAATAGAAATTATTAGGAATTTAGTAAGTATTCAACTTGGTACAAATGTGAATGATAACTCACGATTGCTTTCAGCAAATGCTGCAGACATTTTTAGTGCAGTGAAAAGTAATTATAGCTTATTGATTAAAGATAACGTGGGTTTATATTTTCAGGAAAGAGGCAAAGCAGAGACCTATATAACAGATATTAGTAACCAAGTATCTAAAGGTATTACGGATCTTATTGATTTCTCATCAAAACAATTGCTTGCATTTTTTGTTGCTGTAGCTGGTTCTTTTGCTGCTTATGCAACGAACGAAAAGCAGATTATTGTTTTTATAGGGATAATACTTTTTGCTTTTTATTTAATAGTGAGTTCGGCGTACTATATGATTTATATAGTCCGTATTTTTAAAGGTTGGGAATTCGATTACCAACACCGAAAGAAGAACTGGCAGAGCATATTTACACCAGATGAGATACAGAATATCACTTCAGATGATGAATTGTTTGGTCAAAGAAAGAGGCTATTTTATAAAAATTGGAGAATCTCTCTATATATTAATCTCTTATTATTGTTATTATCTCTTATTGGGCTAATATATTTAACAAATATAATTGACTACCTATTTCATCATAAAAAATCAATCGAGGAAATAATACATCTCATACTGGGACGCTAAGGGTTATACAAGTCTGATCTAATCATTTAATTCATGAATCAAATAAAAGCGAAAGGCGCCGTTAATTTAAATATATATAAATACGGTGCCTTCTTTGTTTATTCAGGATGTTTGTATCTTTGATTTAGAAACACAATAATACTATTTTCGTATTTTTCATAAGGTTCGGGAATAAAATTCAAATCGTATTATAGGGTGTATTGTCAATTTTGAAAATGAAACATATGTTTGGAAGGTTTGGGCCTATTGGGGTAGAAATTGTAGAATGATGTAGTCTGATAGACTTATTCTACTAATTTCGTTTTAAGGCAGAGGAGATTCAGATGATAAAAACTCGGTTTGGTCAATATAATGGAGATAGCTGGGAAGAAACGTGTCAGCTTTTTCTTAAGAAAAAATATCATTTGCAAGATTATCAAGAAATGGTTGCACACAGTCAAGGGGACTTAGGGATTGAAGGTTTTACCAGGACCGGGCTAGTATTCCAATGTTATTGCCCTGATGAAGAGTATGAAAGCAAAAAGTTGTACGAACTACAACGAGATAAAATTACTACAGATTTAGGAAAGTTGTCAAAAAACAAAAAAGAATTAATTAAGTATTTTGGAGATGTCAAAATTAAAAAGTGGATTTTTTTAACCCCGGTTCTGAGAAATAAGGAGTTGATATCTCATTGCCAACAAAAGGCAATCGAATTTAAAAAAAAATTTGAAATGAAGGATCTTCTGGATGATGAGTTTGATGTTTTAGTGCAAGACGAAGGTTTTTTTGTGGAGGAAATGTTATATGTAAAGGCTGTATTAGAAGAAAAAATAGATGTTAATGTTGCAACACCAACTGTAGAAGAAGTGATTGACTGGAAGCAATGTGAAGCAGAATCTGTTCAAATATTGTTTAGAAAGATTTCAAAACTATTTAAAGGAAATAGCAATGCTGAATTATATACCAATAAGTATGTTGACATTATAATAAGAAATTTTATAAAAGGGCAGAATGTTTTTGATGAATTGAGAGACAATCATCCCGCTTTATTAGAAAAATTAGTGCGAATCAAAAGTGGAATTGAGTCTCATATTGAGCAAGAATTACTTCTTACGACTCTTCAACCTAAAGAATTTATTCAAGGAATACAATCAAAATATAAATCGGCTTTGGAGAGCGAGGCTTTTGGTAGAATGATTTCATATGTTCTTCAGGAAGATGTTATAAAAGAAGCTGAGGCAGATTGGTTAGTGCGATGCCCACTTGATTTTGTTGAAGGAGTATGAATATGGAATTACCTTATGAGAATGCAGAGAAGATAACCTTTACGCGGAGAAAGATACCCGTTTCTCCAGAATACAGACCTTTAACAAAGATAGCACAGATTGTATTAGTCTTATCAATAGTTTCTTGGGGGAAAAGCGCTAACTTGTTGAAATTTCAATTGTTAAATTGGGTATTTAAGTCAACTGATAGAGATTTAATATTGTTAGCTATTATACAAGATCCTTTAATAACTCCTCCGATCATTAGTATGGATCCTAGTGTCAACAGAGCATTGCAATTTGCCGTTGCAGATAGATTAATCTCATTTAGTGAATCAACTGGGAAGTTCACATTGTTACCAAAAGGGGAAGAGTTTGCAGAAGCTATAAAAATGGAAAAAGACATCTTTACTTCGGAAAAGGCAATCTTGAAGAGAATCGGCTTGAAAGTTAACGATAAGGTTATTTCAACTCTATTTAAGGAGAGGTTAATTTAGCATGTCACAATTGACCATTAATGCACTTAAAATAAATATTGTTACGAATAAAGGAGTGTTTGGAACATTTTCGAATTTTGTTAAAGGTCTTAATGTAGTAAGAGCAAAAAATTCTACGGGTAAAAGCTCATACATAAACTCTATACTATATGCTCTAGGTGTCGAAGAATTATTAGGTGGAACAAATGGGAAGACGATGAAACCTGTACTACGTGAAGAGTTAACATATCAGAATAATTCTTATAAGGTAATAGAATCAAACGTCGAACTCCAAATTTCTAATGCCAATAATGATAGTATTACAATCAGAAGATGGATTACAAGTGTCACTAGAGAGGAAAGATTAATTGAGGTGGAGTTCGGGCCTTCTTTAACTGAGGGTAAAAAATTTAAAAAACAAGATTTCTATGTTCATCTCTCTGGATCAGCCCAAAATGAAGCTGGTTTTCATTCTTTTTTAGTAGAATTTTTAGGTTGGGAACTTCCCTTTGTCCCTTCTTTTGAGGGGAAAGAACGGTTATTGTATATACAAACCCTGTTTCCTTTATTTTTTATTGAACAAATTAAAGGGTGGAGTTCTTTTTATGCTCAAACAAATACGAATTATGGAATTAGAGAGCTCTCTACTCGTGCAATCGAGTTTATTCTTGGTCTTGATGTATTAAGTAATAGTAAGTTGAAGGAGAAACTAAGAATTGAAAAAGCGCTTATCACTCAGGAGTGGTCTAATCTTGTAACATTAATTAAAGAAAAAGCAGATGCGGTTGCAGCAACTGTAGTGGGGTTATCTGATAAACCTGATCTTTTATCAAATTATGAGATTTTTGTTTATGATAAAAATCAAAACTTAATTAGTTTGAGAGAAAAAATATCAGAAAGCGTCTTAGAGTATAATCAAAGATCTAATGTGGTTAGAAGTATAAAAGATATTGAAAAAGAACATGAAGCTAAAATAAATGAAGTAGAAGATAAAGTGCTAGCTCTGCAGAGTGAAGCTAATTCAATTAGACAAGATATTTATTCAAGCACTATTAACCAAAGTACTCTAGAAGAAAACTTAGTTCAATTGCAGCAAGATTTAAAAAGTAATCAAGATGCAAAAAAACTACTTGATCTGGGATCAGATAAGAATTTATATGTTGCAAAAGGTATCTGTCCAACATGTAATCAAAAAATACATGAAACATTGCTACCACAAGACATAGAATTTCAGCCAATGACACTCGAAGAAAATATTAAATATATAAAAGACCAACTTGCTACATTGAAATTTGCTATTAGCCAATCGAAGGGGGGAACAAATGAAAAAAATAAAAGATTTAGAGCTGTTTCGGAAGCATTAGAAGAAGAGCGAAGAAGAGTAAGGAGTTTAAAGTTAGAGTTAAGAGAAGATCCGCGTATGTTATCTAACTTAGATATCGAAGAAACGTTGAATTTAAAATGGAGAATAAAGGAACTTGAAGAGACGGAGAATAGTTTCGAGGAGATAGGAAGGAAGCTTGAAACTCTAAAGCAACAGTGGCAGCAACATTTAATAGAAACCACAAAAATACCAGAAGAATTCTTCTCTAAACTAGATAAAACAAAATTAGAAATGCTTCAAAAGAAATTCCGTTATTATTTGGAACAATTCGGATATAGTAGTACTCTTTTAGAAGATATAACAATTTCACATGATAAATTCACTCCTGTAGTACGTGGATTTGATATTAGATTTGACTCATCAGCGAGCGACTATATTAGATTAAGATGGGCATTTGCCCTTGTATTGAATTTTATATCAAATCAATATGGGGGAAATCATCCTAAACTAATTATTATGGATGAACCTGGTCAGCAGCAGATGAATATAAATAGCACTGGAAAATTATTTGAATTATTGTCCGGATTAGAAGGACAGAGCATAATAGCCTCTTCTTTAACACTAAAAGAAATTGAAGGTGTTACAGAAGGAGTATCTGTTAATGTAATCGATTTAGGTGATGATTACATCATGAAACCATTATTAATTTAAAATGAGTGGGAAAGATAAGTTTAGGAACTTCACACATTATAAAAAGTGTGGAGGTTAGAGATGCTCTCCTTATGCTAAATAATATATAAACAAAGGTGCTCAAGATTTCTTGAGCACCTTTGTTATATTTATCAAGATTTTAAAACTCCTCGCAAATGACTATATACTTCATCATGCTGTTTTATTTTTATATTATTGTTCCTAGTACCTTGACCGCGAATAATTTTACCTTTAAGCTCTCCGTATAGAGTCAAATGGG
>NZ_BMKR01000071.1 GCF_014644435.1 Paenibacillus albidus | reverse complement strand
GCTTTAATGCGATTTTGCAAGAATGAATGTGGTTGTGTCCAAATTTAGGGGGTTAATCCGTTCCTGCCTTCCCTTGGGACCGGCGAGGGCCTTTACGCCTCCATGGAAGGCATTTTTGCCTTCCCTTTGGACCGGCAGGGGCCTTTACGCCTCCATGGAAGGCATTTTTGCCTTCCCTTGGACCGGCAGGGGCCTTTACGCCTCCATGGAAGGCATTTTTGCCTTCCCTTGGACGGGCGGGGGCCTTCTCTCGCCCTCCCCTGCCGCCCGCGGCCACAAGGCCGGCCACGCCAAAGACGCCCCCTGATGCCGGGGGCGTCTTGCTCTTGCCTATAACAGGGACTGGCTGCTACGGCAGCATCAGTCCCATTTCTTCTGCGGTCTCGCGCAGCACCGCAGCATACTCCACCAGCGTCTCCCGCGAGAGACGGCTGACCGGACCCGACAGCGACAAGGCGGCGACGACATTGCCGCTGCGCCCGGTCACCGGCACGGCTACCGCAGCCGCACCGGGTTCACGCTCCTCGAAGCTGGTCGCATAGCCTATCCGGATTATATCCTCAAGCTGCTGCCTATAGGCGCTGCGTTCGACATAGTCCGGCCAGCCTGCGCTTTCCAGCAGCTCACGCAGCACCTCAGGCGGCGCATAGGCAGCCAGCACCTTGCTCGAAGCGCCGACGGACAGCGGCAGCCTGGCCCCGATCTGAGCCACGCGGCGGATGGCCTGCTCGCTCTGCACCGCCTGGATGCGCACCCGCTCGAAGCCGTCGCGCAGGTACAGGCTAACCGTCTCACCCAGCCGGTCACGCAGCCGCTCCATGGCCGGCAGCAGCAAAGTGGCCGATTCGTCAAACACCGGCAAGTGGGTCGACAGCTCCCAAATGCGGATGCCAAGCCTGTATTTCTCCGTAGACGGGTTCCGAATCAGAAACCCTTTCTCCTCCAGTGTTGTCAGCAGCCGATGCACCGTGCTTTTATGTAATCCAATCTGCGAAGCAATCTCCGTGAGTCCCAGCTCGCTCCCCCGTGTAAAGCAAAGCAATATATCAAGCGCCCGTTCCACGGCGCGTACCGTCAGCTTACGATCCTCCATCCGTTCTCCCCCTAACTTGTTTCATCCAGTGAAACCCGGTTACAATATTAATATGGTCAACTCTATCTTAGTGCAAAAGTCCCCGGAAAGTCCAGCGAAATCAGCACAGGTCAGCATAGGGAAATCCCTGGGTCCCAGTTTACATTTACATTACAAAATCGGTGATTTCATTGACTTTGGAAAGGCATCCACATACGATAAATATAGATAGGAAATGATCAGCAACAACGGCCTAATATAGCGAAATATAAGGATTTATTGTAATTTAAAGGAGGAGACCTCATGGATTTGGCAACCACACAAACCGGCTCGCCGGTCTCCCGCCACCCGAAAGAGAACAACACCGGCATGCCGAAGCTCTCTCTGCGGATGATCCGCTTCAAGCATATTGTTGTAGCTTTATTGTTATCCGTATTTTTCTTTTTTGTCTTTTGTTTCATTTCACTGCACGGCTATATTGCCTGGGTGCTGTCCAATCCCACTGTTGCGCCGCTTTATTCCAATCCTGCGCTGGCCAAAGGCCTTCAATATGAAGACATCACCTTTCCGGCACTTGACGGCAGCCGCACCATGCAGGGATGGTATATTCCCGTAGAAGGTGCTACCAAGACCATCGTATTCAGCCACGGCTACGGTGCGAACCGCGAGGAATCCTGGGTACCTATGTACGACCTTGCCCATTATGCACACAGTCTTAATTTTAATGTAGTGATGTTTGATTACGGCTTTGCGTCCCAGGACAACCGGGATATTGCAACCGGCGGCAAAAAAGAATCCCAGCAGCTGCTGGGTGCGATAGAGTTCGCCAAGGAACGCGGAGCCGAGCAGATTGTTGTCTGGGGTTTCTCCATGGGGGCGGGCACCGCACTCCAAGCCGGTCTGACCACGGAAGATGTGGACGCCATGATTTTGGACAGCACTTTTTTGCTGGAGCCAGACACGCTTTATCACAATATTAAGCAGAATATTGACCTGCCCCGCCAGCCTTCGCTGGAGATTATGGAGCTGCTTTTCCCGGTTCTGAACGGTACGGGCTTGAATCAAATCCCTTATGCAAAAGTGAAATCCGAGGATTATCCGTTCCCGATTCTGTTCATGCATGGAACCCAGGACGATAAGGCCCCTTATCCGATTGCCGAGGAGCTTGCCGCCAACCAGACTCATCCCTTATCCGATTCCTGGATTGTGGAGAACAGCCATCATGAATTATTATTCCGCGAGCATCCGCGTGAATATCTGCGCCGTGTCTCCGCTTTTCTGGGCAATGTGCATCTCGCCGGGCTGGAGGAAATCACACAGTCGGAGACCGCGAGCAAGTAGCTCAGGGCCCTGCCCTTTTTTACAAGGATACCACCCAACATACAGCCTCTTTCAGGGAAGAAGATACCTTCCTTGGACGAGGCTTTTTTATGGTTTTTACATGTACCCTGCCTGCAAGCTCATAACGCTCCATAGCGGCTCATATAATGAATGGATGAAGCCATATCACGGGAGGTTCAACTGTCATGTTATATGTATATGGACCGCTGCTGCCAGTGCGTATCCTGGAAGAAATCGTGTTTTGGAAAACCCAGGAGAACGAGCACACCGAGGTCATCAAGGCGATTGTCCCCAAGCTGGAACAACCCTATGTCAAACTGCTGGACGAGTGGGCTCTCGTCCTGGGCGGAACGGAACAAGCGGCAAGGCAGCTGCTTGAGGCCACCATCTCCACACCGCCGGGGCCGGGGCATGGGATGCTTATCCATGAGACGGAGCAGCTTCTGCATCTTTCCTGCACCCAATCCCGCGAATTTATCAGACAGCTGTATGCCATGATGGAGGCCAGTCCCGCCGTCAAGGCGGTCCCGCTCGCAAGCACAGTTTTCCTGCATATCATCCGGGAGTCCGAATATTTCCTTGAAGTTCTCGAAGCGCTGAACGCTCCCGGCCAGCTCTCGCAGATCATGAGGGACTACACCCAGCTTCCCGTCGAGACTCCTCCCGCAGGCACCTTCACCGGCAGCGATGTCCTGGCCGGTTATGCCCCGCCGCTTACGGACCTCCGCAGGCTTGAATCCGTGCCCATAGGCGGCCATACCCTGCCCCCACTCCCTTATGCCTACAACGCTTTGGAGCCCTACATCGATGAGAAGACGATGAAGATTCATCATGATATCCACCATAAAAGCTACGTAGACGGACTGAACAAAGCAGAAAGCAAGCTGGCTGAAGCCCGCAGGACGGGGAATTTCGATCTGGTGAAGCATTGGGAACGCGAGCTTGCCTTCCATGGGGCCGGCCATTATCTGCACACCCTGTTCTGGAATGTGATGTCTCCGCAAGGCGGAGGCCGGCCTACCGGGGAACTTCTTGAAGCCATTGAACAGAGTTTTGGCAGCTATGACAGCTTCAAGCAGCAATTCAGCGAAGCCGCAGACAAAGTCGAAGGGGGAGGCTGGGCCATTCTGGTCTGGAGCCCGCGCAGCCGGAGACTGGAAATCCTGACCGCCGAGAAACACCAGAACTTGTCACAATGGGATGTAGTGCCGCTGCTGCCCCTGGATGTATGGGAGCATGCCTATTACTTAAAACATCAAAACAAACGCGCCGACTACATCAAGGACTGGTGGAAAGTCGTCAACTGGCCGTATGTATCCAAGCGGTTTGAAGCAGCTAGTGAGCTGGCCTGGCACCCTTACTGAATTCCTTTTGCCCGCCAGGCCCACATATAAACAAGCATATAAAAGCCCATCCCCACTTGAAGCGTGGAGGATGGGCTTAGTCTTGCAAACGATGCTATTCTTTAATCAAGGCCAGAAATTCCGCACGTGCGGCGGCATCCTCGCGGAAAGTCCCGCGCGTTGCCATCGTGACCGTCTTGCTTCCCGGTTTCTTCACACCGCGGGCACACATGCACAGATGCTCGCCTTCCACCACAACCATCACACCGTGGGGGGTCAGCACCTCCGTCATAATATCGGCGATCTGTGCGGTAATGCGCTCCTGCACCTGTAAACGGCGGCTTACGGCTTCTACGAGCCGGGCCAGCTTGCTGAGTCCGGCAATCCGGCCGCTTGGAACATATCCTATATGCACTTTCCCGAAAAAAGGGGCCATATGATGCTCGCATTGGCTATAATAGACGATATCCTTCACGATCACCAACTCTTCATGAGACTCATCAAAAGTAACACCAAGCGCCTCTTTGGGATCGATCGAATATCCACCAAATATCTCCTCATACATCCGCGTGACACGTGCCGGTGTTTCCAGCAATCCCTCGCGTGCCGTGTCTTCTCCGATTAACTCTAATATTTTCTCTACATGATATTCGATTTGCTCACGGTTGTCCGATACTTTACCGTTCACATAATCCTTGATGCTCCCCATGAAGCCTCCCCCTTTCGAACCCGTGCAACACCTATATTTAATTGGACACGGTTACTTGCCCTTGCGGTTATTCCCTTTTCTGGCAGCCGGAGCCGGCATCCGTCCCGGTTGATTCTGATTCTTCATCATTTGCTGGGCGCGCTGCATCTGCTTGCCGTTCAAATTGTACCCCATTTGTTTAGCAACCTTTTGCAGCATTTCAGGATCATTCTGCATCGTTGTCATTTGTCTGCGCAAATAGTACACACCGATGAAGAACCCGCCAATCAGACCTACGACGAGCGTAATGATAGGTAATGCAATATTCATCTAGAATCCACCTCTGTGCTCTATTGTCTGCAACGCCGCCAAGCGTGCGAATCTATCATAGCATTTCAACATCTGGACAGCAATTGGAAAATAGCTCTGCATCAGAAGAGGTATTCTCCTTCTTCGTTGCCCGAAGCATGCTTTGCCTCCAGCTCCAGCAGCGCGATCTTGATCGGAAGGCCGCCGCCGTAGCCGACCAAGGAACCACCTGCGCCAATTACCCGGTGGCATGGCACGATTACCGGCACGGGATTGCGGTTGTTGGCTCCGCCTACAGCGCGGACAGCCTTGGGATTGCCAATCCTTACCGCAATGTCCTTATAGGAGGCAGCTTCCCCATAGGGAATGGTGTTCAGCGCTTCCCAGACCTGCCGCTGGAACTCCGTTCCCCGCATATCCAGCGGAAGCTGGAATTGCTGCAGCTCACCGGCAAAATAGGCGGTCAGCTGATGTTTTGCCTCCGCAAGCAGGCTTTCATTCTCCCGAAGCTCCACACTGCCTATATTGCTCTTTGCCCAACCTAACATCCGCTCCCTGGAATCCGCGAAGCTGCCGAACTCCAGCAAACACAACCCCTGCTCCGTTGCACCCAAAGTCAGCGGACCCAAAGGCGAATCAAGTTCCCCATAATATAGAATAACAGTCAAAGTGCTCATGTCTGCCTCACTCATCCCGCTTGGCCTCCTTTGCTTGCAACAGCTTGTCTTCAGCCCGTTCAAGCATCGCCAGAACGGTCTCATGCTCTTCCTGCTGCAGCCCCTTCTGTACTGCCTCCAGCGCCTCTTCGCCGCCAATTCGGCTGAGCGCCCACGCTGCTGTGCCCCGCATCTCCGGACGCACCTCTTTGAGCATAATCTCAATCAGCTTCGGCACAGCCCCGGCTTCCTTGAAATTGCCGAGAGCGATAAGCGCATTGCGCTGGATCGGTTTTTTGCCTCTCCATGCCGCTGAACTGCTGCCGAATTTCTCCTTAAACTCCCGGTTGCTGAGATCCAGAATCGGCATCAGCAGCGGTTTGACTATTTCGGGATCGGGAAGCAGCTCGAGGCGGTGAGTCCAGTTCTTCCCCCGGTTATGCGGGCAGACCACCTGGCAGGTATCACAGCCATACAGCCGGTTGCCGATTTTGGTCATATATTCATCACTCAGGAACCCTTTGGTCTGGGTGAGGTAAGAAATACAGGCCTGGGCATTAAGCTGTCCCGGACCTACCAGCGCCCCCGTAGGACAAGCATCGATACATTTGGTACAATCTCCGCAGCCCTCCTGTACGGGCTTATCCGGAGGAAACGGAATATTGGTCACCATCTCGCCCAGATAGATCCACGAACCCCATTTGGGTGAGATGATGGAGCAGTTCTTGCCGCTGAAGCCAATCCCTGCCCGTTCTGCCACTGCCCGGTCCACCAGCACCCCCGTATCGACCATACTCTCAAGTACCGCCCCCGGCACACGCTCACGGATGAACGTTTCCAGCCGCCCCAGCGCCTCACGCAGGACATGGTGATAATCCTGCCCCCATGAAGCCCGGGCCAGAATCCCCCGGCGGGCTCCCGGCTCGGACTTCGGCGGGTTCTCCATTTTGGCCGGATATGCGACGGCAATGGCAATAATCGACATCGGCTGTTCACCGGAAGTCAACGCCGGCAGGGTCCGTTTGTCGAGATCCGGCTCCTCGAACCCGGATTCGTAACCTTGGTCACGGTGTTCCTGCAGTATATTTTTTAAATATAGAAAAGGCTCCGCAGTGGTGAACCCGATATCGTCAATACCGAGCGACGGCGCAGCCTCCAGTATATCCGCTTTAAGACTCTCCCACTTGGAAGGCGGAGGAGCATAAGGTGACTGGACAATATTATTCATAACCGCCTTCTCCTTTGTGCAATAATTGTTTATAACGTGTCTACCTTCGACAGCGGCCACCAAATAAAGGAGGCCTTGCCTACAATGCGGTCCCGCGGAACTGAACCGAAATAACGGCTGTCCTTGCTGGCCCCGGCATGGCGGTTGTCGCCCATTACAAAATAGCTTCCGTCCTCCACGGCAAGCGGAGCAAAATCGGAATCCTGAATTTCAGTATCCACGTAGGATTCGACAACCTTTTTCCCGTTCACATGCAGCTGGCTGTCTTTCACCTCTACAATATCGCCGGGAAGCCCAATGACCCGCTTGACCAAATACTCCTTCTGATCCGGGCCGGTGCTGGGGTCATGGAGTACAATGATATCCCCCCGTTCGGGGAAGTCAAACACCAGCGCCAGCTTATTGATGAACAGTCTCTCGCCCTCCCGCAGTGTGGGCTGCATGGATTCGCCTTTAACCGTCGATATATTAAATACAAAAAGATTAACCAGAGACATGATGACAAAAACCGTCGCCGCAGTAAGCAGCCAGTCCTTCAGCTCCTTAACCCAGCGCTTGTTCAAGGCCGATCCGGTTCCGCCATGTCTTGCCGATCTGTATCTTTGTTTCCGGCTGCGCATGAACTCTTCCTCAAGCTCCTGGTTCATAAGTCACCCTCTTGCCCTTGTTTAATGAGACTCTAACAATAGAAAAGCATATCTCCCGGCCATTTGCAATGGACAAGCGGGACATATGCTTCAGTATAATGGTTCAGACTATGCAGTCGCCATAGTTCTCTATTCTAGTAAATGTTTCCGCTTACGTAGGGCCGGTCAAATGATCAACCGACAATGCTCAGCTTCCTTACAGATTTAAAAATTTGGTTCTCGTCATAACCCATAGCCTCATAAAGCGGTAATGCGAAAGAATTGTGTTCATCGACAGCGACAAAAATCCCGCTGACTTTACGCGCATGAAACTTCGATTCCATGGCGGTAACAAGACTCCGGCCAACTCCCCTGCGGCGATAATCGGGATGAACAGCGATCCGGAAATAACAGCCGTGGTTCTTCTCAATCGTGCCTATGAGCGCACCGACGATCTCTCCTTCATCCTCAGCAACCACAATGAGATCGGAATCCCATGACAGCTGCCTGGAGAAAGGCTCCATGGTGTTCTCGAAACATTCTTCCGATAATGCGGTCTGCAGCAGTTCAGTCACAGGGCTAACGTCGCTTAATTGAAAGGAACGAACGTGCATTCTTTAAAATCTCCTTTTTCTATGGCTTATGAATTTTACAAAAAGAAGGAGTTCCCAAAACACTGTGGAGGCAAAAAAAGCATCAGAAAAGCAACTTTGGATTATACTTACGAAGAGGTGAATCCACTTGGGAATCGAAGCTTTTCTTGGGATTAAAAAAGATTGCTGAAATATATCGAACCATCGATATCTTCATTAATCTTCAAAATACGAGGAATACCTGCTTTTAAATCTATTAAAACACACTTTTCTCCCGATATCATCATTTTTCTTTTGAAAGCGCTTGATATGAAACGTTTACATAGTATAGGGTTACATCTATTCTTAAATAAGGAAATCATTAGGTATAATTCGCATTGTAAAGAGAGACTCTATAATGTTAACACCGCTTTTACAATTGTCCAGGACCCTGTGCCGGAGGCTGTTACTTTCTAAACATTAATGTTTGTTTAATGTTGCATTATTGTTCCAGATACGCTTTAATAAGAGTATCCAATCCGATATTTTTCCAGTATCACATATCGGAAATAAAGGGTTCTGTCGTTAACGGCAAACTCTTTATCTATACAAATATTCCACTAAAACTCAGGAGGGATTTTTCCAATGGCATTTCAATTACCGGCACTTCCTTATCCGAACAACGCACTCGAACCGCACATCGACGCTTTGACGATGGAGATTCACCATGACAGGCACCACAATACGTATGTGACGAATCTGAACGCCGCTTTGGAAAAGGCACCCGAATTGCAAAACAAAAGCATTGAAGAACTTCTGACTGACCTGAACGCTGTACCTGAAGCGATCCGCACTGCTGTCCGCAACAATGGCGGCGGACATGCCAACCACACGCTGTTCTGGGAAGTTATCGGACCGGATGGCGGCGGCGCACCAACAGGCGCGTTGGCAGCAGCCATCGACAGCGAGCTTGGCGGTTTCGACAAGTTCAAGGAAGATTTTGCCGCAGCAGCAACCACACGTTTTGGCAGCGGCTGGGCATGGCTCGTTGTGAAGGACGGCAAGCTCTCCGTCACAAGCACACCTAACCAGGACAACCCGATCAGCGAAGGCGCTACTCCAATCCTCGGTCTCGATGTATGGGAGCACGCTTACTACCTGAACTACCAAAACAAACGTCCTGACTACATCAAGGCGTTCTGGAACGTAGTGAACTGGACTGAAGTCGGCAAACGCTACGAAAGCTCCAAATAAGACCTTCCGGCAACGGAAGCTGCAATAACTGCAATAATATAAAAGGTATCTCTTATGCCGGAAGGGGCTGAGAGATACCTTTTTTGTGGTACGGGTAAAACGGTGTGGGAGCCTCATGCTCGCATCAGCATCAGCGTTAGCACGCTGAACCGCCGTTCGCAGAAGCTCCAACTAGTACAGCATCAGCCTTTAAAAGGCGGGAATAGATGGCGCATTCGAAAGCGTGCCTCCCGGGAGGCATGCGTAAGCCTCGGGCGGAGATCGCTAGAGTGCACTTTATACATCAGGATGGAAAAAAGTAGGCTCGGTTTAGGATTTCAGTGTATTTGGTACAGCAGGAACCGCAACATTCGCCGAAAAGTGCCTTATGGCTATCCTTTGAATGTACAAAATACATCATTATGGATATTTGAGCCTCTTTTAAACCATTCTGAGGTACTTTATACATTAGAACAGCTCGAAGGCTGGTGACGAACGCTAATCCATATCAAACAGCCTTCAGGCATCCCTTATTTTTAATCTGATGTTGAACTAGTACCTTGACCGCGAATAATTTTACCTTTAAGCTCTCCGTATAGAGTCAAATGGG
>NZ_BMKR01000070.1 GCF_014644435.1 Paenibacillus albidus | reverse complement strand
ACTTTTTCGCAAAATAGGGTCTTCTCTGTCCGCTTCACTCCGCGGATGGAGCCCAATCCCACTGCACCGCTATATCATCTGAAGGTTCCAAGATATCCACATTTTTGGGCATTGCATCATTTCCTATACAACAATAAAAATCCCGGGAGGCCATCGTCCACTATGACGATACCTTCCGGGATTGTATCCCTGAATCAAACTATTCGGGCAAAGCACCCAAAATCATTACGCCCCATGGCTCAAGCTCAAAGGTCTCTCCCTTGGCCAGGAAACGTCCGGTCAAAAGCTCCTCGCTGGCCTCATGCCTGTACGTCACCGGCACGGCTTGCTCCGAATAGTTGAATATATAGCGGATAATCCGGTTTGCGGCGTTGATGCCTGTTTTGACGATTACGGGAAAAGACAGCTCCTGTTCGGGTCCCAGGAGACCACTGTCCTGAACAGCCAGCTTCAGCACACTCTGTACAACAGCAGAACTGGCCATGCAGCCAATGTAAGTCGCGCTGCCTTGTCCATGACGATTGCGTGTCACTGCCGCATACTCTCCCCAATGGGGATGATCGTAGCGGAACAGGACCTCTGCGGTGGTTGGTGTAAGCAGCTCCATCCAGGTGCTCACCGTGAGGTCAGCCTCCGGTGCCAGCGCCTCTTCGTGTGCAGCAACAACAGGCTCCGCCTTCAGACGAACCTCATGCGGAGTCACGAACAGGCTGTAAGAGAGGCCGCAGGCCTCGCTGATGATGCCGGGCTGCACAGCCGTACGTACTTTGACCGTCTCGTCGGCAAAGCCGCTTTTGAAAGAATAGACTACATGTCCGCCCTGACGCACATATTCGTTCAGGCGCTCAAGCGGTTCATCGTCCACTGCGTACAAAGCAGGCACCACAATCAGGCTGTACCTGGACAGCTCCGGACAGGATGGCTGGATAAAATCGCATTCGACGTTCATCCGGTACAGCTCGTCATAGAGCCAGCGCACCACATCATTGTAATTCTTGCCGTCCGGCAGCTTGAACCACTCCATCGCCGTCAGCGCTTCATTGCTGACCATCACCGCAACCTTGTTGTTCTTGCGCAGATCGGCCAGCTGGCTGCCCAGCTCCCGGAAGTCCCTGCCGATGGTCTTCGCTTCGTTATACACCGGATTCGGCTTGAAGTCATGGCTGAGCAGTCCCTTCCAGTAGGTCTCAAACGAATTGTGGATGGAATGCCAATGCCAGTAAGCGACCATATTCGCCCCGGAGGCAAGATGGCTGAACGCCTGCAGTCTGAGCTGGCCCGGATAAGGCGTCCAGTGGGGAAATGCCTGCGCTTGTGTCTCCAGCACCAGATAGTTGCTCTGCTTCAAGGAACGTGCCATATCCCCGCCAAAGGAAATTTCCGTCCCGGTCAGCTCATGCTGGGAAGGATGATAGATATCCACTCCGGCAATGTCAAACGCCTCCGCCGCTGCAAAATGATCCACCGACGGCTGCACGCCAAACGAATAGCCGCGCCATTCAAAATCGAAATTTTGCGTCACGAACTGTCCCGGCTGCTTGTACTCATTCACCAGACCAACTTGCCAGGCCAGGAATTTCGTGACCAGCTCCCGCTGGAACCTGGCAAATTCCGCACCGAGACTGCCGTTGATCGTACCGACCACCGACGGGAACTCCTCCCAGCTGTTAATCCGGTTGCTCCAATAATCCAGTCCGAACCGGTTATTGATTTCCGCAAGCGTGCCGTACTTCTCCCGCATATATTTGACGAACTGCAGCTGCACGTTATCGCCCGCGGTCTCGTAATGTTTCGTTTCGTTGTCAGTCTGGTAGCCAATGACCGCCGGATGTTTCGCTACCCGCCCGATCAGCTTGCGGATGATCCGCTCGGCGTGGAACAAATAGGCCGGACTAGTAATGTCCATGATCTGCCGTGCACCATATCGCCCAGGCCCCTTGGCCGTGACCGCAAGGACCTCGGGATGCTCCTTGACCAGCCAGGCCGGAACCGCATAGGTTGGCGTTCCGACAATGACCTCGATTCCGGCGGCATGCATGGCGTCCAGCACCCGGTCTACCGAGGTGAAGTCGAACACGCCATTCTGCGGCTCATGCGTACTCCAGGTCGATTCGGCAATACGGACCACATTAATGCCAGCCTCGAGCATCATGGCAATATCCTGTTCTAACCGCTCATAAGGCATGTATTCATCATAATAGGCAACCCCGTATCTCAGTTTCGGCAATCCGTTCAGTCCTTTCCTTGTGGATATAGATGCAGATAAACTTAATGTGCTTTGACAAAAATGCGAGCGTCACTACGGTGAATATTTGGACTTCCGGCCGCTGTTGTTTCCAGATTTCTTGATTATATACTGCTGTTCGCAGTTGAAATCCGGAAACAAAGGCGGACGCTCCGCTCCTACAGTTCCAAAATCCCCCTCCGTTCCTCCTCGCCTTTGTTAAATCTTTAGTTTATCTGTTATAAAGTGATATTCACCCCTTAATAGCCCCTTCGGCGATGCCCTGCATAATGAATTTTTGGAAAAAAGCATAGATCACAATAACCGGAATCGCCGTCAGCACCAGCGCCGCCAGAATCAGCGACCACTCTTTATTATACTCACCGAACAGCGTATTCGTGGACAGGATCAACGTGTATTTGGTCGAATCCGTGAGCATCAGGAGCGGCAGCAGGAAGTCGTTCCAGATCCACAGGAAGTCCAGAATGGCAATGGTCACGGTAATCGGCAGCAGCAGTGGAAAGATAATGCGGAAGAAGGTCTGGAACTCCCCGCAGCCGTCAATCCGCGCCGCTTCCTCCAGCTCCCTGGGGATCGATTTCACAAATCCGTGGTAGAGAAAAATCGCCATGTTCACACCGAGGCCGATGTAGACAATGGCCAAGCCGTACGTGGTACCGCTGACATGCAGGGTTTTGGCCATCCGGGTCAGCGGAATCATGATCGAATGGAACGGCACCAGCATCGAAGCGATGAACAAGGAGAAGATCAGGGCGCTCAGCCTGCCGCCGGTCCGGGATAACTTATACCCCGCCAGGGCCGCGCAAAAGATGATTCCGCCGATACCGATCACCGAGACGATAACGGAATTCAGCGTGCTGTTCAGCAGATTGATTTTATTAAAAGCCTGGGTGTAATTCTCGAAATGCAGCTGGGTCGGCAAGGACAGAAAGGAAGCGAACATCTCGCCTTGCGTCTTGAGAGAATTGATAAGGGCCAGATAGATTGGGAAAAAGGAAATCACGCCGCCCACGCACAGGAACAAGGTAATCAATAAGGATACCGGTTTGCGCAGCCTCATGCTTCCACCTCTTTTCGCTTCATGACACCGATCTGGATAAACGTGAAGATAAGAATAATGACGAACAGGATGACGGATTTGGCACTCGCGTAACCGTATCTGAAGTTATTGGAGAAGGCCTCTTCATAGATGTTCATGGTAATCACCTGCGTACTGCGTCCCGGACCACCGCCGGTAAGGCCGTAAACGACCTCAAACACTTTAAATGCCCCGTTGAGCGTGAGGAAAAAACAAATCGTGACGGCATGCGTAATCATCGGCAATGTCACACTGCGGAACGTCTGCAGCGGAGTTGCTCCGTCGATCAGCGCCGCTTCCTTAAGGCTTTGCGGCACCCCTTGCAGGGCGGCCAAATATATAATCATCATATAGCCGACACCGTTCCACAGCGATACGATAATAATCGAGAAGAAGGACACCTGCGGATCACCGATCCACAGCTGGTCAAGAAATTTGAACGCCGTTTTTTCGGCGATTTGCGGCAGCACCTGCGAGAATACAAAGGTCCACATAAATGCGCTGATAATCGTGCTGATCATGTTGGGCATAAAGAAAATGGTGCGGAAAAAGCCTTTGGTTCTGACCTTGGACTCGATAAATACCGCCAATATCAACGCAAATCCGTTTTGCAGAACGACCATAAACAGCACATATTTCAGTGTAAACAGCAATGAATTCACGAAGTCCGGGTCTTCACGCAGCGCCTCGATAAAATTGCCAAGTCCGATAAACGAATAATTCGGGTTCAGCCCGTTCCAGTCCGTGAAGCTGTAAAACATGCCGCCCAGTGTGGGAATCAGCAGAAACAATGCGTAAAAAAGAAATGCGGGCGCAACGAAAGCAATCAGCGAAGCGATTCTTTTGTAGCTTTTGACCGGCATGGCATTCGCCCCTTCTCCTGTATGTGTATCAGACCTTCGGCATGGAGGAAAAAGCCGCTGCCCACCTCCATGCCGGGCCTGAATCCCAGCCTCTATCCGGGCTATTTATTAACTTTGTTGTACGACTTCCAGGCTTTGTCCAGCGCCTTCACTACATCATCCTGCGACAGCTGCCCTGCATAATAGGCCTGCAGCCCTTTGCCTACCTCATCCTTGACGGCTTGCGGGATGGCCGGGTCCTGAACGGACTTGCCTTCCTTCACATAAGCTGTGGCATCATTGATCCACGGGTAACTTTCATAGGTGTGAATAGTGGCTACGGGATTGAACTTCAACGCCTGGAAAAACGCATTGGAGGCCTGGTCGTCCAGCACATAGTTCAGGAAATCAAGCGCCACTTCCTTGTTCTTGCTGGTCGGAGATACCGCCAGGGAGGTGGAGGCACTGAGATTAATCAGGGTAGCATTCGGGTCATCACTGACCGGAAGCGGCGCTACGCCAAAGTCCAGATCAGGGTTCGATTTCAGGATCGTTTCCGCGTACCATGGACCCTGCAGCCACATGGCCCCTTTACCGGCGGCAAATGCTGCCGCGCCGTCATCTCCGCCAACCTCGGTGGCTTTGGCCGTGCCGTTCTCATTAATCAGGTCAAACACATCAAAGATTGCGGACTTCATCTCACTGAAAGAGCCTTCATCCTTGTTCATTTGGGCTACAAAATCAGGGTTTTTCGTCTTCACCATCGAACCTACCGCGAGCGGCAGCACCAGCTGCGGAATCCATGATTCTTTATAGGAGAGCACAAAAGGCGTTACATTGGCAGCCTTCAGCTTCTCCACAACAGCCTTCATTTCGGTGAGGGTCGTCGGCGGCGTCAGCCCGTGCTCTGTAAATATAGTCTTGTTGTACAGATAACCCCAGGACAATGTCTCCAGCGGAAGCGCAACTACCTTCCCGTCCGTTGTCGTTACAGAAGGCTTCACGCTGTCCAGCAGCTTGCCCGCAAAAGGCTGATCGGACAAATCCTCAAGGTATCCCGCTTTATAGTAGGAAGGAATTTCATTGACGGCATGGATGGCAAAAATGTCCGGCGCATCATTTGAAGCCAGCCGGGTCTTCAGGATTTGGGAGGCATTATCTGCCGTCGGCATTTCGAGCTGGACGGACACATCTATATTTTTGTCCGCTTTTTCCTTCGCTACGAAATCGGCAATGTACTTGTCATAATGCTCTTTAAAGCGCGGCTGGGCGATGAACATTTTGAGAGTAACGCTTTTGGCCGTTCCGCTGCTGCCATCGTTGCCGCTTGTCGAGCCTGCATTTCCGTTATTGCTGCCGCTGTTTCCATTACCGCAGCCCGCCAGAAGCGTAGCTGCAAGAAGGCTGCAAAGTAGACCTTTTGACATCCGTTTCATATTCGTGACCTCCCAAGTGTCTGTGTTTTTGTTTACGCTTTCATTATATCTTTATTATGAAAGCGTTTAATTGGACGGAAGTATCCTCTCGTCTTGGACAATTTTAAACCTGTGTGTTTTTTCTCATTTCACCCGGTGCAATGCCGTAATATTTTTTGAATACCCTGTAGAAATAGGCTACATCCTCATACCCGCTCATCTCCGCCACCGTTTTGATCGGTATACGCTCGTCCGCCAGCCAAGTCTTGGCCTGCTCCATGCGCAGATGCAGAATATAGTCTGTCACGCCCCGCCCGTATTCCTGCTTGAAGACTTTGCTCAAATACTCTTTGCTGACAAAAAAAGCCCGGGCCAGCCCCTCCAGCGTCACAGCCTCTGCAAAATGGTGTTCTATATATTGTCTGATCTCATCGAGATTCAGCTTATTCTTGAACTTGCGCTGCTTCACCAGCAGCTCCAGATTATACGCATATTGCTTCATGAGAAAATCCGCCGTATTCGCGCAGGAAGCCAGTACATCCGGTGTAATCTGAGCAATCTGGCCGTCCTCCTCCAGCGCATTGGATCTCATCAGCTCCCGCAGCAGCAGAAGCAGCTCCCGGGCTACCTGATGAAGGGTACCGGATTGTGTAACTCCGTTACGCTCCAGCTCCCGGCGGACCTCCTGAAGGGCAGCGGCCACCCCGTCAACATGGAGCTCATTGAAATGCACCCGCAGCCGCTGCTTGCATGCTGTAAGCGAAAAGGACACGTCCATATCGAGTCCCAGCGAATCCGGTTCCCGTGAGGCGGCCTCCAGCTCCTGCCTGCATTTGTGCAGAACGGCGTTCAGTTCCTTCGGGTCAATGGGCTTCAACAGGTAATCCACCGCCCCATAGCGAAGCGCATTCTGCGCATATTTGAAATCGTCGTAGCCGCTGATGACAATAATTTTGACGGCGGGATAATGCTGATGCAGCTGATTCATCAGTGTGACACCGTCGGCTCCCGGCATCCGCATATCGGTAATTACAATTTGCGGGCGCAGCTCCTGCATATAACGCAGCGCCTCTATTCCGTCTTCGGCTTCCGCAGCGACCTCCATTCCCAGCTCTTCCCAAGAGCCGAAGGTTCGCACAATATCACGGTTCCAGCTCTCGTCGTCCACCAGCAGCACTTTTATCATTGAACCCACCTTCCTTTTGAAGCGGAATTATTACCGTCACTGTTGTTCCCTGCCCCGGCGTGCTGTCAACCTCCAGTCCGTAACGGCCTCCAAAATGCATATGAATCCGGGAAGCCACGTTCTGCAGTCCGATGCGGTCTCCTTGCGTCCAGGGACTGCCGCTCTGCTGTTTCAGCCGCGCACGCAATTCCGTGAGCTTGCTCTCTTCGATACCTATACCGTTATCGCGGATACAGATGAGACAATCGCTCCCTCTGGCTGCAACCGTAATCTCCAGCTCCCAGGGGCCCTGTTTATTATCCAGGCCATGGACAAAAGCATTCTCGACAATCGGCTGCAGCGTGAGCTTCGGCAGGACGCTTGTCAGCAGCGACCGGTCCACATGCGTTGTGCAGGTCAGCCGGGACGAGAAGCGCTGCTGCTGAATCTGCAGGTAATGGTTCAGATGGTTCAGCTCCGCCTGCAGCGTAGCCAGATCGTCCGGCTCACGGATAATATAACGAAACATCTCGCTAAGGGATCTCAGCACCTCATAGCTGTCCGCAGGGTTGCTTTTGAAAAGCATGCTGCCGATCATTTGCAGAGTGTTTTGCAGAAAATGCGGATTGATTTGCGCTTGCAGAGCTTTGAGCTCGGCACTTTTTTTCTCCAGGCTGATCATATATTCGGTCTTGATATGTTCCCTGATCCGGTAGGACATCTGGGAGAGCTTCGTCTCCAGCAGACCGATCTCATCGACCCGATTGCTTGTTTGGACCTCCTGCTCCTTCATCATCCCGAAGCCCTGAATGGAGCGGGCCAGGCTCACAATCGGGGTGGCCAGCCGCCAGGCCAGAATGACGGCCATCAGAATCGCCACAATCACGGAGACTGTGCCGACGATAAGTCCGAACTTCATGGTCGAAAGCGAACTCTGGTTGATGAAGCTGTTCGGGATCACCGTAATCAGCTTCAGGCCCACCGGATCAATCGTGTTGTAGAAGAATAATTCATGGTCGCCGCGGAAGTAACCCTGCTCCTCACCGGTTTCAGCGATCCGGGCCAGCGTCTCTGCTCCCGGAGCTTGACCCCAGGGCTGGTAGAGCACCTCCCCGCCCGGTCCGGCAATAAGCACCGTATGCTCATCCCCGCGCCCCAGCAGGTTCAGTGTCTGGTCCAGCACTCCCCAGCGGATCGCCAGCGAAATGCCGCCCAGCTTCTCCTGATTCTCGAACCGGTTGATGCTGCGGATCAGCTGGAACTTGCCTTTGTCGCTTTGGTCGGCCCGGATGATGAAGTCCTTGTCCTGCTCGAACAACTGCCTGTAGGGCACCGGAAGCTCCGCCGATGATTCTATATCGCTCTGCGAGGCATTGATCGTGAACAGCTTGTTATACTCCTTTAAATAAAGCTCTACCCCCACCACGTGATTGCCCGCCGAATAATAGAGGTTGGTTAATGTATCGATGATATTTTTCTGCGCGACGAACTGGCTGGTCAGGCCGGCCTCCTCGGCACTCGCCAGATAATCACTAAGATGGGGGCTGATCAGCACCGTATAAATCAGGTTATTCAGCTGGGCGAATTGGTCACCAAGATAAATCCCCGTCCATTTCATATTGGAGAGATTGGTGCTGATGACCTCCGCTTCCATCGCCCTGCGGTTATTCTCGGCGGCCAGTGCTGTAATCGTGACAATCGGCACAGCCGCCAGCACAATCATCGTAAGAATCAGTTTATTGCGGATACTCCGGCGAAACGGTCCGGTCAGCTTCATGATCCATCCGCTTAACATCTCAGCTTCCCCTCCCTCTTTCCTTGCCCTAGTTTATCCAATAATAAGAAGAAGGAGCGCATTCAACTGGCTAAATCCTTGCCCTCCTTTGGATTTTAAGAATAATTTATATAGGAGGCCTTGTACATTGATAGTTTTTAACAAAAAACTAACGTCCATAAACCCTGAACGTTAGTTTCTTGTAGCCTGCCTTAAGGCAGGACAATCGTATGAAAGGATTGTGGCTCGAGCTGGAAGGTGTAGGCACCGGACCCGCTTTCCAGCTGCAAGGTCCGGCTGTCCTCGAACGGATTGGCCACAATCAGAGTGGCTCCGCCCTCCGGTGCCTGGAACGCAACCGCATGAGCGCTCCAAGGCCCTTTCAGCCCGGTTCTTACCCAGCCTGGCCGGGTAAAGTGCGAAAAATGTTTCATCACATAATACTCCGGATTGCGGATAACCTCACTCAGATGAGGGGCTGCGGTCAACATGGCGTTCTGCTCCCAGCCCCAGGTGCTCCGCCCTTTCGGTTCCAGCACCATATTCCAGTATATATAAGCATTCACGCCATTCATAAAATAATGCTGGTAGAGATTAAACACATATTTGGCATAAAACCAAGTGTTCTCGCCATCGCCGCATTCATTCTCTGTCTGCATGTAACGCAGCTCGGGGTAGCTCTGCACCGTCCGCTGAATCGCATGTTTGCCGGCCCATTGGTAACCGACGCCCTTCACATATTTATAGGCCTCGGGGTCACTGAGCACAACAGCGGCATAAGCATCATGGTCGGTTGCTTTTTTCTTCAGCCATTCGTCCCATGGCTCCGGCGCATTGATGGTCCCCAGCCAAATTTCCGTATCCAGCCCGTGCCGCTCAAAAGCCGGCCCAAGATAATCGCGGATAAAGACCTTAAGTTGTTCTCCGGTCCAGACGCAGGAAGGGAACTTCTGGTCCGCGACCACTTCATTCTGCACATGCACCTGATGAATCGTGATCCCTTCGGCGCGGTAGGCTTCGACGAACTTCACAAAATACAGCGCGTAAGCCTCCAGGATATCCGGTTCCCAGCGCAGCGTGCCGTAGTTGTACGCCTTGGGAAACTTCATCCAGGTCGGCGGACTCCAGGGTGAAGCAAACAGCTTCAACTCCGGGTTCAGCGCCAAAGCTTCCTTAATGTAAGGAATCAGCATTTGCCGGTCCCTTTCTATCGAGAAATGTTCCATGGCATAATCGCCATCCGTCTCGTTCAGGCTGTACCATTCCAGCGCATAGTCGCTGGCCCCAATCGGCAGACGGCAAATGCTGAACCGCTGCTCCCCTTCAGGGTGGAACAAGTCATGCATGACCTTCGCCCGCTCTTCCCCGGACAAATGCCGGAGGGAAACAAATCCCAGCTCATTGAAGCAGCCGCCAAAACCCTCCAGTGTCTGAAAAATCTCGCCGGTGAGCGTTAGATTCGCGGGAGCATGATCCCCTCCCTGCTTCCCGGCGCCAATTTGTCCCTCCGCCGATTTGTCCATCCAGGGCGAGCATTCAGTGCTGGAAAACCATTGCAGCTTATTGTTAGGCATAGGTTCGCGACCTCCGATAGTTCATTTTATTTTGTGGTAGGGCTTAGTGTGATAAGTTGCAGCTGTGGTGAGATGGGCTGCGACGGGCCGGGTTGCGATGGGCCGGGTTGCCACGAGCCAAAAGGCGATGGGCCAGCACGTGACGGGCCGGGTTGCCACGGGCCAAAAGGCGATGGGCCAGCACGTGACGGGCCGGGATGCGACAGGCCGGGTTGCTACGAGCCATAAGGCGATGGGCCAGCACGTGACGGGCCGGGTTGCCACGGGCCAAAAGGCGATGGGCCAGCACGTGACGGGCCGGGTTGCCACGAGCCAAAAGGCGATGGGCCAGCACGTGACGGGCCGGGTTGCCACGAGCCAAAAGGCGATGGGCCAGCACGTGACGGGCCGGGTTGCCACGGGCCGGGATGCGACAGGCCGGGTTGCTACGGGCCAAAAGGCGATGACCAGCACGCAACGGGTCGGGATGCGACAGGCTGGGTTGCGATAGGCCTGGATGCGACGACCGTGCTGGTGAGCTAATCTACGTCTGGCAGCACACTATGTTGATTGCGCTTTCATTATAACGTAAAGTAACCTGTACCGGATTGGACAAAACCGCTCAATGCGATTGGACTATTTTAATCTGCGCAAAAAGGCAGGGCGAACCGTGAACCCAACTAGTCCGCACCCGCGTGCCAATCCTAAGGCATTTTTGCCTTTCATTCGGCCCGATCCGTACAAGCGGGCGGATCCTAAGGCATTTTTGCCTTTCATTCGGCCCGATCCGTACCCACGGGCCAATCCTAAGGCATCTTTGCCTTTCATTCAGCCCGATCCGCACCCGCGGGCGAATCCTAAGGCATCTTTGCCTTTCATTCGGCCTAATTCGCACCCGCGGGCGAATCCTAAGGCATTTTCGGATTAACCCCCTAAATTTGGACACAACCACATTCATTCTTGCAAAA
>NZ_BMKR01000069.1 GCF_014644435.1 Paenibacillus albidus | reverse complement strand
AGACTTTAACGCAAGCCTGAACATTCTTGCCGAAGGCAAAAGACTTCTTGAGGTGTAATCCTTACACGAACTGTCGGAACGACAGGGTTAGCTTGGTACATTTCTCTTCGTTAGAAGGGACTACCCAAGAATCTCGTGACTTTAGTCATGAGAGGTTCAAATTATACTGCACATACCCTTGCCAATTGCCGTCTGATACTGCATGAGAGGTGACTGAAACTCACTATGGACTGGATCAATCAGATTTCCTCCAATTCAAATGATCCCGATTTATAAAAAAGAAGGAGCACTTCGCTCCTTCTTCTTCTTTGGATATTTCCGCTACCAAGTACTAACAATATTGAACGTTTAAGCCACGTTAATACCGGAATGAGGTCTTGCTCAGATACCTTACACCTACCTCAACCTACCACAATAACGCTATTGAGAATATGCTGAATTATTTGTGATTTATAAATTGGGCTCCCGTTTTGCAAACTCTTGTAACATCCCTCTTATTTGTTCTACCAATAAAGCAGGCGCTTTCTTTGGGGAACCCGTGTCAAACGGTGGCTGCGGATCGTATTCCAAAATCAGCTGGACTCCTTTACTCATATCTTCTCCCAATTCCCATGCTATTAATTGAAGTGCCATATCAATACCAGAGGAGACACCGGCTGCTGTAACGATTTTGCCCTGACGAACCACTCTTTCATCTGTTGGAATTGTTCCAAGAGATTGAAGCAGGTCGAAGGATCCCCAATGACTGGTGGCTACGATTCCATTTAACAAGCCTGCGGCGCTCAAAATCAGAGAGCCGTTACAAACCGACGTGGTCCATTTCGTAGTTTCATGCATTTGGCGAATCCAATTTAACGTTTCTTCGTCATTCATTGGAGTTTTATAATTTGGCGGACTGCAACCTGGAACAACGAGAATATCAGCTGAAGTAACTTCAGAAAAACTGTAATCGGCATGCAAATAACCCATATTTGAGTCCAGTTTGATTAACCCTTTTTTCTTAGCGACAAACTTCACTTCACATTTCAGTGTAGCAGCAAATACATCGTATGGACCAATTGCATCTAGTGCTGTGATTCCATCGAAAAGCATGATTGCGATTTTCAAGATGATCTCTCCTTTGGAGTGGGATTCTATTCTTACAAACAAACTATAACATACTAATACGGGGTATGGGTATGTCGATATTATGAAAACACTGCTCGGCGTTCTGGTCATGAACGGTATCGCCCACAACCAGAAAGTAACCTTTGGAAGTACTAATACGCTTACCAGTGTAAAACCCTCATGCCTTGCCTTGGACACCTACCCTCCTAAGTACATTGGAATTCCGTTCAACAAAGTCAGCTGAACTGTTAATGAGAGCGCTAAATACTATTCGAGAGATGAATGATACAGGCAAACGAAAAGTACCTGAAGGTGCTCCACTAGATTTTGTAACCAACCGATGGCAAAAGCATGTTTTCGATGAAGATGGAACCATTAACCGACACTACTATGAGATGGCTGCTCTTACCGAATTGCGAAACTATGTGAGATCCGGAGATGTTTCCATTGTCGGCAGCAGACAGCATAAAGACTTTGACGAGTACCTGGGCTGACAGACCTCCTTTTAGAAGTAGCAAGTTGGACATCATTTGACGAGCAATTCATTCATGCTTCAACCACTCGCCTACCTAAAGCTGAAGAAAAATCGATTGTTCTGGCATCTCTCATGGCAATGGGTACCAATATAGGCTTAACAAAAAAAATGGCTGATGCAACACCTGGTATCTCATATCATCAAATGGCCAATGCTGCTCAATGGAGGATGTACGATGATGCAATGAACAGAGCGCAAGCAATACTTGTGAACTTTCATCATCGCCGATCATTAACGTCTTATTGGAGGGATGGAAGCACATCTTCATCCGACGGTATGCGCGTGCAAGTAGGCGTTGTTTTATCTCTCAGTGCTGATCCTAACCCCCATTACGGCAGGAAGAGGAGCTACAATTTATCGATTCGTTAGCAATCAATTTTCATCTTTCTATACAAAAGTCATTAATACTAACGCTCGGGATGCGGTACACGTCATAGATGGCCTCTTACATCATGAGTCGGACTTATCAATTGAGGAGCAGTATACTGATACTGCTGTTTTATACGGATCAAGTCTTTGGCTTGACCCATTTACTTGGCTTTCGATTTGCCCCGCGTCTTCGAGATTTATCTGACGCAAAACTTTATGTGATCGGAATTACGATGATGTTTTGCGCCTGGTGCATTCTAACCGGGAGGGTAAAGTGTCCGGTGCGCTCTTCATGGGTAAGCTTGGCTCCTCGCTCGCCAGAATAAAGTTGCCAAATCACTTCGAGAGATGGGGCGAATTGGAAAGACAATCTTTATCCTGAACTACATCTCAAGCGAATCGATGCGCCGCTGTATCCAACGCGGATTAACTAAAGGAGAAGCAATGAACGCCCTGGCACGAGCCATTTTCTTTGGGAAACATGGAGAGCTGAGAGAGCGTGCTTTGCAGGATCAGCTGCAACGAGCAAGTGCTTTAAACATCCTGATTAATAAAATTTGCGTTTGGAATACAGTATTTCTAGGCAAAGCTACGGATCTACTTCGAAAAAAGGAACGTTACGAGAAGATTTATTAAAGCATATGTCTCCATTGGGTTGGGAGCACATAAACTTCCTTGGGGAGTACCGTTTTGATATTAAGGGAGTTACCACATTAGAATCATTACGACCATTGAACCAAAAATTGCAATAAAGCCGATTACACCTTTATCGTGGTGAAAATCGGCTGTTTTTGAATTATAAATTCCTTTAGCGTTGTAAATCCGCGTTTTGCTGGTGGTACCCCTTAAAGTAATAACCTTACAGTCAATCGCAAAAAATAAAAGAATCATTCCAGTCCATGTTCGCATTAAAGGGTAGCTTCAAAGCATTGAGAAAAAAGGCGTGTCTTTAGCTGGTTGTTTGCTCCCAAAAAGGGGCCAAATTGACCGATATAACCTCAATGACTAATTTAATCTTGCCCCTCCATCCATTTATAAGTTTCTATCTTTTCATCAATCATCTTCAGGTTGTTCTTCAGTTCATTAATTTGAGCAAGAACGTTTCTTTGATGGGTTTCCAACAGCTCTCGTCTTCCACTTATTGTAGCTTCACCTTGACTTCGCAGATCAGAAAATTGCTTCATATCGCTGACTTTCATTCCTGTTACCCGCAATCGGAGTAAAAAATGAATCCACGAGATATCAGACTCTGAATACTGGCGGTACCCATTTGTATCTCGATGGATCCCGTATAGCAATCCGATTTTCTCGTAATAGCGCAATGTATGAGCAGTAAGCCCTGTCATTTCAGAGATTTGTTGAATTGTAAAAAAATTAGGTTCCATAAATATAATTATAGCACATCAAAAAAAGCCATTGCTTTAGAGTGCACTCTAAAGTGTAACATTTAATTTAAGTTACACAGAGGAGGAATAACATATGTCAAATGAACGTTATACACGTGGTTGGGAAAAACTAATGCAAATAGACGGTGAAGGAGGAAAACGTGTTATTGAGTCAATGAGGGACATTGCTCCCGACCTGGGAAAGTACGTTGTTGAATTTGCATTTGGAGAGATATACTCAAGGGAAGTTCTTGATCTCAAACAGCGTCAGCTAATAACGGTCGCATCGCTTACAACACAAGGCGGATGCGAGCCACAGCTAAACGTGCATATCAACGCAGCTCTCAATGTAGGACTTACACCCAATGAAGTAATTGAAGCGATAATGCATTGCATTCCCTATACTGGTTTTCCAAGAGTTCTTAATGCCGTTTTTGTTGCCAAAGAAATTTTTGAGGAAAGAAATTTGAAAATTGTGAATTAAAAACAACTAACCTGCCCGGTAGCTTAACAGTCTTCCGATAGCCGCGGTGCCAGGCATGTTTCGAAATCACTTTCGTTATATTTGTGACTCGATGCCCAGAATGAAACGGACTAGCATAATATCGAACGCTAGTCCGTTTCTGTTTGTTCATTTTCCGTCTTTTTGAGCTGCTTTCGCTCGATATGGGCCACTCCCCATTGATGTAAGGTCTCCAAAATCGGAGACAGGCTCATGCCGTATTCTGTAATGGAGTATTCTACTTTCGGCGGAATTTGCGGATAAATGACTCGTTTAACGATCTCTTCCTGCTCCAATTCGCGCAGATGGAGCGTAAGCATCCTTTGAGTGATATCGGGCAGCAATCTTCTTAGCTCATTGAACCGCAAAGGTTTACCTTGAAGCAAATGGTAAAGGATAATCGGCTTCCATTTGCCGACGATTGAATCCAGCGCCACAACAAATTGACATTGGACAGGGTTCTTCTTTTGCATATGTTCGCCTCCATTACAGTACCTTTTTTTATACTATAGCACATCATTGTGCGTACTTCACAAATGAAATATATATTATATGATTAACCTAGAAAGTATATTTAATAAAGAAGGGAAGTTTTGATTCATGGCAACGATACTATACATCACCGCACATCCCCTTGATCCTCAGTCATCTTTTAGCCTCGCGGTAGGAACAGAATTTATTGAAGCATATCGTGAAGCAAATCCAACAGATGAAGTTGTTCATTTGGATCTGTACAAAGAGAATATTCCGCAATTCGATGCTGATGTTTTACGTGGTTGGGGAAAGCTTCGGTCGGGTTCGTCTTTCGATCAACTGTCTGATGCTGAGAAATCAAAAGTAGCTCGTCTTGAGGCGATTGTTGATCAATACGTGGCTGCTGATAAGTACGTGTATGTTTCCCCCATGTGGAATTTCTCGGTCCCACCGGTTTTGAAAGCATACACTGATGCGACTTCAATTCCGGGTAAGACTTTCAAATATACCACAAATGGTCCTGTAGGTCTGTTGTCCGGCAAGAAAGCCTTACACATTCAAGCTAGTGGTTCCGTGTATTCGGAAGGTCCTCTTGCTCCGCTTGAAATGGGATACAGCTATCTTAATAAGGTTTTACAGTTCTATGGGATTCAATCTATTGAGGCAATTTTTGTTGAAGGAACGGCATCATTAGAGCAAGCTCCAGCTATTAAAGAAAAAGCAATTGCACATGCTAAGGAAGTTGCCAAACGTTTCTAATAGGGGGGGCCATCGTTCTCGAACCGGAATCCACAAGAACAAATCCCCCAAAAGTGAACATGTTCTTTCGAGTTGCTGCACAGCTCGTTCCAGTTTTCACTCATAATGGAACTGGATTCGCCTAACTCAAGCAGATCCTGATTAACAAGTTCAGCCTTTCCACATACGAATGTGTACTTGTTAGCATTCGCTTCAATTTTTGTGCCGTCGACAAAGTAGTGCTCCATTTTACCAAGGAAAGGTTTCTTTTGTTTTACAAAAATGAGAAAGGGGCTGGCCCTCAGTCATTATTTATGACTTTTGGGCCAGCCCCATTACAAGATTATAACGCTTACCAAGGAGTGTCAGAAGCTTTAAGTATAACTGTTCCTTTTGGTACAGCTGTTCCACCGTAAACAGTCACTGTGTAAGTACCTGAAGGAACAAGTGGATTACTATCATTATTTATGAAATTTCTTCCTATTCCATCTGCTTCAATGGTTTGATTAAAGATAATTGTACCCTTAGTATTATGCTTTACTTCAACTCTAAAAGATTTTGACCCTGTATTTTTTAAATACATGTTAATATGTGGATATCCAATCTGTACTGTCCATGAAGTATTTGGGTCTGCAGCAGTATTATTTGTTAAATCCCAATTTAGTACACTGGGTTGGACAATATTAATGACCTTATTTCCTTCTTTGGATGCTGTATAGTCATTTGCCGAAACAGCACTAGCAACTCCAGTAGTAAGTAAAATAGATAATGCACCAGCACCAATAATCTTCATAAATTTGTTTGTCATTCTCTTAACTTCCTCTCCATATAATTACCACGCAGCCGCTTGAGATGATTCAAATTATTGGAATCAGAAAATATAGAAGATGAGGCCTTTGCCCCCGGCTATAGTTTGGTTGTAGAAACGCCGGATTTCGTTAAAATGCTGAAGCATGTAGGCAAAGAACTCGTCCTCATCCTCGTCTGAAACAGTGTCAGGATCAAGAGGATATACCTCGTCCTTGACCATGGCCGGGAAATCATACCGCAAGCGGAGCTGCGCTTCATCCAGCTCAGACATAGCCTGAAGCGCTTCTGCAACTTGCTCGGCGCGTAAGGAAAACGCCCCAAATGAGCCAAAATCGATGCCTTTGTCTGACGTCAGCGGAACAACATAGCCGAGAGGGGCATCTCCATCGGAAATATCTCCACAAAGCAAGTAGTGAATCGCCTCCCAGGATCTATCAATGTCCAGTCCGGGATAATCGTCAATTTTCAAACTCTTCAATGCAATGTCGCCTGCTGCGATTTGCTGCACCATGTTGTCATCCATAGCAAAGTAATATCCACGCATTCCCATGTTGTCATCCTTCTTTCCATTTTTAGTGGTGACTATACTGCTCTATCAACCAATGAAAACCACAGCATTTTCTCGTCGAAATGCCGCTGGTAGTTTACTGATTAACAAATCGATACGGTAAAGGATATGTTCCTGCTTCGCTTCCATTAAATTGAGAAGTGACCACTCTCTAATCTGCAGCAACTCGTTTATGACTTTATCCAAATCTTCTTTCCTTACATCAATTCCCCATGAAAAATGCTCTACCCACTTTAATTGTAATGCTTTTATCGCAGGGCCCCAACACTCATTGAAAAATGATTCAGATGCTACAGGTATTGAGAATTCCTGTTCGAATTCATCAGTCGGTTCTAAAATAAAGGCTAATACTGACACGATACAGAATTCACTCCTATCCTAAATGAACAACCAACCCAATATTACCATAATTTGAACTATTCTGCCCGTAACGAAAAGGCTCTGGCCTGCTGCCAATTTCGCCGATCTCTGATATACCATCCCAAAGAATTATTGACTCAGCATCAGCAGGTACTTTCTTTCGCAGCGCTCATGGAGCAGGCTGACACAATCTGCGCTGTCTAGCATTGATTTTTTTCCAGAAAAGGTTATCTTATAAACAGCTTAGCGATAAGCGAGTTCCTGACACGAAGGGAGATGTTTTTTAATGGCAACTACTTATATGGTGGTTTGGTCTTAAAACTGAATAGCTGGCATACGCGAAAAAAGCGGGAAAACGTCCGTATTATTTGGTATGTCATCCAAAGTAACCTTTCGTGAATATTGCTGTTTGCAGGATACGATGAAGGTCGTATCTTTTTTGCGTCCTGATGCCGCGCGACAGCAGCTTCTTTAGAGGCTGCTTGTCCGTGGCATTTTTGCGTCCAAAAAACAACATTAAAGGAGCTAACAAAAAAACTATGATGGATTTGAAAACCTATGGCTACACAGAAATAGAAGCAATTCCCGACGAATTATTGCCCGGCAGGGTGACGGAGCTTCGGCGCGAGCGCTTCACGGTCATGACCGAGCGCGGCGAAGTAACGGCGGTGCTCAAAGGAGTGTTCTATCACAGCGCGGAAACGCGCGTAGACTTTCCGTGCGTCGGTGATTTTGTCTTGCTGCACTACAACGAGAGCGGAGATTCTCTCATCGTTACGGTACTGCCCCGCCGCTCCAAGTTCTCACGCGCGGATTACTCAGGGCATGCCGCAGGCTATGCCAAAACCGTGCTGGAACAAGTCGTTGCAACCAACTTTGACTATGTGTTTATCCTTTCTTCTCTGAATTGGGATTTCAACGTTACCCGCATCATGCGGTACCTGACACAAGCCAGGCAGAGCGGCGGCCAGCCAGTCGTCATTCTGACCAAGGCTGATCTCGTTGAGGATTATAATCTCCCGCTCGCAGAAGTCACACAAAGCATCTCTGATGTGCCGGTTCACGCGATCTGCAGTCATACAGGCCTGGGGCTGAACGAACTCGATCTGTACTTGATGCCAGGTAAAACAGTCGTCTTTCTCGGCATGTCCGGCGTCGGTAAATCGTCTCTGCTCAATGCGTTGATAGAACAGGACGTAATGAAGGTTCAGGCGATCCGGGAGGTCGACAGCCGGGGGCGGCATACGACAACGCACCGTCAGCTGTTCATGCTCCCCTCCGGTACGATGGTCATCGATACGCCGGGTATGCGTGAGCTTGGGCTTTTCGATGCCGACGAAGGCATACGCGCAAGCTTTACCGATGTGGAGGAATGGTTCCCGCAATGCCGATTTACGGATTGCAGCCATCAGGCCGAGCCGGGCTGTGCCGTTCTCGCTGCGCTTGCCGACGGTTCGTTGCCGCGTGAACGGTGGGAGCATTATGTTGTCCAGCAGCATGAGAATAAGTATGTCCAGGATAAAACGAGCTACCTCATCGACAAGAGGGCGAGAAACAAAACGATCCGCCATGTGTAGCAAGCGAACGAAGAAAAACGGAGGTTGGAAGAAATGAATATTAAATTCGAAACGCTGATCTATGCCTTAAGCCGACGGTTCAAGAAGGATATCATCTCGGCCGACTGCCAAACCAAGACATTACAGGGCGGAACTGTGGGAAATGTGTACTTGGTAACGGGGATCGCCGAAACCGCGGATGGCGAAAAGTTGCTGTACCGTATCGTGCTGAAAATCCAGAAGAAATGGGAGCGTTACGGCGATCCGGGTTCATGGCGCCGGGAATATGATCTCTATGCGTCTGACTTGGGAGCGACGTTCTCGGATGCGTTCCGCTGGCCGACATGTTATCACGCCGAGATCAATGCCGAAGAAAATGAATTCCAGCTGTGGCTGGAATATATCGATGGCGTAACCGGTTTAGACTTGACCGGTGACATGTATGAACAGGCCGCGCTGGAGTTAGGACGTTATCAAGGCAAGCTGTATGCGGAGCAACCCGCTGTGCTGCAGAGCCTGACCAACCTGAGCCATGCGGATCTCATGAAGAATACGTACCTGCATTACCGGTCATGGCCGGTCGTCTACGATTATATACGCTCGGAGGACTGTGAATTCCCGCAGCACGTGCGGCAAATGCTCATCGACATCGATGAGCACGCAGACGAGATACTCGCCCGCATCGAAAAATTGCCCCTCGTGCTATGCCACCGGGACTTCTGGGTGACCAACCTGATCTATGCCGATGGGAAAATCGCGCTCATTGACTGGGATACATCCGGATGGGGATACTTGGGCGAGGATCTCGCAAGCCTGATTGCGGATGAAGCGGATATCGATCACATGGTCGAATACTACCAGCGATGTGTCCCCGCGTATTACAAAGGCTTTTCGGAGTATGCGGATGTATCCCCTATCGCCGATCATTGCGTCTACGAGCTGATCCTTCTCGTATTCGGGTACAGGCTAGTGGAGTGGTATCTCCATACAGAGGACGATGACGAGAAGACGAAACTTGTCCATACGCTCCAAAAAATCTATGAAATGAAGAGCAGCCCTGCGCAGGGTTGACTCTAAAAAAACTACTCCGAAAACCCTTGAATGTAGTGGGTTTTCGGAGTTTCTTTCATACTCCTATTCGATCAAAATGGAATATTTTAGGTAGATTTGTTCATGGGAAAATGGTACATTATTTTGGGATCAATAGCGCAGAGCACATATTATTTATATTGGGGGATGGTACCGGATGGACAAGAATTCTGTGTATAGAACAAACATTATAGGCGCTGGCGAGGTTGGCAGCGCCATCTCGGTCGATACGGACAAGAATTCTATACATGAAACAAACAGTAGCTTTTGGGATACAAAAGGAAATGACATCTTAGGAGCAACCGCGCTTCCTTTCTATGGAGCATTTGTCTCAGAAGAAAAGTGCCAACTTTTTGGCGATGTCTCAGGAAAAAGGATGCTGGAAATAGGCTGTGGAAGCGGTCAATCCTTGCAGTATCAGGGGGACCGCAAAGCATCTGAACTATGGGGTATGGACATATCAGAAAAACAAATCGAAAAGACAACGCAACTTTTGACGTCATGCGGTCTTTCAGCAAAATTGATCTGTTCTCCCATGGAAGAAGAATGTGGTATACCAGAGGATTATTTTGACTTCGTTTATTCGATTTATGCCATAGGCTGGACCACCGATCTTGAGGGTACTTTTTGCCGGATCGCTTCTTACCTGAAAAAAGACGGCGTATTTATTTTCAGTTGGTCTCATCCGATACACAAATGTGTTGTTGCAGAAAATAATATGCTAACTTTTAAAAAATGTTATTTTGATGAATCTTGGTATTCGGTATCACTTGATGAAGGCACGCTAACATTATCGGACCGTAAACTATCAACCTATGTGAACGCGCTCTCAAAAGCGGGATTTGTCATTGAACAAATGATTGAGCAATCTGATGATGAAATTATACAATCGCGGGACGATAACAGCGATTTTGCGAAAAAAGCAAAGATGCTTCCTGTAACTTTTGTAATCAAGGCAAGGAAACTATAGTATCCGATATTTGAATTCATAACCAACTCCTCTGTTCGAAATGGATTCGGTAATGAATCTGTCAAAATTACAGCATTTTAAGCGAGAAAGCCCACTCCTTTAGGTGTGGGATGATAGCGAGATTGGAACAGGCGTGTCCTAAGACACTTAATGTTCCAACATTTTATGGTTATCATGTTTCAGTTTTAAACATAACTGAGACAATTAATGTATGGATAATTATAGAAGAACCAACACAACTGTATCGCTAATCAATTATCACTTTGTTTTTTGTCCACGATATCGAAAGAAAATCTATCTTAAATTTGATGTTGAAAGTAGATTTAAGAAGTTGATTAAAGATGTTTGTGATGATTTGAAAATAGAGATTATCGCAATCGAAACAGATCAAGATCACGCACATCTATTTTTGAATGCTTTGCCGACATTTAGTCCTGCTGATATTATGGCAAAAATTAAAGGAGTCACATCTAAACGACTGAGAGAGGAGTTTAAACATTTAGCTCATTTGCCTTCACTTTGGACACGTTCATACTTTGTAAGTACCGCAGGAAATGTGTCTAGTGAAACGATTAAAAGATATGTTGAACAATAAAAAAACAAGGGGGTGAAAAAACATGCGAGTGAAATGCGACTGTTGTGGAACTGAACAATTTATCAAGGATTTCAAATTCGACAAATACTATCGTGAGGATTTCGAAAAGGCTAAAATGGTATTGTGCGATAGAAACGTTTGCGCTAAGTCTCAAATTAAAATGCCAAAGGGATATATACGACAAATATTTTGGCTAGGTGGCTAGTCATTAATTAGAGGATCAACATTTGACGAGTATAAATCAATCAAAAGAGCGAAACAAATTAAGGAGAGAGGTGAAAACTTATGCAGTCCGTCACTATAAAGATAAGATTCTTTCCAAGTAACTCCATCGAATTAAAGTTATTAAGCAGAGAATATATTCGAGCTATTAATTCATTAACAGAACAAGCAGAAAAAGAAGGTTCCTTCCCCAAACTCACAACGAAA
>NZ_BMKR01000068.1 GCF_014644435.1 Paenibacillus albidus | reverse complement strand
GATAATCTAAAGCTTGCGAACTGACCTTTTTACTGTGTCCACTCTATTGACAGAAGTACATTCGGGCCCGCCCGGAGCGATTTGGCTGCACAAAGTGCATCAGAATGGAGAGATTGGGCCCTCCCAGAGCGATTTGGCTGCACAAAGTGCATCAGAATGGAGCGATTGGGCCCATCCGAAGCCATTTGGCTGCACAAAGTGCATCAGAATGGAGCGTTCGGGCCCTCCCGGGGCCATTTGGCTGCACAAAGTGCATCAGAATGGGGAGTTTGGTCCCTCACCGAGCGAGCATTTGGCTGAGCTATACGCTTTTCCCGGAGACAGGTACTGGCGGCGGGGTGCTGCGTTTGCGCGGAGCTTTGAGCTTCGGGAACAATCCCGTTATAAGCAGGGCGGCCTGCCAGGCAAAGAGCCATAGGACGATATTTTTGAGGCCGGACTGCAAGCCCAGAATGCTCCAGCTCCAGGAAGCCAGGAACAGTAGAGTGCCGGTGGCTGCCAGCAGGATCACACGTATCCCGAGGCGGACAAATGGCTGTCTGGAATGTTTGGTGATGAAGCGTCTGCGGCCCTTAAGCAGCCGGATGGCAAAGATCAGCAGGTACAGGCCAAGTGCCGCTCCCAGCCCTATGGCGATGCCGGCATTCGTTTTTCTTGCAGCGTTCATGGCTGACAGGCCATCCGGTACGGAACCGGTCAGAGACTGCACCCAGGCATAATAAATGTCCTGCCGCAGATCGATGCCATTTTCGCTGTTCGTGAGGATCACCAGGCCGTCTCCGGTCTCCGGGACAAAGCCGTAAAAGGCATGGAAACCCCGGTTGTCTCCGGGATGATACAGCATGATTTGGTCATTTGGCAATGTTCTTGCGAATATCCCGAGCCCGTTCTCGGACAACACAGGTATCTGCATCTCCTGAAGAAGTGACTTGCTGAGAAAGGTGCTGGCTTGCACATTTTCAGGGTTTCCTTCCATACTGGCCAGAATTAGTGTCATCAGATCGGCGGCTGTGGTCGAGAGCCCGGCAGCGGCCTTTTCAGTAAATTGATAATCTGGCAGCGCCTGTCCGAAGTACCCGTAGCCTGTGGACATCATGGGATTATCTGAAGCCGCTCCAAAGGTACTGGCATTCATGCCTAGCGGCTTCAAGACCTGCTGGTCCATGTACTTTTCAAAAGGGAGACCGGTGACCTCCTCGATGATCAGCTGCAGCAGCGTATATCCAGCTCCGGAATACACAGCTTCCTGGCCTGGCGTTGCGGCCAACTGTAAGGGTTCGCCGTTCCATCCGGCTCCAGATAACGAGTCTTCCAGCGTCGGCAGCGGCTCTCCCGGAGCGGAGCCCAAATAACCTTTGTGCGCAGGCAAGCCGGCAGTATGGCTCAACAATTGGCGCAGTGTTACCTTGCTCCCGTCAAAAGGCGAAACTGGCAGCTTCCAGCGGGTAAGATACTTTGCGGCGGGATCATCAAGCGATACCCGCCCTGTGTCAACGAGGTGAAGAATACCCCATGCGGTGAGACTTTTGGAGATTGAACCCGCCTGGAACAAAGTATCTTTACTTACGGGCACCACGCTCTTCTTGTCTGCCTCACCGAAGTTCAGCGAGTACGCCACTTGCCCGTTATGAATTATACCTACGGCCACGCCGGGCACATTATAGGTTTCTTGCCACTGGGGCACTTTGCGGTCCAGCAATTGTTTGAATTCCTCTGGGCTCCCGGCTGCGGCGCTTGCATTCCCAGGCAGACCAAAGGTGGCTGCGAACCCTGTGGTTACGAAGATGCAACATGCTGCCAGCCAGCCAAGTGCTGTTTTTGTTTTGAATGTCATGTGTAAATTCTCCTTCTTCGAATAAATCCAGTTTCCGATACATTCAGCATAGCGTCCAAGGCAACTGAGCGCCTATCGATTTGTCTTTCAGCTACCTTAAAAGTTCCTTAATGAAACCTTACAGCCGTGTAAGAGAGTCAGAAAGTGGAAATGCCACGCATATGAATAGTAATATGGTAGATAGATTTGAGAGTCACAAATCCATCACAGAAACGGAGACTTGGAATGAAAGATACTTACAGATTTCAGGTTAATCTAAGCGGCATGATCAATATTTTAGCGAATCATTTGTATAGTAATCCCAGAGTCTATTTAAGAGAGCTGCTGCAGAATGCCGTTGACGCGGTGACAGCCAGAAATGAACTTGAAGAGGGATATCAAGGCCAGATCACAGTAGAGCTATCAGGAATGGGAAGTACGGCGACGATGACCATGGAAGACAACGGAATTGGACTGAATGAGGAGGAAGTGCATCAGTTTCTGGCGATGATCGGGCAATCCTCCAAAAGAGGCGGCGAAGATTTTATTTCCCGGGAAACTTCGTTTATCGGCCGTTTCGGTATTGGTCTGCTGTCCTGCTTCATGGTCAGCGATGAAATAGTCATGATCACCCAATCGGCCAAAGGCGGACCGGCCTTGGAGTGGCGGGGCCAGCCGGATGGCACCTATACGATCCGCAAGCTGGAGAACGCTCTTTCCCCGGGCACAAAAGTCTATTTGCGCTGCAAGCCGGGGTCGGAGATCTACTTTGGCGAACAGAATCTGGCGAAATGGCTGTACGATTACGGGGCCTTGCTCCCTTATCCGATATCGCTTCACTCCGGGTCAAGCAGCAGGAAGATCAATGGAACGCGGCCGGTATGGATCGCCTATCCCGAGTTGGCCCGGGACCGTAAGGAGGAGGTGCTTCATTTGGGGGAACAACTGCTCGGCGAGCGTTTCCATGATTTCATTCCGCTGCACACGGCATCGGGACGTACCGGAGGGATCGCCTATATCCTGCCGCAGGCGGTGAACCTGAATGCGAAGAAAACGCACCGGGTTTACCTCAAACATATGCTGGTGTCGGAGAAAGCGGAGAATATTTTGCCGGATTGGGCCTTTTTTGTAAAATGTATCGTCTGGACTGATGAACTCCAGCCGACAGCCTCGCGTGAGCATTTCTATGAGAATGAGAAGCTGGAAGAAGTGCGTGAAGAGCTGGGCGAGGCGATCCGCAGTGAGCTGATGCGCATGGCCGATTATGATCAGAGCCGATTGCGGCAGATTATTGGCCAACATGCGTTGTCGATCAAAGCTTTGGCTGTGGAAGACGAGAACTTCTACCGGATGATTTACCGCTGGCTGCCGTTTGAGAGCACTTTTGGCCGCAAAGAGCTTGGGGAGCTGCTAAAGGAGCGCAGTACAATATTCTATACCTTAACGTTGGACGAATACCGTCAAATTACTCATGTTGCCGCTGCCCAGTTCATGCTGGTCGTCAACGGCGGATATATTTATGACAGCGAGCTGCTGGCCCTGCTGCCGCAGATCTGTCCGGAAGCCGAAAGTAAGCGCCTCCAGCCTGAGGACATCTCCTTCTCGTTCACGGATATTACTGCAGACGAGCGGAGGCAGTATTACGAGAACACCCGGACTGCAGATGCTGCCTTGCAGCGTTTCCGTTGCCAGATTCAGCTGAAACGCTTTAAACCGTCGGAACTGCCGGCGCTGTATACCTTGTCCAAGGAGTCTGCGGATCTGCGTTCACTTGAAGCAGCCAAGGAAGTGAGCACCGATGCCTTGTCCTCCGTACTGAACAGTCTGGGAAGCAGCTTCCAGGCAGCCGCATACTCCACCCTGTACTTCAACCTGGATAATCCGGTGGTGGCACGGGTCTTTTCCGGCGATCCGGCCATGCTCCCGGCCGCAGTCGAAATGCTGTACGTGAATGCTTTGATGATGGGCCATTATCCGATGAGCCGCCAGGAGCTGGCTGTGCTGAATGAGGGGATCATCCGCTTTATCGAATGGGGTTATGCTGCAGGAAATACACAAGACGGAGGGAATGGACAATGAACTTGGATTTTGAAGAATTAATGGAAGAAGCTTACGATCTGCCGCGGGGCAAAGCGCAAATTGCGGTGCTGGAACAAGCTATCCGGGCCGCGGATACCGCCGGAGACCTGGAAGCCGGGTTTGAAGCGCGTTCGGAGCTGGTGGAGTCGGCGATATTCAGCGGATATCCGATGAAGGCGATTGTAGCCTTTTCCTGGCAGCTGGGACAATATGATAAAAATAACGACTTATTCGATAATTATCAGCTGCTTTGGTCCTATAAATGGATTCTGGATAAAGTGGCCTGTTTCCCTGACATTCCCCGGGAGCAGATCGATAATCTGCTGGATGATATGAAAAAACGTTATGCCGAATTAGGGTACAGTGAGCGGACGTATTGTTTCTATAAAGCGGTGCTGCTGATGCAATACGGCGAATTGGAGGAAGCGGGACGCTACCTCGATCAGTTCCAGAGCCTGGACCGTGACGAGATGAGCGACTGCGAAGCCTGCGAGCAGAACAGACTGATTGATTATGAAGTATTGCTTGGCCGGGATGAGCGAACCTTGAGGGTTGCTGAACCGATTCTGAGCGGACAAATGAGCTGTGGAGAAGTGCCGCATGTGACGTTATCGACAGTTCTGATGCCGCTGTACCGGCTGGGACGACAGGAGGAAGCGGACAAGCTTCAACGCAAGAGCTACCGTCTGGTCAAAGGCAATAACGATTTCCTGCTGCAAATCGGCGAGAATATAAGATATTTGGCGCTGACTGACCCGTTCCGGGGACTGGAGCTATTCGAGAAACATCTGTCTCAGGCCCTTGATCACGAGAATCCGTGGGACCAAATGATGTTCAGTGCCTATGCCTCCACCTTGTTCAGCCGTCTGAAGCAGGAAACCGTAGCATTCCAGGTTAAGCTTCCTGCTTCATTCCCGCATCCTGAGTTTGCTTCCGACGTGGTACGTCTGGAACAACATTTCCTGCAAGAAGCACTGGCTACCGCAGACAGACTGGACCGGCGCAACGGGAACAGCTATTACGGGTCTTTGATTCAGTCTTTATAAGGTAGAGATTTCTGTGCTAGAAGGAGCAAGGACATGCGTTATATTAAAAGCTTGTTTGAAGGCACTGCATACTATTTTGAAATCGATGAGCATCAGACCGCGTACCGCCAGGTTGTTGTGGATGAGGAGCAGAAGTATAGGATATCGGGCAGCCCGGATTTCTTTCTTACAGATCAGTCTGTTGAGTTTACGGATGATGAGGAGATCAGTAAGGAGGAATTCGAGCAGGTCTTCCGGGCAGGCATGAAGCCATATGGGAAGCAGTGGCAGCAGATCAAGCAGGATTACCCTCCCGGCCAGCCGGCCAGCGGTACGATTATGATGTTCTATCCACATGGCATTCTCGTGAAGGTAAGGGATAATGTCTTTGCAGTCACTGCGGATGGACCCGTCCGATCCAAGGTGGCCCCCAGGCTGCTGTCCCCCGGGTATTTAATAGAAGGAACCGTTCAGGGATACGATGAAGAGAATGGCTGGCTCAGGATCGTTGTTGCCCCTTAAAAAGGGATTAAAGAGAGCGGGTATGGGATTTACCGGACTACGCATAATAAGGGTTAAAGATAGCCCGGACTCAGAAATGGGTAAAAGATAAAGGAACGGGAGGTGAGCTCGGTCATAGCTTTTTAAATAATGGTATGAAGAAGACCCCTGCTGTGATACAATAATCTAGTTGTCCTGGTCGCTGCTCTCCCGTATCTCAAGATACGGCACGCCAGCCCTAAAAGGTCTGCTGAAACACAGGAAAACGAAGATATAGAGTGTATTTTCATGCATTTAAGAGTATTAACAAGGATAATTAAAGATTTTACACAGATAATATCATTATTTGTCGCTTTTTATTGATTTATTGGGAAGCTTTCTGTATAATCAGCCTTGTTGATTTTGCAAAATGGAATTTTAGGAGGTTTTTAATTTTGGGAAAAGCGTTAATTATTGGCGCTGGCGGCGTAGCGAGTGTTGTTGTGCATAAATGCTGCCAGAACCCGGATGTATTTGAAGAGATCTGCATTGCCAGCAGAACTGTGGCCAAATGCGAGGCTCTGAAAGATAAATTGGCCGGAGGCCGTACGAAGATTTCTACCGCCCAGCTCGATGCTGACAATACGGATGAGGTTATTGAACTGATCAAGAGCTTTCAGCCGGATGTCGTTATTAATGTCGCTCTCCCATATCAGGACCTGACTATTATGGATGCTTGCCTGGCGACGGGAGTGCATTACGTGGATACCGCGAACTACGAACCGCAGGATACGGCGAAATTCGAATATTCCTGGCAGTGGGCGTACAAGGAAAGATTCGAGAAAGCCGGTATTACGGCATTGCTCGGCAGCGGTTTTGACCCCGGCGTAACGGGTGTGTTCACTGCCTATGCGCAAAAGCACTATTTTGACGAAATTCACACGATTGATATTGTGGATGCCAATGCAGGCGACCACGGCTATCCGTTCGCAACCAACTTCAACCCGGAAATCAATATTCGCGAGATCACTGCCAATGGCCGTTATTTCGAGAATGGCGAATGGATTGAAACTCCACCCCTGTCCGAGAAAAAAGTTTACGATCTCCCGGAGATCGGGCCTAAAGATATCTACCTGCTGTACCATGAGGAGCTTGAGTCCCTGGCTGCCAACATTAAAGGCGTGAAGAAAATCCGCTTCTGGATGACCTTCTCGCAGAACTACCTGACACACCTGAAAGTGCTGGAGAACGTCGGCATGACGTCCATCGAGCCCATTCAATACGAAGGCAAAGAGATCATTCCTTTGCAGTTCCTGAAGGCGATTCTGCCTGACCCGGCTTCCCTGGGACCAAGAACCAAAGGCAAAACCAACATCGGCTGTATCATCCAAGGCACCAAAGACGGCCAGCCTAAAACTTATTATGTCTACAACGTGTGCGATCACGAAGAATGCTACAGAGAAGTGGGCTCCCAAGCCATTTCCTACACTACTGGCGTTCCAGCGATGATCGGAGCTATGTTGATTATAAAAGGAATCTGGAAAAAACCAGGCGTGTACAACGTCGAAGAGTTTAATCCGGATCCGTTCATGGAAGAACTAAATAAACAAGGATTGCCTTGGCAAGAAGATTTCTCGCCAACGCTGCTTGATTAAGGGCATGACGATGGAACTCGACATTGACCTTAGCACGTTGCCATCCCCCAGCTACCTTGTGGATGAGAGGTTGCTGAAGCGTAACCTGGAGGTACTTAACTCTGTTCAGGAACGGACCGGGGCCAAGATTTTACTTGCTCAAAAAGGATTCTCCATGCATTCCATGTATCCGCTGATCGGCAAATATCTGCACGGCGTCACTTCCAGTTCCCTGTTCGAGGCCAGACTCGGGTATGAGAAGATGGGCAAGGAAGTGCATGTCTACGCACCGGCTTATGTAGACCGCGAGTTCGACGAACTGCTGAGCTACACGGATCATATTGTGTTCAATTCGTTTGACCAGTGGAACCGGTTCAAGGACCGGGTGCAGGGTGCGGGCAAGCCAATTAGCTGCGGAATCCGTGTCAATCCGGAATATTCCGAGATTGATGTGCCGCTGTATGATCCTTGCTACAATAACTCCCGCATGGGAGTGACACTGCCGAACTTCCGGCCCGAAGAGCTGGAAGGGATTGACGGCCTGCATTTCCACACCATGTGTGAGCAGAACTCTGATACCCTGGAGAGAACGCTCCAGGTGGTGGAAGAGAAGTTCGGCGAATACCTGCATGGCATGAAATGGCTGAACTTCGGCGGAGGCCATCACATTACCCGTCCCGATTATGACCTGGATACGCTGGTTCGCTGCATCCTGCATATGAAAGAGAAATACAATGTGCAGATCTACCTGGAGCCGGGCGAGGCGATTGCCCTCAATACCGGATACCTGGTAGCTACAGTGCTGGACACAATGAAGAACGGCATGGACATCGCCATTCTTGACACTTCGGCCGAATGCCATATGCCGGATGTGCTGGCGATGCCATACCGTCCGAGCATCATCGGTGCAGGCGCTGTGGGTGAATTCCCGTACAGCTACCGGCTCGGCGGGATGACCTGTCTCGCCGGCGATATCATCGGTGACTACTCGTTCCCTGAACCGCTGAAATACGGCGACAAGCTGGTATTTCTCGATATGGGCCACTACACCATGGTGAAGAACCATATGTTTAATGGCGTGAACCTGCCGGCCATCGCTTCATATAACGAAGAAGAGGGCATTAAGGTAATCAAGGAGTTCGCTTTTGAGGATTTCAGTGGACGGTTATCCTAATAACTATAAGAACTAAATAAGCAAGCTATTCGGACTGCAGTCCTATTAACACAGATGTGTTAATGGGGCTGCAGTTTTTGCGTTGAAAAGAAATGGGGATCATGGGGACCTATTCTTCACCATACACAAACTTCCTGTAACTTCAGACCTAATTAATCTACCCTACATTCAAATGGTGAGAAAATATGGATATAATAGAAAAATAGAATTCGAATACATATTATTCTCTTGTATCTACTGAGGATGTACCCGGAGGTTAATCATGCAGCAAAAAGTGGAGCTTGACCGCTTGCTGGATCTGGAACAGGGAATAAAGCGCCTGAACCGCACGCTGGAGGAGCAGGTCGCCGGGATGCAGAGGGCCATCTCGCAACAAGTGGGTGCGGCCCAATCGGCCTATCCCGAATCCTCCGATGTCCGCGCTCCGGCGCAGGACCTGGAGCGGTTGCTGCGGGAGACGAGGGATATGGCAGCTTCGATCAGCAGCCGGCTGTACCAGAAAGAAACGACGCTCCGCTGGGCCGTGGGGCAATACCAGTCCACAGAGAATCAGGCCCGTAACCTGATAAAGACGCCGCCGAGCTTTACCTGGAAGCAGACGAGTACACTGTTCAGCAAGTGGCTGCAGACAGCAAGGGACCGGGCAGCAGGCGGGCTGCAAGATCTTTTGCGCAGCACGCCTACGCTGATCGAGATGATCAAGGATCTGCTGCAGAACGTCAGGGATGCTTCACTGGACAAGCGGTTGCAGCCGTTTGTAGACGAGGCGAAGATTGCCTCCCTTCTGGAGCAGCGGGACTATGGCAGCCCCGAAGAGCAGCAAGAGGCGCGGGAGCAACTTGCGAGAATCGCCGAGGCTTTGGACGAAATCGGGCGGAGCCAGGTGGCTTATCGGATCTATGAGAAATATGGTAATCTGGGGTATATGGAGTCGGCGAGCTTGCATGCCGAGCAGCAAAGGGAGTTGCTTGAGGAGCTGGGGCTGGACCCGGGGCTCTATCTGAACGTAGATCTGCGGAGCCAGTACAAAGGGTCGCCGCTCTCTGCGTGCACGTACAATCCGCTGCAAAAGGACCGGTCCGAGGTGCCTTCAAACGAGGAGCTGCGGTTGGCCATCGCGCTGGGCCTAGTCAATGACCAATACCGGGAATGGGCAATGACGCATTACAGCGATATTGCGAAGGCGGTCCAAAAGGCGGAGCTTCAGCGGGAACTGGAAAGGCATATGGCGGAGTATAAGCGGCTGAATAGCCCGCCCACGACCTTGCCGGATGGCACACCGATTACGGCGGAGAACAAAAACGACGAATTGACTTACAACTATTTTTTCGATAAAGTCTATGATCCGAAGAAACATAGTGAAAATCGGCCACTCGCATACTATGTGTGGCTAGAAGAAACCTACGGGATGACCGAGTGGCGTAAAAAAGTGGTGGAGGCGGATAGGGTCACCAGAGCTTTTGTGGGCGGGTTTGTCGAATCCACGGTGATGGCCGTAGTCGGCACCGTCCAGTTCGGCTTCAATTATGTCATCGACCCGGAGAAAATGACCCAGGAAATGGTGGACAAGGCTACCTATATCTTTAACAACCCGGACGTGATCGTCGAGGCTGCGAAGACGATGTATAAGAACTTCGAGGAAGGCACACCCGAAGAACAGGCCAAAATGCTGGGTGAGGCGGCCTCCGTTCTGGTCCCCGGGTTACAAATCACCAAGGCAACCCACATCGTCAAAGTCGCTGACAAAGTAGCGAACAAAGTGCTGGACCCGATATCGGATGCCGTGAAGAAGGTCCCGGAAGCCATAAATAATTTCAGTATTCCGGAGTTCCCGAACCTGAATCCATTTGGATATCGATTGATCCCGGAAACCCCTGGATTCTCCGGGCCGCTTAAACCGTGGAATCAAATGTGGAAAATCGAGAGGAATGGGGACGGTCATGGGGGTATTGAGGGGACTGTTAATGGTGGTTCGGTAGAATTGATCAAACCTAGTAGAATAGGTAATCCAGAAGCTGTCCCTAGTGGTACAAAAACAAAAATCCCCAGTAATGCTGATAATGCAACTAAACAGTCTTTAGAATTAGAGAACGATGCTGCTGATCAATTAGCGAAAAAGGGTTACGACATTGAACAGAATCCTAAAGTTCGAGAAAGTGATGGGGTTGATCTCAATAGAGATCCAGATTTTAGGATTGAAGGAAAGATTTTTGATTGCTACTCTCCTACTGAAAATAAAGGTATAAGGGGTATCTGGAGTGAGGTTCAGGAAAAAGTTGTTGTTAAGCAACAAACAAAAAATGTAGTGATTAATCTAAAGAAATGGTCTGGAGATGTTTCTGCGTTACTTGAACAATTTAAAAAATGGGAAATTTCGGGCTTAGAAGAAGTGCTTGCGATCACAAGAGATGGTGATACTATATCTATATTTCCATAAATAGAAAGGAACTAGTAAATGGAATATTCGCTGAAAGTAAACGGACAAAAAACGGACGCTATATGGTTGATGAATGTATTGGAAAAGAAGAATCTTAAGGCTCATTATTTGCGTAAGTATCATAATTCATTTTTAGTAGATGAATTTTCTTTAAGTATTGGTTTGAGAATTAGTATTCATGAAAATAATTATTCACCAGATCACCCTGCCTTTTCCTATGAAACAATGTTTCTAGAACATGACTTTGTTTATCAAGAAACGGTATCATTTGAATTAGATAAGTTTTGTGAACGTTATGAACTTGGCTATAAAACAATATATGAAATTTCCTTTTTAATTTTAGAGTCGCTCAAAACTGAAGGGTTATTTTACCATACATCTGGAGAAGAGATTTTTTTCTATAAAGATGGAAAATACATTTTTAACGGTAAATATCTAGAGTTGCTCAAAGATCAATATGATGATCTATTGGAAAGTCTTGATTACTCTCTTTTTGATGATTAGGGTATTGGGCAGTTGATGAATACAGACTCTACTAGTCCAGCATCAGCCTTTAAAAGGTGGGAATAGCTGGCGCATCCGAAAGCTGCCTCCCGGGAGGCACGCTGTAAGCCTAGGGCGGAGATCGCTAGAGTGCACTTTATACATCAGTATGGAAAAAAGGAGGCTTGTTTTAGGATTTCAGTGTATTTGGTGCAGCAGGAACCGCTGTAATCGCCGAAAAGTGCCTTATGGCTATCCTTTGAATGTACAAAATACATCATTATGGAGGTTTGAGCCTTGTTTAAACCATTCTGAGGTACGAAATACATTAGAACAGCTCGAAGGCTGGTGACGAACGCTAATCCATATCAAACAGCCTTCAGGCATCCCTTATTTTTAATCTGATAATGTACTAGTACCTTGACCGCGAATAATTTTACCTTTAAGCTCTCCGTATAGAGTCAAATGGGA
>NZ_BMKR01000067.1 GCF_014644435.1 Paenibacillus albidus | reverse complement strand
CCTATCCGAAGTGTTCTAACTCACGACTGAAGTCACGAGTTTGCGAAAACTATTTATCAACTTTTCCAATCCTATTCATCAATTCTCCTGATAAATCGCTCTTCTACCAGGAAAATAACTGACATAGACATACCAAAAAGCTGCTAACCCTTATCGGATTCAGCAGCCCGCTCACTTAACGATATGTGCCCAATTCCACGGTAATTTGTAATCTTCAAGATGCTGAACTCATCGCCCTTTTACAGAATTATCTTTTACATACCCGAAAAACGTCAGGTTACCGTTCTCATTCTCTACAATACTGTACGGATGGATCTGGTCTGAATATCTGCGAGCAAATCTGCCTTCGCCTACCGGATAGATCTCGATATGAAGATTGCCGGAGAATCTCGTAAAGTATAATTTTCCATTAATAAATTCTACTTGTATCTTATCCTTCAAGTAAGTACCGCAATACTCTTTAAGTTTGCTTTCGTTGACGGGAAACTCTTCATATTTGGTCGGAACCTCTGTCTCAACCTGATGCAGAATATCTGAAATTGCATTGCCCAGCCTGTACTGATTGATGGCTTCATTATTTGAAAGAATGATGATACATACATCTTCATCGAAATAATCCTGCATATAAGTGCTTATGCCAAGGTGATCCCCTCCATGGGAATATCTATCGGTGCCGTAAACATGATGATGTTCCAGTCCATAACAGTAGTTGTTTTTGTTCTCGTTGAAGAACCTGGAATATGCATGCTGCGACAAGATTTTCCGATCCCGCAAACAGGTGTACCATTTGTACAAATCATCGCAGTTTGAAATGATGGCGCCTGCACCGATGCTGAATTTCTCGTTATAATACGGACATTGGATGTGTGCATTAAAATCTTTCACATACTTACCAGATCTGTTTGCAAGTATTTTACAACCGTCATCAACATCGCTGTTAAGCATATCCAAAGGCAGAAATATGTTATTTCGGATATATTCTTCATATTTCTCTCCTGAAACATTCTCAATAATCCATGCAAGCAAATTATAGTTGGAGTTATTATAATCATATTCTGTGCCCGGTGGCTTAGTAGGCTTTTTGTTGATATACCGGCTGAAGAAGTCGTCTCGTGAATAATCCATTCTGTTATATCCGGCAAAAAAATCATCATCAAAATTATAAAAATTATACAAACCAGAAGTATGCGATAATAAATGATGTACAGTGATCGACTCGTCAAGCTTCATATCGGCAGGTAGGTATAATTGTGCAGATTTATCAATATCCAGCATTTTCTTGTCATATAGGAGCATAATGGCAAAGGCAGTAAACTGTTTTGCCATGGAAGCTATTGAGAAGCGTGAATGGATATCATTTTTAATTCCAAACTCTATATTTGCATAGCCGTATGCGTTTTCAAAAAGAAGTTCGCCTTTTTTTGTAACTTGAATAACGCCGTAAAAGTCCCACAATTCTAAATATTTATTAATATATGCATCTAGTTTCAATCGTAAGGCTTCCATCAGCCCTCACTCCTCGCAGCTTTCGGAAGATCAAAATCTGTTCCAGTCTTACTCATTATATCTAAAAGTTCACATCACTTTCAATCCTGACCTCAGCATGTTATTCGGAAAAACTTGCTTCTCGGGGCCATTCCTTAGATATCTTTGGGGTATCCCCTTTTACTTCTCACATCTTCTTCCTCCACAAGAATTTAAAGCAAACTTCATGAACATACTACTTTCTGAAAAGCAAAAAACCAAAGGAGTATGCCGATGAAAGCTGCTGTAGTAAAAAATTTCAAAGAAAAGCTAGAACTACAAGACGTACCTAAACCAAAACCCGGACACAAAGAAATCCTTGTCCACATTCAGGCGTGCGGAGTGTGTCATACTGATTTGCACGCTGCTCATGGCGATTGGCCCGTCAAACCAAAACTCCCTCTTATTCCCGGACATGAAGGCGTCGGGATTATTGAAGAAGTGGGTGAAGGAGTTACACACTTAAAGGTAGGAGACCGAGTAGGAATTCCATGGCTGTATTCAGCCTGCGGTCATTGCGAATATTGTCTGACAGGAAGAGAGACCCTTTGTCTGGATCAGCAAAATTCCGGATATTCCGTAGATGGCGGATATGCAGAATATTGTGTGGCGGCTGCCGATTATGTAGTGAAAGTTCCTGATAATCTAAACTTCATCGAAGCGGCACCTTTATTTTGCGCTGGCGTTACGACCTATAAAGCTTTGAAAGTATCAGGTGTAAAGCCAGGTGAATGGGTAGCCATTTTCGGCGTCGGAGGACTGGGTCATCTTGGCGTACAATATGCAAAAGTGATGGGAATGAACATAGTGGCCATTGACACGTCGGATGAAAAGATGGAGCTTGCGAAACAACTTGGCGCAGACAAAACCGTAAACGCATTAAAAGAAGATGCTGCAGACTGGATTCAAAAAGAAATCGGCGGAGTTCATGGTGTCGTTTGTACAGCGGTTGCGAAAAAAGCATTCGACCAAGCCTATCGTGCCATTCGTCGCGGCGGTACCTGCGTCATGGTTGGGCTGCCTCCTGAATCCATGGATGTTCCGATCTTTGATACGGTATTAAACGGTACAAAGGTAGTCGGTTCAATTGTCGGCACTCGCAAAGATTTGCAAGAAACATTACAATTTGCTGCGGAAGGAAAAATCAAAACCATTATTGAGACACGTAAATTAGAAGATATTAATGAGATCTACGAACTTATGTTAGAAGGCAAAATCAATGGTCGAATCGTCCTTGACATGACGAAATGATCAAGTATTTTACCTAAGACTCAAAATTGCTGCTTCGGGGGATGGAAAAAGTCAACTTGGAGGTCGGGTGGCTTTCCCTTGCCCATAATCTCACAAAGCAAGCCGCAGTCGCCCAAAAACACAGAGCAGCGATCCTCCAATAACGGGAGAATCGCTGCTCTGCTTATTTTTTTGCGATTTTACACTATAAGGCAGGATGTCGACTTAAGAAATTCTACTTTTGGGATTTCCCCTTCCTGATTTAAGCACTTCTTGCTAAATCAAACCGGATTGTTGCAAAAGCCTTTTTACAATTACGGCAGCCTCCGTATGGGTAATATTGTTCTTTGGCACTACTACATTGCCATCCCGTCCGGTAATGATCCCTGCCTTCAGGCAGGATGCAATACTATGTTTGGTATAGTCGGAAGCAATGCCGGCATCTTCAAACCTGGAAAGCAGCTGTTCAGCTTCATTCTCGGTAAGCTCCACTTTCAATCCGGTTAATTTCATCGCTCTTGCCGTCATTGTCATGGCCTGCTTACGGGAAATTTTATCCATGGGCCCGAATGCACCATCTCCATATCCGTCTATGATTCCATACTCATGAGCAATGGCAACGGCATCATAATACCAGTTGTCCCTGGTTACATCCTTGAAAATATCCTTCCCGGTACCGGGCCGCATGCCCCCGAGTCCCTTTATGATAATCATCGGCAAATTCCGCACGGGTAATATCCCTGCCCGGCTCAAAACTTCCCTCTCCGCTGCCATCAATAACAAGTCTGGAGCCCATGTCATTGACCGCTTCCTTGGCCCAATGCGTATTTACGTCTGCAAAGGTTATGGGGCTGTAAATGACCGAATAGACGCTATTGGTCAAGCTGTTGATTTGGGCATAGGGTTTTCCGTCGATGACAACAATTTTCGTAGGCACATGGGAGAAGGACCCGTCAGCATTGAGGACAATGCCTGTCGTGATCTTGCCCGGTTCCATCCGGAATCTCAATGGTTCTTTCCACATAACCGTTGAATTTTGAAGCATCCACCGTTTTGCTGCCACTGCTGGCTGTGATCTTGAATTCTACCGGCTGTGCAACAATCTGGTAACCATGTTGCTTTGCAGTGTCCCGTACCTGCTTTACCGTATCCGCCGTAGGCGTTGCAATCGTAATATGGACTTTGATGTCCTGCAATGCCGCCTGTGTCCCCATCTGCTGTGACTCGGCATCCATATTGATTTGCGCCGCGGGCAGCGTATAGGTTACCTTCTCCGTTTTGATCTGCAGCAATGCTTCCTTCGCTTCCATGCTCTTCACCATCTGTCCGGTCAACTCAACCACTACCTTGTCGGATTGGGTATTCACCGGAATGATGATTGTTGCTCCCTTGCCTTCCTGGGACAACTTTTGCTCCAGGTTGCCCGGATCGATGGAAACGGTCGTGACGGTCGTGCCGACGCCGTTTACCGGAGTGCCTGCACCAGCACTACCCGTTGAAGGTAGCCCCTTATCTTCTTCAAAAAACTTGCCGCACTTATGGTACGGATCACCGTAATGTATCTAAGCACAAAGTTCATTTTGACCATAAAATATACAGCAGTATATAAATACAAAGCCATTCCTAACAATGGAGTGGTTTCTTTGGATAGAACTTCTCTTTTATTGAATGTTATCGACCTCATCTAACCATTTCTCTATTTCTGAAATCATATCTGCATAACATATAATGGTGTTTATTGTCTCTGTCACTTGAGAAGTCCCCATCTGCTGTTCTTCTTCGTCAGTACATTCAATCCACAAAGAGCGTTTTAAACTATATTCAAGCCAGTCTAATTTACCTAAGAACCCATTTACCAACACCATTCTCCAATTTGCCTGAAGTGTTCCGTATTTTGTTTTATATCCTGCTATGAAAGCTAAAAACCTTTCCTTGTCAATGTTTCCGATTTCATTTGCAGACCAGTAAATAGCTGTTTCTGTCAAGTCTTGCATAGGATTGATATACCCTGCTGATTCCCAATCAATAAGGATAGGGTTGCCCTGTTTCCACATTACGTTTTTTGGTTCTAAATCTTTATGGCTAATAACCATGTCAGATTCCAGTAGTTTCGTTGATTCATTGGCCATTTTGTTCCAATCATAAAGTTTATAAAGATATTCACGAAGTAGATTTAGCCAAATGGAGTTAATTTGTTGCCCTTTTTGCAAATAGTAATTCCAATCAGTTAGCAATGTATTACCTGAATAACCCTTATTCGTGCCTAACTCTGAAAAATCAGTCATATGTATATCCGCAAGAATAGCACCCATTTTCTCACAATGGACTACATCAATTTCATTGGATTTCAGACATTCACCATCAATCCAATCAAATATAAGATAGAATTGATCGGCTATTTTGTGCATGAAAGTGCCATTAACTTCTTTAGCTGAAAGAGCAGGTACATTATTTGCTGCAATATTGGCAATTCGTTCGGAGTTAATAAAGTTCTGCATCGCCGTAGGTCTGAGCATTATTTGAGGATTTAATGCTTTTATTGCATATTTCCCTTTCGTGGTTTGAAAGACATACATTTTGTGTAAAAGCCCACCTGATATGGCTTCAGGCACACAGGTTATCTCACCAAGTTGCACAGTATTACACAATTCCTCAAATTGCAATTTGTACTCTGTATCTTTCATTATTTTGTATTCCTCTTTTCGTGTTATATCTATAATCAAAAGGTAATTTCATTCTGCTACTATCCTTAGTTGATTGAAATCCATGCTATAAAGTAATTCTTATACCATATGCTGGAACACCCTTCTATATCGTATCGTTTCAAATTCCGTCTCATAGTCGGTCTATGGATGTGCCTATGGCATAACTGACAATGACAAACATGGAATAGCCCCCCACCCCTAACCTATGAGAACGCATAGACAGCCTTGTAACGCATGTTTCAATCCTACCTGATATGGTTTTTGCCCATGCCGGGCTCACTTAAAAAAGAGATACCTCCTCCAGGGTATCTCTACAGGTCACTGTGCTGTCTTATAACGGCAAGTTTCAAAAGCCATCATTTGCTGGAAAACTCATTTCTTTATGAAACCTATTCTATGCCCTCTTGTCTTTCATTTTTGTTTGCTTGCGGAACCGTCCCGGTGAGATGGAGAACATTTTTTGAAAAGCACGGGTGAAGGCTTCCTGAGATTCATACTGATATTTGATAGCGGTCTCTACAATTCTAAGATCGGAATGAAACAATTCGTACGCCGCATGAGTCAATCTTCGATAGATTCACAGTAGGAGAACATAACTTATTCCTCCGAAAAACGTGTCTTGACAATGGGGAGCATTACACTAGGTTAGTAGTGAACAATACAGAAATATGGTCAATGTCATAAATTAAAAGCGTACTTTCGACTCCCAAATAATGATGATGATAGAGACAATTAAGCAGATCGATGCAGGGATGATCATTGTCACAGATTGATGAGCTCGGAAAATATGCGTATGAATAGCTCCTATCATGAGAATGAAGAACAATACTCCTGATCCAACAGCAAAATATCGATTCCATATTCCCCCTATCATTCCAAGTGCCCCAACGATTTCGAGAAACCCGGTAACAGACAGAAACCACAATGGGTATTGATAATGCTGCCAATGTTCAACTTGAAAAGGCACACGCATGATCTTTATGAACCCTCCAATTAACATAAAAACTGCTAAACTTATTTTCATGACAATAGATATCATCTTATTTCACTCCATTTCTATATCTTGTATAGATGAACTATCATTTGTTAGCATGCCATGTATGAAAAGATCAACTACAACTGTTGCGAGACTTGATGGGTCTTTAGTGCCAGGTAATAAGTGTGAAGCTGTAAGATGCTCAATAACACCAATTAGGCATTCAGCCACAGTTTCCATTTCTAATTCAGGACGAAAATAACCTTTCTGTTGTTCGGCTAGTAAGTTATCCTTCAATATCAAGGTTAAATCTCCTTTAATTTGTTTAGCATCTGGAGCAAGAAAAAAGCCGATACGGGTTAAATAAGGGTTAGTAACTAGAAAACGAAAAACAGTCTCCACAGCAACTAATACCCGTTTTGAAACATCTGTTGGCTTTATTCCAGCTTCTAAGCGAAATGACTCTGAAAGCTTCCGTAAACTAGAGTGGAAATCGGTTACTAACTCCTCAAAGATGGCTTCTTTACTCGGAAAGTATAGATAAAAGGAAGGCTGCGTCAGCCCAGCTCTTTTAACGATTGTACTAACCTTTGTTTCATGAAATCCCCAATTCGCAAATTCGCACGCAGCAGATTCAAGCAATCGCCTCCGACTTTCCATCCCTTTAAGTCCCTTTTCGCGTGCCAATCTGCATCAACTCCTATAAATAATACTAACAAGTAACATTACTCGTTAGTATTATTTCATTCAGCTAACATATTGTCAATATTAATTAATGTAGCTTTATAAAAAAGAGTTTGATCAAACAAAAACCTATAATGAGACAGTATTTTAATCAAACTTTTTTTAAATGAACAGTCATTGTTCAAAATGGTTGAACTTTGTTTTCAAATCAACATCTATTTTCATATTCCCGTTCAATCTCAAACTTCTCTAATACTCGTTCTTCTAATACTCCGTTATAATCTGTATCAAGTGGATTCTTTTCAACAATTTTTAAATATTGAGTGCAGCTAGTTCGACTACTAAACTTTCAATTGTATCGCGACGTTTAAATTCAAGCGTATTTTGTCTTTCTTTAAATGCCTCTTGAATTCGACCTGTTAGCTCCAAATCTCGCTTATGACTTAACATGATGTCATCCAAGTTAATCATGATATCCTCATACATCATCATGTCAGAAAGATTATTATTTCGAACAGCTTTGATCATTGGTTGAATCATTTGCATATCCTTATGAGCTGTTTGCTTCAAGGTTCTAACTGTAATAAGCTCATTGGTATTATTTTCACTGTCAATTTAGGAAAAACCCTCCAACGTGGAGGGTTTTTCCATTTATATCCATACGTTTGCACCTGGTGATAGCGACGCTGGTACTACCCCGGATGGCCCTTTCTTTTATCTTGCTTTATTCAACTATCGTCTCCCGTAAGCTGTATGATAAAGTACTTTTACTGCTTGTCATCAGACAATATTGTACGAACGAAATTCATTGATAAATCCCTCTAGCCAGCCTTCTGAAAAATCAAGAGCACCATATTCATTGATGAATTCAACATCAAGACTCATTACCCAAAATCGACGAGCCATCATAAATAATTCAATCGAAGATTCATCTTGTTCGGAGAAACCTCTGACTGATCGATAGCCTGAGATTAATGCATTCCATAGCAAAGCTTTTTTATCCTCTGGTAGGCGCTTTCTACCTCGAACTTGCGCCAAGTCGTAGGCACGCCAACCTTTTGCCGACCATTCAAAGTCATAATGAGTGAAACTGTCGCCTTCTTGGAAGGCATTATTATTGCCATGCATATCTCCATGGCAAATCCCCCAATCCAAGCCTTGACTAGAAACGATGTTAATACGCTCAATTAATGCGTTGGAATATTCACGCAGAAATGGCGTTTCGTTATGTTCCTCTCCAATATGATTCACAATACGATCTAACGGCTGACTGATGAGAAAGTTTGTATCCAAATTGTATCTAGGATTGGTTAAAGTAATTTTGTCCATAGCTGCATGTAATTCGGCAGCAGATCTTCCAAAAGAGAAACACGATTTCTCGTCATGAAGCACATTCTCAGTGCCTGTCAGATAGTTAAAAATAACGGCAATTCTTTGACCTTCTGGCGCATTTACAACAGTGTATAAGCTGTTGTCTTTTTTGGAAATGGGCGCCGATGCCTTTGTGCTTACTGAGCTCAATTCGTGAATCAACTGTGTTAATAAAGATAATTCATATGCAACATCACATTCGCCTATTGAATGGCGATATACGCGAAGAATATAAAAACCTTTAGAATTGCGAATTCTATAAGTATCATTTAATCCACGTAGCCAGAACAAACATTCATTCCAGTCTCCAATGTCATATAGATTGCTCAGACAGTATTCTAAATATTTCGGATCTAAAACTGAACGTAGGGCAGTCGGCTGACTATACATTTCAAAACTCCTCAATCTATTAATTTAGGTTTGCCCATTGGCTTAGCATCGGCTCACTTATCTAAAGATGTGTGCCCAATTCTCAGGTAATTTGTAATCTCCAAGATGCTGAACGGTAGGACATCAATTTTCCCCACCAGTTCCATAGTTAAAAACCTCACTTTGTTTCAATCGTATGGCTCGCATCAGCTCTAACTCCTCGCAGCTTTCGTAAGATCAAAATCTGTTCCAGGCTTTTCAACAAAACTTGCTCCTACTTATGATACGGTTCACCGCGCTGTCTGTAACGGCATGTTTTAGGGCCATCCCTAGTGGGAAAGCCCTGATGTGGACGGGGAACGAAGCTCCCTGCAAGGATGGCGAACCGTTTTTCTTAAGAATGACTATATTTTCTCTTGGAGTTCTGTTAACATTCGAGAAATAGACCCACTGTCAGGAAATATTACAGCAGCACAGGTCAGAACGCGAAAAGCATCCTCGTTGTAGCCATTCCACATTAATGCTTCGGTGATGCGCATAAATTCAAATTCCACTAAATAATGCTTATCTTGTTCCAGCCTCTTGATACGTCGATACTCTTCCACCGCCTTATTCACTCCATCAGATACTGCTAAGTCTGCAACTTTATGAGCCATGGATTGCTTTATATGGCGAGCGTTCGAACCAAGTAATAAATCAAGAATTGGAAAGGATACACTTCCCAGCCTGACATAGTCACATTTTGTCATAACAGAAATGGCGATTTTTTGATCGGGGAGCAGAATCAGATCACTCAGAAAACCGGTATCCCATCCAGAATGTGAGACAATCCGGTAGCCCTTATATTCTCCCAAAAACCAGCCTAAACCGATCTGCGCATTTTCTTGTCCGTATCCAGTAGTTGCATAAGGCTTCCACATTTCATCGTAGCTATAGGCCTGCAGGAAATTACAGTCGGCCCCTGAAAATCCCTTGTTAAGATGCAACAGCATATATTGGCACATATCCTCAACATTGGTATATAGAGTGGAACTGGGTCCATGCGCCCTGTTGTAAGGGAAAACATCACTAATATAGCCGCCATATCCATTGGAAGTCCCGAGCACATGAGGTGCGGCAAGATGAGCCTCCACTTCCTGTTTCAAAAAAGAACTGCTTCGCATTCCTGCTGGTTCAAGAACATACTCTTTCATATACTGCTCGAAGCTCATTCCGCTAACCTTCGCTATTATATCTCCCAAAACTTCGTATGCTATATTACTGTAAGCGTAATCAACACCCGGCTCGCCCAAAAGCTAATGTCGACGAATATTTTTTACATATCTTTCAAGGCTTTGCTCGTCGTATTCGGGTCTGTCCCATGCATAATCTTCTTCATCTGGCATGCCGGAGGTATGATTCATAAGCTGCCTTACAGTAATATGTCGATACCGCTCATCATCCATCTTAAAGTAAGATAGATACTTCGTGATCGGTGAATCCAGATTTACTTTTCCACGCTCAACTAATTGCATAATGGCTGTAACAACAAAGGTTTTCGAGACTGAAGCTTGGTGGAACAAAGTGCTACGAACAACAGGATCACCTGTCGAAAAATCCGCTGTTCCATATTCACCAGTAAATATTATTTTGTTGTTCTTTACTATTCCAACGGCTAATCCTGTAAATGGTCCGTTTTCTACAAACTCGGTTAGCATTCCGTGCAATGGACTCTCTGTATTCTGATCTTTGTTCATGTGACCTCCCCGGTACCAAGCAATGGTATTCCAATACTACTCTATCATTCCCTTAATTCCCATTAAACGGATAAAATGATTTAATCTAAACTCTACCATTAGCACAATACCGCTTTAAGTATCGTTTCAAATATATATTATGCTTACGGGCTTTTACGGGATTTCCCTATTTTTTTGATTTTTGGGGGAGTCTAAAATGCACGTAGAAGCCCGTTTGCGACGACTTTCCCGCTGAGTGCGGTCCATAACAAAACCATGCCGCTCAACGCGCTTTTTCAGGCTACTGCTCGTTCCACTCCAAAAAACCTGCCCCTACTTATGATACAGTTCACCACGCTGCTAATACGGCAAGTTTTCGTTAATTAAAGAAAATTATGAGTCCTCCTATAGGTGGGTTCTATAATTGTATATCGCAACCATCAAACATCAGATCATTTTGGATAAGATTAATGGCTTGGGTAATTGCAGTTTGCTGAAATTCAGACAGGCGACTCTCATCTCCGTCCCAGCTATTGAGCCACCAGAAGTATGAGCATAGATTCCTATAGTTCATAAACATGGGAATCTGCCTCACCCAGTATGTATCTAAGTCATTATACTTGAAGTAACCTGATAAAAATTCATCTAAGAATCGTTTAGCAAATTCATTTTTAGATTCTCGATCGTCTGCCGGAGATCCCCACCATACAGCATGAGTTGCCGCAATTGCAATATCCAGTGCATACCAGCCATATATACTGTCATCAAAATCAAAGACTGTAATATCATCATTATCGATGTAAAAATTATAGGGATGAAAATCGTTGTGAATCAATCCATACGATTGAGCATCTTTAGGTAGAGAAGCGATAGTGTTCTCCAGTGATTTTAACTTTTTAAGCAGGAGATGGTAACGACCTTGTTGTAAATAAGGGTTATCAATGTTCCACATGCCCCAGTCATCTCTTTTTACAGCAACATCTTCAGCATTATATGATTTTGTGAGTAAATGCATTCTTCCCATGGTTTCTCCCCACTTGTTGAAAATCGAGGGGCCCCACAATTGCAGATTATTTTTATCAAAAAACTGTCCTGATGCCATATGGAAAGCTGTAGCAATAAAGCACTGCTCCTGCTCTTTGTAAACGGCGATGAATTGTTGATCTGATGCTTGGATTGGCAATGAGGTATGCACGCCGTTTTGAGCCAAATAATAGATCCAATCCACTTCTGCCTTTATTTTTTCCACATATGCAGAAGGTCTCTCTGATAAACGTAAGATGTAGGGCTGATTGTTTTTGGAAAACCGGTACACTTCATTACACGAGTTGCTAAGGAAGACTAGTGTTTCAACTGTAAATCCAAAGGATTCTGCAGCCTTGACTAACAGTTCTTGACTTACCATAATGAACATCACCTCTTTCGCAATCCCCGGCCGGGTGTATCCTCAGACTAACCGTATTTCCAAAAAAAATATAGACTTATAGTTTTCTATCAAATAAACTAATAATCAAGTACAAATCATTTTATTTTTCATACATCATTAAAATCCCACTTATACACTGTGATTAGAGAAGGGGCTGTCCCAAAAGCCATGGAATGGCTGCTTGGGACAGCCCTTGTCTTTGAGT
>NZ_BMKR01000066.1 GCF_014644435.1 Paenibacillus albidus | reverse complement strand
TCCGTAAATCTGAAAGGCGGAGAACAATACCGGAGAAAATAGACCCAGGGGAACCACTCTACATATATCGCGCAGTGTAAACCTTACGTGAACCCAGCCGAACAGAAAAGGAATGGAAACAGCTGCCAAACCTATAGAATATCGATGTGCCAGTACATCCAGAGGGGGAGCCTCGGTTACAGTTATTTTAACAAATAGAAATGCAAACGCGATAACGGCCTCGTAGACAATTGCCGCAATGTAAACAGCAACGTTAATTTGTTAAGTGTTCATCACCCTTGCCTCCTCATATTGAAAATCCATAATATTACAACCGGGTCAAGAACTTTCTGAATCTGGCCGTAATCATTGAAAAATGCCCCCCTGCCACACATTTTAAACATATGTAATATGCGCTACAATATAAGAAAAATTCATCTGTACCGGTACAGATATTCAGAGTCAAGGAATTGGAACAACTTTTACACAAGAAAAACTTCTATACTATGATAAAAGAAAAGATAAAAAACCTTTATGATGAAATTGATGATGATTCTCCAGATGTTCCTGAAATGAAACATATGGAGTATTCAAAAAGAATGACAGAAATTGTGCATCATTTTGAGAAGTGTCTTTTGATTAAACCGATTGAAGCTGAAGCGCTTAGAAGAAAGATTCTGGAGGAATACGGAGAGATTAACACCGAAGATTGAAAAACGTCTAGCCTTTTATGGCAAGGCGTTTTTCAGTTCAGGATAATTTTCCTTACCAGTGATATAGAGTTCATATACATAATGTTCCAAATGGATTATATTTAAATAACATAAAAACTCCTCAATAAGGAATGATTAAATGTATACATTTACTGCATTAAGTGATCTAAAGTTTAAAAATGGAACTTCTAATTTTTTGAGCTTAAATATCTATGGGGAAAAAACTGCAAAGGGGGGCACTACTAGCACTATTAGGAGAACCACTTTATAAGACCACAAATATTGAGGATGCGTATTCTTATATAGTTCAAGTCAAAGATGAAGAATTCAATGATTGGATATTCACTGCTTATGAAGGCCCAAGTGGTCCGGCCATTGGATATAAAGGAGAAGAAGATGAAGGAGTCGAGCAGGCTGCCCATGCCCTTCTTGACGAACTAGCGAGAGTTATCCCGGGGGACTTTGAAGAAATACTTATTTGTGAAGACTTGGGAAATACCATCACTTATGGCTGTAAAGACGGGGTGTGCTATTACAATGAAGAAATAGGGGATGCTTTATTTGAAGAAAGTTCTGAATTGGGCGAAGAACTGTGAGTACTACATACAAAGTCCTAGAGAGCGATACAGACTTCCTGACAGCAGCCCTGGCGCAGTCCAAGGTCTCCGTCTGGTACCGAGAAGAACCGGACCCAATCGGCCACCTTATGGATTATGGCGGGTTGGTGGAGGGATATTCACCGGAAACAATCAAGATTGCCGGCAGTTGGTTTGTGCGTGAACGATTTGAATTTAGAGCATACATAAAATAACCCGTCGGGCTTGTGCCTGACGGGTTTTGTGATCTTTCATCTATTTGAAGTGCAATTTTGCTGTGTTTTTGTTTTCCGAAGCTTAAGGACCAAATTTAAAATAAAGGGGACTGCTCGCCATTAATTCCGGGTGTTGAGGTTGAGAATATCATTCCGAATATGCCTACACCCCCATAATAGGAGTAATCGGTCATAAAGTCCGTCTGTTTCCGTATAACCGTTAGTTCATATACTGAGAAAAATAGATAATTTTTGCTTCGAAAACCAACAGGTTTTAAAGGAGTACTTCTTTTAAAATTGGTGAGTTCTTTCTTATGGACCCACTTTTCAAAATCAGAGCTATCGGGGTTTGTCCAAAGTAGAGCAAGTAAAACTATACCCACCACAAGAATCAGCAGTCTCAAATCAAGCCCCCCACACAGAAGTTCACTTAATAATATGTATGTTAGGACAACAAGGAGATGACTCGTTTTCTCTTCCTTATGGGTATTAAGTTCAAAGTAACAGCCCGTTAGTCTTGGATGGATAAAGTCTCCGTCAACATTAAGTGGTCAGCAGGGCTTTTTTTGCGTTTATTTTTTATATTTTCCCTGAAGTTCATTGAACGCCGACTCAGCGGAAATTCTTTCGTTATTTTCTATAAAATTAGCCAGGCTATTAAATTTATCCTGATTTTCTTTTTTTACTAAAACGGTGTTTTGGCGTATCATATCTGAAATTTCTGTAAGAATATCCTGTTCTGCATCTACTGTTGCGCTAATGTATATTTCGGCAGCCTCAAGAGACAATTCCGCAAACTTTTGGTCGTCTTCTTCATTTGAGATTTCGCGTTCAGAAGGTGTTGCTGAAGGCCCGAGTTCCCCGCCTAATTCTTTAAAAATCTTTTCTACTTCTGCGTAATTCTTTCCTTCCAGTAAGTCTGCTATTTGAAGAAAGGATCTTTTATCGTTCTCATTTTCCAAAAATTCAGACATTTCACGGATGAATTTAATTGAAGATTCGTCCTTCGGCTTACCAAGGCTCTCCATCTTTAGTGCAAATTCAACCTCAGCCATTATAGAAGATTTATCATCGACTATATTATTCGATTTATCTCCACAAGCTGTTAGAGCAAATAATAGCAGAAATCCACTTACGATTACTCTAAACCTAATACGATATGCAATCATTTGAAATCCCCCAGTTCAATAAATACAAACAGTTTATCAGAACTGGGGGATTTTTACTATGTATTTTACACAGAATAATATAACGGCCCCCCCAAGTGTTAGGGCTCCCGGTTTGTTCGGGAGAGATTTGAGTTTAGAGCATAAATAAAATAACCCGCCGGGCGTATGCCTGACGGGTATATTAGATTTGCTTGTAGCAACTATTTTTCTGGAGTAACTGCACCGTTAGTTGCGGTTAAGCCTAGCTCTCCTGCTTTTTCTTTAACATTCTGTTCAATTTCTTGCTTTTGTTCTTCTGTTAATGTATCAATCAGTTCTTGTCTCTCCTGAGTTAACGAAAATGTACTAGGGAGGTTACCATTAGCCCAATAGTTAAGTCCACGTTGTATTGCAATTTGATCTTTGGGATCATCAAAATAAGAAGCATACCATCCAATATGATAAGTACCAGAATATATTTGATAAACCCCTGCTGCAGATTTCAAAATAAGATCTGTAAAGCCAGCTGCTCTGCCAACATACCCGTAATGTATATTACCTAAGTCCTCACCTGTTGTGGTTACTCCAGCAAAAATCCAAGGTTTACTATATCCATAAGGAAATTTGTAGTCCCATGGTCCACGAGTTTTTACCTTACTTACAAATTCTTCGCCAGTCATAACAGGATAAGTTCCAAAATCCCTTGTCTCGGTATATGCGTAATATGCCATATAAGCCGCATTGCTTCTCATTTTTCCTGAAAATTCCGAAGTGATATTTTCTACAGGATCTGCATTAGGTGTAACCTCTGCAGCAAAAACATTAGTCGAAACCGACAGTAGCAACACAATACAAAGTAGAACAGACTTAATACCTTTTCCCATTTGAACCTCCTGCTTATCTAGTATTTTGAAGAAATTAAATATAATATCTTAATATACCAATAAAAGTCAAATCGCCCATGGAAAAAATTTGTTATAATTCTATAAAGGGAGGAGTGAGAGTTTCTACATTTTAATTTACAAGGGAGTGAAAGTGGTGAAAAAAACTAGTTTAACTGCTCTAGTATTATCAATTTTGTGTTGGATAATTTTCTTTTCTATGCCTTCTCATTGGAAAACTAATGGTTTTAATAGTTATTTATTGGTACCGACTATGTTATCGTTTGTCTTGGGTGTTCTAAGCTTCTATAAGATAAATAACAAGACTTCTATATTTCTTTCAATAATTGCAATATTACTGAGCTCAATTCTAGGGTTTTTATTAGTATCGGTGATTATGGTTGGTGAGATTGTAGAAATAAGTTGATAATTTATTTTGACAGAAATTCAAACTAATTGGGTAACCTTGCCATGAAGGCAGCGTGAGTAGAAACATTGTTGGTTGGTTTCTGTTTAATAGTCAATATGTTCAGTAGTTGTCACCCTGCATAATTAAAACAACCCCGTCAACCTTAAGTGGTCGGCGGGGTTGTTCTAGCGTTCATTGGGCAATCTCTTGTATAAGGTCGACAGAGTTATTGCGCACATTACCTACAGAAGGGTCAACTGGATAAGCCCTCATCTTGGATGATTGATAAGGTTTCAACAGCCCAAGCAATGACTGTACATCATCATTATCACGTCCCAACCAGTCGGCCTCATCCTCCGGACGAAGGATCACCGGCATACGATTATGGATATCGGCCATTAGACTATTGGGCTCTGTTGTTATGATTGTACAGGTACTAAGTTTATTCCCTTCGGGATCTTCCCAAGTGTCGTAAAGCCCTGCAAAAGAGAAGATACCACCATCACTTAAGAGGATGCGCATTGGTTGTTTACTAGAGCCTTCCTTTTTCCATTCATAAAAACCGTCAGCCGGAATGATACAACGGCGAGATTTAAGCAGCCGTTTAAAGGCGGGCTTTTCGGCAACTGTTTCAGAGCGGGCATTTATCATCTTATTGCCGATTTTATTATCCTTGGCCCAGACGGGAACCAGGCCCCAGCGAAGCTCACCCAACCGATTTCCTGAGTCGCTGCCGATTACGGCCGGTATATTATGCATAGGAGCGACATTATAGTTAGGCGACAAGTGCTGTATTTTGCTGTCATCGATTAGATAACGGGTCATTAATTCTTCCAGGGTGACTGTAATGGTAAACCGTCCGCACATATAATCAACCTCCATATAAGGATGTCTTTATAATAATCAAATTATGAACTCTTCAAACACTGGCGTCCGCAGCATACCGGATTTGGTCCAGTTCCTCATCCTCACTCGTGCCCGCAGCCGGGGTTCCAGATGTACAAACTCCTTATCCTCGCCTTTAACAAGCTGCTGGGCCACGCCTCTAAATGCCTGCTTGTGGAGAGGTGACGCGCCGAGCTCAATTATCCCAGCCGGGCGCAGCCTACCGGACGTACCGGACGGGATCGCAGCAAGCCAGCCAAACTCCTGTTTGCGGTAACCGGTTATAAACACATCAGCATAGGTCCAGTTGATTACTTTCTGCCATGCGGCGGATCGGCGGCCAGTCTCGTACAGACTGTTTTTTCGCTTGCCTACGACGCCTTCCATTCCGCGCGTCTCTATCTGCTCAAATAAGGCCTCTCCTGCACCGTCAACGTGCGGCACCACCCCAAACCTTCCTGATGGCAGTGATAAGCCTGCCAGAATCTCCTTGCGCCGTAGCAGCGGCATTCCGCGTAAGTCCTGGCCCTTATACATCAAAATATCAAAGATAGCGTAATAGGCTGGCAGGGTCCTGGTAAGCTGCTGTATCTTATCCGCCCGACGCGCCTGGAACCGGCTCATGACCGATTCAAAATCAGATACTCCTGTGGTCGGATCAACACAGGCGACTTCACCGTCAAGGATAATGTCGTTGGCAAAGGGGAGCTGTAGTTCAGGGTACTGACGGGTGCATTCGTTATTGTGGCGGGTATAAAGCTGGACCGCACCGGACTCCTGTGAGTAGATCAGACGGTGGCCGTCTATCTTTGGTTCAAATATAAAATCATTATGGCTAAAGGGCCCGGGAGCCGGTTGCAGCAACATAGGGGATATAAACATAAAAAAACCTCCTGTACCAATTATAGCGCTTGTCTACTTTGGATATAGGAGGTAAGTATTGGAGGGGGACTATTCTTTAACTGTGTACTCACTTACTTCAAAGGTGAGTATCTTGTCATGTACTACGTATTCAGTCCGTTTGCTGAATGGGCCTTTGTTGTTGTCGTGCTTTTCAATCCCATAACGAACAGATCCGGAAGCTGAATCATACCAGTTAAGGAATGCACTTACCTCAGTCATAGATAAATCATATTCTTTATCTATACCTGTGGTCAATGAAATGGTCAGGATTGCACGATCACCAGAGGGCACTTCAGGTGTTGGTGTTGGCGTCGGTGTCGTAGATGGTGTTGTATCCAAAGCAAAAACTGCTATTGATCCAATTCCAATCCGTTGACTTTCAGCGCCCTGACCAACAATTTCAATTTTCTTGAAATTAGGAATTGAAATATCTTTGCTTAAAGTCCCCTGGGGACTGACAAGCCCTACAGGGAATTTTTTATCGTTAGTATCATAGGCATAAACGAAAGCTGAGTTAGCACTTGTAGAAGGTGAGTCATACCCACCAGAGGAAGAAATAATAGTAAAATGGGTTGCTTCATAAGAAGATGAAGTGGTATAGACTATTTTTTGAATACCAGATAGGCTAGTACTAGAACTTGTTGATTCTTCTGTATCTTTCACCATTAACGGAAAAATATCATCTCCTGAATAGGCGATAGCACTTGATACAGGTAAAGCAGCAAAAATAAGTAGTAACATTAGAACTATCTTCACTTTCTTCATTTGTAACACTCCTCATTATGTATTATAGATTTTTACTTTACAAAAAATAACAAGGATTGTCTAAACAAATATGCCTATATCTGCAATATAGTGAGTGAACATGATAAAATTCTTTTTTATCCCAGTCAAAGAATATCTTACTCATTGTATAAAGAACATACGTTTGGTTATAATACAAACAAATGTTCTTGTTTTATCGGAGGCGATCAATCATGAAAATGAGCATCGGCCAAACCATCGAAATCATCTACCTGGATAAAGCGGGCAAGATTACGCAGCGGAAGATCGAAGTGAACGGCATACGTGAGGGCCGTATCCGCGCGACCTGTCTGACCACCAACGCGCCGCGTGTGTTCTTGGAGTCAAGCATCCTCTCATGGCAGCTGGCGCGAGAGAATCGCTATGCTTGATGATACCCCGCGCGAGCTGCTGCGGAGATAATAAAAGGTTTTAAAGTGCTGGCTGCAGAGAATTAAATAGTATGGGAAGCGGGCAAAGCCATTAAGACGGTTGCAATTATCGAGGGCTGGGAACGTAACGCCCGTATGATACAGCGCCGCATGGAGGCGCACAGAGCGCCAGGCGTGGAACTAACATAGATTACTGGTTGTATCATTGAGGGGGGACATATCATGAGCAAATTAGATGCGAATGAACGATGGAAATCAAAGATGTTACTAACAGATCATGTAGAACAGTATGAGCGAAAAGAAGAGGAGAAGACCACCGGCAGTAAGATGCTCACTAATGATGAGCGCGAGATGATCCGGGATCTCATTTTACTACCACATATAGATACAATGGTGGGCAAGAGCCTGAAGGAGATAGAGCATTCCGGCAACGTCCTTAAACGAGCCTATCTGATGGCCGGGCAGGCTATACAGCGCCGGATCATGCGGGATACCTATCAACTGCAAAAAGAACTGAAGCAGCGGAATATTAAATTTTTCGCGGATGAGCAAGATGAATTTATCTCTTATCACAAAATATTTTGCCGGGGATACCAGGAGCGATTCGGACTTACCCGCGATGTAATGCGTACCGAGATTAGCCTGCGGTTGACCAAGTATACAGCCGAGCTCGGAGAAGCGTTAAGGAACATCTTAAATAATGTGATAAAAAAATAATCCCCGAAGTTCCGGGGGCACGAACGATTATTATCCATTACCTGCTACTGCAATTCCACTGAAACTTCTTGCTCCTAGAGTTGCAGTCCTAATGGCTGATGCTAAAATAGTATATTGAATTTGGCCTGTGAGCACATCACTAGCTGGCGGGAAGTCAACAGCAGTTATTCCTACCATTTCGTATTGGGTCACTGTATTATTGATGTTTCCCGGGTACGTTGTACTAAAGATTAATGTATTATTGCGGTAGATGCTAAAAGTAACATCGTTTTGAACTATAACGCTAACATCAACGCTAAGCCTTACATAAGCATTTAAGGTGACCCTTACCAAGCTTGCATTTGCAGGTGTAACATTTGAGGTTTGAAGTCCAATGTCACCGAAAATCGCACCCGAACGGACCAAATTAATACCTGGTGTATCCACTACACTATCCTGTGAGATACGCATATCCAAAAACTGAATACTCATCATATTCACCTTACCTCTCTTAGTAGATGCTATATTTTATGAGAGGAAGGATTGAATGCCTGTACATATTTAAAAAGAGTTAGTCGGTCTGCATAAACAAAACCCCGTCAGTGATTATACTGGCGGGGTTTATCACTTAATTTTATTGTACAAAACAATGATAATTTTTCCTGGGGTAAGTTTAATCTTCGAAAAGTTTGTCCATCAACTCATTAATTTCCTTCTTGCGTGATGCAGTACCCTCTTTATCAATTATGACATTACCATCCTCGAAAATCAGGGTATCCCCAGCTTTTGCATCCTCAGGTAGATCGGATTTTAAGAGATCTTCGGTTTGGCCGTTAAACTCAACAACTGCAAAGTCTCCTTCAAAACGATCAATTATTCCTTTTCTCATTTTAGCCCCCCTTTAGTCGTAGTAAAGGTAATTTTGTTACCATCGCTGACTGCAGTGATGCTGCCTTTTTGGTCCGTACGGAAGATTGTCGCATTTATATTTTTTAGCCTCGACAGTATACCTGAATCCGGATGGCCATAATTGTTTTTGCCGACGCTAATAACTGCATATTTAGGTTTCACAGCGTCAATAAAAGGTTTACTGGTTGAACTGCTCGAGCCATGATGGCCGACCTTTAGGACATCTGCTTTAAGATCCAAGCCGTCAGCAAGCATATCATTTTCAGACTTGAGCTCAGCATCTCCTGTGAATAGGAAGGAGTTATTTTTGTATGTGACTTTCAAAACTGCGCTCCAATCGTTTAGATCATCACTGTAAGTATTAACTGGGGCGAGAAATTTGGCATTGATACCAGTCAGCGGTATAGTAACCCCTTTAGTTACGGGTTTGATAGTGCGGCCTTCATTTTTAACAGCTGTTAAAAAGTCTTTATAAGTTTCAGTAGTATGTGAGACTTTAGGGGCATAAACAGCTTTCACGTCTACAGCCTTCAGAACATCGTCTAATCCACCAATATGATCCGCATCAGGATGTGTTGCTACCATGGCATCCAAGGTCTTAACACCAAGCGATTCCAGATATTTAACGACATTTTTACCCTGGTTGTTATTCCCTCCATCGATAAGTATGTATTGATTTTTTGGAGTCCTGATAAGTGTGGAATCTCCTTGCCCAACATCAAAATAATAGACCTGCAGTGTGCCTACGTTTTGCTTCTTAGGTAACAATAAAGCTGGAGCAGGAGTAGCTGTAGGTTCGGATCTTTTAGTTTCTGGTTTTTGTGTGGGCTTTGCAGTTGGTTTTGGAGTAGCTGGCGTGGTTGTGGTAGATCCGCCGCCGTTGTGATAATGATATTCTCCGTTTTCCAGTCCCCATTTTGCGCAATTCGTCCGGCAATAATGCCCACCGTTAGAATCGGTACGTCCGGGATGAGCGTTTGCTATAAGTGGAAGCATTATCAAAATAATAGACAAGAATAATGAGACGCTAGTTTTCTTAATCATATTCATTTAAATCCCCCTAATATATGTATTTAAAGTAGTCTAACAGAGATAGGTAATTATTTCTACATAAATAGGAGTTAGATTTTAATTGTCTACGAAATGTTGAAGGTTTTTTAATTCAGTTATTTCCTTCATACTCTAAGAGGCGTTCTACGATTGTTTCCCATTGTGGATTGTTTTCGCATTTACGCAAAAGTATTTCGCAGTGTATGCCGTCATCCGAAGGTGCTATTATGGACTCGACTGCAGCAATCTCTGTGTTCCATCCAACGTACTATCAACGGGAAATTAGGACCAAGATAAATTCCGCAAGCATCAGCGTCTGCTGTCAGTTTGTATAGGTTAGGTATTCTCTGTTTCAGAATAGGTTTGTAATTTTTTCTTAAATTTGTGAGTTTTGAATGGCTCCATTATTACCGAAAACAAAAATGTTTCTTCTTATAGCCACATTTCTGGTTTTGATCGGCTGCAGCACGGATGGATTTAAACCAGACACACTCACGCTGAGGATATTGTTATTCATAATGTTGACGACGAAAAGCAAATTGTTAAGTATGGGATGAGTCGGGAAGATGCGGAAAAAGTTTTGGAAGTGCAATAGGGAACAAATTTCCACTTAATGATTTTGGTGTGAAAGTACCATACAGAGAGGATAAAGTTGTTTTGATCTCATTGCAAGATGAATAGAAAGGAATTTATGAATCATCACGTGGCATCCAGGTGGGGATGAACAAGGCCCAAGTACTGGACTTATATGGTAAGAGATATGGGTTTAGTTTAGCTGCCTATGACAACAAAGAAAAAGGATTTTTAGGCGTCTATTAAAGAGATTCCGGATAAAGAAGAAATAATGATCAATACACATTTAGCTTCATTTATTTTTAATGACAGTGGAGAAGTAATGACACTTTGGTTGCTTGACAGACTTGCCGCAAATTGACTGCAGTAACGGACATATATTTATGAAGGTCATCCGTCGACCAGATGGATTACGGCGTGCTGGGAGGGTATTCTGCGGGGACGATCCGCATTGCTTGTAGTTGGTTTATGCATGGGAGATTTGAATTTAGAGTCTACACAAAAAAATTACAAGGTGTTTGTATTTAGGGTTTAATAAGTGAATGTACTCAAGAATGCAAATTTGGCTTATAAGGACTGGCCTAATAACAGTCAGCCAATTACTGAATTATAGGCTTATGGGCGTTAAAAATATTGACGATAGCGAAGTTAATAAATCTATTAATTACCTCAGCTAAATAAAAATAAAGGTGTAGACCCGGTTAAACACTGGGTCTTTTTGTAGTGGTACCTCTGGTGTCTTGTTCCTCACCCTGACTCTTATAACCGGTACTCTCATCAGAGGCTGCCCGTCTTCGCCGCCGTCTCCCTCACCGTTCAGCCATTCCGGCTCCTTGCTTCTCGTCCTGATCACCATACCTACAACCAGAGTCAGCATCGACTCCCTCCGATTGTACTTCTGACCGATAGCCTGAGTGCTCAGGGTAAAGACCAATATTCTGCATATATAACTCCTTGTCTTATGTGATAATCATATTTCCTATAGAACAAGAGTTTTTTTGAAAACATCGTTTTATAATGTATGACGCTGTCATAAGTTAGTTAAGGGAAGAATGACTAGAGTCTCATGACCAAGGGAAGAGGTTTAAAAGGAGGAATTGCAATTATGGAATCACAGGAACGGGTGTATACGCCCTACAGGGGTCCGTTTGATCCCTGCCCGCCAGTACCTTTTAAGACGTACGTTGTACCGCCTAATCAATTCATCAGTTTCCAGCCACCGGATCTGCCCCAGTTTTCCTTGCCTGAAGCACTGAGGTTAGGCACGTTATGGCCCGCGTTGTTCAGCCCCTATGAGTCTAAGCAAGGAGGGAGATAGTTCATGGAGGCAAACCCGTGCGAACCCCGTTATTACGAAATGCTGGAGCAACTGCAAATCCTGGATTTTGCTCTGGTCGAGCTCAATCTTTATTTGGACACCCATCCTGATGATTTACGAAGCATCCAGCAGTTTAACCAACTGACCCATGAGCGTACCCGCTTGGCAAAACAGTTCCAGGAGTTATATGGTCCCTTGCAAAATTTTGGGCGGGCTTACTCTAAATGTCCATGGGAATGGAATCAGCCCCCGTGGCCTTGGCAGGTGTAGGTAACGGTGCGGCTGATCATTGCAGTGAACTTATTTTGCTCAAGGAGGGGGAGATTAAGCAATGTGGATTTATGAAAAAAAGCTGCAATATCCGGTGCGTGTCAGCAAATGCGATGTTCGTATGGCGCGTTATTTGATGGAGCAATACGGCGGTGCGGATGGCGAGTTGGCGGCGGCGCTACGGTACATGAACCAACGTTATGCAATACCAGACAAAGTTATAGGTGTATTAACGGATATTTCAACTGAGGAATTTAGTCACCTAGAGATGATTGCCACTATGATCTACAAGCTTACGAAAGATGCTTCCGTCCAGGAGCTGGAAGCTGCCGGACTTGGCCCGAACTATGCACAGCGGGATCATGCCCTGTTCTATCAAAACTCAGCTGGTGTACCCTTTACAGCCACTTACATTCAGGCCAAAGGAGACCCCTTAGCTGATCTCTACGAGGACATTGCAGCCGAAGAAAAGGCCCGGGCTACATACCAGTGGCTGATCGACATGACGGATGATGTTGATTTGCAGGACGGTCTTAAGTTTTTACGTGAACGTGAGATTGTGCATGCGCTGCGGTTTAAGGAGTCGGTGCAGATTCTTATTGATGAGCGGGGGAAGAAGAAGGTGTTTTGAGAAGATGTACACACGAAATAATAGATAGCTCGTTAAAAGGGACCGCAGGAATTGTACATCTGCGGTCTATTCTTACATTCCCCACGAGTTACATGGAATTTGGCTTTGGCTTTTCAACAAGAGTTTATTGAGTTTATGTCAATCCACATCAAAACTTCCAGAGTTGTTGCTTGTTAATCCCCAAAATCATTTCTTCCAATACACTCTTTTTCGTCTAATCGCAATCTGACTTTCTTACCACTGTTATATCTACACAGAAGTGTTATATAATTTTACCCAACAACCAATAATTGGCTGCATCTTTTAATTTATCAAATTGATGTTGAACTAATATTGAGAATAGTGGTTCTGTTAAAGCTAGTAGATTTTGAATCACTTCTTGTTTGTTTTTTTGAAAGGTAACAACGCTACACACTGCATCAGTTATGGTTTGCCTATGGAAGTTAGGTATGCTTTCTAACCAAACCCACTTTAAAATGCGTGAACTGACCTCTAAGACATACTCAGGATGTAGGTCATCTCTCTTTAAATAAGTGAATAACTGATTGATTTTATCGTTTAGAATATAATGGCTTTTGCTTAAATGATGCATAATTATTTGATCATCAATGGGGATTATTGCATATCCAATGACAAGTAGATCGCCCATATATTCTAAATACTTCTCCTTATTAATCCTTCCTTTAGTGAACATGTTGATTATCCACTCACAAATATTAAAAGAGTCGACATCTAAAAGTTCCTTTGCCAACCCGCGTATTTGATAACTATCTACCATTAGAATCAGATTTTCGTCCCCACAAATTTCAATAGACTGATAAAGGAACTTTAATTTTTCATCAGTTTCATTATTTGCGATTCGATTCCCAACTTTTATGCAATTATTATTTATCCACGATATAAAATCTTCGTATTCTTCAAGATACTTTTGTACTTGACCGAGAGTATTTTCTGTATGAATAATCTGGCCCTGCTCGTAAGCAATTGTTGAAAGTCCATGTTTACTTATAACCCTTTTGTTTAAGTATTCATTAAAAAGTTCATTAAAATCATTCTGATGAATATACAATTTGTACATGCTTGCAAGCTCATCAAGTAGATTAAGCTGCCGTATAGATAATAAAGTATATGAGTCACACAAAATCTTCTCTGATATCTTTGAAGTCTGCACTCCATCTCTTACGCTTTGTAAGTCAGAACCTTGAAATATCCAAAAATTTAAATCTGATGTCTGATAATAGTGCATCCAAGTTTCATAAGGTCCTTTGTTAAGGAGCGCCGCCATGAAACTTGGAGGGAGTTTATTAATTTTTATCATTTGCATCGTCTGTTCATACGATTTTTGGTGGCTTTTAAGCATTTCTATAAGTTGATCGGAGATTGTATCATCATCATTTAAAGCCTTCACTTCTGTATATAATGGTTCTTCCTCTGGAAATTGTATACTGAAGTTAGTCCAAATAAACTGATATGCTTCTACCCATTCATGCATAGGTTTATCAATATGTTGTGAGTTTTTTAGGAATTGAGAAAAATAAAACTGCCAGACTTCTGGTATTTCTTTTCCCATCTCGAACATTTTATATGCATACTCCAGAGATTTTAGGTAAACATTGGCTTGAGTATAACTAATACTTAACAAATGAAGAAGCTCTATTGTAGGTCTTTCTTTTATTCTCTGTTCAATTGAACTAAGAACTTCTAAACATTCTCTAGTAGAGCCTAAGCGAAATAAGCAATTTGCATATCTACATAAGAAAGAAATATCATGAGTTTTTTGATATAATGCCCAATAATTATTCTTTGCTATATCGTACCACTCGAAATTAAAATATATTGTAGTGACTATCTCTAACAAACTAATGCTCGTTAATGTGATTTCGTCATTCAGATGAATAATTTTCTCGTATTCTCCTAGTACCTTGACCGCGAATAATTTTACCTTTAAGCTCTCCGTATAGAGTCAAATGGG
>NZ_BMKR01000065.1 GCF_014644435.1 Paenibacillus albidus | reverse complement strand
CTCAGAAGTTTTAGCAAGTATCCCCGGGAATCCAAGTTGCAATGTATCCCGCATGGCTTGCTTTACGGAATTATGATCCCGTTGAGTTTTTGTTTGTAACGAACTAGATACATTTTGAATGGGCTCTGCTTTAACAATTGAGGTTGACGATGTGTATAGCAGGGAACTTCCAGTTATTAGAAGGGCCAGAGTTGCAAATGTAATTTGACTACGTATTTTCATAAGGCATTCCTCTTCTCAATTAATATTATAAGTTTGTAATCATCTTCATAATTATTGTTTTTTTACAAAGTTGAGTCGTCTATTTATTCATCAAATTAATTTTAAATATATCGCCCTCATTACCACCAAAAACGATCATCCCACCTTCAGGTAGAACTACCGAATGATTGCTCGTTGCCTTTGAAAAGTTCACAACGATTCCATCTGCGTCATAAACGGCAAATCCTCCACTTACTGGAGTTTCAACGTTCATGACTCGATTGGCTGATTGATCATCAATTTTATACCATACAGCCTGACCACCCGATGGTATGATGCAAAACGAGTCGTTCCCTTCATAAATGGGTTGAATAGCATCTTCACTTATATAGGATTGTCCGTCGATCTTTAAATACTCTTTATGGTTCTCATTATAGAAATTCAAATCGAAAGCATCTCTTCCGTTCAAAGTAGGAATCTCAATTACATTTACTGCTTTATTCTCGTCAACAATTTTAGTGCCGGATGCGTATCCATGGTTGATATCAACGGATATATTTTTGGCCAAAAGCGATTTGCTCAAATACAACATTGAAGTTATCTTTTCATCCAAAGAGTAGTAGTTTTTTTCATTTCTATGTTCCCATATCGTTTTAGTTGACTGATTTAGAGGATTGGAATCTAATTTTTGATATTCGTAGGTTACCGCAACTGTTTGACCTAATCCTGGAGTATCCGTATAAGCGTTAAGTTTTAAATAGGTTGTTCCATTCTTCGGGCGGTCAAAGCTTATGGTTGCATTCCCATCGTTGTTTTTAAATTGTCCATTGCCCGTATATACATATTTTTGAGGCGGTATCGATCCAAATCCTAGATCGGGTAAATCAATCTCTCCGTTCTTTATCTCCAGATTTACCGTTTTACCTACGGTACCGTATAATCCAGAGTAAGCAAGCAAATCGGATGGCATGTCCACTTTCAATGGAGGTTCAAATATTTTTTTAGGTAGGATTTCTTTAATGATGCCTTTGGCTCTTATATATTCTAATAAAATATTAGATGCAAATATACTATTGTAAATACCACTACCTCCCGATGAAAGTACAGCTATAGAAATGTCATGTTCGGGTAGGGTAGTCAAAGCAGCGTGATACATATACGTATCTCCACCTTTGAATAATGCGGTTATTCCGTAATCACTAAATGGTGCTAAACGGACGGCATCCCAACCCAGGCCATAATTAATGGTGTTTGTCTCTTCAGAAACCCACACACCCTTTCTATACTCATGACTTTGCATAGCCATTGCTGACTTCTCAGATAAAATATCCGTTCGATTCCCGATTAATACTTCAGCAAACTTACTTACTTCTTCGGCCGTGGAGTAGATGCCTCCTGTCCCAATGAGATTGGCATTCTCGGTGGGTAAAGCTTGATCGATCCCGGGAAAATAAGTTTTTGTGAGTCTGTCTCTATCAAACGAATCACGTGGTGTTTGGGTAGAGGTTAATTGAAGAGGCTTGCTAATATGGGTTTCAAGAAATTCGCTGTAACTTAAACCGCTCACTCTTTCAACCAAGATTTCAAGCAGTTGAAAACCATCATTACAATATACCGAAAATTCGCCGGGGTTTGACTTTAAGTTATCTGATTGTAATTTGACCAATAATTCATCATGATTTTTCGTATCATTATCATCAAACAAAAAACTATTCCCATAGTGACTACCGTAAATTCCTGAAGAATGATTCATCAACATGCGTGGCGTAATCTCTTTATATCGTTCATCTGCCATTTTAAAGTCCTTAATGTACGTGGTTAGTGGTAGATCAATATCAACTTGATTAGAATCAGCTAGCATCATCGTTGCAGCAGACACATACGTTTTACTTACTGAGCCTATTCCAAACATCGTCTCTTTGGTTATCGGACTCTTGGTCGCTTTATCGTAGACACCAGCGCTATCCGATAAAACAATGGATCCATGATCCATAATTGCATACTGCAATCCACTTGCACCATAATCGGACACGATCTTCGAAGCCAGCTCCTGTGCCTTTTCTTTTACAGTATCATTATTCGTTAGAGCAAAAGCAGGGGTGACTGGTATTGCAAAAAGTATAGCAGTCATTACTACGGAAACCATCTTCTTCATTATTAATCCCTCCTCGTATTCCTTCTAGATGTGACTTACTGAAATCATCATACAAGGAAGAACGCTGTTAGAATGAAAAGCGCCCTGAAACGCAAAAAATAATCCCTAAACAACAGGTTGTCTAAGGATTGTTGGTATATAATGGTATTAGTGCCATATTATTAAATACTTTATGTTTCGTTTCAATGGTCATATGACCACCGTACTTGTCGCAGATTCTAGCTATGTTCGTTAATCCAATACCATGAAATTCCGGGTTTGATTTTTGGCTGTTTAAGTGGGCGACTTCATTCTCCATATTATTCATGATGTGAATGAGAAGGGTAGACTCGGTAGAATGTATTTTTATAAGAATGTACCTATCTTCTGCGATCTTCAACTTTTTAGAAGCCTCTATTGCGTTATCTAGCATATTTCCAATGACAACACATAAGTCATAACGGTCAATATGGACTTCTTGTGAACATAAGCTAAGCTTTGTATCTATTCTTATGCCATTGGCTTGTCCAATATTAAGAGTATTTGTGACAAGGGCATCTATAACTAGATTCCCTGTGTTTACCCGTTGATAAGCCCCTTCAACTTTATTTAATGTAGTCTTAATATGTTCCCTTGCTGCTGCTAACTCATTTCGCTCAATACACTCTTCAATATACAAAAACTGTTGATTCGTATCATGAATGATTCTTTTAATGGATTTAAAGCTGTGAACGACTTTTTCGTAATTCGCATCCTGATGGTCCATCTGCTGTTGCAGCTGAGCATTCTCATGCATGAATTGAAATTTATCAATGATATTATCAAAAACATAGAAAATCATAACGTTTAAGAATAGTAATACAATGACGGATATGAAAGAATAGGCGTCCTTATAAGTTAGAATATTCAGTTGGTTTATACTTACGATAGGAATAACCGAAAAAAATATGTAGTAACGATAATGCAAAGAGTAACTTCTACGTTTTGCAAGTAGTCGTATGATCTGAATGATAGCAAACATGATCATGCAACTGAGTAAAATAGCTTTTGTGTAGGCTATTTGATCATGTTCATTTACAGGCTCAAAGCTAAACTCAACTGAATATAGGGTATAAAAAATATAAAGGGATATAAAATTAACGAGAGATATTAAAACACCGTAAAACATAGAAAAAATGATCTTGTCTTTAATTTCTACTTGATAAGATTGTGCAAAACTAAATATCATGAGCAAAGGTAGAATCAAAGATAAAATAGGAGAGATGGGAATAACCAGATACAGGTAATCAAGCAACCCAAATATAATGAAATAAATGAATCGGTTATGTTTTTTAGCTGATTTATCAAACACCGAGTTGAAGAAAAAATTAATTTGAACACCCATCACAAGTACAATGCTAAAGACAATAGGAAAATTATTTTGAATCATATCAATCGACCTTCATAATCATAAATTTGGTGTAAGTATCTTTAACCTCATTAATTTTAGAACGACCTATGGGTAATTCCAACCCATTGGACATTAGAACAACTCCGCTAGAAAATTTCTTCACATGAAGCAGATTAATAATAATAGAACGATGGATTTGCAAGAAGTTACAGTCTTTTAAGGCCAAAGCATAATCTGAAATGATGCCTTTGCTTTCATAGGTTTGATTAGTGGTCGTAAAATGTAGTTTGCTTTTTATAGTTAAGCTTTTGGCAGCTTGAATACTAATGAGGTCATCATATTTTAAAACGATTTCTTCATAGGTTGACTTGATAACCATAAACTTTTTATCAAGTGCTTGAAAGTATTGGCATATCTTGATCATTTTCTCCTCCAAGATCGAAGGAGCAATGGGTTTTATCAAATACTGAAATGTCATGACATCAAAACTTTCCACCATATATTCAGGATAGCTTGTCAGAAAAATAATTTGTTCATCTAGGTTATTTAACTCTCTTATTTTTCGGGCTGTTTGAATCCCGTTTATCCCCCCCATTTCAATATCCAAAATTAAAATATGGAATGGAGTTTCATAGCGCTCATAATGGGATACCAATTGCTCTCCCGAGCCGAATAATTCAATTTCAAAATCTATATTAGTCTTTATCGACAAAGTAATCAGGATGCTTTTGACAAGCTCTCTTTGTTTTTCCACATCATCGCAAATAGCCACTCTATACAAAAATGATACACCTCTCATTTTCTATACCTTTATTCTAAAACTCCATATAAACATGATACAACCTTTTGACTTTGTATAGATAGCTTTTGGATGAAATGCAAATTAAAATCCCTCAACACCACATGAACGAATATTTCCTTGACTGCATCTTACCAATTTTCAGAGGTGTTGTGAATGTCTTTTTTATAACATCCATATGGAGTTAAGCTGCAATTCCAAGCTGTTTTAGATCAGGTATTTCCTGAATATAAGGGTGTATTTGGGGGGTTACATTCTGTTGTATCTTTGAAAACATTGTTGACGTTCCCTACCTCAGATGAAGTTCTGAGCGCTGGAGAGGAAAAATTAACAGAGATGATTGCATCTTTATGTGTACGAAGATCCTGTCCGCTTTCATTCCGCAGAATACGAAGAGCTGCGAGTCCTTATGGCAAATCGAGAGACCCTTGTTAAGCGGCTTGTAAGCGCAGTTAATCAAATCCACCGCTGGGTCGACATTGTGTTCCCTGAACTTAGACAAGTCTTTAAAATCTTAACTTGCAAAGACTCTTAGGTTGTTTCTACTCCCCGCCGATCTATCTAAATTAGAACCTAACGATGTGATTGCGGGATGGAAAAAGTCCATGAAACGACACTCAGGTGTGCGAAGGGCTAAGTTGCTCATTGAGCTTGCCAAACAAACCGTTGCTTCTAAAGAGAGGTTTTAATCGTATAACCTGCTTGATCTAGCGTTCCTCGTTAGCTTAACTTTTTATTACTAGATGAAGTAAGGGGAAAGGTCGTCCTGAACTGTCCAATTCCGATCGTCCTATCTGTACAAAACCAAACCGTTTATAGAATGTGTACGCTCCATCGTTTTGCTCATTCACATCAACCTGGAGATTGCTGCCTTTTAATTTTTCGGCATGTTTTATCAATCGACTACCTATACCCCTTCCGTGATATTTGGGATCTACGAATAGCATCTCTATCTTTGTTCCGTCAAGCCCAATAAACCCTGTCGGTTCTTCATTTTCGTTCAATTCCAACCAAATCTCAACTTCATTTAGTGCTCCGTTTTGAAGCATCTGATGATAAAATTCAATATCCTCATCAGTCAAAAATGTGTGTGTATGACACACAGCCTTGTACCAAATATCTATTAAATTATCATGATAGTTTTCTTCATATGGGACAATTTTGTTTAGCATTACTCAGCCTCCGTATTTCTAATTTGTTAAAAGATTAATCCCCTTGATAAATCTTCTTTTTACTATCATACAGAATCAAACGTGGAAAAGAGAAGCTTTTGCAAAGATAATTAATCGCCACCGTACTATCCTGCCCTTTCGTATTATGAGATCAACCAGTTCTTTCTGGTTGATCCTTGGTTATAAAGGCGTATTTGGAGCTATGTATTCCGGTGTTTCACTGCGGTTTTTAAGTGAATTCCCAACCTTCAATTTAATCATCCCTTCAAAAAATAATCATTGCGTATCTTTCAGATAACGTTATATTCACAAAGTTCATAAAATCAACTCAGAAAATATTCGAGAAACGATTGAAATATCCTGCCAGTTAGTTCAACGAGCTGCCGAAGAAGTACGGCTACCTCACTTTTTCTCCCCTTGTACCGTTTCTTCAGTGGTAATCCAGTTAGATACTTATCTAATCGATAATCGGCTCATGTTCTTGTCCTTTACGGCAATCGGGACAAGAACTTGTACCGATAAAAGAACAAAATCACCCTACGGGTGAATAACAACTCGGAGCTTACGAGGCACGGATTGTTATACAATAGGCAAGATTATCGTCATTTGGTTTGCTTAGAGCTCACATTGTTGTACACGCGCACAACTCTCGCCCATATAGCGTGGTTAGGACATGCATTGTTGACCGTGCGATTTTGCGTGGGTCCCTCTGCGGACATGATGCGATCCCTTAACGATCTATCCGCGACTGATGCGGACAGGAAATCTATTAGGGAGGATTCGGCTATTTAGCAGGACAAACGGACTGAGATTCCGCTATTGGGGAGGATTCGGCTATTCAGCAGGATAATCGGACTGAGATTCCGCTAATTGTCTATTTCCCCTCATTTTAGGATAAATCGAACGATATAACGGCCCCTGAGTCCGAATCCCCCAGGAAATCACACTTTTTCGCAAAATAGGGGCTTCTCTGTCCGCTTCACTCCGCGGATGGTGCCCAATCCCACTGCACCGCTATATCATCTGAAGGTTCCTAGATATCCACATTTTTTTACATTCTATAATTTCCTATACAACACAAAAACCGCTAAAATAGCGACTTTCAATGGGACCATGATCGTGTCCCCCGACATTAATATTTGGGAACATGTTCTCATTGGAGTATCCTGTCAGGCAACAGCTTGATCGTACTCCTGGGGAACTGTTATTGAGTTTGACAATGAATATAACCCCGTCATAAAAACATGACGGGGTTTTTAGACTTTTAATTTTGAAACGTAACTCTCCGGCGTATTGGCTGAAGTTTCTTGTTCAAGATTAATCGCTTAGATCATCGCGGTCAGTAATATGTATAACAAAAGCATACGAGGTATATCCTGTCTCCCAGACTGAATTAACTATGATGGTATAAACCCCCAGTTCCGTTGGCAGCTGTACTCGATGATTAACCGCCATCATTTCTACATACTGCTCTGTGCCGTTGCCCGAATCAAAGACGTTGAATATCTTCAATCCGTCAGGCTCCAATCCAGCCGGATAAGTTATGACAATATTTGATCCAGGCTTCACACTAACCGGCGGATACCGGGCTTCAGACACCCATTGCTCTACCGGATCGTTCACTTCCAGGCATCCATTCCAGCAAGAGCTTCCCTGCAGCAGCGGTATCTCCTGCATCCATACGGTACCATCCTTGTACTCGTTCTCATAAGCAATGGACGGAACGGGTGCCTCTATTTGTTCATCGAATGCTAAGCTTTGCTGTTTGATCGAGATTAATTCCTTGTTCACATCATAATAAATTTCGGAATGCATTTCTTCCCCTACAAGGCGAAGCGGGACGTAGACGTTTCCGTTGTAGTTAATTACAGGAAGCCTGACGTTTTTACCGTTAATCTCAAATTTCCCGGATGACAGGAAGTCAATCGAGGAGCTTGCGCCATAAGCGGCCAAGCCGATAACAGCTAACAAACCGAACCATATCCATACCCATACATTTTTCCGCAAATCGCCCTCCGCACCCCCTTCCATGGTCAGTCCTACCATTTTTTATTCAGGTATCTGCATGCCTCGCGGCAGCCGTACTTCAAAAGCTGTACGAAGCAAGCTGCTGTCGGCCGTGATCGTTCCATGATGCTGCATCACGATATTTTTCGAGATAAATAAGCCAAGGCCTGTGCTGCCCTCCCGATGAATCCGGGATTTATCGCCGGTATAAAACATGTCGAATAGATGCGGCAGTTCGTTCGGATGGATGCGGTCGCCAAAGTTGATCACCTGAACTACCGCTACTTCTGCTTCAATGAAAGCATGAATATCTACAAACTGACCGTCGTTGCCGTAACGAATCGCATTGGTCAGCAAATTTTCAAACACGCGTGCCAGCAAGTCGCCATCACCCGAAATAATCAGATGTGGAGTAACGTGCAATCGAGCCTTCAGTTTGTTTTTCTCAAAAACCGGAAGTAATTCTTCGCTTAACTGCGTCAGCAGCTCGCTTAAATCGATGGGTCGTTTTTCGACTGGCAGAATACCGTAATTCATTCTCGTGATTTCGAACAATTCGTCGATCAGCTTCTCCAGGCGCTTCGACTTCGCGAAAGCAATGCCCGTATAATGCCGAACCTGTTCTTTGGTCAATAACTCGTCCCTAAGAATGAAATCCAGATAACCGATAACGGAAGTGAGCGGCGTACGCAAATCGTGGGCCAAATTCAGTATCAGTTGATCTTTGCTGCTCTCGGCAAAATCTCCTCTCGCCACCGCTTGCTTGAGCATCTCCCCGGTCAGATTGATATCCGCCGCGATATCCCCGAATTCGTCCCGGGATGCAATCGAAACCCGCTTGTCAAAATCGCCGTTGGCGAGATGCCGAATCCCCGCAGAAATTTCATTAAAATAAGCCACATAAGGCTTCGTAAGCAGCAAGAAAAAAAAGACCGCCAACGGGATAAAAAATATCAGAAAAAAATTAATGTCCCCGACCGTTCTTATGAACAAGCGGACAAATGCCAGCGGATCCTCGAATTTAACCTGAGTCCGGTAATAATATTGCAGAATTTTGTATAGTGCGAACATGATGATGCCGGATAAGAGCATGCTTAAGCCAAAGAGTACAATCATTTTGGAGCGGAAGCTTCGTATCAAATTAGCCATTGAACGTATAGCCTACCCCCCAAACCGTTTTGATCAGCTTGTTATTGTTCGTATCTTCATGCAGCTTTTTCCGCAATGTCCGAATATGCACCATAACCGTATTGCTTGTTTCAAAGTAGGCCTCGCCCCATACGTGCTGGAATATGTTTTCCGTACTAAACACTTTTTTTGGGTAACTGGCCAGTAAGTGCAATATGTCAAATTCTTTGGGCGTCAGCTCGATCGTTTCGCCGTACAGGGTCACAATCCGCTGATCGGGGTAAATGACCACCCCTCCCGCTTCCAGCGCGGGTTTGCCGGAAATCATCGGTTGATTCATTTGCATATAACGGCGAAGGTGGGCATTCACGCGCGCGATCAGTTCCATCGGGTTGAAGGGCTTGGTCATATAATCGTCTGCGCCTCTCACCAGCCCAGCAATTTTATCAAGATCGGATGTTTTGGCGCTCAAAAAAATGATCGGCATGTGATTCCGTTCCCGAATTTGCCGGATGACTTCATAACCATCCAGCTTGGGCATCATAATATCCAGTATCGCCAGATCGCTGGAATGCGCTTGAGCTGCTTGTACCGCCTCCTGCCCGTCCGCCGCTTTAAGGACATCATAGCCTTCTTTTTTTAAGTGCAGCTCAATCAGGTCCGCAATTTCTGGCTCATCGTCCGCAATGAGAATTGTAATCCGCTTCATGGTATCCATCCTCTTCGTTCACTTTGAAACATTATTGAAACTTGAGACTACAAGCAGGAGGGTTCAGTAATTCAATCCAACAGCTTGTAAGCACCTCCCGACTATACCAGTCTAAGCGGAATATCTTAAGAATCCTTTTAGAATTCTTAAAAAGTTATTAAAGTTACAGTTGCAAACTGAAGGAAATCTACCTGTGTCTAGATAGTATTTAATCGCTATCCGACTTGTTCGCCTGATTCTCTTCATAAATAATCGGATACGACTGGCTTCCGATCAGCATTCTCCGCCCTTGGAACTCATCATACAGATTGATGCGAACTCCCCCTCCGCTTACATTTTTGCGGAAATTGTTATTCACTGTAATGGAGTATGATTTATTGCTGCCGATGGACAAATCGGTGCCGAGTGTTAACGTCTTCTCCGTGGATTGTCCGGTCGGGTCAATAATCTCCATAATGAGTTTATGTTCATATTCACCTGTCTCGTAATCGCCATTCCTGATGAGATTATAATGAATAGCGGTATTTAGCATGTCTTTCCCTTCACTAAGTCTAGCTTCTCCTCTCGTAATGGAGAGTTTATAAGGAAACAATTCCACATTCCCTAGATTCGTTGCTGGTTGGATAGCTCTAGGGCTAAGCGCTAATCCCACTGTATTGATCGATCCAATAACTTCCGTTGATTCTTCCTCCAGATCGGTCAGCTTTCCGCCTGCTACACCTTCGCCGACATACAATACAAGCTGTGAAGTATTCACATTCAGCGGAAGCTTGCTCCAAACGGTCACCAGATTTTTTCCTTTCGGGCTTGTCTTGACGGACGACTGATTGACCTCTGCCTCAAAATACTCGTTGTCCGGTGTTTTGTAGTAAGCCACCAGCTGCGCCTGCTTGGATTGACGTGTTTCCTGACTGGCCATCTCCAGTTCCGTGTATATCAAATTGGAGCTGCTGTCCTGGTAAACGGTACTCATTCGTTCACGGACCTCCGCTTTCTTGCCCGGCGTATGGATCAGATAAGAATCACTTGCAGCAACCTGGTTCACCACATTGTTGACCGCTCGGGTATTTAGCGACAGAAATCTCGTGACGTCCTCTCCAGAACTTTCCTGAAGCTCAATGCGTAATTGATTGAAATTATAGGAATAAGGCACATTGGCAAGTACATACAGCTCTATGGTTTCATTAGGCGCCAGAGCCGTCTGATCATTCGGTATCACGATTTGAGCTGTACTGCTGAGGTCTCGCATATCAGCCTTAACTTGGGCTTTGAGTTCCGGAAGCTGTACGGTTAACACTTTGGTGTTACGAATGCTGATTCGAGCTGCAATCTGATCCCCATCTCCCCAAGGCAGCCGCTGGTATGAACTCAGCTTTACGCCGAATGTGCCATGATCGTTCTCGATGATATTCTCTGAGCCCAGATGGCTTCTGCCTTCCTGAGCATAGGGGATTTTATAGTGGGCTGTCGGGAAGCTGATCTTCCCCTCCACCGCAGGCTCCGTTAATTGCAGCTGCAACATATTCTGTTTCATGTGCAATGGTATATCTGCATGGAGATCAATCAGCTTTTCTTCTAACGGCTTCAGCGTAACATTGGCAAGTGGCTTCGCATTCACCGGGATGCTGTAGCCTTCATTCGTGTGGATGGAAAGCTCATAAGCCGGCAGCTTCAATGATTTTTCATCAAGATTTTTAACTCGGAATTGTAGGCTCCATTTCCCGGTATCGTTCTCAGCATATACGGAAGCACTTTTCAACTGCGTTTCAATCATAAGGAGATTAACGGATATTTTTTTGACGGCATAATCTGCCGCAGGCACATCAGCCGTAACGGAAGGCAGCTTGAAGGTTTTTACTGGCAGCGTCATTTTTAAAGCTTCATCTTCCTGCATGAATTGCAGCGTCATATTGTCGGTTTTGAGTTTGGACGAAACCTCTGCCAGATAATAAATCGTTCGCTTCTGCCCTGGCTGAATCTTGAAGCTGGCTCCTGTATCTTCCTCAGGCACAAGGTCGAACACCGAGCCGCCGGCCGACTTCAGTTGCACTTTATATCCAGGATCACTTAGTACCTTCTTACCTCCGTTTGCATAATTGACCCCCACTCTCAAATACACTTTCCCATTATTTTTCATACGCTGCATTTTTTCTGCCTTGACCGTAACAAGCTGCTGTTTCATCATCAATATTGTGCTTTTTCCCTTAGCCACGGCGATATCCGAAGCTGCCTCAGGAAGTTTGAACGATTGCACCGGAAGATGCATTTTCAAAGTTTCGTCTTCCTGCGCCAGCTGCAGCGTCATGCCACGGGTCTTCATCGTGGAAGGAATCTCCGTCCAATAGTAGATGGTTCTGCTCTCCTGAGGCTGGAGCTTGTAGCCAGTGCTAGACGATTCAGGCAAGAGTTCAAATATCGAGCCGCCGGCCGATTTTAGATATGCTTTATATCCGGGATTGCTAAGTACCTTGGTTCCTCCATTCGAGAGTTTCATCCCCAGTTTTATATATACTTTTCCATTGATTTTATACCTCTGCACAGTATCTGCCTTGGCCGTAACTGAAAGATTATTCATCTTAATCTTAGAGCTCTTGCCTACAGGAACTACAGATGAGTACTGGGCCGGAATCGTGAAACCTCCCAGCTTTTTCTCATAAGTGGCGCTGCTAAAATCCCATCTGAATATGGAAACCTTCATTCCGTTTACCTGTACCGATCGTCCTATGTTCACATAGTACGTCACGGATTGACTGCTATTCGCAGGCACCGTTCTTTTACCAGCATCCCTCATAACTGATTTTCCTTTTACGATTGCGCCACTCGGCGTGGAAACCTTGGAAAAATAATCGATAAGATCTACTCTACTGCCACTGTTATTACTGTAACGAAGTGTGTACGTGAGAATATTCCCGTCAGGTTGAACAGAAATATTCATATCCGTCAGTTTCACACTGACGCTCTGCTTCAATGTGACCGAGCCGAGTTTATCCAGTGTGAACATAGACGCGGCTGCAGCAGATTTGGAAACAGACGAATCGGATGCGGATGTTGCGTATGTGTTAAAGACAAAAGATCGACTCAACACCACAGCGCTTAGCATCATTGCTATGCATGTCTTTTTTGGCCTGTTCATAAAAGTACCTCCCTGTATAAAATAGATTTTTATATTTGGCTTTCCCTCTTCTGTGAAATAGGAAGCAGCACACGATTGTGGGCTGCTTCCTGTCATTCTTCCTATTCGTTTAAATAAGTAGTTACCCGGTTCTGGATCAGCTTAGCCACTTCTTCTGCAGTCTTCTGTCCGCTAAAGAACGCGACGGACTCTTCTCCGGCAATGTTTAACACTTTAACATCCAGTTCCACGTATTGATCCGCGGATTGAACAATTTGTTTAAACACGGTGAATTGTTCTTCAGATACTTTTACCTGCTCCCCATTCGGAAGTGTATAATCGCCGCTTTTCACTTTTTCCTGAAGGGCATTCAGTATCTTTTCATTCACGGATTTAAGCATCGAGAACCCTTCTCTGTCTTGTATCAATTGTGCTTCTTCTGACAACAAGAAGGTCATGAACTTCCAGGCTTCATCTTTTACCGGCGATTTGGCATGGATGGCGAACAGGGAAGATGTAAAAACTCTCGCGCCTTTTTGACCTGCGGTTTCTCCCGCTTTGGGTAACAGCATGATCTTGGGATGATCAAACAACATATAAGGGCCTTCGATAAATTGAAGCGGTGACACAATCGATGTGGAGCTGAACAATTGATTGCCCGGCTTTGCCTCGTCGGATGTTATGATCTTCTCCTCATTCATTTTCATGGCTTGCTGAAGCAAATCCACAAATTCCGGAGAGTCAAACGATGCCTTTTTGGCTGAAGGCTCGACAAATGCAGCGTAGTTCTCAAAAAGCATCTCCTGAAAGAGGTATTCCGGCGGGTAGGATGCTAATGCATACATCTCGTTGGCACCGCTCTCTTTAGCCTTCCGGATCACTTCTTTCGAAACCTTCTCGAACTCCTTCCAATCCCAACTCTTATCATCGAACGCTACATTAGCGTTGCCCAGCATGTCCCCATTACCAACCAATACTTTCAAAGAGTAACCCAATGGGATGGTATACACTCCGTCATTCAGCTTCATACCGTCCACTATCTTCATTTGTAAATCGTCTTTATCGAGCGTCTGGTCCTGCTCCAGCAAATCACTCATATTTAACAGAAAACCTTTGGACACATATTCTTTGAGAGGCAGGTTGTCAACTTGAAGGATATCTACGCCTTTTCCCGATAACATCGCTGTATTCGTTGTCGTTTGATACTTATCGATTTCCCCCGGTCCCCATTGTTCACCCATGCTTTTATATGCTTGAATCTGCAAGTCGATATCCGGATGTTTCTCTTCGAATTTTTTTTCCAACGTTTGATAGAATGGATTCGACTCTCTTAGCGATAGGGTAAGAACCGTCTTTCCCTCTTTCGTTGCTGCCTTATCCGCGTTCCCGCCTTCTCCTGAGCCGCATGCAGTTAAACTCACGATTAAAGCACCCATAGAAATAAGTAAAAACCATTTTTTCATCGTATAATTTCCTCCTGATATGCTCTGGTTACAACGCCTCACTATTCCAAACGAACTCGGTTGCCGTCCTGAAGAGGTTCGCTGCTGTTCAGTATGATCTTATCTTGTTCATAGATGCTATCCGTTTGGATCATCGTTTCTTTGTCATTCCGCTCGCTGAGCTTGATGTTGACTTTTCGTGCAACAAAGACATTACCGAGTGCACCCGGCTGCTCGACGACAACAAAAACGTATATCCCTTCCCGGTCCTGATGAATAGCTTCATTAGAAACAAGCAGCCCTTGATCGAGAGAGCTTTTCTCGATGTGAATCCGAGCCTGCTCACCTCCTTTCAGCTTGGAGTTGATGAGTTTAATACGAATCCTCTTTTGAGGGACGGTTATCGTCTCGGCTCCTTCGGCTGCCCCCTCAATCATCGGTTCCGCATTGGTGATTTCTTCAATTACACCTTCCATGACACTGGCTTGCTGCTCTTTATCTGTGTGGACCTCTACCTCGATCCGCTCACCAACGGATATCCCAATGCTGGATAAGCGTTTTGCATCAGCACCGACGTCAATCCTATAGCCATGGCTGCTATTCGAGACAATGACATCCGGCTCGCCAGCAGATGCCAGTCCTTCTACCGAGTTCAGCTTTGTTACAATCCCGTCGAACGGAGCCGTCAGTACTTGATCTTTTGACAGGCGTTCTCTCATTTCATTGATCTTGCGTTCCTGCGCAGCAATATCGAGTTTCCCTTTTTCAATTTCACGTTTTGCGCTGCGCAGCTTAAGCTCATCCTCCTCAATGGAAGATTGAATAAACTGGTCCTGAAGATTCTGCTGCTCGATTCTCTGCTTTTCCAGATTCGTTATTTCAAGTTCGATTTCTTGTCTTGCTGTTGAGTTGTCATAAGCGATAAGCTTCTGTCCCTTCTTCACACGTTCACCTTCTTTTACGTGAATCTGCTGAACCTTCCAGTCGTTTGAACTGGATAGTTTAGCTTCGGCCATCGGCTGAAGTATTCCGCTTCCCGCGATCGATAGCTCAATGCCTCCCTGTTTCGGCTGTTCCGTGGTCACCTTGGGCAAGGTTAACGACTGCAGCGTGTTACTGAACAATGTAAACAGCACCAGCACCCCCATAAAACACATGAACACGATTTGAAGGATTCGCTTTCGTCTTTGGTCAGCCAACCCTTTTCCAAGCTCCATATCCTTTCTTCCCCTCCTAAAACCCGCCCTAATAAGTTAACCCTTAACACCTGACAATTGAATGCCCTCTATGAAATACGACTCCGCATACAGAAATAACATTACCATCGGGGCCATATAGAGCATGGATGCAGCAAAGGCAATCCCCCGGTCGCTATCATTAATCCTGGATAAAAAGACGGACAGCGGCTGCTTAAACGGGTCGTCCAAAAAAATAAGCGGCTGCTCCACCATGTTCCAATAATCAACGAACAGCAAGATCACAAGTGCGGCCAATCCCGGCTTGATCATCGGAACAATCATCGTTATAAAAATCCGCAAATGTCCGGCACCGTCTATTTTCGCAGCTTCAATGTAGGCATAGGGAATGTCCAGCATGAACTGTCTGAGCATAAATACGCCAAAAGCTGCGAAAATGCCAGGAACAATGATGGCGCCCGTACTATTCAGCATTCCAAGCTTATCGACCATAATATAGTTGGGTACAAGCGTGACTTGGAACGGCATGAGCATCGTCATAACATAGACCAAAAACATCGAATCCCGGCCGCGGAATTTCAGCTTGGAGAATGCATAAGCAGCCAGTGCTGCGACGAGTGTCTGACCCACAATAATCGGCATCACCATGAACACAGAGTTCCAGAACATCGTCAGATACTTCGGGTTGTCAATGAAAACCTTCCCATACTGTGCAAAAGACACCTTGTCCGGAATCAGTTTCAGATTTGCAAAAGAACCATCTCTACCTGGAATCATTTCTTTCATTTGACCGATGAGACCGTAATTGATCTGAATCTCCAGTTCTGTCATCAATGAATTTGTGAATGTAATCACAATGGGAGATATTAAGATCATAGCAATAACACCCAAGACAAACGTTAAAGCACTTTTTTTCAATATGTGGGCTACTCGCACAGACTTTGCTCCACCTCCTATTCCATGTACTGCCGATGCCGGCGCTCAATCGCAAACAGCACTAGTACAATCAGTAAAATACAGAGAAACATCAGGGTTGCCGCTGCAGTCAGCTTCTGAATGTCGAGTGACACGAACATATTGTTCATATAATGCTGCATCATATAAATGCTGTTATGGGGGTAATCACCTGCGATCAGATACGTTTCACGGAACACTTTGAATGAATTGATAATGGACATGATCACAACAAAAAACATTGTGGAAGTCAGATAGACCAGAGTAATACTTCGGAATTGCCGTAAACGACCAGCCCCCTCAATCCGGGCCGTTTCGTAGTAATCCTTCGGAATTTGCTGTAGTCCCGCCAGGAATAAAATGACGTTGTAACCCATGTTCTTCCATAGGTACACAATGATTACGACCCAACGTGCCGATTCCGTCTTCATCCAGTCCACTCGTTCATATCCGAAGCTGTTCAGCCAGGCGTTCAGGGAGCCGTTCCAATCAAACAGCAGCTGCCAGATCATGATGATGGAGGCGACGGGCACAACAAGCGGCATAACATAAGCTGTACGTAGCCATTTTTGAAAATATGTATTTTTATTCAGCAGCATCGCTAACCCGAGTGACAGCATGACCATAAGCGGAACACTGACCGCGCTGAAGTAAAACGTATTGGATACCGCCTTGCGGAAGGAACCACTTTCAAGCAGTTCCAGGTAATTAGCGAATCCCACAAAATCGCCGCCCACCGATTGGCTCATAACGGAATAATACATACCCATGGCAAACGGGATAAGATAAAAGAGTGTAAATCCGATACCGCTTGGCACGAGAAAAAACATGGCCGCCGAAGCATCCTTACGGAGCCATTTTTTCATGATTGACTGATCCTTCCTTTCTCAGTAAGTTTAGACCTCCATCCTGGCCTGTTACTCTTTCCAATGCATTTAGAATAGATAAGATTGCTTAAGAAAAAAGTGGGGAAATATTAAAAATTCCTAAAATATTGAAGTGATTAAGCGATTTCGTTACAAACAAAAGTGGTACAACAAAAAGCACCTGAAAGTATCAGGTGCTTTATTCGTGTATTTCAAAGTTATGTTGATTATCAAGCCCGTTAGTTGAGAAAACGGCAACCGATCTTGGACGGTTGCCGTCGTAAGTATATTCAGCTAACGTTTCTCGTTAGTTGAAGCTTCTTGAGATACAATTACTGTTCAAGTCCTTCAAAATTGCATCGCCAATCAGACACCCATGCGGGAAAATACCCTAATCGTTGAGCTACTCTCTGTGAAGCAATGTTACTGGTGATTACGTCATAACTCGGTATCTCTCCACGTTCCAATATTTCAAAAGTTAACTTGTTTACAAGATAACTAGCCAATCCCAAATTACGATATTTGGGTAATACTTCTATCCCAATTTGCCACAGTTTTGCACAGGTTTTGCTTGCTCCTGCCACACCAACAATTTCCCCGTCTTGCTTTGTAAGCACAGCTAGATCAGTCTGCCAGGGAAGATTCGTATCATAAATAATAGCTTCATTGAATCTTGTGACATCAAATAGACTGACCACTTCTTCTCGCTTAATCAGCTCAAATGAAAAAAATTTTGGTGGTGCCATTGGCTTTATTCTTTTTACATCAGGCAGAAAATGCAAGTAAAGACCTCTGATAAATGGCAAGGAGAATACGGTATCCCTGTCTTTGCCCTGCATCTGTGTTTTGGCAATTAACAACCGTTCGGATGTAGCCGATACTACAATTGATTTCCCCATAGACACAATTTCGAAATAACGCGCCTTCCTCGGAAATGGCCTGCATCCAGGATTTTCTTTAGCTTCAACAAAAATAATGCTGTCCCTCTCGCCGTTCAGGTCATCGATAGAGCAATTCAGGTCAATTGCAAGTTGTGATTGCACAATGAACAGCATTTCTTTCGTATTATTAGGTCAACCGGAAAACTTCTGGTTGGCCTATTTCTGTAGGTGTTTTAA
>NZ_BMKR01000064.1 GCF_014644435.1 Paenibacillus albidus | reverse complement strand
GTGTCGGTGTTGCCACCGGCGTTGGCGTCGGTGTTGCCACCGGCGTTGGTGTCGGTGTTGCCACCGGCGTTGGTGTCGGCGTTGCCACCGGCGTTGGCGTCGGTGTCGGTTCTACCGTCGGCGTCGGCGTTGGCGGTGCTGTTGGCGTTGGCGTTGGTTCTACCGTCGGCGTCGGCGTTGGCGTCGGCGTTGGCGTTGGCGTTGGTTCTACCGTCGGCGTCGGCGTTGGCGGCGCTGTTGGCGTCGGCGTTGGCGTTGGCGTTGGTTCTACCGTCGGCGTCGGCGTTGGCGGCGCTGTTGGTGTCGGTGTCGGTTCTACCGTCGGCGTCGGTGTTGGTTCCGGCGTTGGCGGTGCTGTTGGCGTCGGCGTTGGTTCTACCGTCGGCGTCGGCGTTGGCGGTGCTGTTGGCGTCGGTGTCGGTGTTGCCACCGGCGTTGGCGTCGGTTCTACCGTCGGCGTCGGTGTTGGCGGCGCTGTTGGTGTCGGTGTCGGTTCTACCGTCGGCGTCGGCGTCGGCGTTGGCGGCGCTGTTGGCGTCGGTGTCGGTTCTACCGTCGGCGTCGGTGTTGGCGGCGCTGTTGGTGTCGGTGTCGGTTCTACCGTCGGCGTCGGCGTTGGCGGCGCTGTTGGCGTCGGTGTCGGTTCTACCGTCGGCGTCGGTGTTGGTTCCGGCGTTGGCGGCGCTGTTGGCGTCGGCGTTGGTTCCACCGTCGGCTTTGGCGTCTCAGTCGGCTTTGGCGTCTCAGTCGGCTTTGGCGTCTCAGTCGGCTTCGGCGTCTTCGTCGGCTTCGGAGTCTCCGTCGGCATTGGCGTCTTCGTTGGCTTTGGCGTCTCGGTCGGCTTCGGCGTCTCTGTTGGCTTCGGCGTCTTCGTCGGCTTTGGCGTCTCGGTCGGCTTTGGCGTCTTCGTTGGCTTCGGCGTTTCAGTTGGCTTCGGCGTCTTCGTTGGCTTTGGCGTCTCGGTTGGCTTCGGCGTCTTCGTTGGCTTTGGCGTCTCAGTCGGCTTTGGCGTCTTCGTCGGCTTTGGCGTCTCGGTCGGCTTCGGCGTCTTAGTTGGCTTTGGCGTCTCTGTTGGCTTTGGCGTCTTCGTTGGCTTTGGCGTCTCTGTTGGCTCCGGCGTCTTCGTCGGCTTTGGCGTCTCGGTCGGCTTCGGCGTCTCTGTTGGCTTTGGCGTCGCGGTCGGCTTCGGTGTAGCTGTTGCCGTCGGTTTTGGCGTTGCTGTCGGTTTTGGCGTTGCTGTCGGTTTCACCGGAGGTTCGCCGCCATAATACGGATAATGGTGCATTTGCACATGGCCCTTGAACGATTGGGCAATCAACGTACCGTGCAGCTCTGCATAATCGTAATACACATCCGCATTGGGTGCCAAAATAGTACCTTCAATCGTTGTATTGGCTACATTCAGGGAAGTGGCATCAGGAAAATTGAATAATACCTTGTGGGGGCTCCCACCCCAAATCTGAAAACTTGGAATCCGGACTGAAGATCCGCTTACATTCACAATAACGGTGCCATTTCCGGCGATATTGAACTGCAGGCCATTGGCACTCCCTAGATCTGCAGCTGTTAGATGAATAACGTTATAGCTTTCCGAAGCATTAATTGTTATTTTTCCATATTCTTTGGTGAAAGAGCCTGCGGGCGGAAGAGCTGCCAGTTCATTGGATTTACTCCGCAAAAATTGTTCAGCAGCATCAAAATCGATAGGTGTATCCTTCCTCGAGCCACCCTTGAGATCTGCCCCCGAGCTGGTAAACGCACCTCCATAGACTGTTGTTCCATACACAGTTCCATTGGTAAAGCTCACATTGTTGCCGGCGATGAGGACATCACCACCAGGAGCATCTTTCGATACTCCATAACTCTGCAAGGTAATATTTCCTTCAGCAGCGAGACGGCCGTGAATCTGATCATTGGATTGGGTGAAATCCCCAAACACAAACGCATTAAAATTACCGGCAACTCCAAGAACGGGCGTAGGAGTATAGGGTACTCCTGCTGCGGCATTCACCGCAAGCCCCGGCGAGAACACACTTCCCACCGTAAGCATGCCTACCATGGCCAAAGAAATTAAAGATCTAGGCCTCTTTTTCAAAAACTGCACCTCCTGTTGATAAAATAGCGAACTTGCGAATCAGTGACCGAACGACAAAAAAACCGCCTAGAAGTAGAGTTGCACTTCATGGCAGTCGGACGATCATTACGCCTCGCAGCGTTTTAGACTCCTGGACTTTGCGTCCCGCTCTTTCGAACGGTTTGCTATTATACATGACTGTATATATGTATACTATGCGGTTACATGATTAAAGAACCTAATCCGGAAAATATTCTGATGCAGACTATAAAAATAGTAAATTAGGCCCACCAATCACTTCTTTATAACAACATGTCTATGACTTTTGTCGCCCAAGAGATATTCATAGTTTAGCTTGGCCCCCTCATTATTGTCAATATAATCATTTTCTTGAATACGGGACCAGCCAAAGTTGAGACCGGCAGCTCTGATTAGACAGCAGACGTACCAAGGTGCAGTAACGGACTGAGGTGGACTTATTTTCATAGATAACACCATTTCCCCCATGCTTACGGAACAGATGCACCTATTCACGGATCCACTCTATATCTGTCCAGTGGTGAGGTAATAAGAACAATACAGTCCGCAAGCGCGGATACATACGCCATATGGAGATAATAAGGGCTGTGCAGTCCGTAGATGTTCCAAAGGCAGCCAAATATACATGGTGTAAATTCGCAAATAACAAAAAAAGCGCCAATGGACGCTTTCAATCGACGCTTTCAATAATAAAACCCGTTTTTTTTAGAAAAGCTGCATCCAGCCGATCATCGACATCCACAAGGGGATACTGAGGAACAAACCGAACAACAAGCCACGGCGGAAATTCCCTTCTTGATTCATCACCATTCACCTTTTTTCCTGAATAGATAACAATAAATTTAGTATTACAAATTTAATATAAATCATTCCTGACATTCCTTTTGTGAATTTAATCACATTTATATGCTGTTTAGAAATACCATTGATTATTTTTTTAACATTGGGTTAGAATACGAATATATGTTCCTATTCGAGGGTGGTGAGTTCATGCACAGAGCGGAAGGCACAGACAATATGCTGGTGAAATCCTATGTATTGCTCCCGCTGATTTTGACGGCTTTTGAACGTGATGCTGCGATTCTTTCGGCCCATTTGCGCACACCTGCCCCCTACCTTGAAGTGCTCCATACTGCCGCTGCCATGGCCACCAGCGATCTAAGGGATGTGCGTACACAGATGCGGACACGCGGAATCAAGGTATATGAACAGCAGCGGTTGGAGGCTGGCATTGAGGCCAAATATATCTGCCGGGGTTACCATGAACGCATGCTGCTGCTAAATGATATCATTGCCGCTCAGGCCACCATTCATATGAGAAGGTACCTTGGACTTGATATTACGGCCTTCAAGAGTTATGAGGATCAATACCGGATCAAATCCGGCCCCAATGAATCCTTTTCCCCCTAGACAGACAAAAAAAAGGCCCTGCCATGGGAGTTGGCAAGACCCGCAAGCTATACCACAAAACACTGGGGGGTGTTTGGTAGTTCCACTATATATCTTCAACCTGAAAATAAGCTTATAGCCACCTAAAAATTACATTAAAAAAACCTTACATCAGAACTTTCCAATATCCAAGCGTCCCAAACAGCACAACTATAACTACCGGATATAATATCTTGCGGCTCACCCTGTCCTTGAACGTAAAGAATAAACAAAGCATACAAAACCATGCAATGGCAAGACTGCCCATGTTCTTTGCATACGCCCCTTCCTCAAATTAAACCTATTCAAAAAGTAATCCACTTCTCATCTATGCCATACCGACAAATTCCACAGTATTCAATCTTCTCCGGATGCCGTATCTCTAAAATCCACTTTCTATTGTACACCTTTTCGGCTGCAAAATATGCAGAATCCACAAAAAAAGTGACCCCGCCAACGTCCGGCAGGGCCAAAGTCTATATGATAAGGGGGTCATGTGACTAATATACCCTCCGAAGCTTAAGCTCTGATGAAATGCAGATAAAGATTTGCTTAATGTGATCGTTAGGTGATTAATCACTGTATAAAAAACTCCTGCGGTCAAAAATCATTATTGCGTCAATATTCTCATCAACATCCTCTGATATTGAAGATACATATATATTTTCCAAATGTATCCGTTCGATACTCTTTATATCCTCTAATTTTAGATATTCCTTATTTACAATGTCATACATATAATATGGTTCTCCATTTTCCTCTTCATTAACATGTTTTTCTCCGAACAACTCTATAAACTTCGCCTTACTCATTCCAATCTCAACACCTCTTGAAGTTCTGTAAACCCCTTTAGACTTTTCACCTAGGTAAAATGATACCACTTTGTCATCTCTATAAAACACATTAACCCCGTTACTGTAAAATGTATATTTCATTAGTCCTTCTTCACCCACACCGAGAACTTTCTCCGCTTCTTCACGTTTCATTCCGTAATAAACTTTTTCATTTTCATTATCTACCTTTTGAATTGCGATATCTTTTTCAGAAAATGTATCCGGTTTAAAATCAGAACTGCATCCTACTAAAAATAAAAAATTTTACTATCAACGTCAATGCCTTAAATTTCATCCTGACCCGCCTTCTCTATATCTACTTGGGTTAGTTAAATTACTCTGGATCAAATAAATATGATTTATTTGGAAATATTACGCATTACGGGTGCAACCCAAAGCTATTCTGTAATGCTCATTAAGTTCCGTATGATCCCCGAGGTGCACACGCAGCGTAAATAAAGTTCCCCAGGAACAAAATGTGACCAAATGCCGTCCTTAATGGTGTTATAGGTAAAGGAGGGCATAGCATAATGCAGCGATCCATGTCCCGGCCGGGAAATCATGTGATGAAGAGTTACGAAACCTACGCAGATATGCTGTTCCGGATCGCCCTGGTCCATCTAGGCAGCCGTCAGGATGCCGAAGAAGCCACTCAGGATACCTTCATCAAGCTAATGGAAAAAGCGCCAGAGTTCAAGGACGCCGAACATCAGAAGGCATGGCTGATCCGGGTAATCACCAATCATTGCAAAACAATGCTGGGCAGAGGCTGGCGAAAGCGTGAGGTCAAGCTGGAGGGCGCGGAGCCGGTTACTGCCGACAGTCCCGAGGATTTGGCGCTGCTGCAGCTCGTGCTGGCACTGCCCGTGAAGTATAAGAGCGTTGTCCATCTGTATTATTACGAAGATTATCCCATCCAAGAGATCAGCAAGATTCTGCAGATCAGCGCGTCTGCCGTAAAGATGAGGCTTCAGCGGGGAAGACAGCTGTTAAAACTGGAGCTGAAAGGAGCGGAACCGCAGTGAACGAAGATCAGTTTCAAACAACATACAAGAAGGCGGTGGATTTGATGAAACCGGGCGAAGAGATGAAACAAGGATTGATCGACAAACTGGAGCAGCGGCAGGAGCGGAAGCGGAAGCGCAAGATGATCTATATCGCGGCAAGCGTTGTGCTTGCTGCCGGGGTCGGTCTGGCCACACCAAAGATTTGGAACCAGTTGAGCGGACCGGCAGCCCCGGGGCAGGTGGCCCAGGTGAATCCAGGCGGATCAGATGCGGGCACGTCCGCTAGCATCGTCATTCCCAAGATGGAACTTCCGGATATGGAAGCTGGCGTTCAGGCAGATATGATAGCGCTGGTCGTGTATAAGGGCAATATCTATACACAGTCCGCGACCCGCATTGACGCCGCCGACGCCGCCGCACTGCGCGGCGACAAGCTGGGACGGACTACAAGCGGTATCAACGAATGGAGCGGCAAAGACGAATACATCGAGTTATCCTCCAACATCGGCGAAGCGGATATCTATTCCGTGAAGGAATACGATTCCGACTTCCTGATTATGTCCTATACGGAAATCGACGGCCAGGTCTACGCCGAGCTGTACGAGCATACGAACGGCATCACCGTAAACAGCGGCGCGGACCTGTTTGGCAAGCTGAATCTTGAAGGCCGAATCGCTTCGGCCCAGTGGGAAAGCTTCGACAGCTGGAACAACGGCCTGCAGAAGTACTCTCCACTCGCTGGGGGCGAAGCGCTTGACGGCTTCCTGACAGCGCTCCAAGCGGCCAAACCGCTGGCGGCGGAGCCGCTGACCGAGCAAGGCATCTACGACAGCGAAGACCGCAAGATCATCTACCTTCAGTTGGAAGACAATGCCCGGGTAGAGTTGACGCTGTTTGGTCAAGGGCTGGTACGCTACGGCAATGCGCCAGTATTCTTCGAGGTCGAGTCCGGCGCATTTCAAACGCTGTGGGACAGTATGAATCCGTAAAAAAGAGGGACAGAATACGGCGTGGGCTTTACTAGAGTAAAGGATAGAAAGATGGCAGAAGCAAACAAAAAGCGCGGCCTAGAAAACCCGGAGGGCCGCGCCATTAACTAGAGGACTTACATACATTTTATGATTTTTACTTCAAGTCATACAATTCGCTCAAATTATCTTGAGTAAGATCTAGTTCCTTACCATTTTCATCAACAATAAAAATTTGCTCAGGTGGATTTTCTAGGCTTTTACCCCTAATTAACAACTGGTGTCCTCCTTCGATTTTGTACTTTCTTATATATAATCCTGAACCGATATCCTCAAAAGAATATTTGTTAAAATCATCCCAATTCAGTGAGACGCCCTTTTCAGATAAGCTTTTTAATTCATCTAACGAAATATATTCGCTCGGTCCTTCTTCCCTATTACTTTGGCAAGCTGAACAAATAATTAAAAAGAATAACAATGTCATTGAAAACTTAAAGCATTTTGATAGTGTCATTAAACCCCCTCCAATTTCCCATATTTTACTTGTGATATCCTGGAAATAAATATACCATAATTATGTAAAACACACTAAAAATAGAACAAAGAGGAGTGGTGGCTTTGGTAAATCAAGTGTGTTTAAAAAAGTCAGGAGGTTTCTGAATGAAAAGAGCGTCAGTGTTGCCGCTTCGGATCAGTGACTGGCGGGGAGATCAAGTGGGTAAGCCGGTATACGTCGTAAACTCGACCATCTTGGGATCGATGAGCATGTCCTGTCCCACAAAGCCCTCAAAGGACATCTGCTGTGACACATCATACAAATTACTCAAAGTAGTCTCCAGGGTCTGAAGCACCCGCTCTAAATTGCCCTCAATGCCCTTCTCGATTTTGTTGTCCAGAATGGAAGTGATTGAATACAAAGCCAGGGTTCCCCGTCATGATCAGCGGAATCATGGCACTTGTCAGCAGCGTCCAATACATTTGTCCACTCAGTGTATCCCGCCCGAAGAAACTGCGGGCAGATCGTTTCGTCTCCTCATTGGACCATCCGCTTTCTATGATTAGGTATGCTCCCTTGCACCCTAGCTTAAAGCTATAATACATGACAGTACACAGACAGACACGTTAAAAAAATATGGGTAATCCTGTAAGGTTATGGAGAATGCGCGAAAAAAAGACGCGTCCCCGGACTCCCGGAATGCCGCGCCTTATATCATATATACTGAATGAATCCAGAAATAGCTACAGCATCCCCATCTTGCGGAAATACTCCAGACAATCCTTGGCGCTCTCCAGGGACGAGGATATGTATACCTCCTGCTCCACCATATAGTAGAGAATGCCGCTTGCATCTGCGAGGTCGAAGACTTTCTGGAAATCAACCTCGCCTTGCCCCAATTCTTTCTCTACCCCACCGGCTCCGAAATCCTTGATATGCACTATCGGCACGCGCCCGGCATAGCGGGAGATATAGTCCGCCGGACTTGCACCGCCGACTTGCACCCAGCCCAGGTCGAATTCAGCGATCATCCGCTCCTCGGGGATGGACTCCAGCCAGATGTCGATGATGGCCTTTCCGTCCACTTTTTGAAATTCGTAGGCATGGTTGTGGTAACCGTATTTCAGCCCTGCCGCCACGACAAGTTCGGAAGCCTGTTCGAAAAAGGGGATCAGACGTTTCACGTCATCCAGCGACGGATTCTGCGGGACAGGGGCGGAAGGCGTAATAATGTACTGCAGGCCAAGCTCCTGGGCATATTCGATCTCCCGGGATAAGGCTGACTTCATCTCTGTGAGACCACTGAAATCGAGGCCGATATGGGCCGATGGAGCTGCAAGGCCAAGTCCATCCAGGGTATCGCGCAGTTCTTTGGCGGATACGCCAAAATAACCGGCGAATTCCACTGCCTCATAGCCGAGATCCGCGACTTCCCGCAGTGTTCCCAGAAAATCCTGCTGCGTGCGGTCGCGAAGCGTGTACATTTGAATCCCGATTTGCTGTACCTGATGTGCCACGATAGAACCACTCCTTCTCATTGTCATTTGGGCCTGAACGTCCTGACCTAATTCTGTTTAAGCTTGCGTTCTACCGCCTCGAGCTTGCTGCGGCTGGAAGAAACCTTATCCCGGCGGTCGTCAATCTTAAGCGAGGTGGATACGCGCTGGGCTCCGGCTGTAAAAGGAGACTCATGCAGCGCCTCTACGGCGGCAAGAATCCGCGGCAGCGGGCCTTCAATAATGGTTCCCATGGATGTCAGCTCATAGGTGATGCCTTCTACGGTCTTCAACACACGCTGCATGTCGGCCACATAACTGCTGAGACTTGTGCTTCCTGTTCCGATAGGAATAACTGTAACTTCGGCAATCGCCATACGAATTCCCTCCCCTACCTGTATAGGTGACTGATGCAACCCGTTTTTCTCTTCTATTGTACCAACACCTCTGCCCTGCCACAAACTACTTTGGATTCATATTAAAGACTGTGCTTTTGCACACATGATTTATGGACGCTTTGTGGCATTTTCACGGACAATTTATGACTCCTGGCTGTGGATTTTGTGGATCAACTGTGGATACCCTGTGGACTAGCTGTGGATCAATTGTGGAGGAAATGCTGCAAATCCAGCAGTGGCGCGGGTTCGTAAAAAATTGTTTACAAACACAATATCTTGGGTTAAGTTTATTAAACCATAACAAAATATAGTGAAAACAGGCGCTTTAATCCTTTGTGAGGTTTGAAGCTTAATAGGGAAGTGCGGTGCGAATCCGCTGCGGTCCCGCCACTGTAACCGGATGGCTCGCTGAGGCTCCAGAAGCTTTCTTAGAGCTCTTCTCCGCAAAAGCCACTGAGGGGTGTAACTCCCCCGGAAGGTGCGGCAAAGGAATCCGGAAGCCAGATACCTGCCTGTTTTCAGTCGACACCTGATTATGAATGCCTGCGAGGAACAGGAAGGTGTCCGCATGCGGCCTGCTTTCCAAAGACCACTGCCATTACCCCCACCCGGGTATTACGCTATGCATACGGGCATTTTCTGCCACCCTCGGCCGGAAATGCTTTTTTACATGTTTAAGGAGGAGAGCTATACAATGACGTTGCTGGAGAAACGGTATGACGTTGGACAGAAAACACAGGATGTTCTGTTGGAGGAAATGATCCAATTGGGTCGTGATATTATCGATAGCCGGGATTTGGACCTGCTGCGCGAGAACGCCAATTTGAACGGGGAAAGTTTCTCGGGTAAAATGAGCAAATTCGGCAGCGAGTATTCCAAGTGGTACGCCCGCAATTTTACGATGCCTCCACAGCTGGTACAGGCCATTGAAGAGAATGTCGTCTACGTACATGATCTGGATCAATACGCCATCGGCACAACCAACTGTATTTTTATCCCGTTTGAAAGACTTCTGCGTGAAGGCTTCAATACCGGCAACGGCAGTGTCCGGCCTCCGAACTCCATTATGACGGCTATGTCACTGGTTGCAATTATATTTCAATCTCAGCAGAATGCCCAATACGGCGGCGTTTCTGCCAATAAACTCGATTACGATCTCGCTCCATACGTCACCAAGTCCTTTGCCAAGCTGTTCCGCAAGGGCCTGGAGTATTTTGAAGAGGGACAAGCCGGTGAACACTTGGGCGACATTTCCATGAGCCGGAGCGATCTGGCCGCCCAGTATCCCAAATCCTTCAATTTCGCGCTGAAAGAAACGACGAGCGAAACGCTGCAGGCAGCCGAGAGCATGATACATAATCTGAACACCATGTCCAGCCGCTCCGGCGGGCAGATTCCGTTCACCAGCATCAACTACGGGACCTGCACCTCTCCGGAAGGCCAGCTCGTCATCAGCTCCCTGCTGACTGCGACCATGAACGGACTGGGCAGCGGTGAGACACCGGTATTCCCGATCCAGATTTTCAAATGCAAGCAAGGCGTGAACCAGCAGCCGGGAGAGCCCAACTACGAGCTTTTCCTCAAAGCTGCCGATTGCTCCGCCCGCAGGCTGTATCCCAATTTCGCTAACCTTGATGCTCCGCTGAATATGCAGCATTATGATCCGGCGAACCCTGATACAGAGTTTGCTACGATGGGCTGCCGCACCCGGGTGCTGGGAGACCGCTTCGGGCGCAACCGCTGCTCGGGCAAAGGCAATCTGTCATTCAACACCCTTAACCTGGTCCGCTTGGGGCTGACCCATGGCACCATCACCGGCCGCCGCAGTGTGGCCGATGAAGCCGGCTTCTACGACGATTTGGACCACTATATGGATATTGCGCTGGAAGGCCTCCTTCACCGCTTCCGCATCCAGAGTGCACAGAAGGCCAAAGCCTCCGACTTCATGATGCGTGAAGGCGTCTGGGAAGGCGGACAGGAGCTGGCTCCCGAAGACAGTGTAGGCGAACTGCTGAAGCATGGCAGCCTCTCACTGGGCTTCATCGGCATGGCGGAATGCATGAAGGCGATGTACGGCAAGCACCATGGCGAAGATATGGACGTTCATGCCAAAGCCGTGGCTATCGTCCGCCACATGCGTGAATATTGCAACCGGAAGAGCGAAGAGCTGGACTTGAACATCACTCTGTTCGCCACTCCTGCCGAAGGCTTGTCCGGCAAATTCACCAAAATTGACCGCAAGGTGCTCGGTTCCATTCCAGGAGTCACCGACCGCGAATATTATACGAACTCTTTTCACATACCGGTATATTACGACCTGAGTGCTGCCAGCAAGATCAGTCTGGAGGCGCCATTCCATGAGCACTGCAATGCCGGGGCCATTTCCTATGTTGAGCTGAACGGCAACGCCCGGAGCAACCCAAGTGCTTTTGTCAAAATCATCAAATACGCCTTGCAGCAGGATATCAGCTACTTCAGCATCAACCACCCGATCGACCGCTGCTCCGCCTGCGGGTACGAAGGCGTCATCGGCACGAACTGCCCTTCCTGCAATGCGCATGAGCATGAAGTGCATATCCGGCGGTTGCGCCGGGTGACCGGGTATTTGACGGGCGATTATCAGACCCGCTTCAATGCCGCCAAGCAAGCGGAAGTACGGGACCGTGTTAAGCATCTATGAATATATGCGGCTACTACCCGGAATCCATTAATGAGGGGGAAGGCCTGCGGGCCGTCCTCTTTCTGAGCGGCTGCCGCCACCGTTGCCCGGGATGTTTCAATCCCGAGACCTGGAATTTCAATTACGGCGAACTCTTTACCTTGGAACGCAGACGCGAGATTATTGCTGAAATTGCCGGCAATCCGCTGCTGGATGGCCTGACGCTGGCTGGAGGCGATCCCTTCTTCTCAGCCGCAGAGGCTGTGGAATTCATCCATGAGCTGCGCGCCGAACTCCCGGATTTCCCCATTTGGATCTACAGCGGTTATACGTATGAAGAACTTACAGCGGCTCCAGGTTCCCCGGAGTGGATGCTGCTCGCTGAATGTCAGGTGCTTATCGACGGACGTTTTGTTGAAGAGCTGAAGGACACCACCCTCCCCTACCGGGGGAGCAGCAATCAACGCATTATTGATATAAAGACCAGCCTGGCTGGTCCGCATGTTATTCTCTGGCAGCCCGCAGCGCTTTAGCGTATGTGGGCCGCCTTCTGCGCTGTTATATTTCAAATTTAAGTATTCACAATTCAATTCATATAACCCTAATCCTGAAAGGATGATGATCCCATGCCACAACTCGTAGTCAAACCCGATAACCGTCAGCTGGCTTTTGATGAAATCCGCCTCTCCGTATACGCCGACCGTATCCTGAATGGCCTTGAACAGCTCAGCAAAGAAACCCTGCTCCGCGGTGTGAAGTCCAAGCTACGCCGCGAAGAGGTCAGTGGAGAAGAAATCAGCAGTGCTTTTACAATGAGTGCCCTCGAACTGGTCACCAAAGAAGAACCGGACTGGAAATTTGCAGCTGCACGCTCCCTGCTGACTTCCCTCTATAAGAAAGCTGCCGTCAACCGCCGCTACAAAGCCTACCCGGAGGAGCCTTACGGAGAGCTCTACCCCCTGATCACCGACCTGGTCAAAAAAGGGATCTACCGCGAAGAGCTGCTGACGCACTATACCAAAGAGCAAATCGCCGAACTGGGCGGCTGTATCGATTATACCCGCGATCTGCTGTTCGATTACATTGGCCTGCTGACGCTGTCTGACCGCTACCTGGCTCATGATTTTGACGGACGGGTGATGGAATTGCCGCAGGAGCGTTATATGATTATCGCCATGTTCCTGATGCACACCGAACCGGCCGAGAAACGTATGGAGCTGGTCAAAGAAGCCTATTGGGCAATGAGCAACATTTACATGACTGCCGCTACCCCTACTATGTCCAATGCGGGTAAAAAGGTCGCCGGACAGCTCTCCAGCTGCTTCATCGACACCGTAGACGACTCGCTGGAAGGAATCTTCGATTCCAATACGGATGTAGCCCGTCTCAGCAAAATGGGCGGAGGCATCGGCGTCTACCTCGGCAAAGTCCGGGCCCGCGGCTCCGATATCCGCGGTCACAAGAACACCAGCTCCGGCGTGATTCCGTGGATTCGCCAGCTGAACAATACCGCTGTCAGCGTAGATCAGCTCGGTACCCGCAAAGGCGCTGTCGCTGTCTATCTGGACGTGTTCCACAAGGATATCCTTGCGTTCCTTGATCTCAAGCTGAACAACGGCGACGAGCGGATGCGCGCGCATGATGTGTTCCATGGGGTCTGCCTGCCCGATCTGTTCATGGAAGCCGTGGAGTCACGGGGGCACTGGAATCTGTTCTGCCCGCATGAGGTCAAGAAAGTCATGGGCTGGAAAGACGCAACCGGCCGTCCACTGGGCCTTGAGGACTTCTACGACGAAGAGCTCGGACAAGGCGCCTTCCGTGAGAAATATGCTGAAGCTACGGCGCACCCGGAGCTGTCCCGCATCACGGTTGCCGCAATTGACATCATGAAACGGATTATGAAGTCGCAGCTGGAGACCGGTACGCCTTATATGTTCTACCGCGATACCGTCAACCGCGCCAACCCGAACCGCCATGCAGGGATGGTCTTCTCGTCTAACCTGTGCACGGAAATTATGCAGAACCAGTCCGCTACGGTAATTGAGCAGGAAGAACTGGTGACCAAGGACGGACAGACCCGGATCGTCATTTCCAAAATTCCCGGCGATTTCGTCGTGTGCAATCTGAACTCCATTCATCTGGCCCGCGCCGTTCCGGCTGGCGTGCTGGAAAGACTGGTTCCGATTCAAGTCCGCATGCTCGACAACGTAATTGATATCAACAACATTGAGGTACTGCAGGCTCAATATACCAATAGCCAATACCGCGCCGTCGGCCTGGGCACTTTCGGCCTGCATCACCTGCTCGCGCTTAAGGGCATCCGCTGGGAGTCCGAAGAAGCCGTAGAATACAATAATCATCTGTATGAGCACATCAACTACCTGCTGGTTCGTTCCAGCATGGAGCTCGCCCGTGAGAAAGGCCGCTATCCAAAGTTCGCCGGCTCCGACTGGGAGACAGGTGCCTACTTCACCACACGCGGCTACACCAGCGGTGAACAGGAAGGCAAGTATGTAACGACTGAACAATGGCGTGAGTTGCAAGCCGAAGTGGCTGAGGACGGTGTCCGCAACGCCTGGCTGTTCGCGATTGCACCAAACGGCTCCACCTCGATCATCGCCGGCTCCACTGCCAGCATTGATCCGCTGTATGAGCTGCTCTCGTATGAAGAGAAAACAACGTACAAAATTGCCAACCCGGCACCGGATCTGTCCGAGAAGACGATCTGGTACTACAAGACGGCATTCATGATTGACCAGAACTGGTCGATCCGCATGGCTTCGGCCCGCCAGCGCCATGTGGACCAGGCGCAAAGCTTCAACCTGTATGTGCGTCCGGACATCAAGGCCACCGAGTTCCTGGAGCTGCACCTGAACGCCTGGAAGGGCGGACTGAAGTCGACTTATTATGTGCGGAGCCGGGCACTAACGATCGAAGAGTGTGAATCTTGCGCGAGCTAACAGCTTGATAGATTTACAGTGATAAACCGTCATTCCGAGAAATGTTTGGACTTCCGGTCGCTGTTGTCTCCAGATTTTCTGATTTATACCGCTCCTAGCGGATAAAATCCGGAGACAAAGGCGAACGCTACCGCTCCTACAGTTCCAAACCTCCTCTCCATGACTCCATCACTAGTCAAGCAAAATCCAACCAAGCAAATCTAGTTCGGCAAAATAATGGAGGTAAGCAGATTATGCAACTGCAAAAGATTTTTAATACGGAAGCACCCAACCAATCCACACGCATCATCGACGGGGAATGCTCGGGGATTCTGAACTGGAACGACATTCGGATGCCGCATATGTACAAGCTGTACAAGGTGCTGCTGCTCAATCACTGGATCGCGGATGAGATTCCGATGTCCAAGGATGCGCAGCAATTCCCGAACCTGGACGCTGAAGAGCAGCGCGTGTTCAAGATTAACATCTCGCTGCTGGCGGCGCTGGATTCGATGCAGACGATGTTCGTCGGCGATGTGAAGCGTTATTTTACCGACTCGTCCCTGGAAGCCATCTCGGCCATTATCGGCCAGCAGGAAGTGGTGCATAACCAGTCTTATTCCTATGTGCTGTCTTCGATTGTGTCGGACCGGGAGCAGAAGGAGATTTTTGAATATTGGAAAAAAGATCCGGTGCTGCTGGAGCGTAATCAGTTCATCTCGGATATCTACCAGGAGTTCCGCGATGCACCGTCCAAACAGACCTTCTTCCATGCACTGGTCGCCGACCTGATTCTGGAAGGGATTTTCTTCTACAGCACGTTTGCCTTCTTCTACAATCTGGCCCGTGACCAGAAAATGATGGCAACCAGCCAGATGATCTCCTATATTCAGCGGGACGAGAATCAGCACTGCTATTTCTTCGCCGAAGTGTTCAAGCAGCTGCTGGCGGATTTCCCGGAACTAAACACCAAGGAGAACATGGATTATGTCTACAAGACGATTGACCGCGCGGTGGAGCTGGAGACTAACTGGGCTCATTATACGCTGACGAATGTACGGGGCATTGATCTGAATGAGCTGGGCGATTATATTAAATATATTGCCAACAAACGGCTGACCTTAATGGGGATGGAGAAGGCCTACGAGGGAGTAGATGTGAACTGCATGCCGTGGATCAAACCTTTCTCGGACGATGCGCTGAACGCGACCAAAACCGACTTCTTTGAAGCCAAATCCCGCAACTACGGCAAGGTTGGCGACGACAACGGGTTTGATGATTTGTAAGACCTGTATAAGGGGAGCCTTCCAATGAGCAGCAGTTCCCGTTCCTTTAAGAAACGCAGTCAGCCCGCCGGAAAGCCCGGGCAGCCCTACCCTGCCGGCAGCATCCGGCTCAACGTTTTCTCGCTGATGCTGCTCCCGGATCTTTTTTTAACCTTACCCGTGGCGGCTAATCCTTATAACCCGTTGTATCTGTATCTCTTGGCTCCGCCGCTTGTGTTGCTTAATCTATGGGCACTGGCGCTGATTGCCGCCCCTGGCAGGCTTCAAATCAACTACGTCCTGTTCCGCGGCGTGTACGGCATCCTCTGTTCCCTGGGGCTGATGACAGTTACACAGAAATTCGCCTACGATATATTGAGCCTGCCGGTGCCCTGGTATTCCGTGGTCTCCTTTGGCCTGTACGGGTTGGCTTTTTACGCCTATGCCACACGTCATTTGGCGAAGCAAGGCCAACCTGCGCCTTCCTGGAAAGACAAGAACTCCAAGGCCGGCACGGGCCTTTCCGTCTACATCGGACTCGGAAGTCTGGTCGCCAACCTGTCCCTCGGGATCGCCACGCAGCAGGTGGTAGCTGCCGTTCTGATGGCTGTCTATGTGATGCTGGCCCTGCTGCTGTTTCATTTCATTATGGAGCTGCACCGCTATTACCGGCTGAGCAGACAGGTACAGGAATAGCCGGGTGGCTAATTAGCCCCCAGCTCCTTCCCATGCTTGCAATTGTGAGTTGTGCGAAGTTAATCTTGGGTCTTACGCCCCACCCGGTGATTCGTCTCCTCGGCCAGCTCTTCCAGGACACTGTTCAGGCGCAGCTGCAGCTCTTCGGCGATTTCTACTTGCCCCTGGTCGTTGCGGATCACCTGGGAGTCTACGGCATACACACCGCCGAGAATGTGCCGGGCGCCCAGCACGGACAACACCGGTTTGAGTGCATAATCAATCGTCAGCAGATGCGCCAGACTGCCGCCCATGAAGAGCGGGAGCACGATTTTTCCGGCGAGACCTTTTTGCGGAACCAGATCCAGGAAGGTCTTCAACACGCCTGTATAAGAGGCTTTATATACCGGGCTGACCACGATTACCGCGTCGGCTTCGGCCACCAGACCATTGGCTTTGACGATGGCTTCACTCTCGAATTTGGTATGAATCAGATCCTCCGGCGGGAGCTCCGCCACATTGATCCGCTCGACTTCAAAGCCGCTTTGGCTTAAGTTTGCCTCCGCATATTCGATCACTGCGTTGATTCTTGATACCAGGGAAGGCGTTCCGTTAATGACAACGATTTTGGCCATTTTTCCACCTCTTCTGCCGGGTCTGACGGACTGCGCCGTTAATTCCGACTAAATTACTTTAAATTAAATATAATCCTATCAAAGGAACGGGATTCCTGTCAAACCCGATTCAGGTTGAAGCCTCTTGCGCTTGACGCCGGCTTACGCTATACTAAGCAGCAATATCACATCCCGATCAGGCCAATGAACGGCATCCAACCGTGAGGCGTCTGCGACCGGAGCACCTGTCTTGGTGTGTGCTCTCTAAGTTTACCGGGTTTCGCCCGTTACCGCGAAGACCAAAGAGGATCGAAGTTTTTGCCGGAAGTTATGGCACTTCGGTCAACCTGGGTGGCACCGCGAGCTGACGCTCCTCGTCCCATGGATGAGGGCGTTTTTTGCGTTTTTACAGAGGAAAAGGAGCGAAAAGCGGATGCTGGACATGAACTAGATCAGGGACAATCAGGAAATCGTAAGGAAGACAGCCGAGTGGAAAAAGGTAAAGTTCCCGCTGGATGCACTGCTGGAAGTGGACACTGCCCGGCGGAGGTTGCGCCAGGAGACGGAGCAGCTGCGGGCGGAGCGCAATACGCTCACCAAGCAGGTGGAGCAGCTGCTGCGCCAGGGGGACCGGCCGGCCGGTGAAGCGGCCAAGGAGCAGGTGCGCGAGCTCAACAACCGCCTCGGCTCCCTGGAGGCGGAGCTGGCGGTGGCCGAGCGCCACTGGGGCGAGCTGATGCTGCTCGCGCCCAATCCGGTCTCGGCGGATACGCCGGTTGGCCGCGATGACGGCGACAACCGGGAGCTGCGGCAGGCCGGTGAGCCGCCGGAGTTCGGGTTCGCGCTGCGCGACCACGTGGAGCTCGGCGAGCTGCACGATATCCTTGACCTCCCGCGCGGGGTCAAGGCTGGCGGCCCGCGCAGCTATGTGCTGAAGGGGGCCGGACTTTATTTGCATTTGGCCGTGCAGCGGCTGGCGATGGATGTGCTGGCCGAGCGCGGGTTCACGCTGATGGATGTGCCGGTAATCGTCCGCCCCGAGACGCTTACGCGGACGGGGTTCTTCCCCGGCGGTAAGGATCAGACCTATGAGCTGAACGACGAAGACCGCTGGCTGGCCGGGACGTCGGAAGTTTCGCTCGTCTCGCTGTACAGCGACGAGATCGTGGACGTGGAGTCGCCGATGCGGCTGGCCGGAGTCTCGGCCTGCTTCCGGCGTGAAGTAGGTTCAGCCGGACGGGATGTACGCGGGCTCTACCGGGTACATCAATTCGCCAAAGTTGAGCAGGTCGTGTTATGCCGCGGGGATGCGGAGACGTCGGATCGCATGCTTCAGGAGATTCTCGGCAATGCCGAGCATATTCTGCAGCTGCTGGAGCTGCCTTACCGGGTAATGGCTGTCTGTACCGGCGATATGGCGCTCAAGACGCATAAACAATACGACATTGAGACCTGGATGCCCAGCAGACAGGCTTACGGAGAGACCCATTCGGCCTCGAATCTGCTCGACTTCCAGGCCCGCCGCTCGGGCATCCGGTACCGTGATGAAGGCGGACGATTGCAATTCTGCCACACGCTGAACAATACGGCAGCCGCTACTCCCCGGCTGCTGATCCCGCTACTGGAGAACCACCAGCAGGAGGACGGCTCGATCTATATTCCGCCGGCGCTGCGGAAATATATGAACGGCATGGAACGGCTCACGCTTCGCCCTGCAGAGCTTGGGTAGCTGGCGTAACGTTGTGATATATAGATAGCTTGGATGAGTACTTTAAGACAGCAAACTTGCTGTCTTTTTTTGTTGGAAGAACTGCCGATTCCAATTAGACGGAGTTTCCCCCGCTAAATCTGCCGAAAAGTCTGCAACGTTGACAGTAAAAGCGGCTTTACCTCAAAATAAGCGGTTGACAGACTTAGCGGACCGGAGAAACGTTATTTCGCGAAAAAAGCTCATTTTTCTGGTCAAACGGACTCAGTGTACTTCTGTCAATAGAGTGGACACAGTAAAAAGGTCAGTTCGCAAGCTT
>NZ_BMKR01000063.1 GCF_014644435.1 Paenibacillus albidus | reverse complement strand
AAAACACCTACAGAAATAGGCCAACCAGAAGTTTTCCGGTTGACCTAATAATACGAAAAAGACACCACTCTACAGCGGAGCCTCTTTAACCCTATTCCCAGAACATTTCCTCTTCCTCATTTCCGTCCCAATGCTCCCAAACGGTCGGTAACCAAATTAAGCAAACTATAAACCTGTATTAAGGTTTAAAATCCAAAAACCCTGCGATCAGTATCCGTAACCCGTTGCTGACGCTATCGACTTTCCATACACCATTCTTAAATACGAGAGTGATCGTCCGATCCTCGACATATTGATCTTCTGCTGTTAGTCCATTTGCCAATATAACTGATTGCGAAAGCGTGGCGGAAGTCTTGCTGCTATATACTGGCGAAGAGGCTGGTGCATCATAGATACCCACTGTATTCAAGCCTTTATTATGACCGCTCTCAGCGGAGATTTCTGAAATAATGGGAGGGTGCTGCACCGTATTTCTGCCTGAACTTCTCGGCAAAATAGCTGGGGTTGTTAAACCCGCACATAGATGCAGCAGTTGTTATATTCATCCTAGTGGTTTCCAGCAGATGATAGGCCGCCTCCAGTCTGCATTCAATAATATAGGCATGCACCGACAGGCCAAAGAGTTGCTTGAAACCCTTTTTCAGCTTGAATTCATTCAGGCAGATTTGTCTGGAGAGCTGACTGAGGCTTGGAGCAGATAATAAATCCCGATCAAGGATCTCTTTAGCCAGCAATAAAGAATCGATATCCGGTTGAGACATTTTCGAAAAAGCGGATAATCCCTTTTTGGATTCATGCATGCATACTGCTGTCAGTTCCAATACTTTTCCTTCCAGATAGATTCGTTTGAGCTTCTCTTCATAATCACAGCGCATGATGTCTATAAGGATACGCTTCATCGCTGGAGTCACAAGATGCTTCAGAAAGGGCTTGTCTGCTGAATCCATAGAACCCATAACCACTTGAGAGACAGGATGAAGCTGATCTCCGGGTAAGCGTGATGAATCCATTTTGACAGTTATTCCTTGAATATGACTGCCTGCGTGATACTGGCCGAGGGCTAAGGTGGGTTTATGACCAAATACGGACATCTCACCCGCTTTTAATTCATACGTCCGTCCGGAAGCTTCTTCTCTCCAGTCCACGGAATCACCCAGGCAAAAACTCCACTTTATACTGTTGTCCTGTTCCCTGCTGCTCATCTGCGTGTATTTATGAAAGCTCATGTCGCAGATCAATAATTCCAGAAACGAATTGACTCTGATTCGCTCCCAGTAGCCTTGACCTATCTGTTCTGGAACCTGTAACCTTTGCAACTGAGCAGGCTGTTCGCGGTATAAATCATTTAGTCCGTTTGTCAGAGGACAAGAGGTAATTTGCAGGTTCTTAATCTCATACCAGTTTGATTTATGGACATTCATAGTATTCTCCTTTGAATTGCTTCTACTATAAAACACTGTGCTTTGATCCATCGTATTGATAATCATTCTCAATGTCAATAAAAAGAAACGGATGCCTATTTTATTTAAAGGAAGGCATCCGTTTCTCGTAGAAATATAAAAACTTGGAGTGGAATGTAGACTCTTTGATCTGACAGAATTTATAAATTGAGCATGGCTGATTCAGGCTTGCCTCTAAGCAAAGAGAATTCTTTGCCGACGAGGATTACTGTCCATATCACGATTACAGCATCTATGGCAAGCGACCCCCAATACACACCGGCAACCCCTATCATTCTCGGCAGGAGCAGCATAACCGGCACATAAAAAACAAGTTGTCTTGCAATGCCGATGACAGCCGCTGGCTTCCCTTTATTGATCGAAGGAAACAAGGTCATGGCCATAAAAATTAGAGACAATAACGGCAAAACCGCCATATTCACCCGGAAGTAAAGGATTTCTGTTGCAGTAAAAATCTGCTCCGGCAGCATTAATCCCAAGATGGACACCGGTGAAATCATGGACGCCATCCAAAAAGGCAACGTCAGCAGCATGGAGACGATGGTGAATATTTTGTAGGCTTTAATGACCCGCTCATACTTTTCCGCTCCGAAATTAATCCCTATAACCGGCTGCAGTGCACGCATTAATCCGAAAATTGGAGTAAGCAAGAAGGTGAATACCCGATAGACTACACCATAAAAAGCGATATCCGCTGTGGCCCCATACCTTGAAAGTGTATTGAATACAATAACAGCTTGTACAAAATTCATAAAATTCATGATGAAAGAGGATAATCCGAGTCCAACCATGGATTTAAGAGTAGCCCCATCACGATATACCGCAAAAGCTCTGGATTTGAAGGATGCATAACCTTTGCTAAAATAGATCCACCCCAGCAACGTGTAGACAAACATTCCAATATTGGTAGCCCACGCTGCTCCTTCAACGCCTAAACCGAGCATGGCAACGAGCACGTAATTGGACAAGATATCAAACGCCAGACCGATGCCCATGACCACGGCTGCCGATTTCATTTTTCCTTCTGCACGCACAATCATGTTGGCTGCCAATCCATAAATCCAGAAGAATGAACCTATGACAGTAATTCTGAAATAGCTGTCTCCAAGAATTAGAGCCTCGCCTTCCCCACCCATAATCCGTACTAAGGGTGTCGAGAACAACAATCCCAGAATCATATAGACAAGGGTTATTACAATAGATAAAAAGTTAACATTCCCCATCAATCTTTCCTGTGTATATTTATCCTTCCGGCCTATGGCAATACTTAACACCGAACCTGCGCCAACTCCGATCAGCGAGCCAAGACCCAGACTGATCTGTGTCAAAGGGTAAGCTACGGACACACCGGCCAGTGCCGTTTCGCCCACATAACGGCCTACGAATACCGCTGCGATGACTGCATTTAATCCATAGAGGACCATTGCGATAATGGCGGGCCATGAAAGTTGGTACATAATCTTCCATAAGCTCTCATTTAAAATCAACTGCGTTTGCTTTTCTTTGCCGCTTTCGGCCTGGTGCATATTGCTCATCGTTAGTTCCTCTCCCTTACTCTGTATCTTATTTGTATACCTGCAATAAAAAGTGCTACTGAACCAAGAGTAAATGATATTTTCACCTGCCACTACCACAAAACGGATTCTAATGATCCTATTTAGGATTTTCTGCGCCGAACTTCCGGATTAAAAAGCAAAAAAAAGAACCCATTTACTGACTTGGGTTCTTTAAAAGAGAGTGATAGTATCTGGCTGAATCTAAGCAATCAGCGAATATCTGAATACATATTCCCCAGAGCCTAACTCTACCCTAACTGCATTTTCTAATTGTTCAAAAAAATGAACACCGACGCTTTGCTCCAGTGGCAAGCCACTTTCAAGAACATCCGTGAGCGCGGCCTGAGGCAGACAGACGGTAGCAGACGAATTGGGAGGGATCGATACCAGCCATTCCATGTGCCCGGTATTCAGCTTCCACTCCGAAATAATTCTTCCGTACCTGGATTCCAGTTCTCCTCTGGCTGAGGTCAGCCCTCCTCCCGGATGGGGTTCAATCCGAAACTTCTTATACCCCGGGAACGCTTCATCCAGTTCAATACCAGCCACATAACGGTACAGCCAATCCCCAACCGCTCCATAGGCATAATGGTTAAAAGAGTTCATATCCTTGCTCCAGAAGCTTCCGTCTTCCTTAATTCCGTCCCAATGCTCCCAAATCGTAGTGGCGCCCTTGGTCACCTGGTAGAGCCAGGACGGGTAATCGGTTTGCAGCAGCAGCTTGTATGCCGCATCATGATGGCCGGCTTGGCTTAAGAGCAGATTCAGGTAAGGAGTACCCACGAAGCCTGTTGTAAGATGGTGTTTGCTCTCCTCCAGTAGCTCCAGAAGTTTGGCGACGGTACGTGTCCGGGCCGGTTCCTCCACCAATTCGAACATTAAGGCCAGCACGCAAGCGGTTTGCGTGGGTACGGATAAACGGCCGGATGGGGTTACAAACTCTTCGTTAAAGGCTCCTTTGATCCGTCCATATAGTTCCGAATACTGCGCCGCATCTCCGGTGTGTCCCAGCACCTCCGCCGTCTTCCGCAGCAGCATCACCGAATAGGCGTAAAAAGCAGTGGCGATCAAATCCCTATCCGTAGCGCCGACATAACTGTCAGGTTTGGAATCGAGGCCGAGCCAGTCCCCGAAATGAAAGCCCGTATTCCACAGCCATTCATTGTCCCCCTGCTTGCGGACGTACTCCACCCAGTTTTGCATGCTTGGATACTGCTGCTCCAGAATGCGCGTGTCCCCATAACATTGATAGATCACCCAAGGGCAAATCACGGCCGCGTCTCCCCAGGCTGCGGAAGAATGCTGGTCTTCCCCCAGTACATTCGGAATCACAAACGGTACACCCCCGTGATCCAGTTGATCGGCAGACAGATCCTTTAACCATTTGGTGAAAAAAGGCGCCACATTCATCAGATACGCAGAGGTGCGGATGAACATCTGGGCATCCCCGGTCCAACCGAGCCGCTCATCCCGCTGCGGGCAATCTGTGGGAACATCGACAAAGTTACCTTTTTGCCCCCATAAGATATTGTGCTGGAGCTGATTGATCAGCGGATCGGAACAGGTAAAAGAGCCGGTTGGCTCCATATCCGAATGGAGCACAACACCTGTGAAGTCCTCCAGTGAAAGGTTCCCGGTAAACCCTATCAGCTGTACATAACGAAAGCCCTGGAACGTAAATCGCGGCTCAAAGCTTTCCCGGCCTCCGCCTTTTAGAATATAAGTCACCGTCTGCTTAGCGTTCCTCAAGTTGTCCGTATAGAAATTGCCCTCGGCATCCAGCACCTCGGCATGGCGCAGCTTCACTTCACGCCCTTGCTCTCCTTCCACCCCAAAACGCACCCAACCGACCATGTTCTGTCCAAAGTCGATCACCGTCTCCCCCGCCGGTGTTGTAAATAAACTTTGAGCTTTGATTTCCTCGATTCGCCGGACAGGAACATTCTCCTGCGCAACCAGGATATCTTTGCTGTGAGTAATAATCTCGGCACCGACCCAGGTGTGGTCATCATATTCGGCCTTGCTGAAGCCGGGCAACTCCAGCCGGGCATCATAGGTCTCGCCATGATACAGTTCGGACATGAGGATAGGCCCCTTGGCTGCCTTCCAGTGCTGATCCGTAACCACCAGTTCCTCTTCCCCATCTTCATAGGTAAGATGAAGCTGCAAGAGCAAGGCTGTGCGATTTCCATAAATATGCTTCCGCTGCTCCCAGCCCAAATTCCCTTTGAACCAGCCGTTCCCGAGCCAAGAGCCTACGGCATTCTCTCCAACCGCCAGCATCTCCTTAACATCATAGGTCTGGACCTGCAAACGATGATCGTAGCTGGTCCAGCCCGGAGTCAGGTAAGTGTCGCCAACCCTGGAGCTGTTCAATTCCAGCTCATACAGCCCCAGACTGGTCGCATAGATTCTGGCCCTCGTGAGCGGTCTGGCCACCTTAAAACTCCGGCGTAGCAGCGGGCCCTGTTCGGCCTCGGTGTCCAGCTTCGAGAGCGGGGCGCTGATCCACTCGGCTTTCCAATCCTGCGCTTCCAGCAGTCCCATCTCCCAAAAAGCAGCGTCAGACCATTCCGAGACACGATTCTGTGTGTCCCATACCCTGACGTGAACATAATAACGTTGCCTGGATTGCACCCTAAGCTCCTTTAATTCCACATGATTGGATTGATCGGAGTCTACTTTGTCCGACGTCCATAGCAGATGGCCAAATCCAGGTTCCGTTGATACCTGAATTTCATAAGCCTGCTGCATGACATCTCTTTCCTCCGAATGAAGCTGCCAGCTGATTCTGGGGTGAAGAGTATCCAATCCCAGCGGATTTTCCTTATATTCTGTGCGCAGTTGTTGTACAGTCAACATCCTATCCCATCCTGTCTCCGGTAGATTTCACTATAATTATCAAGCGCTTTCTTCTATAATTATATGAAATTAGAGTCGGCAGATGACCTGTAATCAGGACATTTCACACCCGTAAAAAGGACTTTTTAGGAGATAGAAAGGAGTGCTTATGAAACCGTCTACCGACACCCTGAGCGGCGAATATTTTTTCAAAGATAATCTGTTCCTCTACATCAACCGGGTAACGGAAAGTTATGAGCTGAGTCTCCATTCCCATGACTTCATTGAATTTGCATTCGTGGCCGAAGGCAAAGGCTTCCACTACATGGAGGACGAAGTCCAGGCGGCCTATAAAGGACAGCTGTATTTCATTCCCGTAGGCGTCTCTCATGTCTTTCGTCCGTCCTCGTCCGATCCGCTGAAGGAACCTTTGGTGGTCTATAACTGTGTATTTACACCGCAGCTGCTGGATGGCCTCTCCCCTGTGATTTGGGACCCGCAGCTATCCACTTATCTCACCCCATTGCGGGAACAGCATATGCCCTTTTATTGTATCAACGATCTTAACAGCTCTATCGAAAATATATTTCTGGCGCTCCACAGGGAATACAGCCTCCCCCAAAGCGGGTCGAATACCTATTTGCTGACACTGCTTCTCCAGCTGCTGGTTACCATTTACCGGTTGCGAAATGATGAAGTCCAGCTTCCGCTGAACAAGCCGGCCCAGTTCCTCCAGGTTCTGCACTTCATCCAGCAGCATTATGCGGACAACATTACACTGGCCCAGCTTTCCCGCACCTTCGACTGGAGCGAACGCCACCTGCAACGCCTGTTCCACAAGCATACCGGCCAGACCTTCCACCATTTCCTGCAAAACACCCGCATCCAAAAAAGCTGCGGGCTGCTTATGCAGCACCCGCAGTTTTCGGTTCAGCTCATTGCTGAGCAGGTAGGCTATCAAGACACCAAGACTTTCAGTTCCGTTTTTAAAAGGATTGTGGGTAAAACGCCGGGGCGGTATCGGGGGGAGATGGGAGTGTAGGGGGATTGCCCCACTCCCGATTGTACTTCAGCCCGAAATTCACCCAGCTGAGCCACTTCCACTTATCCTGAGATCAGCCTCAGCATCAAGAACCGACGGGGACCGTATATTTCACTTGCATCGCCTTATCGAGCCCGGCAACCACCATTCCTGGAGAAGCGGAGTTTACCTCAATCACGTTGTCAATACCTACGGGCACGATAACCGGAGTGACTGTGGACAGACCGGCTCCGTGGATGATGCCTGGGTCGAATTCCATAAGTAATTGACCAGCCTTCACCTGCTCACCGGTATCCACATGAAGCACAAAACCTTCTCCCTTCAGAGATACAGTGTCAATTCCTGCATGTATGAGCACCTGCACTCCACCAGTGTGCTCGAGAATCACAGCATGTTTACTTTTCTTAATCACATGAACCACGGTTCCGTCGAACGGCGCGTAAATCTTGCCTTCGCTAGGCTCGATTGCGATGCCTTCTCCCATTTGTTTGTCCGCGAACCCAGGGTCAGGCACCTGATTCAGAGTTACCAGCTTTCCTGTGACGGGTGCAAGTACCGTTAGAATTCCCGGCTTATCCACCAACTCAGCCAAAGCCGGAGCGAAGACAACAGCAGGCGCACTTAAGCTGCCTTCAGTCTGTGCCGTCGCCAGCGCTGCTCCATCAGTCCCTACCGTCTGTGGGGCTGCATTTGCCGACACCTCATCACGATAGCCGAAGAGCCAGGTAAGCGCGAAAGCAACGGCCATCGCAACCAGATTGCTCAGAATGTACAGCGTAAGCTGGCCATTCAGATACAGCAGGGTTCCGGGAATCACCGTGATGGCCATGCCGGTGCCAGCCAGCTGGAACAGCGAAGCCAGGAAGCCGCCAACCGCACCCCCGATGAGGCCCATCACAAATGGCTTCATGTATCGAAGGTTCACTCCGAATATCGCTGGTTCAGTGATACCGAGCAGAGCAGACAGTGAGGACGGCAGTGCCAGCGCCTTCAGCTTGGCATTTTTCGTCTTCAGCCCGACGGCCAGACAAGCGGCGCCCTGAGCGGCCATTGCACAGGTAATGATCGCGTTGAACGGGTTAAAGCCCGTACGTTCCAGCAGCTGAATCTCCAGAAAATTGAAAATATGGTGCACGCCAGTCACGACAACAATCTGGTGCAGCGCCCCAATCAGCAGGCCTGCAATGCCAAAAGGCAGATCAAGCACATAAGTGGTTGCATTCAGTACGGCCGTCTCCAGGGAATGGAACAGAGGTCCGATGGCGAACAAGCCCAGCGTGATCATGAGCAGCAGAGTAAGGAATGGCGTCAAAATCAAATCAAGCGCTTCCGGAATACGCTTACGTAAAACCTTCTCCAGCTTCGCCCCGATCAATCCCATAATAAACGCCGGCAGCACAGACCCCTGATAACCTACAACCGGGATGAATCCAAAGATTATAAGCGGTTCCGCAGTTCCTCCCGCAACCGCATAGGCATTGGGCAAGGCCGGATTAACCAGCATTAACCCGAGTACAATCCCGAGCACGGGACTGCCGCCAAACACCCGGAAGGCTGACCAGGCCACAAGCGCAGGCAGGAATGCAAAAGCAGTGTCCGTGAGCACTTGGGTGAACAGCAAAAAGTTGGACGAGATGTCTTCGGGCGTGAGCCCAAACAATGAAAGAATCTGGGGCTGGGTAAGCAAACCGCGCAGTCCCATAAACAAACCGGTAGCTACAAGGACCGGGATGATGGGAACAAATACGTCCCCGAAGGTACGAACAGAGCGCTGGAACACATTCCCCGCTTTTTTCCCCTGCTCCTTCACATCTTCCTTGGAGGTACTCTGAATGCCCAGTTGCTCTACTGCCTCAAAAATCCGGTTGACGGTGCCGGTGCCGAAAATAATCTGATATTGTCCGGAGTTAAAAAACGCCCCTTTGACTTTGTCGATGCCCTCGACCCGCTCTTGATCAATTCTCTCCTTGTCCCGCACCATAATACGCAAACGGGTGGCGCAGTGCGCGAAGGAGACAATGTTCTCTTCTCCCCCTATAGCCTGCACAACCTGCTTGGCGATCGTTTGATTTTCGTTCATCACGCTGTTCCTCCCCTTATCATTCAATCTCCCACTGGACAACCTGGAACTCCGCACCGCCGCCTTCAGCAAACAAACGGATGCCTGTGCTTACCTGTTCAGGAAAAATTCTCGCCGAAAATACCGCTTCTCCGTCATTTACAAACACTTCAACCGAAGATGTGTCCACAAACATATGCAAGGTTAGCATCCCGTCCCTAAGAGCAATCATGCGGCTCCGTTGCGTCCCGTACTCCAGAGCAAGACCTTGACCGGACTCGGAACGGTCCAGTACTACTTTCCCCTCTGCGGAATCGTAATAGATCATCGTTTTCTCACTGGGGCCGACACGGAATTCAATTCCAAAGCGCTCAGCCCCATCCTCCCGGATATGGGCCAGCAGCTCGTAGACTGTGCCTCCAAGCTCTTGCATGTCCGCTGCCTCACTGTCCATTATCTCGTGCGCCTCGGTCATCCGCCCCCGCTGCGCGGCGAGTTCCCTGGCCGGGCGCTGAATCAGAGTGCCGTTATTCAGGGTCAGCTCGCGGGGCAAAGTCAGACAATGCGCCCAGCCGTGCTGATCCGTAGGATAATCTATCTCCGGTAGACCCATCCATCCAACCAGCAGACGTCTGCCGTCGGGAGCCTGGGTCGTCTGCGGAGCGTAAAAATCAAAGCCAAAGTCAAGCTCCCGGAATTCACCGTGGTCGAATTCCCTGTTAGGCAAGTGTAGCGGCTCTCCCATAAGATATCCCGACTGATAAATATTTCTGAAGCTGTCGCCCTTCGGCTGAAGTCCTTGCGGAGAAAAAAGAAACACCGCCGCTCCGTCCAGTTCAAAGTAATCGGGACATTCCCACATATACCCAAACTGCTTCAGCCGGGTACCTAGCTCTCCTTCAAAACGCCAATTACGCAAATCTGGAGAACTGTACAGTACCACGCAACCTGTATGATCGTTGCGTTGAGCGCCGATGACACAATAATAGCCCTCTTGGACCCTCCATACCTTAGGATCGCGAAAATGTTCCGTATAACCGGGCGGTACATCGGAGATCACAGGATGTCCGAGCTTGGAAATCTTTCCATCCTGCTCCATTACAGCCATGCACTGATATGGAATTCTGATCCACTCCTCGGTGCGGCTGTTGCCGGTATACATCATGAACAGCTTGCCATCCTTCTCAATCGCGCTGCCCGAGAACGCCCCATGTGAATCATAGTATCCGCCCGGAGCAATGCCGATACCAAGGTTCTTCCAGTGCACCAGATCGGATGAAGAAGTATGGTACCAATATTTCATGCCATGCTGCGTGCCCAAAGGGAACCACTGGTAAAACAAGTGGTATTCTCCTTCGTAGAAAGAGAAGCCGTTAGGGTCATTCAGTAATCCCGCCTCCGGCTGGATATGAAATTTTTGTCTCCACGGACAACGTGCGGCCAGCCGTTCAAGCGCTTCCTGCTCACCCGGCTCGGCTTGTTCGATAAGCCGATACAACTGTTCTCTGCCCATTTTCATCGTCCGACTCTCCACTATCCGTTTTAGGTATATTTTATTCGGAACCGGTTCCAATTGACTGAAAAAGAAAACCTTTTTCCAATATCACTTTGAAAAAAGGCACGGAACCGGTTCCAATATTATTTTATGCTGATTTCAGGTAAATTGTCAACGCTCTCTCGCTCAATAATTTCGCAGCCGGAGATCGAAACTTTGGCGACATCTTCCCCGTTCACCAAAGCTATGATATTGTCTGCAGCCAACTTACCCGCTTCTCTGTAAAAAAATCTCATCGTCGTCAACGCTGGATGAACGATCTCGGTAACCTCATAATCGCCAAATCCGGTCACAGACACCCCCATAGGAATAGGGATATGTCTGAGTGAGGCCGCCTTCATTACCCCAAGAGCGATATTGTCGGTCGCGCATACGATAACTGAAGGTATCCTGTCCTCGAACAGCAACTCTGCAGCCGCCACTGCCTCATTCATCCTGAACCCGGAGGTGTAGAATCTTACATCGCAATCCCCGTATTCCCGAAGTGCCCTTTGGAAGCCTTCCTTCCGCCTTACACCTACCGCGATATCTTGCTCCGTAACACCCAGATAAGCGATACGACGGTGGCCCTTTTCCAGAATATGCTTGCCCATCAGATAACCTCCCATTACGTCGTCATGAATGACACTATGGAGGTCTGAATGCTGCTGTCCAATCAGCATAGCCGGGATATTGCACTCCTGGACCGCCTTCAAGTGCCGATCAGTCACTTGTGCAGCCAGTAATAGCAGACCAGAAATTTTTTGCCGGGCCATGTCATAAATGAATTCAATCTCCCGCTCCACATCCTGGTTGGTATTGGCAATGAGCAGCTGATACTGGCGTCCACGCAATTCATCGTCTATTCCCATTAAGGTCTGGGAGACTGCATAGGAGTCCAGGCGCGGAACGATTGTGCCGATAATGCTGGTCCGCTTTGCCTTCAGACTCTGAGCAAATGTATTGGGTACGTACTGGTTCTGCTTGATGATGTGCTCGATCTTTTCTCTCGTCGCTCCACTGACAGAACCGCCGTTCAGGTATCTTGAGACTGTGCTTTTGGCCACACCTGCCGCACGGGCGATATCAATGATAGTTTTCATTCTCAGGCTCCTAGCTGGATTTTTCTTTCGTTTACATCCATTTTACCACATGAAAACTTATTGAAGCGAAGCGCGGGAAATACAAAGGCGTTGTTTTCGGTTCAACTCATCGCAGAGCAGGTTGGCTATCAAGATACCAAGACTTTTTCAGTTCCGTGTTCTAACGGAGGTGGGTAAGACGCCACAGCACTATTACCCGCATAAATGCCATAGAGACTTGGAGGAAAAGGCATTCCGAAGAAGAGTTTGAAGCGCTTGAAGCGCTACTGGACTTGTATGATCATACCCATGGGATGGAGTTAGCCTCATCCTTCACCATCTGATAGGTCCCTTCACGATCTATCCGCGGCTGATGCGGACAGGAAATCCCTTATTGGAGAGGATTCGGCTATTCAGCAGGATAAACGGACAGAGATTCCGCTAATTGTCCGATCTCCCCTCATTCTAGGCTCAATCGAACGATATAACGGCTCCTGAGTCCGAATTCGCCAGGAAAGCAGACTTTTTCGCAAAATAAGCTCTTCTCTGTCCGCTTTGCTCCGCTGATGGAGCCCAATCTACCTGCACCGCTATATCATCTGAAGCTTCCAAGATATCCACACGACCGAATCAAAGGGCAGGTCAAAACACTAGCTTCATGTATTAGAGTTTAATTTCTGCGTTCCGGCTGGGGTCGCTGTATCTATAGATACCAGGGTTCAGTTCAATCGTTTCGTCCAATGGAATATCTTTGTAGCTATCGAGATTAAACCCTGTAGAGACCATACCCTTAGGCGTAATTTCAGGTACCACTTCTTTGCCATTAATACGTAACGTCGTTTGGCTAACTTTCTTGAACCCAGGAGAGTTGGAAGTGGACTCGACCATCAAATTTTCGCCCTCCGTATAATACTTGAATTGAATTTCAAATCCATCCACATTAAGTTTGGTGAATTGCTTTTCTTTCTTAGGTGCATTTAGAGTGATCCAATTCTTGGACGTATCACGTTTCTCGATGACAGCATCTTTCAAGATAAGCTTCATTGGAACATCAGACCAGTTCTTATACCACTCCGGAGATTCAAAATGAAATAAATGCTGATAATTTCCGGGATCTCCTTTCAAAGTCCAAACCCCAGTAATGGTTTGATCACCTATAACCAACTGTGGCGTTTTATAGTGGACATTTCCTTGCTTAAGTGAATCTTGTTCGTCTATTAGAATTTGGATATTCAAAGGGGTAACCACCAGCTGTTCTAAAGTTACACCTGTCTTTTCTTGAAATTCAGGACTGGTATGAAGATTTTTAGTGTAAATAGCCTCACTTGCTTTTTCCCCATCTGCTGTAAAATCGAACGTCCAAGTGCCCGAAATCCGTTTTGCTTCTTCAGTGTAACTAAGATGAAGGTTTGCATCCTTCCAATCATTTTCGGTCATATTGAATACCTGTTCAATATACAAATCCGAACCTTCGCTAGGCATAAGGGTTGGAATTGCTTCTTTCTCTTGACCACCAGTATGAACTACCAAATATGGGGTGCCTTGGTCCATGTCAGACGGTGAGGCAGCGACCTTATAACGGATAGTGGTTTTATTTGAAGCTTGTCGAACGGATTCGATATGAATAGTTGGATACTGCGTAACTCCGGTAACGATCGTATCTCCAGCTTGATGACTAACTTTTAAGGGAATTTCCCTGTTACGGTAAAAAATAAGATTCTGTGCCTCAAACTTGTAATCCTTTTTATCATCCTTTAAGGTGTCTGGTGTTTCGTAAATACCAATGAGTTTCTGGCTCTCGGGGTCGTACTCCAAATAATCGTAGACCTTTTCCTTGGCACCGGATTCATTAGTTATGGTATTTTTCTCAGTAGCAAAACCAATGTATTGTGTTAGATCGGTTTTAGGATCCAGAGATATAAGCATTTTCATTTTTTCTCCATCCGTCACAACACCGTTCAAACTCATTGTCACTCCTGAACTGGAAGCTTTAAGATCGTATTGCTGACCAATGCCGTTATTTAATGCATTCGTCACACTACGGCCGCCAATTTTATCCCAATTTATTGTCACACCAGCGAATACAGGAATGGCGACCAGCAGGAAACACGAGAATACGATACTCATGGGAACAACCTTCATCCTATATCTGGGAGTCTTCTGTGAGGGCTGCAGATTGACTTGGCGTTTATAGGCTTCTTTTTCTATGGCTGTCCACATCAAATTATAATCCGGCTGAGGAATATGCTTATCCTTTTCAATATACTTCATTAACTACTCATCTCCTTTAGTTGAGAGCCACCCATTCTATTTAACAGCTTAAGTCCCTTGTTTAGTCTGGATTTTGCAGTTCCTTCGGGTATGTTCATCACTTTTGAGATCTCGGGTACCGTCAAATCGTTTATAAAACGAAGGACTACTACCATTCTGATTTTGTCGGGAAGCTTACTATATAACCCTTGTAGTTCTTTTTTAGTTTCCCGTCGATATAAACGCTCTTCTACAGGGCTCGAATCCTGAGACCTGGATAGTAAATAATTGCTTAGTTCTTTCATTAATCCTGTTTTACGTCTTTTAAGAACACTGTTGCACTCATTCGAAGCAATTCGTAAAATCCACGATTTCAGGTTCCTTACCTTTGATCGGTCAGCCAAGATAACTTTGACAAATACCTCTTGGCAAATATCCTCTGCATCTGCCTGGTTTTTCATCAAATAGTAACAAAAATAATAGACTTGTTCTTTATAGAGTTCGAAAATTTCCCGGTCAGTCATTCTGCTGCACCCCCTTTTTTTGTTCTCATCAATAAGACTTTTAATCGTATGTAATCGTTCATTTTATTTATATAGGAGGTGAATTACATCCTAAGCAAGAGAGAAATGCAGCAAAATTAAGAAAGCTTGACCAAAACTGTAAAAGTTGCGACTTTTTTGTCTTATTTACGTATATGATCCTTTATAGAGACTTAAATAAGCAAAAAGGAGCGATGCATCTTGAATTTCATGAACCAGAATGGCGACAATCCGATCCGCAGGCGCAAGCTGCCGGAGCTGAAGCCGGGAATGTACAGGAAGATTGGAATGGGGGTAGCTGCCGCCATTGTGTTGATTTTTCTCGGCTCCTCTTCATTCTACACCGTGCAGGAGCAGGAACGTGCGGCTATCCTGACGTTTGGCAAGTATACCAACGAGACCTCGGCAGGTCTGCATTTCAAATGGCCCTATCCTATCCAGCAGGTGATCACAGTACCGGCGGAGCTGACCCAGCGTATACATATTGGGTACCGCCAGGAAAAGGACGGTTCCGTCGCGGTTGATGATGAAGCGATGATGATTACGGGCGATGAGAATATCGTATCCGCCGATGCTGTGGTGCAGTGGAAGATCAGCAACATCCGCGATTATCTGTATAACATTGATGACCCCGACAAATTCCTGCGCAACTCGGCAAGCTCCTCGATCCGTGCGGTCATTGGTTCGGAGAAGCTGGATTATGCGATTACCGACGGAAAGACAGTTATTCAAGACAAGGTTAGAGTACTGCTGGTCGACCTGCAGAAGAAATACAACACCGGCATCCAGATCATTGATATCAAATTCCAGGATATTGAGCCGCCAAGCGGTCAAGTAGAGGAAGCCTTCCGCGAGGTAACCAATGCCCGTGAAGAGAAGAATACGAAGATCAACAACGCCAAGAAGTATGAGAACGATATCATTCCGAAGGCACGCGGGGAAGCGCAGGCGCTGCTGGAGAAAGCCGAAGGCGAGAAGAAATCGCGTATCCTGAACGCGCAGGGGGATGTAGCCCAGTTTAATGCGATTTATGCCGAATACAGCAACAATAAGAGTGTCACCGAAAGCCGATTGATTCTGGAGACGCTGGAGACGATCATGCCTAATGCCAAAATCTTCATTACCAACTCCAATAGTGATACCGTGAATTATCTGCCGCTGAACGAGCTGATGCGCAGTGCTTCGGACAGCTCGCCTGCTCCATCAGCTGCGACTCCGCCTGCGTCGGCCGCACCGCAAGGAGGAGATGCACAATGAGAAAAAACCACTGGATTACCCTGGTATCATCCGTCGTTCTAGTTATCCTGCTTGCCGGCTCCATGTATATAGTGAAAGAAGGGGAATACAAGGTAGTCCTCCGTTTTGGTGAAGCGATGCGCGCCGTGGAAGAGCCTGGATTGAAGCTTAAGATTCCTTTTATTGAGAATGTCTCGGAGCTCCCAAAGTATCAGATGACGTACGAAAGCTCGCCAACCAGCATCCTGACCAAGGACCAGAAGCCGATTGTTGTTGATAATTATACGGTCTGGAGAATTACCAACGCCTCGCAGTTCCTGAGAACCGTACAATCGGTAGGCGGCGGGATTCAGCGTATTGATGAAGCTGTATATAACTCCGTGCGCCGCAAGCTGTCTGAGGTCAACTATGAGAATATTATCAGTGAGGACACCGGACGGGGCAATATCAACGATGAGATTACCAAAGACGTAATTGCTGCCTTGACCCGTGATAATTACGGGATTGAAGTGATTGATGTGCGGATCAAACGTACCGACCTGCCGGAAGAGAACAAACAAAGTGTCTACAACCGGATGATCTCGGACCGCCAGTCGATTGCCGCGCGGTATCTGTCCGAAGGTGACGAGGAATCCAGGAAAATCACCTCCAAGGCCGACCGTACCTCCAGAGAGCTGATGGCCCAGGCCGAAGCCGACTCGAAAAAGATTATCGCCGAAGGCGAAGGGGAAGCCGCCAAGATCTACAATCAGGCCTACGGCAAGGCCCCTGAGTTCTACAGCTTCTACCGTACACTGGAGAGTTATGTGACTACGCTCAAGAATGAGCCGGTCATCATGATGCCGATTGATTCGCCTTATGCCAAAATATTGCTGGGGCAATAACTTTATCTTGTGTTCCTACTTAGGACCCTGCGGGGATAAAGAGATTTCTCGAGTCTGATGCGTTACCTGAAAGGTAAATAACTCTCCGATTATGGAGAGTTATTTTTTCTGAAGAGATATTATAGCACCTGTGTCGTTCACTCGGCTGCCTTTGTTAGAAATTTTCCAACACAATCTTTCCTATCGATCTTCCGGTTTCCATTTTTTCATGTACTATACGCAGGTTTTGTGCATTAATGGGTTCCAGGCGTTCAGTTAAAGTAGTTTTTAACTTCCCATTATCGATTAATTCAGCCAGTTCATTCAGCAGCTCGTGTTGCTTGATCATATCTTTGGTCTGGAACATTGACCGGGTAAACATAAGTTCCCATACAAACGTGACACTTTTAGAGAAAAGCAGGTCCATATCCAAGCTTCCCGTCCAAGATGTTTTATCAGTAGGAACGATTGAACAAATCTTACCTTGAGGGGTTATGACCTCTGCCATATTCGCTAAATGTTGTACCGTGTCATTTAAGCAAAATATATAATCCACGGTCTCATATCCGATATCCTTAAGTTGCGTGGCAAAATGACTATTGTGGTTAATTGTAAAATCTGCCCCTTGATTTTTGCTCCACTGGATTGACTCCGGGCGTGAAGCAGTACCAATTACAGTTAGACCTGCCCATTTGGCAAGTTGAGTAGCAATCGACCCTACTCCTCCTGCTGCTCCGATAATCAGTATGCTTTTATTATTGTTTTCTTCTACGCTATGATTGATTCCTAAACGATCAAACAAACCCTCCCAGGCAGTAATTGAGGTAAGCGGTAAAGCGGCTGCTTGTGCGAAATCCAAACTCTTCGGTTTATTTCCCACAATTCTTTCATCTACCAAGTGAAATTCACTGTTCCCCCCTGGGCGGGCCACACTCCCTGCATAATAGATCTCATCTCCGGGTTTAAACAACTGACATTCAGGTCCAACCTGTTCCACGATTCCAGCTACATCCCAACCAAGAATTTTGGGTGCTCCTTCTTCATAGTTGTTATTCTCTCGCATACCCAAGTCGGCAGGGTTAACCGAGATGGCTTTTACTTCTACCAATAGATCACGGCCTGCAGGAAGCGGTTTTTCTATAAACAGATCAACCAGGCTCTCCGGATCGGATATTGCGAGATATCGGTAAGCACCGACTGCTTTCATTTTTTGGTTGTTGCTCATATTTTTCTTCCTTTCAAATTGGGTTATCGTACATTTGAATTATATGTTGTATACTTACTTTAGGAAAGTAGGCATAATTTTATGATATAGTATTAAAAATCATACCATCGTAAGGGGCGCGGCTAATGGGAGATCGGAGAAACAAATACGGGACTAGTCCAAATATGGAAGGATGTCCTGTGGAGACAACTCTGGATGTGATCGGGGGGAAATGGAAAGGGATCATCCTCTATCATCTCATTGACGGAACGAAAAGATTTAATGAATTCCGGCGTCTCAATCCGGGGATTACACAGTTTATGCTTACACTCCAGTTACGGGAGCTGGAACGGGATGGCATCATCCATAGAGAAGTTTATAAAGAAGTTCCGCCCAAAGTGGAATATTCACTAACTGATTTTGGGAGAACGTTAGAACCGATCATAGTATCTATGAAAGAATGGGGGGAGATTTATAAAATCAGACTTAACGAAATTAGAACGCCACAAGGGGAAGATGTATGAATGCATGTTCAGAAAGATGAGGGGATGGAGACTTATGGGATGAGAATGTATACAGACCCTAGAGGCGAAGCTTACGAGCAGGTAATAGGTTTGGCCATACGGAACTCGGAATATTTTGTGCTTGGGGAGAAAATTCCAGCTGATGTGGTACGCGGCCATTACACAAGTGTACTGGATGCACTGGAACCTTATCTGGTGAAGACCATCGTAATCCAAGGCGACAATAGGGATGAACTTACGCAAATAAGAAATACCTATCGCAGTAATGCTTTTTATACCGCGGGAACCTACTATTTTTATAGATGCTGCGAAGAAAGCGGGAACCTTCTAAAGCAAATGGCAAACCGCCTGTCGGATTGGATTTATCCAAGCCTGCCGGAAGACTTGTGTTTCTTGAAGGAAGGTGGCGGAGACTACCTATACTCAGTTGTGCACGAGCATATGTATGGTATGGAAGTAACTGAGGAAGAAGCAATCGAACTAATGGATCGAATTACAGGACTTTTTTTGGAATTAAAGTCTCACCGGAACCTGGATCGTCTGCTAGATGATGCCATTAAACATAAAACCGACTGGCTGTATATAAGTGGACATGGGCTGACAGAGCTGCCTGAGCGAATCCGGGAGCTTACTGAGATGCGTGATATGGAAATTTTTGAACAGGATCTTTATCGTCTACCCGAAGGCCTGTTCAAATTAAGCAAGCTTGAACGCTTGAGAATCATGACGGCTGATTTGGAGAGTATTCCGTATCAATAGCCAGGCTGAAGAACCTGCGAGAGCTTTGCATCCAATGTGGAAGCACGGATCGGCCGAGTATCGGGTATCGGGTCAAGCCGAAGGAAGAGATCAGCCTAAACCGCATCCCACCGGAGATTGGAGAGCTGGAACAACTGGAGCAGCTTACGATTCAATACACCTCAATCCATGAACTACCGCCCGAGCTAGAGAAGCTAAAGCACCTGCGAATCTTGGACTTAGGAATGTGTATGATCAATCGGAAGCCTGATTTCCTCCATCGTATGAAGCAACTGAAATACATTAACGTGCCACGGGATTCTTTATGGACAACGATTGAATCAGAACAGTAGCGCACAACATATCATGAGGCCGCCGCGGACCAATCGGGCGGCCTCGTTAAGCTATACGATACCAGCTAATAGCTTGTCAAGATTACCAGTAAAGTGATTCTAAATCATGTGGTATAGTTAAAATGAGCATGCAAAATAACCCTCCAATTTCCGTAGTATCTTGGAAGGTTATGCCAAAGAAAATCTTTTAAATTGGACGAAATTCCTTTTTGTTTTTCAAGATTGCATAGAGCCAATGGACGAGTTTATTTGCACATGCGATTAGAGCTACTTTATGTGGTTTTCCTTCAGCTCTCTTGCGTTCATAGAACGCTTTGATTCGCATATTTCGGGAGCGTATAAGTCCACACTGAACAGCCATCACGAGCGCGTAACGCAACTGCCTGGAACCACGTTTCGTGATTCGGTTTCGAGTCGCTGTAAACTTACCGGAAGCAAAGACACTCGGGTCAATGCCTGCAAAGGCTACTAACTTCTTAGGATGATCAAATCGGTCGACTTCTCCAATTTCAGATAAAATTGTTGCAGCAATTTTATGACCAATACCGGGAATCGACTGAATTAATTCATACTCTTCAATTTCTTCAGCCAGAGCATCTATGTTCTGTTCCAGTTCAGCAAGATGCTCTTGGTATTGAAGAATAAGGGTAATAAGAACTTTCAAATTGATTAAATGACTTGCGTACATGGTTTGCTGAAATGGGTTTTGTTTTGCTGCATCTACCAGTCGTTGAACCCGTTGGTTAATCCAGTCCTCTGAACGCCCCCGTTTCGAAGAAAGCAGTTCTTTCATCTTAGCTCTGAGTGCAACTTCATCCGTCTGCAGAACTGAATATGAGGTTGGGAATTCACTTAAAAACCGCAGTGAAACACCGGAATACATAGCTCCAAACACGCCTTTATAACCCGGGAAAACCTGATCTAAAACAGCTTGGAATTGCAGTTTAGTCTGTACACACATCTTTGAAAGAGACTCATATTGCCTTGTAAGATAGCGCAGATTGAGAAGTTGCACACCTCTTTTCTTAAAAGGTTCAAACTCTTCCCTGTAGTACAACTCACCCAATAGGTAAGCGTCAGCAGCATCCGTCTTTACTTTACGAAGCTGAGACTTTCTAAGCCGATTGGAGATGAGCGGATTAATGACAATGTAAATATAGTGATGTTCCTCTAGAAACTGAACAACAGGGCTTTGGTAATGTCCTGTTGCTTCTAGAATAAGCAAAGGACGTTGTTTGGATACCGATTCAACGTCCTTTAAAACTTGATGTAGATTTGCTAGGCCATCACGAGTGTGCTCGAAGTGGAATGTCCCTCTGAAGGGCTTTCCGCGTGCTAAAAAGGCTTGTCCATGACTTTCTTCTTTTGAAATATCTAGACCGACAACTGGATTCATACATCTCATCTCTCCCTTTAAGTTTAGATTCACCGGCATCCCCTACGGTTCTTCTTGTCGCTCCATAGCATCGCTTGTTATACGGGATCTTACGTCCCAACCAGCCTCAATCATGGTCATGACAAGTAGGGGCGAACACTATAGCGCTCGGGATCAAGTCCCACGGGCAGGTACGTTCGACCAGGCTACCTTAATCCTCTATGCAAATGAAAAAAGGATCAACCAGAAAGAACTGGTTGATCTCATAATACGAACGGGCAGGATAATGCGATAGCCACATTGAAATAACTTGGAGATAAGTTTATGAGAGGGGCTGAGCAGTATGGAAAATGGGAGGATCTTAGGAATCGCATATAATGTAATTCCAGTTAAAAATGCAAAAAAATCTGGAGAATGGTTTGTCAGTCACTTTGGTTTTAACATCAGAAACGATAGAGGAAATTATATAAGTTTATTTAGGGATAACCGCCCAATAATTGATTTAATTGAATCTGATAATGACACAAGAGCGGTTTTTGAAGTAAACGGACGGTCAAGGTGGGTTGTAACATTTTTTACAGATGATATTGAATCATTACACATGAGACTAACATCAGAGGGAGTTACTGCTACACAAATTAGCAATGAAGGTATTTACGGAAAGTTTTTCGTTTTTGAGGATCTGGATGGAAACTTATTTGATGTATGGGAGCATAAAGATTGTGAGTTAATCTTTTAAGAAAGCAATCTAAGCTAACGGGAAACGTTAGCACCATTGAAAATAGTCAGCCGAGATCATCGGTTGACTGTTCAGCTAACGGGCAGGATAGCACAGCAAATGTGTTGAATAGATCACATATAATTAATGTAGATTGTAAGTTTTGGGAAGGAGGTTGAATTAAAATGTTCATTACTCTTAAGAAATGGCGAGCAATTGTTATGTGTATACTTCTTTCGCTTCCTTTTACTTTAGTAAACTTCAGTGGATATCTAAAAGGGAATATCCCTAGTGTATTCCAAGCAATTTCTTCAATAGTGTTTCTTCTAATTTGGTTTATAATTGCGTTGTCCATGAGCCAAAAGAACATGGATATAATTAAAATTTCATCGTGGTTCTGGGGTGGTGGTGCAATATTATCTTTCTTGGGCTATTTTGCTGAGATCGGATTTATATACATCCCTGCACTCTTAATATTTGCTGGACCATTATACGGATTAAGATATTTTCTAACTCAAACTTCGCAGCTTGAAATGGGCAGATAAGCCTTAAGATAACTGGGCAAACCGGCGA
>NZ_BMKR01000062.1 GCF_014644435.1 Paenibacillus albidus | reverse complement strand
ATCGAAAATAAGCCGGGTTTGCCCGCATTCTGATGCACAAAGTGCAGTCAAACCAAAGATTCATCTCACTACTGGGTAATTACTTGGCATACTGCACCCGGCCATCAATCGCCCTCTTGTTTACTCTCTACTCACCACTCTGGTCACCCCCCGGTATGCTCTACTTGCCATCCACACTCACCATCAGGTAACTCTAGACCCATCATCCCCAGCATCAAGTTACTCACTACCACCATCCGCGCTCACCATCAGGTAACTCTAGACCCAGCATTCCCAGCATAAGATTACGCTTTATCACCATCCCCACTCACCATCAGGTAACTCTCGCCCCCAGCATTCCCAGCATAAGATTACGCTTTATCACCATCCCCACTCACCATCAGGTAACTCTCGCCCCATCATCCCCAGCATAAGATTACTTTTTACCACCTTCCACACTCACCATCAGGTAACACTCGCCCCAGCATCCCCAGCATAAGGTTACTCTCTACCACCATCCACGCTCACCATCAGGTAACTCTGGACCTATCATCCTAAGCATCAAGTTACTCTCTAGCACCATCCACACTCATCATCAGGTAACTCTCGCCCCATCATCCTAAGCAAAAGATTACTCTTTACCACCATCCCCACTCACCATCAGGTAACTCTCGCCCCATCATCCTAAGCAAAAGATTACTCTTTACCACCATCCACACTCACCATCAGGTAACTCTCGCCCCATCATCCTAAGCATAAGATTACTCTCTACCACCATCCACACTCATCACCAGGTAACTCTCGCCCCATCATCCTAAGCATAAGATTACTCTCTACCACCATCCCAATCACCATCAGGTAACTCTCGCGCCATCATCCCCAGCATAAGGTTACTCACTATCGACCATCCCCGTCCATCCGGAGGTAACAACCCGCATCCCGGCCCCCCTAGGGGAGGAGGCCGAGAACACCAACGCCGCTCTAGTCTGCCGGCAGCTCTATCATCCTGTACTCATAAGCGCTTAGCATGAGTGGTCCGGCGGCGACAGGCGAACCTGTCAGCGCGTCCGCTCCGGTACGCGGCAGCGTCACGCTGCCGCCCCGGCCGTCCATGTTGACCACGGCCCAGATCTCGCTGCTGCCCCGGCGTCTGGGACAGACAATCGTGCCGGGACTGGGGTCGCTGCGTAGCCGGACACCCGCCGCCCGGGCGTAATGCTCAATGACCGCACGCAGCAGGGAATCGCCATCATCGCCGCTGGGCAGGGACCCCAGCATGACTATGGCCCCTTGTCCATAAGGCTGCTCGGTCAGAAAAGACAATCCCGGGGTCAACCCCTCCGTGATTACACCAACACTCGATGCTCCTCCGGCCAGCGGCTCGAATACAGCGCTCCACAAGGATAATTCGGCAGAGATACCGAAGGCCTCTCCAACCGTTCCGGTGCCTTCCATGGGATAGGTGTATTTGGTCTTTACTCCGGCAACGCGTTCCAGTTCGCCCAATCCGGCATCGGTGTGAATGGTGTGCTCTCCGGTCCGGCCTCCGGTCAGCGGTCCGGCGATCCAGATACCGCCTGCTGCTGCGAAAGCGAGGGCACCCTGCATGTATTCCGGGGACAAATAATGGACAAACGGGGTGAACAGCAGCTTATATCCGTCCAGACTGCCGCCTTCGGGCACCAGATCGCGATGAATGCCCAGCTGCAGAATCCGCTTGTAGAAATCGCCCAGCAGGCCGCGGTAATTCAGCTTGCGGTGCGGCTCGGTTGTTAAGAATACCTTCGCCCGGTCCGAATACGTAATCGCTACTTCAGCCTGGAGCGGCTGGCTGGCCAGGATGACGTTCTCAATGTCCCGGCGGGCTTGTCCGGCCTCCAGAACATCGGCATAACCAACCGCAGGTTCTCCCCAGGCACTGAGAATGGCGCTGTGGGGCTGCTCGCTCCCGGAACGCTGCTGCCGCCAGAGCCAATAGGAGAAGGCACCCGCTCCCAGGGCATAAGCTGCCACGGCCTCTGCCTTGAGATAACCGCCGGGATGCGGCGTGGCATAACTCTCAAGTGAGCCGGCGAACGAAGGACTCGTCTCCAGCAGCCAGAAGGGGGTACCCGGTTTGAAGTTGCGCCATAAATCGCAGTTCAGCAGATAAGCGTGCATATTGGCCTGAGAGGCATAGGTATCATAGGCGGCAAAATCCAGATTCCGGTACAACTGCTCATTATCCAGATGGAACGCGACACTGCTGTTATGGGTTATAGGCGCCTTGGAGTAACGGCGGATGATCTCTGCCTGCTCCCCGGCAAATTCAGCGATTTTCTCCATGGAGAAGAGACGGTACATCGTCCGCAGCGAGGAATTATGCAGGAACGGTGCAGGACCCGGCTGAGGGACCTGGTCGAAGCGCTGATAGGTCTGGCTCCAGACCGCTGTTCCCCATGCTTCATTCAACTGGGCGATACTGCCGTAGCGCTGCTCCAGCCACTGATGCCACAGGTCTTTGCAGGTCCCGCACATACATTCCGCCACATGGGCTTTGAATTCATTGTCCAGCTGCCAGGCGGTGAGCCCCGGAAGCGGTCCAAGTTCCCGGGCCAAATGCTCTGTGATGATGGCGGCGCGTCCGCGAAAATAAGGATTGTTCGTGCAGATATGCTGCCGGGCTCCATGTCCCATCACCGTTCCGCCTTCATCCATGAACAGGCGCTCCGGATGTCCGTGAGTCAGCCAAATCGGCGGGGTCGGGGTTGGTGTGCACATGACAGTATCAATCCCGGCGGCATGCAGCAACCGGATATATTCCGCGAATGGTGCGATATCGATTTGGCCCTCCTCCGGCTCCAGCACGGACCAGCAGAACTCCCCGATGCGTACAACATTGATCCCCGTTTCCTTCATCAGCCGGATATCCTCTTCCAGCACGCTGCTGTTCCACAGCTCGGGATACCATGAGGCGCCATAGTATAATTTGTTGGTCATCTGTATGTCCTCCTTACGGCCATAAATATAGGAATTTATCATGGGAAGCATAGGCTTTCCGGCATTTGGCCTGCAATAGTAAAGATTTGCACGGTTTGGACTTTCTTGAACAGGGCAGGTTGTGCCGCCGCCCAGTGCCGTTCAAAAAAGTCCGATTGCCGGAAAATCGCAGCGAAAGCATAATAGGAATCGCAAACAGCTGTACATGATCTATGGAGGTGCACAGGATGAAGCAAGCGAGTATTCCGGGTCTTGCGGGCAGAGAGATGCCGACGCGGACCTACAGGGAAAGACGGGACAGCCGCTGGAGACGGCTGAGACGGGATAAGTGGTTATATATTCTGCTGATCCCCGGCGCATTGTATTTCCTTATATTCAAATATGTTCCGATGTGGGGAATCCTGCTGGCGTTTAAGAACTATCAGCCGTATCTGGGATTCTGGAAAAGCGACTGGGTCGGTTTTGAGCATTTCCGTGTGTTTTTTGACAATCCCGATTTCTTTATGCTGCTACGCAATACACTACTGCTGTCGTTTTATAATCTGGTGTTCTTTTTTCCGGCGCCGATTATTTTGGCTCTGCTGTTGAACGAAATCCGCTTGTCCTTTTACAAAAGAACGATCCAAACGATGATTTATGTGCCCCACTTTATCTCGATGGTAATTGTGGCAAGTATGAGCTATGTGTTCCTGACCACGGAGGGCGGGGCCGTCAATGAATTTTTGTATACGTTTACAGGGCGGAAGATCGACTTCCTCTCCAGCCCGGACTGGTTCAGGCCGCTGATTATCCTGCAGACGATTTGGAAGGAATGCGGCTGGGGCACGATTATTTTCCTGGCGGCTTTGGCCGGTGTAGATGTGGAGCAATATGAGGCGGCTGTCGTGGACGGAGCGAACCGCTGGCGGCAGATCTGGCATATTACCTTGCCGGCGATCCGCAGTACCATCATCATATTGCTCATTTTGCGCATGGGTACCATTTTGGATAACGGCTTCGAACAGATCTTTTTAATGATGAATGCACTCAACCGTGAGGTGGGGGAAGTGTTCGATACCTATGTCTACGCACTCGGGATTACCCAAGGGGCCTTCAGCTACAGTACGGCAGTCGGATTGTTCAAATCCGTAATTGGTGTCACGATGGTGCTGGGCACGAACTGGCTGGCCAAAAAATTTGGGGAGTCCGGACTTTATTAAGAGGGGAAGAGGCTGGTTATGGCAAAACGATATAAAAATGCCGGTGAAACCGTATTTGATGTGTTCAACTATGTAATCCTCGGAATAATCGGAGTGGCAGCTCTTCTCCCGTTTCTGTTCGTGGTAGCAGGTTCCTTTGCGACCGATGCGGAGATTACCAAACGTGCTGTGTTCCTGATTCCGTCGACGATCTCGCTGGATGCTTACCGTTTTATTTTCTCCACGGATACGATCATGCGCAGCATTGGGGTTTCCGTTTATGTGACGGTGCTGGGGACGCTGGTGAATTTATTTTTCACGGTGACCATGGCTTATCCTATGGCCAAACGCAATCTGATGGGGCGCAATCTTATTCTGAATCTGATTATTTTTACCATGCTTTTTGGCGGCGGGATGATCCCGACCTATCTGGTCATCCGGGAGCTTCATCTGCTGGATACGCTGGGTTCGCTCATTTTGCCGGGGGCGATCAGCGCCTTTAACCTCATTATTGTCAAAAATTTCTTTCAGGAGCTCCCTCTGGAGATGGAGGAGGCCGCCCGGATCGACGGGTGTACGGAGCTGGGGCTGCTGTGGCGGATCGTCCTGCCTCTGTCCAAGCCGGTACTGGCCACCTTTACTTTATTTTATGCGGTCGGCCATTGGAACAACTTCTTCTCGGCGCTGCTGTATATCAATGATCCGGAAAAATGGCCCTTGCAGGTGATGCTGCGGCAGATTGTCATGTTGTCCCAAGCGGCGGCAGGCGATATCAGTACCATGGACCCGGGGTTTGTGCAGCCGCCTGAGCAGTCCATCAAGATGGCTGTAATTGTGGTGGGTACATTACCGATTATGTGCGTGTATCCGTTCCTGCAAAAGCATTTTGCCAAAGGGGTGATGCTGGGCTCCATTAAAGGATAGACCATGATCATTATAAAAGGGAGGCTTATTATGCGTACACTAAAGGAAAAAGGTTTGGCAGGCTTGAAGCGCTGGTTGTTAATGTCAGTTGCTGCTATTATGGTTATATCTGTTTTTGCCGGATGCTCCGGCACGAATTCCGAAGGAACGGCGGCGCAGAAGGAAACGGGCGGGAACAGCGGGACTGCTAAGGCAGACGCCCCACTGGAGCTGACGCTTATGCTGCCGATCTTCAAGACAAACTATCCGAAAGACGGCAGCCCGGTTGCAGCGGAGATAGAGAAGAAGACCGGTACAAAGATCCATTTTGAATGGGTACCGAATGCTTCCTACACGGATAAATTCAACATCACTTTGGCTTCCGGGAAGCTGCCGTCGATTATCTATGTTCCGGACGTTAAGGCATCCAGTTTTGTGAACGCTGCCAAGTCGGGAGCCTTCTGGGAAGTCGGGCCTTATCTGAAGGATTATAAGAATTTGAGCCAGGCGAATCCGGTCATTCTCAAAAACTCGTCCATCGAAGGGAAAAACTACGGAATCTACCGGGGACGTCCGCTGGGCCGCAACGGCATGGTATTCCGCTCGGATTGGCTGGAGAAAGTGGGCCAGCAGACTCCGCAGACGGTCGATGATTTCTACAACATGCTGAAGGCGTTCAAGGAGAAGGACCCGGATGGGAACGGGCAGGCTGACACTTACGGCATGGTGCTGGTGAAATGGACCGGCGGTTGGGCCAGCGGTTTTGATACGATCAAGCTGTGGTATGGTTCACCGAACAAATGGGGAGTCAAAGACGGCAAGCTTGTGCCGGAGCATCAATACCCCGAGTATTTGGAAGCGCTTAAGTTCATGAAAAAGCTGTATGACGAGAAATTGATCAACTCCGATTTCGCGGTAATGGACAGCGCCAAATGGACCGATCCAATCGTCAACAACAAAGCGGGCGTCATCGTTGATGTGGTTGATACGGGAGCGCGAATTGATGATAAGATCCATGCCGCTCTGGAGAAAGAGGGCAAGGATGAGCCGGATAAGCATTTTGTGGATGTCAGCGGCGGAGTTACCGGAACCGATGGACAACTGCATACGTTGCCAACCTCAGGATTCTCAATTCTGGCTATTCCCAAATCAAGCGTCAAAAATGAAGCAGAGCTTAAGAAGATCCTGACCTTTCTGGACCGTCTGAACGAAGAGGATATGCAAACCATGCTGGGTTATGGTCTGGAAGGCAAGCATTACACACTGGTCGACGGTTTTATTGAGCGGTCCGCCAACACGGTTCTGCTGGAGTCCGAGGTGGAAGGGCTGAACCAGATGCTGACTTATATTCCCGAGGATATTTCCAAAAAAGTGAAGGAAACCCCGCTGCGGATCAAGCAGGCCGAGGTGCTGAAGGCAAATGAAGCATTGGTCGTTGTTAATCCGGCCGAATCCTTTATATCCAGCGTATATTCGCAAAAAGGTTCACAGCTGGACAATATCATCAATGATGCGCGGATCAAGTTTATTGTAGGACAAATTGACGAAGCGGCACTCCTGTCGGCGTTTGAGGTATGGAACAAGACCGGTGGTGATGATTTGATCAAGGAAATGAACGAATTGTACGCAAAAGCCGACCAATAGACCGAACCGGCTGCCTATCCAGCCGGGGAGAGTCTGAGGCGCAAAACGAAGTTGGTTCGGTTGCACTTCAAATCTACCCGATTTGGCTGGTGAGAGCATGGTAAAAGGAATCTTGGAGAAGTGGAAGCGGTACAGCAAGAAATGGTCCGGAGGAAAAGGGATGTATTACCGCAAGAACCTGATTCTTGTTCTTGCGGTATCCTCTATCCCCGGGTTTATTGTCGGTGCGCTGGTCTACTGGATGGCCGGAGGGCGGCTGGAGAGCGAGCTGCTGAGTATGCATAACCGGCAGATCGAGCAGCGGGCCGCCAATATTGATGAGCAGCTGGTGAATATGGAGCTGATGCTGGCACACTGGGCTTTTGACCCCAAATTCGATTACACCCTGAAGAATCTGGATGTCGCCCAGAAATATGAGCGCTCCTGGGATATTACGAAGACGCTCCTGGTTATGCAAGGCTCAAGCACCATGGTAAAGCGGGTAGAGCTGTACCTGTCCGGAGAGCAGCCGCTTTTGTTCAACCCGGAATATGGAACCGTGGATAACAGTCAGGTGTCCGTCCAATATGACAAGCTGCTCCGCTCAAGGCAAAGCACGTATTGGACCCAGTGGGCCTTTGATCCGGACCGCCCGGGCGAGAAGGACCTGACACTGGTGCACCTGATCCCCGGAGGAAGTCTGAAGCCTTTTGGGACGCTGCTATTGCGGATGGATCCGGAGAAGGTGGCTGTCATGCTCCGGACCATGACCCCATACGACAGCGGCGAGACATTTATGCTTCAGCCCTCCGGCGATTTGTTCATTTCTGCGGGGGACAGTGCCGACGATTCACCTTTTGTGGCTGCATTGCAAGAGGCGATTCAGGAGCGGGGAACCGGCGGAGGTTCCTCCTTCCTGTTTGACTGGGGCAATGCCACCTATGCGGTCACCTCGGGCAGCTTCTCCAGGATTGCCGGCGAGTGGACCTATGTATCCGCTTCGCCGATTACCAGCATTACCGCACCGGTCGTCTTCATTTCACGGCTGATTTTTCTGGTCAGTTCCTGTGCGCTGCTGCTCGCGGCGCTGCTGTCCTGGCTGGCTTCCCGCCGAATTTATTCGCCGGTCGGGCGTCTGCTGCAGACGTTATTGCCCGAGCATGCGGCGGCTGCCGGCAAGGAAGATGAGTTCAAGCTGATTGAACGGCAGTGGAACACGCTGCACGGGCAAAGCCATGCGCTTCAGTACACCTTGGATGAACAGCTGCCGCATGTGAAGGAAAGTTTCCTGAACCAGCTGTTCCAGGGCTATTTGTATGGGTATTCCGAGCAGGACCTGCAGAACCGGATGAAACGGTTCAAGTGGGAGGTGGAAGATTGCCACTTTATGGTGCTGTACATCCAGCTCACGGGAATTTCCAGTCTGGAGGGCAAGTTCCGGGGAGGCGACGAGAGTCTGGTCTCTTTTGCAGCCGTCAACATTATCGCCGAGTTGTCCGCCGCACATTTCAACCAGGCCGATGTGGTGAATTTCCATGACCTGACTGCCGGGCTGCTGTTGATTGAACCGGGGGCCTGTCCTGCCCAGCCGGAAGTGCAGGGCTTTAGCGAGGAGCTGACGGGACTGATTAACCGCATGCTCAATATGCGCGTTACGGTGGCCTTCAGTGCGCCTGTGGAGAGCATTTCGGCCATTCCGCTGGCTTTTGAGGCGGCCAAGCAGGCGGCCAGCTACCGCCAGTTCGGCGGGGAGAATCAGATTATCAATATGGACCGTCCTGCCGGGCAGGGTCAGGCTGCGCCGGATACCCAGTATTCCTTCATGCTGGAGCGGGCGCTGATTCAGGCGCTGCGTACGGGCGAAGCAGAGGAAGCATACCGGCTGCTGGAGGAATTCCTGGGGGCGCTTTGCGCAGACGGGGCCAAGGTGATCGATGTGCAGCAAGGCATGCTCCATCTGCTGGGCAGTATCCAGCATACGATCATGGATTCCGGGATTCACCCGAATCAGCTGTTCCAGGGAGTGAACCTGTATGCCGCACTCTCGCAAATCCATGAACCGAAGCTGATCCTCGCCTGGTTCCGGGAAAAGGTGGTCGCACCGTTCCTGAAGGAGCTGTGCGAACGTTCGGATGCGGGTATAAAACGGACTGTAGAGCAGGCCATGCTGTATATTCAGGAGCACTATATGGACAATATTTCGCTGGACAGCTGTGCAGATTATACCGGGACCAACCCCTTTTTGCTCAGCAAGTCCTTCAAACGGGTAACCGGCAAGAACTTTATTGATTATTTGACGGAACTTCGGCTGGGCAAAGCCAAGGAGCTGCTGCGGGATACGGGGCTGCGGATCAATGACGTCGCGGATCAGGTGGGGTACCAGCACAGCTATTTCAACCGGATTTTCAAAAAGCAGGAGGGAATTACCCCAAGCCGCTACCGTGAACTTAGCCATCATGAATAAAAGGAATACAAGCCTAAAGGGAGATGATTATGTTGTCCTCGGTTTTACCGATTTCGTTGCGCTGGCTGCATAAGCCAAAGGTCGCTGCAGGGGTTACCTGGGGGGTTCCGTGGAACAAAGGCGAGTTGTCCCGCAGCGGGCTGGACAGCTTTTGCCTTGCTGCACCTGAGCTGGAGAAACCGCTGCCGCTGCAAAGCCGGCCTGCGGCCTATTGGCCGGACGGCAGCATCAAGTGGTCCACCCATACGGCGGTCTGCCTGGACGGGGATATTCCGCATTATGTTTTGGAGCGTTCTTCCGCCGCTGCGGGAGCTGTGGATGCGTGCACCGCGTTATCCGTGCAGGAGACGGAGGATACTTATATTGTCGATACAGGCGTCATCCGCTGCACTGTCAATAAAAGCGGCGCCGGATTGATCCGCAGCATTGTCCGCAGCCGCGGGGATGCAGAGCTTGCGATGGAAGGCCCGGAGGGGGCGGAAATATGCAGCGGCGGCGAACTGGTCTGTATCCGCGAGCAGCGGGATGCGGTGTCGGGCGACCTTACCGTCCGTGAGGAGCGTTTTACCGGCAGGACCTGCAGCGCCATCCTGGAACAAGACGGCTCCCTGCGTGCGGTGTTGAAGCTTGAGGGGCGGCACCGTTCGGTTGCCGGTCAGCGCGAGTGGATTCCCTATACACTGCGGCTCTATTTCCATGCCGGACTGGAATCGATCCGGCTGGTTCATACGTTTCATTATGACGGCAACCCTCATCAGGATTATATCAAAGGACTCGGGATCGCTTTTACGGTGCCGATGCGCGGGCCGCATTATAACCGCCATGTCCGTCTGGCCGGAGACAGTGGCCTGTTCAGTGAGTCTCCGAAGTCGCTGCATACCCGGCGGACGAAGGGGAAATACCGCGACTGGTTCACTGATCAGACGGAGGGACGGACCGTGGTCTTTGATCCCGATGAGGATGCTTATTTCCTTGGCCTGCTGGATGATTCGGCGACATGGGACAGCTTCAAGCTGGTGCAGGATTCTTCGGGGCATTACCTGATCCGTAAGCGGACAGGGGAAGGCTGTGTCTGGATCAAAGCGGCTGAAGGCGGCCGGGCGGGGGGCCTTGGTTATGTCGGATCGCCGGATGGCGGTCTGGCCATCGGGATCAAGGATTTCTGGCGCAAACATCCGTCGGGGCTGGAAGCTTGCGGCACCGCTGGGGATGCCGCTGTCTTCACCGCCTGGTTCTGGTCGCCGGATACCGAAGCCATGGATCTGCGCCATTATGATACGAAGACACATGTGGAGTCTTCTTATGAGGGTGCTGCGGAGCTGCGGGCCACCCCTTACGGCATCGCCAATACCAATGAGCTGACGTTATGGTGCACTTCGCAGACGCCGGGCACGGAACTGCTGCAGAGGATGCAGGAGGAAGCGGCCAGCCCTGCTTTGCTGGTCTGTGAACCGGCATATTATCATGACACGCACGCTTTTGGTTTCTGGAGCCTGCCTGACCGCAGTACACCGGTCAAGGCTTATCTGGAGGAGCGGCTGGATGGAATTATTGCTTTTTACCAGGAAGAGGTGGAGCAGCGGAAATGGTACGGCTTCTGGGATTACGGCGACTTCATGCACAGCTATGACCCGGTCCGGCATGTATGGAATTACGATCTGGGCGGCTGCGCCTGGCAGAATGCCGAACTGGTGCCGAATATGTGGCTGTGGGTGACCTTTCTGCGTACCGGCCGCGCCGATGTATTCCGCATGGCCGAAGCCATGACGCGCCACACGAGCGAAGTGGATGTCTACCACTTCGGCGAATATGCGGGGCTGGGCTCCAGGCATAATGTGGTGCATTGGGGCTGCGGCTGCAAGGAGGCGCGTATTGCCATGGCCGGTCTGCACCGCTATTACTATTATCTGACCGGCGATGAGCGGATCGGCGATATCATGGACGGCGTTAAGGATGCGGATTACAGCACGGTTACGCTTGATCCGATGCGGGCCTATTTCCCCAAGGACGAATTCCCGACGCATGTGCGGGTAGGCCCGGACTGGGCGGCTTTCAGCTCGAACTGGATGACACGCTGGGAACGTTTCGAGGATACGTTCTACCGCGACAAAATCCTGACAGGCATCGATTGCATCAAGTCGGCCAACCTGCGCCTGCTGTCGGGGCCTACCTATGGCTATGATCCAAAGACCGGCATCCTGACGGGGATGGGCGACGATAACTGGGGCCGGCATCTCGCCATCAGCATGGGCGGACCGCAGGTCTGGTTAGAACTGGCCGCGATGCTGGAGGACCCCGAGTGGGAGGAAATGCTGGCCGAGTTCGGTGTCTTCTACAATCTGCCGCAGGAAGAGAAGGACGCCTGGAGCGGCGGCTTAATTACCGGCAAGCTCCGTTTTGAGCATCCCGTGCTCAGCGTGGCGATCGCCGCCTATGGCGCTTATTACCACAGCGATCCGGCCACGGCTGAACGTTGCTGGACGATTCTGCTGGACAATCCGTTTGGCCGCGTTAATCTGCAGGAGGAAGCGGAACGGGCGACCTATGTGGCGGAACTGAACGAAATCGACTGGATCAACACCAACGAAGCCTCACAGTGGTCCTTGAATACCATCATCAGCCTGGAGCTGATTGGAGCTTCGGTGCCCGAAGAAGCCGGGCAGGCAAGGGAACTGGAGATTAGGAAGTAGCAATGTATGGTAGGGATACTGGACTATTTGCCGGAGATCAGATTCTGAAGGAGTCAGTCCGGCCAGATAGCGATTTCAGTGTATTTCTTGCAGCCAAATTGCTCTGGAAAGGCTCGAATGTCCATTCTGATGTATTTCATACATTGGAACATAGGTAAACAGTCCACTTCCGCTTTTCCTGATGCACAAAATGCAGCCAAATCAATAATAAGCCGGTTTTGCCTGCTATCTGATGTACAAAATGCAGTCTGGATGCTCCTGCTGGATTAGACTGCGGGCATTCGGGAGTGTTCCAGGTTCCGGCCGTAGTGCCAGAGATCCGGGAGGAGGTAGACCATGTAATTGAGCGCACTTTACGGATGGATTTTTATTGTGACTGTCGGGGTGGGGTGGCTTTTTACAGGGTTACTGATGCTTATGTGGCTACCGGAAAAAAGAGTATCCGGACCTGCTGCGGGAATGGAGGAAGGGGCAGATACAGTTGAATGATGCGGAAGATGAAGCTCAGTTGGATGCTCAGTTAGACACTCAGTTAGACACTCAGTTAGACACTCAGTTAGATGCTCAGTTAGAAAAACAGAACGTGACGCGGGAACAAGCCTTGGCTGAATCCATCAAAGGAACTGCTGTGGAAGGCTGGATTCCCCCGGATTGGAGGCCGCTTTATCACAACCGGCTGGCTTCGCCGGAAGATGTTGCGCGATTCCGTCTGGAGGGGGAAGGGGCGCTCACCTTCCCCATGCAGCGGCTGCGGATGGAAAGTACGCTGGATGCCTCAGAGGGCCAAAAGGCCAACATCGTGTTCTGGTGTCCCGAAGAGTTCCCGGCAGACCTGGCGGTGTCCTGGAAGTTCCGTCCGCTGCGGGAGCCGGGGCTGGCGATTCTCTTCTTCGCCGCCAGAGGCAAAGGCGGCAGGGATGTATTCGATCGGTCTCTTCCGCGCCGAACGGGAGAATACCAGCAGTACCACCATGGGGAGATGGATGCCTTTCACATCTCCTATTTCCGCAGAATGTGGGCAGAGGAGCGGAGCTTCCACACCTGCAATCTGCGTAAAAGCTATGGCTTCCATCTGGTGGCGCAGGGAGCTGATCCGCTTCCGGGTACCTCCGACATGACGGAAGCTTACCGGATGCTGATTGTGAAGCGGGGACCCGTGGTGTCGTTTGCGATAAATGAGCTGCCGCTGTTCACCTGGACCGATGATGGCTCCAACTGGGGACCGCTGCTGTCCGGAGGCAAAATCGGCTTCCGCCAAATGGCGCCGCTGATTGCTGAATACAGTGATTTGAGTATATATGGGAAAAGGGGAGACTAAGAGATATGGTTTATTACTGTTTTCCGCAGGGACGCCATAAGGCGCTGACGATGAGCTATGATGACGGCAGACGGGCTGACGAAAGGCTGCTGGCCTTGTTCAATCAGCATGGGATTAAGGGGACGTTTCATCTGAACTCCGGATTGTTCGGGGAAGGAGACCGCATAACGGCACAGGAGGTGCCGGCATTATACAAGGGTCATGAGGTGTCCGTTCATACGCAGTCGCATCCGACGATGGCCCGTTGCCCGCAGGAGCAGATCGTGCATGAGATTGTAGAGGACCGCAAAGCCCTGGAACGTCTGCTGCGGGTCCCCGTCCGGGGGATGTCCTATCCGAACGGTTCTTATAACAGGGGGATGAAGCAGCTGCTGCCTGCACTCGGCATGGAGTATGCACGGACGGTCCAGACTACCGGCGGCTTCGGAATGCCGGACGACTGGCTGGAATGGCAAGGAACCTGCCACCACAATCAGCGTTTGCTTGAGCATACGGACGCTTTTTTGAAACTGCACAAACGGCAATATCTCTACCTTATGTATGTTTGGGGTCACAGCTATGAGTTCGATAACGACAATAACTGGGAGCTGATGGAGCGCTTTTGCGAGATGGCAGGCGGCCATGAGGAGATCTGGTATGCGACGAATATTGAAGTGGTCCATTATATGAAAGCCTGTGAACAGCTGAGGGTTTCCGCCACTTTGGATTTTGCCTACAATCCGTCTGTCCAGTCCGTATGGCTGGAAGTGGGAGGCCGGATTATCGAAGTGCCGGGCGGTCAGCTGGTCGAGTTCACCGGTTAAGATTATCCATACCCGAAAGAAGAATGGAGGGAACAAAGTATGAATATAACAACCCATCAGGAGATTCATCCGCTGAAGCTGGCAGAGCTGGATATATCGGCAGCCGGCAAGGGCTGCAAAATGCTGCTGGGCGATCTGGACGGGGACGGCCGGGCGGAGCTGCTGCTGGTTCAGCCGGATAACCGCCAGGATGTCCGCTATATTCCGCATCAGGTGCAGTGCCTGACCGCTTTTGATCTGGAGGGGCGGCTGCTATGGCAAAAAGGAACCCCCGATCCCGGCGCAGGCAGTCAGGGCTCGGATTATCCGGCGCAGATTTATGACCTGGACGGTGACGGCCTGCTGGAAGTCCTTGTGGTTATGGACGGACGGTTTCATGTTCTGGAGGGAGCCACGGGAGCGGTTAAGTCGGTGCATGATCTGCCCGCCGAGCATGCGCATGATTGCATTATCATCGCCAACCTGACCGGAGGGGAACGGGCATCCGATATTATTTTGAAGGACCGTTACCATCAGCTCTGGGCGCTTGACCGCAACTTTAAGCTGTTGTGGACCCACACCGGCAATGTGGGACATTACCCCTGGGTTCATGATCTGAATGGCGATGGACGCGATGAGGTAATGGCCGGGTATGACCTGCTGGATGCGGACGGGAATTTGCTGTGGAGCTGTCAGGATCTGGATGATCATGCGGACTGCCTGTGGGTCGGGGATGTGAACGGGGATGGCCTGCCCGAAGTGGTGGTCGGCGGCAGTGTGACCGTGATGTACGACCGCGAAGGACGCGAGCTGTGGCGGTACAGCGGCTCCATTGAGTCACAGCACCTTGCCCTGGGGCGGTTCAGGGAGGATCTCCCGGGGCTCCAGGTAGCGGGGTTAGACCGCATGGTCCGTGAGGATGACGGCAAAGGGTTAAAAGGCAAAGATGCACTGTTCCTGCTGGATAACGGCGGGCAGGAGCTGTGGAAAGAGGAACGCACCACCTCCGGCTGGCTGACGATCGTCGAGGCTGTCAGCAACTGGCGGCCGGGTGCGCCGGATTATATTCTAGCTTACCGCCGGGGTGGAGGTATCCTGCCTGCACTATATGATGGACATATGAAGATTGTGGCTGAATTTGGTTTGGAAGGATATGCGGTTCACGGGGATTTGCTCGGAACCGGTGCGGAGCAGGTCATTATATATACGGAAGAGTCCGCCATCGTCTATTCCGGGGAACCGGTTGATCCGGCTGCACCACGGTCGATAGAACCGCTGCCGCAGCCGAAACGGCTGTATAGCTCAACGCTGTACCCGGGCGGAGAGATTACACGGTGAGGGAGGAAGGTGCTGTGAACAGGATCGCTGCTCTTCCGGAATACTTTCCGGATCAGGAAAGTATCGTCAAGGTGGCAGGCGGACGGATTGAGCCAGTGCTGGCTGCGGTAGCCGGCCGGCATATCGGCGCCCATCCGCCGCAGCTTCCGGTGTACCGGGTTCATTCACGCCGGGGTTTCCGGCGGCTGGACGACTGCCGGTATGTGATGGATCTGGGCGAGCGGCTGCCGGAGCTTGCTGACGGACAATTTGTGTATGTCTGGGGCAAGCTGTGGAGTACACTTGAGGCGGATGCTCCTTTTTCCATCAGCTGCTACAGCCCGGTTAAGGTCAACATTAATGGCCGCGAGGTGTTCCGCTCGAATCTGAACGATGACGTCTTCCCCGATCGGCGGACCTACTTCCGGGCCAAGCTGGAGCCGGGCTGGAATCACTTCATGCTGGAATTTGCGGCTACGGGAACGGGCTGCGGCGGAATCTTTGGGACGGGCAGCGTCAAGGGGGCGCCGCTGCATTTTCTGGCGCCCACTGCGGAGCACAGCGGCAGTGAAGGCTGGATATACAGCGCGCCGCAGCAGGAGCGCTGGACGGTCTGGCCGGGGCAGCGCCGGGATCGCGCCGAAGGGAACGCCGCTGCCGGCGTTCCCGCAAGCGGGCCGCAGGCCGCCGCGCCGTATACAGCCGCAGGCGCAGCAGCGGCTGAGACAGGGGCTGCCGAAGCGGAGCTGGCCGCCCGCTGCCCCTGGTATCCGTCTTCGCTGTGGTCCCGCAGCGAACAGGAGGACGGCAACTTCTCCCGAATCTTCGGGAGTGTGCCGGGAGCCACGGCCTTTGCCTGGTGCAAGCTGGCACCGGGCCAAGGCGAGACCCGGCTGCGGCTGCGCTGCCGGGGAACGGCCGCCATCGCGGTCTACGTCGATGGCACCCTGGTGGCCGCGCTGCCGGAGGCGGGCGGCGGGTTGGAGCTGCCGCCGCTCCGGCTTGGCGGCGGCGGGCGTGACCTCGTCGTCGAGTCGGTCTGCGGCGGCGGGGGGTGGGGTTTTGCACTGGAGGAGCTGCCGGACACGGGGCCGGGCAGGCTGATGTTGCCCTACCCGGTCGAGGGCCCGGCTGACCCGTGGCTGTACCTGGGCCCGTTCACGGCTCCACATGTGCCTGAAGCAGCGGAGCTGACGACTATGGATACCTTGTTCGGCGAGGGGGCGGAGTCCACGTTTTGGCGGGTGGACCAGCCGGATGGATGGGTTCGTCCTTTTTTGGAGAGCGCACTCTACGGCCGCTGGAATTACCCGCTGGGGGTGACGTTGTACGGGCTGCTCAGAACCGGAGCCGCGCTGGCTGATCCGCATTATACCGAATATGCACAGCGGCATATCGAGTTGTGTACGTCACTGCACCAATATGCCTTATGGGACCGCGACCAATACGGGGCTCCGGGCATCAATCATCAGCTGGCGCTGATGGATTCGCTCGATGACTGCGGTTCGTTCGGAGCGGCAATGCTCACGGCGCATAAGCAACGTCCGCTGCGGGGAGCGGAGCAAGCGGCGGCGGATATTGCCGCCTACATCACCAGCGTGCAGGATCGCTGTGAGGGCGGCGCTTTATACCGGACGAGAGGCACCACCGACTTTATGCAGGAGACGATGTGGTGCGACGATTTGTATATGAGCACGCCTTTTTTGAGCAAATATTATGAACAAACGGGGGATACAGCGTATCTGGAGGATGCGGCCTCCCAGTTCCTGCTGTACAAGCAAAAGTTGTTCCAGCCGGAGCTGGGCATTATGCATCATGTCTATGATTATAAGTTCAACAAGCCGAACGGTGTGGCCTGGGGCAGGGGCAACGGCTGGGTGATTTTCTCCCTGGCCGAACTGCTGGGGGTGATGCCCGGGGATCACCGGATGCGGCCGGAGCTGCTGGACTTTTTCCACAAGCTGAGTGAGGGTTATCTCCGGCTGCAGGATGAACAGGGACTGTGGCATCAGGTGCTGACTGATTCCGAATCGTATGCGGAGGCTTCCTGCACCTCGATGTTCATTTATGCTTTCGCCCGGGGAGTCCGCTGCGGCTGGCTGCCAGACCCTGAACCGTATATCGCGTCCGCTCTCAAGGGCTGGGAGGGACTGGCCCGATACTGCATCGACAGGCAGGGCAATGTATACGGTGTCTGCCGCGGCTCAGGGTATTCTTTCAACAAGCTGTATTACAAAGAGGAATTAACCTGGCAATTTAATGATACTCACGGGATTGGCATCGTGCTCCTCGCGGGGATTGAAGTGCTGAAGTTGTCCGAGGCATCCACTGCCCCATAGAAAACATCTTATACGGCGCAGCCGGAAGCAGATTTCTGCCCGCCTCCCGTTTTACCCGTTCTGCTTCCGGTATTGCAGGGGGGAACGTCCGGCGATTTGCCTGAAGACCCGGCCAAAATGGGCAATGCTGTCAAAGCCGGTCTGCTCCGCAATAAAGGTTACTTTGGCGGTGCTGTTCCGCAGCAGAGTCTGGGCCTCCTTGATGCGGATATAGTTCAAATACTCGACGATGGTGAAGCCGGTGGTCTGTTTGAACAGGCGGCAGAGATAGGTGCTGCTGATATAAAAAGTGTCCGACAGCCGCTCCAGACTCAGCTTTTCCATATAATGCGCCTGCAGATAGTCAATGATCTCATACACCTTGCGCTCCTTCTCATTATTCTCCGGGGGGATCGCTTCCCGCGCCGTCTCCCGGATGCGGCCCATTTCCACCAGCAGCTGGAACAGCAGCGTTTGCAGATAAGGTTTCTGCAGTGCTTGCTGTTCTTTTTGCTCTTTGAGCATCGCCTGCAGAATATTCTCCAGCTGGCCTTGTTCATAGGCACCGGGCCGCAGCAGCAGAACGGGCTCCTTCATGAAGGAGAAACTTACACCGTAAGCGTCCAGTGTGGACTGCACGAAACACTCCTGAAAGTTAATCAGAACCCGTTCATGATTGGCCCGGCCTTTGGTGGTGGTGCGGTGCAGTTCGTTTTTATTGATGAAAATAAGATCGCCTTTGCGCAGCGCATAAACCAGATTGTTGATGTAATAGTTGCGCTCCCCGGCCAGCAAGTAATAGATTTCATAGGTCTCATGAAAATGGTCGGAGGCCATGCTGAAAGGATCGCTCCGTTTGAGCTGTTCAATGAAGAATACGCTTTCGAATTCCTTTGACATTCTGTTCACTCTCCGGAAATGAGGATAATATATACATAGTTTTGCGGTTTTTTGCTAAGAAATGCTTAGAAAATGATCTATTTTATACTATACACTAGAGGAAGAAGATTCAGCCAATCTAATGGTAATGGAGGGTTTATTTTGACCAGAAAATATGTATTTGTAGGCACCGGGGGACGGGCAGAATTTTTTTACGGGGAGATTACGAGACAATACCGGGAGACTTCGGCTATCGTCGGTTTTTGTGATGTCAACCAGCGCCGGATGGATTACTCCAACCGTCTGCTGCAGGAGAAATATGATTATCCCGCCGTTCCCACCTATAAGGCACATGAATTTGACCGCATGATTGCCGAGACGAAGCCGGACACAGTGATTGTGACCAGTATCGACCGCACTCATCACCGTTATATTATCCGCGCAATGGAGCTTGGCTGTGACGTCATTTCAGAGAAGCCGATGACTACGGATGAGGAGAAATGCCAGGAGATTCTGGAGGCCACCCGCCGGACGGGCCGCAAGCTGCGCGTCACTTTCAACTACCGGTATGCCCCTCACAACACCAAGATCCGTGAGCTGATTATGGACGGTGCTATCGGAGAGGTATTGTCAGTCAACTTTGAATGGCTGCTTAACACGCAGCACGGGGCGGACTATTTCCGCAGATGGCACCGGGACAAGCGCAACAGCGGCGGTCTGCTGGTGCACAAATCGACCCATCATTTTGATCTGATGAATTTCTGGCTGGGGTCGCATCCCGATACCGTATTTGCCATGGGGGATCTGCGCTTTTATGGGCGGGAGAATGCGGAGAAACGCGGAGTAACCGAATTCTATCAGCGTGCTTATGGAAGTGAAAACGCCAAGGATGATCCGTTTGCGCTGCATCTGGACCAAAATGAGCACCTGAAGCAGATGTATCTGGAGGCTGAAGCCGAGGATGGATATTTGCGCGACCAAAGCGTCTTCGGAGACAACATCAGTATCGAGGATACGATGGGAGTCATGGTCAAATACAAGAACAAGACCATCATGAATTATTCGCTGAATGCCTATCTCCCGTGGGAGGGTTTTATCGTGGTTTTTAACGGAACCAAAGGCCGCCTGGAAGTGAAGGTCGTCGAGCAGTCCTATGTCAATTCCGGAGGCCGGAAAGATCAGGAAGGGGCGCTGAAAGAGAAGCAGATTACCGTATTCCCGCATTTTGCCGCACCTTATGAGGTGGAGATTGAAGAAGGGGTGGGCGGCCATGGCGGCGGCGATCCGGTGATGCTGCGCGATATTTTTGATGAGCCTGCCGAAGACCGTTTCCAGCGCTCTGCGTCCCATATCGACGGGGCCTGGTCGATCATGACCGGCATCGCCGCCAACCGCTCCATGGCCACCGGCCTGCCGGTCAAGGTTGATCAGTTGCTTAAACTGTAGCTCCGGGTTTGCGGCAGCAAGCTTTCCCGGCATCTTAGCTTAGTAACCGTCCTGAGCATCTCACCTGTACCGTTCTCAAAAAAGGAAGGCCTCTTGCAGCCACTGTCATGGCTTTTGGGACCTTCTTTTTTTGCTGCCCACCTGTCTCGCGTCCGCGCAAGGGATGTTATTCTACTGCCGGCATACGGTGAAACGACTTTGAATGTCACTTGTGATTGTCAAAGCCGCAGAGAGAATGCCATAATCAGGCTACGGTAGTGTCCTTTGTAACCTGCCGGTGATACCGGAAGGATGTGAACATAACTTGGGCCCAAAGGGAAGACATTCATTCCGCAACAAGCTTCAGGTTGCTTTTTTGGCGGTAATTATACTGTCCATACTGATCGGGACAGCCCTTCGTTTTAGCAGGTCAACAATTGCTATTGCTTAACAACAGTATATCCGTCTTTCTGAAGCTTGGTTACGATGCCGTCATCCCCGACCATATGCAGGGCGCCAACAACGACAAAATAAGTGGATTTGGTGTCACTGTTCAAATATTCCTTTACATGATTGAACATACCGATGTTGCGGTCCCCGAGCAGGGCTTTGTAGTATTCCGGCTCACTGGCGGAGCTTTTGGTCAGCGCCGTAAGTGTTTCTTCATCGCCTTTTATCCACATTTCGCTCAGCAGGTCAATGGATGTTTCCGCCGTCTCCTTGTCTGCTTGTGCGAGGGAGTCGAGTGTATCTTTCAGCAGCTTCTCCTGCAGGCCGTCCGAGAAATCATTGAACATATTTAATTGCAGTTCAGCCGTTTCCAGTTCAAGCACCGGTTTGTTCATTTTGTGCGACTTTTCTGTGAAATACAGGTCGATACCAGTATCGGGTTTATACCCTTCAGATTGAACCTGGAGGCTGGAAATCGATTGGGTAACCACCCATGGCTTGTAATTATCGAATGAATCTCCAGGCAGTCCGTTTGCTTTTAGGATGGCAACTACCTTGTTGTAAGTCTCTGCTGACACGTGGTCCTTTAGTTTGGTACCATCGGTATAGATGCCTTTTTCTGTCAGGAACTTCTGCATCGCGGTCTGATCTACCTTGGTCAAATCAAGCTCAACGCTCAGCGAATCCGAAGCGGCAAAAGCGGATTCAATCTCCGGACGCAACGGATACATTTTGTCGTTGGCTACGTGAATGGAGCCCAGAAGATAAACGGTGTTTCCTTTGTTCTCTGCCTTCCATAAAAAACCTGTGCTGCCGGCAGCTTGCGGGGCGGCCGTCTTTAGCGTAATGGTGCGCTGTGCAGCGTTCCATTCGACTTTATAACCAATCGTTTCACCAATAAAGCGAATCGGGACATAGGTGGTGTTATTAATCGTTTTGGGAGCAGCGTCCAGCTTCTTCTTCTCGCCGTTTACGGTAGCAGTGGTGCTGCCGATCTGCAGGGAAAGCTCAAGCCCGTTTTTGGTTCCGGTAACCGTTTGGGTCTTGGGGTTCCACAGAACCGCCACGTTCAGCTTCTCCAAGATAGGCCGCATGGGAACCAGCGTCGTTCCGTTCTCCGTGACAGGGTTTGAAGCTCCAAGTTGAACTTCTGTTCCATCCATCCACACCCGGGTAGGCTTATCCGCTGCATTCGCAGTGCCAAGAACCGAAAGCGTGAGGAATAAGGACAGAAATAATGCGCCTAACTTCTTCATAAATACAACACTCCTGTTATTAAGATATGTGTTCTCTGGGTTGTACGGGAGTGACAACATTTGGTTCCGCGAATCTATGAAAAAAAGAATAAATTAGGAGGTTCAGCAATGAAACAGAACAAATATGATGAATCCGGATTTTTTACAAATTACAGTCAAATGCCGCATTCGGTAGGGGGACTGGAGGCTGCCGGGGAATGGGCAGAATTCCGTGCACTGCTGCCGGGGCTGCAGGATAAAAGGGTGCTTGACCTGGGCTGCGGCTTTGGCTGGCATTGCCGGTATGCGCGTGAACAGCAGGCCCGCTCTGTGATTGGTATAGATCTGTCGGAGAATATGCTGGAGCGGGCCCGGGCCATGACGGTTGATCCGAATATCGAGTATCAATGTCTTGCAATCGAAGATATTGATTTTGATAATGGGGCATTCGACGTGGTAATCAGTTCTCTTGCTCTTCATTATATTGAGGACCTAGTACCTTGACCGCGAATAATTTTACCTTTAAGCTCTCCGTATAGAGTCAAATGGGGAGGGCTTACCAATGAATAAAAAATACGTGGTTGAACTGAAACAGGAAGAACGCGAACGGCTTCAGCAACTGCTTCATACGAAGGAGACTTCACGGGGAATTCGAAATCGCTGCCTCATCCTCATGCTGGCAGATGAAAGTCAAGGAGCTATTCCCAAACAGATGGAGATTGCCCAGCGAGTCGGTGTTAGTGACGTCACGATTCACCATACCGTGAAG
>NZ_BMKR01000061.1 GCF_014644435.1 Paenibacillus albidus | reverse complement strand
CAGGCCAGAGGCAAATTGAAACATTTGTACCCTGAAATTTGATGCAGTCAAGGTACTAGTAGCCCTTCAGACATAGAATAATCGCTTTGCGCTTGTTCTTGTTTCGCTAACGAAGATACGCCTGGTGCACATGATAATGCTGTATCACAACTTGAATTTGGAGCATTTTTTTGGATATTGGAAGGGAAGTTTAACATTTTATAAAATCAAAAAAGATGATAAATATGATATGTCTTTTAGTAGTTCGGAACAAAGAACAAAGGCCTACTCCGACCGCACTCTCCAAGCTCTCCCCGACTCTACTGAGGACGATGACAGCTGAAGCTATATTTAGTACAGCCACAGAAATCTCAGATTCGGCGAGCGATTTCAGGGATGAGGGGAAACAAGACTTGGTTGACCGGGCTGGGAATGTGGTGGTGAACACTGCGGTTTGATTTTGTTTGTAACCACATCAACGTTTGAATTTTATACCCAAAATAATGCTTTCCCGTTACATGGAACAGGTCGATTATGGTTAGAACCCACCTTAATTGATCTATTTTGCTGATTACGAAGATAAGTAGAATTAAATAACGTTGGAGGACTAAGGTGGAAATGGAACATGGAAAAAGGTTTGTCAATGAAAACCCAGAGATTGGTATGATGCTTGAACAATTGTATGTTAAGAGGGAATTAGATGGCTGGTATAAGAATAAATGTGCTCAAGAGATTGAGATACCCAACAGTTTTCAAGCCATTCAGAGCATTAAAAATATGGAAGTCAAAAACTCAATCAACCCTTCTTCTGAGATATACATACAAATGCATGATCTAAAGGGAGCGGATGGATTCTGGTTAGGTCAACAAATAACATTGAAGATTTCAAAATTAGCTCCAGTGTTCATAATGGATTTTTGTTATCAACTTAGACATAACCTGATAGATGGATTATACGACATTGTAGGAACTGCCGAATCATTAGAATTAATTCAAGCTTCGAATCAAATCAGAAGAATTATGGAGATGGACGGATATATTGAGCTTAGTTATCTGTATGATTTTTACGATACGGTGTATGAATGGGATAGTTTACAGGACATTCAGCCATTTAATAGACGGTTCACCCTGGGAGAAGCCTTGTTTACAGATGTATTAGAACTATGTTGATTTGGGAGGGGGAATCTTTGAACAATATTATAGAAATGAACTTATCAGACTCAAATACTATACAAATATATTTACCCTGTGCTAAAGAAGAAATTAAATCATTCATTGAATTATAAATGGAACAGTAATCGCCCACAGGATGGAGAGTTATTTCAGAAGTTTGAGGAGTACATACGAGATCATCAAGCTATTGATGTCATTAAGGTCACAAAGGCGGCTGCCTTGAAACTATATCAAGAAACTAAAGAGATTCTTGATATAGCAGTTTCAAATAATCGTGATTTACAGACCCACTGACCCTCCTGACGATAAGCACGCACGTATTGATGACTGCAGCCCTATTAACGCAAGTGTGTTAAGGGCTGCAGTTTTTGGGTTGAAGACGAAAGGGGATGGCTGGAGTCTACCTTGCGAATGCCCAAACATCCTGTAACTTTAGGCCTGAATAATCATCCTGGATTCAAATAGTGAGAAAATATGGATATAATAGAAAAATAGAATTCGAATACATAATATTCTCTTGAATCTAGTGAGGATGTACCCGGAGGTTAATCATGCAGCAAAAAGTGGAGCTAAACCGCTTGCTGGAGCTGGAGCAGGGGATGAAACGCCTGAACCGCACGCTGGAGGAGCAGGTCACCGGGATGCACAAGGCCGTATCGGAACAAGTGCGTTCTGCCCAATCGGCCTATCCCGAATCCTCCGATATCCGCTCTCCGGCTCAGGACCTGGAGCGATTGCTGCGGGAGACAAGGGATCTGGCAGCTTCGATCAGCAGCCGGCTGTACCAGAAAGAATCGACACTCCGCTGGGCTGTGGGTCAGTACCAGTCTACAGAGAAGCAGGCACGAAACCTGATGAAGGCGCCGCCAAGTTTTACCTGGAAGCAGACGAGTACGCTGTTCAGCAGGTGGCTGCAGACGGCAAGAGATAGGGCAGCGGGCGGGCTACAGGATCTTTTGCGCAGCACGCCTTCACTGATCGAGATGATCAAGGATCTGCTGCTGAACGTCAGGGATGCTTCACTGGACAAGCGATTGCAGCCGTTTGTGGACGAAGCGAAGATTGCCTCTCTTCTGGAGCAGAGGGATCACGGCAGCCCCGAAGAGCAGCGGCAGGCGCGAGAGCAGCTGGCGAGAATCGCCGAAGCTTTGGACGAAATCGGGCGGAGCCAGGTGGCTTATCGGATCTATGAGAAATATGGTAATTTGGAATATATGGAGTCGGCGAGTGAACATGCTGAGCAGCAGCGGCAGCTACTTCAGGAGCTGGGGGTGGATCCGGGTCTCTATCTGAATGTGGATCTGCGGAGCCAGTACAAAGGGTCCCCGCTGTCTGCCTGCACATACAACCCGCTGCAAAAGGATCGGTCTGCGGTGCCTACAAACGAGGAACTGCGCTTGGCCATTGCGCTGGGGCTGGTGAATGAGCAGTATCGGGAATGGGCGAAAAGCAATTACAAGGACATCGAGAAGGCAGTAAAGCGGGCGGAGCTTCAGCGGGAACTGGAAAGGCAGATGGCGGAGTGGCAGCAACTGAATAGCCCGCCCACGACCTTGCCGGACGGCACACCGATTACGGCGGAGAACAAAAGGAACGATACGACCCGGGCGTATTATAGAGAAAAGGTGATGGACGGGGAGTATAGAAAGCTGCTGGGATATAACGACTGGCTGGAAGAAACCTATGGGATGACCGAGTGGCGTAAAACAATGGACCAGACGGATAAGGTCATTAACGCTTTTGTAGGCGGGTTTGTCGAATCAACGGTAATGGCCGTGGTGGGCACCGTCCAGTTCGCCTTCGAATTTGTCATGGAACCGGATAAAATGAGCCAGGAAATGATGGACAAAGCCAATTATATCTATAACAACCCGGACGTAATCGTCAAGGCAGCGAAGACGATATACAAGAACTTCGACGAAGGCACACCCGAAGAACAGGCCAAAATGTTGGGCGAGGCGGCCTCCATTCTGGTTCCTGGCACACAAATCGCCAAAGCACGTATTTTGGGCAAAGTGGCGGACAGTGTGTTGGACCCGCTAACAGTTGCAGTGAAGAATTTCAACATTCCGGAAATCCGCAATCCATTTAAGAATCAGATGATCCTGGACACTCCTGGGGTACCAGGCTCCGTAAACCCCAATCAGGTGTGGAAGGTTGAGGGGAATGCTCGTGGGGGAACGGGTAATGGTGGCAAGATAATCTCAAGTGTTGATGAATTATCAGATGTTGCAGAATCCAAAATCACTACTAGTCAGAGGGCTACTTTGAATCAACAAGAAAGAACATACTCACATTTAACCGAAATGGATTTAAAAGGAGCGCGGAGAGATTTAGATGGTGACCCAGTTCCAAAACCAGCTGGAGGTTATTATGATCATGCTCAAGAAGTATCTGATGCATATCGTGGTTTAGTTGATTTGAAACGAAGTTGGGAAGGGATGCTCAAAAATCCTAATTTAGATAATGAACTTCGACAACTTTACACATCTAAGCTGAATGAGATAAACGCTACGATGAAAAAAATTGAAGATATGTTTGCTCCCCATGGCGGAGTGTATCCACCTAAATAATGATTGGAGTAATGTATATGATTAACAGAAATAAGAAATTAAAAGAGTACTTGACTAATGAAGAATATGAAAATGTAATACAAAATGCAACACAGTTTTCTGATATGTCACTACCTGTATGGCATTTAGAAATAACAGGAAAGTGCCTGTCCGAATTATCGAACTTTGATTTGATTCGTTGTATTAGACAGGATGTTTTTACAGATTTAGCGACGTTTGAAATTATTGAAAGGATTGATGAACAGAATACACCTTTCTATGCTGACATTGATTCAATGGAATTAATGGAAAAGTTATCATCTGTTAGTTCGGGAATGCTTTCAGTATATAAGAGTAAATTAGATAGAATGATCAAAAATGTTGAAAAGAACAATTTAATAGATTTAGCAAATGTTTGGATGTTCGATGAACAGAAGGAAACGTATCAAGGCTATATCAATATAATAAAAAATAAGATTCATTGATGTAAGTAAAGAATAGAGATAATACCAGCACCTGCAAGGTGCTGGCTTTTTTGTCATGCTGCACAATCCTTCATCTTACTCCACTTTAAACCTCGCCGCCGCTTCCCCGAGTTCTTGGGTCAACTGGTCAATAGTTTCCACCATATCAGCCAGTTGTTGCACGGTCGAGGACTGCTCCTGCATGGTGGCGGTGACCTCCTCCACTGATGCGGAGACTTCTTCGCCTGAAGCGCCCAGGCTTTGTGCCGATTCCAGTACGTCATCTTTATCTTTTTGCATATAAGCGATTTCGTCGGCCATCAACTTGATTTGGTCTGTGATTTCGGTGATTTTCTCCGCAATGATTCGGAAGGCCTCTTGGGTTTGTTCCACCAGTTGATCCTGTACAGCGGAAATTCCGTGAATCTCCTTGACACTGTCATTATTCTCCGCAACATATTCCAAATTCTGTTGAATGATATTATGAATCTCATTGGATTGTCTCGAGCTTTGTTCGGCCAGCTTCCGGATTTCGGAGGCTACCACAGCAAATCCTCTGCCGTGTTCGCCGGCTCTTGCAGCTTCAATGGAAGCATTGAGGGCAAGCAGATTGGTTTGATTGGCGATCTGGCTGATGGCCCCGGTAATATGGCTGATACTGCTTGAGCTGTCTTGAAGCTTGACCGTGATGGCCGAGATTTTGTGCATTTCCTGTTCATTCTTGTCATTGTTCTCGATCAATTGCTCAATAACCTGATTGCCGGTAAGGAATACGCGGGAGATCTCTTTGGTTCTCTCCCTGACGGATTGGGCGTTGTTGTTCATTGCCGCAAACTTCTCACCGAATCCGTAGAACTTGTTGACGATAAGCTCCGTGTCATTGGCTTGGGACTCCATAGCTTGGGCAATCCCCATCGAGGTGACGGAGGTTTCATTAATGGATCGCGCAGTCTGCTTGGAAGTTTCTTCAAGCTCATTAGTGCTGGTATGGAGGACGGCAATGGATTTGTTCATATTGGTGAGCAGTTCTTTAGTGTTCCCTGCCATGACGTTAAAGCTGTCAGCCAAATCTTTAAACTCACTTTTATATTTCGCGTCGGCCACGACAGTGAGATCACCTTTGGCCAATTGCTTGAATAATTTCGTTAATTGAACAACGGGACGGGTGATGGTACGGGATAACAACAATCCGAATCCGATGGCGGCAAGCAGAGCCAGGATGGTGACAATTGATATTTTGGTGAACATGTCCTTAACGGGACGTTTGATATCCTCATAGCTGTCGACCACCGAGATCGAGAGATCGGCTTTAGGGATTTTGTTAATTCGAAGATATTGATCGCCGAGTTCAACCGACTCTATCTTGAGGTTGCCGGCAGTGGCCCGGTCCGCCAGAAAAGCCTGGGTCTCCGGGCTGTCCCCGATGTGTTGTCCTACCCCGGCCGGATTGTTGGAGCTGTATAATATCGTCCCGCCCCGGCTGATAATTTCTATGCTGCCTTGGCTATTTATTTTAATGTTACCAAGCTTGCCGGTGAAAAAGCTGCTTTCAACAGTCATCGCGAACACTCCCAGGACCTTACCCTCCTGATCTTTGATCGGTTGGGAGAACACGAGCAGCAGTTGGTCGCTGCTAGAGGATTTAACCGCATCACTAATAAATGGAGCACCCTTCAGGGCTTCGGAAAAATATTCGCGGTCGGCACGGGATTGACCTATATTCGCCTTATTGGTTCCGGCTACAATAGTGCCTTTCCTATCCAGCACCAGCAAGGAGCCTTTATCGGTGGTGCCTTGCATACTTTCCTGAAGAATCGTGTTCGCTTTGTTAAAGTAAGGGTTCTCCGCCGAAAAAAATTGTTCGTCCGGCAAGCTTCCTTCGGCTCTTAGGATCAGCAGTTCCTTAAAGGTATTGTGTACGGAAATGACATAGGAGGTCTCTTCCTTGAGCTGCATTGCAGTCCACAAGCCTTCACCGATCCGGTCGGCATTGGCGTTGATTTCATCTTTGCTTTTTTTAAGCAATAGATCGGATGAGAACAAATAAACGGTTACGGAAGTGGCCAGTAGAACCACAGCAACCAGCAAGCTTAACAGGAAGGGAAGCTTAACCCTTAAAGAAATGTGTTTAATCCGGTAGAACAGTCTGCCTATTTTCCCCATCTTGTACATGCCCCTTTGCTTTTCGATATAACTAGAAAAATAACTATGTAACAATATCGGTTAATTTTTAGGGTTATTGAATGATATGAAATTGACAATCCAACCATTTCGATGTAATAAATAGAAAATTATAGGATTTATTTTCGTTTTTGCTCAACAAAGCTATAAATTTTCCGATAAAGAAAGTAGCCAACCTACATAAAGGCGCAAAATACAAGTTATTAAAACAAAATTCGACAAAAAGGGGCAGGGATATTGAGCGTAAACAGACAAAAGAGATTGTCGTGGGTACTGGTATCGGTTCTGGTACTGACAGTCCTGGCAGCGTGCAATAACTCAAATGAGGCAGGAAAGGAAAAAGCAACGGAAGCTGATAAGGCTGAGGAGATTAATCTGAAGTTTATTTGGTGGGGAAAAGAGCAGCGCAAAGAAGATACGTTGAAGGTCATTGAGCTGTACAAAAAAGATCACCCGAACGTTAATATTGAGACTGAGGATTTCGGGGGGACCAATGATGTCTCCACCCAGTTAGCGATGGAAACGGCCGACCAGAATACCGCTGATATTATCCAGGGGGATTATGGTTTTATTTTCAACTATATCAACCGGGATTTGATAGAGCCGCTGGGACCGCATATTGAGAATAAGAACCTCTCTATTGCGGATGTTTCGCCAGCTACGCTGGCACCCGGAATGAAAGATAATGAATTGTATGCCGTGAGCATCGGGATAAATTCCGAAGCTTTGTTGTACGATCCGGCGTTCTTTGAGAAGGAAGGCGTTGAAGTTCCGGCTATGGACTACACCCTGGATGATCTCTATAAGACGCTTGTACAACTGAAGGAAGCTGTAAATGAGCCGGATTTCTATCCTTTGGGCAACATGTTTGATGTGAGTTATTATTTGAGAGCCAAGGGTGTAAGTATGTATAATGCCGAAGGAACCGGCCTTGGATATGAGGATGACAAGTACCTGGAAGAGTACTTGGCCCTGTACAAAAAATGGGTGGACGAAGGTTTAATCAGCAGCGGTTCCACTAAAAGAGCCGGCAATGATGCAGATCATCCTCTGATCACCGGGAAGGCGGCCTTATATTCCGTTTCCAGCAATGCCTCTACGCTTCTGAGCAAGATAGCCGGACGGACGCTTCAACTGCTGCCGCTTCCGGAAGTAACCAAAGGGATCGAAGGAAAGTTCATTAAACCCTCCATGTTTCTGGCAGTGTCTTCTTATTCCAAACATCCGGAGGAAGCGGCCAAATTTATTGATTTTTTTATCAACAATAAAGAAGCGAATGGTATTCTGAATGGGGAGCGTGGGGTTCCGGTATCGGGTGTGATCGCCAAGAGACTGTCTGACAAGCTGGATGAAGCCGGGAAACAGCAATATGAACTGCTGGACTATCTTAGCACCCATTCTGCACCTATAGATCCTCCTGCACCGAGCAGTTCCATAGTTGTGAATAATGCCTATCAATTAATACTAAAACGTGTGATGAGCGGCACTACGGCTCCAGCCAAGGCGGCCCAGGATTACCGGACAGAGGCTGAAGGGATTCTGCAAGGCAAAAAGGGGGCGGAATCGAAATGAGCAGTCCACAAGGTAAGTTTACCTTAAAATATAAATTATATGGGGGATTCGGATTGATTCTGATCCTCTTGATGATTGTAGCGTTCAGCAGCTACTTCTATCTTTCCAAGGTCAATAATTCGTATACCCACCTGCTGATGAATAAATCCAAATCGGTCCAATTGATAAAAGATCTGAGGGTCGCCGTGGAGAGGGAACGCGCCAGCATCAATGAGTATTTGGTGAATGGGGATGAAGGCAGTTTGGCTTCATTTGAGGCGGCCAGAGGTGAATTCGGCACCGCTTTGCAGCAATTGAAGGTGTTGATTACAGACCGGGATGACAAACAAATCCTTGCCGGACTTGATCTGCTGCAGGAGCATTACAGCAGTACAGCCTTACAAGTCATAGAGAGCAAGAAACAGAATAATACGGCTGAATATTTGGAAATTATCCAAACCCAGGGGCCTGTACTTAATAAATTCAGCAGCACGGCCGAACGGTTTGTTAAGCTCCAGGAAGAGGCGCTGGCGCTGGAGGCCGCGGCCACTTTGGAGGAAGTTTCAGGAATTAAAGTATTGGTTCTTGTCCTGACAGGGGCAGCACTGGTACTCGGAGCCATTGCTTCGATACTGATCAGCCGGGCGATCTTGAATCCCATCCGTAAGCTTCAACAAATGGCTAGCCGAATTGCAGAAGGGGATCTGCGGGATACCTCGGTGGATATTAAAAATAAGGACGAGATCGGCCAATTGGCAGCTGCATTCAATAACATGGCCAACCATTTGAGGGAACTGATCCGGGAAGTAGGCTATAATGCGGAACAGGTTGCGGCTTCTTCTGAACAGCTGACAGCCAGTGCTGAACAAACAGGCCAAGCCACGGAGCATGTGGCCTTAATTACAGAGAAATTGGCAGAGGGTGCACAGACGCAGGTCAACAGCCCAGTGTTGATCTGGTGCAGAAGATGGATGGAGAAGCCTCGCAGATTGCGGATCGTTCTATCCATGTCAAAGAGTCGGTGGACGATGCTTCCAATCTGGCCGCTGTAGGGATGCAGTCCGTAGAGACGGCTATCCGGCAAATGTCGGCTGTGTCTACGAACGTAAGTCATGTTTCAGCAATGGTAAAAGGACTGGGCGAGCATTCCAAAGAAATTGGCGATATTATAGCCATCATTACGGAAATCGCCAATCAGACTAACCTGCTCTCCCTGAATGCGGCAATTGAAGCGGCTAGAGCCGGAGAGCATGGACGGGGATTTGCGGTAGTTGCCGGTGAAGTGCGGAAGTTAGCTGAAAAGACAGCGGAATCCGGGAAGCGGGTCTCTGAGGTCATTCATTCCATTCAATTGAATACGAATGAAGCTATCGCCATGGTAGCCCAGGGAGAGAAGGAAGTAGGTCTGGGGATTGATGCTGTGCAGACTGCCGGACGATCCTTCACCGAGATTGAAGCATCGATTCAGGAAATCAATGAACAGATCAAAGGCGTTTCGGATGCGTCGCTGGAAATGTCGCAGGAAACCCATGAGCTGGTGCTTGCGTTTGAGCAAATTAATCAGATCACGGCTGCTTCCTCCGAGGGGACACATGATGTGTCCGCTTCAGCCCAAGAGCAACTGGCCAGCGTCGAAGAAATTGCGGCGGCTTCCAGGCTGCTGTCCGAGCTTGCCCAGGAGCTGCAAGGCAGCATCTCCAAATTTACAGTTTGAGCTGAACCAACATACATATGATAGAGCTAGAGAGCCCGCGCCCCCGCGCGGGTTTTTTGCTGCCTGTGTCCTTGTCCGCAGCCCTTTCCTCCCCTGCTTGTCATGCCCGTCTGCATAATGCGGCCAGGTCCCTCATAGACATGTACTAATCAATGCATTCAAAACAGGTTAAGGGGATGATGTCATGCGCCGGATAACATGGGTACTCGCAATCATAATGAGCGTGGCCCTGGTGCTCGCGGGGTGCGGGAAGAAGGATGCGGCTTCCGTGGTGAGGGATTTGAACGATGTGTCTGACAAGCTGGAGAGCAAGCAGGGAGCGTACCAAGGTGCAGGCACGATGACCCTGTATACCGGAGAGCAGCCGCAGGAGTATAAGGTGGAGGTATGGTACAAGAATCCTTCGTATTACCGGATCAGCCTGGCGAACACGCAGAAGGATATTACGCAAATCGTGCTGCGCAATGATGAAGGAGTTTTTGTGCTGACGCCAAGCCTTAATAAGAGCTTCCGCTTCCAGAGCGATTGGCCGGATAATCAGGGGCAGGTCTATCTGTACCAGACGCTGGTTCGGGGCATTGTCTCCGACAACAACCGCCAGTTCGTCGAGGACGGCGACAATTATGTGTTTGAGGTAGCCGCGAATTATCAGAGCAGCGCCCTGGTGCGCCAGAAGATCTGGCTGGACAAAAAAACCTACGCGCCAAAGCAGGTGCAGGTCTCCGATTCCGAAGCCAAGGTCGTGGTGGATGTGAAGTTTGACAGCTTTGCGTTTGATCCGAAATTCAATCAGGATTCCTTTGATATGCAAAAGAACATGGCTACCGGAGCCGCTTCGGAGAGTACAGTGGCCGAGGTTGACGAGAATGGAAATCCGGTAGTGGTGCCGGAAGGTGATGAGGCTGCCCAGCCCGAGACTGCTGCGGAGCTTGGCGATTTCGGAGTGATTGAGCCGGAGTATGTGCCGGAAGGCGTGACCTTCAAGGATTCCAATAAAATTGAAGGCAGCAAAGACCATGCGGTGCTGATCCGTTATGACGGTATTTACCAGTACACGATTATGGAAGCCCGTCCGCTGGACCGCGCGGTATCGCTGGCTCCCGGCAGTGTGATTGATTTGGGCTTCACCGTGGGGCTTCTGAGCGGTGACGAGCAGCAGACCTTGACCTGGATGAATGAAGGAGTGGAATTCCGGATTACCAGCGCCAACCTGCCTGAAAGTGAAATGATGCAAATTGCCGCTTCTATGCAGGGACAATCGGGTAAATAATAAAATGTAGGCGGATACTGCGGATGTGGGAGTCTTTCCTCTACAAACGCAGTATCTTCTTTTTTTTAGTTATTCAGAGCAAAATATGGGTATATTATCTCTAGGCAGGAGATAGTCTTGTGTCACATTGACAGCCACCTTCTGTAGCATTACCATTACCAGTAAGACTAAGCAGTCAAGATGAATGCAGAGTGCGTCTTTTAAACAATGTAAGAAGGTGACTTTGAAGTGCAAGCAAGCTATCGACCGACAGTAGCCGAGATTAATCTGGATGATCTGCGGGCCAATTATGAGAGCTTTCGTGAGGCTTTACCTCCACAGACCAAGTTTATGGGATGCGTCAAAGCCAATGCGTATGGACATGGTGCAGTAGAGGTGGCGCGGGAGCTGGAAAGGCTCGGTGCGGATTATCTGAGCGTAGCCTTTTTGGATGAGGCTGTGGAGCTGCGTCAGGCGGGAATAAAGCTTCCTGTTCTGGTGCTCGGCTACACCCCCCCGGAAGGAATAACCGCAGCTTGGGAGAACAACGTAACTGTAACTTTGTTCACACCGGAGGTGCTGGAAGCGATAAGGCTGCTTCCGCAAGATCCGGCGCACAAGCTGAAGGTGCACATTAAGATTGACAGCGGGATGGGAAGGCTGGGTCTTTTTCCGGCTGATGCCCCTGCTTTCATTGCTGAAGTGCAGCAGGTTGCTCAGGCGGAGCTGGAGGGCATGTTTACCCATTTTGCCAAGGCAGACGAACAAGACAAAAGCTATACACTGGAGCAGTACCGACGGTTCAAGGACGTGGTGGAGGCGCTTCGGGAGCAAGAGATTCACATCCCGATCATACATACGGGCAATAGCGCTACGGCCATTGATACACCTCATCTATCCAGCAACATGGTGCGTGTAGGCATCAGCTTGTACGGGTTCTATCCGTCAACAGAGGTTAACCGCAAGCCGGTGGCATTGCACCCGGTGATGACGCTGAAGACGCAGGCGGTATATATCAAAACTCTGCCACCCGGTTCCGGGATCAGCTACGGCACCCGTTACTATACGGACAGCGATGAGGTTATTGCAACGCTGCCGGTGGGGTACGCAGACGGATATTCACGCATGCTTACCGGCAAAGCGGAGGTGCTAATACGCGGACACCGCGTTCCTGTCGTCGGAACGATCTGCATGGACCAGTGTATGGTATCACTGAAGTCTTTCGCTGAAGAAGCGGAACAAATTAAAGCTGGCGAAGAGGTTGTACTCATCGGCCGCCAGGCTGGCGTGAAGATCACGGCAGATGAACTGGCTCTCCATCTTGGAACGATTCACTACGAAGTGATTTGCATGTTGGCCCACCGGGTACCCCGCGTCTATATACGCGAAGGAGCGCTTCCTAACCTGGTGAACCCTTTACTGCAGCCGGAAGTTTCCAGAGTAGAGCAATAGCAAGGCATAAAATGGAAGGAATTAAAATGTATAGGCCATGTGATCTATAGTCTATACGAACCGCCATTTCTAGTTTATAATGGGATGCAGCATACTTGATATACTGGCGGCATATATTCCTTGTATAAAATTCCTTGTATATTGCAACACTGGAACACAAGGGCAGAAGGTTTGTGGGGGTGGAAGAGAAGGTGGCCAATTTGCAAAACACCAAAAGAATCATGATCAGCTTGCCCGATCATCTCTTGCAGGAAGTGGACGGAATCGTTCAGTTGGAGAACTCCAACCGGAGTGAATTGATCAGGCAGGCCATGAAGCTGTACTTGAGCGAACGGAGGAAACGCTCTATCCGGGAGTCCATGCAGCGCGGCTACATGGAAATGGCCAAGATTAATTTGACCATGGCATGCGAGGCGTTCCTCGCGGAGGAAGATGCAGATAGCACTCTTGGCCGCTTAGTAAGCGGGGTGTAGACATTGATCGTTAAACGCGGCGACGTTTTTTTTGCCGACCTTTCGCCTGTAGTAGGTTCCGAACAGGGCGGGGTAAGGCCGGTTCTGGTTATCCAGAACGATATTGGCAATCGATTCAGTCCGACGGTGATTGTGGCGGCGATTACGGCACAGATCCAGAAGGCGAAATTGCCGACGCATGTAGAAATTGATGCGGCTGCACACGGCTTTGACCGGGATTCGGTCATTTTGCTGGAGCAGGTACGGACGATTGACAAACAACGCTTAACCGATAAGATCACCCATCTTGATGATGATACCATGAAGAAGGTGGATGATTCGCTGCAAATTAGTCTGGGCCTGATTGACTTCTGAATCCGGCAGGACCTTAGATCATACAATGTGGGGGAGGCACATCGGCGTAGTTCGCCGGTGTGCCTTTTTGGTGGATTTTTAGGGAGATTTCACTTTAGAGTGTTTATCGGTTATAATTAGACCGATCAGTCGGTCTAGGAGGGATTTACGATAAAGGGACGTTCAGACGGAGAAGAGACCAGGAAACGTATTGTGCATCAGGCAACCCGGTTGTTTGTGCAGAAAGGGTATGGAGCGGTGTCGATGAATGAGGTTTGCACGGCATCCGGAGTCAGCAAGGGCAGCTTGTATCACCATTTTCCGAGCAAGGATGAGCTTTTGCTGCAGATTGTTGAAGAGGATACTAAGCAGTGGCTCCGGGACTGGGGAGACAAGCAACGCGGACAGGCAGACCTTGAAGAGCGGTTTTATTTGCTGGCCGAGCATTGCGCCAATGACTTCCAGAACCCGCTTATCCAGACGCTGGAGGAATATGCACGAAGTAAAACTCACCCCGAAGCCATTGTGCAGCGGCTATCCGACTTATACAATGCTTCTTTGCAGGCTTGCCGGGATCTGCTGAAGGAAGGGCTGGATACGGGTTACCTTAAGGAAGGAAGTATCGAGGATTATTTGATCATCTTCAGCGGACTGATGGAGGGAATCGCCAAAGTCTCGGAGTTGATGCTGCACCGGGCAACCTCTGAGCATATCTCACGTTATTACCGCGAAGCGATGCGGCTGCTGCTGGCGGGCGCACGTACAGAGTAAGTCTATGGTGATACGGATGACGCTTTACGCCGGATAGAGCAAAAGGTATAGCCTGACCGGCAGCATGGCGTGGAACCTCGCTTGTATTGTTTATTAGAATAAGAAGTTTTTTTGCACCTTAAATTGTAAAAAGAAGATGGGTATATAGATTGAACCTGAAAAATTAAGAAAAAGGGAATAATGACGGAGGGGGATTTTGGAACTGGAGGAGCGGAAGCGACCGCCCGAAAGCTTTCCGCAGGAAAGCTCGCATCGTAAGCATAAGCTGCCCTGTAGATTTCAACCGCGAAGGGCGGTATAAATAAAGAAATCTGCAGACGGGCAGCGGCCGGAAGTCCAAACATTCACCGTAGTCACGATTCAATCCCAAATAGAAAAATTACAGGTTCAGTTTATATAGAGGAAGAATAGACAAAAAGGTACACAGGGGAACATGGAGGGAAAGAGAAATGTCATTATTACTTAGAAACCGGGGAGCGATGCTGCTCCTGATGCTTAATATATTTCTGGCGTTCACGGGAATTGGGCTGGTTGTTCCAATCATGCCAACCTATATGAACGAGCTTCACATTGGCGGTAGTGTGGTGGGTCTGCTGGTTGCAGCATTCTCGCTGACTCAACTGCTGGTCTCGCCGTTCGCGGGCAGGGTATCAGACCGGTTGGGCCGTAAAAATATCATCGTCGGCGGACTGATCGTATTCGCGGTGTCAGAGCTGATGTTCGGACTGGCGAATGTGCCGTGGCTGCTGTTCATCTCGCGGATGCTGGGCGGGATCGGAGCGGCAATGATTATGCCGGCGGTTATGGCCTATGTGGCGGATACAACCTCGCTTGAAGAGAGAGCCAAAGGAATGGGGCTGATCACCGCTGCTATCTCAACCGGATTTATTATTGGACCGGGACTCGGCGGCTATCTGGCCGATTTCGGCATTCGGGTGCCGTTCTTCTTCGCGGCGGGTGCGGCGGCGGTTGTATCGGTCGTGACGTTCCTGATTCTGCCGGAATCGTTATCGGCCGCGCAGCGTGCGGAAGCAAAAGTCTCTCAAGAGCAGAAGGAGAGTCTATGGAGCCAACTGCTGCGTTCTTACCGGGAGCCGTATTTCTTCGGGCTGGTCATCGTGTTCGTGCTTGCTTTTGGACTTGCCAATTATGAGACGGTCTTCGGCTTGTTCGTCGATCATAAATTCGGATTCACACCTAAGGATATTGCGTTTATCATTACGTTCGGTTCGATTGCAGGCGCGGTGGTGCAGGTCTCAGTCTTCGGCTGGATTCTGAACCGTTTTGGCGAGAATAAAGTCATCTCAATCTGCCTGCTGGTGGCCGCCCTGTTTATTCTGCTGACCTTGTTCGTGCAAGGATTTGTAGTGATTGTAGCGGTGACCTGTATTGTGTTTTTTGCGATGGATATTCTGCGGCCCGCAGTAGGCACCCAGCTCTCCAAAATGGCCGGTGAATCGCAGCAAGGTTTCGTTGCCGGCATGAATTCGGCCTATACGAGTCTTGGCAATATTGCAGGGCCGATTGTGGCGGGTTACCTGTTCGACCTCAATATTAACTTCCCTTATGCAGCGGCGGCGCTAGTGTTGGGACTCTGCTTCTGGCTGTCGCTCAGCTCCGGCAAAAGAGGCATGGGGCAGCGGGGATAAGCTTCGTTTGGGGGTTTGGGTCCAGCGTCAATCTGTGATACTATTTCAGTAGAAGAATAGGGTAAGCAGATTGGACGGAAAGAGGGATTGTATTGACTGCAGATAAGGGAAATACCGCTGCCGCTACGGATGAAGCGGCAGCACAGCGGGAGCAGGAGACGATTACCTTGGCGATTGCCAAGGAGCTGAATATCAGTGTGAAGCAGGTACGGACAACGGTGGGGCTGCTCGATGAAGGCAACACGATTCCGTTTATCGCCAGGTACCGGAAGGAAATGACCGGGGAGCTGGACGAGAACGCACTGCGCGACATTGAAGAGCGCCTGGCCTACCTGCGGAACCTCGGGGAACGCAAAAAGGATGTTCTCCGCAATATTGAGGAACAGGGCAAGCTGACCCCGGAGCTGCAGGAGCAAATCTCCAAAGCGGTGAAGCTGCAGGAGGTTGAAGATCTGTACCGGCCGTTCCGCCAGAAGCGCAAGACCCGGGCGAGTGTCGCCAAGGAGAAAGGGCTGGAACCGCTGGCGGATTGGATTATGGAGCAGCGCAGACAAGGAAGCGCGGAGGAAGAAGCGGCCAAGTATGTAGATGCGGACAAAGGGGTAGAGACGGCCGAGCAGGCGGTTCAAGGCGCGATGGATATCATCGCCGAGAACATTGCCGATGATCCGGCCATCCGTTCCTGGGTGCGGCAGTATACAGCCAGCCAAGGGATTCTGGTCTCTGAAGCAAAGGATGCCGAGCAGGAATCCGTCTATGAGAACTACTACAATTACCGTGAACCGGTACATAAAATGCCGCCGCACCGCATTCTTGCCATTAACCGCGGAGAGCGGGAGAATGTGCTGAAGGTGGGGATTGAGATTGTCGCAGACAAGATCCATGCCTTTATTCTACGGAAAATTCTAAAAGGACATTCTCCGGCCAAAGAGCTGCTGGAGGCCGTAACGGAGGATGCCTACAAACGCCTGATCGCGCCATCGGTAGAGCGCGAGGTGCGTGGTGAGATGACAGAGCGGGGCGAGAATCAGGCGATCTCGATCTTCTCAGGCAATCTGCGCAGCCTGCTGCTCCAGCCGCCGGTCAAGGGCCGGAACGTGCTCGGCGTGGACCCGGCCTACCGCACCGGCTGCAAGCTGGCGGTTGTCGATGATACCGGCAAGCTGCTGGAGGTTGCGGTGACGTATCCGACACCGCCGAACAACAAAAAGCGCGAAGCCGCTGCCAAGTTCAAGGAGCTGATCGCCAAATATGGCATCCAGCTCATCGTCATCGGCAACGGAACCGGCTCCCGCGAGACGGAACAGTTCACGGCTGAGGTAATTGCCGAGATCGGCAATCCTGACCTCGCCTACCTGATCGTCAATGAAGCGGGAGCAAGCGTGTACTCCGCCTCCAAGCTGGCCGCGGAGGAGTTCCCGGACCTCGATGTGGCGGAGCGCAGCGCCGCATCGATTGCCCGCCGCGTGCAGGACCCGCTGGCGGAGCTGGTGAAGATCGACCCGAAGGCGATCGGTGTCGGGCAGTACCAGCATGATGTCTCGCAGAAACATCTGGAGGAGAGCCTCAAGGCCGTCGTGGAATCGGCCGTCAACCATGTCGGAGTCGACGTGAATACCGCGTCGCCGTCCCTGCTCTCTTATGTAGCCGGTGTGAATGGCACAATTGCCAAGAACATCGTCAAGTTCCGGGAAGAGAACGGCAAGTTCACGACCCGCAAGCAGCTGCAGAAGGTGCCGCGCCTTGGCGCCAAATCGTATGAGCAGTGCATCGGGTTCCTGCGGATTCCGGGCGGGGACAATACGCTCGACCGGACGCCGATTCACCCCGAGTCCTACGTGGTCGTAGACCGCCTGTTCCGCGAGCTTAAGCTGGAAGTGGACCGGCTGGGCAGCAAGGACGTGGCGGAGCAGCTGGCAGCGCAGAACGTAGAGGAGCTGGCTGGGAAGCTGGACGTTGGTGTACCTACGCTGCGCGACATTCTGGAGAGCCTGCAGCGCCCGGGCCGCGATCCGCGCGAGGAGCTGCCGCTGCCGATCTTCCGCACCGATGTGCTGAAGATCGAGGATCTGGTGCCCGGCATGGAGATGCAGGGGACGGTCCGTAATGTGATCGACTTCGGCGCCTTCGTTGATATCGGGATCAAAAATGACGGGCTGGTGCATATTTCCCAGCTCAGCGGAAGTTATGTGAAGCATCCGATGGATGTGGTCTCTGTAGGAGATAATGTTACCGTCTGGGTCATGGGAGTGGATCTCAAGAAGGGCCGGGTCAGTCTGACCATGCGTCCACCGCGCGTTGAAGCCGAGAGTGGGAAGTAAATCTACGTCAGCAACAGTGCCGCAGCGGAAACAGACAATCTATATAAGCTGAACAAAAGAAAATAACAAAAGGCGAGAAGGAGGGAAGGGGAAGTTTGGAACTGGAGGAGCGATAGCGACCGCCTTTGTCTTCGGATTTCAACCACAGGTAGGGGTTAAATTGAAGAAATCTGAAGACAACAGCGGCCGGAAGTCCAAACATTCACCGTAGTGACCTAAAAAGCTTACGTTAGCCTCTTAAGTTCATCTTATATATGTCCAACTATTCGCATTAAGCGCATGAAACAACCCGCAGTGCCATAACGGAGGAATCCCAGGCCTGCGGGTTGTTTTTTTATAGAACCGCCAAGGAGGCCCTTGAGATGCTGAAGAGACGGATTGAGTTCCTGTGCAAGAAAAAAAACATCACCCGCAAAGAGCTGGTGGAAGGTCTGGTCACTCCGGCTCATTTGGCCAATATACTGGCGGAGCGCCACCCGCTGATGGAGGATGTAGCCGGAGAGATTGCCAGCCGGCTCGGTGTTACCCCGGCTTATTTGCTCCGGGCTGCCCAGGCGGATGAGGAGACGCTGGCCCGGGCAGAGCATATTTTTGCTGAACTGTCCAAGATGGCGGTATCCGAACTGGAGGGTTATATAGAGGAGCTTGACGACAGGGATGATACACTTACTGTAGAACTGACCACGGCTTTGATGAAAGCCGTCTATTATCAGCAGGTGAACGATGTGAACGCCTACCGTTATCTGCACGAGTCCTACCTGAACTTTTACCTTGATAAGTACGGCCGGCCGGATGAGGTGGAGCTGCCGCTTCCCTTGAAGAAGGCGCTGCTCTTTTACAAGATTCAATATTTCCGCTCCAAATATCAGTATTTCGAGGTGCTGAAGCACGTTGCCAGCTGGGGCGCTCTGCTTGAGGAAGGTACGGAAATCTGGCTGACCGCGCAAAATATCGAGCTGGAAGCCTGTGTCCATCTGAAGCGGTTCGATCAGGCCAAGGAGGTCTTCGAGCAGACCATGCAGCAGGTCTATGCCCGGCGAATGTTCCACCGCTTGTCGGGACTTTACGTAGCCAACAGCGGTTACTGTTTTGCAATGGGGATGGTCCAGGAAGCCCTGCTGGCACTCTCCATGGCTGAAGCGAACCTTGTGTATGCCGAGAATCAGGGAGAAGTGCTGCCCACTATTATGAACAACCGGATCATTATGATGACGATGAACGGAGATCTGGATGGAGCGGTCAGCGAGATTAGCCGGTTCGAGGATTTGGTGAACAGGGAAGCGGAGGAGACAAAGCTTAGCCTGCTGCCTGCCATGAAGGTCTACCGGTGTGAGGTGGCTTCGGTCCGCAAGAACTGGGCTCTGCTGGCACAGGAGATCTCCCTGCTGGAGGGATTCCGGTTGACGCCGGATCAGGCGCATGCTCTTGCGTTTTACCGCAGCCAGCTGGCGTTGGCCCAAGGGGAGGCCGCGTTGTTTATGGAGATGGCCCAGAGCTGCCTGCCTTATTTTGAGCAGATCCAGCACAAAGGGCGCCTGGAGATCCTGTATGAAGCCTTGGCTGTCGTCCATGAGGACGCCAGACGGTACAAAGAATCGACGATTTTCTACCGGAAGCTGGTTCATTTGCTGCGAAATCACTGAGGAGACTGCCGTTTTCCCGCAATATAATAGCTTGTTCAACCCGGCTAAGCGGTCTTTTGGGGCCAAAGTTTTGCGCTTCTGCTGCCGAAATGCTGTTTTCCGGTCCATAAACGAGCCTTAACTGCCGGTTATCCCCGGCTTTTTTGTATGCGGCCAAACCCATTGTAGCGTCTTACCTCCTTCCTTATACTTTAGTTAAGAACAAATATAACGAAAACGAGGTGCTTGACGATGGGTTTATTCGGGAAAAAAAACAAAGGCAAGGATGCACTGGAGCAAGCCGATCAGCTGATGAACAAAGGGCTCAGCGGTCTGATGATGAAGGGCTTCGTTTCCAAAGGACATCGGGAGATGATTAATCAAAGTCTGAACACAGCCAAAGAAGCACAGATGGCGTCCAGCGGCGCGCTGCCGGTCATCGCGACAGCCAAGGTTTTGGCGGTGGCGGATACCGGCAAGCTGATCAACTTTGATCCGATTGTGATTTTGACTCTGGATGTGCGGGAGAGCAGTGGTGCAGTGTACCCGAAAACGCTGGAGACGCTGGTGTCTAAGCTGCAAATCCCCCGGGTGGGCGATCAGGTTGGACTCGGGCATCATCCCGCTAATCCGGCCGAACTGATCTATATGGGTTTGGTGGCGGAAGGACCCGAGCCGAATCGGGCTTGATGTGAAGGGGCAGCTGTCCCAGGAACAACTGCAGGCTATGATGGATGAACAGCTTATGAAGCGCGGCGTCTCTGCCGAATTGATGGATATCGCCCGGAATGGAGAGCGCGCCTATGCGAAGGTGCTGGATGTAGTGCCGCTTGGCACTTCCGGGAGTGACAGGGTGAAACTGCGTCTAACAATGAGTATTACGAAGTCGAACGGCGATGTTTTTGAGGTTGTCACCGAAAAAGAAGTATCAGATGCGGTGCTGCCGAAGGTACAGCAGGGGAACATCGTCCGGGTGGTGTATTCCCCGCAGGACCCCTCCAAGCTGGTACTTGAAATGCAGGCGACGGATGCCGATGTGAAAGGAACATTCGGTGCCTGAGAGGTTAAATGACTGCCCTGCCGGTTCAAACGAAAGAAGCCGCGGGTTCCAGAATGAACTGGGACCCGCGGCTTTTGCTGTAAATAGATTCCTTGTTGTTAAATGCCGGGTGCAGCCGGGGAGGTGCTTGTTCCTGCTGACGGCTGGGCTGTTGCGGTATAACCTTCCGGCAGGTAAGTGACTGCGGAGCCTTCGGAGATGACCTGCGGATACATTTTATCCGGATCAGGGTTAGTCACCGTGAAGGTAATCACCGCCGTTTTGTTCTTGCCGAATTCAATCTTGTCAATCGTCAGGCCGTAGCCCGGATTAGGCAGATTGCTGACGGTCAGGGTTGCTTTGTTTACGCCTTCCCCTGCTTTATCAAGGGTCACCTTGGTTTCATAGTTGTAGGCTGGTGCTTCTGTGCTGTCATCAGGGGTAATCACCTTTTTGGCAAATTCGGAGGCGTCATAAGTCCAGACCGCCGCTTCCGAACGGGTAATCGGGTCATTCGGGCGGAACCCGTTTTTTTCCAGGGTGATAATACGAGTATTCAGAAGAATTTGCAGGCTGTTGTTCACCTCCGCAGACAGCTTGCCGCCATCTGCAATCTCAACGTACATTTTGGTGACCGGGAAGTTCCCTTTGCTCAACAGAGCCTGGGTCAACAGATGTGCGAACTCGGCGCGGGTCATGCTGCTATTCGGATTGACCGCCCGGTCCAGAGACAGGCCATTTTGTTTGGCAATCAGGAAGGCCGAGGCATACCAGGCTTTGTCGCTGACCTTGTCAAAGAAGTCGCTGGCTGTCTCAGAGCTGCTGCCAAGGGTTGGCTGCGGAGACAGTGCCAGGCCGTTCACGATGAATTGGAGTCCTTGCGCAAAAGTCACCTTAGATTTGGGGGCAAATTTGTCGCTGGTAACTCCGTTAATTAGGCCTGCGTCATGCAGGGCGTTGATTTTGGCTTCCGCAGGATCGCCTTGAAGATCCGAGAAGGCGAAGGCCGAAGCCCCAAAGGATACCGTTGCTGCCAGAATGCCGCACGCTATAGTCATTTTTTTAGCGTTCATTAGCAATGTTTGTTTTTTCATTGTGCATCACCTCTTATACTCTTAGATGGCAGATTCCTTCGAAATGTTGCAGGGTAATAGAATTTAACCCCATAATTTTTATTACAGAATTTTAAGCGAGAAAGCCCACTCCTTTAGGTGTGGGATGATAGCGAGATTGGAACAGTGGTGTCCTAAGACACTTAATGTTCCAACATTTTATGGTTATCATGTTTCAGTTTTAAACATAAACCGATACAATTAATGTATGGATAATTATAGAAGAATTAACAAGGGGATGAAAAACATGCGAGTGAAATGCGACTGTTGTGGGACTGAACAATTTATCAAGGATTTCAAATTCGACAAATATTTTGGCTAGGTGGCTGGTCTTTAATTAGAGAGAGGTGAAAACTTATGCAGTCCGTCACTATAAAGATAAGATTCTTTCCAAGTCATTCCATCGAATTAAAGTTATTAAGCAGAGAATATATTCGGGCGATTAATTCAATAACAGAACAAGCAGAAAAAGAAGGTTCCTTCCCCAAACTCACAACGAAAGATGTAGAAGCGAAACTCCCTTCGGCTGTACTGAATCAAGCTATTCGTGATGCTAAAAGCGTATTTAAGAAAACGAAGAAGGAAAGGAAGCGTCCAATATTAAGGAAACCAACCTACTATATCAACAACCAAAACTATTCCATTGGCCATTCCTCTATTGCTTTTCCTATCATCGTGGACAACAAAGTGAAAAAGACGATTTTCCCTGCTCTATTAACAGAAAGAGATAAACAATTTCTTCAAAATGCCAAATGTGGTCTGATGAGAATCGTTGAGAAA
>NZ_BMKR01000060.1 GCF_014644435.1 Paenibacillus albidus | reverse complement strand
ATGGCTGCCGAACTCAAGCGGCGACCCCAAAGCAATTCCCCGATAGCTCACTGCGCGAGCAACATGCATCTCCTGGGCAATATCTACACCGACCACTAAATGCAATGAGGAAATGTTTTCAATGAGTTGATTTTGCTTGTCCTGAGCTTTAAACTTCATAGTAGAGCGACCTCCTAGATGGTGAGATTAAAGGGCTGTAGACCCGTATCCAACTCCCATGTTACAGAGGTGCTCTTTTTTGTACAAAGTCCAAATTATTCATTCTACAGGAATTCTAACGGAGAACGTTAGTTCAATAAAACAGCGACAGCTATAGACTTTATTTGATCCATGGCTGCCGCTGTTTTCTTTTATTGGGTCAGTCTAACTTCAGTAAGCTCATGGCCTAAAACCTCGGGGCTTTCTTTGTATATCGACGATGCTCCCTCGCTAGATCCACACACCTATCGGATCTCTCAATGCTGGTAGTTTTAAGAAAAACTACGCTTTTGCCTGAAACTCCTGCAACCTGCTAGAAATTGACTCGCTGTCAGGGAATATTGCGGCAGCACAGGTCAGAATGCGTAAAGCATCCTCTTTGTGACCATTCCACGTTAATGCTTCGGTGATGCGCATAAATTCAAATTCCACTAAATAATGCTTATCTTGTTCCACTCTATTGATGCGGTGATACTCTTCCATCGCCTTCTCCACTCCATGAGATACGGCTAAATCTGCAACTTTGTGTGCCATTGATCGCTTGATTTGATGAATATTCGAACCAAGCAATAAATCAAGTATTGGATAGGTTACGCTACCCAGCCAGACGTAGTCACAATTGGTCATCACAGAAATAGCGATTTTTTCATCGGGAAGTAGAATCAGATTACTTAGAAAACCAGTATCCCATCCGGAATGTGAGACAATCCGTACACCCTTATATTCTCCCAAAAACCAGCCCAGACCGATCTGCGCATTTTCTTGTCCGTATCCGGTAGCTGCATGAGGCTTCCACATTTCATCATAGCTGCCGGCCTGCAAGGCATTATACCCACCCTTCGCATTTCCTTGGTTAAGATTCATCAGCAGATATTGGCACATATCTTCAACATTGGTATAGAGAGTGGAACTGGGTCCATGCGCCCTGTTGTAAGGAAAAACATCACTGATATAGCCGCCGTACCCATCGGAAGTCCTGAGTACATGAGGTGCGGCAAGATGCGCTTCCACCTCCTGTTTCAAAAAGGAACTGGACTGCATTCCAGCCGGTTTAAGAATATTCTTTTGCATATACTGCTCAAAGCTCATTCCGCTAACCTTTGCTATCAAGTCTCCCAAAATCTCGTATGCTATATTACTATAAGCAAAAATAACACCAGGATCGCTCAGAAGCTTGTGACGACGGATACCTTTTACGTACCTTTCGAGACTTCGCTCGTCGTATTCGGGCCGGTCCCATGCATAATCTTCTTCATCCGGCATGCCAGAAGTATGGTTCAAAAGCTGCTTTATAGTAATATGTTGATACCGCTCGTCCTCCATCTTAAAGTAAGAAAGATATTTCGTGACAGGTGAATCCAGATCTACTTTTCCACGCTCAACCAATTGCATAATGGCCGTAACAACGAATGTTTTTGAGACGGACGCTTGGTGAAACAAAGTGTTAGGAACAACAGGATCACCGGTCGATAAATTGGCTGTTCCATATTCACCAGTAAAGAGAATATGGTTGTCCTTCACTATTCCGACGGCTAATGCCGGAAAATGTCCATTCTCAACAAAATCGGATAACATTACGTGCAACGGACTTTCAGTTTTCTGAGATTTGTACATTTTATCCTCCCTAATGTCCAGCATCAACATGTCATATGTTCACTATATCATTCCCTAGTTTTCTGATACTGCATCCTATATTACTGGCTCCCATATTATTCAACTAATTTTCACTGCTAAGTATAATGTTACAGCGCATCAAGTAGCCTTGAATGGGGTGTTTACATATACCTTTGGCCCAACTTAGTCTTATGGGAATGGAATATCTCTTCCAATGAAATGTCATACTTGTTGGCGATCACAATCAGATTTCCAAGCACATCCCCGAGTTCTTCCGTTAACTGCATTTTATTGTCTTCAAAGGTTCCCCTGCTCTCATCCGGCCGGTCTCTGCCGATCTCCAGTGCCCGTATGGCTCTCGCCACCTCTCCCGTCTCTTCGGCTAAAAAGCCAATACGGATGAAAATATCCAAATCCGACCAACCTCTATCCTGATAGTACTGCTTTACCCATTCTTGAAAATCAGTGATGTCCAATGATGCCCCTCCACTCCAGTATGTAAAATACAATTTCATTGACTATACTCTTTCACTTCATTATATTGAGCAGATAGATATCAGTAAAATACCAATTTTGGATGGAGGCTATATTGAATTCTTATATGTCAATTAACCTAGAGCTTTATAAAATTTTTGTTACGATTGCTACATCGGGAAGTATTTCTAAGGCTGCTAAGGAGTTATGCACCTCTCAACCCGCAATAAGCCAGGCGCTAAAGCAATTAGAGGAGAAATTGGGCGGGCAGTTATTTTACAGAAACCCAAAGGGAGTTTCGCTCACTGTTGAGGGCGAATTGATGTTTCAATACATCGAGCAGGGGTATGGTCTAATGCAGACCGCCGAACGAAAGTTTACGGAACTGAAACAGATGCAGGCCGGACAATTACGGATATCCGTATGCAGTGCGGTGTGCAAATACGATTTATTGCAATATATTAGTAAGTATCATCGCGATTATCCAAACATCAAATTGTATATCAAAGATGAGTCAAGTCATGAAATAGCGAGACAATTACACGTAGGTGACATTGATATCGGTATCTTCAATCTCCACAATCAGAATGAAAGTCATTTCGATGTCATCAAAACCTTACAAATGCAGGACTGTTTTGTGGCGGGTGCAGCATATAAACATCTTAGTGAGGAGCCCATTTCCCTTAAAAAACTTACAGAAAATTATCCGCTGATCCTGCTGCAACAGGGTGGGAGCACCAGAGAATACATGGGATGAATATTTCTCTTCTCACGGAATCGCTATAGACCCGCAAATCGAGCTTAGCAATATGGATTTGATGGTGGAATTTGCTATCCAAGGTTTAGGAGTAGCTTGCACTATAAAAGACTATGTTCAAAAAGAACTGCAAAACAAGCTGTTGTATGAAGTGAAGGTTACGGAGGAAATCCCAACAAGAAGTCTGGGGATCACCACCAAAAAAGGAATGCCCCTATCGACAGCTGCCCAGAAATTCATTGATATTTTGGATCGCCAACAATAGGGACCTGTCAATTTCCACTAAATTAGGAGGTACATTAAATGAAGTTATTTAGAATGTTGAGATCCTTTCGATTTTGGCTTGTTCTAATTTCATTATTAGCTATTGCTGTCAATATTTCAGGGAATGATGACTATAACATATTGTTGGCTATAACCAGCCCGTTAATCTGGCTTTATGAGTCATCTAGCTTGATGCGGAAAGGAGACATTCCTACCGCCTTAGTTTACCTAACTACACTGGCTTTCTGGTATCTTATTGGCTTCATTTTAGATCGATTAGTACTAAAACTAAATTCTAAAACAAGAAGATAAATTGTACAGTAAAGAGGGGATCTCTTGGTTATTCAGAGGTTCCCTCTTTACTTTTTTATCACACATTCCTTTGCGAACTGCTATATCCGCTCCGCCTTCTTACCGTTCTTCTCCTAAAACCTTTCCAACCGCATGCTGCCGATCTCCCGCTGCCGTGATGGTTACAGTGTCTCCTGCTGTTATGCTTGATGCGTTCAGCGTAAGCGTGTTATTGTCTGCACTGGCCTCAGGTGTCAAACTTACGTTAAGGGTCGCGGAAATGGTGTCCGTTTCGCCATTAACCCAGGACGTTCCGTCCCATACCTGCTTCTGATAGGTCGCGGTTATTTTGAAGTTACCTGCCCCAGAGGGGATGTAAGCGGCTTGATACACCTGTCCGGTTACGGTAAATTCCCCTGACTTCTCAGCTTCCGTGGAGCTCCATGCAATCGGGTAATATCGTTCTTCGCTGATAATTGACGGTTCAATGTTCTGATTGTAGCCCTCCGCCGTTAGGATGACCGGCTGCCCCACCACCGCGCTGTTTGGACTAACGCTGAGACTGTTGCCTTCAGTGTTGACTTGCGAATAAACGTCGAGGGTCACCGTTTTGTGCGCATCAGTTTGCACCTTTTTTATACCTGTAACGAGAGCATTATCAAACACCGCATTCAGAGATGTTGTCCTGAATCCGATTTTCCCTGCGGTTAATTCCGTTTGCGGGTTAGTCCATTCGATCTTTAATTGGCCGTTCACATAACCTATTATCCTATTCCCCTTGACGATCGCTTTAAGGGTATACCACTGATCCGCAGCAGCATCGGCGAAGATCGTGCTGGACACGGAAGTCAGCGTTCCGTCTATCGCCTTGAACAACTCCAGCTTTTTGTCGTTCACATTAATCCGATACATGTAATAGTTATTGGCGTCCTGCGCCCTGAAGACAATGCCGGCGTTGGCATTGGCGACCGGAACTTTCACTTTGGCTTCAAATGCAATATCTTGCCACGAACTCCCGGCTGTAAGGAGTGCCGTAGTATCCACCTTCGTCTGGATCAGAGCCTTCGTGCCACCATCTGTTGTCACCTTCCAACTGCCTGTAGCAGCCGTCCACCCCGCGGTATTGCCATCTTCAAAGTCGTCGCTGAACCGGACGGAATTGGGATTCGAATCTATGGGGGTTTCATCCACATCTGTGATCTGGAGCGTGAAGCGCTTCGCAACAGACAGTCCGCTGGAGTCCATGCTCTTCACCCGGATCTTGTAGCTGTTTTTGGCTTCATAATCCGGTGTGGTACGGAGAATCAGCGTGTCCCCCAGCGGGGCGATGGAGAAGCTATTGTTATCGGCATCCCCTTCCCCCGGAGTCAGTGCGTAAGTAAATGTATCTCCCGCATCCGTGTCGGTGGTAGAGAAGGTTCCGACTACGCCACCTGTAGTGGTAAGCTCCGCTATGCGGTTAGAGGTCAGCGCAATATCGGTTGGCGGATTATGGATCCCTGTCACCCTGGCATCGTCAAACCAGATGCCGGCCGAGGTGGTGCGGAAGCCGACTCCTCCTGAGGTTAATTCTGTGTTCGGATTCGTCCACGTAGTCTTTAATTCGCCATCCACATAACCTTTGATCGTTTTGCCTTGCACCGTCACTCTAAGCGTATACCACTGATTCTTCGCAGGCACAAAAGAAACCTCGGATACAAGGGTCATTGTTCCAGCCACAAATTTGTACATTTGCAGCTGGTTCTTACTTGCATCGATCCGGTACATATAGAAATTCTCTTTATCCTTCACCCGGAAGACAATGCCTGCGTTTTCACTTGGGTTATTAAATGGCATTCTCGTTCTGGCTTCATACGTGTAATCCGTCCAAGAGGCACCGGCGCCCGCGGTAATGAGAGCTGTCTGGGTTTTGCTGGTGGACAGAACCGGATTCCCCCCGTCTGCCGTCACTGCCCAACTGGTTGTACCTGAAGCAATCGCCCAGTCCGCGATATCCCCATCTGCAAAGTCATCGCTGAACAGCGGCTGCTCAGAATTGGCAAAAACTACGCCGCTCACATGATCATTCCTGATGGTTGCCTTCAAGTCGCCCATGTTCTGCGCCAGCTTGCCTTTCACATACACATCCGTAAACGTCACCCCGTTCACCATTCCGCCTTTGAGGGGTTGCCCTCTAAGCATAGACGTCTGCGTTCCTGTCTCACGAACATTAATATTTTTGAACAGGACATTGCTTACATCGCCGGCAGTGACTGTGGAAACATAGAGCCAGAAATTCCCGAATTGTTTGCTGCCGATCCGTTCGATATCAATATTCTCGTACGTAATATCCTTGGCCCAGCCCTCCACTGGAAGTGTATTTAGTGAATAACCATGATCAACAAACAACGCCCGGGCGCTATTATACACATACGAATTGCGGAAGGTTACGCCGATCTGCGGCGTACATACGCCCATGCCAATCTTGAACGCCGCACCGCGGGTCCAGGCTAGACAGTCGTCAAAAGTCACCCTTTTGAGCTGCTCAATCGCTCCCGGCCAATATTTGGACATTCCTTTTTGCGGCCAGGTTTTGGTGGAATACGTATCGTCGTTGGAGATGGCAATGGCATGCTGAACCAGCACATCCTGACTTTCATTGATGTCGATGGCGTCCTCCTCAATATGACCATACACGCTCTGGAATCCCTTGTAATTGGTGATTTTCTCGTTGTCGGAGCGAACCACCATGAACGCCCAGAAGCCGCCATCCCGCAAGATCAATCCGTCAAAGGTGAAGTTGCTGGTTTGCATCGGCACCAGCAGATTATTGATGAACACCTCACCGTTCTTGTGCTGCCGCTCCTCTGGCAAACCTTCCTTCCGCGGCGGATTCACCATCTTGCGATTTCGCATCTCGATCCCTTTCCCGTCGATGGTGCCGCGTCCCCGCATGGTAATATTCTTGGAGTTTATCTCCGTGCTGATAAAATACGTTCCATCGGAGATGGTATCCTTGCGGAAGTCATTCCGATAGTCCTCGCCCCTGCCTGTGCCAACAATGACAGCTCCGCCGGCCAGGTAAAAGGTGACATTGCTTTTCAAGGTCAGATTGCTGCTTTTATACACGCCCGCCGGAATATACACAGTGCCGCCCCCGGCTTGATTGGCGTCGTTAATAGCCCGCTGAATCGCATCGGATGTCATCGTTCCCCCCGTGTTATCTGCATTGTACGGTGCAACGGTCACATTGTAGATTCCAGGGCCTGAAGACGCGGGAATATCCGTCTCGAGCGGATCAGCCGCGATGACGAGCCTTTTCCTATGCTTCGTCCGGTCTGTTTCATCCACATTTTCATTAGGGTCTTCATTGATATCCACAATCACATAGGTGGAGGCAGACAGGGTAAAGGTCAGCTTGTTTTTGCTCCCGTTGACTGTACCCTTGATGTTCTTGGCCAGAGGGCTGATCGAATACGATTCAATCGGCTTGTTGCCTGGCACCGTAACTTCAATGCTGACCGTTCCGTCAAAGGAAAATTGAGCGTAGTCGTATTCAGACAGATAGTCAATGACGGGAATGGTTTCATTATTCACTTTCAATGAAAAGACATCAGATGGGGTATAAATGGAGGGCATCGGGTAGTTCTGGATGATTGCCGGCCCATCAGCTGTCTGTGGCAAAGATGCAGAATTCTCCGCATCAGCGGTATCCGCCGAAGACACTGAGTAGTTTTGAATGATCTCGGCCGCACCAACTGTCTGCGGTAAAAATCCTGTGAGCGTAACGGCAAGCACTAACAGAAGACTCATTACTTTTCTCGTAAGCATAAATACCTCCTAGTAATCATTAATCTACCCACTATGCGTGGAAGAAAGAATAGATCGAGTAGACCCTTTCCACTTTCCTCCTTTTGATAACCTATGGATTACCGCGAGATCACCAACTCCATGCTGCAGAAGGAACTGAACTATCATCCCAACTACCTGGCCAAAAGTATGCTTAAGGCTTACGGAATGACGCCTATGGCTTATTTGCAGAACTACCGTCTGGAGCAGTCCAAACGTCTGCTGCTGCAGACCTCCTGGTCTGTGTCCCGTATTGCCGAGGACGTGGGGTTTCATCATGTCTCCCATTATTCCTCCTGCTTCTCCAAAAAAGAGGGGCTCTCCCCCAAGGCCTTCCGCAGCAAATTCATCCGCGAGCGTTAAGCCCGCCGCAGCCGGATCACATTCCAGGACAGCTTGGGCAGAGCCGTTTCCAGCTGTCCGTCATTCATTCGTGCATTTCCGCGGCTATGCGGATATACATGGTTTGGATGGGCGGCCGTGTTGACCGCCTTCACGTCTGCATGCTCCAGCACGATATGCTCCTCAACCCGGTAATCCTGAAAGCTGCGCACATCACATTCCAGCAGCAGGGTCTCCTCCAGACTTTTGTTTAGCGCAAAAATAACCAGCTCCTCCTTCTCCGCATTCATGACAACCGCGGAATCAAGCAGAGGCACATCGGTATATTCCTTGCTGTCATACAAAGGGGATTGGATCGCCGGACGCAGCACGGTCCCTCTTCCATACAGCGAGGCATGTAAATATGGATAAAAGATTGTCTGCCGCCAGGCAGAACCGCCGTTTTCAGTCATGATCGGAGCAATGGCATTGACCAGCTGGGCCAGACAAGCAATCTTGACCCGGTCCGCATGGTTAAGCAGTGTAATCAGCATACTGCCTACCATCAGTGCATCTTCAAAAGTATACGGGTCCTCCAGCTGTGCAGGCGCTGTCTGCCCAGGCACCAGGTCTTGATCCCGTGAGGCTGGGCGTAACCGTGCGAGATGCGCAGATCGCTGTAATAGCTGCCGGAAGGATGATTGCAGTATTCCAGCAGATTCCGTGCAGCATCGACCCCCCGGGTCCCAAGGTTGACCGCCATCATCACATCCGACTGGAGCTCCCGGGCCCAGCGGATGAACTCATTGGTACCCACTTCGTTGGATTCCAGCGTTCTCCAGGCGAGCTCCAGTCTTTGCGGACGGGAGGCCACCGGCCCGACACCATCCTCCCAGTTGTAACCGGATACAAAATTTCCTCCGGGATAACGGATCATCGGCACACCGATCTCCCGGATCAGAGCGGCTACATCCTGACGGAATCCGTATTCATCAGCCAGGGGGTGCTCCCGCTCATATATTCCTCCATATACCGCCCGGCCAAGATGCTCAATGAATGAACTGTACAAGCGGGGATCAACCTCTGCCAATACAAACTGTTTATCCACCGTCATCTTGGCTTTAAGTGAATTTCCCATGTTATTCACCCTCCGCATTTCAATATTTCCAACCTGATTAGTATTTAATTCCTCTATATTCTATCTGTAAATTTCTCCTATTAACATTGATGAATTCAATTAGTTTTTATATGAAATCAACCTTTTGAATCGGGGCAGCGTTGAAGCATGCGGGGAATAAAAAATGGAAAAAGGGCTGCCCTTTCGCTAGTCCCGGCAGCCCTTTCGCCCAGCAATACCGCCAGATGTATGGCTGGCCTCCGGGGTTACCATAGCCGTAGCCAACGCTATAGGGAAATCCGCCTGTTAAATCCGCTCATTTGCTTTTTTCGACCAGTCTAGCGGGAATTTCACCCACTAAATCAGTAAAAACACCTGAAATAGATCATTTATATACCATTAGTGGGCGTATTTCCCTCTACCTATCCAGCTGGTGCCAATATCCCACAATTAGCGGGCATTATTCCCTATCACAACCAGTGAAGAAACCCATTTTCGATGTAAGAAATGCATCATTCTCGCTTGGCCCAAACCCATTATTATGCAGCAGAAGTAATGAGACGAGGTTCGCCCCCATATTACTTAATACTGAATTAAAGTAAATATGGAGGTGTTGGTTTGCCACTAAACCGGGATCAGCAGATCTTTCAACAAAGTACAGCAACTCAAAGCTGGGGAAATATCAAAGGACAGACGTTAGTTGTGGGCCAGGGCAGTTTGAGAAGAGGAGTTAATTATCAGTTAGGAGCTCAGGCTGTAGCACAAATCAATATTTTATTGAATAAATGGGCTGAACTGAAAATTTTAGGAAGTGCAGAAGTATCACTTCTTGCCCAAGTGCAGATCCAAACGCCCCTGGATCTGTTCGAGGAAGCCGGGCTGGCCGGACGGCTGCAAGCCGTCCTTAAAGCGGCGGTCGCAGCCGGATTAAGTATGAATATGACCGTCGGGGATTTATTGGAGGTTCTGAAGGCAAAACCATCAGGAAGAGGACTCTCCGGTGAACTGATTGAATTATTGTTGGAGGAATCTGGGATCGAGGGTTTTTTGTACGCGCAATTTGCGGTTGGTTTTATGGCTTACGCTAATTTTGTTATTCTTGGTTCTTTACATAAGACGCCTGCTCTAGAAGAAGCCGGGTTCCAATTTGTTTATGAGGCGGGGATGGGGTTTATTGCTGGGGGAGGTTATAGAGGGGGAGTCCATTTAAAATTCCCCGATCCCGGAAAACTGGTCAGCCGCTATGGGGGGCGTTTAATCGACGGCATCGTTAATAAAGCTATCGGCACCCAGCAGGAACAAGCGTTAATGCTTGGTGCCATGCTGAGAATAGGCGTGAAATCGGCTTATGAGGCCAGCAGGCAGTTAAATGAGGGAACTGGGATCGATGCCGAGAAACTCGCCCAGACCGTTCTTACCCTTATAGGAGGGCAATTCCAATCGTTGTTCTTCTCAAGTGCAGGATTGTTTTTTAAGGAGGAAGTTCTCCGTTTGATCGGTCTTGCTTCTTTGCCGGCTGAACAAACCTCGGAAGTCATCCAAATCCTGAGAGGATTTGACGCTTTCGAGTCTGTACCCGGTAATCATGCGATCTTTAGTCGTTTGGACTCATTGGCAGCATTCATCCAAAACGAGCAGATACAAAAGGATTTTGTCCGAAACGTTTCCGCTTTATGGGTATCGGCCTTGTTTTCCCCCCTTGCAGCCCAAGCGGCAGAAACCGCAACCGTGCCTAAGTTTACGGCTCTTTTGTCCGATCAGCCTACACCAGCCATGCAAAGCTTAATCAATACGGAGCTGAACCGTCCGGCTGAAACGAATTTGAACCAGCAGGATCTTCTTACGTTTCTCCTTGATAAGCCACTGACGGTTGTCCTTCAACATGTTGATAACATCCGGGAGATTACAGCAATATTAAATCCTGCCGTTTCGGGAACTGCCCAAGAAGATGCAATGAAATATTTGTTCGATCCTTCATTTCTTGTACCTGCAACGGGAGAATCCTTCAAATCAATACTTGGAGCCATAAACCAGGCCTTCGACCATTATGTGGATACTGAAATTAGCGCCAGACAAACCGCGATTTCGAACACTTTGGCAGGCGAGGAAGAAATCAGGATACTGTTTGAGCAGGCTTTGATCCCCTGCATACAGCTGGCTTCAGATGTTCTGATTCCGGCAATCATCGACGGATTTGAGCATTTTGACAAAGAAACAATGGAAGAGGCATTATCCAGCGTCCTGCTGACAATGCTTGGAAGAAGCGTCATTCATATTGTCGGCGGGATTCAGACTTCGATCAATAATCAAATCGGGGGGCTTCTTCGCAGTGCGGCAAGCCAGACTGCAAGTATCCTTGGACCGCTTGGGGCACAGGAGATCCTAAAGAGACCTTTGGAGGAAGCCGTTAAAATTATTGCGGATATGGTAGCTCCTTTGCCTCCTCATGTACAAGAGCAGCTGCTCGGCAGCGCCTTAAACATATTTACCCCAATAGAAGGAAATGCCGTGGACTACGCCAACCATTTACAAAGAGATCCGATGTGGATGCCGCAGCTGGATGAAATAGAAGCTATAGCCAAAGCATTGTTAAGCCATTTAACCGATCAGATGATCAATTTTGCGTTAAAAATAATTCCGGCCTTGTTTCAAGCATTGATCGATCAGCTGCTGGCCATTATCGAACACTGGCTGAACGAATTGGCCAAAGTATTAAATGCTATAACCGGTTTTTTAACTAAGCTGATCCAAGACAAATTATTGAATGAACTGATCAACCCGGTATTGAAGGTAGCAGAACAGGCGGCCGATGTATTAACGTTTAACATCTTTGATGTCATCGGCGCGGGTAAAGTAAAAGAAGAATTCTTCAAAGGATTACGGGGCGCAGTTGAAGCTGTTATTCAGCGGGTGATCATTCCTGTTGTAGTTCCGGTAGTCAAAAGTATCCAATTTAACCCCCGGAAACTTGTGGAATTGTGCCGGAACGTTTCTGACTTTTCTTTCGACAAGTTTGACCAGATTTTTAACGATTATATTTTTGGAGAGATCCAGAATCAACTTGAAAAAGGCCTTAATATGAAAAATTTCCGGCTGGATTTCGAAGTGCCCGTTTCTTTTTCCATTGATTTGCCATGGCCTTTGGGGTCACAGTCCTTCTCTCATACGTTTCAACTGTCAGACGTCCTCTTCCCATCTTTAACCGTCTTGGACACTGTCATGAATTTAATACGTAACAATTTAAAACTAGGGGGAACCGCCGAAAATATTTACCAAGTGGTAGCCGGCATTCTTGATAATATGAGAAAAATAGAGCAATATCAAAAGGATGCGGCAGCTGCTTTACAAAAGTATAGCAGCTAAAGCGGGCATCCGACATTGCGGAACGCCGATCCATTTATACTAACCGCCGCCAACGGCTGCAAATTCCCAAACAATCCCTATCCTGCGGGCTCGTGGCGACGGGCCTTCAAATTTCTCAGCTGAAGCTCTCTATGGCTGTTGACCTCCTTGGTACATGGTTTCGTCCTGACGGACCTTCCAGCCTGCAGCCTTGGCCTCTTCAAGCAGCCCGGCTGCGTCATCCTGTGGTTTGTAGCCGATCAGTTCCTCCAAATAACCGATGTTGTAATAGTTGTCGCTGTTGGCGGAGGTTCCATACAGATTCAAATATTGCAGCCCGCTGTCAGCTTCAATGCAGCAAACGACCAGCTGCAGCATGTCGCGTTCGGAGATCCAAATATGCCCTGCGCGCTCCGAATGAGGACGGTCGTCCTCTGGAAAGTTGCCGATCCGAATATTGATGGACGAGATCGTGCCCTGGTCCGAGTATAGGCGGCCGAGCAGTTCAATATAACATTTACTTAGCCCATAAAAGCTGTCCGGCCGGTAAGGGTCCATCGGGTCCAACTTCTCGTCCGTCTTGTAATAACCCGTCGCATGATTGGAACTGGCAAAAACAATACGCCGCACCCCGCTTTGCACCGCTGACTCGAATAATTTGTACGCACCGCCTACATTTCCCGGCAGCACCTTGCCCAGGAAATCCTCCTCATCCTTGATCCAGGCGAAATGGAGTACGGTGTCGATCCCCTGTGTCAGCTCTGCCAGCCGCGCTTCATCCGCAACGTCCATTTGGACGATCCCTTGCTCCTCATCCGCCTGTATATCCGCTCCGACAACATCATATCGGGCGTCTTCTTTTAGCCCCCTATAGAGCACATTCCCTATTCTGCCTGCCGCTCCGGTGATCAGCAATTTGCGTTTCATGGGTCACAAGCTCCTTTCCCCGCTTCATATCGTATATTGGTACTACACGAAATGGTTCCGCAATTAATTATTAACCGCCGGGAGAAAGAAATATACCATTGCTATTCAAGCATATATACAAAAAGAAAGGGGGTGTCTCAAAAGTAGGTCTACTCACTTGACGAGAGTGCCCAGTCGATGAAAACTAGGAAAAAGTAAGAAATGGCGGTGCTGAGGAGGTTATCCTTGCACCGCCATTTCTTACTTTTCGTCGATCGCGGCTTTCTTTAACAGATTATGGGCGAGCGGTAGCCACCCGACCTCAAGGCTTACTTTCGGCAGGCCTTGAAGCAGAAAACGTCGGAATCCCCGATTATTCTTGATTTGTCCAAATACGCTCTCTGGTTCAATCATTCTTCGAACCGAAACCGCGTATCCTTCATCGCTTTTGAGTTTTTCACGTGCTTGCTTCTTATACCGCCAATACTCTGAACTCACGCTGATTTCACGATTCCCTTGCGCTTTCGTACAAGCTACTTTAAGCGGGCAGCCTTCACTTCGGTAGTGACGCTTCCTGATTTCATATCCGCTTTCGGTTCGTTCTTTCCCCTCATAGCGAAACAGCAGCTTGCGTCCAGCCGCACATGTCCAAGTGTCTTCCGTCTCATCGTACTGCCAGTTATCCAGCTTGCTGATATCTTGTTTCCACTTCTTTGACTTTTCCTTGTGGTATATACTGTACTTCACTAATGCTTCAAGCTTTTCGCTTTCTAAGTACGCATAGTTTTCTTCCCCACCATATCCTGCATCTGCGATGACGGTTCGCGGCAATTTGCCAAGAGCTGCTTTCACTTTCTCCAGATGCGGCTTGAGGCAACGCGTATCGGTCGGGCGTTGATGCAAGCTGTAACCGATAATGAACTGGTTTTCCGTTCCGATCTGCACGTTGTAACCCGGCTTGAGCTGGCCGTTACGCATGTGATCTTCTTTCATTCGCATAAAGGTAGCATCGGGATCTGTCTTACTGTAGCTGTTCCGACCGCCAAGAAGTTCTTGCTGGACTTCATATTTTCGCAGCCGGGGGAGCAGGTCTTTACGGAGAACGCGTACCGCTCTTTTGAGCGGCTTGTCCTTCGGTCGAGCTTGCAGCTTTGCTTCCAATGCTGAACGGCGCTCTCGAGTTTTTCGCTGGTCAGCGCGGACGCCTCGCCGAGCTCAGCGAGGTCTTGTCCAGCCTGCTCCTGCTCCTGCTCCTCTTGCTTCTCTGCCACTTCGTTGTTGTAAACAGCGTGTGTACCTTCTCTTGCAGCTTCGCCTTATGTTTCACGACCGCCTTGCCCCATACGAACGTGTACCGATTGGCATTCGCTTCAATTTTGGTGCCGTCGACAAAGTAATGCTCGAGCTTCACGTACTTTTCTTCAGCAAGAAATTGCAGAACACCAGTGAAGACGGTCTCAAGTACGTCTTTCATCCGCTCGGAGCGAAAGCGATTAAGGGTACGAAAATCCGGGCGTTGTCTGCCGGCGATCCACATAAACATGACATTCTCCCGGACTGCTTTAGCGATCTGCCGAGAGGAGTAGATGCGCTGGGTGTAGGCGTAAACAATGACTTTGGTAAGCATTTTGGGAGGGTAACTGTCGCGGCCACCGCCGGGATAGGCAGCGTCAAAGATGGCGTCGTTGAGACGATTGACGACAGCGTTGACAATTCGAACAAGGTGATTTGTGGGAATGTCGTCCTCAAAATCCATTGGCAGATGAAGTTGGTCCATGGTATATTGAATGTACAAAAGAAACCGTTCCTTTCGTAAATGGTAGGTAGTACCTCCATTTTACCAAAGAGCGGTTTCTTTTTTTGTGTTTTTTTAAAGATTGAAGATTCATTTTCCGCTTAAACAGTGAAGAGGACGGAACGATTGTGGAAAAGCGATAGCGTTCGCCTTTGTGTCCGGATTTTCACCGCTAAGGGGAATAAAAAAAATCTGGACACAAGAGCGATTGGAACAACGGTCCGTTCGCGGAGCGTCCTCACGGAGCACAACGTTTGTCCGACTCCAAAAACAAGGGATGTCCCAAGTAGCCATTTCATGGCTTATGGGACACCCCCTCTTCTTACTTAACGGGCTTTAATCATTCTGCAGGAGCCGCGTTTGAGTAATACCGCATCATACACAATATGCTGATGGCCTGACCGTTCGGAAATAAGGTCAAACAGGACGCCCACGCTGGATAATGCCATTTCTGTTCCCGGCTGGCTGATCGTATCGAGGGAAGGATGATAATATTCAGCCATCTCTATCCCGTCAAAGCCAATGATCGAAATGTCATCCGGGATAGACAACCCCGCGGTAAGCACGGCTTTGGCTGCGCCGATGGCAATCGTGTCGGAAGCGGCAAAGATAGCCGTAAGTCCCTTGTTCTTGTTGAGCAGTCTCCGCGCAGCATTAAATCCCGAGCTGGGACTGTATTCACAATCCTCGACCAGCCCGGCATCGTAGGGCAGCCCTTGCTCTTCGAGTGCTTTTTTGTAGCCCAAATACCGGCGGTTGCCCGTGGTTTCATCCAATAAAGGAGACTTGGCCAGGAAACCGATATTCGTGTGCCCGAGTGAAATCAAATAATTGGTGGCCTTATAGGCCTCCTTCAATTCATTGATAATGACACTGGAGAAGAGGGCCGGATCCACCTCCTGCGTTGAGGTGATCGTAGTCAACACAAAAGGAATCGTTAGCTGTTTGAACTTCTCTTCGGAATGATTATAGGTTCCGCCCATGAAGATTATCCCGCACAGATTTTTTTCCTTCACCAGTTGAATCGCTGCATTGATTTCATCCGTTCCATCCTCCACCTGCTGGATCAGAAACGGGTACCCCCGCAGATTGACCTGCCGTTCAATTTCTCTGATCATATTGGAGAAAAAAGGATTGGTAATCCCCTTGACCATGAGTGCAACGTTTTTGGATTGCGTAGTTTTCAAATTGCGCGCGTTGGAATTGGGAATGTAATTATATTCCTTGACCACTTTCATCACTTTCTCCCGTGTGGCCTTGCTCACCAGTCCCTTGTTGTTGATCACCCTGGAAACCGTCGAGATGCCAACACCGGAAATCCGCGCAATATCCTTGATATTAACGTCCACTATACTCCTCCATTTATGGGTAAAGGAGCTATAGATAGTTATAGCTCCCTTACGCCTTCTACATTCCTTTAGTTAACAGGAACAAATTCAGCCAATTGCTTCTCTACTTCGGCGATGACCTTGTCAACTCCTGCTTTTATCAGCTGATCGCGGTAATCCGCAACCGCTGCTTTGGGATCTTTGTTTGTTTTGCCAAGCATCAGCTGAATACCCAGCTGTGAATTCACGTTGGAGATGGCGGCAATTTCCGTGGTCACATTCGATGGATCGAAGCTGAAGCCATTGTAAGGATCATCGATAGCTACTTTGTCCCATTCCTCGAATAAGGAGTTGCGGACAGGGTTTTCCGTGTCGCTTGGAACCACAAATTTGTCATTTCGCAGGGACCAGGCCGAGAAACCGCCGGCATCCGTTTTTTCATTGTAGCCTGGAGGATTCTTTTTGACACCCTCTTCAATGACATATTGTTTGCCTTCAATTCCGTATTGAATGAGATTATAGTAGCTTTCATCGGTCATGAACTTCTCAATCACCATCAGAGCACGTTCCGGATTGGCCGAATTGGTGCTGATCACAGTCGAGTTATCGACGCCCATCTTGCGTTTGATCTTCTTATTAGCTTCAGCAAAAGTAAAGAAGTAAGGATCCGAATCGGGTTGTGCCTTCATATCCGCACCATATTGGCCGATCCAGTCCTGGGCATGCGTCAGATAACCTGCAGAATTTGCTGCGCGGAAGTTATCCTTGCCGCCAAGGGTTGCGGACAGCACATCTTTGCTCCAATATCCTTTATCTGCCCATTCACGCATCTTTACGGCCCAATCTTCGAACTCCTGGGTGAAAGCCGGATGGAAAACGGTTTTATAGTCCTCGGGACTTTTGGTCACCATGTTAAGCTCAGTGGAAGATATACCAGGTGCATTAAGCCACATATCCGTGGTATCCACCAGCATTCTGAACATATTCTGCGCATCTTCAGCCTTGCCGTTAATCGGCGGGAAAGATTCATTCGCCACCACATTATCCATATATTTTACCATATCATCTACAGAGCTTATTTTTTCCATACCATATTTCTTCAGCAAGTCGGAACGATAGGCATAACCGGTAGGCGTGTATTCGCTGTAAAGACTCGGAACTCCATAAATTTTGCCTTTGTATTTTGTATTTTCCCAGACACTAGCCGGGATTTCCGCCTTCAGCTTGGGAGCGACTTTGTCCAGCATATCGGTAATGTCCACCAAAGCGCCTTCACTGGCCAATGTAAAGTAAGATACAGGCGCTCCGGGAGAGGCATGCGACATATCAAACTTTTCGCCGGAAGCAAATAACAGCGGGTATTTGGTAGCCGTATCCGGCCAGTCGATGTACTTCACTTCAATGGTTGCATTGAGATCCGCCTGCAGCTTCTTGTTAATCTCGGCGAGGATATCCTTGTTGGCAACACCTTCACTGCCCCACAGGTAGTATACCAGCTTGGCTTCCTTGGAGGTATCTACTTCTCCTGTATTAGCAGAAGTTTCTGGTGTTCCCGAACCTGCCGGGGCATTACCGGGCTCATTGTTTTTGGATGTACAGGCTGTCAATACTCCGGTAAGCATGAGGACAGCGATTAAAGAAGACACGATCTTGTTACCCTTCATTAGGTTAGCCTCCCTTTTCTCTTCTATTTACAGCATCCTTCATTTATAATAAACGCCCTTCAAAAAGAAGACGTCCATTAACCCTTTACAGCCCCGATGGTAAGGCCCGTTACGAAATAACGTTGCACAAATGGATACAAAAGAATGATCGGCCCGGTAGCCAGAACAGCTGTAGCCATCTTGATCGATTGCGTCGGAAGATCAGCCGTATTAATGACCGCCCCCGAGTTGATTAAAGCCTGCAGGTTCGTCTGATTGACCATTCGCTGCAAAAAGTATTGGAGCGGAAATTTATCGGGAGTGTCCATATACAACATCCCGTTATACCACTCATTCCAAAAGCCCAGCGCCGAGAAAAGTCCAATGGTAGCCAGGGATGGAACCGCGAGCGGAATAAAAATCCGCCAATAGATACGGAAGTCGCCGGCACCGTCAATGGTAGCGGATTCATATAAGGAATCCGGAATCGCTTTCATGAAATTGCGCATCAGGAAGATAGACCAAGCGCCAACCACCCCCGGCAAAATCATAGCGAACAAGCTGTCCTTCAGATGGAGGTGTTTGACCATCAGGATATAGGTTGGAATCAAGCCTCCGCTAAAGAGCGTCGTAAAGTAGATCAGGAAGGAAAAAAAGTTGCGGTATTTGAAATCCTTGCGGTTAAGCACGAACCCCGCCATCGACATCATAAACAGGCCAAGTACTGTACCCACTACGGTGATAAAAATAGTGACCTGGTAAGCATTCACCAGCTTCGTAGAGTTGCTAAGCAGCATCTCGTAAGCCTTAAAGGAAAACTCCGCGGGCAGCAGCTTGTAGCCTTCGCGGACAATTTCCTGCTCGTTCATGAACGAGGAGGAGATCATTAGAGCAAAAGGAAATAAGCAAATCAGCGCAAAGATCGCGATGCTGACATAGCTGACCCCTTTAATGAGGATACTGCCGGAGTCCTGGTTGATTGTTGTTTTTTCCACTGTTATCACCCCTGTTTCGTATCTGAACTTAGAACAACGCGCTATCCGGTTCGACCTTGCGTACTATAAAGTTGACCACCAGCACCAGAATCAGGCCGAATAAGGATTGGTAAAAGCCCACTGCCGCCCCCATGGAGAAGTTGAACTGCCCCACCAATGAACGGAAGACATAAGTATCAATGATATCCGTCTGCGGATACAGCACGGAGTTGGTGCCGATCAGATTATAGAACAGGTCAAAGGAGCCTTTCAGAATCCCGCCCATCCCGAACAGCAGCAGTAGAATAAAGGTTGGCTTCAGGATCGGCAAGGTCATGTAGCGAATCCGCTGCCAGGTGGTGGCTCCATCCATATAGGCAGCCTCATACAAATCATGATTAATCCCTGTGATGGTTGCCAGATAGATAATCATTCCGTATCCGGTTCCGGCCCAGATTTTGAAGGCCACAATAATATACTTCCAAATGCCCGGATCGGAATAGAACTCGTAACGCTCCAGCCCGGCGCCCGCAAATAGTGTATTGATAAAACCGGAGTTGAAATTGAACATATTATAGGCAAACACGCCGACGATAACCATGGAAATAAAGTTGGGAAGGAGAATGACGGACTGGGACACCTTCTTGAACCATTTGCCCGATATTTCGGACAGCATAATGGCAAACACAATTTGGATGATATTGCCCAAGACGAGGAAGACAAGGTTGTAGAGCAGTGTGTTTTTGGTAATATTCCAGAGATCGCCGTTTTGAATCAGGAACTCAAAATTCTTCAGGCCGATAAAATCGCTTCCAAAAATACCCTGGTTGAGATTGTAGTCCACAAATGCGACATAAGCACCTGGCATAACCGCATAGTGGAAGATGAGGAAATACAATAATACAGGCAGCAGCATGAGAAAAAGAATTTTGTTCTTCATCACTTCCCGGACAATATTCCCACCTGTAAGCTTAAATCTTGCCAATGAGCCCACCTCCAATTTGAACGATAATGAGTGTATTGACGACATAGAAACGTTTCCATAACTTCTTCAGAACTCCTCTTGCGAAGAGCATACTCCCGAAATGTATGCGCTGTCAATTGAAATTATTTTAAAATTTTAAGGACTAATAATACATTTTTCGCCTTAATTCTTGTGGAATCGACATTATTTTAAACAGGATTGACAATTTTTAATCTTGAGACTAATATCGAGGTGTATAAACTATGAAAACGTTTCTCTTTTTTTCTTAAGAGGAAAGTACCCTTTGAGGATTGATCGAGCTAATTTAATGAAAGCGCTTTAGATTATCCCATGATCATAAACATCTCCTATATCTTTCTCTTGAGGCTTCTTCAATAATGAAGAAAGGCGCTGCAGGCCGCTAATCCACGCACAGTAAAGGAGAAGATTTATGCCGCATCCCTTCACATCAATAAGCGAGGCTCTTTTGCAGCCAAGAAGCCGGCATTTCGGTGTTGTCTACCAAAACGGCAGCTATACCGCAAATGATCCGCTGAGTTTCTTCGCCCGCAAGCTTCCGGACCCTGAGCTCACTTTCGATTTCTCCAATAACAAGACACTTGTGAACGTTTATGCGAACGGTTCTATTAAGAATATCACCGTTTATAATGGCAGCTATTCCAGTGATAACATCCCTGGTGTGTGGATGTGCAAGGATTTCAGGGCAGCAGGCCCTTATGCATTCAGCCTGAAGCTGGGCGAAGAAGTATATAATCTGGGCAGCGATAACCTTCCTTATGCCACTTCTCTGCTGGATAATCTGTTCCCTGTTACCGAATATCAGTTGGGTGAAGTGAAGGCCACGCTGCTCGTCTATACCCCTGTTTCCGCAGATGGCACCGAACGCCTGCGGGGGGTAGTCTACGGGCTGCAGCTGGAGAACCGGTCCGGACAATCCATAACGGGCGAAGTGGCGCTGCCGTCAGCAGATACCGCAAAGGACCCATTATTCTCCAGTCCGGAGTTCTGTGTTCACACTGCAGAGCGGAAGTCCTCCGTGAACGGCACCGTTTCCTTCACTCTGGCCCCGGACCAGAGTCTGTGGGTGCCAGCTGTTATTTACCCGGCGGGAGATTCCTGTCCCCGGCTCATTGACGGCAAGGGTTCGCTTTACTGGCTTAATGAAACCTGGGCTTATTTCAGAGGAATTACCGGGCGGCTGGAGATGAAAGAGGACCCGTTTGCGGCCGAGTTCTACGAACGGGCCATCCTGCAATGCTTCGGCTCCCTTGCCATGGACAGCCGGGGCGGTCTTGTAGGTGCTAACTGGGGCACATCGCCAACCACGCAGTTTACATGGAACAAGGATATGTTCTATTCCCTGCTGCCCTTTTATACGGCTGAACCGGAGTTGTTCCAACAAGGCATGCTCTGGTTCCTGGAACACGGGATTCGCCCGCCCGGCAACCGGTATGAAGGCGGCATTGCCCATTCCTTAAGCAACTCCTTGTCGTCCATCGTTATGGCTGGCCTTTACTACCTGAATACAGGTGATAAGCAGCTGTTTCTGGATCGGCCTGAGCTCCATGAGAGAATTTGCAGCCTTCTGGAGGAAACTCTTCTTACCCGCAAGGAAGAAGACCCTTGGCTGTTCCCGTCAGTGTGGCTGTCTGACGCTTATTCGCTGGGAGATTATCATACAGGCTCCAATGTTATCGTCTGGACTGCTTTTTTCCATTACGCCCGTGTTGTGGAGGAAGTGTTCGGCGACCCGGCCGGGGCGGAACGTTACCGGATCATCGCCGGAAAAATCAGAGACGATCTGGAGCAGCTGGCCACCACCGAAGGTCCCTTCGGTACTCAATATACAGAAGGAATCAGCACCGCAGGCGACAAGCTTAAGGACAACGCGGATAAATACACGGGAAAATATGCGGATTTCGGGATGCAGTTCATCTGGAATCTGACCGACAACGGACAGATTAATCTGCTGCATCACGACGGCGAGGAATCGGACACCATTCTGATGCCTCTATACGGATATACCCCCTATGACAATGAGACCTATAGACATTATATGCAGTTCTCTTTAAGCCCTCATAATCCGACATACAACCCTGAATCCAGGGGAATTCAGTGGGGTGACCACTCCGCCTGCACCTTCCCCGGCTATATGAGCGGCATGGGCATGATTACAGATGCCGCTTCCATGTCTGGCGAAGATGGCTATTTCACTCAAATCCGCAAGCTGACCGACGCCGACGGCTCACTCTGGTGGTGGCCGTACAACAATGGAGCCCTGTATGGAGATGTAGTCCGCCATAATAACTGCGGGAAGTGCGGCTGGGCCTCCGGTGTATTCGCGGGCCTGTTTGTCTCACAGATTTTAGGACTGACCTATAATGCGTCTGCCCGTCAGCTGACCTTCCGGCCCCTCAGTCCGACCAGTTCCTTCAACTGGGAACATGTACGGCTCGGCAGCGGCAACTTCAGCGTCGCCTACCGGAAAACGGAAGGTTCTGTCGAGGCTTCTATCATGAATCTTTGCACAGTCTCGGTTACGGCAACCGTCGAGCTCCGGCATGACAATGCCCGTGAGCTTAAGGCTTTTGCCTGCGTTGGAGATAAGGAACTGACTATACGTGAGGAATGGTCTGACCGCTTGGACTCACGCCTCTTCAAAAAGACCCTTGAACCCGGCAGGTCGATCACATTTGGATTGCGTTGACCTTTTGCCCAATTACCTTGTCCAGCATCAGCCTTTAAAAGATGGGAATAGATGGAGCATTCGAGTGGGGCTGTTTCAGCCATGAAATGGCGCTAAGGTCAGCCCTTGTTGTTTTTGAGTAGGATATAAGTGGGCACTTTTGAGGACGCTCCGCGAACGGACCGTTGTTCCAATCGCTGTGCTCTCCAGATTTTTTTCATTCCCCTCAGCGGTGAAAATCCGGAGACCAAGGCGACCGCTGCCGCTTTTCCGCGGGTCAGTCCGTCCCCTCCACTGTTGAAGTGGAAAACGAATTACCCTTTTAAAAACACAAAAACCAGCTAATACTTGTCAAGGATTTTGTATTGGAGATTAACGTCCATCT
>NZ_BMKR01000059.1 GCF_014644435.1 Paenibacillus albidus | reverse complement strand
AAATGCACTTCGACTTAATCACCCAAGAATCCCACTGCTTTAGCTGTGGGAGTGTCAAATTAGCAATATTTGTCCATCGTGCTCTCCCAGTATAAAATGTTGAATGCAATTTGCTAGCTGTTCCGCATGTGTTAGGACAAGCATATGATCGGCCCCTTTGATTGTGGCAAACTGAATCGCAGGGACACGCTTAAAGTGCTCGGCGATATTATACATGTCCGGCCATTCTATGGTTCCTTGTATGAATAACGTATTTGCTGCAATTTTCTCTAACCGTTCAATCGCAGGCGGCTCTGGCCACAGGACCTCAAAGCATGTCCACTCGGTAAATACCCTTGTCATGTAGTGAGCATGCATTTCACTCAGAAAACTCCTATGAGGGCTAGCCATAGTAGACCGATAGATCGGTGCGGCTAAGGACAACTCCACAAGTTTAGAAATATCGGGAGCGGCCGCATTCACCGATGTCATATAATTGGTAAATTCCTGCGAATATACAAATCCCGTTACTGAAGGGGCAATCACCACAAGTTGCTCGACCATGGAAGGATATGATAACGTAAAATCAGTCGCGACCTGCCCACCCATGGAATGGCCGACAAGTGTGACACGGTCTAGTCCGAGATGTTCGAGAAGTTTGCGCAAATCCTCCACAAGTGAAGCCGGCTCTTGCATAGCAGGCGAGCGACCGGTTCCCCGACCATCGAAGGTAATGACCTTGAAGGATTGCGCTAGTTCCGGCACCATATACCTCCACACCCTTGAGTCGACACCTCCCGAGTGAATCATGACTATTGGGGATCCATCCCCTTCGATTTCGTAAAAAAGTTCCACTTTGTCAACCTCCCCGATATGGTAATACTATCCTGCTTATCATTATAGTTATGACTGGAACTATTTCAAGTAAATCAGAAAGTTCTTATAAGGCTCGATGACAAGGAGGAGAAAATATGATTGACAACGTTAATAGAAAAGACTCCGCAGCACGAATCATAAGAGCATCAGCGCAGGCCATATATGCTGCATTTCTGGACCCACAAGCCTTGGTAAAATGGCTTCCGCCGGAAGGGATGATGGGCCATATCGATGAATTCAATGCTCGGGAAGGCGAGGCCTTCCGAATGACACTCACCTATGTCGATACCAATCATTCAACTGGAAAAACATCGGAAGACACTGACGTAATTCAGGGGAGATTTTTGGAGTTAGTTCAGTACAAACGAATCGTACAAAGGATCGAATTCGAATCTGAAGATCCCTCTTACGCCGGTGCAATGATTATGACTTGGAATCTTAAAACTGTCTCAGAAGGTATCAAAGTAACTATCGATTGCGAGAACGTGCCTGAAGGAATCGGGCAAGATGAGCATGAAGAAGGACTGAGATCCACGCTAGCAGGCCTTGCTGCTCTTCTTGAGTAAGATGCAGGATTGTTTTCGTGGCCAATCTCTAGGGGGTACTTAGATGGATGATATGATCTCAAAATGGTCTAGCCTCAATTTAAATAAACCGTTCCCGTATAAAGATACGAATAAATTACGAGCCGATTTTCTTCCGGAGGAGGACTTTTTTAATTGTGATTTTAATTCCTACTGCATGAATATAGCGGGCAGCCTGAGTTACATATTAGAAGGCAAGTCGGTTGAGATTCCTCCAGAACAAATCGACAGGTTACGGTATTCGTTTTTTGATCTCTTTTCCGAATATAAATTCTTAGAAGATAAAGTCAGCGGGTATCACGATTTTGTTCAGAAATACAGGAACTTTGAAGAGGCGAGGCAAATGCTCCTGATGTATTTATCTAAATAATTTAGATCAAGGTAATCTTCATACCTCCGCAACCTCCTAGGGATAGGGTAACTTCCCTGTGGCTTGGTTGTGGAGATTTTTTTTGTACAGAATGAACTTTTATGACCTCTGCGATCTCTTATCTATGAAAGGGGGGAGAACATGAATGTAAGCCGTCTTGTCAAACAGGCCCAAAAAGGCAACAAGGAAGCTTTATTACAACTAATTTTAGCCGAACAGGACGCTTATTATCGTCTTGCTTACAGCTACATGAAAAATGAGCATGACGCTATGGATGTAATGGAGGACATGATTGTTACGCTTTATGAAAAGGTGGATCAATTGCAAAAAGGCGAAGCCTTCTACAGCTGGAGCAAAACCATTCTCGTCAATCGTTGCAAAGCTGTGCTCCGTAAAAAGGAACGATTTCTTCCACTGGGGGACGAGCGAGAACCATCACTTGCTGCATTAACTGACGATAATCCATATCGCTATATGGAGTCTGAGATGGACATACAGGTGCTGCTCTCTCACCTGAATCCACAGCAGCGGGAAGCGATTGAACTTCGTTACGTACATGATCTTCCGTACCAGACGATTGCGGATATGACCGATGCACCGGTGGGCACAATCAAATCAAGAATTTCGCAAGGCATCCAAAAACTGAAAGCCATGATCGGAGGTGATCGTTATGAGAACGATCGAGGAGAGCTTACAAGAGCACAAACAGATCTTGAATATCGTACAGGCTCCGTCAGAACTTGAGGGCAGGCTTCGAAATGCACTTGAGCATATTCCTACTAAGAAAAGAAACATGAATAGAGCGATGACATGGGTGGCATCATCCGCTGCAGCACTCCTTTTGACTGTCGGAATTTATCAATATCCTGCATTTGCTTATTTAAGTGGTAAGTTGTTTAATAAAACCGAGCTGATCTCTCTAAGCTTTTCTGAATTGGCGGAGCAAGGATACGGTCAAACCGTCAACAAAAGTAAAACGCTTGATGACGGTACTGTCATTACCATTAACGGGGTTATTGCGGACGATAACGGATTGCTGATGTATTACACCATTGATCGCCCTGTTGGCTCCGTATTTACTGACGACGGTTTATTCCGTTACGGTGTGGATAAAATGAAGGGGTTCTTCACGGATTCACGTATGCAAGAAGGAACTGCTGGTGCTGGCAATAGCAAAGATAAGACCCACATCGAGGGAGTATATAAATTCGAGCCGGTTAGTCCATTCTCCAGAACATTAACCGTTACATTCAGTGAGCGGCTAGACAATGGGGAACAGGCATCCTATCCGATCTCCTTTAGGTTTGAAGCGAATAAAGCGATGAACAGTATACTTGTAGAGGACATTTCACAATCCGTTCCCGTCGATCAGGGGACTGTCTACTATGACTCCATTACAGCTTCGCCAACTTCAACCCTCTTGAAGGGTCATTATAAAATGGATTATGAGGGACACCCGAGATTTTCAGGTGAAACAAAGCTTTATGTGAATGGAACAGAAGTAGAATCATGGGGAATGCGGTCGGATGATTCCGCTGGAAAGGACATCCCGGGATTTGAACTTGAATTTGATGTGCTTCCGACAGACAAGATCGAGACCATTGAACTGGTACTCGAAAATTTCCCCGGATATCAAAAAGTAGAAGAACCCATCTCCCTAGCCTCACCATCCGATCAATCCATCCAAATTGGGAATGAAAAGCTATGGATTCGAAGCGTCACAAAAACCAATACAGGCTATGATATCGTTATCGCCAGGAAACAATTCACAATCTTGGAGACGGAAAATTTATCCGTTCAAGCTGGTGGTACCGCAGTTCCCGTATCAACAATTTCCCCGCCACGTCCGTGGGATCTCAAAAACGGTAACATCCTGTGGGAGCAGACGTATTCTTTTAACACAATGGAGGAACCGGAATGCCTGCTGCTGGACGGATTTCACTATATTAAAACCTATGACAAGACAATATCTATTCCTCTAGATATCAAAAAATAAAATCATACGCTTGTTACAACCGCTCAAGGGGGGAGTACCTATTCATACTGATTTAGATTTTATCATGGATGTAATGAAACATTACCGGAAACCTTGGTTTATAGCTGGAGGCTGGGCGGTCGATATGGCCTTGGGCAGAGTAACAAGAGAGCATGAGGATCTCGATCTTTGTATCTACCGCGAGGATGCAGCAGAAGCACTTCAATATTTTCAAGAATGGGACATTAAAGTCGCTGTACCCGGTGAAAACCGGCTTGTTGACTATGAAAAGGATAGCGATTTAGCGCTGCCCAGATACTGTTTGCATCTTTTTAGGGACAAGGATTTTGTAGAGATTCTGCTTACTGAACGTGAGGGGGATGAAATTCTTTTCCGCAAAAATAAACAGATAACCCTGCCTGCAAATGACTTTGCCCTCAGAGATGGTGAAGGAAGGCCCTATGTTAATCCGGTGTGGCAGCTGCTGTTCAAAAGTTTGAACCCGAGAGAGAAAGACCATAAAGATTTCTTCAATTCCCTCCCATGTCTAAATGATCAGCAGAAGCTGTGGCTTACAAGTGGAATACGCACAATGAAACCTGACTCCGAATGGTTAGTGGAACTGGCGGATTGAGTAGCTGCTTCCTTACGTTGATACCAGGCTTTCACTGCACTTTATACATCAGGAAGTGGGTAAACTTGGCTAATTTTTGATTTGAGTGTATTTAGTGCATCAGAAATAGCGGAAAGGGCTGAAAACCGTCTGTTTTCAAAATTTCCACTGTACGAAATGCATCAGAATTGACTTTTGAGCCACTTCAGAGCAATTCTAATGCACTAAATACACTAGAATAGTGACGTAGAACTCACTCAGCCACCTATAATAAGCGCATACATAAGGCGGGAGGTTAATTGATCTTTTTGAAAACAAACCATAACAGCAAGATTAAGCATACACCCACTGCCACAAGCACAACCGGAAACCACAGCGGAGCAGATTGACTGTACATCAGGTTAGGGATTCCCATCCTGCCGTTCACCTCCTTCCGCCGGGGCTGGATTCTTAGGCTTGTTCATCGACTGAATAGATCAGAGAAACCTGATACTGCTTCAGGAAGCTGATCCATTCGTCGCTGGGTTTCTCGTCGGTCACAATATAGTCTACTTTATCGTAGCTGAACAGCTTGATGAATGCAATCCGGTCGAACTTGGAATGGTCCACCAGCAAGACTACCTTGTTCGCCTGCTGCTGCATGAGAATCTTTAGTTCGCTTTCCGCTTCATTCGAGTCACAGATTCCTCCGGTCATAGACAATGCTTTGCAGCTAAAAATAGCCACATCCACGTTATATTTCTGAATCGTCTGTGAAGCAGTGGGTCCGACAAAAGAGCTGGTCTCCGGCCCCAGGGTACCCCCCGTCGAAATCAGCTTGTGCCCGGAATATTGGTATTCCGAGAGCACAACGAGAGAATTGGTAATCACCGTCAGGTTGTTTTTTCGCTCAATAATAGTCCGCAAGGCCTCAAATACGGTGGAGCTCGTATCCGTCACCAGACTGTCGCCGTCATTGATCAGCTGCAGCACATTGGCCGCAATCGCCTGCTTTGCCTCCAAATTGACCTGATGCCTGCTGGCATAGGAGGGGTCCTCGCCCGTGTGTGCGTTAAGAATGGCGCCGCCATAATTCTTTTTGGCAATGCCTTCCTTATCCAGTTTATCGAGATCCCGGCGTATGGTCTCTTCAGAGACCGCAAATTTCTGCGCCAGATGGGCAACATGTACTTTTTTGTGGCGGTAGAGCTCATTGATAATCAAGTCCCGCCGTTCAAATGCCTTCATGAATTTCATTCACCTCATTCCCCAGTGTACTACAATCTAGATGAAACCCACAATACATCTTTCTAATATCACATAATTCCACATTAATTTAATTACAATTGTGGATTTGTGTTGACTTAAGCGCTTACGGAATTTATGATGAGGGAAGAATACAGACTCTGGTGTGATACTCAAGGGAGGAAGAAGAATTGGCAGCTAATTATCCGAAGATTGGGATTCGTCCGACTATTGATGGCAGAAGACGCGGGGTGCGCGAATCGCTGGAGACCCAAACGATGGGGATGGCGGAGCGGGTGGCGGCATTTTTGCAGCAGAACTTATTTTATCCGGATGGTTCGCAAGTGGAATGTGTAATTGCTGATACGACGATCGGCGGGGTGAAGGAAGCTGCTGCTGCAGCCCGGAAGTTCTCCGCAGCGGGTGTAGGTGTGTCCATTACCGCGACACCTTGCTGGTGTTACGGTTCGGAGACAATGGACATGGATGCCGGCATCCCGCATGCGGTATGGGGCTTCAATGGTACGGAACGGCCCGGGGCGGTATATCTGGCTGCGGTTCTGTCTGCTTATGCGCAAAAGGGAATTCCGGCGTTTGGCATTTACGGTGAGGATGTGCAGGAGTCAGGCAGTGAAGAAATTCCGGCTGATGTGCAGGCCAAGCTGCTCCAATTTGCCAAGTCGGCGCTGGCGGTGGCCTTGATGAAAGGCAAATCTTATCTCTCCATGGGTTCGGTGTCGATGGGCATCGCGGGTTCAATTGTCAACGAACAATTCTTCCAGGAATACTTGGGGATGCGCAATGAATATGTGGATATGTCGGAGTTTGTGCGCCGGTTGGAGGAGGGCATCTACGACAAGGCCGAATTTGAGCGGGCCTTGGCCTGGGTGAAGGCGAACTGTAAGGTAGGAGCGGACAACAACCCGCCGCATCTGCAAATCAGCGACCAGGCCAAGGAAGAACAGTGGGAGACTTGCGTCAAAATGACGCTGATCGCCCGCGATCTGATGATTGGCAATCCCGAGCTGGCCGCCCTCGGCTTCGAGGAAGAAGCGAACGGGCACAATGCGATCGCCGGCGGGTTCCAGGGACAGCGGCACTGGACGGACCATTTTCCGAATGGGGATTTCATGGAGACGATCCTGAACTCTTCCTTCGACTGGAACGGGACACGTGCACCCTATATTGTCGCAACGGAGAATGACAGCCTGAACGGTGTGACCATGTTGTTCAATTATTTGCTGACGAACACCGCACAGATTTTTGCTGATGTCCGCACCTTCTGGAGCCCTGCGGCCGTGGAACGGGTGACCGGGCATAAGCTGCAGGACGAGGCGGCAGGCGGACTACTGCATCTGATTAACTCCGGTTCGGCCGCACTTGACGGGACAGGAGAACAAAACGCGGATGGCAAACCCGCAATCAAGCCCTTCTGGGAGATCTCCGGGGCGGAAGCGGATGCCTGTCTGGCACAGACCCAGTTCCGTCCAGCTTCGCAGGAATATTTCCGCGGGGGCGGTTTCTCGACGGATTATCTGACCAAAGGCGGGATGCCGGTGACAATGGCCCGGCTCAATCTCGTCAAAGGAGTTGGACCCGTCCTTCAATTGGTAGAGGGCTATACGGTAGATTTGCCGGAAGAGGTGCATAAGACCCTGGACGAACGGACAGATCCAACCTGGCCGACGACCTGGTTCGCGCCGAAGCTGACAGGCAAAGGTTCGTTCCAATCCGTCTATGATGTAATGAACAACTGGGGTGCGAACCACGGTGCGATCAGTTATGGACATATCGGTGCCGATCTGATTACGCTGGCTTCCATTCTGCGGATTCCGGTCAGCATGCACAATGTGGAGGAGTCTCGTATCTTCAGACCCCGGGTCTGGTCATTGTTCGGGACGGAAGAGCTGGAGGGTGCGGATTACAGAGCCTGCCGGAATTTCGGGCCTCTCTATTAAAACTTCGGGTGAAGCAGGTGGGGGAGCATGAGTGAAATGGTTAAGCTGCTGGCGGTGGATTTGGGAGCAAGCTCGGGCAGAGTGATGCTGGGAGCCTATGACGGTGAGCGGATCTCCGTGGAAGAGATTCACCGTTTTGCCAATATCCCGGTCAAGGCCAGCGGGCATTTGTATTGGGATGTGCTGAGGTTGTTCCATGAGATGAAGCACGGAATCCGCCAGGCTTTCCGGGAGCATGGGGAACTGCTGTCGCTGAGTGTAGACACCTGGGGTGTGGATTACGGCTTCATTGACCGGCAAGGCCAGCTGCTATCCGCTCCCCATCATTACCGGGACCAGCGGATGACCGCACACCGCTTCCGGCTAGAGGAGCTGCTGCCGCCGCGCGAGCAATTCAAGCTGACCGGCAACCAGCCCGACCTGATTAACACGGTCTATCAGTTGTATGCCGATCTTCAGGATCGGCCGGAGCTGACGGCAGCCGCCGACAAGCTGCTGATGACCCCGGACCTGTTCCATTACCTGTTCTCCGGGGTGGCAGCTGCAGAGAACACGATCTGGAGCACGGGAGGACTGCTCGATGCCGTCACCGGTGAACCTTCCGCCGAGCTGTTCAAGAGGCTGGATCTGCCGCTGTCCTTGATTCCCCCGCGCGTGTCCGCAGGGACAGTGCTGGGTACGATGCTTCCGGACATTCAGGAGGAGCTCGGCATCGGACCGATACAGGTCATTGCCGGAGCTTCACATGATACGGCCTCGGCCATAGCTTCCATCCCGTATACGGAGAAGAATACGGCGGCTTTTATCAGCTGCGGGACCTGGTCACTTGTCGGAATGGAGACGGCAGAACCCGTCATTACGGATCAGAGCTACAGCTATGGCTTCACCAACGAGAGCTGTTGCGGCGGTACAAACCGTCTGCTCAAGAATCTCACTGGCCTCTGGCTTCTGCAGGAAACGCATAGGGAGTGGGCCGAAGCGGGTGAACCTGTCACCTACAGCGAGATGGTCCGGCTGGCGGAGACACTGGATGCTGCACCTGCCATCATTGATCCGAATGATCCGCTATTCAGTACACCCGGAGCCATGACTGGACGTATTGGCGAATACTGCCGTAGAACGCAGCAACCGGTGCCGCTGACGAAGGCCGCCATTATCCGCACGATTCTGGATAGTCTGGCGCAGGCTTACAGCCGCACGATTACGGAACTGGAGACTGTGACTGGACGGAGAATCAAGACTATTCATATGGTTGGCGGCGGCATTCAGAATGAATTGCTGTGCCAGCTGACGGCAAATGCTACCGGGCGGGAGATCGTAGCCGGGCCGGTGGAGGCCAGTGCCCTCGGCAACATGATCGTTCAATTGGCTGCGCTAGGCAAGCTGAATCCGGCCAGGGCCGGGGAACTGGTGAGCCGCTCTTGTACCCTTGCCACCTATTCGCCGATGGGGTAATCAATCATACAGGATAAAGAGGAGAGAACTCATAATGGATCATTTGGAACAAGAATTGCGTTTGCAGATTTGCGATATTGGCCGCAACCTGTTCAATAAGGATTTTATCGCCGCCAATGACGGCAATATCTCCGCCCGTCTGTCGGAGAATGTGATTCTGACCACTCCAAGAGCGGTGAGCAAGGGATACTTGAAGCCGCATATGCTGGTCAAGGTGGATTTGCAGGGAGAGGTGCTGGAAGCGGCTGAAGGCTACAGCCCGTCTACTGAGGCCAAAATGCATCTTAGAATTTACAGGGAGCTGCCCGAAATGAACGGTGTGGTGCATGCCCATCCGCCGTATGCGACCGCGTTCGCCATCAAAGGAGAAGCGCTGGACAAAATGATGATGCCGGAGTCCGTCATCATGATCGGAGATATTCCACTGGCGGAATACGGCACTCCGTCAACGGAAGAGATTCCCGATTCCCTGATGCCTTTTCTGGGTAAAAAGACAGCGGTCCTGCTGGAGAACCACGGGGCGCTGACCTGGGGAACCGATGTGATGGAGGCTTACCTGAACATGGAGCGTCTGGAGTATACGGCCAAGCTGACCTTTATTACACGGATGCTGAAGGGGGAGCGGGAGCTGCCGCAGCACCGGATTGACGAGCTGGTGGCGCTTAGAAGCTTTTATGGCAAATAAGGAGGCTGAACCATGCTCAAAAAAATCCCCAAGCTTTTGTCCCCCGACCTTGTCCGTATCCTGATGGAAATGGGCCATGGGGATGAGCTTGTGCTTGCGGATGCCAATTTCCCGGGGCATTCCCTGCACAACAGGGTGCTGCGCTGTGACGGAACCGGAATCCCGGCCTTGCTGGATGCAGTCCTGGAGCTGCTGCCGCTGGATCATTACGCGCCGCATCAGGCGGCCTTTATGGCCGTTGTTAAAGGCGACCCGGCAGTTCCGGCCATTTGGTCCACCTACAAGGAGCTGCTGGCAAAGCATGATAAAGACGTAACCGTGCAGTATGAGGAGCGGTTCGATTTCTACAACCGTGCCAAGCAAAGTTATGCGATTGTCGTTACGGGCGAAGAAGCGTTGTACGGCAACGTGATTCTCAAAAAAGGTGTAATCCGGAGCTAGGCACGGCGGTACAGACCGCTTACTGCATTGTATCCTTAGAAGAACCGATATTCCCCGCAGCGTGGGGGGATCCGGTTCTTTTCTGTTGTTTGGGAAATGATGCAATGCCCAAAAATGTGGATATCCTGGAAGCTTCAGATGAAATAGCGGTGCAGGGGGATTGGGCTCCATCAGCGGAGTGAAGCGGACAGAGAAGACCCTATTTTGCGAAAAAGTGTGTTTTCCTGGCGAATTCGGACTCAGGAGCCGTTATATCGTTCGTTTGAGCCTAGAATGAAGGGAGATAGGACAATTAGCGGAATCTCTGTCCGATTATCCTGCTGAATAGACGAATCCTCCCCAATAGCGGAATCTCTGTCCGTTTGTCCTGCTAAATAGACGCGGCATTATCGAGAGGAATCATGGTCATTCTGTTGACACCTACCTGGGATCGGTCGTATGGTACAGGAGACACGGCTTGGCTATCGCTGGTTCAACATGCCTTGCAGATCAGAAGGCTGGCACAGGAATATGAGGTGGGATTAAGCGACAGCTTCCAGTGCTTCAGCGGCTATATCGACAACGGCGGGGAACTGGAGGAGCTGCTGTCCTTTGTGAACCACCCCAATGAACGGGGCCATGAGCTGATCGCCAGGGAGCTGACGAACTTTTTTGTATAGAAAGGAGCAGGCATGAGGACCCTCAAAGACGGGTGCAACCTGATTCGGGCAAAGATCAGTGAAAATTATTATCGGATATCGATCAAACAGAGGGTGCTGCTCTCGTTCATTGTTTTGATAACGCTGTCAATCAGCGCCATGGGCACCCTTACGTATTGGATTGCGGCCAAGGAAATTCAGAATAATGCGTTTGAGACCCGCAAGGAAACGGTGGACAAAACCACCCAGCTGCTGGATTACCGGCTGAATGATGTGGCGATGTCCGTGCAATCGCTTATGCTGAGCGATGCATACCGGCAGCTTATGATCGATGTTCAGGCCCATGATGTGACGAACTATTATGTACATTTATCCGAGATGCAGTATGTGCTGTCCCAGGTGACATTCAATGAACCGATGATCGAAAACGTTCTGATCGCTACCCCGATCGGTGATTTTTATTCGACAACCCAGATACGTTCACAGCATTCCTTTTATGGCTCGGAATTGTACGACAACAGCAAGAAGAACCCGGGCGGCTATTGGGCCAAAGGCCACTATGACCGCTTGTTCACCGGCAATGGACGGGTTATTTCCTTTGTGGTGCGCGGTATTTATGATCATACGCCGATTACCAATGTGTTCATTGTTGTCAATCTCCAAGAGAGCAAAATTGCCGGCCTGCTGAATCAGAATACTTCGAAGCAGGAGCCGGGTTATTTTATGCTGAACACGGAAGGGGAAGCAGTGCTTGAAACAAGGCTGCCGTATCATCAGCAGCTGCCTAAAGATCCTGCTTTTCTCCGGGAGACGACAAGCGGAAGCCAGGGTTATTTCTTCTACCCGTTTAGCGGCAAGGAATATCTGATCAACTACAGGCAATCCGCTTCTGCGCCTAATTGGATTCTCGCGGGAATTCAGTCCAAGGACGAGCTGCTGGGCCAGCTCAAAGGGGTGCAGCGTGCAACCTTGTATGTGATTGGCGTGTTCCTGCTGACGACCTGGTTTTTCTCCAATAAGCTGACGGCGGTGCTGCTGAAGCCGTTGTTCAAGCTGAGCAGGCTGATGCGGAGGGTTGAAGAGAACCAGCTCAGTGTTTCTTTTGAGAGCAAATACAATGATGAGATCGCACAGGTCGGCTTCCAGTTCAACCGGATGATGGCGGAAATCAAGACCTTGATTGAAGATGTGCGGGAGAATGAGGAAGGCAAGCGGCATGCGGAGATCCGGGCACTGACAGCGCAGATGGAGCCGCATTTCCTCTACAACACCCTGAATACGATCTACTGCAAGTCGGTGCTTGGGGAGAACCAGGATGTGAATGAGATGATTCTGGCGTTGTCGCAGATGTTCCAGCTTGGGCTTGGCGGAGGCAAAGACCTGATTCCCCTGGGGGACGAGCTGGCCCATGTGCAGCAGTACTGCGCTATCCAGCAGAAATGTTATGAGGAGCTGTTTGAATACCGCGTTATGATAGAAGAGGAGGAGCTGCTGTCCTTCCCTGTCCCCAAAATCATTCTGCAGCCGATGGTGGAGAACAGCATCCAGCACGGGTTCAGCGACCGCAGGGAAGGCGGATTCATTACCGTCCGGGCGTCATTCGAGCAATCCATGCTGCATCTGGTGGTGGAGGACAATGGAACAGGCATGGATGTGGTGAAGGTACAGGAGGGGATGGCCAGACAGACCGTATCCAAAAAAGGGTATGCACTGGTCAACATCCGGCACCGCCTGCAGCTCTACTATGGCCCGGATGCGCGGATGGAGCTGTCCGGCGAAGCCGGAAAAGGTTCCCGCACCGATCTGTGGATACCGCTGAGAGAAGGAGGCGCTTTACTCTATGAGACAGCAGCAGGACATCCGGTTATGCGTCATTGATGACATTAAAAGCGTAGTCGATATGATCTCGCGCAAGCCGCCATGGGCGGAATACGGGATCGAAGTGGCCGGGACGGCACTGGACGGGGAGGAAGGCCTGCGCCTCATCCGGGAGACACAGCCGGATATTGTGCTGACCGACATCCGTATGCCGCGGATGGATGGTCTGGAGATGACCAAGGCCATTCTGGAGTTTGCGCCGGCCTGCAAAATCATCATTCTGAGCGCCTATTCGGAGTTCTCCTATGCGCAGCAGGCGATCCGGCTGGGAGCCATGGATTTTGTGAAGAAGCCGTTCTCGCTGGATGAGATTGTGAACATAGTGCTCAAGGCGCAGCAGCTCTGTCTCCAGGAACGGCAGGAGCTGGCCAAAATCCAGATCATGGAGGAGAAGATCAAGGAAAGCTTGCCGATTCTGCGGCAGGAATATCTCACCTTTCTGATGCAGCATCAGACCCCGGAGCACAGCGCCAGGTCGCGCTGGGAATACCTTGGCATCCCGCTGGCACAGCAGGATTTCATCGTCTTTATCGCCGAAATCGATCATTTTGCGGAGAAGTATCAACACCAGCCGGTTCAGGAAATTGAGCTGATCCGCTTCAGTCTGCAGAATATACTGGAGGAGACCGTATCGGCATGGACGAACGGGATTATTTTCCGGGAAGCAACGAACCGTTATGTCTGCATCATCAACGGGACTGATCCGGATTGGGCTGGACAGATTACCGAAGCCTGCTGTACCCATGTGAGCCGCTATTCCCGCTGCACCATCTCAATCGGTCTGGGGCTCTGCGTCTCCACGATTCAGGAGCTGGCGGATTCTTACGGACAAGCCCTGAGTGCGCTGGCGTATCATTTCTATACTGAGGGCAATGCCGTATACAGCTATGCCAATATTGTGAATAAGCCAAGGACGATGAACCATTATTCGGCTGCGGCCGAACAGGATTTCCTGTTCGCACTTCGCTCGGGGAATCTGGAGAAAAGCCGGGCGGTGCTCCAGAACATCTTTGATGCGCTGCTGGAGCTGGAGCCGCTGCCGGAGCCGCAGTATGTTGAGAACATCGGTTATGAGCTGGCGTTTAGAATCTGCCGGGTTATGCTGGAGCAATTTCCCTACGAGAAGGTTCAGCTCCTGGAACAACAGGTCAACCAGCTGAGAAGCCGGCTCCATCCCACACTTCAGGAAATCCGTGCTTTGCTTAATGCCTTATGTGCAGAGGGCTGCCGCTGGATTGAGGAGGAGCGCTCGCGGGAGTCCACGCGGATCATACATGAAGCCAAAGCGTATATTCTCGCCAATCTGCACACGAGCTTAAGCCTGGAGCAGGTGGCGAGGCAAATCAATCTCAGCCAGGGCTACTTCTCGAACCTGTTCAAAAAGGTGATGGGGGTCTCCTTCCAGCATTTTGTCATGACCGAAAAGATGGAGAAAGCGAAAGCGATGCTGATCGAAGGGCTCCAGGTCCAGGAAATTGCTACGGAGCTTGGATATGAGCACCGGCGATATTTCAGCGAGATTTTTAAGAAATACACCAACCAGACACCCTCCGAGTTCAAAATCTCCTATTTAGGAAAGAGGGAATAACAGCAGAGATAACGGGGATGGGGTTGCAGCTATGGCTGTGGTTCCATCCCTTTGTCTTGATGTCTAAAACGCCCCGGGAGCTAAAGCTGGAGCAGTTCCACAGATACCTGCCCTTAATGTGGGCTTACCCGCATTATGCGGCAAGGCGTGCTGCACTATAATCAAGTTGTAAGCGAAATCACTGTAAAGAGCCATGAGGGGGATAACAGCAATGATGAGTAAACGATTCGCCTTAACTTCGTTAAGTGTGGTACTTGCCCTGGGTCTGACCGCATGCGGCAGCAATGCAGAGAGTAATTCGGCAGGTTCGGGCAACAGCAAAGAAGGAGAGAAGACCAAGATCAGCTATTGGACGGGAGACCGCCATGATGCCGAATTTGTGAAAGAGAAGGTAGCCGCGTTCAATGAGACGAACACCGACGGAATTGAAGTCGAGCTGGTCGTTAAGGGCGATGACTTCGATACGGCCCTTGATTTGTCTTTTCAGACCGCAGACTCGCCGGATGTGATCCGGGTCAAGGAGAATACCATCGGCACCTTTTATAAAAAAGAATATCTGGCTCCCATTGACGAATTTCTGACCGATCCGCTAAAGGATAAATTTCCGGCGATGGATGACCTGAACACCTTTGACGGCAAAAGATACAGCCTGCCGAATTACGGGACCACCATGAGACTCATCTATAACAAGGATTTGTTCGCCAAAGCGGGGATTGAGAACCCGCCGGCCACACTGCCGGAACTGGTCGATACGGCCAAAAAGCTGACTGAAGCGGGCAAAGCGGATGGAGCCTATGGCTTCGCACAGAACTTCAAGAATCCGCCAAGCGCACTCGGGCGCTCTTCACGGGTCATCGCGGAATTAAGCGGGTTCGGCGGCTTTGGTTATGATTTTAAGACGGCGCGTTTTGATTTCAGCGGGTTCAAGCCCATCATAGAGACCTTCAAGCAGATCAAAGATGACGGCAGCATGCTGCCGGGCGTGGAATCGCTGGATATCGACCCGCTGCGGGCGCAATTTGCCGAAGGCAAGATCGGGATGTACCTCAGCTTTTCCTCGGAGCCGGGCGTCTACAGCACACAGTTTCCGGCCAAAATCGACTGGGCTGCCGCTCCGGCACCAACCATTGACGGCAATGTGAATGGGGCTTCGGGTTTTCTGGGGGGACAATGGCTGGCGCTCAGCTCCAAATCCAAACACAAAGAAGCAGCGTGGAAGTTCATGGAGTATATGTACAGCGATGCAATCCTGACCGACTATCAGGAAAAAGGCTTTGGAATTTCCATGGTGCCCTCCATCAGTGCGGCTGCCAAAACTCCGGACGTCAAAGGCATTGAAGGTTTTCTGCCCAATGCGCATGACGGTGTCTGGCCCGTGTATCCAACGGTAGCTCCGGAAGGCATGAAATCCGATGACGCCTTTTTCAAATACATGCTTAACGGCGGCGATCTGGACGCGGTCATAACGGACCTGAACAAACGTTATAATGCGGCGCTGGATGATGCCATTGCCAATGACGGATTGAAAGCGGAACCGGACCCAAGCTTTGATCCGGCGGCACTCGGAGGCAAGTTCGCCAAATAAAGCAGAACATGGAGAGAAGCTATGAACAAAACCAAAAACGCCGTTTTTTCCTACAGCTTTTTATTCCCCAGTGCCATTCTCACACTGGTTCTGGGGATTTACCCCATTGCCTGGGCGTTCCGCTATATGTTCTACAACTACAAAGGTTATGGTGAGGCCCGGTTTACCGGGCTCGACAATTTTAGTCGTGTCCTGCACGACAGCCAGTTCTGGGATTCAGTGGTGAATACCTTTGTTTATGCAGGCGGCAAGCTGCTGCTGTCCATCCCGCTGTCCCTGCTGCTGGCGGCGATTCTGAATCGCGGGCTGCGGGGCAGGCACTTGCTCCGCGCCGTTTTTTTTATGCCAACGGTCATCAGCACAGCCGTAATGGCGGTAGTCTTTTTCACCATATTCAATTCCTACAACGGGATCTTGAATCAGTTTTTGATCAAATTTAACCTGACGTCCTCCGGAATCGACTGGCTGGGGCCCAAACACGCTATGCTAACGGTGATCCTGGTGGCGGTGTGGGGGGCGGTCGGCAACTACATGCTGCTGTTCCTGGCCGGACTGCAGAATATTCCCGAAGATGTCTATGAGAGCTCGGCCCTCGACGGGGCCAATAAAGTCCAGCAGTTCCGCTACATTACGCTACCGATGCTGGGACCAGTGATGCAAATGGTCATCATGCTGGCGATTATTACGGCACTGAAGGGTTATGAGAGCATTATGGTGATGACGGAGGGCGGGCCTGCGGGGAAGACGGAAGTGATGTTCCTGTATTTGTACAAATTATTTTTTCCTGTCGGCGGCAATGGCGCTTCGGCCCAGGTACAGGAGTTTGGGTATGGCAGTGCGGTTGCCTTTGTGTCTGCGCTGATCGTAGGCATCATCTCGCTGGTCTATTTCTATGCCTCCAAACGAATGAATCGAACCGATTGAGGAGAGTGGTCACATGAGAACCAAAACCCTGCTGGGAAAAAGTATATTATGGATTTTTTTGCTCGTCTTTGCGTTTGTAACTCTGATTCCCGTGGTGATTACGATCCTCGGTTCCTTCAAAACCAACAGTGAATTGACGACCGGCGCTACCTTCCTGCCGAGCCTATGGAAATTCTCCAATTACAGGGAGGCCTGGGAACAGGCGAATTTCTCCACGTATACCCTCAACAGTCTGATTGTAGCGCTGACTACGGTGGTGGGCACTTTGCTGGTCGCTTCCATGGCGGCCTATGTGGTGGAACGGATGACCTTTTTCGGTAAAAAACTGTATGTAGGCATGCAGGCCTTCACCATGTTTGTTGCCGTGGGCGCTGTGGTGCTGCGCCCCCAGTTCGACCTGATGGTCAAGCTGAACCTGCACAGCTCGCTGTGGGGTGTCATCCTGATCCTGATCTCCGCGCATGCCTCTATTTTTTTTATCTTGTTCAGCTTTATGAAAGGCATCCCGCGTGAGCTGGATGAAGCTGCACGGATCGACGGCTGCTCGCCGGGCCGCACGTTCTGGCGGATTATTCTGCCGCTGCTGGGACCCGGCCTAGGGGTAGGTGCGTTATTCACCTTCCGCGGCGCCTGGAATGAATATTTGCTGCCGCTGGTATTCACGATGACGAAGCCGGAGCTTCAGACCTTGACTGTCGGCCTGGCCAATCTGAAATACGGCATTTCGGCAGCCTCGCAGACCCACTATATGATGGCCGGCGCCTGCTTGTCCATTCTGCCCATCCTCGTCGCCTATATTTTTGCCAACAAATCATTTATGCAGATGACTGCCGGGTCCCTCAAGGGATAAGCGGGTTTGCCAGCCGATTTAATTCAAATAGCCAGGAGGTTTAACCCCATGAAAGTCAAGGTTCCAAGCATTCTGAAATCCAGCCCGCTTATCCGCCGCCATGCGGAGAATCCGATTCTTGACGCAACGCGTGTGCCCTATCCGACCGCACTTGTCTTTAATGCAGGCGTGACCAAATTCAAGGGACGGTACGTCATGGTCTTCCGCAATGACTACGGTTCGCTTGCGCAGCAGACCCTTGAACCGCATCATACCACTGATATGGGTATTGCTTTCAGTGAGGATGGCATCCACTGGGAGGTCAGCCCGAAGAAATGCTTCCGGCTGCATGATGAAGAAATCATCCGTGCGTATGATCCGCGCCTGACCGTGATTGACGGCCGTTGTTATATGTGTTTTGCCATCGATACGAAACACGGCATCCGCGGGGGGATTGCGGTGACGGACGATTTTGAAGAGTTCGAGATTCTCAGCTTGTCCTCGCCGGACTTGCGGAATATGGTGCTGTTCCCCGAGAAAATAGGCGGCAAATACGTCCGTCTGGAACGGCCGTTTACCGTGTACAGCCGGGGAGGGGAGGACCGGTTCGACACCTGGATCGCGGATTCTCCCGATCTTAAATACTGGGGCAACTCGGATCTGCTGTTCGGCGTGGAGCATGTTCCGTTCGCCAATGACAAGGTGGGTCCGGGGGCGCCGCCGGTGAAGACAGCAGCCGGATGGCTGACAACGTTCCATGCTGTCGATATTGACCCGGACCGGGGCCAAAACGGCTGGGAGCCGGAATGGAAGAAACGGTATACGGCCGGCATCATGCTGCTCGATCTTGCGGATCCGAAGATCATTCTCGGTATGTACAAGCAGCCGCTGCTCGCACCCGAGGCCGGTTATGAGACCCATGGCGGCTTCCGCAACAACGTTATTTTTCCGGGCGGCATGATTCTTGAAGATAACGGGGAGGTCAAAATTTATTACGGCTCCGCCGATACCATGGAATGTCTGGCGACGGCTCATGTCAATGATTTGATTGACCTCTGTCTGAAAGGCAGCTGATAAGGAATGGAGAAAATCTGGCAGGAGCTGAAGTTGCCTTCGGCCGATTACCGGCCGGTCCCGCTCTGGTCATGGAATGACCGGCTGGAGCCGGGGGAACTGGAGCGGCAGATTGAGGAGATGCACCGGGCGGGAATCGGCGGATTTTTTATGCATGCCCGGGGTGGGCTGCAGACCCCGTATATGGGTGAGGAGTGGATGGAAGCGATCCGCACCTCCATTACCAAAAGCCGGGAGCTTGGCATGAATGCCTGGTTCTATGATGAGAACGGCTGGCCAAGCGGTTTTGGCGACGGGAAAGTGCCGGCGAAAGGGATCGCTTACCAGCAGAAGCGGATGGTGGTGGAAACTGCACCTTTTGAGCGTGAAGCGGAAAAGGTTATCGCATATTATGCTGCGGACATGATGGGTTATCATCTGTTGAACGCCGGGGAAGTTGACCGTGCAGATCTGAGAATCTGCTATGAAGTCAATCCCTATTACACGGATACGCTCAGTAAGGAGGCGGTGGGAGAATTTATTGCCACCACCTATGAGGCCTACTGGCAGAAATTCGGGGAGGAATTTGGCGCGGAGCTTCGGGGTATCTTCACCGACGAGCCGCAATTTGCACGGGGCGGGCTTCCCTGGTCCTTTGAGCTGGAGGCAGCTTTTGCAGCCCGTTATGGTTATGATCTGAAGCGTGTGTTACCCTCGTTATTCTTTAATGAAGTAAATGCGGCCAAAGCCCGCTACGACTACTGGGATTGTGTGACCTTCCTGTTCACGCAGGCCTATGCGAAGCAAATCGGCGACTGGTGTGCGGACAAAGGCTGGGCGGCAACCGGGCATGTAGTGGATGAGCAGGAATTGATGCATCAGGTTACTTCCGTCGGTGATCCGCTGGCCTTCTATGAATATTTACAGATACCCGGCTGTGACTGGCTGGGCCGCTTCGTCAGCATTGAAGCAATCGTCCCCAAGCAGGTTGGTTCCGTAGCCCGTCAGCTCGGCAAAAAACGGACAATCACCGAGAGCTACGGCTGCTCCGGGTGGAATGTCAGCTTCGCCGATCTGAAGCGGATCGGGGAATGGCAGTTTGTGCATGGCATCAATTTGCTGTGCCCGCATTTGCAGGGCTACAGCTTGCGAGGATTACGTAAGCGGGATTATCCGCCTTCGTTGTTCTACCAGCAGCCCTGGTGGGGCGATTACAAGGGTTTTAATGATTATTTTGCCCGGCTGTCCCTGCTGCTGGCTGAGGGAGCTGGGCAGGCGGAGGTGCTGCTGCTGCATCCAGTACGCTCAGCCTGGATCGCCCAGTGCGGAGAAGACTCTTCCGCAATTGTCCCTTATCATGAAGGCTTCGCCAACCTGTCGAGATGGCTGTGCCAGCACTTCATTGAGCATGATTATGGCAGCGAGAGCATTATTGGCAGCCATGGCCGGGTAGAGGGCGGGCGTTTTGTCATAGGCGAAGCCGTATACCGTACAGTGATTATTCCGCCAAGCCTTACGCTGGACCGGAGAACCGTGGAGCTGCTGCAGGAATTTGTCAGCCAAGGAGGGGGACTGATCGCCTGCTCTCCGTATCCGGTATTGGTAAACGGGGAGGAAGATCCTCTGCTTCAGGAGCTGCTGAGCTGCGCCGTTAAGCCGGAGGGGAGCCGGGAGAGCTTGCTGGCGGCGGTGTCTGCCTTGTCGGCACCGTGCATCCGGCTGAGTAATGCTGCCGGTGAGGCTGTCGTCTCGGACGAGATCAATGTCCGCACCCTGCAACTGGACGATTCGTTTCTGTATTATCTGGTTCACTCCGGGACGGAGAGTTATCCGCTGCTGAACGTAGATCTGAACCGCAAGGGGACAGTCTCTTTGGTTAATCTGGAGACTGGGGAAGTGGAAAGGCTGGGGCAGGGGCAAGTACAAGAGCAGAGCGGTTCACGCTTGTCGTTGCCGCTCTACCCCGGCCAGTCTTATATGCTGAAGCTTGTGCCTGACGCAGGGGAAGTAACGCCAGCTCCACAGCAGCCTCTGTCCGAAGTTCATGCAGAGAGTGGACACTTGGTGAATATTGAACTTGCGCCCGAGTGGGAGATTGCAGCAGCGGATTTGAACAGCCTGACGCTGGACAATGCGCGGCTTCGAGTAGCCGGAGGGTCCTGGTCGGAACCGCAGCCCGTGATTTTTATTCAAGAGCAGCTGCTGGCTTATGGCCGACCGGTGCCGATCGGGCTGCAATTTGAATTTCAGGTTGACTTCGAGGTGAGCAGTCCGCGTGAGCTGTATCTTGTAGTAGAGCGGCCCGGGGAGCTGGTGATGGAATTAAACGGTGTCCCGGTAGCGGCAGCCGACTGCGGCTGGTGGAGGGATATTTCGTTCCGGACCCTCGATATCGGCGGGCTTGTGACGGCAGGGCGGAATACACTGGTGCTGGGTATGGAATTCCGCAGCTCACCCGAATTATCGGCTAAGCTTGCCCGGGCCAGGCAGTTCGAGGCGGAAGGGAACAAGCTGACTATTGATCAGGAGTTGGAGAGCATCTACCTGCTGGGCAGCTTTGGTGTGGAGTCAGCCACACCATTCACCCTGGGGGAGCGCAGTGCGGTGTTTACGGAGGGACCCTTCCGCTTGACGGAGCCTCCGCAGCGGGTCCGCTGTGGGGATCTGGCACAGCAAGGGTTTCCGTTCTTCTCCGGGAGCCTGCGTTTGCGGCAGACTCTGGATCTGGAGGCCATTCCGGCTATGGGGGCGGAATGGATCTATCAGGCTCCTCCCGACGCCATAGTCACCAAGCTGATCATCAACGGCGTTGAGGTACGTACTTTTCTATGGGCGCCGTATCACGTTGACATTACCCGATGGTTGAACTGTGGAAGCAATGTGATTGAGCTGGAGCTGACGAACAGCTGCCGCAATCTGCTGGGTCCGCATCATCATATCAAAGGCGAAGTATACAAGGTTGGACCGGACAGCTATAAGGATACCCCGGGCTGGACGGACAAGGATCTGGACCGGGATACGCGGGTATATCAGCAGCGGTATGCGTTTGTGCGTTTTGGACTGGCGGCGTCCCCATTGATAAATGGAGGGGAATCCTTTACAGTTTAGAAGAATCATCCTTACTCTAATGAGGTGAAAGCAATGGTGTTGAAATTCGGTAAATGCCCGGTGCAGTTGAACCGATCTGATAGCAGATTGTGCCGGGCCTAGAAGCAAGACCGCTGTTATCAGTCAACTGCACCTGTCCGCATGAACGACTATATGTGTGAGAGGGGTACAGTATGAGAGCCGATGAATGGAAAAAGATATGGAAAAGTGAAGAGGAGAAGACCTTCCAGGGATGGGATTTCTCCTATATCAATAACCGAACTCATGAGCAGCCGCTGCCTTGGGATTACAAGGAATGGGTGCTATCGTATATGCAAGTCGCCAGCACCCTGCTGGATATGGGCACAGGCGGAGGCGAATTTCTGCTCTCCCTGTCGCCGCCGCCAGGCAGAACCTATGCGACGGAAGCTTACCCGCCGAATGTTGAATTATGCCAAAAGACACTTCCCGCTTATGGAATTGACATCAGACAGGTGTATGAAGATGATCTGCTGCCGTTTGACAGTGCGTTTTTTGACCTGGTGATGAATCGCCATGAATCGTATGCCGTGCAGGAGATTCACAGAATTCTCAAGCCGGGCGGAATCTTCGTGACCCAGCAGGTTGGGGGGCAGAACAACAGGAAGTTGTCCAGGTTTTTGCTGGACGCGGATGCCTCATTGACGGCCCCGGGGTTTAATCTGGCGGGGAGCATCCGTGAGCTGGAGGCGGCAGGTTTCACCATTCTGGAGGCCCGGGAAGCTTTCCCCGTCATCCAATTCTATGATGTGGGCGCACTGGTCTACTTTGCCAAAATCATCGAATGGGAGTTCCCGGGGTTCTCCGTCGAACGCTGTTTCGATCAGCTGTGCAAGCTCCAGCAGCAGGTGGAACAAGACGGCTTCATTGAAACCACTGAGCATAGATTTGTGATTATTGCCCGGAAATAGCAGGATTTGCTAAGAGGGGTGTCCCATAAGCCGTAAAAGGCGGCTGCTTGGGATACCCCTCTGCGTATTGCGTATCGGGCAGGATCGTTCTCTGCTTTGGGACTCATCCGAAGCAGTACTTAAGGTTGTATGGCTTGGGATGGTCGGTGATTTGCTGGGCCAGGCGGGCGGATGGATAGATGACAATAAACAGCGAGTCATGGTTAGGGGTTACATAGCGAGTGTAATCAGGTTCCTAACGATTTTATCAAGTATCAAGCAAAATAATTCAGAGACGAAGAGAGGAGAGCACTAACATGGAAAACGTATCAAATGTAGATAAATTGGAATCAATACAATCCTTCCAATCGACAATCAGTAAATCCGAAAATGCCTTGGCCCAGATGACTCAGAAAGGCGCAAATACTACCTTATTAAAGAAACGACTCAAAGCTCTTTACATCGGCTTAGCTATGCTAGAAAACGTTTGGAATCAAAGAGCCCATCATTACACCCAGGAAGATTTAGCAGAAGCTCGCAATGTTCTTACTGGTTTATTCCCATCAATTGAGAACATTTATACTAAGTCAAAGGCAGGTAGTCCTCAAAAAACTCTTTTAGAAAGAAGAATTAAAGCATTGGAACTAGCTGTTCAAGCGATTGACGATCTTTCCAATGATAAACCTATCTAACTAAATAGAGTATTTAAAGTGCAGTCAAACCAAGATGCCATCCACCTGACCAGATACGCACTATCGGACCACCATGGGAAGCAAGGTCCGTATAATGCTTGTAATGAATGGTTTTAGATCAGTTAAGGGTTAGTTTTAGGAGCCAATTTGGTCTGCTGCTGGCGTTCGATGTATTTTGTGCAG
>NZ_BMKR01000058.1 GCF_014644435.1 Paenibacillus albidus | reverse complement strand
ATCCACTCCGCTACCAGCGGGAGGGTCCAAGTGTACCGGGCTTCAAAACCCACATCGGCCTTCGGGTAAGTTATTACTATTCTTTACCCGATTTGGCGATTGGAGTGTCTTTGGCAGTTTATTAATTGCGGTCTATATAGATGATTTTCTGTTCAAGTTGATGGTGATAACTGCTTATGCCTTTATTGTTCGTCGCAACTTCAGTTCACTTGCGCCGAAGACTCCAGCCTTGAAAAAAACATTGACCACTTCCATTTCTGGATCGTTTGTAAGCTCCGTTTGATGCAACCGAAGCTTTAGAATCGGTTCAACTGCGCTTTTTTCTCCAACTTGATCTCGGATGCCCGACAGCTTGCGGCAGCTTTCAATACGATACTCACCCGCCATAGCCGATACGCCAATCAGGGCGATCATATTCAAATAACTCCCCTGCTTGTTCGGATGATCCTGAATGAACGAGTCGGCAATGACGCAAAGTGCATGACGTTTTGTCCCGCTACTGAACAGCCAGTCCAGTACCGTTAAGGCATTAGAGAGAGAAAGGCTACCCGACTGTCCGACGCAGATGGGCATGGCCCCACTTAGCCCCAGTTCTTGTCTCAGTTTGGCGCAGCCCATTACACCGGTTTCAGAGTCCGTTTGATGACAGTAACAGAGCAAGTCAATTCCTTCGACCCAATGTCTATTTACTTCGATTAAATCGATTATCCGCCCCCAAGGCAATCCTAATCCTGCTGTGGCCTCTGCATGATGTATTGTCATATAGATAACGCGTTCGCCTCCTTGGCGTACCGATGAATCGCACAACCGTAATAGCCACCGAAGCCAACGGAAATTGTCATGTAAAAGTCCCCTTGCTTCAAAAAGCCTGAACGGATTGCGTGATCGATGTTATTTAGGATATCCGTGTTGTGAATATGCCCGTCCTTGGAGAGGGTTAGATTGTAGAAGCGTTCCAGGGGCGCCCCTAGCACTTGAGCCAACATGCTCCATACGTGCAGCCCCAAATTGGTGCAAAAGACCACGGCGATCTGACCAATGTGAATGCCACACTCGCTCAACGCTGCTCTCACCGCCTGTCTGACCCCTAAATAAAACGTCGAGTAATATAGTTGGATACGATCCGGTGCCAGATCATACACCAGGCCGTCGACTCTCATTGCCGACGCGAGAGTCTGCTGTCCTTGACGCTGCCCCTTCATGTATAAAGCAGCACTCGCGCCGTCGCCGAACAACATGAGCGTATCGCTCCGTTCATAAGAATTCAAGGCCCTGTCGGCTGTGACGAACAGAATTCCTTCACAATCCTGACGTGGGGCCATGAAGTAGTTCGAGGCCAAGTACAACGACAAGTGCATTGTGGAACAAGCATATTCCTCTAAGGGGATAATTGGGACTGCCTCAAGGTCGTATTCACGTGCAAGGCAATCATAAAGATTCCGTCCCCCGTTTTCATTATTCGTTACACTAGCAAACATGATCGCCGCAATCTGTACATTCGTCTGCAAAGCCCGGCTCAGAATTGGCCTGCATACGGTGCAGATCATCTGTTCCAGATCAAGCTCCTCTTCTACGGGTACCAGCTCAAAGCCTTTGTTCACGTATTCCGAATCGCTAATTCGAAATTCGACTCCGTCCGCCTTCACCCGCTGGATAGCGTCCTTGACGTGGATACGGGACTTCGGGAGATAGACGGAATAATCAACGATCGTCACGTTATACTCATTCATCGTGATGGGCCTGCTTACGGAAATGCATGATCTTGTATTTGCGTTCTCCGCTTTTCATTTCATCGTACAGGAGCGTGCCTGGCACACCCATTGTGTGCCAAATTGTAGTGTCCACCTGATTTTTAGATCCAAAAGCGGCTAAGCGGTTCATTTGAACCTGATCGCTTGAAAGCAAAACTTCCCCCGTGATATCGCGCGATATAAGCAGCTCGAAGCCCAGTTCCAGCAAATATCGTTCTCCATCATCGAACTTCCGGGTCGGTAAATCGTCCGCATAAATAAAGATCCCGCCCGGTTTCAGCACCCGGAAGACCTCATCATAGAAGGATTTAATCGAGGGATATAGATCAGATGCTTCCATGTTGAGGACGATATCGCAGCATGATGAACCAATAGGGAGTCTCTCGGCGTCCCCGACACAAAAATATGCCTTCGGGTAACGGTTGGTCAATTGGCAAAATGCAATATTTGCTTCAGTCAGATCTAAGCCGACTACACTTCTCACACCGTAGCTTCGACACAGTTCTCGCACACTCCCCCCTCTGCCACAAGCCACCTCCAAGATATTCGCACCCTCGAGATTTAGACCATCCAGACATTCCTGCAGAAGCCGGATGGAGTTTCGGTTGACACTTGCTGGTGCATGGTTAATCTCGGAGGCGAACCCCCAATTGATAAATGTCGAGAAGCGGGACAAGCCACTCTCGTCTAGGGACCGATTATAGGCAGTAAACATCTCCATGACATCCTTTTTTAGGGCTGCAGTCATCCTGCTGTCCTGCCCTTGCAGTTCAGCCAGCATACACGGAACACCACCATCACCTATAAAGTAACTGACCGCGCACTCCCGACACAGCAGCTTCCGATCCGCTGCTTCGAGCTTTGACTTGCAAAAAGGACATACTAGGACAATGCCGGTTACCGGCCAACGAATCATATGCATGTCATGCCTCCCTAAATTTAAGTTTGTCAGCCTTTAGCCGCTTGCACTGTTGTAACTGCGTATTGCCCGACTCCATACGAAGCGAACGATCATAAGGAGTACGATTGGTACACTGGCCCCCCACACCGCCAAAGCAGGTGTCAACTGATTCATAACCATCATAGGGGCAAAATTCGTAATGACGAGAAATGGCAGCACATATACGCCGATTCGTTGGATGAAGCGTGAATAGATTGGCATTGGCATATTGTTGGCGTCCCAAATCGAATAGAAGATCCCGGCCAGTCCTCCCGTATTAACAAACCAGAAGGATAACAGCGCCGGAATGAACATGAGGCAGTAAGTAATGATCAGTGCTGTTCCCAAGTAAAATGAGAATGCGAGCAGATTCCATATAGTTACTGGGATATCTAATGCACTCCAACCGATCACAACCATTGTTCCGCCCGCTATGAAATTCGGAATTGGCATCCCGAGATCGATATATCGAAGCGAAACCAAAAACTGTAGCGAAATCGGCTTAACCATAAGCAGATCCAGCGTCCCGCTGCGTATATAGTCGGATACCCGGACGAAATTAGGGAAAAACAGCCCGGAATAGAGGCCTGTCATAATAGTATACGTGCCGACGAACATCAAGACACCGTCAGGCGTGATCGATCCGATATGCAGGTCTGTTTGATAGACTACAACTACGTAAAGTAGCTTAGCGAACAAGTAAGCGATCTCCACGGCGATGCCGAGTACGAAGTTCGTCCGGTATTCCATTTGGGCAATAAAGCAATTCTTAATGAACAAAAAGTAAATCGTCAGGTAATTTCGAAGCGTTCCCAGCCACCTTATCACTGGTCAGCCCCCCAATCCGAGATACTTTTTCATGCCAGCTCGCCATACGAGCCGTGACAAGGCCGCCAGTACGACCATCCAGCAGAACTGCATCCCGATTCCCTGTACTGCTTCGTTCATGGACAATCTGCCGTTAATAACATTCGCAGGAAAATGGATCGTATACTTGAACGGCAAGTAGTCCAGAATCGTATTCATGGTCTTCCCAAACACCTCAATCGGAAAGACGCCACCGCTTAAGATGATGACAAATAAGCCGGTCATTTCAAAAAAATAAGAGATTTCCGATAGTTTAAAGGCAATAGCCGAGATCGTATAGGAGATGAGAAAATTTAACAACAAAGACAGGACCATCGACACCAAAAAGAGTAGAAAGTACGTCAACGGAATCCGTATACCAAATGTTCCTGTAAAGTAAACGAGTGTAAACATCAAAATAATCAGCATGACTGAAAAAAAGAAAAGCTTTTGCCCCAGCAAAGTGAATAGCTTTAGGCCGAAAAAGCTGACTGGTTGAACCAAATATTTGTTCAAACCACCGTCCTTGATCTCGGTGGCCACGTTATGGCCTATATCCGTCGTCACGATCTTCGTCACGATGGCCGCCGTTATCGTGTACAAAATCATTTGGCCGTAGGTGTATCCGAAAAATTCCGACGATTCCGATCTCCCGTAGACCGCCGACCAAATATAATATTGGATCAGAATCGGAAAGAATGCACTGATCAGGGAGAAGAAAAAGTCAAGTCGATATTCAAGCGAAGACTGGACACCTAACTGGAACACACGCATGTATTTGGGAAAGGCACTCATCCGGATACCCGCTCATCCCTCTGATACAAGGATAAAACCACATCCTCGATGGGAATATCTTCGATCGTAATATCTTCAACTGGATAGCTTGCGAGCAAATCCCTGGAAGCCATGCTAATGCGCTCCTTGCTGATCTCCAGTGTGGCCTGAAATCCGTCCGAGTGGCGGATTTTCCCGTACGACTGCAGTCGGCTGATCGCCACGTATTGCTTAAATTTCAAATGTATAATTTTCGTATCGTTCAAGACATCGTCGATCCGTTTCAAATCCCCGTCGAAGACGAGCCTGCCGTCATTGATAATGAGCGTCCGCTTGCACAGATCCTCGATGTCCTTCATGTAATGGCTTGTCAAAATAATCGTTGTCCTGTGCTGTTCATTGTAATACTTCAGAAACTCCCGTACCCTTTTCTGTGTAACGATATCAAGCCCAATTGTCGGCTCATCCAGGAAAAGCAGCCTCGGCTTATGAATGAGCGCCGCGATGAGCTCCATCTTCATACGCTCGCCAAGAGATAAACGCCTCACCTGAACGTTCATAATGTGCTTAACATCCAACAGTTCAACTAGTTCGTTCAGCGTTTGCTTGTAATGCCGGTCTTCAACCTGATAGATGTATTTGTTTAGCAAAATGGATTCCGCAGCAGGTAAGTCAGCCCACAACTGGCTCTTTTGCCCCATTACGATGGCGAATTGCTTCTTGAATTCTTTCTTTCGCTCATAAGGCTTGAAGCCGAGGACGGTGAGCTCGCCGTCGGTCGGATGTAAGATGCCGGAGAGCATCTTCAGCGTCGTCGTTTTCCCGGCGCCATTAGGCCCAAGGAAGGCAACCATCTCTCCCTCTTCAATCGAAAAGGAAATATTTTTCACTGCTTCCTTGGTCAAACTTTTTCGATAGAAGAGGTTTTTAATGGAATGCAGCATCCCGACCTCTTTTGTGTAATATGTGAAGCTTTTAGCCAACCGCACCACATGGATCGCTGTCAATTGCGTTCCCCCTTAACGAATAGAATGAACTTAGAAGGTGGCCAAAGACGTTTACCGGCCGTAATGATAGAGCAACCCGCAGCGGGAGCAGACCGGCATCAGTCCGCAAGCTAACACATCTCGGTGTTTGCCGAAGTTTTCTCCATGCCAAATCGCCTTCACATCCACATCGCGGATGTTGCCAACCGCCATCTCAGGAAAGAATTTGCACGGTGTGACGCTTCCGCTCGGCAATACGTCCATGCGGGAGGAGATCGCCAAGCATTCCTTCCGCTTCATCCCGGTTTTCTGGACGCCAGTGACAAAATCCTCTATCTCGTCTTGCTCCAACGCGGGCAGGAAGCGAACCCGGCTTCCCCATGTTTGTTCAGAGATGCGGCGAACCTCCTCCTTGAGAGCCCCGACCTTGTCGCCAGAGATTTGATATGTGAATGAATGCCAACTGCAGCTGCCCTGACGGATTGGATCCAGCCAGTCAAACTCCTTGATGAAGAAGTCATCCATCTCTCGAGCCGACCCCGGTGCGATATACCACGGGTATACAAAGTAGACCGAATCCACGCCAAGCTCCTCGAAGAACGTCATAAAATCAAACATTTTCGGAATCATAAGATCATTCATCGTCAAGCTGACCGATACTCTGCCCTTAAAGATGCCCTGCCGCTGCAACTCCAGCAGACGTTCTATAGCACTGACTACCTTCTTGTAAGTCCCCTTGCCCCGAATCGCGTCGTTCTCAGCCTCGAAGCCCTCCAGACTGACCAGCACGACAAGTCCGTCACCGATCTTGAGCAGTGAATCTAACTTTTCCTCCAAAAGAATCGCATTTGTACAAATCGTCGTCGTCCGTTGATCACGTTCCAGCAGACGGGCAACCTGATCGAACTTGCTATGGTACAACGGCTCTCCACCCCAAAGATAGACTTTCGACTTCTTCTTATGGGTGAAGGCAAGAAGCTTATCGACCAACGCGATATCGATTTCTTTACCTTGCTCCTCCTTGGACATGTCCCAGTGAAAGCCGTCCTTGTTCCACTCGTAGCAATGCTTGCAACGCAAGTTGCACCCATTGTTCAACTTGATCCCGATATCCTCGGGGATCTCCATCGCATAGCGACTATCGGCAGCTCGAAGCCGACTCGTCCGGGACATATTCTGAATTGTACGCTTCAGATCGTTAAACACACGCTCATCGAACTTCCGAGTCGTTTTTGGCTGCATAATTTACACCTCCATAAGTTTTGCAATGCTCGCGCGCGGTTAGTAGGTTGCGATGTGCCCGTTCCAAAATCTCGATGTCAAATCCCCGCGTTTCCCAATCCACAAAGGACACGCCAAATCCTTGTTTAATCCAATAATCAGCATTTGCGGTTTCGTGCCTTCCAAAGGGCTCAAGAAAAACCATAGGCGTCGCAGCGGCGAACGATTCCATCAGGGAATATCCGCCCGGCTTACTAACAATAGCTGTACATCGGCGAATTCGTTCAAACAGCAGGGGAACAGTTCCGCTGTTTGCGTAGATGGGTGCCTCTCCATGTTGAATCCTAGCAAGCGGAGGGAACCCGAATTTACCCTGTCTATTCGGCAGCCAAGGACTCCACGACGGGTCGTTCCTGTAGTAGCAAATGCGTTCATCAGGCTGGATATCCTCGTCAAAGTAAGCCAGAACATCCAGTTCTATGCCGGCTTCCAGTAGGTTCCGGACAGCCTGCGGGTAGGTCCCAATCCCCCAGCCGCCACCATGGGCCACTATCCTCTCTTCCCGCTCGCGAAACGGGATTGGTGCTTCGTCGGTCATTGGAAATTGTAGTTCAAAGCGTTTCTTGTCCGGGTCGTAAAACCAAATGTGGTTATACCGCTCGCTCCGAGATCCATAGACAAAATAAGACGGCGAAAGCGCAGCATCGAGATGGAGCATGTCGACCTCGAGTTGGGTTCCACATAACCGTTCATATTGTTCCAAAATCGGGATCCAGAACCCGGTCATAGCGATGAACGACGTCCGGTGCTCACTAGCCCAATGATCCAGCAGCAGATCTAACTTTTTGAGATCCAGGCAATCCGAAATATCGCGAGCCAATTCCACGCTCTTCCGCGCAATGGCGAAGTTATCATGAAAGGCTTTCCGATAAGCCGGCACCTTGTTCTTTACGCCGTCGACATACACATTTTCGAGCACGCAGACTTCGTTCGAAACGCCGGAACGGTCCAAGTGGATTCCTAGCTGCACGGCAGGCATGTACACACCTAGTGAGTTACCAGATCCGAGTAAAGTAACACAAGGTTTCAAATGACTATCCATACCACTTGCCTCCTTGGACTTCAAAATGTTCCCTTAGCCTGCCGATCAACCTTTTCCGTTCCTGCACATCGCTCGCGATAACAAAAAGATAAAGCCTGCCCATGATGAAACCGCCCTCACCAGCCGCCTGTGGGTACTCCGCTTCGCCATAGCCAGCAAACAAGCACGCCGGGGAAAGAGGGACGATGCCCTCACCGGCATTGTTAGGGTATAAGATGCCGTCAGCATTCAACTGACGGAGCCATTGTCCGTAATCGAACCACTGTCGACTGCCTACCGATCGGAACGTAAATGTTCCATGCTTCCCGTTATTGAGCCGTTGGCCCAGCCGATGGCTGACCAGTCCCATGGATTGACGAGCGTTGATTTCTACAATGGGCACCAGTGTGCCGTCCTTCAGTATCATGGAGTCAACACAAACATGGCCGAAGTACCCATCCTTATATAGCGAGGAAGCAAGCTGCTCAATGACACCGAAATAACCGTTCCGTATAAGCGAATGGACATTCTCCTCCTCCATCGCTTGCGATCCGACATACGCAAACTGGCGGTTGATGATTTGCTGCAGGCCGACGATCCGGTAAGACCCGCCCTCGTCGATCGAGAATTGACAGGAAAAATCATATTCCACGTCAAGGAACGGCTCGACGAGAAATGCCGTAGAGGACCCGTTCTGCTCTTGTTTGCGGAAGTAGCAGACTACACGTTCCAGGGAAGCCGAGGTTTTAAACAGCATGTTTCCTTTACCCGCCACACCAAAGGGGTCCTTGATCATTACCCCATTCGTCCGCTCCATGAGCCCCCGTCCTGCTGTAGCCAATTCATCCGCGCTGAACACAGGCTGGCTGTAGGAGCTACCAAGCAGTCTCTTAGCAAGATCGGCAGAATACAACTTGGAATTCACTCGTTTAACGTCCGTAAGCGTGGGCAGCCGACTCGAGTAATTGTATCTGTCGAGCAGCCCGTGGACGTACGGTACGACCGAAAAGGGAGTCAGTTCGTGGAACCGCTTCAGCCGCTCGTCGGTCTCCGGGACTTCGTACAGAGCTCGAAATACATTCGGCTCATGGTTGTGTACACCCGCGCTAAGCTGTGTAAATCGAAAGCCGATACGAGTCATATAATCCTTATGCGCCTCATCCATCGCAAAACGGGTCAACAGTGTATCCTCCGGGCCGCACAAGGAAACCAACAACTCATCCATGGCCATTACAATCCTCGACCGTGACGGATCAGGAATAGAAGGCAACCTGCTGCTCCCTTCCTCCCGCCAATAGGTTTCCGAATCAAAGGTGCCGGCAAACAACATGCTACCCGACCTCTTTATTCATGCCGTTCAGGAAAGCCATGAAGGCATCGATTGAACGGAAGCAAGCCAAATCTAGGTCCTCGTATACGATTTCCACCCCGAAAGCATCTTCAACGCCTAGAATAAACGAAATCATCTGAAGGGAATCTAATCCGACCTCGTTGATCAAGTCGCTCTCCAGTGTGATTGTTTCACGAATCGAGTCATCCTCGAGTACGGTTGCAATGATATTTTTTAACTCTTCAAACATACACGTCATCCTTTCAACTATTAGTTTCTTAAGTTCGATTCTGTTAAATTCGAATACCATTAATCACAATAAATGATATAATAGTTATATATTTCATATTTTCATCAAAGGGGAGGACTTGAAACCTTGAATCACCACTACCTGTTTGTTTCCGCCCATCTGGACGATGCTATTATTTCTTGCGGCGATTATATCGATTCGCTTGTTCGTGCTGGCCATCGTGTGACCGTAGCAACCGTTTTCACTGATACTGGCACAGATCTATCCCAACTTGCTCGCATCCTGCACAAAAAGTTCGGGCTCAGCACCGACGTGATGAAAGCGCGCCGGGAAGAGGACCTTAATGCATGCGGCCTACTCGGTGTGGACACGATTCATCTGGACCTGCAGGAATGTATCTATCGCAAGGATCGCAGCGGTTCCCCCTCATATAAAAAGCTGGAGGATCTATTCCGTGGCGACTACGAGACCAAGCTGGACGTGATTTCTAAGGCAGCAGAGGTGCTATCGACACGCCTATGTCTAACTGACTACGATCGGATCTATATTCCCCTTGCAATTGGAAGACATGTGGATCACGGCATCGTGCGGATCGCGTCTGAGCAAGCTACACAAAGTATTAGTGATCTGGAAGTCTCTTCCCGCTTGATCTACTACGAAGATCTGCCGTATTTAATCTATGGTCAAGATACGCAATGGGAAATCGACCTCGCGCACAATCTTCATCCGGTCTATATTTCACTTCCCCGGTGCAGTTTGAAGCAGAAGACTGCCGCCATTCTGGCGTATCAATCCCAAATCCGTCTACTTTGGCACTCCCGACGGGAGATGCTTAGACAAGTGGTCCAACATGCCCATAAGTACCGTCCGCCAGGGCTTCGGCTCGAGCCGAGCACATATTGCTTCCGGCTGCATGCCGTTGGTGCGCCTGACCATGTTCCGCTTGCTACACACGTTCCTGCGAACTTTTAATAAGATCAGCCAGGTCGCCAACGGTTAGATGACTGCCTGTCATGTTCCCCACCAGTTCGTCCGGCAGCTCGAGCCCGAATTCGGTTTCGAGCTCCACGACGAATGTAATCATCTGCATAGAGTCCATTTGGATCCACACCTCGCGAAGCAGCGTATCGGCGGATATCGGTTGATTGTCGCAGGGCTCCAGTTTCAGATGAATAAGGTTTTGGATGCGTTCCACATAGGAGTGTTTCTTCAACATCAGACCAACCCCATTTCGCCCGTTGGGGTCATGTTTGACGCACGGCTCAAGTTGTGGATCATATGTTCCATAGCCTCTTGCTCACAGACTTGAATACGCCTAATTAAAACTTCCACTTTATCGAGCGTATCTTTGTTTTTGGTCAGGGAATATTTGACGATCAAATTTCGCGCCATCAGGGCATCATCGGCAATCGTCTGATAACGTACTTTTAGCTTCTTCCCTTCCTCTAGAAAACCAGCTTGATCCATGAAGTCAATTCGCTCCAACATCAAGATTTTGTGATCATGGATCACCTGAAACGGGCGACTATCTTCCGCGTTTTGTCCAATGCGTATTCGGTTCATCTCGAAAATCAGCTCCTCATAGACACTAATCCCCCACACACATGGCTTTGTCATATAGCCCATCTCCCTGTATTTGTCGGAGGGACTTCGCCCGTTCAAAAAGTCCTCAAGTTGCTCGATAACATAGTTTACATTAAAGTCATACGCTGCTCGGTCGTTGAACTGGAACAGAGAAAGACCTCCCTTCCCCGCATACAGCCAATCACCATCGTCTTCGACTCCTTCGTAGGCGCGCCTCATTTGCTCGAATGTGATTTCCGCAAATGAGTATTTCCCCGTGAACGTAAAGTCGGCGATATGGAATATGCACCGCTCCTCGTCATAACCAAAAACAAACGAGTCATGTGAGAAAAAATATTTAAAATCCAAAAACTGCGCTTGATCAAGAAGCACGTAGATATAATTATTCATGTCTATACAATCCATCAGAAAAGTACATATATCCTTGTTGAAGTGCCGGACCAGCTGACGACTTAAATGCTGGCGAAGCAACCAAGGACAAAATTCAAAGGTGGGAGTGCGGTAGAAGTCCACGTAGGAGCTTCCCTCATTCAAGGTGAGCTGAAGCGGAATGAAGTGTGTCATGATCCATGGCTTGGCTAGCGGGTAATTGGCCAGGGCTGCAAACGTATTTGCCTGCCACTGCCACGAGGTGACGTTCGGATACTGCATCGGTAATATCTTGGATCGCAATTAGATACCCCCTTGGGTAGAGAATTTGACCTTACTGTCAATCAGCATAGGATCATAGATCGAATGCACGGACAGATTCTTACGCCTTTCACCACTGACAAGCAATGACCTTTACTCGTTTTCATGAGATTGCGACGTGGTCGTCCTTCGACTTCTGCTAACTTTCCAAGGATACGAAAACTCCCGATACGGTTGTGAGCCGACCGGATGTTACGTGTACAGACAGAAATGGTTACTTTAATTAGTTTTGGGTTGAAAAATCCGCTTGTATTGTTCTTATCCACCACCGCACTTCCCGAGAAGATCGCTCCATCTTCCCCAGAAGGAATTGCCGGTAAGAGTTGTTCCCAATGCACTAGATGTACAGTATGCCCCGAATGCATTCTGCCAAAATCAGGCCAGGTATGATGAGACGTATGCTGTAGAAAAGGTGGTATTCTCCTTCATATTAAACCTTGCCATCGGGTTTATTCATCCAGTTTTTACCATGTATTTAATGAAATTGAGGCCTGTATGTCTCCCAATAATATTTGTTTCCTGATCCTATTCTGCTGCTATTATCATCCGATAGTTGCAATTTTTTAGTGATATTCACTCTCCTTTGTGTATTGATAAAGTCCTTAACAGAATTTTACTTTCGAAGCAAGTAAAGAAAAACCACTGAGAGCATCCAAAATAATCCACTGCCAGATAAAATGTATTCCATTTTTGTAAAAAAGTCAAAATATATTTCACTTAATCACACCAAAATTTTAGTTAAATGAGTTTTTTGCACAATTATTGATTATAAAGACCAAAAATGGCGATTAAAATTGAGTTAACCTTATCATTCTTCTTTGTTTTATTAGGTTAAATGAATTTTTATTTATTTACATTTGCACAAATATTGATTGTGTTTCCTTCCTAAAAACAGCTGATTTGAGTTAACTTTATCAGTGCTAATATCCCAAGTCAGCAATTGCGGTAATAATTCGTTATTCTAAACACTAATAAAACACGAAGAGTCAATGCTCAATTGTTACTGCTGAAGCATAACGCCGCGAAGCTTTCTTTCGTCCGCCTTCTCTCTCCGCTGAAACCTTTCGCCATGAAGGGCCCGGCTGGCCCGACTTGTCCGCCCCATCGCCAACGCCCATTTATGGGTGCATACCCGTTTTGCCTATTTGTCCGCCCCGCCTCTGCGGTAGACTCTCCTTGAGTTCATTTCAGGAAGGAGTCAACCACTCATGAAAGACCAACCCAAGGCCGAAGCCCTAGCCGCCGAGCGGATGCAACTTCTCGCTCCTCTGCTTGCGGAGGGTCTGGATCCGACCAAAGCCCGGGAGATGAAAAGGCAGATCTGTGAACAGACGGGGCTCTCGGAACGTACGCTGCGCCGGTATATGGCAAGTTACCGGAGTGAAGGATTTACCGGTCTAAAACCGAAGGGCAAAGGGAGACATCCCTCGGAAGAGGCCATTCCGAGCGACGCCTGGAGCATGCGATCCTCTTGCGCCGGGAGGTCCCCGGCCGCAGCGTGGCACAGCTCATTCAGATTCTGGAATGGGAAGGCCGGATTACACCCGGTCAAGTCAATCGCAGCACGCTTCAGGAACGACTGATGGCCCGCGGCTACAGCTCGCGCCATTTGCGGATGTATGCCGAATCCGGCGTAGCCGCCCGGCGGTTCCAGCAGCGTCACCGGAACCAGCTGTGGCAGTCCGACCTGAAATATGGCCCCTATCTGCCCTTGGCGAAGGCAGAACGATGAAGCAAGTGTACCTGGTTGTTTTTACCAAGGGCAAGGTTGAACGGTTTAACCAGGTTTTCGATTCGTTTCTTAGCGAAGTCGCCTTGGAGAAGCCCAAGACGCTCGCCCGCCTGAGTGAGCGATTCGAGGTGTGGCTCTCGGAATGCTACCAGCACAAGCCTCATTCGGCGCTGCCGGACAAACGAAGTCCGGAAACCGCGTTTCGCAGCGACCCGAAAGCGCTGCTGTTCATGGACCTGGACACCTTGACAGACGCGTTCCTGCATAGCGAAAAGTGCAAGGTGGACAAGTCGGGCTGAGCGTGATGGGCTGCACGGTCGAAGTGGTCTATGACCCGGCAGACACCACAGAACTGACGATTGAATACGAGGGGCGAGCGCCGTGGCGGGTGCGCGAGATGGTCGTGGGGCCAAAGGCGGGAAGCCGTCCGGCGCTGCCGGAGCACCTGGGCGCGTCTTTGACCGACACGTCGAGACTGCTGGAGGCCGCAGAAACTCGGCACCAGAGCCGTAAGGAACGGGAAGCGCCCGCGGTGACACACCGCAGAGTGCAGGCGAAGGAAGACCATGTTTGAGACCTTTTACGATTTGCACCAAGCTCCGTTTTCCCGGGATCTTGCTGTAGACGAGTTGTATGCGTCTGCGGCACAGGAAGAAACACTTGGGCGTCTGTTATATGTCACGGAACGTCAGTGGTTTGCCGTGCTCACGGGCGATTGCGGGACCGGGAAGACGACTACGATCCGGCGGCTAAGCGAAGAACTGGACGAGGCGCGTTTTAAACTCCTCTACATGTCGGATTCGAAACTGACACCGCGCCATTTCTACAAAGGGCTGCTGGAGCAGCTCCGGTGTGAGTCGAAATTTTACCGGGGTGACGCGAAACGGCAGTTGCACCGGGAGATTGAACTCATGCGTTGGATTCACCGGCTGCAGCCGGTCGTCGTGGTTGATGAGGCTCATTTGCTGGACCGGGAGATGCTGGAGGAACTGCGATTTCTGCTGAACCTGAAAATGGATTCGCAGAGCCCGATGGCTTTGATTTTGGTAGGGCAAAGCGAACTGTGGGACCGGCTGGGCCTGCAAGCGTACGCAGCGATTCGTCAGCGAATCGATATGCAGTGTTATCTTCCGCATATGGACCGGGCGGAGCTAGGGGCGCATATGAGCCGGCATCTGAGCGCAGCGGGTGCGGGGCATGAACTGTTTACGGAGGCGGCGATGGATGAAATCTACCGTTTTTCCAGCGGTGCTGCCCGGCTAGTGAACAAGCTGTGCACACACACCTTGATTACGGAGCACAGAACAAGCACCGGATTGTAGACGACCATATGGTGAAGCGCGTATTCCAGGGAGAATTGTCATGATTCTCCCTGCTTTTCTACTTTGTTGCGGACAGCATGGCTGTCACCAGCAGGACATTTTACATCGTCAACCTCTGGTCATTATGGGTTAGCAGTAACAGCTTGCACCGCGGACATACCCAGTTAACGTCTATTAATGGCCAAGCTTTCTCACCGCTTCCCCTCCTTCAACCATGGCTAGGCTCTCCTTCGGCGCCGGAGGCATCTTTCACCAGATGGACAATTTTGAATACTCTTCTGCCTGTGACCATATCCGTATGATTCTGCGTGCCGGGCGCCTCCAGCCATTCCCATACCTGGCCTTCCCCTTCAAAGGAGCCCTCAAGCGCATGCAGGCGACTATCCAGCGCATCGTCTCCCGATTGCAATACATTGCCGGTAATGTCCCGGATCAACGCGGTGCGAAAGCCCAGTCTTTGCCACTGCTCCTCGTAGCGCGGCACGTCGGAAGCGCTCATAATATCCGCATACAAAAATGTCCCGCCTGGCTTTAATACACGGTAGGTCTCCGCAAAAAACAGCTCGATATGCGGGTACAAATGCGAAGACTCGATGTTCAGCACAATGTCGCAGCTTTCCGTTTGAACAGGCAGCTGCTCCGCATCGCCAATACAATAGTAAGCTTGCTCATACCGGTTGTTTCTTTGGCAAAATTGAATATTGGACGGTGTAAGATCAATGCCGACCACGCTGCCGGTCCCATAACTTTTGCACAGCTCGCTCACGTTGCCTCCCCGTCCACAGCCGATTTCCAGAATATCCTTGCCTGAAACATCCAGGCCGCCAATAATTTCACGAAGCAGCCGGATACTACTTTGGTTAATACCTTTAAGACTGCCCGGTTGTTCGTTCTTGGGGGCATACCCCCAGTTAATAAAGGTGGAAAATCTGGACAGTCTTTTCTCCTCAAGCGACCGGTTAATAGAGTCAAACATGCCGATGACCACTTCCTTTTGCGCCAAGCCTTCGGCAAGCTTCTCCGCTACAGGGCGGTCGATTAACATGCTCGCGAGCCCCTCTTCCCGGGCGTATTCGAGGCCGCAGTTCTCGCAGATCAAACAGTCGTCCGCCTCATAAAGACCACTCTTGCATTCGGTGCATACCAGGGTAATTCCTGACAAAGGCCAAGTCGTGTTCATATTTACATCTCCTTATCGTTTTAGCCGCTTGCGCTGCTATAATGTTTAATCTCAAACGAACGCATACCAGAAGGAGGAGCGGGACGAGCGCGCCCCGCAGAATAAGCCCTTCATCCAGCCTGTTCATGACGAAAAGCGGACCAAAATTCGTAATCACGAGAAAGGGAAGCACATATACGCCAATCCTCTGAATCAGCCGGGGATAAATCGGTATAGGCATATTGTCGGCATCCCCAAGTCGCATAAAATATGCCCACGAGCCCCCCCTGTATTAACGAACCAAAAAGACAGAATGACTGGAATGATCATTAAGCAGTAAGTAATGGTCAAAGCAGACAGAAGGTACAGCGCAAACAAGCACAGATTGTACGCGGTAACGGGAATCCCGAGCGCACTCCAGCCCATGGAAACCATCATGATGCCTGCAGCGAGATTAGGAATCGGCATTCCCAAATTAATATAACGCAGCGAGACAATAAACTGCAGGGAGATCGGCTTCACCATTAGCAGATCCAGTTCCCCTGTTCTGACATAGTTCGAAATAAAGACGAAATTAGTGAAGAACAGACCCGCATAGTATCGGTAAACTTTTTAAGTTTCTAATCCTATACCCCCTTTTACAATCCATAATCTTTACTCCCCATTTGTTGATTTTATCAATCACCCCCCTTAAAATGAGAATCGGATGGATCAAAGGATACAGATAACAAATAATTTGTAACTTAATTCCATCAATTTCATCATATTGAATTTTGATAATATGGATTAAATATACAACTTTTATATATTGGTTTCCAGTAAAAAATCACTACAGTGATGAATAATCTCCGCGAATGATGATGAACACCGATCATAAAGAGACCCAGCCTAGTGCCGATCCCTCGGGGTTGCAGCATACGGGATACAGCCAAAAAGAACTGGAATAGCCCTTGAATTTATTGAAAAAGCAGGGGATATGCGAAGAGTAAAGCAAGCCTATTTCGGGGGCTAATCCATCTTAAGAAAGTGGAAGAAAAAAAGAACTGCGGCAACGTTAACGATGCTGAGAAAGGCTTCTTGATTGAGATGAGAAACCGTTGCTGCCAGTGATAAGCAACATCATTCTTATCGCTCCTCTGCCTGAGAATGCGGCTTTCATTCCCGGAACCGTAATTGTGGGCAGAGTCTCCCAGCCGCTATCAGTTCCGTCCTCCGGCATTCCAATCGACAGTCTAGGCCCAGGGGCCTCACTCGCCGTAACATTCGAGGTGAGGATAACAATGCCGATTCCTTCACAGATCAACAACCAGTCAACCGTCAGCAATACCTCAGGTATCTTCTCTTGCTCTGCTTTCTTCCAATATCACATCCACACCGGTGATACAGCCGCAGATTCCCGCTCCAAATGTTGCTGTTGTAAAAAGCACTACAGCGAGTATATTTTCAATATTGACCAAAATTCATCGCCTCGGCAAATGTCCTGGTGGTTAAAAGCTCCCCAGTCAATTGATGCCGTTATCGGGGGTACCATCACTTACAGCATTACCGTCACCAACAGCGGCAGCGTAGTTATTGACGGCACTCCGCTTCCGGGCGCCAATCCTGCCAATGGTATTGCTCTGGGAATTAAAGCACCGGGCGCTTCTTCACTAGTTACTTTCGGTATCCTTGTGGGCGCGCCGCCGGCCTCAGAAAGTTTGAGCAACCAAGCATCCGTTAGCTTCACCTCCGGGGCTTTCTCAGGTGTCTCATATTCCAATACATTCATTACGCCGGTCTATCAGCTGTCCATCAACATTGTCAAAAGCGCGGATATGGCCAATGCAACCGTGGGGATATGGTCACTTACTTCCTAAATGTCACCAACAGCGGCAACTATCCGGCTGAGGTATCGGTCATACAGATCATTCACCAGTGAAGCACATTGGAGACGGGCAAGGTTACGGTCAGCGTCCATACGGTACCCGAATCCACGTATAGCGGCATAGTCCAGTACTTCTGTCGATGCGTTTTTTACACACAGATTTCGCCATGTGCAAGCATCCTAGCTACAAAGGTGGCTTGGCCCCTCCTTTGGTTGGACTTTCACCTACTAGATAATGCGTACCTCTGGGCACGCTAAATCAAAAAACAGCCGATCCTTTTGACCGGCTGCCAAGTTATGTTTATCCAATTAACGTTTCCCGTTAATAAAATATACTACTTTAGTTTAGTTACAAAGCAACTCAATAACATCCAGATTATCAGTTACCGTAATAATCTTATCTTTATACTCGCAGTTCTTTATAAAATGAGGAAGTTTTTCAAGATTATACTTTGCATTCCACTCTAATAGGTTCCTGACATCATTGAGAGTCTCACGCTTTTCACACTTGTCAGTTCCTGAAACTCGGTCTTCATAGCGTTTCCATATCCTCACTTCTTGGAGAGATACAGGAGGAATCAGAGCAATAATCTTATCTGCAGCAGAAAAACTTGGTTCTACCCATGACCTGTATACACCTTCTATAATCCATGAGTCATGACTTACAAATTCCTTAAGTTTTTGATCTCGTTGTTTCTCCGAAGCTTTCACCCCATACACTTCGGCTTCATTGTCCCAAAAAATACCATCTAAATCATAATGTGGAATATTGAGTCTCTGACTTAACAACTCTGCTATGTATGACTTACCACTTCCTGCCCCACCAATAATATGGATCCTAAAAGTAATCCCCTCCTGTTAACTCAAGATTTTCATCATAATTCTACACCAAGTTGATTAAACTAACCTGCCCGTTCGTACAAATCAGCACCACCCGTCAAACAGGTGCTTTGCTCTGCGGCTATAATCCTTTGATACCGACTGCGCCTAAAGACGCTAGCTCTCCCCTTGGTCGAGTGATCTTGGTCTATAGCGTTCTTTTCCTGTTCTATTGTTCCGTTAGTGTACAGCCGTATAAACTTTCATGAGCACAAAAGCCCTTGGCCTTTATGGAAAAAATTTTCATCTTCCCTGTCGTGCTGAAACGAAGGTTTTATAACCAAGCCCTTATGGGCTATAAGTCTCGACTACACCACCCGCATAGCAGGTGTTTTTTTGTTTCCCACGCTTCGCGTGCTCAACGGACTGAAGCCCACGAATAAAAACGGCTGCCGAAGCAACCGCTATTCCACTATAGTTTCCCCGTTAGCGGAGTTATATTTTAACCTCTTTCCAAGATATGTTACCAATGTTTTTAAAGGATTACCAATTTGCACATCCATTTCACGCTCAACTTTTTCAGCAGTTTCAACCATGGATAATTGAGCGACAGAAATGGTCTTGTTTGGGTCAGAGACAAGCAAACCCTTAATATAGTTTGATACTTCATTCACATATTGTTCCTTTTTTCCTTCCATTATTAGCTCGAATGTATTCTCAATGACTTGAACATCAATATTAATTGGTTTTGCGTGTATGGTTGCAAATTCATTAAGCCGTTTCATTGTTCCTTCGACTGTTGCTAGATTAGTAAATTGTAGCATCTGTGGCTCTGTTATATTGCAAACGTGATGGATAAATGGCTCATTAATTTTTATTATTGGGACTGATGTCTTAAGTTGTTCTTCGTTGAGAATAGCAATGTAATTAGTACATGTAATTAGAATTGCATCAATATTCGTACTTGCTATTCATTCAATCTGCTCATTCACTTTGTTTTGGGACTTTGTTAAATCGAAATTTTCATCTGACGCAATTCTGCTCATTAATCCAGGGTCTACAAAGTGTACTAATTCCTTTGGAACCCACCTGCACTCGCTCGTTTCATCAGAAGTAGCTAACTCTCCACCCACAGCTTTGCACACGAAATCAAACATGACCTTCGTAGGAACATCAGTCACACCGTCATACCACTTATGGATCGCTGTATTCGAAACAACACTAATTAAATGGCTAACAGTGGCGTCTATTCCACTTTCCTCTTTGATTTCACGAATCACGCCATCAATCAGGTTTTCTCCAACTTCAGTTATCCCACCAGGATACACCCAACCATCGTCATGGGCTTTTACTAATAGGATATTTCCATTTCCATCTTCTACAATTCCGCCTGCCGATACAATATGTGTCGGAAACGCCATTTCACGACCTCCTAATACGGTAAAGTTGTATATTTATTCCACATGTTTCCTGTACTTTCCTGCTTTCGTGAATTTATATGCTTGAAGGTACTCACGAAACGATTGAACTATCCTGCCCGATAGCTTAATGAGGCCGCCCGATTGGTCCGCGGCGGCCTCAAAATGTGTTTTCTGCGCTAACGTTTCCCGTTAGCCATCCATGCACCGCAAGCGCCGCACCACAGATGATGAAAATGGTTAGAATCCGTCAATACTGCTACTACGGCTGGGAGAGGAAGGTCGATGAACCATGGTGCTTAGAGCCCATCCGTTAGTCTGACTCCAACGACCACGGTGCATCACAGATTGTCGCTCCCTTTCGGGAAGCACTCATGGGAGTTCAATCTTCCCCCTTTTCATGAAAAGTTGTTTGTAAAGCTTTCTGCCGTTGAAATCATGTTTAACTCCTAGTCACTTTGCATAAATCTAACCCCCACCGAGTTCAATCGTTTTCGTGGCGACACGGTCGTGAAATTCCCTATCATGCTCCACGAACACAATGGTCGGCGCGTACTCAAGCAGCAGCTCTTCAATCTGCATCCGGGAAATCACGTCGACAAAGTTGAGCGGTTCGTCCCAAATATGCAGATGAGCCTCTTCGCATAGGCTTCTCGCGATCAGAACCTTCTTCTTCTGCCCGCTGCTAAACGCCGACATATCCTTCTCAAACTGGATGCGGGCGAAATCAAGCTTACGCAACAGGGCCTTAAATAAGCTTTCGTCGATTCCGTGCTCTGCTGCATAATCGGAAAGTGATCCTCGCAGATGAGAGGTACTCTGGGATACATAGGAAACGCGAAGCTGCGGCTCCAGCCGAAACGTGCCTGTATAGTGAAGCGCCTCGCCGTTGAGCAGGCGGAGCAAGCTAGACTTGCCCGAACCGTTTGGACCTGAAATTGCGATCCGATCCCCTTGTTCGATCGTCAATCGAACGTTCTCGCAAACCGGTCTTTCCCCGTAGTAAATCGTGACGTGATCCAGCACGACCAGTTCGGATTTGGGATATGCGAGCTGAGAGATCACAAGGCTTTCTGACTGTTCGATATTTCGGAGCAGTTTCGACTTCTCCTCTACAGCGGCGGTTTGCCGCTGCTCGATGGATTTCGCGCGTTTCATCATTTTTGCTGCTTTGTGACCGACGTATCCCTTGTCCAGCTTGGAGCCGGAGTTTCGTGTGCCGTTTTTCGATTTTTCGATCTCGTGAGACCAGCCGCTCGTGCGTTTGACAGAAGTCGATAAACGCTGTATGTCTTTGTACAACTTTTCGTTTTGTGCCAATTCGAACGTGTCCTGGCGAGTTTTGTTCGTCCACCAGCTGGAGAAGCTGCCTTTTTGGATTTCGATATTCGTTTTGTTTATCGATAGAATATGATCGACGCAGCTGTCGAGAAATGCCCGATCGTGTGAAACAAGAATAAAACCGCGTTTCGTATTCAGATAATCGCCAACAAGCTTTCGTGCGTGAAAGTCGAGATGATTGGTCGGCTCATCGATGAGCAGAAATCGATTGTCCTGGATGAACAGCACGGCCAGCAGTACCTTCGTCTGCTCGCCTTGGGACAGCGATTCGAATGGCCGGTACAACACGTCTTCCGAAACCTTAAGCAGGTTCAGTTCGCGCATCAACTTCCAGCGCTCATAGCCTGGCACGATCTCTTCGATGACGTCGACGGTCAAATATTCCGGATGTTCGACGGGAAACGGAAAATAATCAAAAGCGACCGGTGCGGAGATCGTGCCGCTATATTCGTATTTCCCCTGCAGCAGGTTAAAGAACGTCGTTTTTCCCCGACCGTTCCGCCCTGTAAATCCCAGCTTCCAGTCTGTATCGATTTGAAAATGAACATTTTCGAATATAAGGTCATAGCTACCTGGATAGGCAAAAGTAAGATTGGATACCTGTATCGCGGGCATAGCGATCATCCTTTCGTATGGAAATAAAAAGAGCCGCAAGAAAGGTGCTTTCTTGCGGCTCTGATCCATACGAGGAAATTCGGCCCCATTCCAAGGGGCCGGATGACTGTCCGGATAGGGAGCGCAAACGAAATGCAGACCTTTCTTGCAGAGACGAAATAAACCAACCACAGCCGATAGCTGAGTTCGTTCTTTTCGTGATCTCGCAGCAAGAAAGTTCTACATGTATTCGTTCAACTCCCGTCATCAAAATTACGTACAGTTTATCACAATCGTAATTTAACTACAACCTGCGCCGTCCCGTTTAGGCTGAAGCCTTGCGCAGCTCCGCCATGCTCCTTCGCTTGGTTCCTGTTATTTCACTATCCTGCCCTTTCGTATTATGAGATCAACCAGTTCTTTCTGGGTTGATCCTTTTTTCATTTGCATAGAGGATTAAGGTAGCCTGGTCGAACGTACCTGCCCGTGGGACTTGATCCCGAGCGCTATAGTGTTCGCCCCTACTTGTCATGACCATGATTGAGGCTGGTTGGGACGTAAGATCCCGTATAACAAGCGATGCTATGGAGCGACAAGAAGAACCGTAGGGGATGCCGGTAAATCTACATCTACAGGGAGAGATGAGATGAAATGAATCCAGTTGTCGGTCTAGATATTTCAAAAGAAGAAAGTCATGGACAAGCCTTTTTAGCGCGCGGAAATCCTTACAGAGGGACATTCCACTTCGAGCACACTCGCGATGGCCTAGCAAATCTCCATCAAGTTTTGAAGGATATTGAGAATGCATCCAAACTACGTCCTCTGCTTATTCTAGAAGCAACAGGCCATTACCAAAGTCCTGTTGTTCAGTTTCTAGAAGAACATCACTATATTTACGTTGTCATTAATCCGCTCATCTCAAACCGGCTTAGAAAGTCCCAACTTCGTAAAGTTAAGACGGATGCTGCGGACGCTTACCTATTGGGAGAGTTGTACTACAAGGAAGAGTTCGAGCCTTTTAAGAAAAGAGGTGTGCAACTTCTTAATCTGCGCTATCTTACAAGACAATATGAGTCTCTTTCAAAGATGTGTGTGCAGACGAAGCTGCAATTCCAAGCCGTTTTAGATCAGGTTTTCCCAGCTTACAAAGGCGTCTTTGGAGCTATGTATTCCCGTATTTCACTACGGTTTTTAAGTGAATTTCCAACCTCATATTCAGTTTTGCAGGCGGATGAAATTTCACTCAAAGCTAAGATGAAAGAACTACTTTCTTCGAAACGGGGGCGTTCAGAGGGCTGGATTAACCAACGGGTTCAGCGATTGCTAGACGCGGCAAAGCAAAACCCATTTCAGCAAACCATGTACGCAAGCCACTTAATCAATTTGAAAGTTCTTATTACCCTTATTCTTCAGTACCAAGAGCATCTTGCTGAACTGGAACAGAACATAGATGCTCTGGCTGAAGAAATTGAAGAGTATGAATTAATTCAGTCGATTCCCGGTATTGGACATAAAATTGCTGCAACAATTTTATCTGAGATTGGAGAAGTCGACCGATTTGATCATCCTAAAAAGCTAGTCGCCTTTGCAGGCATTGACCCGAGTGTCTTTGCTTCCGGTAAGTTTACAGCAACTCGAAACCGAATCACGAAACGTGGTTCCATGCAACTGCGTTACGCGCTGGTGATGGCTGTACAGTGTGGGCTTATTCGCTCCCGAAATATGCGAATCAAAGCGTTCTATGATCGCAAGAGAGCCGAAGGAAAACCACATAAAGTAGCTCTAATCGCGTGTGCAAATAAGCTCGTCCATTGGCTGTACGTTATCTTGAAAAACAAAAAGGTATTCCGTCCAATTTAAAGGGGTCTTATTTACATAACCTTCCAAGACAGAACGGAAATTGGAGGGTTATTTGGCATGCTCATTTTAACTATATCACATGATTTAAAATCACTTCACTGGTAATCTTGACAAGCTATTAGCTGGTATAGCGTAATATGTGGGTGTACTAGATTTTTTCAACAGGGAAGTATAAGTACAATTCTCCACTACTATCTTTTGGATTATAGAATTCTTGAATTGCTCCGACAATTGGATAATTGTTCTTAGGTAAATAATCCGAAAGCATATGATTCAAAATGTTTTGATACGAATCTTGGGTACACTTTTTTACAACATATTTGAATGCAGGAATAATC
>NZ_BMKR01000057.1 GCF_014644435.1 Paenibacillus albidus | reverse complement strand
GCCTGAACGTAAAAAGAAACCCAGAGTCAAAGAAATGACCTGGGTTTCTCGACAATCTGAGAGGGCTATATGCCCTCTCTTTGGAATTCTGACTGTATATAGGTTTCAGGTTTCCTTATCAGTTCTGGCAGCTCTGTAACCACTCTTATAATCTTTCGGGGTTACACCGCATATCTTTTTGAAGAGCTTGTTGAAGTAGACCGGATCACTGTAGCCGACCTTCTCGGCAATTTCATAGTTTTTGAGATCGGGCTGGGTGAGCAGCAGTTCCTTGGCTTTGGCAATGCGGATACCGATCAGGAAATCCGTTATCGTCTGGCCGGTCTTATATTTAAACAGCCGGCTGATATAGCTTGCGCTCATCCCTACCGTCTCGGCCAGGCGCTCCAGCTCAAAATTATGACTGTATTCCTTCTCCAGAATATGTTTCGTCTGCTCGACCACATAATGCTCGCCGCCTTCCACCGGCTGGGTTACCGCTTCCTCCTGCTCCGGAAGTTTCTCCTTGCCTTCTTCCACCTTCTTCAGCAGTTCATAGAGCTGCCCTTTATCAATGGGTTTGAGCAAATAATCAAGCACACCATGCCGTATGGCCCGGCGGGCGTATTCAAATTCGCTGAATCCGCTCAATACGGCGATGGACAGATTCCTCATCTGCCCCCTAACCTGCTCGATAAGCTGAAAACCGTCCATGCGCGGCATTTTGATATCCGTAATGAGCAAATCGATATCGGCACTGGTCAGTTCCGACAGATGCTGCCAAGCCTCCAGTCCGTTGCCGTATGATCCAATCACCTCAACCTCCAAATCCATTCTGGAAGTGATCTTCTCAAGCCCTCTGCGAATAACTTCTTCATCGTCCGCAATCATGATCTTAATCATTAGAGTATCGCCCCCAGCCTATGTTATCCCGTCCCAATGATTGCGCTAACATTATTCATTATATGCTCCCTTTTTTTATTCGCAAATGTGCTGTATTGCTCTTTTATAGTCTTGTATTTACTTTGTGCAATTTTTCCTTGAAATTACCCCGGAAAAGGTATATAACTGAATTGTATTTTTGTTATTTCATTATACCACTTTTTTTAATAACAAAATAACAAAAACTTTTACTTTCATCCTACTACAAAGCGAGGGTTCCATAGTGAAACTACTGCAGAATGAGTATATCGGAGGTGTAACCTGGGGATTCATGGGCAGGCGCGGAACATGGCAGAATGAGGACGCCAGCCGTTCCATGGAGCTTATGGCAGCCACTACCGGCGCCAACTGGACCGCAATCGCTTTCAGTGCGCTTCAGGCAGCGCCGCAATCCACGGAAATCCCCTATTGGGAGGAACCCACAGTCAGCGATGGGGAAGTACGCTGGGCCATTGACAAGGCGAAGTCCCTTAACCTTAAGGTGTGCCTGAAGCCCATCGTGAATTGTGCAGACGGCACCTGGCGTGCCCATATCAATTTTTTTGACAAGGATGTTCCCTGTGAACCCAAATGGTCGGAATGGTTCCGCTCGTACACGCGGTTTATCCTCCATTATGCAAGAATCGCCGAAGAAACAGGCTGCGAGATGTTCTGTGTTGGCTGTGAGCTGGTACAGTCGGACAGACGGGAGACGGAGTGGCGGACATTGATATCCGAGGTCCGCAAGGTATATACCGGCACGATTACTTATAATTGCGATAAGTATCAAGAGGACAATGTTACCTGGTGGGATGCGCTCGATGTGATTTCCTCCAGCGGTTATTATCCTCATGATGACTGGGAAGGACAACTGGACCGGATTGAGGCTGTCGTCAAATCCCATAACAAGCCGTTCTTTTTTATGGAAGCGGGTTGTCCCAGCAGAACCGGCAGTGCAGCCATTCCCAATGACTGGTCGCTTCAGGGTGAACCAAGTGAAGAAGAGCAGAGCAAGTTCTACCGGGCCATGTTCGGCAGCTGTGAAGCCAGAGAATGGGTTAAGGGCTTCATGTTATGGGATTGGCCGGCAAGTCTGTATCCGTTTGAAGAAGCGGCACAGAATGATGACTACTGCATGTACGGCAAAGACGCCGCAGCCCTTATCAAGGAATACTACACTTACAAATCTCATAACTAAGGCAAAGGAGTGAACAACAGCTCTATGAACCTCTCAACCGAAGACTGGTTATCCCAACTTGAGCAAGAGCTTAAAAACAATATTCTCGGTTTCTGGATGAAACATACGATTGATGAGCAACACGGGGGATTTGTTGGCGAGATCGACAATCAGCTGAACACTGCTCCGGGTGCGGAGAAAAGCCTGGTGCTGAATGCCCGTATTCTTTGGACATTTGCGAGCGCTTACCGTTTCTATGGCCATGCGGAGTATCTGACGATAGCGGAACGCGCCTATGCCTACTTACTGGAGCATTTCACGGATGAGGTAAACGGCGGCTGGTTCTGGATGGTAGACATAAACGGCAAGCCAACCCAGCCTAAGAAACAAATTTACGGGCAAGCTTTTGTCATATATGCCCTGGCGGAATTCTACCATGCCACCGGACGCCAGGAAGCGCTGGATGAAGCGGTCAAGCTGTTCCATTTAGTGGAGAAATACGGTTATGATCCGCTTTACAAAGGATATGTCGAAGCTTTGTCCCGGGACTGGCAGATGACAGATGAGCTTTCGCTTAGCGACAAAGATATGAATGAGAAAAAATCCATGAACACCCATCTGCATGTGCTGGAAGCCTACACCGGACTCTGCCGGGTGTGGAAATCCGAAGAACTCCGCGCCAAGCTGGCAGAGCTAATCGAGACGATGCTGAGTCATATCATCGATGATGAGGGCCGGCATTTCCACCTCTTCTTTGACGAGCAATGGAATGTCAAATCCGACCATGTATCTTACGGTCATGATATCGAAGGCAGCTGGCTGCTCGTGGAAGCCGCCGAGACACTCGGCGATGAAGCGCTTCTGCACCGTGTGCAGCAAACCGCCATCTCCATGGCCGAAGCCGTATTGGCCGAAGGCATTGACCGCGATGGCGGGATTTGGAATGAAGCGGGGCCTGACGGCCTTCTGAATAAGGATAAAGACTGGTGGCCGCAGGCTGAAGCCGTCGTTGGCTTCTACAATGCGTATCAGCTCACCGGCGATGCGAGATTCCAGAGTGCAGCACAAGCTTCTTGGGCATTTATCGCCCAATATCTGGTGGACCCTAAGTTTGGCGAGTGGTACTGGGCTGTGGATGAACAGCTCCGGCCACTGGCTGACGCACCCAAGGTCAGCGCCTGGAAATGTCCTTATCACAACAGCAGAGCCTGCTTCGAGATGATCGAACGGCTATCTTTTATTACAAAGGGGAACTGACAATGACCACATTATTTCATGAACGCAAACAACAGCTGACAGAACGCTATGAAGCCCTGATCCAGCGCAAGAATGAGAAAGCACCTTACGGCAATGGTATTTATGACCGCTACGTCTATCCACTGCTCACCGCAGCCCATGCGCCTTTGATCTGGCGTTATGATTTCAATCCGGACACCAATCCTTATTTCGCCGAAAGAATTGGCGTGAACGGCATTTTTAATCCGGGTGCCATTGAGCTGAACGGAAAATTCTATATCGTAGCCCGTGTGGAAGGCAATGACCGCAAATCCTTTTTCGCCGTAGCGGAGAGCGACAGCGGCGTAGACGGCTTCCGCTTCTGGGATCATCCTGTTCTGTTGCCGGAGACGGATGTTCCGGATATCAACGTCTACGACATGCGCCTGGTCAGCCATGAGGATGGCTGGATTTATGGATTGTTCTGCACCGAGCGCAAAGACCCGGATGCGGCCCCCGGCGATCTCTCCAGCGCAGTAGCCCAATGCGGAATCGCCCGCACCAAAGATCTGAAGACTTGGGAGCGTCTGGCCGACCTGAAGACCGGTTCCGCCCAGCAGCGTAATGTGGTGCTGCATCCCGAATTCGTGGATGGCAAATACGCATTCTACACCCGTCCGCAAGACGGTTTCATTGATGCAGGTTCCGGCGGCGGCATCGGCTGGGGGCTCTCCGATACCATCGAGAATGCCGTAATTGCCAGCGAGAGCATCATGGATCAACGTTATTACCACACCATCAAGGAAGTGAAGAATGGCCAAGGTCCGGCTCCAATCAAGACAAACCGCGGGTGGCTGCACATTGCCCATGGTGTGCGCAATACAGCCGCAGGCTTACGTTATGTTCTTTACGCCTTCTTGTCTGATCTCCAAGAGCCTGACAAGGTGACTCACGCCCCCGGCGGCCACTTTATCGCACCGGACGGTGAAGAACGTGTCGGCGATGTATCTAACGTGGTATTCTGCAACGGGATAATTGCCCGCGACAACGGAGATGTGTATATCTACTACGCTTCCTCCGACACCCGGATCCATGTGGCTACTACCACAGTTGACCAGCTGCTTGATTATGTCCTGAACACACCTGAGGACCCTCTCCGCTCTTATGCGTCTGTACAGCAGCGAATAGCTTTGATTGACCGGAACCTGTCGCTGTAACCACATATTTCATGTATTTCTGCCGAAGACTTCAAGGAGATCGCCAGACGCCTGAAGATGGCCGGCAACATTACAGAGTAGAACTCCCAAAATAGGTATCACTCAAAAGGAGGTGCCCCTTCAGCCGCTCGGCTGCCGGGGCACCTCCTTTGTGTTGTACGGGCGGCCGGCAACTCCGGCGCAGACCGTACCTCAAGCCGTCTCCCGCATAACGGTTAGTTCTGCGGCTCCGCCACGGAATCACGGTGCACAATATCGGCCGCAATCAGAATCTTCTCAAGCGGCGCAGCAGGACTCTGGATGCGGCTCAGGAGCTTTTCCACTGCCGCACGCCCCATCGCTTCCTTTGGAACATGGACGGTCGTCAACGGGGGCACACTTCTTGAAGCGTCCTCGATGTTATCGAATCCCGTCACCGAAATCTCCTCAGGAATCCGCACCCCTTCTTCCTTAAGTGCATGACAGACTGCAATCGCAATCGCATCATTGGCACATACCATTGCGGTTGGCATCGTCTTCGCTTTGCGGCGCTTCGCTACCCACTGCTTGAACTCATCACGGAAGGAACCATCGTCCATCCCATCCATGAGCAGCATTTCATCATCCGTGACCGGTGACACTTTTCCGCTCTCTTCCAAGGCGCTGCGAAAGCCAATCCAGCGGTCGCGGAAGCTGCGGGAGAACCGGATATTTCCGATGAAATGCAGCCCCTCATGTCCCATTCCCATCAGGTGGTTGCTGAGCCGGGACATGGAATCCACATTGTTGGCAAATACCGTATCGCTTGGAATCAGCGGGTCTTCATGATCGATCAGCACCATCGGCAGACCGATGCGGTGCACTTCCAGCAGCAGAGACGTGGAGATCTGTCCCACGCCTACCAGGCCCAGCAACCCGCTGGGGTTGAGGATATTCACAAAGTTGTCCGCCCGGTGCTCGGAGACGATGACCATCCCCAGCCCTTCGTTATCCAATGCAAGCGCAATTCCGTCCACAATTTTCCCCCAATACAGGGAATCCTGGGTCTGGGAACGGATGTTGGGCATTAACACAAGGACCGATTGTTTGTTACGGTTTCCGTTCGCTGCCACGGGCAACCGTTGTATGCTTTGCACATAAGCGTTCTTTTGCGTAAAATACCCAAGCTGTGAAGCGGCCTGAATCACCCGCTCCCTGGTGGTCTCGTTGACTCCGCCTTTGCCGGACAATGATTTGGAGACCACAAATTTGGATACGCCGAGATGATCGGCTATTTTTTGCATCGTGACTTTCTTCGCCATCTGTAACTACCCCCATAGTGTTCATATAATAATATTATTTATTTCATCGCTGGTTGAGGGGCGGCCAGTCCCGCCCGCGCTTCTGTCCATTTGGCGTTCAGTTCATCAAAAGCCTTCTGCAGATCGGGAGCCGCAATCAGTTCCTGTATATAATCACCGGACCAAAAAGACAGCTTCGCCCGGTTCGCCATACCAATAAAGACATCGGTTTGCACCGTGGCGTCCAGCAGCGTGGGCTTATAGGACAGGAATTCACGGTACTGCGGCATAGACGGCTCTGCCGTTCCCTCTGCGGGCAGGAAACCCCAATCATTCGCATAGGAGGTTTCTTTTACAAAAAAATTCAGCCAGGCCGCCGACAACTCCTTGTTCTTGCTGTACTTACTGACCCCAATGAACCAATCCGGATTAAGCGGCGCAACATGCGAAGCTTCATTATCGTACGGAAAAGGAAAAAAGCCGATATCCTCCGATTTCGCCCCCGCGTCAAGGACCTGGCGGATCGTCCAGTTCCCGATTAGATGCATGCCAGCCTCTCCTTTGGCCAGCTTCGCCTTGGAAATCTCCCAATTGTTCGAGAACAGCTGATCTTCCACATATCCTTTGGCTACCAGTGTTCTGGCGATTGAAATAGACTTGCCCCATTCATTACCCACCTGCCAGGGATTATCTTCATTCACCATATTGTTCAAATATTCCGGGTTGCCGGTCATATAGTTAACCAGATTGTTGCCCCACTCGCGCAGCGGCCAGACCGCCCCATAATTCATATAAATCGGTGTAATTCCGGCCCGCTTCAGTTTGGCGCAGGCTTCATAGAACGCCTCGAGGGTGCCCGGGATTTGCGTGATTCCGGCCCGCTCGAATGCCCGTTTGTTGTAGACGATGCCGCTGGTGGTAGTTCCCGTGGATAATCCGTATCTTTTTCCTTCGTAAGTGGCAAAAGTGGTGAAGCGCTCATGTGCTGCAGTAGCCTCATCCAGCGGTTCGAAGAATTGACTGAGCTCCTCCGCAGGCAGATTGACCGGCAGCAGCAGCACATCCCCCGCATCCCTTGTGGACAGCCGCACCAGAATATCCGTTGCATAATTGGACAACCCTTCAAACTCCACATGGGCATCCGGGTATCTCTGTCTGAACTGCTCCGCGTAGCCCTGAAACGTGCCGTTTTCGATCAGATCAATCCGGTTCGTAAGCATCACTATGGTGCCGGACAAGTCGGACTTCCCTTCATCTCCGGCTGAAGGCGGAGTCGCTGTGGCCTGCTGCGGCCCTCCTTTTCCGCTGTCACAACCTGCCATCAGCAGAAACATCAGCAGCGCACACAGGGTCAACTGTAATTTCTTGCTCTTCAAGTGCATATCCCCCTCTCTCTCGCCCTCAGCAATCCTCATAAGACATCCGGTTCAAGCAGCGGCAGGGACAGGATGACATCCGTACCCACTCCGGGCTCGCTGTACACCTCAATGCCGTAAGCCGCTCCGTAATGCAGCCTTACCCGCTCATGCACATTTTTCATACCGATCCCCCCTTTGATGTTTTTCTTCGGGGGGCTCTCCTTTTCCAGGCTGTCATTTAACTTCCGCAACGTCTCCTCGTCCATTCCGCAACCGTCGTCCCTGATATGGAACAGCAGCAGTTGCTCCGTGACCTCACATTTGATGCTCAGATGCATCTGCGGTTTGCTGTCATCCAGACCATGGTAGGCGGCGTTCTCGATAATAGGCTGAAACACCAGCTTAATAATGGAATAGTTATCAAGCTCGTGCGGCACGTCAATCTGCAGTTGAAAACGGTTCGGGTACCGGCAATTAAGCAGCTCCACATAGTTGTGAACATAACTGAGCTCTTGACTCATCGTCGTTCTGCCCGTCACATCGCTGGTACTGTAACGCAGCAGCTTGCCCAGAATCAGGATCATATCGGCGGCTTCCACATCATCGTTGAGCTCCGCTGTCATACGGATGGATTCCAGCGTGTTATAGATAAAATGTGGGTTGATCTGGCTCTGCAGCGCCTGCAGCTCCGCCTCTTTCTTCTGCTCTTCAATCCGGTAGATATCCTGAATGAGCTGCCGGATACGGGCCAGCATGCGGTTGAATTGATGGCCCAGCAGGCCGATCTCATCCCGCCGCCGCACACGGAACATTACGTCCAGGTCACCGCTCTGCACTTTTTTCATCAACTGAATCATTTGGGTCAACGGTTTGGTCAGGGCAAAAGAAAGAATAATGGAAATAATCAACGCCAGCACGATAATAATCAGAGTAGCCGCGAAGGTTACATTCCGGGTAATCTTCACATCACGGGTCAGCTCATCAACCGGAATGGAGATGATCACCTTCCAATTGGTTTTGGCAGAGCTTGAATAGATATTCAGCCGCTTTTTGCCTTGTTCTGTATCGTAGAAGCTGCCTGCGCTGCCCTTGGCCTGCTGAAACAGCGGGGAGTTGGAAATATCGGTGGTGAGCAGCCGTTTGTCACTGTCATAGACCACCTTCCCCTGCTCATCCACAATCAGCGATTTGCCGCGTGTGACTTGATCAAGTTCCGCTACCTGATTCTCTATATTGCTGATATTGGCTTCTACGGCTATGAGGCCAATCGGATTCCACAGGCTATCGACTATTTTGCGGACCACGGTATATGCATAACGCGTACTTTGCAGGTTGCTTGTGTACGCCTGTGTGCCGAACAACAAGGCTTCTCCGCCCGAATTCGCGGCCTGCTTGCTCCAGAACTTAAAGCTCTCTTCGAGATCAAGCCGCACTCCCCCATCCTTGGCGGAATAGTAGCCATTGCCGTAACCGTCAAAGATATAGACCGAGTTGGCGCCGCTTTTAATATTGTTAATGAAGGAGATGTTTCCTTCAATCCCTCTCTGGATCGACAGGAGCAGATCGAAATCACCCGGAGCCAGGCCAGCGCTGCCCCCTTTGCCGCCCGTCATTTCTTTTTGCTCATAATAGCGGTTGGAGCGGATCAGATTCTGCTTAATGTCATTTACATAGGCGGGGATCGACGAGATCCGTTTCATGTCTTCAATATAATCATCAATGCCGTCCATCATCTGATCGATCAGCTTCTCAGAGTAGGCAACCGTGTTGCCCTGGATAGAGCCGGAATAACTCTTGAAGGTAATCACACTGATAAAGGAAAGCGGAAGAGTGATAATAACTAAAAAAACGAGGAAAAGCTTGCGCTCCATACTCATGTCCCCTATGACGGACCACCAGCCGAAATTACGTTTACCTTTCATTCAGTCCTTCTCCTTAAGGGCATGATCACCTGACATAGGTTGATATCATAACAAATACCTAACAGAATTATTATACGGGGAAGCCTGCCATTACACAACAATTAACCGCTCCTCCCTAAGGGAGAAGCGGTTTTGTTAGGTAGTTATATAACTAGTTAGCTGCTGGATTTAAATAGTAAACAAGGACAGCTTCTCTTTCAGTTGAGTCGAAGCACCTTCCAGCTTGCCGGACAGCGAAACGAGTTGATCGCTTACGTTCTGCTGCTCGCTGCTGAGTGAGGCCACTTCCTCCGAAGTTGCGGAGGATTGCTGCGCTACGGCACTCACATTCCCCATAGCCTCTGACAATACGCCTTGGGAGTGGTTCAGACTGCCAATGGCTGTCGTTACCGATTCCAGGCTTGTAATGAACTCGTCCATTTGTCCCTGTACCGAGACGAAAATATCGCTGGTGTTCTTCACCGAGCTCATTTGCTCTTTGAACAGTGGCGCAACTTCGGACAATACAGCAACGGTTTCATTCATCTCGGCGATAATCTTGTCGGTAATTCCCGCCACCAGAGCAATGGACTGCTTAGACTGATCCGCCAGCTGCCGCACCTCATCGGCCACCACCATAAAGCCACGGCCGGCTTCACCGGCACGGGCCGCTTCAATCGTTGCATTCAGCGACAGAATGTTGGTCTGCTGGGTAATATTCTTCATGACATCCAATACTTTAATTACCGAGAACACGGTATCTTTGAGATTGTTGACCCGCTCGACCAATGCTCCTGTCATTTTGCCGGTACGGCCGGTCTGCTCCAGCAGCTCTTCCAGCTGCTTCGCGCCTTGACCGCTGGCTTCCCCGACACTGCGTGCTGCTTCGTCCATCTCGAAGTTGGCCGCGATAACCGTCTGCATTTGCGTGCCGATCAAGTCTGTCAGCTCATTGCCGCGTTCGGCCTCAAGCGCCAGACTGCCTGCACCGCCGGCAATCTCTTCGGTCGCAGCGGCAATTTCCTTGGCGGATACCGCAGTCTTGCGTGAGGCATCGCCGAGCTCACCGGCAGTCTCCAGCACTTCACGGGCCGTATCTGTGGTCTGTGCAACAAGCTCTGTGATACGTTCCATCATCGTATTGAAAGATGCGGACAGCTGGCCGATCTCATCGGACGATGTATATTCCGTACGTACACTTAGATCCCCTTGGGCTCCCACAACCATAAGATCCTTGAGGCGTGCCAGCGGGCGGGCGATCATACGAACCATCCAGAAACCGAGCAGCACCGCAAGCAGTGCAGCCGCTCCGGCCGCGACAAACGTTGTTGTCAGAATCGGTCCGGCTTCCTTCACCAGCTCTTCGGTGGGCACTACACCTGCCAGCTTCCAATCCGCTTTGGTCAGCGGGTTATATACAGCCAGCATATCGGTGCCTTCGGCATCCTCCGCTTCCATACTTTTGTTGCTGTTCTTGCTGTCCTTGATAAAAGTATATGCTGAAGGCTTGCCATCATCCGCAACATTGGTAGAAGCGACCACGGTTCCATCTGGTGTAACCAGTTGAATCTGCGAGCCTTCCCCCAGCTTCACGCTTTTAAAGGAGTCTTCCAACATTTTGTTCTTAAGCTCAAGCAGCACGACATAACCGGAGTTGGAACCCAGATTCTTAAGTGTGCGCACCATGGCGATATTGGTACTTCCCGTACCATCAACGGCAGTCGAGAACCAGTAATTCTGGGCATCGTTGGTTTGATCCGTATAATACCCCTCATAGGCTTTCGTATTGGCAACAACCTGCTTGTACCATTCCTGATCTCTGATCCCATCCAGAGTAAGTCCTGAGCTGCCGCTGGAAATAATGTCAAAGTCATTCGATTCCGGAATCAGCGAGATGCTGACAATATTGGAATCCGTAGTGGACTGGCTGGACAACTTCTTGCTGATGGAATCCGTCGCTACGAATTTATTATAATAGGAATCGGCCGTAGCCAGCGCTGTCAGATCTGCTTGCATTTGTGTATCAAAATACAGCTGGAGCGCAAGGGCTTCATATTGTTTCAGCGTAATATCCAGCTTTTCTGAAGTCTGGATAATTGTCTGCCGGTTGGCTTCGGACACCGTGCTCTTAATAGTGCTTCTCGCCTTCGAGTAGGATAAAAGTCCCAGTGCCAAGACTACAAGCACGATGGAGCACAAAAAGATCAGGAATAATTTCACCCCTACGGATTTGACCGGGTTCACCCGCTTCATCTGCCCTACCGAACCCTTCAGGAGGCCTTTGAAATCTGTATCGGCCATCTTCCTCGATAGGCCCTTAAACTTGCCGGAGTTGGTCTCCTGCACATTTCCATTTGCATCTTTGTCAGCCGTTGCTGTACTTTTGGGCTTGCCGTTTTTCTTCCCCAATTTCATCCTTCTTTCTTTCTCCTGCTTCTCCCTGTTGCTCTCCTGTTGAGGAGCTCCCATTACGATCACCTGCCAGTTAGATTAGAAAGACCTATGTAAGCGCTATTTGACTTATATATCGGCACAATGACCTGTTTCACTTAGATCATTTGTAAATTTTCCGTAAATTTTTATAACTATTTGCCTAATTTCGATCTTTTTTTGCAAAAAAAATAGCAGGAAGCTCTCTTTCCCAAGAGAGGCTTTCTGCTATTTTGGCTAGTCCATCGGATTAGGATTTTCTTTTCCGCATCATATCGAAATAGGCAACGGGCTGGTCCACCTTCAGACGCACACGCTGCAGCGGATGACGGGCAGCATCCAGCGGGTTCCCTTCCTCATCCCAGAGTTCTCCAACCGCCTGTTTGAAGAACGTGTTATTGGGTCCAAAGAACTCCACTTCCTGTCCCGGTTTAAAGTGGTTGCGCTGCTGAATCAGCGCCATCCCGGTCTCTGCGTCATACTCCAGAACCAGGCCGGCAAAATCGTACGGTGCCGCTTTTTCTTCCGGCTCATAAATATGATCCTCATGATCGGGCGTATCGTAGAAAAATCCGGTATTCAGCGGGCGGTTAGCGGCTTTATTCAGCTCATCCAGCCATTCGGGCTTCAGCACATACCCTTCCGGGTCGGCCATGTAGGAATCAATGGCTTGGCGATAAGCATTAACTACGGTAGCTACATAGTGGATCGATTTCATCCGGCCCTCAATCTTGAAGCTGTCAATTCCGACTTCAATCAGATCGGGAATGCTCTCCAGCATGCACAGATCCTTCGAACCCATCGTAAACGGATTATCCTCCGGCTGATAGAGCGGAAGCTGGGTCACGCCCGGCAGCAGCCGTTCCGGTGATTTCGCGGCCTCGGCCTGCTCCTCCTCCGATACCCAAGGACCTTCCGGCCGGGCATCCTCGAACAAATCGTATTTCCAGCGGCAGGATTGGCAGCAGCCCCCGCGGTTGGAGTCACGGTCTGTGAAATGGTTGGAGAGTGTGCAGCGTCCCGAATAAGAGGAACACATCGCCCCGTGAATGAAGCTTTCAATTTCAATATCAACATGTTTTTTGATCTCGGCGATCTCTTCCAGACTTGTTTCCCGGCCGAGTACCACACGCGGCAGCCCTTCTTCCTTCCAGAAAGACACCGCCTGCCAGTTCAGTGTAGATTGCTGCGTGCTAAGATGCACTTCCAGACCCGGGACTACCCGCAGTGCTGTATCCACAATAACAGGGTCAGCCACAATAATGGCAGAGATTCCAACTTCATATAGGTTGCGCAGGTATTCTTCAATCCCGGCGATATCTTCATTGTGAGCATAAATGTTCGTAGCGACAAACACCTTGGCACCATACTTTTTGGCGAATTCCACACCTTCGCGCATTTCTTCAAAGCTGAAGTTGTCCGCTCCCGAGCGCAGACCGTATTTCTGGCCCCCAATATAGACGGCGTCCGCACCATAATGCACGGCGAATTTCAGTTTCTCCAGATTTCCTGCCGGAGCCAGGAGCTCCGGTTTGTCCAGACGGTAACGTTTGCCTTTAAACTGCGGCTTGGTTATGGTACTCATTCCTGTTCTCCTCCTCCATTCAATACACTTGTTCTTTATAGAAAAATCCGAACGACAACTCGCGCTCAGGGTCCTGCAGAGCTCTAACCTCTTCCAGCCAGCTTTCATCAAAGGCATATTGCTCTCTGTCTGCGGCAAACGCATCAATCGCAGTGCGGTAAGCTCTGACAACAGCCGCATTGTAGACAGCCGGTTTGAGCAGCCCTTCAATCTTGAAGCTCTGCACACCCGCCTCCATCAGAATATGAAGATCCTCCAGAATACAAATATCATCGGAGCTCATAATGTGTGTCCCGTTCTCATCTTCATAGATGGGAAACTTCTCATCCTGGCGTTCTGCTTCAATCAGAAACAGCCCGCGTTCCTTGCCCAGGCTTCCGCCATCGCTCGGACGGCCCTGATGTGACATATAGCTTGCAACAAGCTTGCGCTTGGAGTGATAAATATTCGTCATGCCGTGAACCTGAACCTGTGCCTCCATCTCCAGCAGCGGCACCATTTCCGTAATCTCTTCCATATTCAGCTCACGCGCCAGAACTACCCGGGAAGCTCCCTTGCGTCCCCAATAGTTGGCTGTAGCGTAATTGGTGGAGGTCATTTCTGCGTTCCAGTGCAGCTTCAGACCAGGGGCCTGCTGCTTCACAGCTGCCAGCACGGCAGGATCACCGAACTCGATGCCGTCAATGCCAAGCTCGCCCAGCGCTTTGACATAGCCGGGAAGCCCCTCCAGCTGGTCGTTGGACATAATGCCTCCAAGGCCGGCATAGACTTTGCAGCCCCGTGCATGAGCCATCTTCAAGACAGCCGCTGTATCCTCCAGGGAGAAATGTCCTGCCAGTCTCATGCCGAACCGGTCATCTCCAATGAGCAGCGCATCCGCTCCGGCGTCCAGCAATACGCCTGCTTCTTCCAGAGAAGCCGCCGTCGCCAGCAGCTCTGGTTTGTTATTCATGGTATAGCCTCCTACTGCCCTGACCTTAAGGCCAGGACACTCTTAATCTTAATCGTTTATTGTGCCGTTTGTTTGCTTTTTTCGATATTGGCTAAATGTTCCTTATAGGTTGCGGCGAACAAATGGCCCTGGGTGCCGTCCTTTTTGGTCACATAGAAGAAATACTCCGAAGCTTCCGGTTCCAGCGCAGCCTGGATGGACTTCAGACCCGGACTGCTGATCGGTCCCGGAGGCAGGCCGGGATTCTTGTAGGTATTATAAGGACTCTCTACTTCCAAGTCTTTATGATATAATCTCTCTTTTTGCTTATCGAGCAGATATTGCACCGTGGCATCAATCTCCAGCTTCTGTCCCTTATCCAGCCGGTTGTAAATCACGCCGGCCACAAGTGCCCGTTCACTGTCCACCACGACCTCACGCTCCACAAGCGATGCTACGGTCAACAGCTGATGCAGTGTCAAGCCGCGTTCCTTGAGCTTTTGCTGCCAATCCGGAATCGAGTCCAGCTTCTTCTCCAGTTGTCCCAGCATCGCTTCCACAACTTCCTGCGGCGTGCTGTCCTTCACGAGCTCATACGTCTCGGGAAACAGATACCCCTCCAGACGGTGGCGAAGCTTGTCTTCCTGCGGAATGCCCAGTGCATCCATCGCCTGCAAGCCCTCGCCGGTATCAATCAGGCGCTGGAACTCGGCCGGCTCCCGGCCCCAGGCAGCAGCGAGCTTGCCCACAATCTGCTTTGCGGTAAAACCTTCCGGAATCGTGAAGACCACTGTCTCTTCTTCGATAACGTCGCCTTGATTCAGGCGGGCGATCAGCTGGTCGTAAGTTTCACCCGGGCTTGCGTTATAGGTTCCCGCCTTGAAGCTTGCGCCTTCTTTCGTCCATTTCAGATATCCCTTGAAAAAAAGACTGTTGCGGATAATGCCCTTATCTTCAAGCAGGTCGGCGATCTCCCCGCTCCCCATACCTTTTTCTATCGTAAAAGTAACAGCCGGTCCTGCCGGCGCTACTGGCAACATTCCGTTCCAGATATACCATGCCCCTCCCCCTCCTGCTGCCGCCAGCAAAAGAATAACAATAAGGACGGTGCGGATTGCCGATTTCAAGTTAAGACTCCTCACTTTCCGACTATAAAGTATAGAATTGTATGGTCTTAAATTCAACATATATTTTAGGAGAAAGCAACACCCTGTTCATCCTTACCCGTAAATCAAGCAAAAAGAGCGCGGAATAATCCGCCCTCTCCTTGCCAGCCCTAAATGTAACGTACATGTACGGTTCTTACTTCACATCGTCACCGGGAAACGTGAGCTCGTCATACAGCTCAGAAATATCTTCCCACTCTTCATCATCCATAATGCTCTCCAGCTCAGGAATACCGTCAGGAGAAACTACAATGCGCAGAATCTCATGCTCAGCGCCTTTGCCGGAGGCACCGAGCACCGCGTAACCATGGTCCCCGACCTCAAACTCCGCAATAATATTGTAAACGGAAGACTTGCCTTGCTCATCTTCCAGTTCGACTGTTTCTCCATAGGCATCTTTAAGCTTGGATGTCCATACCACCTGATCAGCGGATCGATCAGCCATTCTCCGCTCCTCCGTCCAGCTCGTCGACCAGGGTGTTGAAGGTCTCTTCGACAATCGCCCACTCCTCGTCATTCTCGATCATGAACAGCTGCAGATCATCACCGTCTTCCTCGTAACGGAATGCATAGACCTCATCGGTCTCTTCATCCTCGGAGTCCAGTGGAACCACCATCATATACTTGGCATCCGAACCGTCCACCTCAAACTTCATAATGACCTCGAATTCTTCCTCGTTGCCTTCCTCATCAGGAATATAAATGATTTCCGGCTCTTCTTCTTGGCCAATCTGCTCGTTTGTCAATGCAATGCACCCCTCACCTTTTACTGTTAGCATCCAAAAAATTTTGCAAAATCAGAGCGGCGGCCATCTTATCGACCAGCCCCTTGCGTTTCTTCCGGCTGACGTCCCCTTCAATCAGCACCCGCTCAGCGGATACCGTCGTCAGACGCTCATCCCAAAGGTGTACGGGCAGTTCCAACTGCTCCCGCAGCTGCTCTGCGAATTCTACGCAGATGTCGCCGCGGGGTCCTACTGAACCGTTCATATTCTTCGGCAGACCCACAACAATCTCGCCAATCTCATGCTCTTTGACAAGCTCCCGGATACGTTCAAATTCATTGCCGTTACCCCGGCGTTCAATCGTCTCCAGTGCTTGTGCGGTCCATCCGAAAATGTCACTTGTGGCGACTCCGATTCTCCGGTCGCCGTAGTCCAGACCCAGCTTCTTCATTTAGGATGATCCACCCTATGATTAGCCAGATAGAAACGGACCAATTCTTCAATCAGCTCATCACGTTCTTTTCTCCGGACCAAACTTCTCGCATTGTTGTGGCGCGGAATGTAAGCCGGATCTCCGGAAAGAAGATACCCTACGATCTGGTTGATCGGATGGTACTCTTTCTCCACCAGGGCATCGTATACTGCAAGCAGTATTTCCTGGGAAGAAGCTTCCTTCTCATCGCCCTTCACATTGAATTTAACCGTTTTGTCCATGGAGTCCATTTGTGACACCTTCCTTACTGCAAAATCGCCTTTGTGAGGCGGCTTTGCAAAGTTGCTGCTGCATAAATTTACTTGCTGTCTTCATCATAACATATTCATAGCCCAACGAGGAAATCCTGCCCTAAAATAACGCTTTTTTTGGCATTTTGTCCACAAATATAAGTGGATTTTTGGCTTTTGAGCTATTGTCAATCGCGTATTTCCGTGAAATTTGGACAATCCTGCTTAAAAAGCAGCGGTACTGAGAGAAGACTCTCAGTACCGCTGTGTTTTCATTGCAAATCCAGCCTCTGCCTGGCTCATGCTGCCTGCATCAGAAGGCAGCTCTTGCTGTTAGAACCTGCCAGGCTTACGCCTGGGCAGCTACCAGCTCCTCAGCCTTGGCCAGCGCCTCGCCCAGCTTGGAGGCATCCTTGCCGCCGGCTTGCGCCATATCCGGACGCCCGCCGCCCCCGCCGCCGCAGACCGCAGCGATCTCTTTGACCAGCTTGCCGGCATGGAAACCCTTCTTGACCAGCTCCTGCGGAACAGCCACTACGAAATTCACCTTGTCGTCCATTGCTGCACCCAGCACCAGCACGGCATCCGGCAGCTTCGCTTTCAGCTCATCCGCTGTGGAGCGAAGTGCATCCATATTCCCGGCTTGCACTTCAACAGCCAGCAGCTGTGTCCCAGCAGCGCCCACCGTCTTCACATTCCCGGTAAGCTCGGCGGCAAAGGTAGCGCTCAGCTTAGATTGCAGCGATTCATTCTCGCGCGACAGCTCGCGCACCTGGCCATGGAGCGCTTCAATACGCTTAGGCACATCGTTCAGCGAAGACTTCAGCAGCCCTGCAGATTGCTTAAGCAGGTCAAGCTGGCTCTCCGTGAACTGGTAGGCATAACGTCCAGTGACCGCCTCGATCCGGCGTACGCCGGAGCCGATTCCACTCTCGCTGAGCAGCTTGAAGATGCCGATCTGCGAGGTGTTATTGACGTGACAGCCGCCGCACAGCTCCAGACTGTAGTCGCCGACCTGTACGACGCGTACGATATTGCCGTATTTCTCGCCAAACAGTGCCATGGCCCCCATTGCTTTGGCTTCATCAATAGGCTTGTTCTCAATCACTACATCCAAACCCCGCCAGATCTGCGCGTTGACCCGGTGCTCGATATCGCTAAGCTCTTCCGGCGTAATGGCACCGAAATGCGAGAAGTCAAAGCGCAGCCGTGCACCTTCCACCAAAGAACCAGCCTGGTTGACATGGCCGCCCAGCACTTCCTTCAGCGCTTTGTGCAGCAAGTGGGTCGCCGTATGATTCTTGACGATATCCTCACGCTGGGCACGGTCCACTTCGGCGCGGACGGTATCGCCCACCCGCAGTTCTCCGGCTTCTACAGTAACGATGTGTACATGCTGGCCATGCGGCGCTTTGAACAATCCGGTGACTTTCGCTGTTACGGAACCGCCGGTCAGGACGCCCGTATCGCTGACTTGCCCGCCGCTCTCGGCGTAGAAGGGTGTGGTTTCCAGCACTACCTGGCATTCGGTGCCTTCACTTACGCTGTCTGCAAGGGCATTATCAACCACTATGGCCACTATTTTGGACTCTGCTACGGAGTCATTATAACCAACAAATTCACTTTTAACCGTCAGTTCGGAAAGTGCCCCTCCCTGAATCTTCATGCTGCCGCCGTCCTTGCGTGCCTCTCTGGCACGGTCACGCTGCTCCTGCATCGCATTGTCGAAGCCTTCACGGTCAACCGTCAGTCCCTGCTCAGCGGCAAAATCCTCGGTAAGGTCAAACGGGAATCCGTAGGTGTCATACAGCTTGAACGCATCGGCACCCGCGATGGCGCTTTGGCCGTCCGCTTTGGCTTTGCTGCTGATCTCGCCCAGGATGGCCAGACCATCCGACAACGTCTCATGGAACCGTTCCTCTTCCGTACGGATGATCTTCGCAATATATTCACGGTTCTCCACCACGGATGGATAATACACACCCATAATCTCGCCAACCGTCTCTGTCAATTCATGCAGGAACGGACGATCCAGACCCAGGTTCTTGCCGAAACGCACCGCACGGCGCAGCAGGCGGCGGATAATGTACCCCCGGCCTTCATTGGAAGGAAGTACGCCGTCCCCTACCGCAAACGTAACGGTACGCACGTGATCAGCAATAACTTTGAGCGCAATGTCCTGCTCCAGGCTGTCCTTGTACGTAACTCCGGCAAGCTTGGCCGTACGCTGAATAATCGGCTGGAACAGATCCGTATCGAAGTTGGAATCCACATCCTGGAGGATGGAGGCGAAACGCTCCAGACCTGCGCCGGTATCAATGTTTTTGTTCGGAAGCGGCGTATAGCTGCCGTCCTTGTTATGGTTGAACTGCGAGAACACGAGGTTCCACACTTCGAGCCAGCGCTCATTCTCCCCGCCCGGATACATCTCCGGATCACTCATATCACTGCCGTAGGCTTCGCCGCGGTCATAGAAGATCTCCGAGCAAGGGCCGCAAGGGCCTTCGCCGATATCCCAGAAATTCTCATCCCCGAGCTTAATGATGCGTTCTGCCGGCAGACCCACTTTTTCATTCCACAGTTTAAAAGCTTCTTCGTCCTCGGCATACACCGTTACGGAGATGCGGTCCGGCTCAAAGCCGATCCACTCCTTGCCCGTCAGGAACTCCCAGGCCCAGGTGATCGCTTCTTCCTTGAAATAGTCGCCGATGGAGAAGTTGCCGAGCATCTCAAAAAAAGTATGATGACGGCGCGTCTTCCCTACGTTCTCGATATCATTGGTGCGGATGCATTTCTGCGAGTTGGTCAGTCTAGGATTCTCCGGAATCTCCCGCCCGTCGAAATATGCCTTCAGCGGCGCCATCCCTGCATTGATCCACAGCAGCGAAGGATCATTGTGCGGAACCAGCGAAGCGCTGGGCTCGATGCGGTGCCCTTTACTCTCGAAAAACTCTAGCCATTTGGAACGGATTTCACTTGCTTTCATCATGTACAGCTCCCGTCTCATCTTTAAATTTGCATCCCTGCTAGGAACGCACAAAAACGCCCCTGAATAAATTCAGGGACGATTAAACTCGCGGTACCACCCTGGTTATCGCCTTGATCCGCTATATACGCGGACAGCTGCAGACGATCGCCTTGTCGCGGCTGTTAACGGGAGCCCCCGGTGAGCTTGTCCTCACACTCCGAAATCAGCTTTCGGCCAGCTTGTCTTCCGGGTTCTCGCAGCCAGTACGAACCTTCTCGTCCAGGAACCCGTTCTCTGCGGAAGCCAATTTCCGGCTTACTCCATTTCATCAACGTTTTATCCGATATGCTTTTTAACATTTCCAGTATAGCCAGTGGGGATATTTATGTCAATCTCCGATGGGGTTGCGGCTGTTTAGGGCTGTGACATCCTCAAGCAGGCATCGAAGTGGTAGCTTGCGCCTGCTTCGGCCTGGAACGTTGTCCGGTGCGCTCCACAGCGGACGGTCAGGGTTCCCGGGGAGAAGGCACGAAGCGCAGCTTCAGCCAGTTTACCCTCTTTCCAGACTATGTCCACTTCTGCATTCCCCTTCACCCGGAGTCCCGTTACAGAGCCTTCCGCCCAGGCCTGGGGAAGCGCCGGCAGCAAATGCAACTCCTCCGCATGACTTTGCAGCAGCATTTCCGCGATGGCGGCAGTTCCTCCGAAATTCCCGTCAATTACAAAGATATTGCTCTCTGCTCCGGCTATCCCCGACTTGGAATAGGAGAACAGATTATCAAAGCACAATTCACCGATCAGATGGGCGATGTGCCTATAGGCCTTTTCCCCGTCATGCAGCCTCGCAAAATAAAGGCTGAAAAGCACGGCTGTGAACTCAACATCTTCCAGTTCATCCTGCAGCATGCGGTTTTCCAAGGTCACCCGGGCGGCTGCACTGAGTTCAGGCGTCCGGTCCGGCGTAATCTGGGCGGCGGGATAAAGCGCGTATAAATGGGACAAATGCCGATGCTCAGGCTGGGCCTCCTCAACATCCTCCAGCCATTCCTGCACCTGCCCCTTTCTGCCGATCCTTAGCGGAGGCAGCTTGGCTATAGCCTCTTCAAGAGTCTGCTGAAGCTCCTGATCCTTGTTCAGCAGCCCTGCAGCTTTCCGGCAGAACTCAAACAGCTCACGCACCAGAACCTGGTCCAGGGTGGTACCCATGGACAGCTGCTGGGCGTCTTCATTACGTCCGCCCGGAAAAAACGAATTCTCCGGCGAATTGGAGGGGCCGGTTACCAGCCAGCCGTACACCGGGTGAACGGTCATGTAATCCAGGAAGAACAAGGCGGCCTCTTTTAACACAGGGTAAGCCTGTACCTCCAGAAAATCACGGTCACAGGAGTATTCGTAATGCTCAATGAGATGGCAGGCAATCCAGAGTCCGCCAGTGACATTAAGTCCCCACGAAGTCTCCCAGCCCGGGGCCGTAAACCCCCAGACATTGGAGAAAACATGGGCGACCCAGCCCTTGCTGCCATAAAAATCACGGGCTGTTGTCCGGCCTGCCTGCGACAGCTCCCCGATATACCGCATTAATGGAAGATGGCTGTCCCCCAGATTCGTAATCTCGGCCGGGTAATAATTCATTTGAGTGTTGATATCCAGATGATAGTCACAGCTCCAGCCCATCCGGCATGCTTCACCGTCATTCCAGATCCCCTGCAGATGCAGCGGCAACGGCGAGTCTCCACGGGACCCCGCGATCATCAAATAACGCCCGTACTGGAAAAACAGCGCAAACATCTGCGGATCGGAACCTTGACCTTGCCGGAGCTGCCGGATACGAATGTCCGTCGGCAGCTCCTCACGCTGTGCGGAACCAAGGTGAATTTGCACTTTGTCAAACTCACGGCGGTAATCCTTGATATGGCCGGCTCTCAGGCCTGCATAACCTTTAGCAACAGCCTCCTCCAGCCTGCGCGCACTTTCTGTCATCCAGTCCTCGTCATCACGGCGGTAATCGGTGCTAACCATAAAGTAAATCCAGGCTTCGTCAGCCCCGGACACCAGCAAGCGGTCCTCCTCGCAGCGGATGGTGCCGCCATGGGCGGCTATCTTGATTGTCCCTTGCGCCCATACCCCGCAAGTGCCGTCACTGTGGACACGCTCCAGAGCCTGGGCTTTGAATTCGAGCGTATCCTCGGTGCCTGTGACGGCGAAAGCCCCCGCTCCACCCTCAAGGCCAAGCGTGAACGATACCCCGCCCGGCACTTCGCTCCAGATCCTGGATGCCACCAGATCATCGGCATGGGAAGCAAAAACTTCGCGGAGCTGCCGCTTCCCGGCTGTCCCGGAGACAGACGAGGTTATCGCCTGTCTCAAATCCAGTTCACGTCTGAAAGGAGGTCCCTCCTCCGCCTGCCAGTCTTGCTCTTCAAAAGCGAGCACCACCTCGCAGAGCCCCAGATGCGTCCCGTAATTCTGCTTTTTGGGCTGCAGGTACTGTTTGGCCAGCCGGTCGCCGCCGGCATAATCGCCCGCGAAGAAACGTTCGCGCATCCGCTGCAGCTCAGCCTTGCCAGCCATCGGACCGGGTACGGCCTCCGCTTGGCCGGACCAGAAGGTTACTTCATTCATACTCCACACCTCACGGTCCGGAGCTGCGCTGACTACGGCGCCTATTCTTCCATTACCGACAGGAAGCCCCTGTGACCAGCTTGCAGCAGGGCTTAAATACCATAATTTCAAATCGTCCATCAATCTGCCTCCCTTATTTCTGTGAAGCGTCATACGCCTTTTGCAGAATTTCCAGGTAACGGTCAAGCTTCAAGTTCTGCAGACCTTTTACGTAGGCATCCCAGTCCTTCTCCAAATCCTGGTTGCCGGTTATGAACTGAAGCGCGTTCTGTTCAATATAGTTCCGAATGTTCGTTTGCAGAATGCTTGCTTCATCGGTCTCACCCGGATCAATCCAGACCGACCAGACCGGGAACAGCTCCTCCGGCTCATGGCCTTCATACAGGAGTGTTGCATTGTAGAGTCTGCGTTCATAACCGCTGGATTCATAAATGTCGGTAGCCTGGACGAACATGTCCCTGTATTCCTTGGGCATGTAGAAATGGGCCATTCCACTCCAGCCGGCGTTGCGCGGGGACTCGCCTTCGGCCATCGGAATAGGTTTGATCAGCGCCTTAATACCTTCACCGAGCGCCACATCCCCCTCCGCAGCATCCGTCCAGTCAATGCCCTTCAACCCGCTGGCACCATTCGTTTGTCCTTCTGTGGTATACATATAATCAGCCATTTGGATCAGGGCAATCTGCGCTTCCTTGCTCGCTTTGTTCGTAATGACAAATTTGGCTCCGGGATTCACGCCTCCCGAATCATGGGTTGCAAAAGATGCGCCCTTGGGACCGGTAAGCGGAGGCAGCGGATTATAGTCAGCCGAACGTGTATTTCCGGGATCAATGTTGATGAATATAGCCGGGTGCATCCCAGCTCCCGCACCCAGGATTTCCGCATCCGCATTCTCGCCGATTTTTTTGAAGGCTTCTGCATTTTGCGTAAATGCGCCCGAGTCAATCAGCCCGGCATCATATAGAGACTTGACGTAAGCGAGGCCTTCCTTCCATTCCGGTTTGATCGCAGCCGACTCTACTTTGCCGTCCTTCATGTTGAGATAATTCCGGTCATCGTCATAGACGAAAGCGTTCATAAGAAAAGGAATAATCCGGACACCAAATTCCTCTATTGAGCCGCTGAGCGGCAGTTCATCCGCCTTGCCGTTGCCGTTCGGGTCCAACGTTTTGAAGGCTTCCAGCACCTTTTTGAACTCCTCCGTCGTTTTCGGCATTTCCAGCTTCAATTTATCCAGCCATTTCGTATTGATCCACATTTTGTTCGGATAGGAGCAGTGAAAGCATTCTGCGTATGCTGCCAGACCATAAATATTGCCGTCCGGCGCTGTGTTAAGCGTCCGCAAATCCGGGTGTTGTTCCATCGCGGCTTTAATGTTGGGCGCATATTCGTCAATCAAGTCGTTCAGCGGGAGGAGTACACCCTGTTTCCCGTACTTCAGCACATCCGCCTGGGAGAACTGGTCAATATATGGGGTAAGCAGATACGCATCGGGATAATCGCCGCTCGCCAGCGAGATTTGGCGCTTCTCCTTCGCCCCGTCTGACGGATTAAGCTGCCAGTTGAATTTGATATTGAATTTGTCTTCAATAAATTTGGTGAATTTATTGGTCGGGATATCGATTCCTGATTCCTGCACGGCAAAAACACTGATTTCGACCGGTTGTGTGCCTGCTTCTGTATTCCCCGGCTGGGCGTCCTGCGGACTGTCTGTATTTTTATTCGCGCATCCGCTGAGTACAGCGGTAAGCACCATTGCCAGCATCAACAAATGGATCATGCTTTTTTTCAAAATAGATCACTCCCTTTTGTGGTATAGGCGGGTAAGATAAGACTCCTGCGGCAATACGGCAATGTATCCCCCCTTTCAGGACGCTGCGCTAAAGGCTAACCCTTGACGGAGCCCACCAGCATCCCCTGTACAAAATAGCGCTGCACAAACGGATAAATGACGAGCACAGGCAGGGTCGCTACAACAATGAGGGCGTATTTCAACAGCTCGGCGAGCTGCTGCCGTTCTACCATTTTCATGGCATCCATCGTGCCGGAGCTGTTATTCTGGATGATGATGCTTCTTAATACTAACTGGAGCGGGAACAGATCCGCCGATTTCAGATAGATCAGAGCATCGAAATAAGCATTCCATTGACCGACGGCATACATCAGCACCAGCACGGCGAGAATGGGCTTTGACAACGGGAGCACAACGCTCCATATAAACCGCATATCACTGCATCCATCCATTTCGCTGGCCTCCAGCAATTCTTCCGGTATCGAGGATTGAAAAAAAGACCTGGCGATGATCACCTGCCATACCCAGATGGCATTGGGAATCAGCAATGCCCATCTGGTGTCAATCATGTGCAGCTGCTTCACAACCATGTAAGTAGGAATCAGCCCTCCGCTAAAAATCATCGTGAAGGTGATGATCATCATCAGTGCATTGCGTCCAAAAAATGCTTTGCGTGACAACGGATAGGCAATCATGACCGTGAGCATTACGCTGATAAGCGTGCCGGCTGCCGTATAGAAGATCGAGTTGCCGTAACCTGAAATAATCTCGGGGGTGCTGAGCAAAATCTCGAAGCCTTTGAACGAAATATCAACGGGCCAAAGCCAGACCCGGCCGGAGGTGACCGCTGCCGGGCTGCTGATCGAGCTGGAGACAATAAAAATCAGCGGATAAATCACGGCGAGGGCCACGAGACCCAGCAGGATATACACCACTACTAAAAACAATCTGTCGCCGGCGGATTCTTTAATCTTTTTCTGAGCTGCTGCCATGAGAAACTCCTTTCCTACCAGATGCTGTTGTTGGTCATTCTCTTGGCGAATCCATTCACCGTGACCAATAAGATGAGATTGATGACGGAATTGAACAAACCAACCGCCGTAGCAAAGCTATAGTTGGCATTCAGCAAGCCGACCCGGTAGACATAGGTTGCAATGATCTCGGAATTGGCAATATTCAGCGGATTCTGCAGCAGATAGACCTTCTCAAAGCCGATCGCCATCACATTGCCGACATTTAAAATCAGGATGATCACGATGGTTGGCACAATTCCCGGCAGATCGACGTGTCGGATTTTTTGAAAACGCGATGCCCCATCCACTTTGGCCGCTTCATACAGGGTTGGATCTATACCGGCAAGTGCGGCCAAATAGATCACGGCGCTGTAGCCTGCAGTCTGCCAAATGTCGGACCAGACATAGATCGAACGGAACATGCCGGGATCACCCAGGAAGTTGACAGATTGAAGCCCGAAGAAATTCAGGGCAATATTGGCGAATCCCAGCCGGGGTGCCAAAAACAGCATGATAATGGACACCATTACGACCGTTGAAATAAAGTACGGAGCAAAAGATACCAGCTGCACGAACCGCTTAAAGCTCCCTCCCCGCACTTCATTGATCATGAGCGCAAGGACAATCGGTATCGGAAATCCGGCCAGCAGCAAATACCCGCTGAGCAGCAGAGTGTTCTTGACCAGCGTCCAGAACAGCGGATTCTCAAAGAACAGCCGGAAATTATCCAACCCGACCCAGGGGCTGCCCCATATCCCCTTAATGACGTTGTAATCCTTGAAGGCAAGGACGGCATTCAACATCGGGTAGTACTTGAAGATGAGGAAAAACAGCAAAGGCGGAATGACCAGCAAATGAAGCTGCCAATGCTTCATGATATTCCTGCGGGCCGTTTGGACAAGGCCGTGGCCTTTTCGTCGTGGCACAACTTTCTTGTTTAAGATGATTTGTCTTTCCAGAACAACTCCCCCTCTGTACACTGTCTGTCATTCGTGATAGCGCTTTCTACGAGTTGATCATAGTGGATTTGCTTGTCCCAAAGATAGGTACATTTGAGCGGTTCAGCGTACAATTGACCGTGTTTCAGGGGGCAAAAACTCAAGCAGGAGGCCATTATTCCGCTGCTGATGCCTGAAGGTGAGAAAAAGGCGGCACTCTCCCAAAAGGGACAAAGCTGCCGCCTGATTGTAAATGATTTAATCACCGTGGGATTGCCGGTATGTGCTGGGGGAGATGCCGGTCAGCCGTTTGAAGGCCCTTCTGAAGGAATGTGAGCTGTTGTACCCTACCCGCCCTGCAATCTCATCCACCGTATACCCGCTCTTCTGTAACAGAAGCACAGCCTGGTCCATTCTAACTTTGACCAAATAGTCAGAGAAATTAACGCCTGTGACTTCCTTGAACAATTGGGAAATGTACTTTTCCGGCCGCTCCACCTGTTCAGCCACCCGGTACAAGGTAAGCTCGGGATCCATATACATTTCAGAGGTGTATTGCTTAATCTGCTGGACGAGCCGGATATGCGTATCTTTCTTTTTATGGGTGATGAATCCGCAAAGCTCTTCCATAATACTGTTAAATTCGGCCTGGATCGTTTCAAGCGGTTCCGCAGATCCAATGTCCATCACCTTCTTCTTCACACATTCAAAAACAGGCGACTCCATAAAAGCCTTCTGATCCAGCAGCTTAAGGAAAGTTCCTTTCAGCTCTCCGACCAGCTGATGTTTCATTTCAATGGACAGTTCACGCAGATCCATATTCTGCATCATGATGGAGCCGACCATTCGCCGGGCCTCTTCAAGCTCACCTGCACGGATGGTGCTGATCAGACGTTGCTCGGTGTCCAGCGGATAATAATAGGACGTGTTCTCATTCTGTACTTCATGATTCCACATCACCCCTTTTTTGTTCAGATGGACGGCATACTCCAGTGCTTGCTTGGCCTGTTCAAAGGAACGGCTGACCTCGGTGACTGCCGCAAAGAAATTTCCGCAGCCCGCTTGTATCGTAATCCGGTACTCGCTGAGGACATATTGCCCCAGCTTTCCGATAATTTGAGTGATAGACTCTTGTTCATGCTCCGAATGCGCTCCGCTTTCCATGAAGAAAAGGACAACAATCTTGTCGGAGCCCATATCGGTCATGGGAATATTCCCTCCAAGCTCAGCGAGAGCCTGCTTCAGCAGCAGACGGGACGCGTTCAGCTCATTCAGGATTTCTACGCTGTCCATACCCGAATAACCGTTGATTTGAATAATCCCGGCATAGCCGGCCCCCTTATTCAGACTGATGTCGGCTTGCAGGGCGGCGGAGACAATCTCATCCTTTGACTCGAACTCGCCGGCGATCAGCCGTTTAAGAAAAGCATCTCTGACCAGAGGCAGCTGGCGGTGAAGTTCGGTCTCCAGCAGCTTGTTTTTGGTGATCATATTGGCGATGTTACCGCTTAAAAAGTCAAACTCATTGTGCTCCCCCGTTGCTTCCTTGCCGAATTGCTCCTTCATGACCCCGATCATTCGGTTGATCGGAGCACTGTTCCTGTATGCCAGTACAAGCCCCACAATCAGACCTATACAAAGCGTGCCGCCGGTAATCAGCCAGGATACGTATTTAATCCGGTTGGCGTTCTCAAGCAAAGCGTGCCGCGGAATCCCTGCCCGGTATACCCAACCGTTCTTGCCGGAACGCGTGGTGATCACCAAACCATCCTGATAGAACTGGCTGACCTTCATGGAATCAAAATCCGGATCGGCAGCCAGCTTCGACATTGCCGGTTCACCGCTGCCCTGCAGGGCAATAGTGTTTCCTTCGGCATCGCTGATATGAGCCCAACCGCCGTAACGTCCGGTCAGGCCCGACAATAGGCTGGTTATTATTTTCTCGTCAATGATTACGACAGCAACAGCCGGCGAGAACCCGTTAAAGCTGTCCAGAGGCAGGGATTGCATGTAGGTAATCACAGAGGTATCTGTTCCTTTGTTCACAAAAGCGCTGAGCGGTTTGATTTCACTGCGGTGGGTCTTTTGTAAGATTTCCTTGTTCCAGGCAGCGAACGAAAGATCCCTATAATGAAAAGTTTCATAGTAATGATCCGGCCTGTAGGAGGAGCCGGGGGTCAGAACAAGATTGTAGTTGGCAAGGTAGATATAATAATTTTGCAGAAAATCATTGGTCTGGCCAAAGGTCAGCACATTTCTCATGGTTCTCCAGATTCCGTATACATTCGTTTCATCATCTCTTTCGTTCATCAGCACGTTCAATTCCTGATTCACAGCCAGCTGTCTGGTGAAGCCTTCCACCTCCGCCATCCGCCGTTCCAGGATTTCCTGGCTTTTCTGCAGCTGGGTAACACTGTTCTCAATGGAAATAGATTGGGTTACGGAGATCGACGTAAGATAGGACATGTAGCCGCCAATGCTGGGAATGATTAGAATGACCACATAGGAGATTAAAAATCTGCGAAAAACATTGGAATTTCTGAGCATACTGGACCCCCCATCGTGGTAGCGCTGTCATAACATTAGATTAAAACATTCTGCTGTATAGTCAAGTAGCTGCCGGAGGCCTCTGCCTTTCGTCAGACTAGGGCCTGTACGCAAACTGTACAATTCGTAGGAATCTAGTAAAATAAGGAACATGAG
>NZ_BMKR01000056.1 GCF_014644435.1 Paenibacillus albidus | reverse complement strand
GGCGCTCGTTTTTGTGCAAAGACCAAATTATTCATTCTACAGGAATTCTAACGGGAAACGATAGTTCAATAAAACAGCGGCAGTCCAGGACTTTATTTTGTCTATGGCTGCCGCTGTTTCTATTATCGGGTTAAATCTAAAATTCAATAGCTGGGTTATAAAAAGACCGCCGCTCCCCCGGAGCGGCGGTCTTTCCGCTGCACCTACAGCCCATAAAACCTCACCGTGTTCGCGGTGAGCAGCGCCTCCGCCTCGCTGGCGGAGCAGCCGTGGAGCGCCCCCCACGCGGCGGCCACGTCGCGGATCATCGCCGGATGGGTAGCCCGTCCGGCGAACGGACCCTCGAATGGCCAGGGACCGTCGGTCTCGGCCATAACCTGCTGCGGCGGATAACGCCGCGCCAGCTCCCGGATCTCCGGCTCATACAGTAGATCCGGTGTAAAAGAGACGTAATCGCCCCGCGCGATCATGCGGGTGATGGCTTCCTCCGGCCCCTTGAACCAGTGGAAATGGGCCCGCCGAATCTTGTGCTTGTCGAGCAGGTCGCAGGCGAGCAGCGCGTCTTCATAGACGGCATGGAGCACAACGGGTTTGTTCAGCCTGGCGGCGAGGGCCAGCAGCTGATCGAGCAGCCCGACATAAGGCTCCATGTCCAAAGCTTCGCCGCGCGCAAGCGCCTCTGCCCGCGAATAATAGGGCAGGCCAATCTCGCCGATGGCCGTCAACTGCCCCGCGCGCAACTCGATCCATTCCAGCAGAGCAGCGAATTCCTCGGCTGTGGGCAGAGGTTGTTCCGGGTGGAACCCGTAAGCGGGCCTGACGATGGCGGGATATTGTGCAGCCAAGGCCTCGGTCCGGATACAGGAATCCAGATTCATAGACACGGCGATCAGGGCTTCGATGCCATGGGAGGGCAGCTCTTGCAGAATCGTATCGGTAAGCTGTGGAGCATATTGGTCAAGATGAATATGGGCATCAATCATAGGTAAGCACTCCTTGCTGTTGAATGTATCCATTGTACTATAGCTAGTCCGGTGGGTGTAATATAGTCCATTGCAAATGAGAATAATTATCAATTATAATAAAGACTGGACTTTTACTGGTACGGGAGTTGAACAGAAAATATGAAGGTTGATGAACATCTGCTGTTATGGGATCAGGCTCTGGTTACAATCATGGATATTCGCCGCATTCCGCTCCGTGGGGGCGAAGAGTGGCGTTCTTACCGTTTGCCGGCCAGCAGCTTTATTTATGCGTTCCACGGCAGTGCGGAGATTTCGCTGGATGGCACCAAATATCAGACCTCACGGTTTCATGTGCTGCATGGCGGCAAAGGCATGTGTCTCGACATCGTGCCGCTTACCGAAAGCTTTGAATTCTATATGATGATGTACCGGGCCCGGCCTGCCCTTCCGTCAGCCTGTCAGCCCTTTGTCTGGCAATACGCCATGGTGCCGGGGCAGCCTATGTCACTGCTGAATAAGGTGCAGGAGATGGACAGGCTTTGGTCAGCGGGGGGAACAGTGGAACGGCTGCAGATCAAAGGGCTATTGTATCAATTTATCCATGAGCTGGTATGGGAGCTGGACCGGCAAAAGGTACAAACGCAACAGCCCGATCTGGTTGCCCAGATGCTGCTGTATCTTCAACAGCATTATGCTTCTGTTGTAACGATGGAAGGGCTGGCAGACAGCTTTAATTATAGTGCAAGGTATTTGAACCGCCGGTTTAAACGGGATACAGGCTACAGTCCCATCGACTATCTGATTCAATTGCGGATGAATAAAGCTAAGGCATTGCTGCTGAAGACGAACGCGACCGTGCAGGAAACGGCGGCCAGTGTGGGGTATGGGGATATGTTTTATTTTAGCCGACTGTTCAAAAAGCACACGGGTGTCGCTCCGGCCAACTACGCTGCGTATATACGGGAGAACAACAGAGGTCCGAATTCTCCAGATGAAAAGGCCGGATACTCCATGTTCGTCAAAGGAAGCAAGCGCTATATTGATGAAGGTGATGAGAATCATTATCAATATACATATAGAGGGGTTAATCGGATGAGCAGAAACAGCAAGCAGCACCTGATAGCTTTAGTATTACTATGTACACTTACGTTACTGGTCAGTGCCTGTTCCGGGTCGACGAATCGGGCTGCAGTGAGCACGAATGCCAGCGCCAACACCAATACAGCAGAAGTAGAGCAGCAAGCTAAGGACCGTGAGGTAACCGACGGACTTGGACATAAAGTAACCGTTCCGGCAAATCCGCAGCGGGTGCTCGCTACCTATCTGGAAGATCATCTGGTGGCTTTGGGCGTGAAGCCTGTGGCGCAGTGGTCGGTGAAAGAAGGCAAAGCGGTGCAGAATTATCTGCAACAAGAGCTGGCGGGTATTCCGACGATTCCGGCAGATCTACCCTACGAAGCGGTGATGAGCGTCGAGCCTGATCTGATCATTATCGACAGTGCGGAGATGGTGGAAGGGGACAAATATGAGCAGTACAACAAAATTGCCCCCACCTATGCCGTTGGCACCGAGAAAAACAATGACTGGCGGCAGGAGCTGCTGACCGTCGGCGAAGTGCTGAATAAAAGTGAAGAAGCCCAAAAAGTACTGGAGAACTATGAGCAGAAGGCCAGTGAAGCCAAAGAACAGCTGAAACAGACGATCGGCACACAGTCGGCAGCTGCACTATGGGTGACAGCCAAAAAAGTATACGTAGTAAATGAGAATTTATCCAGCGGGGATCTGCTGTACCATGACCTTGGATTGAGTGTGCCTGCTGTGGTGCATGAAGCTGCAGCTTCCGGAGAGGCGAATTGGAACGCTATTTCATTGGAGAAGCTGGCGCAGATGGATGCGAATCATTTATTTATTGTCAACGCAAGAGGGATTACCAAGGAAGAATTGCTGAAAGATCCGATGTGGCAGGGCATTCCTGCTGTGCAAAAAGGGAACGTCTACGAATATGATAACCAGTCCAGCTGGCTCTACACCGGAACCATTGCCAACTCGCAAATGATCGATGATGTGCTGGAGAGCATAATTAAATAATGCCGTAACCAACAAACGGTGCCGCAGGCCCACTTCAAAGTGGACTGCGGCACTGTTTATTTGCTGTTCAATGTGGTCCTTCGCTAATGCCTATTGAAAAAGAGACTATAATCACTTCAATATTTTCAGTTATTCCATAAAATTGAATATGAATTATAAAAAACCAAGCTAAAATACTCAATGATTTGAATAATAACCATAACATTGTTTATCGATAAGGGGGAAATCGTATCTCTAAGATTACACTAAGGACGACTCTTATTGTTATTTCGACTATCTTAGTACTTTCTGTGCTGATGTATTTTGTGAATAGAAAAGAAACTCCACCCGTACCATCTACAAACTTATCAGGTTTAACGATATATGGTATGAAGCCTGGTCAAAATATTAAGGATCTTGATTTCGGTAAATATAAGAAGAATAGCGATTTTCAGGAGAAAGTTGTGAAAAATCATTATTATAAGTATTATAAGGATTTTTCTGTAGTGTATGATTCAGACGGAAACATTATTAAGTTGAAGACCCTTTCGCTAAATGCCATTCAACATGTATGGTTAATAGGCATTCATAGTTTAGATGATGTTACGCAAAGACTGGGGAACAACTTTGTAGTCAGCAAATATGATAAAGCCCAAAGGCTGAGTTCCAGAGATTACTACGATAATGCAAATAAACTACGGGCGCGGTTTGTATTTCCAGAAGGGGATGTTTATACTACAAATAACCAGAAAATCAGTTTAGTGTGGGTTATTCTTGAGAAGTACTAATCCACCACTTTAAATAAGACCGCAACCATCATTTATGCCTTCCAGGGCAATGATTTCATGCACGGCGTTGCCAATAATCTGCCTGCAGCGACAGGTGCAGACCGGCCAACGGTCAGGGGGAAGCTGGCCTTCCCCTAGAACGGAAAAAGCTCTTTTTGGACTTTACAGCAGCTTATAGAATAACTGAATGAGGCTGTCCACGAAGCCGCGTTAAGGCCCGTGGGCAGCTTTTTGCTTATGAAAAATGCCGGATGGATGAACAGATTGGAACAGTTAAATATAGAGGTTACTGCTTCTTAATACTTGCCGGATACTCATCAAAAGGAATAAAAGTCACAGATTCCGGCTCCATGCCGGTCTTTCCCGCTTTATAGACCAGCTTGAGGGTGCCGATACTTTCTCCGAACCCTACGCCGACACTGGTCTTCGCCGTCAGCTTCCCAGATTCTACGCTGTAATAGGTGACTGCACCAATGCCTGCCGATGTCCCCAGGTTACTGATGTCTTCTGCGCGCCCTGGCATACGTATAGAAACTGTGGACGGTGATGAGCCTTTTATGACGAGGTTAACGAGTGTATCCTCTTTATCCTTGGTGATCGTGGAAGCAACCAGTGTTCTGGCAGCTTCATATGCTTTAGGAACAGCGGTCTCGTTCCATGTTTTGCTGTTTACGACATGGAGTTCTTGTTCAACTATGCCCGTACCTGTACCCAGGGTCAGAATAACTATAATTTCGGGCTGTCTATCGTTATTAATATCGGTGTAATAGAGTTCGGGAGGATACTGCACGAACCTGGGCGACTCCCAGGCAAAGGGGTGCTTGACGCCGCCGGCTTCCAGAATATAGCCTTTATACATATTTCCCTCTTTTAGAGCGGCATACAGCTTCACTTTTGCGTCTTCTTTGGCGACGGCCAGCGGTTCAGCAGGCGTCCGCACGCTGCTGCTGACGTTGCCTGATTGTATCTCCAGGCTGCTCTTGGCTGTATTCAGCTTCGAATCCGCTCCGGTCAGGGTATTCAGGGCGGTGACCGGAATATATACATGGCCTTGCCGCAACAGCACCTGGCTGTCCAGCCGATATTGTCCGCCGCCCCACTGAATGCTCTCGCTGCCGGGGATCAGCACAGAGGAGGTGCCTGACCCGGTGATGTTCAATTGCTTTTTGGTGTTATCCCACTTCAGGGTACCCGGGTAGAACTCTTCCAGAACCCGCACGGGAATGTAAAGATTATCGCCTGCGTAGAAGGATTTCAGAGGAGTGGCCGCGCTTTTTCCATCTACCATGATGTTCGGGGTTGTTGCAGCATGTGTTGTATCTATAGAAGGCGTTGCCCAGGTTCCGGCAAGGAACAGGGCTATTGCGCCGGCAATGATCATTTTTTTCATAGGATAGCCTCCAAAGTCTAAAAATACTAAGCTATTCTATTATAGATGAAAATTCCAGAGCAGGGGACAAAATTCAGTTTACAAACTGGAGACAACCTTGTTACGGATATCTTACAGTTGAAGTGCGCTCAGGATTTTATGAATTGCAGGCAGCCCCGCAGCCACCGCCGGGTGTAATAAAAGGATATCAGCAGCGCCAGCGACAAAAGCAGGCCAAAGGGCAAGCTGAGAATCCTTGGCAAGGAATAACCGGGATAGAGGTTCATCGCAACTCCGTGGTAGCCGAACGTGCCCAGAATAGCGCCAATTAGAGCGATTACGGCACAAACGGCGCTGCCTGCCGTCCATACACCCAGAATCGGAACGCAAAAGATCAGCGTCAACCCTTTGGCAATATAGCTGAATAGAGTCCGTCCTTTATAACTGCTGCTGCCCATCTTATTTCCCTCCAGTAGTACTGACATGAATGGCGCTTGTTACCTTTGATTTGGGATCAACGGCAAGACTTGTACCATAGCGGATTTCCTCAATGACACAGCCTGGGCCGATCACAATCTTCTCGCCGCTGACCAGCTCAGCCCGGGTTCGCTCCAGGATAATGGACGTACCTTTGATTGACTTGCAGCACAATTTGCGAAAAGGGCGCATCACCAAATTGAGCAGCATGGAAGAAGAAACTACCGTAACCAATCCGTCCGAGCTCATGTGGTCAATGCTGCATGCAGAACCCAGGCGCAGTTCGATGGCTTGGCTGGCCTTCAAGGTGTGCAGTTGTACTGCCCCTTCTGCCCGGAAGCTGCCGCACCGGGTTTCCTGCGTAACGGCCAGATAACCGGATGATGTGACCCGCTCGGCCTGGAGGCTGTCAACACGCAGGCTTCCGAGGTTCTCCACCTGGTCCGCCCGGCAGATTCCTCCAATGGAACATTCGCCGGAGATTTTTACCCGCTCCGCAGTTACATTTCCCCGCGCTTTTAAATGGCCGAATACCTCAACGGCGGAGGCCTCGATATCCTCCCGGCGGATGAGTGATCCTTTGACTTTCAGAGGGAGCTGGCCGGAGTGTTCACTTGCTGAGAAGAAATTGGACATTGGGATTCACCACCAAAATTATTTTAATAACTAAAATATATACTTGTTATAATATATAGTCAATATAGTAAATGCCATCCCAGGCAGACAACAAACAGCACTGCCCGTTGTTCCTGGTGGCAGTGCTGCTACTTGCGGATCAAAACCGCTGCGCTATGCTGTTACAGAGATTCATCCAGCCTGAATCAGTCAACGATCTCTGCGATTAAATCATTGATTTGGCGAAGAATGGCAGACATCCGGTCCAGCTCAGCCGTTTCGAAGGTGTCAAAGAGCTGGAGAATACGCTGGGTCCCTTGGTCTGTAAGCTCAATATTGACAACCCGGCGGTCTTCTTTGGTACGGACTCTGACGACAAGCCCCAGATCTTCCAGCTTGTCGCACATGGAGGAGGCAGCCCCGGGCGTAATGATGAATCGCTCTGCAATATCCGTAATATTCAGACGGCCTGTGAGCTGAAGCAGGAACAGCAGCATGATCTGATTATGCGTCAGGGATTCGCTGCGGGTAATACGCCCGACAAAGGCCTGTGATTTCTGTTCTGCGCTGGCTAGTTGATTCATTACTTTATGGATGGCAAGTTCCTTGTCTGATTGATGGCTCATGGGCACACTCCATTGTGAATTCAAATGTGATACGTCTGCGCTTACAATATATAGAAGCCCGATCTTTGTTGTCAAGCTTGGCGGCACAGCTCAATAAATTGCCGGACCAGTTGAGACTGGTGTTCACCGCTGCGGGTGCAGATGGCAAAGCTGTTGGTCAGATGGATGCCTTCTACCTGAACTCTCGCCAGTTCACCACGGGTGACATGCTCATGAACGACCAGAGAGGAGATAAAGTTCGCTCCATAACCTGCCATCACCGAGCGGATGGCTTCATTCAGACCGCTGAACTGCAAGGCTACCTGTGGAGGGTTCAGGCCATACGTTCTGCATAAGGAAAAAAGCCGCTCCCGGGTAGAGCTGCCTTCCTCCCGCATAATAAACGGTTCTTTCATCATCTCCCGCAAAGAAACCGTGCGGCCTGCAAAGGGATGGGAAGGGGCTACGACAAACCACAGCTCATCTTCAAAAAGCTCAATCCAATCCAGCTCCTGCGGTTTGTCCTCCGGTCCGCCTCCATAGATGGCGACATCGGCTTCATGCCGTTTGAGCCGTTCAAAGGCCTGCCGGGAATTGGTTGTGGTAATGACCATTTCCACCCCGGGATGTCCTGCTTTGAAACGGGCCGCCCAGCCGGGAACCAGAAAGTTAGCCGGGAGATAGGTGGCGGCAATCCGCAGTTTGCCGGATCTCCCCAGCCGGTAATCCGCGACGAAGGTTTCTATCTGCTCCTCATAGGTGAATAAATTAGCCGCTTGCTGCACCAGCTCCGCTCCAAAGGGGGTTAAGGAGATACCCCGGCCGCTCGGGGCGAACAAGGGCAGCCCCAAATCCTTCTCGAATTTCTTGATCTGGCTGGTGACCGCAGGCTGGCTGATCCTTAATTGGGCTGCAGCTTTGGTCACGCTGCCGGCTTCTGCGACAACATAAAATAAACGCAGGGCATGGAGATTCATAGGCGTACTCCTCTTATATAACTAAAATATATGTATAACCAAAAAACATATATTAGTATTATGGATGGATTCATCATAAACTAAAATCAGCTTCACAGCAATTGATGACAGGCATGATAAACAATTTGAGGAGGAATTTAAATGAGAAACCAAGAGCAATGGAATGAAGTGGATCAGTATTTCGGCAGTAAGCTGCTCGCCGCCGATCCTGTCCTGGAAGGTGTACTTGAGGCCAATGCCGGAGCGGGTTTGCCGGAGATTGATGTCGCGCCTAATCAAGGCAAGCTGCTGCATCTGCTGGCCCGGATCAAAGGGGCACGCCGGATACTGGAGATTGGCACATTAGGTGGATACAGTACGATCTGGCTGGCACGTGCACTTCCCGAAGACGGGAAGCTGGTATCCCTGGAGTATGAGCATCTCCATGTTCAGGTAGCCGAAGATAACCTTCGGGCCGCAGGGTTTGGGGAGAAGGTGGAAATCCTGGAAGGCGCTGCGCTGGATAGCCTGGCGGTTCTGAGCAAGCGTGAGGTGGAGCCGTTTGATTTTATTTTTATCGATGCGGACAAACCGAATAATCCCCATTATCTGCGCTGGGCGCTGGAATTGGCCGGACCCGGTGCGGTTATTGTGGCTGACAATGTGGTGCGTGACGGTGAAGTGATTCAAGAGGACAGTCAGGATGAGCGGGTACAGGGAATTCGTCAGTTTGTGGAGATGTTGTCTACAGAACCGCGGATTGATTCCACAGCGATCCAAACGGTAGGCAGCAAAGGGTACGACGGGTTCATCTTGGGCGTAGTAAGAGCAGGAGAGTAGAGGCGAACAACTTGTTTTACAAAAAGCAAATCATACAAATGACCCGCAGGAACGGCGCGAAGTGCTCAGCGTCCGCCATGCGGGTCATTTTTTAGGTTCTATTTTATACCGTATGTTTCATGGCTGGGTTAATGGGCCGCGAATTAGCAGGCGATTTCTTCGGGCTGAAGAAATGACGCAGGTATGGAAGCACCCAGTTATCCAGGCCGATCTTGCCGGCATTGGCAGCGGAAACGATGATCAGAACCTCGAGAAGCAGCATTTGAACATTAGTGCTGACCGTGCCCGAGAGCAGAAAAGCGGTATTCATGACAAGCCCCATCAGAGCGGCGAATGTTGTAAATGTACCGAGAATCAGGCCAAGACCGACCAGAAATTCACCTGTTGGGATGAGGAAGTTAAAGAAATCTGCGCCGGGGAGAGCCGCATGCTGGAGAAAGCTTCCCCACCAGGCCTGCACGGTGGCATCTTCGCCGACACTTTTGGCAATAGCTCCCTTGAGGAAACCCGAGGCATCGAATCCGCCGGTGAGCTTGTGCCAGCCCGCAGTAACCCATTTGTAACCGACATATATACGTACAATTGTGAGCAGGAACATCGCCAATTTGTTAGTGCGCAACCAGTTGTTAAACATAATATCCACTCCTTGAAATTTTTTATTTGTGTGTGTTATCGATGATCATCTTCGATAGCTTTATAATAAGTGATTTTTTTCACAATAGGTGTGATAAAAGTCACAAAATCCGAATTTATTTTTATATCAAACTTAAATTTGAAATATAGCCCAGAGAAGCTGTGTGTGGAAAGCGCTTGACACCCCTTTTGGATAAATCTAACATGAGCTTATGAATGAACATGAGATCTTGGCGGCCATCGGCCGCATCCACCGCCGCAGCAACAAATTTATTGAACGTGAATTGAAAAGGCATCAGATCCACGGGATCGCTCCCTCACACGGGGATATTCTATTTCAGTTATATACTAAGGAATTCCTCACGATGAATCAGCTGTCCTGTTCTATCGACAGGGACAAATCCACCATAACCGCCTTGGTCGAGAAGCTGGTGCATCTGGGTTATGTGAACAAGGGGCAAGACCCGCAGGACGGAAGGGTCTACCGGCTGTCTCTCACAGATAAGGGAAGGGAGCTGCAGCCTGTCTTTGACAAGGTATCCGAGGCGCTGCTGGCTGCTGTGTATGAGCATTTCACCGCAGACGAGAAAGCGCAGCTTATGGGACTGCTGAATAAGATAGGTTTGTAAACGTGCGCTGCACAAAAAGGAGGGGGTTACCATGCAGAACCAGAAGGTGGTCCGGTATTATGACAGCTACGATGAAGCCTCCCGCTTAACCTCCGATCGGGCCCGGCGGCTGGAGTTTATAACTACGACCCGAATATTAGAGAAGTATATCCATGAAGCTGCAGCCATTTTTGATGTGGCGGCGGGGAGCGGAGTGTATACCTTTTATTATGCCGATAAAGGCAATGCAGTCACCGCTGTAGATATTACACCCAAACACGCTGCGCTGATTCAAAAGAGAATTGAGCGGGACGCCTACAGGAATGTCCCCGCCCAGGTAGCGGATGCAACCGATCTGAGCGGTTTCGCATCAGAGTTATTCGACGTGGTATTATGTCTGGGCCCCTTGTATCATCTCCAGAATCCCGAAGCCCAGCGGCAATGTATCCGGGAATGTCTGAGAGTCCTGAAGCCGGGAGGGCTGCTTGCAGCTGCTTACATCAACCGTTCCTTCATTATTCCGCATTTGGCTGGACAAGCGCCTGAATATTTGAACCGTGAGTTTATAACATCCGTTCAGCATCAGGGATACGTTGATTCGGACGATCAAGCGGACTTTTTCGCCAGCGCTTATTTTCATACCCCTGAGGAAGTGGAGGCCTTGCTGGCGGAGGAGCAGGTGGAGAAGCTAACACATGTGGCCACTGACGGATGTGCTTTTTTTATGAGAGAGCAGATGAATCAGTGGTCAGAGGAACAATACCAGATTTGGGCAGACTATCACCTAAGCACCTGTGAAGAACGGACCTTGCTTGGATACAGTAATCATGGGTTATATGTGGGGCGTAAAGCCATCTCGTCCAGATGAACAAAAGACTACCGGGCCATAAGGCTGATGGGCAGTCTTTTGTCAGGACAGTGATTCGTTAGGCTCCAAGATCAGCGGCGGCTACATACTTGGCTTTGTGATACGAACCATAGATCAGGGAGCAGATGATGGCGGTGGCCGCTGCTGCGGTCATGCCCCAGAAGATATTGGAGTAGGCGGTACCCATCGGCAGGGACTGTTGAGCATCTAATGCAATGCTGGTTACAGCCACACTGAAAGCCCCGCTGAAGAATTGGATTAACTGGAAAAATCCCATCCCCGCACCAATCTGGTCCCCCGGCAGGATCTCCGAGATTTGATTGGACACACTGGTAGTCAACGTAGAGAAGCCTACGCTTAGTACTACATAGATTCCCATGATGGAATAAAAGGAAGTGTCCGCGAACAGGGCAAACAGTATGGCAGCCAGCATCAGCAGCCACGGTGAATACCGGATGAACAAAATGTTCCCGTGCCGGTCAATCAGGCGGCCTACCCGGCCGGAGAGGAGCATGGATACAATCGCCCCCGGGAAAATTATGAGTCCGGACTGTGCCGGTGTCAGGCCATAAAGATGCGCCAGAACCTGCGGCAGCAGAAATAAAGTGGAGAAATTATTGATGTAGGAGACGATGCCGAGCGCGCTGAGCGACATATAGGTTTTGTTGCGGAACAGGGCCGGTTGTACAAAAGGGTTGCCGGCACGGTGAATCCGCAGCCAGAACAGCAGCAAAGCCAGGACTCCGACCCCAAGCATGATCCACTCGCGGCCGGTCAGAAACAGCAGGATGCCGGTGGTCCCGATGCCAATTAGAACGGCGCCGAGGAGATCGAAGCTGCCTTTTTGCGGTGCTTCTTTGGGGATCACCCGGAAAAAGACGGGGATCAGCAGCAGCGAAATCCCTGTAATAATAAATAAGTAATGCCAGCCCATGTACTGGGTGACGGAACCGCCGATGACCGGTCCAAGCCCCAGGCCCAGTGAGCTTGCAGAAATGACGATGGCCATGGAATTGCCGCGCCGTTCCACCGGAATATAGCGGGTAATCAGCACAATGGACAGACCCGGAATCGAAGCGGCGCCCGCCGCCTGTATCAGCCGTGCGCCGAGCAGCAGGATGAAGCTGTTGCTGAACAGTCCGATCAGGGAAGCGGCCCCGAACAGGCCGAGTCCGGTGATGAACAACGTCCGCAAGGGGACGAAGTCGGACAAGCGGGAAAAGGTAATTGACATAATGGCGAAGACAATGGAATAACCCGTGACAATCCACGAAGCGGCGATTGGGGACAAGGCGTAGTCTTTGGTAATTTGCGGCAATGCCAGGTTGAACATCATGGTATTCATGACGACCAGAATAATGACGAAGCCGAGCAGGGATACAACGATATTCTCCCGAAAGGCGGGGACGCCGCTTGCAGTTGAAGCTGTAGCTGTAGTTGTAGCGTTAGACTGACTCATAAACCCTCCTGTTTCCTGTTTCTAAATAGGATGAACTAAAAAATGTAATATCAAAGTGAGAGTAACGTAGGGGAATTTTGGAACTGTAGGAGCGGGTAGCGTCCGCCCGAAAGCTTTCCATAGAAAAGTTCGCCTCGTAAGCATAAGCTGTCCCCAGATTTCCACGAATAGCGGTATAAACAAGAAATTCTTACGACAACAGCGGCCGGAAGTCCAAACATTCACCGCAGTTACGACCAAAACCTATATTGGGAAAATCTCAAGTTCATTCTATATTTCTTTTAAATATGAAAGTACTATAATAATAGAACATTAGAAATATACCACGCGATATGTTAAAATTCAATAAGTAGTCTGTGCCAAAGGAGATGTAAGCGTTATGAAGATTCTGCATCATCCCCAACTTGCGGATATTCATCTATGTTCCGTGCTGCAAGCCTTAAGCGACCCCATCCGGCTGCAGATCGTTCAGGATATTGCTGCCCGCGGCGAGCAGCCCTGCAATAATTTCAATGTTCCAGTTGCTAAATCAACCATGACCCACCATATCCGTACCCTCCGCGAAGCTGGAGTTGTCCAGGTCCGGGTGCAGGGTACCCAGCATATCGTTGCGCTGCGCACCGAGGATTTGCAGGCCCGGTTCCCGGAGCTGCTGCCGGTGATTCTGAAGAGCAGTGCCGAGTAGATTTGGCCCTGGAGGGTGCTGTTCAGAGCCTCGGCAATAGAGGCGGGAATCCTAAGGCAAAAATGCCTTAGAATTGGCCCTGCCGGTGGGAATCGGCCAAGTGGAAGGCAAAAACGCCTTAGGAATGGCCCTGCCAGTGGGAATCGGCCAAGTGGAAGGCAAAAAGGCCTTAGAATTGGCCCTGCCGGTGGGAATCGGCCAAGTGGAAGGCAAAAATGCCTTAGGATTGACCCTGCCGGTGGGAAACGGCCAATTGTAAGGCAAAAATGCCTTAGGAATGGCCCTGCCAGTGGGAATCGGCCAAGTGGAAGGCAAAAATGCCTTAGGAATGGCCCTGCCGGTGGGAATCGGCCAAATGGAAGGCAAAAATGCCTTAGGAATGGCCCCGCCGGTGTGAATCGGCCAATTGTAAGGCAAAAATGCCTTAGGAATGGCCCCACCGGTGGGAATCGACCGAGTGGAAGGCAAAAATGATGTTAGTGTTATTAGTGGACACTCGTTAAGAGAACAGGAATAATGAAATTAACGAGGAGGTGTCCACATGAGTGGAATACGAAAAAGCTACAATGATGAGTTTAAAAAACAGACGGTAAAGTACATCCAAGAGCAGACCAAGACGGTGGCGGAACTTGCCCAAGAGCTGGATATTCCCGCAAAAACTTTGCATCAGTGGTTAGGAAAGTACCGGCAGTTCCCCGACGAGCCTGTGGCCAGCGCCGAAAGAGTACGGGAACTGGAACGACAACTGCTGGAAAAGGAAAAGCAATTAGCCGACATGGCAGAGGAAATGGCCATCGTAAAAAAAGCAGTGCACATCTTCAGCAATCCAAAGAACTGAGATTTCAGTTTATCGAAGATCATCGCTCCCAGTTCCCTGTGGAGAAGATGTGCAGCGTCCTTGAGGTATCGCGGAGCGGTTATTACAAATGGAGAACGGCTAAACCGAGTCCTCAGGCCAGCCGGAAGGCCATGTTGCTCCGGCGAATCACCTATCATTTTAACGATACGGAGGGCCGTTATGGCAGCCCTAAAATCACCATTCTTCTTCAACGTGAAGGTCATCAAGTCAGCGAGCGCACCATTGGAAAATACATGAGAGAGCTGGGTTTGCGCTCTTGTGTAGCGAAACAATTTCGAGTGAATACCACCGACTCCAAGCACGACTTGCCGATTGCCCCTAACTTGCTCAACCAGCAATTTTCTACAGCGAAACCGAACCAAACCTGGGTCACGGACATCACCTATATTCCCTGCCGGGAAGGGAGGATGTACCTCGCCAGCGTGCTTGATCTGTGCACCCGGGAAATCGTGGGGTGGAGGCTCAGTGACCGCATGACCACGGACCTCGTTCTGGGTGCCCTGGACAACGCCTACCATGCGAAACGCCCGAAGAAAGGGCTCATTCACCATTCAGATCGCGGGTCACAATATGCCTCTGCCGACTACCGTAAACGTTTGGTGAAATATCGTATGAAAGCGAGCATGAGTCGTAAAGGCAATTGCTACGACAATGCTTGCATTGAATCGTTTCATAGCCTTCTGAAGAAAGAGTTTGTGTACTGCACCAAGTTTAAAACGAAGAAGCAGGCCTATGATGAAATCTACCAGTACATTGAATTTTTTTATAACCGCAAACGAATCCATAGCACCCTGGGCTACGTGTCCCCGGTTCAGTTTGCAGCGAGATTCAAGCGGAAAGTTGCTTGAATCTCCTTATTAGTGTCTACTTTCTTGACGGAGGTCCAAAATGCCTTAGAATTGGCCCCGCCGGTGGAACCCGGGCCGACAGATTTCTTCTAAAGCAATACCCCCTATCTGTGGGGGTATTTGTGCTGTCTGGAGGCTGGATTCCGTCTTTTGATGAAGCCGGGTTGATGACATGACAAAAGGGGGCTGCACAGGCAGCCCCCTTGTATTTTTAGGTGAAGCGAAATTTCATCTTTCGGAGGGTGTTGGGGGTTGATACCGACAGGGACCACTGTCTGCCTTCATGTAATTCTACCAGGCTCAGATCATGTCCGTGGCCGGCTCCCGTGTCGATCCCTAGTTTGCCGGTGCCGCACCAGATGTTTCCGGGACTTAGACCAAAGCGGAAGGTTGGCGTATGCCCGAATACGACAGTCTTATTCTTAAGCGGCGGGGAGTGGAAAAAAGGCTCGCGTATGCTTGTCAGATCCTCCACGCTCTGGGCGGCCAGCGGGATGCCCGGGCGCAGTCCGGCATGGACGAATAGATAACCGTCTTCCTCCGCCCAAAGCGGCATGCGCGCGATCAAACGCTGGTACCGGGAAGCCGCGGATATATCAGGTGCAGCCGAATCAGGGACACGTTCCAGCCATTTTCGCTCATTATTCCCCTGGAGAGCAACAGCCCCGGCCGTGCAGAGCCGGTCCACCAAATTCAGGGTGCCAGCGGAATCAGGCCCTTTGTTAACATAGTCTCCGAGCAGAAACAGACGGTCTGCCGCGGGGTTATAACCGGCCTTATCCAGCAGTACTTGCAGCAAATAGCCGTGGCCGTGGATGTCAGAGGCGGCGAACAGTCTAGACATTGGCAAAAGTGGCGGATTCGGAGTAGATCATGGTTCTGCCCGGTGGCAGATAAACCGTCAGGCTGCTGCCGGATTCGATCCGCTCCTCATGAAACAGATGCAGCGGCTGAGCATCTGCTGTCTCGGCGATAATACGCCACCGGGTTCCTTCGTAGATGGCTTGTACAGCGGTCACGTTCAACAGGTTCGGCTCACCCGGCACGGGATTGTGCCGGACTACGATGCTGTCCGGGTGCAGCATCATTATAGCCGGACCCGTGTCCGCTCCGGCCGCCATCCGCTGGCCCGAGATTGGTGTGCCGGCTATGAGGGCTGCTGCCGGGTTCCCTTCGGCCAAGCGGACTTCCAGCCGGTTATGATAGCCCATTAACTGGGCGACCCAAGGGCTGGCCGGCTGCTCGAATAGTTCCTGGGGCCGTCCCAGTTGGTCAATGGTGCCGCCGCGCAGCACCAGAATGCGGTCGGCCACGGTAAAAGCTTCCATCCGGTCATGCGTAACATACAGCGTGGCGATGGACAGTTCGCCAAGCAGGCGGGCCAGCTCGCCGCGCATATCGGTCCGCAGCTTCACATCGAGATTGGACAGCGGTTCATCCATGAGCAGCAGCTTCGGCTCCGTCGCAAGCGCCCGGGCAATGCCGACCCGCTGCTGCTGACCGCCCGAACATTGGGCCGGCATCCGGTCCATTAGTCCCTCCAGTTTAAGCAGCGACTGCAATCGTTCCAGCCGGTTGTGCATGTCCGGCTTCGGGACTTTGCGCCGTTTCATGCCATATTCAATATTGTGCCGTACCGTCATATGCGGCCACAGCGCGTAATCTTGAAATACCATGTTCAGCGGACGTTTTTCCGGCGGAATGAAGTGCCTGCCGTGCTCTACTTTGACTCCGGCAATCTCGATTTCTCCCGCGTCGGCCCGGAGCAGTCCGGCGACCATCTGCAGTAGAGTAGATTTGCCGCAGCCTGATGGACCGAGGATACAGATACGTTCCCCAGGTTCAACTTCAAACGAGATCGGCTGGAGCACCTGCTGTTCGCCGAACGCTTTTGAAACTCCCTGTACCTTTAATATACTCTGCAAATTACTTTCCTCCTGAACGGTCCAGGCGGCGGAACCACAGGCGTCCGGCCGTCTGGAGCATGATGATTAGCAGCACTACGCTGCCGCAGCTGACGACGGTGGCCGCTGTGGCATATCCATAACGCGAGAACTCAAAAGCCCGGTCAATGACCAGAGGCATCAGTGAATAATTGGCAGGCTTCAGCATCGAAGCCAAGGCCAGATCGAAGATACTGGTGCCGAACGAAGCCAGTGTCGCGATCAGCAGCGATTGCCGGACCAGCGGCAGAACAATATGCCGCATGCGGTCAAAGATGCCGGCCCCTTGAATGGCCGCAGCTCTCAGCATGGTGCCGGACAGATTGCCGAAGGCCCCAAGCTGTACCCGAACCGCATAAGGAATCGCTCCGGCAATCCCGGCGATAACGAGCAGGGCGGGGGTGCCGTAAAGATGCAACCCGACAGTCTCCAGCCATTTTTGATTCCAGATAAAAATATACCCGATTCCCAGTACCACACCCGGCACAGCCAGGGATACAATGGAGAACAGCTGCAGTGCAGACTTGAAACGGGATTCCGTAAAGGTCAGCACATAAGCAATGACAAAGCCGATCAGCATGCTGAAGACGGCGGCTCCTGTCGCAATGGCCAATGAGTGAAGCAGGCCTTCCAAATAACCCAGCAGCCTGTGATCGCCTGCCGGAGCCGAGAACAAGTCGCGGTAATTCCCCAGCGTCAGATTATTGGGCGTCAGTCCGTCGCCTGTCTTTTTGAGCAATGATACAGCTGCGCTGGTGCCAATGGGGATTCCGAGGCAGACCAGCAGAAAGACACCGGTTACGAGGTTATATAGCCAAGAGTGGCGCGGCTTGCTTCTGGCCGCTTTGACCGCTCGGGCATTAAGAAAGTCTGCGCGTGAATGTCTCACGGCGAAGATTAAAAGTGCCATGGCACAGACGAGCAGCAGCACCAGATAGAAGGCGAGTACCCCGGCCATATCGAAACGAACGGGGGATTGGTAGATTGCCGAATAGATGGAATAGGTCAGCGTGGGGAACTTGTAGACTGTGGCCAGCGCGGCAGGAAGGCCAAAGTCGCCAACCGTGTCCATGAATACGAGCGTCCAGCCTGCCAGATAAGAAGGCCTGGATAATGGAAGGTCAATCGTTCTCCAGACCGTAAATGGCTTAGCGCCGTTCAACTGGGCCGCATGTCCGAATTGGCGGACGTTCCATTCCGTGGCAGCCAGAATAGCGAGGTAAGCCAGCGGGAACTTGCTGAGGGCCATGACGAATATAAGTCCTGACGGACTGAAGATAAATGAGGTGACCCATGTCCATCCGAGCCATTGGTGCACCAGTCCGTCCGCACTGGCGAACAGCACCCAGCCCTGGGCTACCATGAACGAAGGCGCGATCAGCAGGACCCAGGCGGTAAGATCCAACAGCTTGGCTGCCGCAAAATTCCAGCGGGCCCGCAACGTTGCAAGGATTCCGCCGATCACGGTCCCGAGGGTAGCTGCGCCAAGGGCCAGCGTCACCGAGTTCTGCAACGATTGCCGCCACAGGGGGCGGTGGAATATTTCAGCAGCCAGTCCAAAGCCGCCGTATTGCAGCTTCCCGAAGAACAACCCGGGGAACACGACATTAACCAAGACGGCCAGCAGCGGCAAAAAAATGAAAACAAACAGGAGGAGGGTGACCCCGCCTCCCCAACGTGCTTCCGAGGCTTTCATGATTACGCTCCTAATTTACATTTTGATCGGCGAACCAGGTCTTGATCTGTACCTCATGCTCTGCGGCCCATTCTGCTGTAGGCAGGAGGAACTTGCCGTTTGGTTCGCGATCGCTTCGCATGGTGATATCTTGTACAAGCGGAGTGAAAAAGCTCTCCGTGGAGTCCAGCGAGGTCATAAGCTGCTGGGTCTGCGGCTTCAGCATATATTCCACGAATGCTTTGGCTGCGGCCGGATTCTTGGTCTGTTTGCTGATGGCAACGACCCGCAGACTGCCGGGTGCGCCTTCTTTCGGCCAGATTACCTCCACCGGCTCCCCGGCCAGCTTCAACTCATAGGCGTTATGCTCCTGCAAGGCTGCGACCTGAATCTCCCCGCTGAGCAGGGCTTTGCCGACGGGCCCGTTTTTGGGATACACATTCAGCCCGTCCTTGAAGCGCTGCATATACTTTTGCTCCGCTGCGGAGACCCCCCATTTCTCAAACAGAGCGGATACCAGCGGGTAAGCTGGTGCGGCTACTGCCGGATCGGCATGGCCAACCGGACCCTTGAATTGGAAGAACTCCTCCCAGGTCTTCGGCGCTTTATCGGCAGACACGAGTTTTGTGTTATAAGCAATAACAGCGGAGGCATGAATGCCTACAGGAAAATAAGCTAAATCCTCCGGAACATAAGAAGCGCCGTCCCCGGTCAGATTGTCAAGGTTGTCCGGCTGCCAGCCGGTCAGAAGGAAGTCGCGGTCCGCCAGACTCTGCACGGAGCCATGCCCGTCCATCATAAGGACATCCCACTGCGGGTTGCCCTGCTCCGCTTCAATCTTGGCGAGGGCTTCGCCACCGCCGTAATGGACGGCTTCGATCTTGAAGCCAGTCTCCTCGGCGAATTTCGGTGCGATATAATCGACGAAATCATTGCCGTACAAATAGATGGTTTTGCCGGTATCCTCCGATGCCGTTGTGTTCTCCGTTGGATGGGCTGCCTCGGCAGCTGTGGTCTGTTGCGGTTCCGGAGATGTTGTTCCTGCAGCTGTGCCTGAAGTAGCCGAGTTCCCGCCGCAGGCGGTCAGCAGCAGGAATGCCGATGCCAGTATTGTGGAACTTATTTTACTTTTCTTTTTTCTCATGTCACCCTCCATTTGGTAATTGCCCGATGGGATGCCGCTTTCCGTTTGGCTCCACTTCAGTGTAACGCTCCAAATTCATCTTTAAATCATCGCTGCGTTAAAGTGAAATGAAATAAAATCTATGATATTTATGATAAGATTAATATTATCTATTTTTGAAAAAGGGAGAGAGATCACATTGAACTTGCAGCAGCTCAAGGTCTTTGTACTGGCCGTGGAATTGCAGAAGCTCTATCTGGTGGCGCAAAAGCTGGAGGTTACGCAGCCAACGGTTACCTTTCACCTGAATAAGCTGCAGGAAGAGCTGGGGGTTTCTTTATTTCATACGAAGTCCTATCATGTCATCAAGCTGACAGAAGCGGGACGGGCCTTATATCATTACGCTTCGCAGATCAGCGCTTTGTCTCTGGAGGCGGAATCGCTGATGGATGAGCACCGCGGGACGGGAGCGGGCAAGCTTTCGATCGGCAGCACGCATACTCCGGCGACTTATATGCTGCCGGCTTTGCTGGAGCAGCTCAAACGAAATTACCCCAAACTGGCGATCCTGCTTGATGTACGGCCTGCGTCTTTTATTATGGAGAAAATCAAACAATACGAGCTGGATCTGGGCATCATCTCTCAGACCCATGTCGATGATCCTGACCTGATCGTTCACCCGCTCGTCAGGGACGAACTGGTGCTGATCTTCGATCCTGAACATCCGCTGGCGCAGATGGACGAGATCACACCCGGGCTGCTGGCCATGTATCCTTTTGTCTCCCATGAAGAAGGTTCGATTAGCCGCAAGCTGATCGACCGTTGGGCGGAAGGCAATGGCATCAAGCTAGAGGTATCGCTCGAGGTGTCCGGATCGGAAGCGCTGAAAGCCGCCGTCCGTTACCGTATGGGCTACGGCATGATCGCTGAAGCTTCTATTCAAAGCGACTTGGCCGAGGGTAAGTTGAAATCCCGGCCGATCCCGAACTGGGTGCCGGAGCGATATATTTACGCCGTCCGGCACCGCAACAAGCTGGTCAGCCCGGCGCTGCGGATGTTTTGGCAGCTGCTTGAAAAGAGCTTTGACGCATAGAATTAATAGATTTGAAGATTGACCCGGGAACGTACGTTCACTTATAATCTACCTGTAATAATTATCCAAGGGGGGAAGATGACTATGGCGAACGGTTCGATGCTGCAGGAATTGAAGGCTGAGATTGTGGAACATGGAGAATTGCAATTGATCGGAATTCCGTGTATCGGGCTGAATGATATAGGGAGCAAATACCGCCAGGCGAAGGACAGCTTGCTTGGACTCGCCGCTCACATGCCGCAGATTGTGGATGCCTCTGTACAATATGGCGTCTGGCCGCAGAGCACTGAGCAGAATAACCCCGAAACCCATGTGTATATCCTCTGTGTCGAAGTTTCTACATTTAATGGAGTTCCAGAATGGTTTACCCGGATCGTCCTTCCACCGCACAGCTGTGTTGCAGCCGCCAGTAAGGATGGGGATTATGATGGAGCGGGCCGGGTGATTGACGACTTTATCGCTGCCAATGGCTTAACGGTTGGGGTCCAAAAACGGGTCTATACCATCTGTGACCGTTACCGCTACAACATGGAGGGGTTTGCGCGATATTCGCTGCCGATAGAACGTTAACAAGGTGACTCCAAAATTGGATCACATCAACCTATTCATTCTCTAGCATCTGATGCAACCGAAGACCGTCTTTCAATCCTTGCTTGTACATTAAGGTCTCGGCTATGCCCTGCAGCAGCATACTGTTGGTATCATAATCTTGTAGCAGCTGCTTACCCGCTAACGGGAGGTAGGCCTCAAGATCCGTGAACCGCTGATTACATTCTTCAATTAATTGTTTGTATTCATTAGAGTGATACAGGAGCGAACTGGCGGTATACTCCATGCGAATTGAAATGAATTGCTTCAACGCCTGATCCAAGCTGTCCATTGGTATTCTCCCCTAATTAAAGTGATAATTTTATTCTAACACTGTGTTCCTGGGACATATACGTCCACAGTGATAGTGAAGTGATGTCACTTTGTTATTAAATTGTATTTATATAAATCGATTTTGTGAAAATAACATGTGAGATAGAGTAACGGAGAGGAATTTTGGAACTGTAGGAGCGGAAGCGTCCGCCTTTGTCTCCGGATTTCAACTGTGAAAAGCGGTAGTAATCAGAAATTCTTACGACATGAGCGGCTGGAAGCCCAAATATTTCTTGGAGTTACGGGCGGACATCAGATGGTGATAACCTCAAGATCGGTTACTCTGCATAATAGGAATGCGTGGAGGATTTTGGAAAAGGGCCTCGAATATACTCTATAAAGCAACGCGGCTTTTTACAAGCTTATAAGGGGGATAAGATCATGGCGCTTCAGGCGGAGACTCTGGTAGAAGAATGGCTGAACAAAAATGGGTATTTTACCATCCGGGGCATTAGGGAGAAGCTGAACGAGATCGACTTTCTGGCGGTCAAAAGCAACGGGGAAGAAGGCTGGGAGTATATTCATTGTGAGGTGCAGGTCAGTGTAAGGCCTGTGGCGTATATCAGCAAATTGACGAAATCCCAAATGGAGAAGCTGGGCGTGAAGTCGAAGACAAGCGCCAAGGCCAGAAACTCCGAAAGCATCAAGGACAGTGTGAAGGCCTGGGTTGAATTGAAATACACGTCGGATAAAAAGCAGAAGCTGCGCGATTCCGTGGCGGGCAGCGCCGACTGGCAATATTGGTTCGTTCATGGCAAAGTGAAGGATGCACATGAGTTGGAATGCATCAAGGATGAAGGTGTGAAATTAATAGCCATCAAGGATGTACTCCAGGAGCTCACGCAAAATAGTACGGAACACAGCTTCGCCGCAGCTTCGGCGGGAGATCTGGTGGAACTCATTAATCTTTTGAACACAGAAGAGTAAGATCACGAATCAAAGAAATATACAGGCGGACCGACCAGGGATAGTCCTTTGGCCGTTCCGTCTTTTGGTATAGCGGACATTACTATTGCATGAGATGAAAGAAGTTCCAATTGGCCATCAAAAAAATAAAACTGACAAGGAGCGCTGACACGGCGATCCGAAATACTTTTTGACCCTTGGGCTGCTGAAGCTGTCTGTTTTTGAGGATAAAAAGTACGAGCAGCAGGCCGGCCAGTCCAGCCAGTATCCAGTTCAGGATGATTCCGGAGTTCAATTGACGGGCAGTCACATATTCATTGCCGATGACATTCAACAGCAGAACTATGACGTTAAGAGACAGGGCGGTTCCGCATAGGGTGACTGCTGCAAACAAACGGTGTGCTGCGCCCAAAGAAGAGAGTCCTTTTTTTCTCCGCAGAAGCCAGCGGATGAGCAGCACAAACGGGGTTAGCAGAAAAAATCCAATAGCCACCGCGGCAAGACTCAGACAACCAATCAATACCGGGACAGAACGGTCAGGGCTAAGCGGCAGCACATCGGTTGCTTTTCCTTTACTTAATCGTGTGATGTTTCCGTCTATTTTCTCCGCATACAAGACCGGTGCCAACTTCTTTATGCGGGGGAAATCGGTTTTATACAGCTTGTAGACGTCGGGGCTGGTTTGTTTATACTCTCCGGACATCCCCATTACGTTCAAGGTCAGGCCGTATTCGCCCTTCGCTTCCACTTTAATTAATCCCAAGTAAGCTATAACCTCATGGATAGTGGAAAAAGTACTACTTGAAAGGACATAATGCCCGGCCACCTCGCTGGACGGCGACAGGTTCTCACCTTCCGCCACGGTTTCCTGTGACTTATTCTTAAGCAACAGATTAATCACACCGGACGTAATATCCTGCTCGACTTCTGAGTTGGTCAATACTACAATCCCCAGCTTGTCTTCAGGGACAATCGCGAACTCACTTGAGAATCCCTTCGTATTCCCACTGTGTCCAACTGCGCGTGGTTTGGCATTGTATTCCCAGAATCCGTGTGCATTGGACAAAAGATCTTTGTGCAAAGGATAACTCTGGGCCAGCATAGTTTCCAGTGTCTCCTGCTTGGCGAACAGCGGGCTGTGATCGGAGGTTAGCGCCATGGCGAACTGAGCCAGGTCTTCAGCCGTTCCGTTCATGGCTCCCGCGGGATAAAGGGGGATATAATGCGGCACTCTGGCCTCAAAACCCCCTTGTTCAGCAACCGCATACCCGGCCGCTTGGTCAGCCTGCAGATCCGGGTGATCAGCCATCGATGGGTGGCCAGAGGTATGATTCATGCCTAGCGGACGCAGGATATGGTCCATTTCGTAGTCGGAAAAGGCCGATCCGCTTACTTTCTCCACAGCAAGCCCAGCCAGGGAGGCGGCGAAGTTAGAGTACGAGATGACTTTACCGGGCTCATAGATTTGCTCAGGTTGGGCAGATAACAATGTTTCCTCCAATGAATTCAGTTCATCAAGCGACTGTGTAAAAGGGATGAAGGGGCTATTCTCAAAACCGGCCGTATGGTGCATAATATCGAGCATCGTAATCGGCTTGTCATAACGGAGCTTCGCTGCAAATTCCTCCGGGAAAAACGTCTTCACCTCTTGATCCAGCTTCATCTTGCCCTCTTCTACCAATTGCATCACGGAGGTCCAGACAAACAGTTTGTTGACTGATCCGTAGTTAAACACAGTGGTAGCGGGATTTACAGGGATTTGTTTCTCCACATTGGCGTAACCGTAACCTTTGGAAAAGAGAACGGTATCCCCTTTAGTCACCACAATGGCTGCCCCGGGACTGGATTGTCCGATATGAGCGTTCACATATTGATCTATCTCTTGCCCCAGCCGGGTGTAGGGAATACCCGAAGGGGTTTGGCCACTGCTAACTTCCTCCGCGCTTGCGGGAGCAGAGACAGGGAGGAGAAGCAGGATACATAACAGGAGTGCGCATAAGGGGCTTGGTTTTTTTTTCATAGACATATTCCTATTCCTTTCCGTAAAGTTAGCCCTATCATACACAAACAAATCTTATCCAATCTTTGTCCAATCCTTAATTGATTCTTAAATCGTTAGGGGTATAGGCTTAAAGTCAATGCTGAGGAGATGGAAATGGCAACGCGAAAGCGAATCAAGCGCGTCATTGCCGGAGACTCGGTCTCCTACGTATTGGATGATCAGGGAAAGTGTGGGGATGCGGGAATGCTCCTCCGGCACTCAGTCAGGGGGCGTTGCTTACTATACCGCTTATGGAGCAAGTCAATGCCGAAGCTGAACCGGAATTTTAAAAAAGGAAGATGCCTATCCGTTCGAAGAGGTGACGGACGAACAAGACCAGAGTCGAATTAGGCGGACTCTTCAGACGATCGAAGGATTCGTCATGTATCAATGCATCGCGATGGGACTGCTACAACTGATCGTCTTGCGTTTTTCAGGTCGCGTTCCGGTTCTGTTTTTCCGCTATCTGCGAACGCCTTACAGGCAGGCTTTACCTGATTTTGACGGCGATTCGTTGGCTTCTTGAGCGTGAGAACTTGTGACTGTCCAGTTATGTAAAACATCCGTTAGTCAGGAAATACAACGCCTCCTCTCTTGCCGTATCCAGCAAAAAAAATCTTCCATCTCCACCATATAGCGTGGATTTGGAAGATTTTTTTATTCATATTTGACGGCTTCGGCAAAATAAATCTCTTGTAATCGCTCTTTGACCCGCCGGATTTCATCAGCTGTCAACGGAGCCGCCGGGGCTATTTTGAAATTCCTTCCTGTCACGTAACTTACATCAGTCAGCAAATCCAGATTATAAGGCGTCTTTGGAACGGGAGTGACGGTATAGTCGGTAAAATCAATGATTGACCATGCCGAATCTCCATCCTCTTTGGCGAGAATAATCCGCTGTGATGCATTTTCCGTCCATAGATACCGCAGATTTGCCGGTGAATTGTTATTATCCAGTACGGTTGTATATCCCGAACCCCTGAACATAAGTGAAAACTCCGAATGCTGGTTGCTTGATCCCGCAGCTGCCTGATAGATTTTTCCCAATTCATCCGCACCTACGATATGAACCTCATTGTCAGCCGGAAAACGGTCCACAAAATCTGCCCAACTCTTGGACATTTTGGGATCTCTTATCGTCCAGTCCATATTTAATGTGATGGAAAGATAATTCACCGTGTTCAGCTTCTGGTACGGATTATTCAAATATTGTAAAGCGGTGTGCAACTGGGGCACAGCGTCAGATTCAGTGACATATGGATCACCTGGATGTATGGTCCAGCGTGAAGATTTGTCAATATAACGCGAACCGATCGGATCAACAGTGACGGAGTTCATAAACACCGAGCCACTGTTATCGGCCATTCCCTGCGCGGGAACGAGTGGACTGTTCCGGTTAGACCAATAAGGCATCAGAGGCGAACCCTCACCGTACATATGGTTGACATTATATTGTGTCGCTGCCCACCCCATATAGGAAGTAATGCCAAAATGGGTGTGGAGCCATTCCACCTGCTCGGGATTGACGGCTTGACTGGATAAGGATTTGGGAAGGTACTTGGGCGGAATGCTGTTCAGAACAGAAGCTTGCCCCGACGTTCCGCCTTCATGCAAAGGGTTCAGCGCGTTATAACGATACATATACAGCCAGTCGTTCATGTTGTCTGCCCATTCGCTCAAACTGTATATATTGTTGGGATACCCTGATGCAATTCCAATCTCATCCCCGTATCGGTCTACATTCTCCACTATTTCCTGAAGCACAGGACGGTTGGATTCCGCAAAAACAAAATTGGTGTCCATCGCCCAGGTGATGTTGAGATTGGGATCAATTTTGGAAAGCATACTGCGTGCCTGCCTGATATCATCCAGCGTCGGAGCAACCGTTCCACTTCCCTGGAGCATAATGGAGACTGCAAAATATTGCTCTTTCCGTTGTCCGGCCACAACAGTTAACCGGGCCTCAGATCTAAAATTCACTCCGGTGGATGGAGAATTCACGCTTAGCTTCAGAGGAATTTCCGAACCGACAACCGGGATCATGTGCAGATTGACGATGCGTCCATCCCCATCAAATATCCCGTAAGAGTCCTGGCACCGAATTTGCAGGTCTCCCGGCAGCTCATCCGGCAATATCACTTCGCCGCCCGCATCCTTGAAGGTGAACTGCATACTCCAGGACGAAGGGTCCAGTGCAGCCGCCTGATCTATTGTATACGTCGCCAGATAAACTGAATGAATCACACTGTGATCCACCGACGGTGTGGTCGGCATGGCCGTCGCCGGAATCACTGGCGGCGCGGTTGGCGTTGGCGTGGCCGGAATAACGGGCGGCGCGGGCGGTCTTGGCCCCGCCGGGATCACTGGCGGTGCGGGTGGTCTTGGCGTCGCCGGTACCACAGGCGGTGACGTTGGTGTAGCCGTCGCCGGTACCACAGGCGGTGACGTTGGTGTAGCCGTCGCCGGTACCACAGGCGGCGACGTTGGTGTAGCCGTCGCCGGTACTACAGGCGGCGACGTTGGTGTAGCCGTCGCCGGTACTACAGGCGGCGACGTTGGTGTAGCCGTCGCCGGTACTACAGGCGGCGACATTGGTGTAGCCGTCGCAGGTACCACAGGCGGCGACGTTGGTGTAGCCGTCGCCGGTACTACAGGCGGCGACGTTGGTGTAGCCGTCGCCGTAGGTGTGCCCGCCACCGGCACCTCGTTCTCTCCAACCACTCCTGGCGCTGCTCTATCCAATTCCGGAGCAGTTAAAAAGGGATGCCCAATGGGGGCTATCATTTTACCAGATTGACTTGGCGGCTCCAATAACCGCCTCGCCCGTTCCCGCAGATCGTCCCCGCCCATCAACAGCCGAAAAGCCACCATAACTGCGGCTTGCCGCTGGACAGGCTCTTTGGGCCAAAAACGATACTGCTCATCTCCCTGCATTAATCCCAATTGCTCTACCAGCCATACGCTTGTTAGGGCATGTGCGGAAATATCGGGCCGATCTGTAAAACCAGGAACACCGGAAAGCTGTACCCCATCCGAAACACCAAAATATCTGGCATAACCAACCGCCATCTCCTCGCGGGTCATTCCACTTTTGGCGTTAAGCAACGTTCCGCCGATGTCTTCAATTATGTTCCTCTCATACAAGGTATGTACATACGGAACCGCCCACACGGACACATCCGTTAATGGCAATGCTCCTCCGCTGTAGACAGCAGACCAGTTCACGGTTTTAATAAAAAGACTCGCCCACTCTTGCCTTGAAATTGGGCGGTAGGGTTGAAAGCTTCCATCCTGATAGCCGGTAATAATGCCTTGCGCTGAAAATCTGTCAATGGCTTCAGCCGCGTAGGAATGCTGGGTGTCGGTAAATGCTCTGTCTGCGGAAACTGGCACATTGTGAGCGCAGAACAGCACTACAACCAGCAAACCAATGATGAATGGCCTCATATGTGTTGATATCATGTTGCATATCCTAATTTCCGGATACATTCCCCTCCTTATATAGTCGTGTAAATAGTATTATCGGAAAAAATACTACGCTATTATATAAAATTTCAAAAAAGTCTATAATACTTAACAAATTTTCCGCCTCTAAAATGTGACTTATAGTCCGTAGATCAGACAGCCTGCCTTTCTTATACTGGGTTCAGCAATGACCATTTTATATGACAGGTGAGAATATGAAAAAATAACGCTTTTCCTTGTTATGCTATTGTCCGCTTTAACCGCTGCAGCAGCGCCGATATTCCTAATCCCTCCTCTACAGAGAAAGGAACAGGATTATATCCCTTTTGGTCGGAAAAGTTCCAGCTTCATGGCTACCTAAACTCTTTGGGTCAAGTAATCATAGAACCGGAGTACAGTCCGGCCTCCTTTTTTGACGATTCGGGAGTAGCCGAGGTTTATAAAAATGATGTCCGCGGCTTTATCGACGCCTCCAATCATTATTATGAGCTATAAATGAGCAAATTCGCTTCCATTAAATTACCAAGATAATAAATAGAGACAAAGCATTCTCCTTGTGGTAAAAAGTAGTCACCACAACGCATTTTTACACGAAGGAGAGATCGCAATGTCTCATATCGCAATCGAACCGGATCACGGTACGCTCCGCAATTATTTGTTGCAACACCGACTACCCCTGTATTATTCCAAACCCGTGCTGGATCATATCATGACGTACATGACAGCGGCCAACTCGGAGGGTTTCCGGGGCAAAGTAGTCGATCTGGTGGAATACAGTGAGTGTCACTCGACGTATTACAGCAAAAGATGGCGGATTGATTCGTTCGGCAAGAGCTTTTATTCGCCTATGGACATTGCTAGCCTGGACCCATTTATTTTGCATGATCGGACAAGGTGAACTTTGCTCCTTTGGCGATGGATTACGCAAGAACATTATCGCAGACTAGCCACTCGTTATGACAATCTCTCCTGCACTTTCGGGGCTTTTTTATCACTGACCTCTATTTTTACTGTGGCTAAAGTAGTTTGAAGACACGCCTCTAAAGCTTTATTAATCTGATCCGATCTTGTCTTTTCTGAAGAGTCCTATAAGTAAGAGTACGAGCCCAACTATGAATAATAGTGGAGTCAGGATCATCAATAATCCAATCCCTGCGAATCCGTCATGCACATAATCCGCATACAGCATAGATACAATCCAGGAGATTAGCGGGGAAATCGGGAGCATCGTGAAGCTCCCCCAGACGATATATTTTCGTTTTGGAGATTTATCCTTGGATAAAATATATGCTGCAATGAACGCACATCCAATAATCATGAACACAATTAACCAAGCCATTATAGAAAACCTCCAGTTAAAGTTGAATTGGTATACCATATTTTAACATATAAAGCACCCTCTACAGTTAAACATTTGGAAGACGGTATTAGAAATGAGCCATTTGAGCATGGTCTACTTTTTGATAAAGAGGGTAATGTGATAGGTAGATTATTGCAGATCTAGAAACAGCGGTATATTTCGATATGGCAGAAATAAGGGCTGTGACTCCAAATGGGGTAACGTTTAGTATTAAGCGAGGAACTGGTGGATGGACGATCAATCCGCTGGATGTTGAGAAAATTTATAAACAAACACAAAGAGAACTTTCTAGTGACCCTATGGCTCAAGCATTATTTAAAGAAGGTTATACTATAAGTAAAATGGCAGGGGGAATTGGAGGGGAGTTTAGTGTTTATAAATAATGATGAAAGAATTAATTTGAAATTTCTTTACAGAAAACCTGTAGTTATTGGAATTTTGGACGATAGTGATAATGATCCCCATGATATGAGTTGGATGGTTGATAACTCTTGGGAATTGTTAAAAGTAAAATTTACAGAAAGTTCATTTCAGGAGTTAGTTATAGGGTTGGTGGAAATATTTAGAGGGGGGCAACCGAACTACTCATCACTTGGTGAAATGTTCGGTAACGATACAAAGGTTGAGGGAGATATCGAGAAAGTAGTATACATTATAACCAATATTGAAAGAAATTTAAATGATATTATAAGAGTTGAGATGTACCTTGATCCTATGAATCGAAATATTAACGATCTAATTTTATATGTTCGGGAAGGGTTAGATATGTTAACAATTAAAGATACGATTAACGAAAAATATGAGGGTTTATCCATTGGTTTTAATGACAAGTTTATTATTACAGATAGGGAATATAGGATTATTATTATTTGTGAGTAAATGTGAATATTGGTTGAGTCTGTTGAGGGAAATGTGTGGAGTTGTCAATAATTTTGTGTAAATCCTCATACAACTCCAACAGAGGAAGCCACAACAAAACCAATCACGTCACCATGCGAGATAGCCGCTTGTGTTGAGGTTTCTTTTTCATTTGCCGTTAAAAAGTAGCGGTTCAAAAAGACCCACCCATTGCCGAACGAATTCAACCAATAACACACCTAACCCATGTAATACTCGTTTAAAGATGATTTAGTCATTTCATTTTGTACGCCCAGTAATGCTTGATAATTTATAACCTAAATAACGTAAAGCGTTACATAAAACAGGTTGATTATGGTCAGATACCACCATGATTGGCCTGTGTATTGTTTAGTTGGCAAGACTTTGAAACGGCCATTGCGTTTGATGCAGCAGAAATCCGTGCGACTCTTCCAAATGGTATTATAATTAGTATGAAAAGGGGACCAAACGGTTGGAGTGTCCCATGTAACGATGTAAAGGATATTTTTGCAGACATTCAAAATTCATTTAGGAATAATCCTGAAATAATGCGAATTTATAGAGAAGAAGAGTATGCTAAAGTAAACGATAAGATTTTTTTGAAAAGCCTCCCAATGGTTTGTTAGTTGATCTAGTCTCGATATTTAGAAAAGGGAATCCCAATTACATCAATTTAGGTAGCCTATTCGGCATTGAAAAAAAGAGAGTTGAAGACAAAAATAAGATTATCTACAGTGTTAATCAGGTGAATCGAAAGGAAAACGACATTACTAATGTTACAATGTTTCTTGATTCTGATAGCCACAAAATCACAGAGATTTATATATATGTACAAGTATTACCTCAAATGAATGAACTCAAATGCAGATTAGAGGAGAGTTATTCTGATTCACTTGTTAATGTTAGCAATGATTTTGTGATTATCGATAATGATTTTAAATTAATACTTGAGCATTTTGCATTAATCTAAGCCCTTGTTATACAAAGGGATTTTGGGTATAAAAAAGGACTTCACCCCAACTTGGAGAAGTTTTTTGGTGGCCAAACCTAAACACTCAAGAGGAGGAAGTTCCCTTTGTTTATTTTACAAGAAAGTCTGTTTTCCTTTGAGGAACTTCAAAAAATCGAATCCAAAGAATGATTTCCACTCTTTTTTAGCGCACTAGACCTACGTCCTTACGCGAGAAAATTGAGAAATCCCTCACCCCGAGGAGCGGATGGACATTGCCGTCAAGCCATTCACGCCTACGAGAAAAAAGAACCCAAGCTAAAAAGCGAACTCATCGGTAATGCCAACTGGGGGCAAAGTTTGATACGTTTGGCAACAAAGCCAAGTGGTTTGGTTATAAGCTACATTTGGTCGCCGATGCACAGAGTGAACTTCCAATGGCGCTCAAGGCGCTTGTCGCTGCGAAATCTAAAGTGAAATTCTTCATGCTGGATGCGGGCTGTGATCAAATGAAAAACTATGAGGCGGCAAGGAAGGTCAAGGCACAAACTATTATTCCGCTAAATCCCCGAAATGAAAAGGAACCGCCAGCGGGGATCACTCGCAAAGGTACGCCCTGCTGTTCGATGGGCTTTCCCAGGACGTATTGGGGACAAGAGAAGACACATTTGAAATTCCGTTGTCCGCATGCGACAGGTCAAGTGGTTTGTCCTTTAGGCATGGCTGGAAGGAGCTTTATAATAAACGAACCAGTGTGGAACGTTGTAATTCTCGAATGAAGACCTATTTGACCGCAGACCAACTCCACGTTTGGGGGATTGGAAAACTAATGACCCACCTGTATTTAAAAGCGATAATGTTACTTGCCTCTGCACTTGCGATCTCGAAGCAACGAGTCCAAAACGCCGCTTAAAAATTCTAGCTTCACCCGAAATTCTGCCCGTCTGCACATTTATAATACAGATGTTAAAAGCGGAGATTTAACTGTAGCCAGACTATGACTTTGAATCGAAAGTTTAATTATGCAAAATGCTCATTTAGAAGAACTAGGGGCGGTGATAAAATAATGGGTATTTCTGCATTCGTTTTATTCGAAACTGGTAGTAACATTCCATTAACTGATCTTTTGCAGTATACAGAAGATTTTTGCATTGAGTTAAACTTATTTTATGGAGTCAGTTTTAAGAAGGCAAATGGTAACAACCAATTAAAACATGTCAGATCAAATATAAGTGATCTACCATTTGTTGAAAGTTCATCAAGGCAATTATGTATTGATTTTTATGATGAGCCTTATAAATTTCAAAATATTTCCTTTGATTGGTCAGGAAGGGATACAGAATTTTTTGAAGCAATAATAGTAGATGGTTTTTGTGACAATGAAGACTTATTATTTGATGTTCTATTTAAAGTTCTAAAAAACTATCCAAATACGAAAGTATGGATGGAAGATGATTGGTTCTATACGTTAAATGACTTAGAAAAGATAGCGAACAGACCTTATGATGGAAATTGGTGTTACAAAAATCCAAAAGAACTATAATGTGACCTAGTACCTTGACCGCGAATAATTTTACCTTTAAGCTCTCCGTATAGAGTCAAATGG
>NZ_BMKR01000055.1 GCF_014644435.1 Paenibacillus albidus | reverse complement strand
TTATGAGCATGAATGTGGTCTGTCCCGCTTGTAGGAAATCCACTTTTGGGACAGCCTCTTCTTATTCAACTCGTTTATTGGCGGAAAGACAATCATGTAGCATGCCCTACTTATGATACGGTTCACCGCGATGGCTGAAGGGGCAAGTTTTAAGGGCCATCCTCTGCGGGATGGCCCATTCTTTAAAATATCCAACTAAAATTAGCCGTTAGAGTTCAATCTTCCGTATGCGCAGTCCTCTCATCCCACTTTAACATTACGTATCTTTTGATTTGCTCTGCTACTTGGGAAGGTGGTGTAGCGGTGGTATCAATTGTAGGCATCGGCGGATTATATTCTGTTTCCGCATTATCGAGAAGCCACTGGGCAAATTGCTCGTGTTGCTTCAGCATATCATCCGTCCACATTGCTTTATCTTCACGATTCTGAAGACGGGAATTGCGTGTTGAATCATCGCAATGCAAGTTAATAAAGCAAAGTTCACTGAATTTATTGAAGCTGTCACATTTTTGGGCATCCCAAGGCATAAACGTTCCACAGATAATCGTTCCTCTTCCAGACAGGGCAACAGAATAGGCAAAGTGAAGCAACAAGTTATATCTGTCTTGATATTCCAGCTTTTCAGCAGTTGTGCCAAAATTATCAATATCGGTGCTGAATACAACAAATTCAGGCATTAGGTCTCTTAGTACGTGCATTACAGTTGTCTTTCCAACACCACTGGCTCCTGTGACAATAAATAATGGAAATTTTTGTTCCATAATCATATTCCCCTTATATTCTCCATGATATATTGATGATCTTCCTCGGAACTTGTCCAAAAAATAACTGGCGCATGCTTTACTTTCATTTGGCGCAATGCTTCATTACGGTGGCGTCCATCATTAATCTCATATTTTCTGTTGGAATAATTAACAATTAAGGGTGGGACATCCCAGTCACCGTAAGCTTTCTTCATGTTATCGACCACATGGAAAAACCATGCTATATCTTTCGCTTCTGTCAGATACGAAGGAGCCCCCTCTTCAATTCCAAACTCCGATATATCCGTCATGATTGGACCAATGTAGTATCTTTTCTCAAGTAATAATCCATCTGCAAATGCATTGTTTTTTCCGTCATTTCTTAGAAAAAGTTGAATCCACTCATCAATAGCACCACGTTGGGCATATTCCAATGCATACTTTGTACTACCATATACCATTCGGAATTCACCTTTCTTATCTATTCATCTCATATTTCGCAGGAAGCCCCCTCTATCCCTAATAAGTAATCGCATAACATAATGATAGAGGTAGGATACTATGGAGAATATATCTTGTTTAACTTAATTTGTTCTCGACATAAATCTTATAAATACCCTGCATATTCATCTAGAAAAACATCATAATCCGCTCTTTCAGTAATCCAGATGATGACAGGGTACTCGTTCACATGTACTCGGTTCAACGCTTCGAATAATGGATTATTGCAATTGATTTCAAATTCTCCCTTATCGAAATTAATAATCAACGGTGGGGTGTCTTTTCTACATCTGATTTCATCCATCCAATTCACAAGTTATTTTCGAAAACGGTTGGATGAACCCTCCACCTCATATTGTTTTCCGGTCCGCTGGATCTACTAAATAACGACAAGGGCATCATGATTGGACCTAAATAATATCTGTAAATAAGTCGTAATCCATCTAAAAAAGCTTTGTTATAACGATCAAACAGCAGATAAGTATGGATCCATTCCTCCAGCATACCTGCTTCTGAGTACTCCATGGCAGACCTTGATGTTGGATAATAATCCAGTTTATTCGTATCTTTTTTTGAGTACACAATTCTTTTTATCGTTTCCTCGGAGAGGAAGAACTCTTTTGATAGCTTACGAATTTCGATGCCATGAAGAAACATGTTTAGTATCAATTGATTACGTCTAACAAGAAAATGACGATATCCAGATACCTCTCCCCAGGCTTTCTTTTCTTTCTCGAGAGGAATATATAGAAGTTTACCTGCCGCATACTTCTTCACTTCTTTCAATAGCTGCTCCGGTAAAACATCACCAGCATTTTCATAATTCACATCAATCACCACACTAAAATGAAAATAGTTATCTATTTGGAACTTTATCTTATCCTTACCTACACTCACGGAGCGTATGTGGGCGCGACAGTTATCTTCTTACGATAGTAGTCATCCACTTGGGCTTGGATATATGGGGCCAACAATGTCAGTAGGAAGTTCAATCGTAAATTTTGCTGAGATGAGAACGATATTGCGCTTCCTCAAAAGTCATTGGAGGAATCTTATCAAGCCAATCAACTTTTGAACCAATCCCTTCGCATCCCAACAGCATATTTCCCCTTGTGCTCATATCAAACCGACTTGTTTCCAGATAATATACCCATCTGCTTTAACCACATTTGCAACAATTACTGTACACCACAAATCGCAGTCGTCTGGGCACATTAGTACTGGCAAAATAACTTCTTTGCTCGCTGAGTTGAACCTTCCTTGAATACATTCTTTTTCTTTCGGGTCGTAGACCCAGTCAATAATTGTTGGGATCAGACCCAGAAGGTTATTCGAAGGATAATAATTGTTAAGCAATATATCCAGCGGAGTACGATCGATGACGATAGTGTGATGCTCAACTTTACAGTACTCACTCTTCATCGGTACGACTTCAATTTTATTCACCAGTTCCATAGTTAAAAACCTCACTTTGACTCGTTCCATTAGTTCAAAAATCACCTTGCATACCGAATAAGCCTGTTTTCCCGCCCCCTCACTCTCCTGTGGATTAATTCCCGCTGCAATAATATACTATAACCCTTCCTCCCTACGGAGTATGATTCATGGTACTAACCGTACAGGAGGCACTATGAACATTACAACTTTTATCATCTACTGCGTGGTGGTTACTTTTACACCGGGTCCTTCCAACATTGTGATTTTATCTTCCGTTCAACATTACGGAGCCAAGAAGGCTATGCATTATGTATATGGGGCTACTCTCGCTTTTGGTCTGCTGCTGGCGGCTTCAGCCCTGTTGAACCAGTTCCTGGCCGGAATACTCCCCGGACTTGTGAAGGTGATGCAGATCCTTGGGAGTGTATATATGCTCTATCTTGCCTTTCAGATCTATAAAATGGGTTCGACGGACACCAAACCAGTGCAAACTGCAACTTTTGCCACCGGGCTGCTGATGCAGTTCGTGAATCCCAAAGTGATTCTGTTTACGCTGACGGTGATCCCGAGTTATGTCTTTCCTTATTATCCCTCAACTCAAGCGTCATTTGGATTTGTTATAATGATAACAGTCATTGGCTTCCTGGCGTTTACCACATGGGTGGTGTGTGGAACGGTCTTCAAGCAGTTTTTGCACAAACATTATAGAATTGTGAACACCCTGATGGCTCTATTCCTGGTATATTCGGCGGTTATGGGTTCGGGGATCATCTAGTGATTGGAGGAGACAGACGTGGAGAAATTCGATTACAAAAAATCGGCAGATATCCTGGCCTTGTCAGCAAGCATTTCGGACTTTACTTATAAAAAGCATTCTCACGAAGAATATGCCGTTGGTGTCACGCTGCGCGGCATCCAGCAATATCATCTGGACGGCAGTCTGCAATCTTCCCACAGGAATGGCGTCATGTTGTTCAACCGCGAGCAGTCGCATGATGGCAGCGCCTATGACCGATCCGGCATTGACTATGTCATGCTGTATATCCGGCCGGAGCTGTTCACAGAGATTCTGGGTAAGCATGAACTGCGCTTCTCCACTCCGATTGTATACGATGCCAAGCTGGCACGGTGCATATTAGCCCTTAACCAAGCCATACAGAGCGGGCAAGAGGAAGCGTTATGCCATGAACTGCTCATCACCCTGGCTGACCTTTTGTCCCATACTGCAAGTGATACGATCTACAGGCACCAGAATATTCTCGTTAAAAAAGCGAAGGAAATGATGTTCAGCAGCCTGGAACATGTCCTGAAGCTGGATGACCTCTCTGCCGAGTTCAACATGTCCAAATACCAGTTCATCCGTGAATTCAAGGCGCATGCCGGAATTACTCCCTATCAATTTCACCTCAACTGTAAGGTGGAACACGCCAAACAATCCATAGAGGCGAACCGGGATATCTATGCCGCTGTAGCCGACTTTGGTTTCGTGGATCTAACCCATCTAAATAGACATTTCAAACGCGCCTTCGGAATCACTGCTTATGAATATATGATTCAGCTGCATTAAGAAGGAATGCTGCAGGGAACCCCTATCCAAACCGGATCATCAGCCGAAATTCCCCTTCTGCCAATGACGCTTCAATGCTCCCCTTTTGCTTCTCCACCAATTGCTTCACAATGGACAAGCCAAGCCCGAGCTGGCCGTTTGCTCTGGAGGGATCGGCGGTATACGTCCGTTCGAACAACTTGGGGAGATCCTGAGTATGGATGTGATGAGTGTCATTCGTAAAAATGATTTGGACTTGATGCTCCTGTTCGAGCAAGGAGATCGTAAGCCGGCTTTTGGCATAACGGAGCACGTTCTGGATCACATTGGAGAAGATGCGGATCGTCGCTTTTTCATCCAGGTTCATGGCCCGCACCGCTTCGTCCAGGTTTAGCTCTACATCAATGTTCTTCTGCTCCAGATCTGAATAGAATGCAAGAATCACCTCACTCAACAAGCTGTAGAGATAGACCGGCTGCAGTTCCAAGGAATAGTCCCCGGACTCCAGGCTGGACAATTCATAAAAGGACTCCACCATATTGTTCATCACAGCCATTTTGTGGAGGATAATCTGTAGCACCTCTTGCCGCTCCCCTTCCGGGATAGACGGGTCCTTAAGCAGACTCGCGTAACCTTGCATGGAAGTCAGCGGGGTCCGCAAATCGTGGGAGATGTTGGCGATTTCCTGCTTGATCATCCGTTCTCTGGATTGATGTTTCACCTGCTCTTCCCTGTGCTGATCGAGCTGCTTGTTGATGCCCACCACCAGCTGCTCCAGCTCATATCCGGGCAGTGGCAGCTTCACATGAATGTGATGTGTGGGGTGCTGAGCGATATCTGCCAATTGCTCGCTTACCCTGGCAATACCCCGGCGCTGCAGAAGATAAGGAATAAGAAACAAGACCGCCAGCAGCGCGGCACTTATGACTATAACTTGTTGCATAGGTTCCTTATTCCCCTCTCCTCGAAACCCTTGTCTAAAATTCTTCCTTGGTGAACAGGTACAGTCCCAGCAAATAAAATACCAAGGTATAGCTCCCCCCGACTGCCCACGTTTCCCAAGCAGGATAGGTCATCTCTTCATACGCATTCAGTAAGTAATACACCGGCTGATGGTCACGCAGCCACTTTGCCCAACTAAACCGGCCTTGCAGATATCCCAGAACAAAATAAGGAAAGAACTGGATGACCTGAAACATAATCACCAGCCGGACATTTTTCTTCATGATCGATGCCAGGCAGAAATACGTGGTTATTCCGGCGGTCATAATGGGCAGCAGGTTCAGCAGCTTACTTAAATATTGGGCCAAAGTAGGCTCGTCTTTGCTCACCATCGTAGAAGCTATCAGGACGGATACAACCACCAACACCAGAGAGAACAAGATAAATCCGGCCAGCGTAATGAGCAGTTTTCCGTTATAGATGGTCTGCCTGCTGTAACCATAAGCTACCGTATTCTTAAGCACACTTCGGTCTTCGCCCATCAAAATAAGCGGAAAGATAAAGAGCAGGACAAAAATGACCGGCATCATACTAAGGACATTCATATAGAGGAATTGCTCATTCGCGTAAGGAAAACTGGAGTCTGACTGTGCGACCACCTTCAGTCCGATGGTGGCTGCGGCTATTAGAAGGATATAGATCAATCCCGTATAATAATAGCTTTTGGCCCGGACAAAGCGATACTGCTCACTCTTCATGAGATTAAGCATTCCGCTCACCTCCAAGCAGGCTGAGGTAATAGGCTTCCAAGTCCTCGCCTTTAACGTTAATGGAGACTACGGCGACATTCTGGTTATGGAGTACACGGTTGATCCGGTCCGTCTGCTCCACCCCGCCAAACAGCTGAATACGGTGATCCGGAAGGATTTGATAGGGAATATCCGGGAAATGTTTATCCAGAATCGGAGCAGCCTGTGCGCTGTCCTTCACGACCAATTCGACGGTTCTCTGCGTCTTGTTGAGCAGCTCCTTAGCCGTTAATGCTTCGACAATCCGTCCCTGGTCGATGAAAATATACCGGGTAGCGATACTTTGCAGCTCAGACAACACGTGGCTGGAGATCAGCATCGTCACATTTCTCTCCCGGTTCAACCGCTGAAGCAGCTGGCGGATTTCCGCCTTTCCTTCCGGATCTAATCCGTTTGTGGGTTCATCGAGAATCAGGAGCGTGGGGTGAGACATCAGGGCCAGAGCAATTCCCAGGCGCTGCTTCATCCCCATAGAGAATACTTTGAATTTCTTCTTTCCGGTATGCAGCAGACCTACTTCCCGCAGCGCTTGCTCGATTGGGGCTTTACCTGCGATCCCCCGCTGCTGGCGGTAATATTCCAGGTTCTGCCTTGCCGTGAAATCCGGATAAAACGCCGGTTCTTCAATAATGGTCCCCATCTTGCGGCGTTCCTGTCTGACCTCGGCTACATCCCTTTTTCCATAAAAGGAGATCGACCCGCCCGTCGGAAAAACCTGTTCGGTGATACATTTGAATAACGTTGTTTTGCCGGCACCGTTTTTTCCGATCACTGCGCAAATGTCGCCTGCCATAATGCTCAGATGAACATCTTGCAGGGCGTAAGAATCTCCGTAAATCTTGCTGAGCGCCTCGATTTTCAGCATCTCATTCATCGTATTCAGGCCTCCCTTGCTACTTGGATATTCTCATTGTAGCGGGGTCCCTTTTAATAAGCTTTAAGCAAAACCTTAAGAAAGTCTAAAGACACCTCCGGTTAGACGATTTTGAAGCCGATCCCCCAAATGGTCCGGATGTATTCCTCTTTCGTCACATGGGCCATTTTGGCCCGCAGGTTGCTGATATGGACATTGATCGTGTTGTCATCGCCCAGATACGTTCCCTGCCAGATGTTCTGATAAATCTCGCTTTTGGAAAAAACCTTCTCGGGCCTCGACAGCAGCAGCGCCAGAATATCAAATTCAGAGTTGGTTAAGGTTAGGCGCTGCCCGGCCAAGGTGACTTCATGCTGATTCTTGTCCAAATGTAACTCACGCACACGCATAATCCCATCATGATTATTCGCTGTATCTACATATTGGAGACGTCTAAGCTGCGCTTCAACTCTGGCCAACACTTCCTCTTTTTCAAACGGTTTGGTGATATAATCATCTGCACCAAGCCGCAGCAAGGCCACCTTGTCTTCGAGTGTGCTTTTGGCAGAAATCACAATGATGGGCACAGTAAACTTCCCGCGGATCTCTGTAATCAGGGTTTCTCCCGGAATGCCCGGCAGCATGAGATCCAGCAGCACCAGCTGATATTCTTCGAGCGACAGCCGAAGTGAGGCTTCACTTCCGGAAAATGCAGGAACAGCGGTGATCCCTTCGCCCGAGAGCATCCGGCACAGCAGACGGTTGATATCCGCATCATCTTCTACTACTAGTACTTTTTTGCCCGAGTGATTCACTTGGGTCAACCTCCTGTATTGTTCGGTCGGCTGCAGCTAGCTTCACAATCCATTGGCTATGAACTCAATAACAGGATAAGAAATGACGTTACGGTCCCGGTTGGTCAGTGGAATGACATCACTATTACTGCTTAGTATTCCATTCTGCAGAATTACTGTTTTGAACCCTCGCTCTCTGGCACCGTTATAGGTAAAAAGAACACAATGCTCTGCGGCATAACCTGCCACGACAACCAAACCAATGTCATGCTTTAATAGAATCTGTTCTAATTCTGTATTCCAAAAAGCGTTGGATGCTTCTTTAGTTACCCTGATATCCTGGGGTTCCACATTGATTTCCGGGATGATTTCGAGTGATTCAGCGTTAAGATCTTCGGCTCCTTCCACATCCTGAATATGAATCACAGGGTGATTGTTTGCACGAAGCTGTTCGGCAACATAGTTTATGTGTTCACACGCACGCTCAACATTCATTTGTTCTTTGTGATCCTGTAAAAAGGCTTTTTGCATATCGATAATTAAAAATGCGATTTTTTTCATCGTAAGTCTCCTTAGGTTGTTATATTTGTGCACCGTTGTTTCTAATCTCCGTCATTTGGAGCTCCTGTTTGTCCATAGGCCTCTACCTGAAACCTTCCGTCAAAGGACCTAACAAGATACAGCTCGTCAAAACCTTCTGTCCATCCAGGAACCTCAAGTTTCATCAATGTACTTTGGATTCCAATCTCTCTAATCTTTGCTTTTCCTGTTCTTCTTTCGTTTCTCTCCAGGGACAGCTCCATATTAGGCTCAAAATAATAACCTGTCACCTTAAATTTATATGCCTTAGCAATGTCGATATATTTCTTTCTGTCTCCTCTGGTTGGATTGGTATTATCAACGACAAACGGTTGCTTGGCCTGAACCGAAGCTGCCAAATAGATGTCTTCGCGATTCCTGGTTCTTAACATATCAAGGTTAATCCGCATATGCGTTTGAAAGAATCTGTCTTGGTAGAACGTTGATTTGCCCGAAGCCTGAATACCGGTAAAAATCACACATTCCATGCTAACCATCCTCCTCCTGATCAGAGAACAACTCCTGCAGGACTCTTTTTCGATTCTCGAGGAAACGTCTGGTGATGATGTAGTGCAGGGTGTCCTCATAACGGATTTCTCCAACCGGATGATCATCAAAGTTCAGGATCTGTGCCTCCGGGTATCCAAGCAGAATCGGAGAATGTGTAGCTATGATGAACTGGGCTTCGTGTTCCAAATCCTTGATAATCCGCATCAGTGACAATTGCCGGGCCGGTGAAAGCGCCGCTTCGGGCTCATCGAGCAGATAGATCGCTTTTTTGCCGAAACGATGTTTGAAAAGGGATAGAAATGCCTCACCGTGAGATTGTTCATGCAAGGAACGTCCCCCGTAATACGGCAAGCTCTGCGGCATCGTATCCAGATGGGAGGCAAAATGATAAAAGGTCTCTGCCCTGAGAAAAAAACCGTTCGTGATCTTTGGCAGCCAAGACAAGCGGATATGGTCCCCAAGAATGGAATGGGAAGCATCCACCTCATAAGTGTTGTTCTTCCCCCCTCCTGCTGTATTAAAGCCGCATTGATAGGCCATGGCCTCCAGAATCGTAGATTTCCCTGAACCATTTTCTCCAACAAAAAAGGTAACGTTCGATTTGAACTCCAGGGTATGCAGATTCTTTATCGCCGAAATGGAGAACGGATATTTGCCGGCGTTACTGTCATTTTCCCTTAACATCTCTAGACTGCGCAGAAACATGATATCACCTCCCCAAAAATGATTTGGCCTGGAACTGAGAATATTCCGGCATGGCTCAGTCCAGCGCTGCATAATAATCCCTGAGACTGTTCGTAATGTGCCCCACTGCAAAGATCACGCTGAAAATCACCATATATCCAGAGTGTAGGATGACGGCGGAGAACAGAAAATACAGGCTGGGGGCAATCGCAAGCGGCACGGGGATCCCCAGCATTGGGGCAAACAGCAGCTTATACTCTCGGAGATTACTGTAGTACCTTCCCCAGCCTAAATAATACATGAACAGAGAGCAAGACATCATCAGCAACGCAATGATCTCATAACTGGCATGAAGATGTACCTGAAAAAATAGCGGAACGATCATCACCGCAAATCTTCCTACACCTTCTGCTGCAATAAGGATGGGGTTCTTTTTCGTCCCGGCCCGCACATTCTGCGGCTTAAATCTAACAAAAAGCAGATTAGGTAACATGACCATAAGCGGAATTAAGAGACTTATTGGATAAAACAAGGTTATCCCTCCTATAGTCAGGTGCCGTGCGGGAAGGGTCCGGTTAGCTTGGCGGACCTTCTCCATCTCTCATCATACCGGATGTTCAGCCGTCAGCTCAAGGTATTTCCTATATAGATTGAACCTGAACATTTATGAATAAGGGAATGGAGACGGAGGGGGATTTTGGAACTGGAGGAGCGGTAGCGACCGCCCGAAAGCTTTCCGCAGGAAAGCTCGCATCGTAAGCATAAGCTGCCCTGCAGATTTCTACTGCGAACAGCCGTGGTCATGCGAAACCTTGTGCTGCCATAAACGTATGAACAAGAAACCTCAACAACCAAACGAAGGAGCGAAGCTAAGTGAAAAAATATGGATTAGGTCTGCTGCTGCTTGTCTTGTTGATTGTGCCGGGTTGCGGAATTGCGGAAAAGGTCGGGGATAGCGTCAATTTTGCTGCCGGTACAGCTTCCTATATGCAGACATTGACAGAGTTCGGTCAAGAGATGGAGACCTTGGCCACAGATGCAGCGACAGATGTGCAGGCACGTGAGGTACTGACGGAAAGACTCCAGGCGCTTAAGGAACAGATTACGAATTATGCCGACCTCCAGGTTCCGGAATATGCAGCGAACCTGCACCAATCCATCGTCGGATACAATGAGACACTGCAGCAAGGCCTCGATCAGGCGATAAGCAACGTAGAAGCAGGGAAAGCAGCCTTTGACTCCACCGGCATTCCCGATACGTTGAATAAAGTCAACGAGCTGCTGAGCCAGATCACACAGTTGAGCCCGCAGTAAATCAGCCTTTCAACACAAATAAGCGCACCGGGGATCTATCTCCAGGGCGCTTATTTTCTGTTAGGAATGGACGAGTACAGCATCAGTCTTTAAAAGGTGGGAATAGATGGCGCGCATTCGAAAGACCACCTCCCGGAAGGCACGCTGTAAGCCTAGGGCGGAGCTCGCTAGAGTGCACTTTATACATCAGGATGGAAAAAAGTAGGCTTGTTTTAGGATTTCAGTGTATTTGGTGCAGCAGGAACCGCAGCATGAGCCGAAAAGTGCCTTATGGCTATCCTTTGAATGTACAAAATACATCATAATGGATGTTTGAGCCTCGTTTATACCATTCTGAGGTACGATATACATTAGAACAGCTCGAAGACTGGTGACGAACGCTAATCCATATCAAACCTCCTTCAGAAATCCCTTATTTTCAATCTGATGTTGGGCTAGTGGCGGAAACGTAACGGTCTGTGTGCTCATATCCAATATCCGGGTTCTTGTATCATTCTTCGATATAAAGACTACCTCTCCATGGGGATCAAAACAGTAAGCAATGGGTATGGATTCATCCGCTCCCCGAAATGAGCCGTCTGCGTGACTCGTACCGATAACCATCGCCCTATAGGCAACAGCTATTTGCCGGGCTGCATGGATCCATTCTTCAAATTGCTCTTCACTGAACATGCCTACACCTATCGGATGTACAATCAAGTCTATATTACGGGTATCTTCACCCTTCACTCCTTGTAATACCAGCTCATCACACAGAATGTGCCCCACCTTCAAGCCTTCAATTCTTTTGAAAATCGTGTGGCTGTATTTCCTTCTATCCAGAACAACTGCACCCGCTCGGTCAATGATCAGCGCCCTGTCTTTCGGATGGTCCTGCAGCCTCCTGTGCCCGCCAATGAGTATTCTGCTATATTGTTGCGCCAAACCGCAGGCCTGCTCCAGGTTCTCATTCAAATAACCCTCAGGGAAAATCACGGCATCCACGGAAGGATGATCCCGCAGGGCTTTCTCAAGCTGCACTAGATTGTGTTCCAGTTTTGGTTGAATGATTAATAATTTCATGTTGCCCCCTCTAATAATCCATATTGACTGCTTCCTTCTCCTAATTCCCCAGCTTTAAATAAACTCCTTCTTTATAAAAAATTTTCCCACTTCAAATTCCTTACACCGGAACCGATATTAATCTCTAGGAAAATACTTTAAATTTAAAGGAGACGCTCGCTTGAAACTACTAAAAAACTTAACCGTAACCCAAAAACTGATGATCATCATATTAGTTAGTGTGCTGGCATTAGGTTCGGTAGGCATGATGGGCCTGAATTATATTCGGGTTATGGCCAAGGGTTCCGATATCATGTATACGGAAAACCTGATACCGCTTGAAAAAACGATGCAAATCAGAATAAATGCACGAGCCAGCGATGCTTATACACTGGAGTTATTGGCCACAGAGGACCCTGCCCGAAACCAGGAACTGGAAGATGAAATCAGTTCAGCCTGGGAAGAAATCGATGCTTTGATTGCTGAAATAGACAACGGGCAATTAAATGATGAACAACAGCGTTTAGTTGACCAATATAAGCAGCAAGCAGAGCTTTTAAAGGAGAGCCGCAACAAAGTCATCGAATTAGCTGCCGTCAATAAAAACAAAGAAGCCTACGCGTTGTACCTTGATGCCGTTGAACCAAACCGCAAGCTGGTGAACGACACACTGAAAGAGCTGCAGCATTTACATACTTCGTTCGCCGGTACAATTAACAGCAAAAACCAGGAAGACCTGAACAAAATCACAATACTTGTATCAGTAATCAGTTTTGCGGCATTGATCCTGTTACTCTTCCTGAGCCTGATCATCGCACGTCTGATTGTAAAGCCCATCAAAGAGGTTGTGAATTTGTTGTCCCAAGCGGAACAGGGCGATTTCACGGTAAAAGGAAGTTATCAATCCAAGGATGAAATGGGTGAGCTGTCTGCCTCTTTCAATAATATGACTGCCACCTTGCAATCCGTGTTCAGCACGGTTCATGAATCTTCACAAATGGTGGCTTCAGCCTCGGAAGAGCTCAGCGCTAGTAGCGAACAGAACAGTAAAGCGAGTGAACATATTACCATAACGGTCCAGGAGCTGGCGACTGGCGCAGAACAACAGGTCGATAATGTCGAAGACAGCACCAGGGTCATTGCTGACATTACCCGGTATACCCAAACCATAACGGATAATACAGAAAATATGCGAAATGATGTTTTGCATGCCTCACAAATGTCGTCGGAAGGCAATCAGGCCATTGATGAAGCCAACCAACAGATGAACTCGATCTATACCAATGTCAACAGCTTGTCCGCTGCCGTCAAAAGCCTCCATGAGCGCTCTGAACAAATCGGGCAGATTACCAATGTCATTACGGATATATCCGTGCAGACGAATCTGCTCGCCTTGAACGCAGCCATAGAAGCGGCAAGAGCCGGGGAACACGGCAACGGATTTGCGGTGGTGGCCGCCGAAGTAAGAAAGCTGGCAGTGAAATCCAATGAATCAACGGAACAGATCTCCCAGCTGATTCAGCTGATTCAACAAGATACGGCCATTACGCTGGAAACGATGGAAAAAGCCTCTGAGGAAGTAAATTCCGGGCTCCATATTGTTAATGAAGCCGGAAATTCCTTTCATAAAATCCACCTTGCGGTAAACGGGATGGTCTCACAGATTGAGGTGATCTCAACCGCTCTGCATAAAATGGCCGCCGGGACTGAAAAGGTGAATGCAGCTATTTATGATGTCAGCGCCGTAGCCAAAGAATCGGCCACCAATACACAGAACATCTCCGCCGCAACGCAGGAGCAGCTCGCCTCCATGGAGGAAATCTCTTCTTCTTCCCAATCTCTTGCCAGCCTGGCAGATGATCTGCAGAGCATCATCCATAAATTTAAGATTTAGACCCTGCAGCGAATCAGGGAATACGATACAGGGAAGGGGGTGTTCCAACAGCCATGATACGGCTGCTGGAACACCCCCTTAGTATGATAAGGTCTTCTACTCCTCCGACAACGTGACATCCGGAGCCTGATAGTAATTGACTGTCAGATTATCCAGTAAGTTATTCTTGAGCAGGATGCCTGTTCCAGCGAATAACCCAATTCCGTTTGTATTGCCGGCAATATTATTCCCTTCTATTCGAACGTTCCGGGGAACGCCTTCCCCGATATTCCCCGCTGCAGCATCTCCTTCATCGTGTTCAAGCAGGATGGCCCAGTAGTCAGCCGTTGTGTTGTTCCGGATTATATTATTGCGGATAAGTGTACCCGGACCATTCAATATCTTAATTCCCGATGCCCCTTGAATATCGGTGGTATTCTCGATCACGTTGTGCTCAATAATCGTGTCCGGCGTACCCATGATAACAACGATGCCGTTACGGCAATGCTTAATGATATTGTCGTGGATGTAATTACCTGCCCCAGACTTGCTGTGGTTGCTGGGTGCGGACCCGCCCGTATTGCCGAGCCCGATCGCTGCTCCGGTCAGGACATCCGTGATAACATTGCCATAAATTTCATTTAGGTACTCCAATTCTCCGTGGAGATCAATAGCATCCAGCTTGGTTCCGGCAAATGTATTGTTGCGGAGCACATTGTTATGGGCCACGAATTGAATCAGGGCACCATGTCTCAAATACGGACCTTCGAAGGCGCTATCCTCCACCACGTTCCATTTCGTATCATTCTCGAAGCCGAGCCGATCCGTCTTCGCTGTACCTTGAATAGACACCCCATAACCCGAACCTCCCGTACCAAGATCCGTCGCATTGCGGAAAGTAGCGTTCTTCACCGTCACATCCCGGCTATGTTCGATCCGAATGCCCATTCTGCGGAACTTCTCTACCGTCACATGATCGACCGTAATATTATACGAGGGGTTATCGCCGTAGTTGGCGATTCTAATCATAGTGTCAGGGCCGCCCGCCTCAATATTGTTATTCTGATGGTCGGTCGAATAACGGCCGCTCCAAGTGGAAGAGAGGGTCATACTGGACAGGACGATATCATGCTGACTGGACGCTTTGATGGCTGCACTTTGGGTAACCAGATTCAATGAGGTAATCAGCAAAGTCCCTTCTTCGCTTTCGCCCCTAAGGTTGACGCCTGATTTCAAAGACAGATTGGTTGTTCCGTCAGGTGCCGTCAATAAATGATATACCCCATTGGGCAGGAATACTTCATCGCCTGCTGCCGCTGCATCGATAGCAGCTTGGATGGCTGGACGGTCGTCAACGCCATTATCGGCCGGATTGGCACCGTAATCCCGTACGTCAATCGTCCGCCCCGTGACCGAATGTGGTGTATGCACGGCGTGCTCCGTTCCATCTGGATTCGTCAATCCCGGGGCGGTGAAGGGCACCGTTCCTTCAGGCGTTTCCGGCTCCATATATGGAATGATGGCTACAGGTGTACCGCCGCCTGCATAAGGTTCATACAGATGAACATCGGTCAAGCTCATATAGACGCTTCCATCCGAGTTTCCGCGTCCGGTAATTTTGACGTAGCGGGCACTGGAGTCGGGCAGATCAAATGCCTGCATTTCCGTCGTCTCTCCGCTGCTTCTGCCGCTGAAGACCGGAGTCCAGACCGTTCCATCTTCGGAGATTTCTATCTCTATGGAGGTGGAGCGCACATTGCCTTTATAAAATCCAATGCCAACATAACCGAGGTCGCGGCTCTCCCCCAGATCCAAAGCGATCCATTGCCCGTCTCCGGCTGCCGACCAGCGTGTATAGCTGTTGTTGTCCAGTACATTCGTTTCCAGATTGCCGTCGCTGCCGCTCGCCGTAACCGCGTGGACAGGCCATGGCATGATTGGAGAGGATAGCGTCTTACAGTCAATCGACAAACGGTTGCTGAAATTACCAGCCGCATCGACTGCTTCCACCTTGAACGAATAAGCCGTTCCGGCTTCAAGTCCAGCTGCTCTATAGGCCGTACCCGTCTGCTCGCCAATCATCGTTTCGCCTTTATAGATCCGATATAGGGTAACCGCCGTATTGTCGGTGGCTTCAGGCCACTCCAAATCTACAAAGTTGGTTCCCCAATTGTGAGCAGACAGTTCGGCTCCTTGTTCCCATACGGGCGGCTGCGTATCACTGCCTGCCTCCGTCAGTCGAATTATCGACAGCTGCGGCTGCGGATTGCTCACGCCGTTCGCTTCTTTGGAGTATATGTTAACCGATACTCCTGAAGCCGCTGCATCTGCAAGCATAAATGCCACCCCACCTTGCTCCAGACGATCCGTCACATAGTCCGTCACATCAACCTCGTATACGGCCGGGCTCCCGCTATTTGCGGCATCGACCGTAAACTTGCCAATAAGGGCTGCATCGTTCAAGCTCGTAACAGGAGCATGGTTCCAAGTAATGGAGGATTCTGTCCAGTTCCCGGCAGCAATGCCATACAGCGATAATTCCGTGTCCGTATTGCTCGATCCCTTTTTCGCAGCGACTTTAAACAAATAACGTTCTCCTGCTTCGTTTGCTTCGGTCAAATCGAATTTGAAATATACATATTTTCGGGTCGAAGCTCCTGATGAAATGCTGAATAATCCCGTGCTGGAACCGGTCGCTTGATTGAAATTAAGATCCGGCTTGCTGCTGTCGATAACGGCATCATCGGTTGGCTGTAACGTCCCAACTTCTGTTTCGATCCATTCCGGCTCTTCATTTGGCGTATCGTCCTCAGCAGGCTCGCGGCCTTCCTTATACAGAATCGGCTCCGTAACGACTCTATTCTTCACATATTGATCCATAAACACCCAGGCTTCCGCATTCGCCTCTTCGGAAGCAGTACCCGTAAATCCATGACCTTGGCCTGCGACAATGTCCAGATCAACAACCGGCACTCCTGCTGCCTTGAGCTGGCCCGCGAAGGTCACGCTGTCTGTATAAGGAATCGTTGCGTCTTTATCACCATGCCGGATCCAGAACGGTGGATCATCAGGCGAGGCATACGTGCCGGGCATGGCAAGTCTGGCCTGCTCCGGAACGGACAACGCATGGTGGCCGCCGAGCAAAGCGGTCACCGAGCTGTAATTGTCGGCAAACGTTGTCGTAAAGTCCGCGGGGCCGTACCAATCCGCTACCGCCTGTACTTTGTCGGAATATTCCGGCCAGCCGCCCGATCCTTCAAGATCCGGCACAGCCACAGTCGCTCCCGTATCCAGATAAACACTATCCTGAACGGTCAAATCGGCTGTTGTTCCGAGCAAGGACGCCAGGTGGCCGCCTGCCGATGAGCCCCATACCCCGATTCGGCTAGGATCCAGCCCATATTGCCCGGCATGCGCACGCAAATACCGGATGCCAAGCTTCACATCCTGAATTTGAGCTGGAAAAGGTGCTTCCGGCGTCAAGCGATAATCCAGGGAGACGCCGATATAACCTCGTTTAAGAACGTAGTTGCAGATGGAACTGAGCGCCTGCTTGCGGTCACCATGGTTCCAGCCGCCACCGTGAATGTAGACCATCACCGGCATCGGTTCAGCCGGAGCATGCTCTGGAACAGCTATAGATGCGTACTGGATGCGATCACCCGCCATTCCAATCGCAACATCCTCATACAGGATTACACCTTCCGGCGGCGTGAATTCGGGATCCGGATCCGTAACCGGCGGCACGGGAGACGGAGCAGGTGTAATGCCGGGAATCGCCTGTCCCGAAATCACCACACTATCGATATACATATTGGCCAACATCGCATCACCTGCCCGAAACCTGATTTTGACAGCAGCATTATTATTGGCACTTGAATCTAAGCGTTGGCTCTTGGATTGATTGGATTCTTTGTTGGGCTGCTCGACGGTTCCCGGAGTCAGTTTGAATTCCTCCAACGTCGACCAGGTCCCTCCCCCGTCTCCTGACCATTCGATGATTACACTTCCGCTAATATAAGAAGAAGCCCTTGTGTAGTAGCTAAGCTTAATGTTTCCATAGCCGGTAAGATTCAGTGGAAGGGCCAAAACATCCGTTGCATCAATTTTGACCAGATTAGGCAATGACGGTGCAGTGGCAGATACCGAAGTTTTGGCCTTGCTGTTCCCAGCGCCTTCCTGCAGCCACGGAGAAGGAATGGCAATACCGCCTGAAGTGCCGTAATTGTCCGGATCGTCGAAGTGGTCCGAGTAGATTTCTAATTCAGGGCCTTCCGGTTCGGGAATCACGTCCTGAACCCTTTCCCCAAACATTGTAACGTCCGTCAATGATAGAGCTTGCACCGAATTTCCGGTAAACAGTCCGCCTGCCATGAGCAAAACGACCATGACGGTGATCATGCGCCGCCATCCAGCAGTATGCTTCAAGTTCCCCATATGCAATCCTCCCTATCTTTCATTAGTCGTTCATCGTCTGGAAGCGGTAACACCCTCATTTGCATTAAATTTCTCTGTCGCTTCCTTAATCACTTTGTCTCCGCCTTTGGACTTCCACTCCTCCACAACTTTAGGCCAATCTGAGATCGGTTCTTTTCCATAAACCATCTTGATCATGTGCGTCAAGAGCAGCGGCGGGGCTGTGTCCGAGTTAGGTGCGACATCCGGATTTCCGACCAGGGACTCCAGACGGGGATCGAAGGTGATGCCGTCCCTTCCCTCGTTCACAAGAAGCGTGTCGTAAATATTCATCAGCTTTTTCCCTTCTTCCGTCAGTGACAACGAACCTTTGTTATACTTTGTATCCTGCACAAGCCACAGGAACGATTGACGGTAACGTTCCTCGTCGACACCGGCTGAATCGGTCGGAGAATCGTAGGCAATCGTATCTCCGTTCATCGTATACGTGTCTCCTTCGATACCGTAAGTAAAGAACTTCTCGGCTTCCCCGGAAACCATCCAGTCGAAAAAGCGGATAATGCCTTCCGGATCAGTGGCATTCTTATTGATGAAATAGGCTCTTGTGACAGGACCGTATAAGTAATAGCCGCCTTTACCGTCTGGACCTACGGGTGAAGGTATGATCTCAATCTCCGCTTCCGGAACGGATTCCTTAAGCTGCTTCTCCCATTGAATCAGCTCGTTGGCGTTCATGGACCACATGCCCGCTTTACCGGACAATATCGAATTCTTAAACACCGTCGAGTTGATCGTGGCAAATTCTTTATTGATTAGGCCTTCCTCGTACATCGTTTTATACACGCTTAACGCCTGCTGCATGTTTTCACTGTCCATAAATTTCGGAACGATCTCGTTGCCCTGCTGCTCCATCATAGACAGGAACGGCTGTACGTCGTAAGCTCCAAAAAAAGTGTCAGCATATTTGAAATCTTCGCGTCCCATATATGGATTTTCTACACCGAGCTCTTTGAATGCGCGCAGCACCTTCAACGTTTCCTCTACTGTTGTTGGTACCTTCAGTCCGGTTTGGTCGAGCAGATCTTTACGGATCCAGGTCGCCCGTCTGGACGGATTGGATAAATATTCGGGAATCGCATAGATATGGCCGTCGTAAGTGACTTTATCCCAAGCCTCCTGGGGAATCGTCTTCAACAAATTTTGACCGTATTTCTGCAGCAGTTCTTCGAGCGGCTGAAACACCCCCGCCTCCACAGATCCAGCCATCTCTTTGCCGTTGACCCCGCCATCCCCCTGTACAACATCAGGGATGTCATTTGTTGCGAACATCTGCACCATCTTTTGCTCGTATTCCTTATGGGGCACAAGAATGATTTTCAGATTGGTGTCTGTAAATTCCTCCAGCTGCTTCACCCATTTATCCTCGTTAAGATTAGGCGATTTCTCAACGTACGTGTAGGCAAGCGTGCGCAAGGAGATCGAGAACTTCGTCTGTTCCGCCTGCCCGCCGCCGCTTGAAGCAGTTCCGCTATCCTTGGCGCATCCTGTAAGAATTGATGCCACAAGCAGCATAGCCGCTCCCGAGGTCATCCATTTGTTCATGCTACCCCTCTTTTCCTTGTAAGATAGTATAGGCATCTCATTATGTGAAGCGCTTTCAAAGCTAATCATAAAGGGTCCCCATCCTTTGGAACAATGGGGATCCTTTATGTGGTATTGGAGTTTTTTTAGGTATTGCTGATTGAATTGCTAGTAGGCTTTGTTTACCTCAATCTTCTGCGTAATGCCTGCCTCTGTAAAATACAAATGAAGGCCATGGTCCTGATCATCAATGAAATAAGGGACGTATTTCGGCTGCTCCATCCGGTAGGGGACGAGCAGTGTCACGATTCGGTGGGATACCGCCTGCCTGGTCTCCGCCGTCAAATGATAATGCTTCGGCAGCCCATCATACTCTGCTGGGTCCACTCCCTCGAACTTGTCGGTGCTGCTCAGCGCAAGTTCACCCGACGAACTGTAGATGAAGCTCCCGTCAAGCCCCGCTTTTGTTCCGTTGATCCGGAAGGTCTGGCCTTTGATCCTCAGCGGATGAACGGCATGAAATAACCATTGTACCGAATCCGCACGCGTAAGATCAATGCTGTCTACAATCACGAAATAGGACGACTGCAGAAAATAGATTTCACGAACGATACGCTGCAAATGCGGTACCGTATGCGCATAAGCCGCTGTAGCATCTGCACGGACATAACTAAGGCCGGGCTCTGAATAAGCCTCTTCAATGCGGCCCGTAGCTGCCATATTGTACACCTTGTTATTCTCGGCATATTGTCCGGCTCCACCGATCAGAATATTGTTTTTGGATCGCGTCTGACGCCGCCAGTTACGATGGAATGAACTGCCGTGAGCGATATAATACCCGGTGTCTGCGGCCAGAGGTTCTCCGAAAGCATGCAGAGTGAAGCTGTTCTGATCGGCATGGCTATGGCTGATGCTGCCGTACCTGCTTGATTTGGTCAGAAGCATAATATGATTGTCAGGATCCTCCATCTGATGATGCATGGCGACCCAACCCACGTCGCGGAACCATTTCAGCGGTTCAATGCCGATGGGCGGCTCCCCGTCGATCTGAGGGAAATCATGCCGGTAGACGAGCTCGTCAAAGTTAAAGTCCCACCAACCATAATTATAGAACATCCCTTCCGTACCAGGGTCATTGCTCTTGACCCGCTCATAATACCATTGGTACCAACGGTTCCCCGTAACACCTGCCAGCTGGCGGATATTGTATCCTGTCTTTAAATTTACCGGCTCCCCAAGCGTTGACTGGTCACCGAAGCTGGCTCGCATCGCATCAGGCGGATACACGTAGAGCGGAAAATCGCCGGTGCTCTGGAAAAATGGCCGCCTGTACAGATCAATGCCGGTGTAATTCCGCAGCAGATTGATAGCCTCGGTAACATAAGCCATTCCTGTCGTCCAATACATCGGACCTTCAGCCCAGCCTCCGTCGATTCCTCCCCAGGGGGAGTAGAGACAACTGAAGTATTCAACGGCGTAGTCCAGCCATTCCTTGGCGCATTCCTCCTCGTGAAGGAGTGCCAGACAGCAAGGCACCAATACAGATGAAAGCGAACGGACAGCATGGCTGTCGTAGGGCACATGATGGATTTTGGAACGGATGATCACATGCTGAGCCACTTGCTCCGTCCGCCGCAGCAGCTTGCCCTTGACCAGCTCCCGCTCTTCTTCGGTCAACGTGTCGCCGAGCCAGTCATACCCCCATGCAAGTGCCGCCGCAATCCGAAAAGCCGCCTCGTCGTTATAATCGCGGGAGGTTGTACCTTCTGTATCCCACCCCGCCACATGAAGCAGCCATCTCTTGGCCGCTCCCAGCAGCTGTTCGTCATGCAGCACACGTCCAGCGATACTCAAATGACGGATGGCATACAGCACCTCCTGACAGTCGATATACATCTGGCGCCATAACTTCGCGACCCGTTGGTTGTTTGGATAAGGTGAGGGCTCCGCTACTAAAGGAGCATCTATCCAGGGATTAACGGAATTCGCCATGAATTGATTCCAACCGCAAGAACTGGCATCGGAAGCAACATCCCGGGCCAATTCTTCCATTCCCGATGGGCTTAACCATAAACGGGGATGTCCCAGGCCGGTCCCTTCATAACGGTTCAGCCGGTCCGGCAGCGGTGTTTCCGCAAGTCCTGCCGGCAGCGTGAATCGGCGTGTTTGGCTCCAGGCCGTATGCTGCAAGGAGTCGGAATCCGTCATGGAATCCCCTTCCGCAAGAACAAGTGCGTAGCGCCAATAATATTCGCCAGCTTCAAACACCTCGCCGGGAGTATAAAAATTAAAGGCCAGCGGACCCATGGTTATTGTCGTACTCTCTTCAAAAGACGGCGCGGTTGAAAGTTGGAGTAAATAAGCAGCATCATCTTCCTGCTGTGCGGGCATCCAAGTAAACCGCGGCGGATTTTCGTTTAATACCATCCCCTCATCCGGCGCATAGTCGACATGAAACGGTCCGCTCACCGGTTGATAAAGGGGCTTCCGGACAGAAGTCTGCTTCATCTTAGTCACCTAAATCCCTCCCTGTTGTTTGTTATTATCGTTAACGCATGAACATGCCGCCGTTAATTTCAATGGTTTCACCTGTGATGAATGAAGCAAGCTCCGAGCATAGATACAGCGCGGCTCCAGCGACGTCGTCCGGATTGCCTTCCCGTCCCAGGGGAATTGAACGCACCGTTGAGATCCGTGCTTCCTCGGGTGTAAAGGTCGCATGAAACGCCGTTTGACCGATAAATCCCGGCGATAGGGCGTTTACGGTAATGCCGAATGGCGCGAGTTCCTTCGCCATCCCTTTAGTCAAGGCGATAACTGCTGCCTTGGAAGCCGCATAAATGGCAGCTCCAGGCCCTCCGCCGTTATGCGCAGCCAAGGAAGTCAGGTTAAGAATACGGCCACCGCCTGCGGATTTCATTCCCGGTATGACAGCTTTGGATACAAAGACGGCACTTTTCAAATTCACGTCCATAATTTTCTGATAAAGCTCCTCGCTCATATCGGTAATGCTGCTGCGTTCCACTAAATGACCGGCGTTATTGATTAACAGTTCAACAGGTCCGCCGAGCCGCGCCTCAATGCCGGTGATCATGGCGCCGATCGCTGCCGTGTCCGTTACATCTGCACAGAAGGCGGCTGCTTCACCGCCGGCATTTCGAATGGAAGCGGCCACCGATTCTGCCTGCTCCATATTGCGCAAGCCATTCACTGCGACTTTTGCTCCGTATTGTGCCAATTGTAGTGCGATTGCGGCACCGATTCCGCCGCTTGATCCCGTTACCAGTGCTACCTTGCCGCTCAAATCAATTTTCATATCAATAATCCTCCCTACTCAGATTCTTTTCAGCTGTTGATCCGCTGGCATGACCATCGTTATCGTTGTACCTATTCCCGAAGCGCTTTCAACCATCAGTCCATAGCTCTCTCCAAATACAAGCTGAATCCGGCGATGAACATTCAGCAGTCCGATGCCGCCCCGATGGTAGACTGTATCCTGCTCTTGTCCAGCCAACTGGTTCAATTCGATTCTTTTGTGCAGGATCTCAAGCTGCTCTTCCGTCATGCCTATTCCGTTATCCTGAACGATCACAAGAAACCGTTCATCCACTCTGCGGGCATCGATCCGAATAACATGGCCGCTCCCCATCCCTTGCGGGAAAGCATGCTGAACAATATTTTCTACCAGCGGCTGAAGCGTCAGACGGACCATTTTCTCAAGCAGCAGCGGCGGCGGTATAACCACCTCCACATCCAGCTCCCTGTTCATTCGGTATTTCAAGATGGATAAGTAGGCAAGAACGTGCTTCAGCTCATTCGCTACTGTAATCTCCTCCAGATTGGTCTGGATTGAGTAGCGGAGCATCAGCGCCATCGCTTCTACCATAGAAGTGATTTCTTCCGAATCCTGTACGACTGCATAACATTTAATCGTTTCCAGCGTGTTATATACAAAATGTGGATTAATCTGCAACTGGAGCGCCTGAAATTCAGCGCGGTGCCGTTCCAGAACCTCCTGCTGCAGCTTGATCTCCGACTTCTGCCTGTTCAGCTCCGCTTCATATACATTCTCAATCATTTCCGAGAGCCGGGTGACCATTAAATTGTAGCGGTGAATGAGGATGCCGACTTCATCCCTCCTTTCGCCCATCCCGAGCTTCTGCCAATTCCCCATTTCTGTCTGCCTCATTCCTTTGATTAGCACACGGATGGGATCTATTAACGAGGTTCCGAGCCGGTAGGCGAGAATAAGCGCAATAAAGAGTGTTATCGCGCCTACCCACACGGTTGCAGTCCGTATAGTCGTAATCGGCTTATGCAGCTCAGCCAGAGGGACGGAAGCAACAATCCGCCAGCCGGAATAAGCGGAATGCTCGGATATGAACAATCTGTCCGTACCGTTTGCGCTTAACTGCAGGGAGCCGGCATCCTTGCTCATTACCGCTTTTATCGCTTCCGGGGGTAGCCCGTCGCCGGCTCCTTCCTGATCCGGTGAGTATATAATCGTCCCCTTCTGATCGAGCACATAATGATAGCCGCCGCGTCCCAGATCGAGCTCTCCCCAAATGGTATCCAGCTCAAGCGCATTGAATTCGATGGCCAATATGCCGTTAGGCGTATAGGAAGAGAGTCCTCTAATTCTCCGGGCAATGGTAATCACATTCGGTTTTTGTCCGCTGCGAATACTTCGCGTGAGAATTGCCGACTCCCCGTTTGCCGGTATTGCGGCGAGCAGTTCTTCATATTGGCGGACCGCATCGATCTGAGGAACCCCGATTAAATTTTGATTGTCATCTGCCACCATTCGCCCGTTCTGCCCGATAATGTACAGAAATCCGATTTGCGGATACAGCAGGAAAGTAGGCTGATAGGTATCCATCTTAATCTGCCGGCTGTATTCATAATAGGAGTAGCTGTCGTCGGGCTCCATATCCAGGAAGTGCTTGACGTTATTGTTGGACAGAATGGAGTAGGTCGCTCTGTCATAGTTCCGCAAATACAAATCGGTCTGATAAACCGTATTCCGAATCGTCTGGGCGATATTGCCGGCCAGTTGGTTATTCAGCTCCGAGGAGGCATAGGAATAAGTAAAAATGCCGATGGCAGACAGCGATAGCGTAATAATCGCGGCGAAGTGAATAAAGAGGCGGGCCGATAAGCTTTGCTTCATTATTCAATACCGATCCGGTTGCGATACTCAGACGGAGTATAGCCCGTAACTTTTTTGAACGTTTTTGTGAAATGCGGATGATCGGCATAACCAACCTCATAGGAGATGTCCGTTATGCGGTATTTGGGCTGCTCCAGCATCCGCTTGGCGAGTTCCATTTTCCTCCTTATCCGGTATTGAACAAAGGTTTCCCTCGTCGCCTGCTTAAATAATTGACTGAAGTAGGAAGCGTTGAGGCCAAGCTTCTCCGCCACTTCCTCTAAAGATATTTCGCGGGTCAAATTCTGTTCGATAAATGCTTTCGCTTCATCGACAGGATTTTTGCGCTTGCTGCTGCGTCTTTCTTTCAGCGTTAGCATTAAGGATTGTATACTTTGCTCGAAAGACTTAAAACCTGCTTCCGAAGTATCGTGCAGATTGATATCGCTCACGTTATGAAACGCTTCCCCGTCGTGCTCATTTAATTTGGCCACGATCAGGCCGAACAGCATCCGTAAGAGCTCCGGCACCTGTTCCGGCTTCAACGCATAAGAAGAATAATGGCAACGCCATGCCTCCATTTGCTCTTCCACATCCGTGTATCGCAGCTCCCATATGGAGCGCTCCAGCCGTGCAGCCCAATCATTCAACTCCATGACAGGCACCAGTGAAACGGAAGGCGATTCGGCAGTGAGCAGCTTGCGCAATACATCGCCGAGCTCTTGTCGGCCAACGGGTTTCAGCAGATAGCTTTTGACACCATATTCCATACAACTTCTCGCATATTCAAAGTCAGAATAACCGGAGATCACGACGATACGAACATGACTCTTCAGCTCCGACAGCTTGCGGCATAACTCCATCCCGTCCATTACGGGCATACGGATATCCGTGAACAGAAAATGCGGACTAAAGGATTTAACCAGTGAAAGTGCCTCTTCGCCATGCTCCGCATGTTTGATTTGACATTCGAACAGACCCGCTTGTTCAATCATTTTGGCCAGTCCAATTCTTATCATCGGCTCGTCGTCGACAATCAATATTCTGAACATAGGATCCCTCCGCTTCCTAACGACTGTATTGCTTACCCTTTAGGATTTGACGGAGCCTACCATTATCCCTTTTACAAAATGGCGCTGAAGGAACGGATAAATAATAATGATCGGCAGGGTCGCGATGATGATGGTCGCCATTTTGATGCCTTCCGGTGAAGTATGCGCAAGTGAGCTGTACATGGAGGAACCGGAATCGACAGAAATCTCATCGCTTTCAAACAGCTTCTTCAGCATGACTTGAATCGGCCACCAGGCCGAATCGTTCAAATAATAAAGCGCAGTAGAATAGGAGTTCCAATGGCTGACTGCGTAAAAAATACCGAGCGAAGCCATCACCGGTTTAGACAGCGGAAGAATAATCCGGCCGATGATACCCAGCTCTCCACAACCATCGATGCGGGCAGCGTCGATCAATTCCGTTGGCAGCTGGGCAAAAAAAGAGCGCATGACGAAAAAGTTAAAAGCATTAATAGCTCCCGGTACGATGAGAACCAGGGGATTGTTAACGAGATGCAGCTCTCTCATTAGAATAAAATTCGGGATGAGCGGTGCCGAGAATACGACCGTAATCAAGACGAACATTACGATAAAGCCGCGTCCTTTGTACTCTGTACGGGAAATGGGGTACGCCAGCGATGCCGTAGCGACGAGATTGACGAACGTCCCGACAAGCGTTACGCCGACCGACACGGCAAATGCCCTCCAGAACGAAAAATCGCCGAATACATATTCATAATTGATCCACGTAAAAGCAACCGGCCAGAAACTCACCTCTCCGTTCATAATTGCTTCGGAGCTGCTTAAGGATTGGGCAAGTACATTGACGAACGGCAATATCATTGTCAACGACAGCAGAGAAAGAAAGATAAGATTAACAACGTTGAATATCCGGTAACGGACACTGGGTAACCGCATCATCATGCCTCCCTTGTCAATACAAACTTTCACCGGTCGTTTTTTTGCTGAATATATTTCCGATCATAATCAGCACAAGTCCCACGACAGATTTAAACAAACCGATGGCAGTCGTATAACTGTATTGCTGGGACATCAGCCCCGCCTTATAAATGTACGTATCGAGAATTTCGCCGGAGCCTGTGTTTAAGGGATTCAAGAACACATAGACCCGCTCGAACCCGAGATCCATAAATTTCCCGATATGAAGCAAGAGTAAAATAGTTATGGTTGGCAGCAGTGACGGAAGCGTTATTGACCATATTTGTTTCAGCCGTCCGGCGCCATCCACCTCCGCCGCTTCATACAGATCGGGATTGATTCCCGCAATCGCAGCCAAAAAGATAATGGTGCCGTACCCGGAATCACGCCATATCCCTGAGCCAATCAAGATGGTTCGAATATAGGAATCTTCCCCCAAAAAATAGATGGGTTCCAGGCCAAGCAAGCCTAACGCTTTATTAACAACTCCCGCATCTGTTGAGAAAATGCCTATAAATATACCGCTGATAACGACCCATGACAAGAAATGGGGCATGTACACGATTGTCTGAAGAAATCGTTTATACACCACAAGCCGAACCTCGTTCAGCAGAATAGCCAATACGATAGGAACCGGAAAGGCGATCACAAGATCGTACAGCCCAAGCAGCAGTGTATTGTTCAATATCCGCAAGAAATCATAGTGTGCAAACATCGTGCGAAAATGCTCCAGGCCTACCCATTCGCTTCCGCTAAATCCTTTGAAAATGTTATAATTCTGGAAAGCGATAACCGAACCGAAGAGGGGGACGTATTTAAAAATCAGAAAATAGAGTATGCCTGGAATGGATAGGAGATAAAGCGTCCGGTATCTCCACAGATAACGGCTTGTACTACTGATTCTTTCATTTAAGCTGCTGCTTATCCTCTGGCGGGGAGACTCCCGGCCCGTCGGCATAGTGTCCATCGATTTCAAGTCATTCTCCCCCTTTTGGACTCTGCTGCTTTCTAAGGTTCTCCGGGACATTCTCATCCCAGGGTATCTCATTAAATAAGACGGAGATGTAGGCGGGTTCGCGGTCAATAATCCGGGACAGTTCCCGGGTGAACACCTCTACTATTTCTTGCTTCTGGGATTCCGTTCTGCCCTCATACATCGTGATCGAAATTTCAGGCATGTGAACCGCTCCTTTCTCGTATTTTGTAACCGCTTTAATGAGTTCATCTTATCCTTGTTCATAAAGAGCGACAATGGACTCCCTTTTCGTTCACTTGTGTTTTTTTTAGGTTCTTTTTATTAAAAGGTTATGTTAATGTGATGATATTATTGAAATATATTCCAGGGAGATGAATTCGTGAAATTTGTTATTATATTTGGTCCGCAGGCGGTAGGAAAAATGACAGTGGGACATGAACTGGAAAAGGTAACTGAACTAAAGTTGTTCCACAACCACATGACGATTGAATTGCTGGCTCCCATTTTTGGCTTTAGTCATGAAATGTGGAGATTAGTGAATAAATTTCGTCAAGACATATTTGAAGTCGCCGCCGTCAGTGATATGTATGGATTGATTTTCACTTATGTATGGGGATTCGATTTGCAGAGTGATTGGGACTTTGTTGATAAAATTTGTAAAACAATCGAAGAAAATGATGGCGTAGTGTATTTTGTTGAGCTTGAAGCCGATCTTGAGAAAAGAATTGAGCGTAACAAAACTCCTCACAGGCTTGAACACAAACCAACAAAGAGGGATGTCGCCCGTTCTGAACAGGATTTAATACAGACAATGGAGCAACATCGATTGAACTCATTCGAGGGAGAAATTAATAGAGAAAATTACATAAGAATTAACAACACAAATTTAACTGCTTGTGAGGTTACTGAAATCATAAAGAACAGATTTAATTTATAACCACTTTAATTTACTCATGTTGAAAATCAACATTAAGATTTAACATTGCCTAATAAAAAGGCCCTAACCTCTCGAAAAACGAGTAGATTAGGGCCTTCCTTGTTTTATCAAATAATGGTAATAGACTCTGCCTTATACTTCCTCCAAATATTCAGCCAACTGGTCGAAGGTGCCTCTGAAGCCATGATTCATCGAGTCGAACATGCCTTTGTAAAAGTCCATTTCTTCTACTGACATGTTGATCGGCGTGCCGGTTAAGGTGATGATAGTCTTACCCTTTGCTTCTGTGAAGAGCACTTCGTTGCGGATTTCCAGAGGGAACATGTCGCTGAATGGCGCGCGGACGATTTGGCCTTCGGGATCTGAAAAAGAGCTGACGTACACGATCCTCTCCGGTGACTCCGCCACCAAATAGGCAAACCTAGCCCACATGTCTGGCCCTTCTGGATACATTAACTTGAAGTGAAATACACCACCGGGACGAAAATCCATCCGGGCTACTTCGAGCTTGGAACCTTTGGGACCCCACCAGTTCTTCAGGTGCTCCGCCTCAGACCATACTTTGAACACCAGATCGCGTGGTGCGGCGAACTCCCGTGTAATCACCAGTTCGTTATTCTCAGACATTTGTAATCCTCCCGAGCTTCAATTTTGGCAAGTCTACTCCTTGTGATCCTTATTGTTGTCCACTTGTTGCAGTTGATGCAGGTAATCATCCAGGTTATCGAATTTTTCCTCCCACATCCGGCGATACGTCTGAAGCCAAGTCTCTAACTCTTGAAGCGGTACGGTCCGTAGCTGGTAAATCCGTTTATTCGCGCTGGGCTCGACCTGCACAAGCCCCGCTTCGGCAAGAACCCGAAGATGTTTGGAGGTCTGGGGCTGACTGAGCTCAAGACGTTCCGCAATAATCCCTACCGGCAAAGATCCCTCCTTCAATAGCTCGACAATACCGAACCTGTTGGGGTCAGCAAGCGCCCTGAAAACCATCACGTTCATCTAGCCATCCACTCCAACGTCTTTGTTCCTGTTTAGAATATAACCAAAAAAGAATATTCCTGTCAAGGAATATTCCGCGTTCAGAAACAGCGGTGAAAATAACGTTCCCCCATAAAGCTAGTCCAGCATCAGCCTTTAAAAGGCGGGAATAGATGGAGCGCATTCGAAAGCTACCTCCCGGGAGGCACGCTGTAAGCCTAGGGCGGAGATCGCCAGAGTGCACTTTATACATCAGGATGAGCAAAAGTAGGCTTGTTTTAGGATTTCAGTGTATTTGGTGCAGCAGGAACCGCAGCATTAGCCGAAAAGTGCCTTATGGCCATCCTTTGAATGTACAAAATACATCATGATGGATATTTGAGCCTGGTTTAAATCATTCTGAGGTACTATATATCGTAGATACATTTCCCTCCTGAGTTAGCAACGGAGTTGTGCATATATTTGCGTGGTTGAGGCTTTCTTATGACCCAGCATACCTTGGATGAAATCCAATGGGGCACCGTTATCAAGGAGTTGGCATGTAAAGGTATGTCGAAAGCGATGCGGATAAACATTCGCTTCAATTTCTCCTCGATCTGCAAGCCGTTTTAATGCCCAGGGACGAAACGAATTCGATGCCCTAGGCTGCTTGGCTTCAAACGATCTGCTTGTTTCGCCAAACATTCCTTCAGCATTGTCAACGTAATTTCCGCTATCTCGGGATCACTTAGTTCCGTCATTAGCATTTTGTTCTGGAGAGCGTAGGCATTCAATGTTCTCGGACTAAATCCTTGAATTCGTTTATCAGCCTCATACAGATGCCATAACTCACTTAACTTCATATAAAATCTTCCCCTTAGAATCTATTACATCTAGGTTTGCTTCTAAAGAGAGGTTTTAATCTTCTAACCTGCTTGAGCTAACGTTTCCCGTTAGAGCTTAATCAACAGCAGACAAAGGTCGAGTTTTGGTTTTATTGCGAAATAAGCCGTACACTTGATAAATAGCTTATCGGCAATCGGTATACATTCTTGGCCTTTTTCGGTATTCGGTACATATTCTTGACATTGCACATTGCCAAGAATATGTACCGATAAAACAAAAAAACCACGATATACGCGGTAATTAATCGGCTCATATTCTTGACATCCGACAGATGATGCTCCACTGTTGCTTGAGGTCTTACCCTGGCAGGTTGATTGTACTTAGCAAATCTGATCGCATATATTTAGTAAGCTAAATATATATTGAAGAAATAGAGAGTTATAATATATTCCTCTCTATTTGTTGCATTAATTGTCTTAATATCAACCGATCTTCCGTAGAAATGGATTGAAGTAATTTTTCCTGCTGCTCCCTCCATTTAATCTCAACCGGTGTCTCTAATTCTTTGCCTTTGTCCGTTAGAAAAATACGCATGATCCTTGCATCTTGTTTATCACGTTTACGATATATAAATCCGTTCTGCTCCAGTGATTTAACCATGTTCGTTACCGTTGGCGGTTCGCATTTCAAGTGTTCACATAGTTGCATTTGTGTTACCCCATCACCCAACCACAGACGATACAGCAAATTATCTTGCCCTATGAAATTTAATAAAGTAGTATCAGTTCTTAAAAAGTAAAAAAGCGAAAGATCGAGGATCCCTAATGGATTCTTGATCTTTCGCTTTTACTTAGAGATATTCCCACGCTAATGTCCATACGTGAAATTTTAGCCATTCATGACACAATGCGAAGCAATTATAGCCTCTGTCATGAATTATCTCTCCCTGTCATCCGGATTATATTTAGCAGACTGCGAATTATCCGCTTAGCCTCAACAAGCGTGGTATAGCTACCAAGCTGGACAGTCAAATCGATAAGAGAAACATTAGTAGTCGGATTTTTTCAGGTTCTTCTGGGTCTATTAATTGGTGGTTTTTGGATTTTCATAATTAATTGCAAAAACGGACGAATGGCACTTACCGGGCCGTTCGTCCGTTTTATTATGCACAGTTAAATAGTGAACGGTTCAAAATGGCGTACATTTTCGAGGCTACCGCTGTATAAAATCCCCCGCGATATAAAACGAACAATTAGCGCGGGAGAAGCAGTTGATACCGTCGGTTACTGCGTCGTCTTTACCGCTTATTTCTACGTGAAAGTCCGTAATTGCCTCGATAGTAGCTGGTCCGTAAACGTGGTCATCGAAGTATACGTATATCGGCGTTCGTTTAGCGGCGGCTAGAATTAGGTCGCTCGTCGTGGTTAGCGGTTTCATGGCGGAATCACCTCGTATAGAATGGCGGGCTACTCGATTAACTTAAACTCTCCGGAATTAACAAAATATTTTTTTTATTTTCGCGTGTCGATAATGTTTGACATTAGGTGAAAACTCATCTATCATAATATATGACCACGTGGTCATGTGGTGATTTCACATGATTTACAATTTTAAGCTAACAATACGAGTTTATGATGAGGAGCTGACTTATTTTGACTATTAAATCTAATTCGAAGAAATATTTATTGTTAATGGTAATGGCTTTAGGTGTCGGATTGTTTGGAAATGCAGGACCCAGCCATGCGAGTATCGAGCCGTCGAACAAAAGTAAGCAAACGTTAGTGCTCCAAAATGCAACTGTTGTGGATGTTCAGTCTGGGAAATTGAAGGAAGATCAAACGATAATCGTTGTAGGCAACAAGATTCAACAGATTGGAGACAGCGATGAAGTTAAGATACCAGAAGAAGCACAAGTGCGCGACGCTGCAGGCCAATATGTCATTCCCGGTTTGTGGGATATGCACACACACTTATTTAACGACTATAAGCAGGCTTTTCCGTTATTTCTGAGCAATGGGGTAACAGGCGTAAGAGATATGGGGGCGAATCTGAAAAGCATCGATTTATGGAAAAAAGCGATCAAAGACGGAATGAATGCACCGCGAATTGCCTATGCAGGATCGACGTTAGTGCAAGGCGCGAATATGCCCCACCTGTTTGATGTGAGAACGGAGAAACAAGCGCGCGAAGCCGTTCGTCTCATGGCCAAGAAAGGCGCGGATCACATTAAGGTATATTCCGAACTGCCGCGTCCGCTTTTCTTCGCCGCTGCGGACGAAGCGAATAAGCTCGGACTACCCGTTACAGGTCATTTGCCTATGTTGGTTCGCGCCACAGAGGCGGTCCGAGTGGGAATGAAGAGCATGGAACACATGAATGGTATGTTTATCGCGACCTCAAGCCTAGAAGAAGATCTGTTAAAAAATCCAAAATTGATAGATATGAAATTTATGGAGAAATCCGAAATTAGAGCGGCGAAATCTTATGATCCGAAGCGTGCGGCAAAGCTGTTCCAGGCGTTTAAGCAGAACGAAGTTTGGCAAGTGCCGACGTTGGTCGTGTTGAACACTCTATTTAAGACAGAGCAGCTTAGCGAGCGAGCGAAATATGCGCCGACGGAGATTCAGAAACAATGGGTTCAAACTCTTCGACAAATCAAGAATAACCCGAAAGAGTTTGTTCAAACGAGGGAATACAACTCCTTTTTACCGGGTTTAGTCCGGAAAATGAACGAGGCTGGCGTTCCATTGCTTGCCGGAACGGATGCCGCGTTCTTGCTTCCGAATACAGTATACGGTTTTTCCTTGCACGACGAGCTTGAACTGCTCGTGAAGAGCGGTCTTACTCCGCTCCAAGCGTTGCAGACGGCAACGCTTAATCCGGCGAAATACCTTGACAGAGAACATGAGCTTGGTACCGTCGAAGAGGGCAAGCTGGCCGATCTGGTTTTGCTCGCAGCGAATCCGCTGAAGGACATTCGGAATACGACGGCGATTTCCGCCGTTATATTGGACGGAAAGCTAATGGAGAAGCAGGATTTGACGAAAGCGATCAAAACGTACCAGGTGATAAAAATGTCGGACGTGAAGAACCAGCCGCAATCGTCGCAACCGCATATACACTAATCGGAGCTTGATCAGTAAGCTGAAATTAGAGTATAATACATGGCTGAGGGACAAAATCCGATAAAGAGGTTGAGTCATGAATATCGAGATGTTCGAGCGATTGCCGCAGGAAAAACAAGAGAAGATTTTGCAAGCTTGTTTGGACGAGTTCGCCGCTTATGGATTCGATGCCGCTTCGACGAACCGGATCGTGAAGCAGGCAGGCATCCCTAAAGGTTCGTTGTTTCAATATTTCGGCGGTAAAGAGTCTTTATTTCTTTATATGATCGAAAGGATAGAAAGCGAGAATGAGCGGATCTCGAGAGATCAGATCGAGGCCATACCGTCAGATTTTTTCGAGGCCATTATTCACCTTTTCGTAAAGGATCTTGAATATTTGAAATCTAGTCCTAAAGTCGTTCAATTAATGCGTATCATTATAAGCCAGCCGCTACACCCGGTGTATCAAAAAGCTCAGGCACTTGGGGGACAAGAAAATTCCGGACAATTCCGGGAAATCATATCTGCCATACCTCGGGATCAACTACGGGATGATATTGATTTTGAAGATGTGATCAAAATCATATCGGTAATTATTGAGGCGCTGGAACATCGTATGAATAAGCTGGTCATTGCAAGGGAAGGTAGCCTTGAGCAGATGAGTCGAGAGCTGGAAGTAATTATCCAAGATTTTCGTGAATTTTTTGCCATGCTGCGTTTTGGTGTCTACAAAAGATGAAGTAGCGCATGTGAATATCTTTTCTAAAGAAGCGGGTATTGGCTCTGTGCCAGTCCCTGCTTTTCTTCGTTTCCACCTCTAGGTTACCCCATTTCCGAAAAATTAAAGAGTCTTTAAGGTGAAATCTCAAAATTCTGCTATAGTGAATGAGTCGATTGTAAAAAGAGGAGGAAATTTGAATTATGAGTGAACGCAACGAAAATGAGTGGAACGATAAGGAGCAACAGCTTACGAACGAGGAAGTTGAAAAAGATATCGACAAAGATATCGAAGTGAGCGAAGAGAACGATTATCACGGTGATATACCCTATGCTAAAAAACTGTTTCTTCAGAACTGATAGTCGTTACCTCATATATGGAGACTTTTTGTATGAAAGCGGCAGCAGAGCCATGGAAGCTATATTACGGAAAGCGCCTGAGGTTACTGCTGTCTTCGCTGCCAGTGACGAAATGGCGATTGGTGCCCTTTCCATCGTTACGAAACATGGAATGAATGTACCTGAAGATATCTCCATCATGGGATACGACGATCTTCGTTTAGCCCGGATGGTCAATCCGCCATTGACTACGGTGCGCCAGCCGCTATATGACATTGGAATGATCGCTTCCGAGAAGCTGATCGGCATGATTGAAACGGGGGAGCCCGCGAAGAGTCAAATCTGTACCCACTCCATTGTGGAAAGACAAACGGTTAGAGCAATTACCTAAATGTTTTATCAATCAAAGTAAACATTTAAATCTGGTTGCTTTGATGCCTTACCGCTCATGCTCCTACTCTGTCTTTAAACTCGACAATGACAGCGTGCGTTTACAATTACATGCCATTTTTAGTCCGTAATCTCCCTCATTCCCCCTTCGAAAGATTCTTTTTGGCTCGACAATAACCTTCTCTCGCCTTTTACGGCTAAAGAAGGTTTAACGTGACTATTCCAAGGCAGGGATGCTATATTTTCAGCTCCCCAAGCTTGATCAGCACGACAACTGCTTGTGAACGGACTTTATCATTTAGTTTCGTATTCTTCTTCCAGAAGCCAGCATACTCCAAACAGGTCAATAACAATGCCCGATAATTGACCTCTGCTATGGCTGAAGCAGGATGTAAAAATAACGTCTTCTTTCATATGTTTTATGTCATTCGTTCTCATGTCGTAGCCTTTATGAAACGTGTCAACCAGTCCCCACTTGAAGTTATTGACCGACTATTCGTTACGGTATAGCATTTTTCAGTTCAATCTATATAGACCGCAATTAAGATCATAACCTGACAAGCAAGCGATCAACGGTATCCAGCG
>NZ_BMKR01000054.1 GCF_014644435.1 Paenibacillus albidus | reverse complement strand
TGAACGTAAAAAGAAACCCAGAGTCAAAGAAATGACCTGGGTTTCTCGACAATCTGACCAGCCCATGAGGCTGCTTTTTTTATGTGCTGCCCACGGGAGACCTTTGCTTCGATCCTGTAAACTAAGTTCACTCATTTGTTAAAAGATAGGTATAAAGTTCTATGAAATGAATGCCGATAATAATTGTAAACTCCGTAGTCCCTATTATAGAATCAAAAGGGTTGTCTGACTGTGGTCTTATATCTCATCCTTGGGACCTATTGGGACGGCTATACAGAGTGAAAGTTTTAAGATAGAAAGGGAGAAGAATATGCTATTCCATGCAGTACGCCGTAAAGTCAATCTGATGATGGTATTTGCCCTGCTGTTAAGTACCCTAATGCCAAGTATGGCGTTTGGTGAGACTACGCAGTTCAAGGACATCACGGATTCTTATGCGCAAAAAGAGATTCAATCCTTAGTAGAAGCAGGAATAATCTCTGGGTATGAAGACAATAGCTTTAAACCGAATAAGGCCATGACACGCGCCGAACTGGCGAAAATCATCGTCCTGTCCCTCGGTCTGAAAGAGAATGGTGAGAAAGCAGCATCGTTCAAAGACGTGGACCCGAACAGTTGGTACCGCGGTTACATAGGTACATTGGTAGAGGCTGGTATTACGGAAGGAACATCCGCTACTACTTTCAGCCCTAATTCGAAGGTCACCCGTGAAGAGCTGGTCGTATTTTTCATTCGGGCTTTTGAATTGGAAGATACGGCAAAGGAGCTTCCGGTTGATGCCAAGCTGGCAGATCTATCTGAGGTATCCGAATGGGCCAAAGCGTACGTCTCCTTGGCTTTCAACAATGGCTTCATTAACGGGATTGAAGGCAGTGACGGAAAGCTGAACTTCAAGCCGAAAGACCATGCGCAGCGGCAGGCTCTGGCTCGTCTGGCTTATGAATTCAGAGTGAATAGGTCGGTATATGTCGAGAAATCCAAAGAGCTTCTTGCTAAAGAGGTCAACAAAGGTGAATCTCTAGTGGCCACACCAACTGTTACACCGACTGCAACACCGGCTGCAACCATGGTGACAACCGGAGGCGGGAATTCTCCGGTAAATCCAGCTCCACCTGCAACTGAAGCACCTGCGACAGCAACGCCTATACCTGTAACAGAAGCACCGGGCACAGCAACGCCTACACCAGCAACACCGGTACCTGCAACTCCTGCACCGATAAACGGTCTTCAGGTTGTGGTGAAAGGGGAGAGCGCTGATTCCATTTATGCGGATGAACCATCAGAAGTCGTATTCCGTGTACCGCTGAGCGGGGCTGAAACGGTAACTGCCAGTGTCTATAAGGTTGATGACAGCGGCAAAGTGATCTCCGAAATCACATCACTATATGATGATGGTCTGGCGAGTCATGGAGACAGTCTCAAAGCAGACGGGATCTACAGTGGTAAAGTTACATTGACTGAAAGCACAGAAGGCTACATAAATCTGGTGGCTTATACGGGAGACGCCCCAAGCAGCACAGTGTTCAAATTATCTATAGTGAAGCATCTTACGGCTGAGCAGCTTGCACAAGTGGAAATCATCGAGAATAATACGCAGAATAAGCTGGATCAGCTGGTCACTGAATACGGTGATATCCAAAAAGCAAAGGAAGAAACTGTAGCTTGGCTGCAAACGCAAGCTGAAGTACAGCATGCAGGTATTTCCGGTGCTGGCGGAAGTATATGGTATTTATTGGACGCCGGGATTCTGGGAGGAATTTCAGCAGCTCCTGAGAATACCAAGGGCTTAAGCAGCACCGGAGAAATTGCTGCTTCCGGTGATGCATTGCAAGCAAATGCGCTTACGCAAAGTGTCGAACAATCCGTCGTATCCATAGGAAGCAAGCGGGTTGCTGTGATTTCTCCATTCTCCAGCAAGCTTACCTCATCGACTGTTTATGACGCTGTGTATAATGAGTTCGTACAGTCCAATTACCCTTTCGTTGCAGAAAGAGTAAAGGATGCCGCAGCTGACGTTAACTTTTTTAAAGGACTGAATAACTATGGAGTCGTAGTTTTAGATACCCATGGAGATACTTTCTATGATGAAAAGGTGCTCCAAACGCTCCATAATAAGTTCGGTATTGATTTTAAATATGCCGGGCCGCAGGTCATGTTCCTGACTGGGGAAAAGGCAACTGAAGAAAGTAAAAAAGCGTATGAGATGGACTTGAAAAAAGGAAGACTGGCTATTATCTCCGGATATTATGCTATTACGCCTTCTTTTATTACACGCTATAACGATATGTTGCCGGATACGATCGTATTTAACGGCAGCTGCCGGAGCTTGTACAACAATTCCATGGCAGATGCGTTCATCAACAATGGTGCCGGCACCTATTATGGATATACCGATTATGTAAAGCTTGCTTATGATCAGGCGATTATTCAATCTGTGTTCACCGCGTTAGTTGATGAGAACAAGACGACCGAAGAAGCCTTCCAGGCGGCAGTGGCTGCCAATGGTGCAAATGATGGATTGGCTGCTTTCGCTATGAAGGGCAGCAACATTGGGGCTAAGACGCAGGGTCTGATCAACGGAACATTTGAAACCGGAAATTGGATTGGCTGGAATGGGAACGGAGATGTTCGGGTTATCTCCAAGCTTGGACCACTCAAGCCGACGGAGGGCAACTACATGGCCATTATCAGCACCGGTCTTGGGTTTGAAAATAACGATAACGGAGGCATCGACTACAATTCGGATAGTTATATCGAGCAAAGCTTCATTGTTCCAGAAGGAGCAACAACCCTTTCCTTCGATTATAATTTCATTTCCGAGGAGCCTAAGGAATTCGTTGGGTCCAAATTTAACGATACTTTTAAAACAACGGTAACCACCAGTGTATACATCAATACGGCTTCCGTCGTTACCTCGCATGTTAATGGCGGACCTTCTGTAACATCCAGTGTCTACGGTAACGAGTCCGTTGTCATTGGGACCGAATCCATTAACGGGTCCACCCCATACTGGATTGATGAGAACAAAGTGGCGATTGATTTCTACGGTGGAGACGAAACGGCATACATGACGAATTGGAAGCACGTCCAATTCGACGTAAGTCAATTTGCCGGGAAGGCTTCCATTGTCCTTCGCTTTCACGTGTGGGATCAAGGAGACAGCGTCTATGATTCGGCGGTACTGATCGATAATATTATCCTCAAATAGTAAATATAAAGAAACGGTTGGATCAGGGGAACCTGAGACCAACCGTTTTTTTATTTTTAAGCATTACAAGGAATGAACCATACACCTAATACGCAGGAGTCGGAGTGTTGACCCGGTCAACGACAATCAGGCCGTCGAACTGCTCCTTCGGTACAAATTTCATCGACATCGGAACAATGACCTCACTCGTCATCCCGTCTTCGGCGGCATACACTGGTTTGAACATCCAGCTGTTGGAAACGTCCGCTTTGGTGTGCCGGGACAGGTCGACAAAAATATTTTTATGTCCCGTCTGCAAAAGGGTTTGTTCGAGGCTCCCCTTTGGCATGGGACCAATAGAGAATTCCTTCATATTTGTGATCGAGACCGTCTTTCCTCTGTTCATAAAGAAGCCGACAACGTACATTTTATCCTTGAGCTTTTGGTGCAGCAGTTCTCCCATGCTTGTGAAACTGTTAATCCATTTGCCGCCTTCCAGCACCCGGATATCCGAGGTGTTTTTGGCCAGGTGGTCGTTATGTGCCCACAAAATGATTTTTTTGCCTGGATATCTAACCTTCATCAACCATTCTACATGCTCAGCCATGGCCCGGTCGCGCGCCTCGTAGGATTGTTGTACATTTACAAGCGAGCTGTTCTGCAGAAATTGCACACGATCCTCCAGAGATTTCAGGACTACATCAATGAGATAGGGATCCGCTGGATAAGCCGCCGTAAACAGCTCCCGCCGCTCTTTAATGTATCGGGTATACTGTTTGTATTGCGGTACATAACGTTGAATTACTTGTTTCATCCCCCGTTTATACGCTTCACTCTCCGGATGCAAACCATATTTATTCATTATCACGTAGAATTCGGTAATTGCTTCAAAATCAAAGGATATAAAGGCCTTGCCGTACTCCTTGTTCACTGTGGAGATGAAGTCACTCACCCCGTAGGTCAGCATGGGCGAAGTGAACTGGTTGTCGAAACCGGCCAATTCCAGCGGTTTATCTGTCTTGTGCGACTTCTTGATATAGTTGAACAGCTCCAGCGTTTCCTTGGAATGCCACACCGGCAGGACGGAATATTTCATCATCTCCGTGGCGTTCAATTGATCAGACTGTTTATTGATAAATTCGGCATCGCCCAGGCCCGACTCAAAGGCAATGACATCAAATCCGAGCTCCTCGTGCAAATATTTAATCATTTTTGTCTTCAGACTCGCATATTCGGCTACCCGGTGAAAATTCTCACCCAGACTAACCACAGTTTTGCCTGCCAGCAGCGGTTTTAAATAAGCCAGATCGCTATAGTCCTCTCCCTTCAATGATTTAATCTCATGAGCATAACCTGGCAGCTTCGAGCCGGACGGTGGCGCAGCCCCCGCTGAGGCACTTTGGCTGGGCAACAGTACCAGCAGTGCGGATAATAGAGCGATTACCTTTCGGTTCCATTTTGACTTCATAGACATGGATGTTCCTCCTCAAAAGGGTGTGTATAACTTTTCCCCCATTATAGGAGCAGTTTATAAAGATTTAATAAAGAAGCAGGCTGCTTCGCGGTTGACATCGCCCATAATCCTTGCTAAAGTTACTGCCATAAGCTTCATTCTTATCACAATAGTTAACTTGGGGATGTTACCATTTGGGCATAACCTGAGCATTCCTGCTTGCACAGCCTGTGCAGCAGGAGTGTTCAGGTTTTTTGTTTTTAATCTGATGGGTCCCCGTAACCAAGAACACAATTTGAAAGGAGAATGATGATGACCAGTTCTAAATTTCCGGAAAACTTTTTATGGGGGGGAGCCATTGCGGCGAACCAGGCCGAAGGCGCTTACCTTGCGGGCAATAAAGGCCTAACCCTGGTCGATTTGCTGCCTACAGGCGAGAAGAGAAGAAGCATTATGAAAGGAAACGTCCCGGCGCTCACTCCGCTCGAAGGCGAATTTTATCCATCCCACGAAGCAATCGATTTCTATCACCATTACAAGGAAGATATCGCGCTGTTTGCAGAGATGGGCTTTAAGGTGCTGCGTGTCTCCATTTCCTGGGCCCGGATCTACCCGACAGGCGAAGATGCCGTTCCCAACGTGGCCGGTCTGAAGTTCTACGACGATCTTTTCGACGAACTGCTTAAATACAACATTCAGCCGGTGGTTACGCTTGCTCACTTTGACGTTCCCGTTGCTCTGATCCAGAAATACGGCAGCTGGAGAAGCCGCAAAATGGTGGAGCTGTTCGAGATTTATTCGAAGACCGTGCTGGAACGATACAAGGACAAAGTGAAATACTGGATGACGTTCAATGAAATCAATATGCTGCTTCATCTGCCATTTTTGGGTGCAGGCCTGGTATTTCAGGAAGGCGATAATGTCAAGCAGATTCAGTATCAGGCGGCACACCACCAGCTGGTTGCCAGTGCACTAGCCGTCAAAGCTTGTCATGAGCTGATTCCCGATGCCCAAATCGGCTGCATGCTGGCCGCCGGAAGTTTTTACCCTTATACCTGCAACCCGGAGGATGTATTCCAAGGCATGGAAAAAGACCGCGAATCCTACTTCTTCATCGATGTTCAGTCTCGTGGGGAATACCCGGGTTATGCGAAACGTTTCTTCCGTGATCAAGGCCTGAGTATTGAAATGGAGCCGGACGACGCCGGAATTCTGAAAAGTCATACGGTCGACTATATCGGCTTCAGTTACTATTCCAGCCGGACGACAAGTACGGATCCGGAAGTGCAAAAAAACATGACCAGCGGAAATGTATTCGGCTCCATCGCCAACCCGTATCTGGCAAAATCGGAGTGGGGCTGGACTATCGACCCGAAAGGCATGCGTATTACGGCCAATCAGCTCCATGACCGTTACCAGAAGCCTTTATTTGTGGTGGAAAATGGCTTCGGTGCTCATGATGAGGTCACTCCCGAAGGAGAGATCAATGACGATTACCGGATCAATTACCTGAAGCGGCACATCGCAGAGATGAGTGAAGCGATCCAAGATGGAGTGGAGATTCTGGGTTATACCAGCTGGGGACCCATCGACATTGTCAGCGCCTCCTCCGGAGAAATGAGAAAACGTTATGGCTACATTTACGTGGACCGGGACAATGAGGGTCAAGGCACCATGAAACGGATCCCTAAGAAAAGCTTCGGCTGGTATAAAAAGGCTATCCAATCCAACGGCTCGGATCTCGAAGAGTAACGGTTATTTCTTGCGGAATTTTCAAGGGGAAGTCCTGAATCCCGGGGCTTCTTTTTTTGGGTTGAAAGCGTTGACACTTTGAGTTGTACCCGCTACACTTAAAGTATATATTTATTAGGATTGTTACTGGTCATGCAGGCAAAACCTAAGCCGCGAAATAGAAGGCCCCCTCAGGTCTGTTTATTTTGTTGTGCTTCGGTTTTTTTTTGCTTAAATAGGCTAAGCTTGTCATGTACAGGATGGGGTGCTCATATGAAGATAGCAAAGGTGATTAACAACAACGTCATCAGTGTCTACCAGGCAGATCAAACGGAGCTGGTCGTCATGGGCAGGGGGATCGCTTTCAAAAAAAAGCCTGGCGATGAAGTGGATGAAAGCCGGATTGAAAAAGTGTTTGCGCTAAAGAACAAGCAGACCTCCGACAATTTCAAGATGCTGCTGCGCGAGGTCCCTGTCGAGCTGATAGTAATTGTGGAAGAAATTATTCAATACACCAAGCAGAACCTGGGTAAACAGCTCAACGAGAATATTTATCTCTCGCTGACCGACCACATCAACTTTGCGGTGGAGCGCCATCAGGGGGGCCTGGCGATCAGGAATGTTCTACTCTGGGAGATCAAGCAGCTATACAAGGAAGAGTTTAAAGTTGGCCAGAGGATGCTTGGGCAGATCAAGGAGAAGATGGGAATCGATTTGCCGGAGGACGAGGCTGCCTTTATTGCCATTCATATCATCAACGCGGAGATGAATGAGGAAGTTAGTACGACGATGGATATCACGCGATTTATGCAGCGGATTATCAACATCGTCAAATATCATTTCGGCACTGAATTCGACGAGGATTCCCTTAGCTATTTTCGCTTTATTACGCATCTGAAATTTTTTGCCCAGCGGGTCTTCAAGGGAACACACTACGAGGATAATTATGACCATATATACACGCTGATCAAGGAGAAGCACAAGGAAGCTGCGGCATGCACCGAGAAAATTAAGATTTTTGTCGGGAAGGAATATGGCCATGAGCTGACCAACGAAGAGATGCTGTATTTGACCGTGCATATTGAACGGGTCGTCAATCGCTGAGAGACAAGATACATTATAAAATTGAAATGAATGCGTTGACAACAAAAAGAAAGCGTTATAATATAACCTTATTAAAACTAAATAACATCCAATTTGGGATTGTTACTGGTCATGCAGGCAAAACCTGAGTCTGAGAAGTAGTGTGACGAATTCGTCAACTATTTCTCGTGGCTTAGGTTTTTTATTTGCCTTCATAATCTAAAAAATGACTTTTTTATTAAAAAATGGGGGTGCTGCAAGATGAGTTACGAGAAACTGGCTAAAGAAATCGTGCAGGGTGTGGGCGGAGAGAAAAACGTGGTTTCGCTGGTCCACTGTGCGACCCGGCTTCGCTTTACGCTGAAGGATAACAACAAGGCTGACAAAGCTACGCTGGAGAAAACGGCGGGCATCATAACGGTCAAGGAAAGCGGAGGACAATTTCAGGTCGTTATCGGAAACACGGTGCCTGAAGTATACAATGCCATCGGCAAGGTTTCCGGCATTCTGAACGAATCCAAGACGGAGGATCAGCCGAAAAGCGGCAAAAAAGGAATTGGAAGCCTCATCGATGTCATCTCCAGCATCTTTGCTCCATTGCTCGGTGTTATGGCAGGAGCCGGGATCCTGAAAGGGCTGCTGCTAATCGCCAGCAATTTCGAATGGCTGCAGAAGACGGATTCAACTTATATCATCCTGTATGCTGCAGCGGACGCGCTGTTCTACTTCCTGCCTGCACTGTTAGCCGTTACGACAGCGAGAAAGTTCGGCGGAAGTATTTTTACGGCATTGACTATTGCCGGGGCTTTGCTGTACCCGACCATTGTCCAGTTGAAAACGGATGGAACAGAAACTGATTTCTTCGGGATTCCCGTTGTTATGATGAGTTATTCGTCTACTGTTATTCCAATCATATTATCTGTAATTGTGATGAGCCATCTGGAGAAATTCTGCAACCGCATCATTCATGAAAGTGTCAAAAACTTTGTTACTCCATTGATTTCACTTGTTGTCATGGTACCGCTCACCCTAATCGTATTTGGGCCGTTTGGTGTCTATGTCGGCAATGGCATTGCCGACGCTCTATTGGCTGCCTTCGCATTCAGTCCGCTACTCGCTGGAGCCATTCTGGGCGCATCGTGGCAGCTTCTCGTAATTTTCGGTGTTCACTGGGGGCTTGTACCGGTATTCATTAACAATATTGCCGTATACGGAAAAGATGGGATCAAGCCGGCAGCTACGGCTTCCGTCTTCGCGCAAACGGGTGCAGCTTTTGGCGTAATGCTGAGAACGAAGAACAAGAAGCTCAAAACACTTGCCGGCTCGGCGACCCTTTCCGCGCTGTTTGGGATTACGGAACCGGCTGTATACGGGGTTACTCTTCCGCTCAAGCGTCCATTTATCGCCGGTCTGATCGGCGGCGCGGTCGGCGGTGCAATTATCGGACAAGCCGGAACGCAGGCTTTTGCTTCCGGTGCACCCGGACTGTTGACTCTGCCGATCTTCTATGGGCCGGGCGGACAAGGTTTTCCGGGTCTGATTATCGGGATTTCGGCTTCGTTCCTCATCTCCGCCGTTCTGGCTTATGTACTGGGCTTTAAAGATCCGGTGGAAGAAGATAACAGCAGTGCAGCTCCGGTTAATGAAGTTAGACTGGACAGAGGAGCAGGCAGAACCGGCGAAAAGGCACTTAGCCCTTTAAGCGGTACAGTAGTCTCCTTGTCTGATGTACCTGATCCAGCATTCTCATCGGAGGCAATGGGCAAAGGTATCGCGATTGAGCCTTCGGCAGGACGGGTCGTAGCCCCTTTCGACGGAACCATTACCGTAGCGTTCAAAAAGAAACATGCGATCGCTATCGTATCGGATCATGGTGCTGAAATTCTGGTACATGTCGGCATTGATACGGTCAAGCTGAATGGTGAGCATTTCACCTCCCATGTCAAAGAGGGAGACCGGGTATCGGCAGGCCAGCTGCTGCTTGAGTTTGATGTGGAGCAGATCCGGGCAGCCGGATACGCAACAGTTACCCCGGTCATTGTGACCAATACGATGGATTATATCGATGTAATCGAACTCCCGCAAGGACAGGTGCGGGAGCAGGACGAATTGCTGCAGATTGTCGGCGAAAGCAGTGAACCGGCAGTCTTGGCCAAGACCGTAAGCGGAGCTGGACTGGCTTAACGTTAGGCCAGGATAGGGGATATATGAAGAGGGCTGTCTCAAGAGTAGAGGTTTCTACGACAAGAGGCGGCCCTGCTTCATTTTCCGTGAGGGAGTAGGGCTGCTGGGATAAATTAATCACCTGTATTTTTATAAAAAATTAGATAAATATTAAAATCTATAAACAATAGTGATACACTATGATTAGGACATAAATGATACAGATTAGGTGTGTGACTAGGTCGCGCCCTGGCTTGTTATGGCGCCTAAGCAGGAGCGCCTGCATCTTTTCCTGCAAATCGTAGGATAGAAGGACGGTAGAAATGGATAACCGACAAACGAAAACAGACGTTATTTTAATTGGTGCCGGGATCATGAGTGCTACACTTGGTTCACTGCTGAAGGAATTAGTGCCGGACTGGAAAATAACTGTGTTTGAGCGGCGCGCCGGCGCAGGAGAAGAAAGCTCCAACGAATGGAATAATGCGGGAACGGGCCACTCCTCACTGTGTGAGCTTAACTACACCGCCGAACAACCAGGCGGGGCCATCGACATTAGTAAAGCGATAAAAGTGAATGAAGAGTATCAGTATTCCAAGCAGTTTTGGTCTTATCTGGTGGACAGCAAGCGGATCAGTCATCCGCGGGATTTCATTGTTCCAGTCCCTCATATGAGTTTTGTGCAAGGCGCACAAGATGTGAATTTTTTGAAAAGAAGATTTGAAGCGCTCTCAAAAAATCCTTTGTTTCAAGGTATGGAATTTTCTGATGATCCGGGACAACTGACGAAGTGGATGCCGCTTATGATGAAAGGCCGGACATTGAATCAACCTGTAGCGGCAACAAAAATTGACTCCGGTACGGATGTTAACTTTGGTGCTTTAACGCGCATAATGTTTGACCATTTAAAAAGCAAAAATGTTGATATTAAGTTCAATCATCAAGTAGATGATATTAAACGTACTGGCGACGGCTCGTGGGAATTGAAAGTGCGGGATGTCGACAGCTCTGCCGTAACACGCCATAGTGCAAAATTTGTCTTTATTGGCGGCGGTGGAGGAAGCCTGCATTTGCTGCAGAAATCGGGTATTCCTGAAGGCAGGGGGATCGGAGGATTTCCGGTAAGCGGACTGTTTATGGTATGCCGGAAACCGGAAATTGTAGCCCAGCATCAAGCAAAAGTCTATGGCAAAGCTGCAGTTGGTGCTCCTCCAATGTCTGTTCCGCATCTTGACACCAGATTCATCGACAAGAAAGAATCATTGTTTTTTGGCCCGTTTGCCGGTTTCTCGCCAAAGTTTCTGAAATTTGGTTCTATGTTTGATTTGATAACTTCTGTAAAGCCCAATAATCTCGTAACCATGCTGGCAGCAGGTGCAAAAAACTTTCAGCTGACCAAATACCTGATCGAGCAAGTGATGTTATCCAAAGAAAAGCGGATGGAAGCTTTACGGGAGTTTGTCCCGAATGCCAAAATTGAAGATTGGGATTTGGTGGTGGCGGGCCAGCGTGTGCAGATCATTAAAGATACAGCCGCCGGCAAAGGAACGCTTCAATTTGGCACGGAAGTAATTAATGCCGCGGATGGATCAATAGCTGCATTGCTCGGCGCCTCTCCGGGTGCTTCTACCGCCGTTTCGGTCATGCTTGAGGTAATCCAAAAGTGCTTCCCGCAGCATCTGCAAACGTGGGAACCCAAAATAAAAGAAATGATTCCCTCTTACGGCTTGTCACTGCTCGATAAACCGGAATTGATACACCAAATTCAGACTTCAACAGCACGGTCGCTCCGTCTGACTGATGAAGAATGGGAGCATGGGCAAAAGACGACGGTCTCCATTTCATAATTTCGCCTTAACTTAGAAACTGTCTAAACACAGCAGCGCAGCGATTCTCCGGTTACTGGAGGATCGCTGCGCTGTTTTTGGTTATTTGTTTATTTATACAGACCTGCTACCTGTAACGCGCTTTGGCGGACGGCATAATCGGTATCGCGAACGGGTATTCATCATTGGTAGAATGGCCTCCTTGGATCTATAGTTTATGGTTGTAGTATAAGGAGGTGCTGTTGACAGCTGTTTGTCAACTTTGAAAAATAGCGATATTTGCTGCGGATCATAGATTAATAGGTCATTGATGCTAAATATATATCCAAGCACCCTTATAGCTTGTGCATAAAATATAAAGAACTCTTGTACACCGAGTTCCCGAAGAAAACGGATTTCAAAGGTAGGGGGCCTGTTTATGAAAGGATTAATCTTATGCGCCGGCCGGGGAACAAGACTGCAGCCTTCGACTTATACCAAACCGAAGTGTATGCTACCAGTGAATGGAGAGTATATACTTGTTTCTATCATCAAGAAACTTGTCGCTTCCGGAATTAACGAGATTGGAATTGTTGTGAGCCCATCGCAAGGAGAGATCCGGGAGATCATTGGAGATGGGGGGGAGTGGAATGCCACCTTAACCTATCTGCTGCAAGAGCAGCCTAAGGGATTGGCGGATGCGGTCAAAAGCGCGCAGTCTTTTGTAGCAGATTCTCCTTTCCTGTTGATGCTTGGCGATAATTTGTATGAGGGTGAGCTTACGCCATTGATCCAGTCACTGGACACAGATAAATCTGCTGCTGCAATACTGCTTCAGCAGGTTAAAGACCCCCGGCAATTTGGTGTTGCCGTGATTGAAGGCGGGCAAATTGTCAATCTGGTAGAAAAGCCGCGCCATCCCCAATCCAACTTAGCGATTGTCGGAGTCTATGCTTTGACTGCAGCCATCTGGCCGGCAATGGATCGCCTCACGCCTTCTCCACGGGGTGAATATGAACTAACGGATGCGATTCAACTGTTGATTGCAGAAGACAAGCATGTTGCGTACAGTGTAACAACCGCACAATTTTTTGATGTGGGTACCCATGAACGCTGGCTTGAGGCGAACCGACACCGGATGGATCATGATCCCCACAATTTTGTGGAGCCCTTTGGTTATGATCCCTCGGTTCAGTGGATTCCCCCGGTCAGGGTTGACCCAAGCGCCCGCGTAATGAACAGTGTTATTGGACCTTACGTGTATATTGGTCCGAATAGTGTCGTAGAAGATTGTATTTTAACTAATAGCATTTTGATGGATCGGGTGACGTTGTCGCGTATTCATGCGGAGGGAAGTGTGTTTGGCTCGCAGGTTCAGCTTGTTGAACAGGGGATTCAGGAGCAGCCTGCCCGTCATATCCTGGGAGACCGTGCAACAGTGACAAGAATTAATCCTGACTTGCAAGAGGATTCACAATAAATCCCGTCCGTACTGGGGAAGAGTCCAATCCATCCACCAGGGTAGACACATACACTTAAGTAGACTAATGCATCAGGCGACTGTGCAAAAATACTTTTAAGGGTAGGTGATCCTTGAAAATGATTGAATTGGTTCTGACGATCAATGATACAGACGGGAGCTATACGGAGCATGCGGGTGTTGTCCTTGCATCGATCTTTTCCAATACCCAGCAAATGATCAATGTGCACATTGTGCATGATGATTCTTTAAGTGAAGACAATAAGGAGAAGCTTAGACAACTGGTGGAATCATTTCGTCACAACATCTTTTATTATCATGTTACCGTTCCTGAGGATTTGCGAGAAGTTGCAGCCGGCGTGCATAAAATCGACTTTTGGACAATGGCCAGTATGTACCGTTTGCTGCTTCCACTGTTTATTGAGGCAGACAGGGTTATTTATTTGGATTGCGACATTCTGGTCAATATGGATATTAACGAGCTGTGGAGCATTGATCTGGGCGAACGTTATTTGGGCGCAGTGCTGGATCAGGGACAGAACTTGGCGGAATATTTCACTTCACTTGGTCTTAGTGCGGAGCTGTATTTTAACTCAGGGGTAATTGTGTTTCAACTGAATAATATCCGCAATAAACAGACCTGGTATGAAGAGATGCTCCAGTTCTTGCGCGCCCATCCCATGATGACCATGCCTGACCAGGATGTTCTGAATGCCGTGTATAGCTCAAACTATTTGCAACTCGATCTCCGGTTCAATACATTCGCCCAATCAGAGCTGGATGTGGAGAATAAAATCATTCACTTCGCGGGAGACAATAAATGGTGGCATGCTGATTCACCCGCAGCCCCGCTATACTCTAAATTTCTGGCCATGACCCCATGGGCTGGAGAATTTACAGCAGGACCGGTTTCGTTCTCTGAGCCGGGGCAGGCCAACGTCCCGCAGCAGGAACAGCATCCGGCTATGCTGCCTGGGCCGACAGCTCCGGCCCCTGAAGTAGCAGCTCCGGCCTCTGAAATGGCAGCTCCGGCCCTTGAAGTGGCAACTCCGGCCCCGGAGCACCATTCCCAGAAGCCGCACAGACGGAAACGCCGCAGACCGTTACGGCTGCGCAGACGGCTGCGGCTGCGGCTAAGATTAAGACTGAGAAAGAAAAGAATACTCCGAGCCAAGTATCGTTCTTCAAAGCGGCTAAAGCGGATCAGACGTCAATATGTAAAGAGGAAACAAGCTCTGAAATCGATAAGGGTGAAGCTGCGCCGGCTCAGAAAAAAGAGAAGATCACTGGGTAGAAGAGGTAAGTTAAAGCGTACCTCATAAGGGTACAGCAGAAAATTACCGCAAATGAAATCACTTCCTGTTCAGGGAGTGGTTTCTTTTATTTAGAGATTCGCCAGTACAAGGGCCAGAATAGCCGCAAATGCCGGAAAGCCCTGGACGAATAAAATCGATTTCTTGGCAGTGATACTGCCATAGACCGCTGCAACACCGACACAGATTAGAAAAAACAACTGAAGCTGATAGCCAAACGCGTTGTTCGGATGGAACAAGCCCCAGAATAAACCGGCGGCCAGAAAGCCATTATATAACCCTTGGTTGGCAGCGAGCGATTTCGTATCCTGCGCAAATTGCCGGCTGGTCCCAAACGCCTTCTGTGCTCTTGGACCGGTCCACATAAACATTTCCAAAATCAAAATATACACATGCTCAATGGCAACGAGTGCTACAAGAATCATACTTACAATCATCATAGAAAGTCCTCCTTTTTCATCAAATTAAATTTTGCAAAACTAAATTTCACAAAGCTAAACATACCTAAATCCAGCGATTTTGTCAATGGAATGACCTGAAAGCCCGGAACATGCGTTTTTAAAAAGGTGAGGATATCTGTAGTCAATAAGGGAATATTTACTTATAATATTTAGAATAGATCCTTTTTAGTTACAAGGCCGAAAGGAAGTTATCCTTTGTTCGAAATTTTACTGTTGAATTTCTTGTTTTTACTATTTCCGGTCTTAACTGTAGTGATCTTTTTTGAAAATAAAACCAACCCGTACAATGGTAAAGTTCTTGTCTTCATGTCGGCAATCACGATGAGCCTGTGCATTGCCAAGCCGATTCAGCTGGAAATGGGATTTATTTTTGATCTCAGATATGTTCCTTTTATTATAGTAGCTCTTTTTGGAGGATACAGGAATGTTTTTCCTTTATACGTAATTCTAAATATTTACCGCTTCTACGTTGGGGGAGAAGGAATGACCCAATCTTTCCTTTTTTCAACCGTTGTATTTGTGCTGGTCCCCCTCTTAAGCAAACGCTTCATCAAGCTGGCTCCCAAACGCCGGATTATCTGGGCGAGCGTAATTTCCGGTCTTACTATGGGCTGCTATCTGATCATTCTGGCGTTGATTATGGGCAAGCTGGAAGGACAATTCTGGAATCTCACCTTAGTTGCCATGATTACTCATGTCGGATTCATGTGTATCCTGATGATTCTGACGGAGCAGATCATTGCCAATATCAAGAATCGTGAACGGATTCTGCAATCGGAACGTTTGAATGTCGTCAGCGAGCTGGCGGCCAGTGTGTCGCACGAGATTAGAAATCCGCTCACGGTGACCAGCGGTTTTTTGCAGCTGTTGTCGAAATCAACCACGATTACGCCGCAGGAAAAAGGGTATGTGGATTTATCCTTGCTGGAGCTGAACCGTGCGGAGAAAATCGTCACCGACTATCTCTCCCTGGCGAAACCGCAATCCGAAAATATGGTGTATGCCAACCTGCAAGCGGAAGCAGAGTATACCAAAGATATCATCACGCCCTATGCCATCATTCATAAGGTGGAGGTCGAGTACAGCTTCAACAATACACTGAACAAAAATTATGACAAGAACCAAATCCAGCAGTGCTTCATTAATCTGTACAAAAACGGGATTGAAGCAATGAAGGAAAAGGGCGGCGGTACCTTGTCTATAACGATATCCGAACGAAAGCAGAATATTATCATCAGGATCGGAGATACCGGAATAGGCATGACCAAGGAGGAAATCTCCCGCCTGGGCAAGCCTTACTACTCCACCAAGGAGGAAGGCACCGGTCTGGGGATGCTCATGGTCTACAGCACTGTCAATAAGGTTAAAGGCGTGATTGAGGTCGAGAGCGAAAAAGGCAAAGGCACCACGTTCACGATCACCATTCCTGCCAGTTAGTTCAGAACCCCCTAACGCTGGTGGGGGTTCTTTGCTTGTGCTTTTTGAAGGTCCGGCTGAAATAGTAGATATCGTTGAAGCCGGTAGCGGCGGCGATTTCGGAAACGGTAAGCTGTGTATGGCGCAGCATGTAATCTGCCCGGTCCAGCCGGACGGCGTTGACGTATTCCGAGACCGTATGTCCGGTCAGCTCCTTGAAGAGGCGGCTGAAATGGAAGCGGCTTAACCCGGTCAACGCGGCAAGATCGTCTACAAAGAGGGGCTCCTGGTAATGGGTGTCAATATGGCGCAGTACAGGCGCGAAGCGCTCAACAGTCTGAATACGCCTGGCTTGCTCCGCTTGTGAGAGTACGGTGACGATATGTCTGCGCAGCAGCAGCGTGAGCAGGCGGTATAGCTCGGACTTGACTGCCAGCTCATAGCCAAATTCACGGCGTTCCAGTTCGCGGATAATCGTCAGCACACAGTTTGTGATGTGCTGATCCCCGCGGATATGGTTGCGGAGCAGCAGCTGGTTCTGCTGGATCGGTGCAATAAATTTGGTCTCGGCTGCGTCGCTTACGGCGCTGTGGAGCAGCGACGTATCTGTGATAATCGCATAATACAGCAAATCGGACGAAGCACTTACGCCGTAATGCAGCTCGTTGCTGTTCACGGCAATTAAGTCACCGGCCCGGACGGTGATCGGTGTCCGCCCACACTCAAATACGGCCTCACCGCGTTCAATAAATATAAATTCCAGATGCTCATGCCAATGATGGGGGAACAGCACAACCCCCGCCCGGCTGAAGCGCTGGGTATGTACTTTAATCGGAAACTCGGGGTCCGGCATATCCATAGGCTCCTGCAGTTGTTTATCATAGTCCAACATTTGGTGGACTTCACCTCCTACCGCACAATTATACAAATAAGACCGCAAGGCTCTGCATGGTGTTCAGGATTGAAATCATTATAATACGAATCAGAACCCCTGCATAATAAAAGAGAGAGGTAGATGGATATGATCAGAATTGGTGTAATTGGAACGGGCTCCATCTCAGGCTTGCATTTGAATGCTTACCGGAATAATCCGCAGACCTCTGTATATGCGGTGTGCGACCTGAACGAAGAGCGGGCGAGAGCTGCGGCTGCAGAGTATGGGGCCGAGAAGGTGTATACGGATTACCGTGAACTGCTGGCCGATTCCGGTGTGGATGCGGTCAGCATTTGCACATGGAACAATTCCCATGCCGAGATCAGTATCGCGGCGCTCGAAGCCGGCAAGCATGTGCTTGTGGAGAAGCCGCTCTGCCGTACGTTTGAAGAAGCGCTTCAGGTGGAGCAGGCCGTTCAAAAGAGCGGCAAGATTCTGCAAGTGGGTTTTGTGCGGCGTTATGATGCCAATGCCCAACTGCTTCATACCTTGGTCGAAAAAGGGGAATTCGGCGAGATCTACTATGCGAAGGCGACGACACTCCGGCGGCTTGGCAATCCCGGCGGCTGGTTTGCTGATATTGAACGCTCCGGCGGCGGACCGCTGATCGATATCGGCGTTCATGTGATTGATCTGTGCTGGTATTTAATGGGCCGCCCGAAGCCGGTATCGGTAAGCGCCAATACCTACCGGAAGCTCGGCAACCGCGCCAATGTGGAGTATCTTTCTTTCTATAAAGCAGCCGACTACGATGCGGCGCTCAATACGGTGGAGGATCTGGCGAATGCCCTGATCCGATTTGAGAATGGAGCCTCGCTGATGGTCGATGTCAGCTTTACACTGCATGCCAAAGAAGACGAGCGTTCGGTGCGCCTGTACGGTGAGAAAGGCGGCTTTGAGATTGATCCCGAGATAGTCATCATCAGTGAACAGTCAAACACGATCGTTAATATCTACCCTCAGACCGATCATAAGGGCTTTGATTTCAACAGTGCCTTCCAGCATGAAATTAATCATTTTGCGAGCAGCATACACACCGGCTCGGAGCCGATTAGCCCTGTGCAGGATGGCGTAGCGATTATGAAAATACTCGGCGGGATCTATGAATCGGCAGCCAAAGGCGAAGAGGTGAAATTATGAAGCTGGGAATCAGCACCTATAGCTTGCACACCGCTTTTTCAGCTGGAGAGCTGACCCTTGCGGGAGTGATTGAGACCATCGCCGACCTTGGGGCGGAGCATGCAGAGATTGTGCCTCTGGGCTTCAATCTGGTGGAGCAACCGGAGCTGGTCGATGTGATTCTTCAGACCGCGGCGTCCCGTGGCCTTGAATTGTCCAATTATGCTATCGGAGCCAATTTTGCCGGGCTGGAAGCAGCGGAGCGGCAGCGGGAAGTGGAGCGGGTAAAACGGGAAGTCGACGTCTGTGCGGCGCTGGGCATTCAGCGGATGCGGCATGATGTGGCGTCAGCGTCCGATCTATCCATCGCCCATTTTTTGGAGGAATTGCCGCGGCTAGCCGAAGCTTGCCGTGAGATTGCCGATTATGCAGCTGCTTTTGGCATTACGACCAGCGTGGAGAACCACGGCTATTTCATCCAGCACAGCGACCGTGTCCAGGCGCTGGTACACGCCGTGGGCCGGGACAATTTCCGCACGACGCTCGATGTTGGCAATTTTCTATGCGCCGATGAGAATCCGCTTACCGCTGTGGCAAGTAACATGAAGCTCGCTTCCATGGTTCATTTCAAAGATTTCTATATCCGTCCGCAGGAGCGTCATCCTGGTGAAGGATGGTTCCAATCCTCCGGCGGCAACTGGCTGAGAGGTGCCATTGTGGGCCAGGGCGACATCGATATGCCGCGTATAATCAGAATTGTTAAGGAAAGCGGTTATGACGGCTATATCTCCATCGAATTCGAGGGAATGGAGGATTGCCGCAAGGGGACGAGACTCGGTCTGGAATATATCAAGCGGATGTGGAACGAAATTTAATGAACTTCAAGGGGGAATTATCGCCATGGTTAAACCTGTTATCACTAACAAAATCGGTGTCATCGTAGACAGCTTTCAGGTTGGGGTAAAAGAGGGATTGCGCAAGGCTAAGGAAGCAGGAGCCGATGGGGTACAGATTTATGCGGTACAGGGTGAATTCGATCCGGCCCAGCTGTCTCAGACGGCCCGGCGCGAATGGAAGGATTACATCGCCTCGCTCGGGCTCGAAATCTCCGCCTTGGTCGGCGATCTGGGTGGGCATGGCTTCCAGGACCCGGCGCAGAACCGTGCCAAGATCGACAAGTCCAAGCGCATCATGGAGCTCGCCAAGGAACTGGGTACGGACATCGTGACCACACATATCGGTATTGTTCCCCCTAACCAGGACAGTCCAATCTATGAGACCATGCACATTGCCTGCGAAGAGCTAAGCCGATACGCTCATGAGATGAATGCTTATTTTGCAATTGAAACCGGACCGGAAACGGCCACACGTCTGAAAACGTTCCTGGACGGATTGGGGGCTAAGGGGGTATCGGTCAATTTTGACCCGGCCAATATGGTCATGGTGACCGGAGATGACCCCGTGCAGGGTGTTCATACGCTGAAAGATTATATTGTACACACCCATGCCAAAGATGGTGTCAAACTGGGCCATATTGATCCGCGCGATGTATACGGCGAATATGGTTATGAAGCGCCGGCGCTGGACCATGAGAAGATCGCGGAGATGGCAGAGAGCGGTTCAGCGTTCCGCGAGGTGCCGCTGGGAGCGGGCAGCGTCGACTGGAACGCTTACCTGCAAGCGCTGAACGACATCGGCTACAAGGGGTATCTGACGATTGAGCGCGAGGTCGGCAGCAATCCGGAGGCCGACATCCGCCTGGCTGTAGATTTTTTGAAGGGGTTCCGGGCCTAGGGCTACGCTTATTTCATAGGATATAGCAGAATTGCATCTATAACGGTCTTAGGCTGTTGAGAAAATCTCGACGGCCTTCTTTATCATTTAGGAAATGATGCAATGCTCAAAAATGTGGATATCTTGGAAGCTTCAGATGATATAGCGGTGCAGGAGGATTGGGCTCCATCCGCGGAGTGAAGCGGACAGAGAAGATCTTATTTTGCGAAAAAGTATGCTTTCCTGGCGAATTCGGACTCAGGATCCGTTATATCGTTCATTTGTGCCTAGAATGAGAGGAGATGGGACAATTAGCGGAATCTCTGTCCGTTTGTCCTGCTGAATAGACGAATCCTCCCTATTAACGGATTTCCTGTCCGCATCAGCCGCGGATAGATCGTGAAGGAACCTCATCGTGTCCGCGAGTTGTTATTCACCCGCCAGGGTGATTTTGTTCTGCCCGGGTTAATTTTATGGAAAATAGACTTCTGACAATCGTTGCCTAATCGTAATACTTTCACCCTGTTAGCACATCGTGAAATATAGGATGATGGGTGCATCAAAGGTTCGGAGTTACGGATTTTGAACTTTGAACTTTGATCTTCAGGCTATTGCGATCCTTCCTTCTACTTCATTTGGCGAATTAGGGTCGCAGCTCTCCTGAAGTATTCCTATCACGAGAGGAGGCGTCCAGGCTATCATATTCCTTCCTTCTTTTAATCTTCCACTGATATTAGGGATATGGCTTTCCTGGACTCTTTTTATGATGATTAATACTATCTATCTGCGAAGAGCGCATAAACTGATTGTAAACGAAGGTAAAGGGCCGGGCCGGCTTCCGGAGGCATATTTGGCAGCAGCCATCAAAAATATCGAAACCCTTGGATTTACGTTCTCACGTCCATTGATGCGAGCCGTGCGTACCTTATCCAAAGAGCAGTTTGAAGCGTGTTATCATCAGTTGATTGCCGATATAAAAGTACTGGTAGGTGCACATGTGGAATACAAACCGATGTATCCCGCTTTCCCGGTGCAGGTGATGCAGGCTGATGCTGCGGAGCTTTATCTGAATGCCATAGATCATTATCTTACTTTGAATTTGCCAGAGGGGAAGGCTACGGATAGAACCCCCTTGCTGGATGGGGTAAACCTGAAAGTAATTGATCTTGGAAGCACAGAGGAGTTTCATACCCTGATTCACCAGCTTATACAGGCCAAAGGCTCCATCTCCGAGACTGACAAAAAAGATATTGATGTCGTTATAGAGTTCGCCGATGCGGAAGCAATGGATGAGATTCTCCCGTCCGAGATTCCTTTCAAAGAGAATGTGGGATTCGTGGTCGCTTCATTATTGAAGCATGAGAAGGTTAATGCAAAGCTGATCGGACGATATTTTAAAACCGCAACCGATGTGCTTCGTTTGGCTGTGGCTTGGTCGGAGGGCGATGTCAGTCTGGCTGAAGCTGCACGTTTCCGCAAATTTAAGCGGCGCGAGAGACGACTCCTGCTTGAATTGCTGGAACGTTGTCATCCCATTACGGAGGATATGCTGAGATACAAGGAGCGCTGGATTCGATTAGGCGAGATCCTGCATCCCTCCGAGTATAAGCATCGTTTTATGCGCTGTGAGGAAGCTTTTGATATATTACGCAATAACAAGCCCTTTACGACCTTTAACGGAAGCGTCGAGCTTGCATTTAAGTATGGCCAGGTCTGGAATTTGATCGATATGTTCATGCAGCGTCCAGGTGAGTTTGCCAGAAGATTGGATCAATTATTACGGTCTAGCGAACACACCGAGTATGTCGTGCTGGCATTTGGCGAAGTCGCGAATCAAGTATCAACGCCTGTATTGCTCCAGGTGAAGAACCATTTTGCCCGCCGCCATGAGCCGCGTGAGCTGCGTGTTTTTTTTCCTAAAGGAAATGTTGCTAAAGCCTTTGCTGTTCCCCATACGCTTCCGGGGATTGATGAAGAGGCATGCCAAAACCTCGTGGAAGTATGCGAACGAGTGCTGATTGGGCGATTCTCCGCGCTGCCCCCTCTGGGGAAGGTGTATGTGGATGAGCGATTGAAGGACTATTATGTGCCATTCTCCCAAAGATCGGCAAGTAAAGCCCTGCATACCATTGTTCGGGGAAGCCAGGTGCCGATGAAGGAGGGGGACACCCTTCGATTCTTCAGCTGGTGGAAAGAGGGGACTGTCAACGGAATGCCCACGGGCCGTGTAGATATTGACCTGTCCGCTGTCATGTATGATCACAATTGGCAGTATGTTGAGCATATTTCTTATACGAATCTGCGGTCCTCCAAATACCAAGCCGTCCACAGCGGAGATATCGTGTCAGCACCTCAAGGCGCGTGCGAATTTATTGATCTGTACATTCCCTCCATTGTCAGATATGGCGGACGTTATATTGTGGCAACCCTTCATTCCTTCACGAATCAACCGTACTGTAACTTGCCGGAGTGCTTTGTGGGCTGGATGATGCGTAAGAAACCCGGTTCCGGCGAAATCTTCGAGCCTAGTACAGTTGCCAATAAAATCGATGTCACCGCCGATACGCAGATTGCGATTCCCGTCATCCTGGATCTGGTGAAACGTACGGTCATCTGGACAGATCTCTCTCTAACCAGACACCCTCATTATTACAATAATGTAGAGGGGAACCAAGGCGGGATGGTCTTGATGGGCAAAGCCATGACGGGTTTACGTAAACCGGATCTGCACGATTTATTCAACCTCCATGCCAAGGCAAGAGGGGAATTAGTAGATACAGCCGATCAGGCCGATGCGGTATATTCGGTGGAAAAAGGAGTTACTCCATACGATATCGAGTTAATTATGGCTGAATATATGGTTTGAGTGCAGATACTGATAAACATCATTATAAATGAGGAGCGGCTTTGTGCTGCTCTTTTTTTATTTTTGGGGCGCCCACAAAGGGTGCCCCTATCTATTCATTACCCTTGTGCAGTCGGACGGATTACGATTTCGTTCACATCAATATCAGTCGGTTGCTCAATCGCGAATCCAATGGCGCGGGCTACCGCGTCCGGTGTCATCGCCAGTTTATCCCGAATGGCGGCGAGTTGAGCTCTCAATGCGGGATTTGTCATGCCATCCGTGAAATTCGTCTGCACAATCCCAGGTGAAATGAGGGTCACGCGCAGCTTATCTCCAGCTTCCTGGCGCAGCCCTTCTGAGATGGCACGGACGGCGAACTTCGTACCGGAGTAGACCGACTGGTTCGGCACAGTCTTATGTCCTGCTACAGAAGCGATGTTCACGAAATGTCCGAACCCCTGCTTGTGAAAGACGGGCAACGCTGCGGCTATGCCGTACAAAACGCCTTTAATATTAACGTCAATCATATCCTCCCAGTCCTCGACACGCAGTTCGCTGAGAGGGGAAATGGGCATAATTCCGGCATTGCTAACGAGAACATCCAGCTTCCCGTACCGCTCGCAAGCCAAAGTAACAAGGTTGCACAGATCCTCGCGCCGTCTTACGTCAGTGCGTGCATATACAGCTTCACCACCTCCATTTGAAATACTTGCTGCCAGTGCTTCAAGGCGATCTATTCCGCGTGCTCCAAGCACAACTTTTGCTCCGCGCTCGGCAAGCAACAGTGCCGTGGCTTCTCCAATTCCGCTGCTTGCCCCTGTAATGACGACCACTTTGTTCTCCATATTTCCTCCCAAGCTCATAGCCCAATCCTTCTTTCTTTAATCTATTTGCCGAGGCTCTCTGTTGGCCTTGCAAGTAAATTTTAAGTAGAATTGGATGGGAACAGGTAGACCAATCAAGTCCGATTCTTGCCTGATCCTATTCGGCGTGCATATAATTAGAACATCACTATCAGTGTTTACGGAAAGGAAGGTGAAGCATGTATGATTTCGTCTTCTCCCCCCTCTGAGATTTCTCCTCATCTACAAGAACTCATTCAGCGGATTCAACGCCACGCGTCTTCGGACGGTACGTTTGGTTCATCTGTGCCGGGACTTTACTTCAGGTGCGCAAGCCATTTGTCCGAGTTGCATCATACAGTCCATAGGCCCTCCTTATACGTGGTCGCACAAGGCTCCAAGACAGCAACGCTGGCTGGGGAAAATTATGTGTACGATCCGACAACCTACATGGTCACCTCGGTGCAACTTCCTGTAATAGGGCAAATTACGCAAGCCTCGCCGCAGTTTCCTTATCTAAGTCTTCAATTATCCATTAGCCCGGATGTCATCCTGGATATTATCAAGAAAAGTACCTCTCAATATAATGGAAAAACGGGACGGGGGATATTGGTGAGCCAATCTGACCCTCCGCTGCTTGATGCGCTGCTTCGGCTTGTCAGACTGTTGGATACGCCTGCAGATATGGAGTACCTTGCGCCGCTTATCACACGTGAAATCTTTTATCGTATATTACAAGGCGAGCAAGGAGCTTTGATCAGGCAATTTGCCGTAGTCGGCAGCTATGCACATGGCATCTCCAAAGCGATCCATCTGATTACCCGCGATTATGCCAAGCCACTAGTGATCGAAGAATTGGCGAAGGAAGTCAACATGAGTCCTTCTTCCTTACACAAGCATTTTAAGAAAGTAACCGCTATAAGCCCTCTGCAGTATCAGAAGGCCATACGCCTGCAGACCGCACGCCGCTTGCTGCTCTCGGATGGATTGGAAGCTGCGAATGTTGGCTTTCGCGTGGGCTATGAGAGCCCTTCGCAGTTCAGCCGGGAGTATGGCCGCATGTTTGGACGTCCGCCGATGAGTGATGTTAAACATCTGCGTAATTCCCTTTCAACTCTCTAAAATGTTAATGGAGCTATATGATGATAAGCACTATCAAATATATGGAAGAATAAGCCGATATTAGTAAGAAAAGATTAAATGTGAGGTGTGAGAAATTGGAGGTTACCAGATATTCGACAAATCCTATTCCTAACCTTTACGATGTAAAGGGGAGGGCAACAAAGGCCACTTTGCACACAGGCACAATGCCTGACTCCAAACAGTCCTATGACTTACTTGAAATTAGTCAAAAAGGCAGGGAATTAGCGGCTGGCGCCATCGAGATGCAGCCGGCACATTACTATGGTACAGCTGAAATTAACGAATCGCTGCAGAGTGTTCTAAAAGGCAAATCGCCGGAGGTCAGCAAAGCGGTCTATACGTTAATTCAATCGAATATGTTCCCAGACGGTTCTGTATCGGACGAGCAGGAAAGGGACGCCTTGCTAGAGATGGGTTTATCGCAAGCGAAGTTCCTGGCCGACAAATATTTGACGGGTGAAGAGTCTTCCAAATTTTTGTCTACCATCCAGCAGATTGCGGCGATTGCCAAAACAAGAACCGTAGATCCGGAAACGGGCCAAGCTACATATGTTACACCTTACGAAAAACCTAAGGGTGCTCCCGATGACTATATCAGTACGGGAGAACTAATGAAGCGATTTGAACCAAAGACATATGAACAATTAAGTGACGCCATTATGAACGGAGGGGATTGGGGGAACATCTTAATCCAATTTGCATTAAGAGCTAACAAAAACGAAGAATGGAAGACGAGGTTTAGTGAAGAAAATGGCAGGCTTAAGAATGATTTACGCAACACCAAAATAGAAAACCGATTCGCTGGCGTTGATACATCCAGTATGGAAGCATTTGTGAAAGACATGAGCAATCAAATTCAGCGGACTTCTTTTTCCAATACGGAATTTTTGACGAGAAATATGCAGTATTTCACACATATTTTGGGGTGGCGGAATTAAATCTATATCAGCCATAAGCGTAACTGCGGTGAATGTTTGGATTTCCGGTCCGACGTTATCGTTCCTACAGTTCCAAACTTCACCTCCGTACTTTAACAAATGATCAAGGGGGGATGCCACATAAGCCATGAAAGGGCTATATGGGACATCCCCTTGTTTTGGTTGTGAAGTAGGCAGCAGGTCAGCGCCTAAATAGACATTCGCCAACGAACCGTTGTTTGTTTGGGCCGCTCTGCTCGTAGGAAATATAAATAAATAGATTTATTCCATCGAACTGCACGCCTTCCAAGGTTAATTCCGGCTGACAAACTTTCTTGCATTCCCCACCCGCAGTACTTTCACCTTGCTGCTTAACAGATATTTATCGCTTACGATCCAGGTATGATCTTTTGAGTTCCGTCTGCGGATGGCAAGGAAGTTGTAGGGGGTGCCGGAATAAATCTTAAAGCCTTTCATCAGGCAGTCGGAACAAAACTTGACGCATTCCCCCCGATTTTGATCGGGAAAACGGACATGGCCGAATACTTGCCGTTTGACGAGAAGAGTTGCTCCTTGTACCAGGGGAACGTACTGATCAGCCTTGTTATAATAACGAAGCAAGAGCAGCTTTTTACCATTCAGATACATATAATGAGCACGTTTGCCTACAATATCGGCATTTGTCCGTGCCATAGCCTGCATACTATCTTTTAAGTAACCTGGAGCATAATAATCGTCATCATCAAATTTGGCAATGTGGGAGTATTGAGATAATTGAACTCCATAATTCAGACAAAATCCTAGCGACTCCTGTTCCGGCAGACTGAATATCCTGACATTGGGATAGGATTGTGCAGCCTTGAGATAATCCATAATCTTCAGGTTCCTATGATTTAGTACGACGATCAGTTCTTTATTCCGGTAGTTCTGTCTGTTGTAATTATGAAAAAGGGTGTCCATGCACTGCTGCCTTTTGGTGCAGGTAATGATGGAAACCCCTTGACTCACACCCATTAAATAGGGCCCAGCCATCATTGCCTCCCCTTGGGCTTACGCCCAACAAATTTCTTGTAATTCTTAACATTGGGAATAGTTCGGTGGTGTGCAATCAGTTCTTTATCGCTGATGATCCACGTATGGGCTGAGGAGTTCTTCCTGCGGATGGCGACAAAGTTATATTTTCCCGCAGAATAAACCTTGTACCCCTTTCGCTTGCTTCGAATACAGAACAAATCATCTTCCCCTACATTTTGATTAGGAAATTGAACCTTGTTAAATACATCCCGTTTCATAAAGAGCGTAGCACCTGGAAGTTTGGTGACCGTCCGGTTCTCATCATGGGGGAACCGAAGAATCAGCGTCCTGGAACCACGCAAGTACATATAATGCGCCCGCTTTCCGATGATATCGGCCTTTGATTTATGCAACGCCCGCAGGCTGTCGGTTAAATAATAGGGAGCGTAATAATCATCATCATCGAACTTGGCAATAAAGCTGTATTTCGTTTTCTTTACAGCATAATTTAAGCAAGCCCCGAGAGAGAGATGCTCCGGAAGGCGGAGAACTTGTACGTGTTTATGTTTTTTGGCTAAGCGTTGATAAGGGGCCAGAGATATTTTATCGTTATTTACAATAATCACAAGTTCTTTCTTCGGATAGTTCTGTCTGGTGTAATTATTAAACAAGTTCATTAGATAGCTGTGGCGGTTCGTGCAGGTTATAATGGAAACTCCCTGCTTGATAGTTGCGTTCCTTGGGCCAGCTTCCATTACATCGCTCCCCTTATTCATAGTGGATCCATCCTATCTCCATTTAAAATATGTCACCGGAAAGTAAGGGTAACGGCATACCCACAAAATAGGGAATACGCACACACGGACAGCACGGAGAACCATACCACAAAATACTTTCGGAGAGGGGGAGGCCGCATGAACAAAACGGACCGTTTGTTAGCCATAGTGCTTGAGCTGCAGCGTAACGACGTGTTGCGGGCAGAGGATTTGGCTGCTAAATTTGAAACAAGCGTGAGAACCATCTATAGGGATATTCAGGCTTTGAGTGAGGCGGGTGTAACCGTCATAGGGGCACCAGGGCAGGGATACTCCTTAATGGAAGGCTATTTTCTGCCGCCAGTCAGTTTCACGGTGGAAGAAGCTGTGACGTTGCTCATCGGGACAGATTTTATCGAGCAGCGGTTTGATGACTACTATGGCAGCAAGTCCCGAACATCTAGAGGGAAGATTGAAGCCATCCTGCCGGAACCGGTCCGCGATGAGGCATTCCGGATTCGCAAGAGCTTTCGTTTGTTCGCATCCGCTGAAGAAATAGCGAAAGTACAAGAGAAGGCATACCTGGAAGCGATCCGGCGGGCGATATTGGAGGAAAAGAAAATAAGGTTCCGCTATTCCAAAAGAATCGCCGAAGTTGATGGAAACCGCCAAAGTGTCCGTACAGTTGCTCCTTATGGGCTTGTGCTGTTTCAAGGGGCATGGGTACTCATCGCAAAGTGTGAACTGCGTCAAGACATCCGCCATTTCCGGTTGTCCCGGATGATGGAGCTGATCTGTCTGGAAGATAAATTTAAACTGCCGGCGGATTTTCATTTGGAGGTATACCAGCCTCCAGACGATCGCAACATCCGTGTGCGGATCCAGGTTCAACCTGATATTGCCGATAAGGTAAAGGAAGCGAACAACTTCTATACAGAAACTATAGAGGATCATCCGGAAGGGCTGCTGGTGACCTTTCGCGTTCGACAGCCTGAGGAGCTGCTGCAAGCGGTGCTTGGCTGGGGAAGCGGAGTGGTTGTGCTGGAACCGGAATCCTTCCGGGATCGGGTTAGAGACGAACTTGAAAAAATGCTAAAACGCTACTGACATAATGGTGTCAGTAGCGTTTTTGTATACTTAGTTAAAAATAGGCTAAAGGAGCTAATACATGATGATTGCAACAAAGGACGCGTTACAACAATTTGAGGAAACTACGGCACATTATATTCATGAACTGGATCAATTTACGCTGGAGCAGCTGAAGCAGAAGCCAAGTGACAACGAGTGGTCCATCGGGCAGATGGTGCAACATCTCATTAACTCGGCGCTTTATATGCAGCTTCGTAACCTGGATCAATGTCTGGTGCCAAGCGAAGAGCCCCAGGTAACTCCAGCGGGGAAAACCGAAGCTGGTGCGGCCGTATTTGCTCAGGGAAGTTTCCCGCCGATTCGTATTCAGGTTCCGCCATCCCCCCAATATACCCCGGAGCAGCCGGAAAGCAAAGAGCAGCTAATTCAAGGGTTACACACTGTGATCCAGAGAATGAAGGAGATAGAACCTGGTCTTATACAAGCGTCCAAACAAAATACTGTGCCCCATCCGTCATTGGGTGGACTGTGTGCAGAGGAATGGTTTCTGCTTGTTGAAATGCACTATCGCCATCATCTTCTGCAGCTGGACCGCTTAAAAGAAGGATTGGTTCGGGAAGTGATCTAAACGTCGATCCTTACTTCCCCTTACTACTGTTCAGCAACTGATATGCAGCAACGGCCAGCGCCGCGCCGGCAAGCGGGGCAACAAGAAACACCCACACTTGGGACAAGGCCTGTCCGCCGAGCAAAAGGGCCGGTCCCAAGCTTCTTGCGGGGTTGACGGACGTTCCCGTTAAAGCGATGCCAAGGATATGTACAAAAGTGAGCGTTAGTCCAATGACCAGGCCGGTGACGTTCCCGTTGCTCTCGGTAGAGGTCACGCCCAGAATCGTATAAATAAATACGAAGGTTAAAACGACCTCTACAATGAACGCCATAAGCGCTGAAATCCCGATCCCATAGCCAGGACCGAAACCATTTTGGCCAAGCCCCGTTGTGGGCATGCCAGCAGAGACGATAATGGCATACAGAAGGGCGGAGCCCGCGATCGCACCGGCAATCTGGGAAACGACATACCCGATGAAGTCGATACCCGTTAACTTACGGCTAATAAGCATGGCCAATGAAACAGCCGGGTTAATATGACATCCCGAAATCGGACCGATAACATAGGCCATCGCCACAATAGACAACCCGAATGCAAGAGCGATTCCTAAATATCCGAGCTCTCCTCCTGCCGTTGCTGCACTGCCGCAGCCGAATAGAACAAGAACGAATGTTCCAATGAATTCAGCAGTATACTTTTTAAATGAAACGCTCATAACCTACCTCCCCAATAAATATAAGTCCGTTTTGACTCTAAATGAGACAAATAGACAAAAACTGAACACTAAAAGGGGAGGATGGTAAAAGGATACAATAAAATTCATAACAAATGATTGCCTAATCCTCCAAAACGGTTAACACAAGGTAAGGGCGCAGCGCTATAATTGAAGCAGGACACCGTGAACTTGAAGGAGGGCACACCATGCTTGAATCAGCAGACATCATCATCCAAAAGCAGGTGGAACTGGCAGAGATCCTTAACCGCTTTTCCGGCACAGATGGGGTTCACGCTACGGCCATATCATCGCTGTATTGTATTCGCAACTCAAATATCACCGAGCCGATATACAGAGTTCATCAACCGGCTTTATGCATCATCGCCCAAGGAGCAAAGGAAGTTATGCTTGCTCAGGAGAGTTACCTTTACGGCCCCTCCGATTATCTAGTCGTGTCGGTCGATTTACCTGTTTCGGGCCAAATTATAGAGGCTTCTTCCGAAGCTCCTTATTTGTGTTTACGGCTTGATTTTGAACCTAATCAGGTGATAGAGGTGTTGGAGCAGTCCGAACTTAAGACCGCTGCCAGGGGAGAGGCCCAAAGGGGATTGTTTATCAGCCATACGAATGCTTCTTTGCTTGATGCTGTAATCAGGCTTATGAGGCTGCTCCAGACACCGGAGGATATTCCGGCGCTGGCGCCGCTTGTGATTCGTGAAATCCTTTACCGGATTTTGAAGGGGCCGCAGGGGGACACACTCCAACAGATTGCCCTAATCGGCAGCAGTACTTACCGGATTGTGGAGGTCATCGAATGTATTAAGAGGAACTATGATCAACCGCTGCGGATTGAGGAGTTGGCTGAGCTGGCTAATATGAGTTCATCGTCTCTGCACCGGCATTTTAAAGATGTGACGGCTATGAGTCCGCTGCAGTATCAGAAGCGTCTGCGGCTGCAGGAAGCGCGCCGTCTTTTGTTATCGGAATCCACGGATGCGGCTGATGTTGCATTTCGGGTAGGTTATGAGAGCCCGTCCCAATTCAGCCGCGAATATGCGCGTATGTTCGGACTCCCGCCAATTGGGGATATGAAGCGCCTGCGTATGTCCCCGGAGCCGCATTTGGTATGATTGTTAGTTAGCACCTTATAGAAATGAGAAAAAAGAACGCAAAAGGCCGCGTTTTCTTGGCGGAGCCTGAAGCATGGCGGCCGCAGCCGGGTGGATTTCTTCATGTGATGAGTGGGCTTTACCTGGTTTGTGTATCGTTTCAAACGATGCAGCTAATTGTTGGATCATTTGGCGCAGCTCCTCGAGTTCCTCACGTTGCTGGAGGAGCTGTACCGAGACTACTTCGTCGGCTTTCTGCTGAAGTGAGCGTTCGATATGATCAATGCGGGAGACCACATCTTCCATAGACTTATCCTGTGTGTGAAGGGAAGGCTTATCTTGCAATGGCCGTAGTGGCTGAGTGTGTGTCGTGAGATCAATGCTATCCAATGTTTCCCCGCGATCGATTCGGTCTTTAATATGAATGAGCAGCTCAATTTCCTGCGCTGAGAAGACGTAGTGGCCAAACCGGTCCTTTTGAAAGAAATTAGGGAACACGGAGACCCAACGTTTGATAGTTGTTTGGCTAACAGAAAGCAGTTCTGCGGCATCCTTCGTTTTTACAATATCCAATTCGATTCCTCCGCTTCTGGTCTTTTTTTAACTAATTCGCTGCTATTAAGCGACTCCCTGCACAGGTGACAAAGGAAGTGCTATTTCGATAAACAAAGTGTTATTACGAGCAATCGCGCGGTTTGGAGGGAGGGGGATCATCAGGTTTGCCAAGCCACAGCAAAAAGCCCCTTCGCCGTTTCGGCAGAAGGAGCTCCAGTCCCCTGGGGCAGAATTATTTAAGCAGTGTAAGGGTTACCTCTAGCGAATTATCAACAAATGACCGCTCCGGCCGGGACTTCAACATGACAGTTAGTCCAATTAACGATAGGAGCAGCGCCTGTGCTACAGCCTTCGAATTTCCCCCAATCTTGAGCTCACCAGATTCTATACCCCGTTCTATGGTTTCTTGAAATATCACCGACAGGTACATCTGATGTTCCCTTGTAAGAATTTCAAATTTCTCATCATGAGGCGCAAGTTCAACCATTGTATTGATGCAAAAGCATCCTTTTCTAGGGTTTTCAGCATATTCATCATCAACCACACTTTCAAAAAAAGCGCGGAATGCTTCTTTTACCGATGGATTGCTTTGAAGCTGGGCACGGATATGAGAAGCACGGGTATTCGTGTATTTACGTAGTGCGGCTTCGAACAATTCCTTTTTGTCCCCAAAAGCTGAGTATATACTGGGGCGTTGAATTCCCATCCTCGAAGTTAAATCGCTTAATGAGGTAGCTTCATATCCCTTCTCCCAAAATAGTTGCATAGCGGCTTCCAATACTTTTTCTTCGTCAAATTCGCGGATTCGTCCCATAATCAATACCTCTCGTTACTTTTGGTTTTTCTGAACGGCTCAATGACTCTGACTATATGCAACGGTTTCGACCTTTATTTACGTACCAATTAGTATAGTATTATTTTATTATTATCCGTTTGTATTGTCAAATGCAGATCGGAATATCCCGCAAGATAAGGTTTAATTTTAATATTTATTGACATTATTCATTTTTAGGAGTTATATTTACTGAGGATTATAACGTACTGATCGGTACATTATTATTCGGTGTTTTAAAATTATAGAAATAGGATGTGAACAAAATGAAGGAGGCTAAAGTAAAAGCGGCAGTTCATGCTGATCTAAAGGCGGATTCATCACCGCTGGCGATGATCAGCTCTGATTCAGCTCAGGGTTCTCTGATGTCCCGCTATGTGACATTATTGTTTGCGGTTGTCTGCGGAATGTCTGTTGCCAATATCTACTTCGCACAACCGATACTCGATGATCTGTCAAGTGAGTTCAGTATTGACCCTTCCACCATCGGCATTCTCATTACCATCACTCAGATCTTTTATGCAGCGGGATTGCTGCTGCTGGTGCCGCTTGGAGACCTATTGAACCAGCGCAAACTGATTATTGGTCAGATGTTATTATCTGTAATAGCTCTGGTGATAGTGGGCACCGCCTCCTCCAGCACGGTACTATTTGCAGGTATGGCTTTGGTGGGACTGCTTGCGGTTGTGACGCAGACGCTTGTGGCATTCGCGGCGACAATGGCTGCCCCTGCTGAACGGGGACGTGTCGTGGGCATGGTGACAAGTGGAATTGTGATTGGCATACTTCTTGCCAGATCCATTGCCGGAATATTAACCGATCTTGCGGGTTGGCGTTCCATCTATCTGTTCTCTGCTACGTTGATGCTTCTAATGATTTGTGCATTAATTAAAATTTTGCCGAATGTGGAGCGTGAGGTAAAATCACTGTCCTATCTCCACCTGCTTAAAACAGTGTTTATGTTGTTCGCACAAGAACGAGTATTACGCATCCGCGCTATTTTGGCGCTGCTGATTTTTACTGATTTCAGCATTTTATGGACACCGCTGGTACTGCCTCTTAGCTCGCCGCCATTATCCCTTTCGCACACGGCAATTGGGGCATTTGGTCTCGCAGGAGTTGCCGGAGCGTTAGCTGCAGCACGTGCGGGGAAGCTGGCTGACCGAGGTTACGGACAGAGAACGACGGGCTTGTCTTTGATTCTATTGTTGATCTCATGGCTGCTGATCAACCGTCTAGAACAGTCGCTGTTCGTATTGGCCATTGGCATTATTCTGCTTGACCTGGCGGTGCAGGCCGTTCATGTCACTAATCAAAGTATGATCTTGGCATTACATACGGAAGCGCGCAGTCGGCTCACTGCCGGGTACATGATTTTCTATTCTATCGGCAGTGCTACCGGCTCTATCGCTTCGACCCATGTATATGCACTTTATGGCTGGGATGGAGTCTGCTTGCTCGGAGCCTCTGTTAGTGCTGTAGCTCTTCTGTTTTGGGCAATGACCAGGCGCGCTACGGCTGCTGCATTACAATAAAGCTTTTTAGAATAGGAGAGATTGAACATGGAAATAGGTATTACTTCGTTTGTAGAAACCAAACCGGACATTCAGACGGGTGAAGTGATAAGTCACGCACAGCGGCTATGTGAAGTTGTTGAGGAAATTGTTCTTGCTGATCAAGTGGGACTGGATGTGTTTGGCGTAGGTGAGCATCATCGGCAGGATTATGCGGCATCTTCACCGGCACTTGTGTTGTCTGCAGCTGCCTCACAGACGAAACGTATTAGGCTGACCAGTGCAGTAACGGTGTTATCTTCAGCTGATCCGGTGCGTGTTTTTCAGGATTTTGCTACGCTGGATGGCCTTTCAAATGGACGTGCAGAGATTATGGCGGGCCGGGGTTCCTTTGTTGAATCTTTTCCACTGTTCGGCTATGACCTGAATGACTATGATGAGCTGTTTGAAGAACATTTGGAATTGCTCCTTAAAATACGGGAGTCTGAAAAAGTAACCTGGAAGGGCGGGCATCGGCCAGCGATCAACAATTTGGGCGTGTATCCACGCCCCGTTCAGGATCCTTTACCGGTATGGATTGGCAGCGGGGGCAGACAGGATTCTGCTATCCGTGCAGGTCTGTTAGGACTGCCGCTGATGCTGGCGATCATAGGTGGAAGACCGACTGATTTTGCACCGCTTGTGCAGCTTTATAAGAAAGCGGCAGCGCACGCTGGCCATGACGAATCGCAGCTTAAGGTGGGGTCGCACTCGATAGGATTTGTTGGAGAAAATACGGAACGGGCTGCAGATACATTTTTCCCTTCTACCATGGCAGGGATGAATAGATTAGGCAAGGAGCGGGGCTGGGCGCATTATGACCGTTCCAGCTATGATGCCGCGCGCAGCTTTGAAGGTGCACTGTATGTCGGCGATCCCGAGACGGTTGCCCAGAAGATCATTCACCTTCGCAAAAATGTAGGCGTTACACGCTTTATGCTGTATGTTCCGTTAAGCACGATGCCGCATGCCGAGGTGATGAGAGCCATTGAGCTGCTGGGAACAGAGGTGGCACCCCGGGTTCGGGAGGAAATAGCCAAGTGGGAAGCGGAGACGGATAACAAGATCATAATTTAAGTACAGGAGTGATTCAAATGGATTTTGAAAGTCGGGTATTGCCAGAATTAAGGTCGGTATTAGCAGAATTCCCTGGTTTTCAACTGGAGGATAATTTAGAACTGAGCAGAAGCTATTTGTCGAGTCCTCCCATCGAGAAGTCCGAACATGTACGCACGGCAAGCCGGATGATTCCGAGTGCAGCAGGCGAGATGTTGGTCAAAATATATGAACCTGCACAACGAACTGGCATTAGGCTTCCCGCCATGCTGTGGATTCACGGGGGAGGTTATGTGATGGGACATCCCGATATGGACGATGCTTTGTGCGAACGTTTCGTGCAGGCGGCCAAATGCGTCGTCGTATCGGTCAATTACCGACTTGCTCCCGAGCACCCCTATCCCGCTGCCATTGATGACTGTTATGCCGGCTTGACATGGATGACGGACGAAGCAGAGCTGCTGGGCATTGACCTGGATCGGGTTGCCATTGCCGGTGCAAGCGGAGGCGGCGGTCTGACTGCGGCGCTTGCTTTAATGGCCCGCGACAAAGGCGGGCCAGCCCTCATCTTCCAAATGCCGCTGTATCCAATGATCGACGACCGTAATATTACGGCGTCAAGTTTTGAAATTACGGCCCATAACGCAACCTGGAACCGCAAGAACAATTTGGCGGCCTGGAATATGTATAGGGGCTACCCTACCGAAGAGAGCGTGATGTCCCCCTATGCGGTGCCGTCAAGAGCAGAAAGCTTAGCGGGGTTGCCACCAGTCTATACGTGCGTAGGCCAGCTCGATGTGTTCCGGGATGAGACGATCGAATATGTGACGCGCCTTGCGCAAGCGGGTGTAGACGTCGAATTTCATCTGTATCCCGGTACATTCCACAGCTTTGAAGTGATGGTTCCGCATGCGGAAGTAAGCCAGCGCGCCAGCAAAAGTTATGTGGATGCGATGGCAAGAGCGCTTAACCCCTAAACCATAACCTCAGAAAGTCACATTAGAGAAAGAGGGAATCTAATGTGACTTTTTGTGTGAAATAATATATTTTAGTAATGAAACGTCGTAGGATGTTCAGGAGGGTGATCAACCGATACTTCATTTTTATTCGACATGATCCAACCTGAGAGGGGATTTATATGAGAATCGAAGTGGATGAGGATAGCAATGAATATAGAACCTTGCAAGATCAATATGATGTTCAGAATATATGGTGGGAGAAACCGGGCCATCTATATCCATTTTTAATCAAAGTAGACAAAGTACCTGCGGGTTTTGCAGTTATAGCGGAGGTGAACGATGAAGCCCATTGCAAAGAATAAAATAAAGACCCTGCATGGAACCTTTGAATACGCTCTGTCTGTGAAGGGTTCGCCAGCGGTTATCCTTATTAATGGAGGCGGCGGCCCTATTGAGGGTTGGCACAAAATATTTCATGAACTGGCCAAGGAATTTACCATTCTGGCCTATAACCGTTTGGGGGTTGGCAAAAGTGATAAACCGACTGGTCCCCAGCATGGAACTGCGGTCGTGACTTCTTTGAAGCAGCTGCTTGACGACATAGAGCTGCCGCCTCCTTATCTTCTTGTGGGCCATTCCCTCGGGGGATTATATGCCAACTTGTTTGCCCGCTATTTCCCCGACCAGATAGCTGGCGTTGTACTGTTGGAAGCCAGTCACCCGCTGGATCTGGCGATTAATGATACCCAGCCTGCCTTGATCCGGAACCTCAACCGTTTTCTGGGCATCTTTGATGCCCTATCCCCTTCTAAAAAGTGGGATGAGGTACATTTTGTGAAGGAGACCGCCACACAAATCGAACAGGCCGGGCCCTTTCCTGACAAACCTCTCTTCGTCGTCTCAGGAACGAATAAACCTCCGCTGATGCCCAAGCATGCCTTGGAAATCCGGAGCAAAAATCAGTTGGACCTCGTGCAGCTGAGCAAGCATGGCAAGCAGGTCCTGGCTACCCGCAGCGGGCACTTCCCGCAGTTCTCAGAACCGGACCTCGTAATCCAAACCATTCGGGACTGTATTCATTCGACTTGAGCTGCTCAACTGTAATCTTCAATCAATGCTATTTTCCCTTCTTTAATCCGAAATACGGATTTCCCTTCCAACTGCAACTTATCTCCAGCTTTTAATCCGTTGGGCAAATCAACGGCCAGTACTGCTTCGTAATCAATTTGTACTTCTACTTTATCGTCTATAGCACTATAGTTGACTATTGTCTGACGACGACTAGAGAAAATCTCTGACGACTTTTCCGCCAGCTGTCTGAACTCATGTATTCCTGTGGTCTCCGTGTTAACTTCACCATTGGATAAATTCCTGAACACGATATCCTTATGCAAAAGTTTTACAATACCCTCGATATCGAATGAATTATAGGCCTCAATATAATGTCCAATAATTTCTTTGTTCGCTTCATTAATCATAATCATCCTCCCTCTCATGAATGAATTCAACTAATCTTCCCGTTAGCCTAAAACACCCGGAGACAGCTCCGCTATAGGGAAATCCGCCTCTTAAAAAATAAAAATCAACCCTTTTAGTCATGTTAGAGGGAATCGTACCCGTTAATCTCGTAGAAATCGTCTAAATTAGACCTTTTTATGAAATTAGCGGGTGGTTTCTATTTAGCCCCCTTATCCACTTGGACACTTTAACCCACTTCAGATACACTACAGGAAGT
>NZ_BMKR01000053.1 GCF_014644435.1 Paenibacillus albidus | reverse complement strand
CAGTAGCGCGGGTTTCCTATTTATTAGAAGATAGTCAGGCGCAAGTCTTGCTGGCCAAGGTTGCGAATCTGGGGAAGGTTGATATTCAAGTCGAGACCATCGAGCTTGAGCGAGCAGCAGATATGGCTCAGGAACCGGCAAATCTGGCTCCTATAAACACATCATCCGATTTGGTATATATGATGTACACCTCGGGCTCAACAGGGAAACCGAAGGGGGTCATGGTAGAGCATCGGAACGTTGTTCGGCTGGTCCGGAACACCAACTATATCACATTCGAAGAAGGAGACCGTATCTTACAGACGGGAGCCCAAGTATTTGATGCATGCACCTATGAAATTTGGGGGGCGCTATTGAACGGTCTGGAGCTGTATGTGATCGATAAGTATACATTATTGGATCCGAACCAGCTGGAGAAGATGATTCAGGATAACGGAATTAACCATCTAATATTAACAACTCCCCTGTTTAATCAAATTGCTCGAGATAAATCGCAAATGTTCAGCAGTTTAAAGAGTTTAATGGTCGGAGGGGATGTCCTGTCAGCTAAACGAGTTGCAGAAGTTAAAAAGGCTTGCCCTGGGCTGATTATAGTAAATGCGTATGGCCCAACAGAAAATACGGTGATTTCAAGCTACTACCTAGTAGATAAGGAGCTGCAGGAAACAAGCATTCCTATTGGTCGGCCGATTCAAAACTCTACCACTTACATTGTCGATCGCTATGGCAAGCTTGCTCCAATAGGTGTGCCGGGAGAGCTATGGGTGGGTGGGGACGGTGTAGCCAGAGGTTACAAAAACTTGGACGAGTTAACGGCCGAAAAATTTATTCCCAATCCCTTTATGGAGAAATCGAAGATATACCGAACCGGCGATCTGGCGATGTGGTTACCGGGTGGAGATATCGAGTTTCTCGGCAGAATGGACAACCAGCTCAAAATTAGGGGCTATAGAATAGAGGTTGGAGAAATTGAAAGAGAGATCGCTAGGCAGTCTTACATTAATGAAACGGTAGTCATCGTGAAGAATCAGAAAGATCAGCAGAAGTACCTTTGTGCTTATGTTGTACCAGAACATGAGCTAAATGTGGCTCAACTTAAGATTGATCTCCTGAAAAGTTTACCGGCGTACATGATTCCGTCCCAATTTGTATATATGAAGAAGCTTCCGCTTAATCAGAATGGGAAGGTTGATCGAGCTGTGTTGCCGGAGGCAGAGCAGTGGGTAAATGCGGAGTTCGTTCATGTTGAACCAAGGAATACGACAGAGAGGGATATCCTTAATGTTTGGATTCGTGTTCTGGACAGAGAAGAGATTAGTATCCATGATAATTTCTTTGAAATCGGAGGTCATTCGTTAAAGGCGATTCAGATGGTTTCAGAGCTGACCGATCTAGGGTACAAACTTCGTATTCAAGAAGTTTTTACATGCCAAACGCTGGATAAACTCGCGGAAGCTATAGGTCCTCGGGTCAAATTACGGGAAAATTTGATTCAAGACCGATACGAAGCGGAGGACTTTATTAGTGAGGGCCTCAACATTAAATGCTACTATCTGGATTATACGGTGAACGAAAAAAACCATCTGATTCTTGCTGTAGAGGAATTGAATCCAGAATTAAAGTCAAATGTTAAGGCTGTTATCGAGGAGCATCTAGACAACCGGGTTCATCCGCACTATATCATTGAGTGGAACGGTGTTTTCCCATCTCAAAACGGTGGGGAAGAAGAATTTAATTCGTTTGTACAGCTTCAACAAATGAGTTCTAATACTTCCATCAGTGAAATGCTCGTAGAAATCGAAACTATGAGCTCGGATTTTGAAAAATGTGTCGTGAGCGGGAAAGTGAAAGACACGTATAAAGCCTCTCCATCTCAACTTTATCATCTAGAGCATAAGGACTTCTCGGGAACAGTAATGAAGTGGGACAAAGCTCTTAATCATGAGCTGTTAAATAAAACTTTTGTACATCTCATATCATCCGAAGAGGTGATGAGAAGTTCATTAATAGTCGAGAATGAAGGGTACGCCTGGGAAGTTTATGACGATATAAATCAGCTGTCCGTACCCTATCTAGATCTGTCTATGTATGATCGCAGCACGAGAAATGAGATATTAAGCCAGATTATGAAGGACTTCTTTTTAAAACCCTATGACCCGGAAGGCTCTTTGATGTATAGAGTTTTGGTCATTAAAGAGAATTTGAGGGATCATCTGCTTATCCTTCCATTTTCTCATTCTATTTTCGATTATATCAGCAGCGAGATCATAAAAAAGAAAATCATGATGTATTATGACAGCTTGGAGTCTGGGCAGCTGGCAGTGGAGGAGAGAGATAACAGTTTTCGAGATTTTATTAGAAAAATTACGAAAGGGCCTTCTTCGATAAGCGATGGGGAGATTGTTAGTGAGTATGAGCTGGAACAGTTCGAATTGCAAGCTAATCTTGTAAAAGATGTAGTCGAACGACAAGACGGATCTGATTATACGGTGGTCCCATTCGATATGATCCTTGACGATGTTAAATCAGCCCCAGAGGATATTTGGCAGCTAAGTTTGGGCGTCCTTAGTACCTATTTTAGGGATGGTTTCAACGTTTCTAAGTTGCCGGTCTGGATAACGAACTATGGAAGAAGCTTCGGCGGGGAAACATATTTTAATACGATTGGAGAATTCATCGATTACGTTCCTGTTCTCATAGACTCTGATGGCAGCGTAACCGATAACAATCAAAGTATCAAGAAGAAGCTGAGGTTGCTGTCAAATCATAATATTCACTTCTCGAATTTGATGTATAACGATGATATGAAAGCTGAGTACCCAGCTACAAACGGGATAATATCCCGTGCGTTTAAGCAAATTCCGATTAATTTAAATTATTTAGGAGAGCTTGGGGCAGAGGATGACGGATTGGAAGAGATCAATCTTGGAAATGCAAATGTGGAGGATCGTTCCAGAATCATTTGTATGGTATGGCATGTACGAGCAAAACTGTACATGACGATCATATTACCATATGTCGCAGATAAAGAAGTGGTACAACGCCAACTTCAAGGGGCAGCAATGCAGCAATTTACCCCAAACATAGCTGAAGAATTGACTTGATAATGCATTAAAGGGTATTGCCACTCGTTTGATTAACACCAGACGAGTGGCAATGTCCAAGGCGTATTATGTTGGTGGTTATACGAAGGTCAAGAAGGGGGATTTTGCAATGCAAGATACCAGAAATATCACTCTAATTAGCTTGAGCCGCCTTATATCCGAGCTGGGTTCTGCGGCAATACGCTTTGCATTAAGCTTATTTATTTTAGATATCACGGGTTCACCGCTAATGTCCGGATTTGTTTTTGCCTTCACCTACATCCCAGGTATACTAATTAATACTTTTGCAGGTGTACATATTGATCGAAGTGACAAGAAAAAAATACTTGTTGCAGCGGAATTTCTATGTGGAATCGCAACGCTGTTATTTATGGGGATATTCATATTTGTAGCTAATAATATTACTTTAATTATTTGTTATGTTGTCATTTTATACACGTTTCAAGCAATTTTCAATTTGGCACTCAATGCCTCAATCCCAGAAATAGTTTCTAAGGAGCGGGTCATGACAGTTAACTCCAATATACAAAGTATCAGTGCCTTAATTAATATTTTTGGTATTATTTTAGGAGCCACCTTGTATACCCTATTGGGGCTTAATATGTTACTTTTACTCGATGGTATATCTTTTATTATTGCCAGTATTCTAAATATCTTCCTTGTCTTTGTGAATAAACCGAATAGAGAAGAGATTCAAGAAAAGTCGTATTTTGAGAGCATGAAAGAAGTATATCAATATATTAAAGCCCGAAAAGAGATTAAACTTTTATTAGGCATTTTTGTAACCATTAATTTCTTAGTCACTCCCTTAATATCCATTGTTTTGTTATACATCATTCGAGACGAGTTGAAAATGAGTGGCTATGAAATGGCATTCATTGAAGCGGGATTGGGGGTTGGTTCTATTGTCGGCGCGGTACTCATCTCAATAAAAAAAGTAGGTAAATTCGTAACAAATAAAATTTTCATTATGATCCAATTGATGGCACTCATGATTCTATTATGGATTTTTCCGGCTTTTTTAAGTATTGAATCCAAAGTAGTAATGACCAGTATTTATGTTGTTATTATTACGTTGCTAGGATTATTTAATGTTATGGCCAACATCCCAATGATTTCGTATGTGCAAATTTATATCCCGGAGAATATAAGAGCAAGTATTTTTGGAGTGGTAACAACAGTGACAACAACGAGTGTACCCATCGGTTTGTTAATTTTCGGAGCTGTCATGGAAATGGCAAACTGGATATATTTGGTTTCTGTATCAGGCACCATTCTCATTGTAATGGGTTACTTCGCACACAGAAGCAATGCCCTGAGAGAATTTTTCAGTGTGGAGTTGGAGCCTGAGAAGGAACTGAAGCCGGTAAGAGAAGAAGTATCCAAGTCTGAAAGAAAAGTCGTTGAATCGAACACTTAAGTCAAAAAGAATAGGAGAATAGAGAGATGGTTTCTAAAGTTAAGCTTTTTTGTATTCCCCATGCAGGCGGTCTCTCATCGATTTATTACGGTTGGAAAGATAAGTTAGAGGATCATATAGAGTTAATCCCGATCGAATTGCCCGGAAGGGGAACACGTGCTAACAGGCCACTGTGCGACAATATTCAGGAAGTAGTATTAGATTTGTATCGTGAAATTAGACCTTATTTAGACGATTCTCCATTTGCCATATTTGGTCATAGTTTCGGAGCTTTATTGACCTATGAGCTCATTCATTTAATTAAGGAGGCAAGCAGAAGGGAACCGCTTCATGTCTTTTTCTCCGGGAAATTACCCCTGCATATACCTGTCTCTCGAATATGTCATACTTTGTCGAGGACAGAATTTGAAGAGTACATTATCGGCTTGGGGGGGATTCCTCCCGAATTGCACAATTGTACCGAAATATTAGATTTGTTTCTTCCGATCATCAGAGCGGACATTAAGCTGGTTGAAACCTATCAACTTAAAGAAGACAGCATTAAGCCTTTACCGGTTGACATTTCTATTTTGCATGGCTCTGAAGATCAAATAGCTGATAAAAAGAGATTAGTAGAATGGACTAGTTACACGAGCAGGCAATGCCACTTTCATGATTTTCCGGGGGGACATTTTTTCATTAATGACCGTACAGAAAATGTTGTGAATGTAGTTAACCGAACACTAAGCAGGGTTTGCTAAATAAATAAAAACTCGTACTCCCACAAGAAGTTGAGGATATTTTGTCAAAATTATCTGCAAGGGAATACACGGAAAATGTCAAAAACCTTTGCAGATGGAGTGCAGTACTATGTTTGAGCGAACCGAATCTACCGACGATCCCCTCAAAGATTTCTACCTGCCCTTGAAGGGAAACTGAACCCCAATAATCGGTGGGTGAAGCTGGCCAAACCCGTTCCCTGGGAGCAAGCGGAAGAAAAAAAGTAATGAGGGCATTTGGTACCCTCGATGAGAGGCTATCGCCGCCTGTTGGTGATTAGCGAACTGTACCGGCAGCAGCAAGAAATGATGCGTGGAGGCGTGCACCAGGTGGAGCATTGGATCGTGAGCATCGAACAGCCGCACGTCCGGCCGATTGTCCGGGAAATAGCCGGAGCGTCCGTCGAGTTTGGAGCGAAGGTAGCTGCAAGTCTGTCAAACGGATACGCCTGCATCGAAACGATGCAATGGGACAATTTTAACGAATCGTGCAATTATTTCATTTTTAAAAAACAGGAGGGATCTTAAAAAAGATGTTCTCCTTTTTTAAAATTAACTTGCCGTTACATACAGCGCGGTGAACCTTATCAAAACCGCGCTGAACTAACGATGAACGATAGTTGAATCAAACAAGGAGCAGTTTGCCACGGCAGAGCTGCTCTTTGTTTTCGTTTAAGCTAAAGGGCAGGGTTATCCATCAAATCATATTAAGATATGGATATTGTATAATAGGGGGTTCTGTGATGATAGTCAATAATATTGATTACATAATGATTTAACTAGGTCTGCAATGCAATTTGATTATAGGCAAACTAACTGATAGGGTGAAATAAGTATTACAAAGTCTTAAACTAGACATAGTTACTGATAATAAATTTATTTATATGAATATTGGAGGTAGGATGTTGAAAATTCATTCTATGACTGATGTTCAAAAAAATAGATAACTAAGTAAAGCATACATATATGATATCCCTAAGGTTAAACCCGTTTTTGATGACTGTACCTACGATGCTATTGCTGGATATTGGATAGTAAATGAGAAAAATATTCCGATGATTATAGAAAAGGGTCGTCTAAAGCCCTCGACCAAGAAATGTGATATTGAAACAGGTGAAGACAGAAAGTGATATCTTTTAATATATTGATTATCTCTGACAAAATGGATTTTACGACAGATTATGTCTGTATTGAACTTAAAAGACGTAATCTTGCTTACTTTCGTATAAACCTTGATGAAATGCACTTATATGATATAGAGCTGGATCTTCAGACTCTTTCCTTAACCTTAAGGATAGCTGGACAGACGTACGTTACAAATGAAGCTTTGTTGAAAAGTGTCTATTATAGGGCTCCCATATATCTTAGAGATACATATAAACCGGAGGTTTCAGCAGATATGCAGCTCTACAGAAACCAATGGATGGCTTTTTTGCGTAATTTATCTATTTTTGAGAATGCGAAATGGGTAAACGATCCAACCGCTACATTTAAAGCAGAGAATAAATTACTTCAATTAATCTATACTGCTAGATTAGGTTTTACATGTCCGAGTACAAAAATCACTAATACGACCACTATTAGTGATTTTTTAGATAAGCAATATATTGTGAAATCTGTGGATACTGCTGTGCTGCAAATCGATTCTAAAGATGCTTTTGTATACTCCAATGTCATAAGCGATAAGGAACTACTATCAGCTGAATTAGGTTTAGTTCCTATTGTAATTCAGGAGTATGTTTATCCAAAAATCGATGTGCGGGTAACGGTGGTTGGAAATGATGTTTTTGCAGTAAGGTCTGAGTAATAATAATGGCGTTGCCGGAGACTGGCGTATGAAGAAAGATGATGTTAGCTTTGTGCCATTTCAACTACCAAAGTCTCTAGAAAACCAATGCATTTCATTAGTTCGCGAACTTGGTTTGGGGTTTGGTGCCATTGATTTAATAGAACAAGGTGAATCATACGTATTCATTGAAATTAATCCTACTGGTGAATGGGCTTGGTTAGTCGAAGCATCTGGCTTTAATATTCAAAATAGTATTTGTGATTTATTGATAGGTGAGAAATGAAATTATTGGAATGGGTATTTCTAATTATAGAATTTCGGAGAGCGCAAAAGTCAATCAATAAAACCATTCAAAATACGAAACAACAACTTATTAAGGAAGATTCTACTTTTATTATTAAGCAATTTAAAAATGTTAGTGTAAAAGATGCTGAATCTCTATTCACTATGTTAGTAGATAACAAGAAGTCACTTGAAGATAAGGCAAAAGTCACTGCAGTTGCAGTAACTCTCTCTTTCACTTTCTTAGGAGCAGTATTAGGATACTTGTTGAATATCAAAGATAAGTTTGTTGATAGCCCATTTTTAAATTGTGCGTTAGTTATTATTATTTTACTCAGCACATTTTATCTTATATTAAGTGGTTGGTTTTCATTACTAACGTTGAATAGTCGTGCTAATTATGTCTTAGAACCGAATGAGTTTGAGTACTTGAGTACTTGAGTAGTTTGAGTGGGAATGAGGATAATCAAAATTCAGAAAAAGTATTTCTGTTGGCTCGAAATTACGAGCTGAAAATGCATGATAATTGGATTCTAAATAATTATGTTGATAGTAGTAATAATAGTTTGCGTAATGCGATGCTTTGCTTAGGAATGTTTGTATTGATTATCTGTTTGAGTTTTGTTTTTTTCACAAAAGTTGAGAACAAGAGTGTAGTTCAAATGGATATAATCCAGAGCAATATAGATTATATCCAACAAGTGCAGAAGAGCGATGAAGGAATTATACAAGGGCTTAATCAGATGATATTAATGCAACAGAATGAAATCAAAAGCTTAAAAACCGAGCAAGAAATTACATAGAGACAAATTGAATCATTATTGGGTAATATCAATTATATGAGTAAACAAAGTGAGTAAATACGCCCATGGGATACTTCGTGTTAATTTCAATGCTATGGACTTTCCAACATTTTTAACAGGCTAAAAACCTCTTGAAACTTGCTTTCCAATATTTAATTTTTATTACCTAATATAAACCATTAAGAAAGTAAGTAAAATCAAGCATGTTACTTTCCGAGATTTTTACCAACGAACACTGGGGCACACATGCCCTTTCTTCTGTACTACCCCTACCCCGCGCCTAAATAATCACCCCGCCGGACGTCTAATCCTGCTGGAGCAGGCATCCGGGGGGGCGGGGGAGAGGACGGGTTAGCTGTTGGCATCAATATACTTTTTAATCTCGCCAAGATATTCTCCGATAACCGGCACATCGAGAAATAGGCTAAGGATATAACCCAGCAGACCGAGAATGACAAAGGTGCCGAGAGACAAACCAAGACCCCGGGAAATCCCGGCCATAAGGTTGGTAACAATCCTTTTTTTTGGGTCGGTATAGTTTTCCAGAATATCCTTGAACTCCGACTTCTCCAGCGAATCGGCGATTTTGTCCAGTCTGGCGTTTAGCCGTTTCACCTCATGCCGCAGCTCAAAGGGATGCTCATCGACTTCATAGATGTTGTTCTTGTTCACTGATTCTCCCATAAGATATCCCTGCTTTCTGTAGCCCTGAGGCTTAGGATGATAGGTTCCGGGGCTGCCCATACAAACATAACAATAGCCAGCTGCGGTCAGCTGGCTATTGCAAAGGGTATCATAGCTGTTTTTAACCGCAGGTTAAGCCGGGTGCTTAAGGACTATAGGATGTTTTAACTTCTTCTTTGGCATCCTTGGCTTCATCGGCCACTTTTTTGGAAGCGTCGCTGACGTCATCGGCTACACTTCCGGAAGCGTCGCTTATAGTGCCGCTAATCTGCTTCCCCGTTTCCTGCAGGGTAGCAGCAATTTGCTGTTTGCTGTCGGTGACTGTAGTGTAGATATCGGATGCCTTGGCAGATACCGTACTGGCCAAATCTGTCGCCTTTTCGCCAACAGTAGTGGCAAGGGCTTTGGTTTTGTCGGTTACGGCAGTGGCTACCTCTTTCGTTTTGTCTGTCGCCGTTGAAAGCTTGTCGGAAAGATCACTGCGCAGTTCGCTGCCCGGTTTGGGGGCGAATAACAGGGCTGCCGCTGCTCCCAGCAGGCTGCCGATAAAAAGTCCTTTGAAGAAAGTGCTTCCGCTCTGTACCGGATATTCCGTCTCTGCTTTATTCATCACTAATCACTCCTAATTTAGAATAAGGTAGTTCAACTATCAGGGCTACCTGATGTTATCTTACTTCGTATATAAACGTTGGGGTATCCGCTGAAACAGTCAAAGAGCAAGGGAAAGATTACCCGAGCAATAAGAAGGAATACTTAAGGAAGTACACTTTTATAAGGATAAACAAGCTCTTTTGGAACTTTACAAAGTACCCCGCATGGCAGAAAAATTATATAGTTTCTAGTACGGACATATAGAGGAAAGAGGAGAGACCTAAGTGGAAACAGTGTTGGTACGTGAATATCGGTCGGATTTGCTGGAGTGTGTTCACAGCGGACATATAGCTATTGTAGGAGAAGGCGGACTGTTGAAGGGTTATGCCGGTGATCCCGGGTTTGTAACCTTTACCCGCTCTGCGGCCAAGCCGCTGCAGGCCATTCCGGGAATCCGGGCGGGCATTGCAGAACATTATGGTTTTACACCAGCTGAAATTGCATTGATGACCGCTTCCCACCGGGGTGAAGATTATCATATTGCTACACTCGAGCGTATTTCGGCCAAGATTGGTATCGATGAGTCGGACATGATCTGTGCAACAAGCTATCCACTGAACTCCTTGAGCAGAGAACAGGCGATTCGCGGGCAGGGCAAAAGGAAGCTCTATCATAATTGCTCAGGGAAACACATGGGGATCTTGGCCTACAGCAAATTGAAGGGCTTGCCGCTCGAAGAATATGCTCAGCCGGGTTATCCGGTACAGAAAGAGATTATTGAGACTATCGCGAATATGGCGGGCATCCCTGCGGAAAGTATTGGCCTTGGAACCGACGGTTGCGGACTGCCGGTATTTGCGCTTCCGCTGAAGTCGCTGGCCGCCGCTTATTTGAAGCTGGCCTGTCCCGACCTAATTCAAGATGAGCCAACGCGCATGGCGGTTACCAAGATTACGGCGGCGATGAATGCGCACCCGGAAATGGTGGCCGGTCATGGCCGGCTCGACTCCATCCTTTTGGCGGATGATAATATTGTGGCCAAAGGCGGATTCAAGGGAGTCTACTGCTTTGGCCTGCGCCGCGAGCGGCTGGGCATCTGCTTTAAGATCCTGGACGGTTCGGAAGAAGAGTGGGGGCTCATTGTGCGGAGTATATTGGACCAGTTGGGTTACAGCCATAAGAATACACTGGAGAAGCTCCGCACTGCTTTTTCGGGTGTGATCTATAATGATGGCGGCACGCAGGTAGGGCATGCAGATACCGAGTTCAAATTGACTTTGACTTAACAATCAGAATGATTAAATTTGAAAGGATACGGGTAAGAACTAAATAATTAAAGCGCCTGTTCACAAATCTGAATCGAAGGGTTTTACAATCCTGGAGGTGCGAAAATTATGATAAAAGTGGTAACGTCAGCAGAACGACATACTTCGAATAGACCTTGGATACACAGTGAGTTCAGCTTTTCTTTTGCCGATTATGATGATCCCAGCAATGCGCATTTCGGTGCGCTGCTGGCGCATAACGACAATGAACTGAAGCCGCAGCAAGGGATGCATGAGCATCCCCATCACGACCTGGAGATTATTACTTATGTGATTTCCGGCGTACTGAGGCATCAGGACGATCTTGGCAATCAGGCGGATCTGCAGGCGGGTACGGTACAAACGATAAGTGCAGGGACCGGGATTAACCACTCGGAGATGAATCCTTCAGAAAGCGACAATGTTCGGTTTCTGCAAATCTGGCTGCTTCCAAACAGCCCGGGGTTGACTCCGAAATGGGATGCCAAGTTTTTCCCGCATGAATTTAGAACCAATACCTTGCTGCCTGTTGCTTCGGGGACCGGTGAGGAAGGCGCCCTGACGGTCAACGAGAATGCCACCATTTATCTATCGCTACTGGATACCAACCGTGTGCTGCATTATCAGCAGCAAGAGGACAGACGTACTCATATCTTCCTGATCTCGGGGAATGTGGAGATATCCTGTGCAGATGGTGAATTCCAACTGCAGCCTGGTGACGCAGCCCGTATCCGCAAAGGCTGCGATCTAACGATCAAAGGCACAAGCAGCGAGGGCCAAGCGGAGCTGGTGTTGATTGATCTGCCCTAAGCTGGAAGAGCGGCATCTATTGAATGTCCTCTACAGCACAAAGAGCCTCTTGTCTTACGACCTGTTCCAATGAAGGTTGTAAGCAAGGGGCTCCTTGTTTGCCTGTACCGGGAATGAAATCCGGCTTCGCTTATTTATTTAGGAACAAATCCATAATCGGCGGTTGACTAAGTCCCGGCAACCACTCGTCACCGGGACCGGCTGTGCAAGGAAGCGGACCCAGATGACCTTATTTGAGGCAACGAAGGGTGTTGTCCTTTTATACGGACACAGGTGCTCTTATTTCATGATCTTTAGCCCAAAATGAGGGGCAATGAATCATTTAGCGGCTTCTGAGTCCGTCTGGCCGGAAAAATGCGCTGATTTCGCGAAATAACGTTTCTCCGGTCCGTTAAGTCTGTCAACCCCTTATTTTGAGGTGAAGCCTTTATTCATTTATTATGCCGCAAGCGTCCCAGCTCGGACACCAGTGCTTCCACCTGGGAGATGCTGAGCCTGTCGCTGCCCATGGCTACCTCATACAGGTCCAGAATATCCTCATAATGATCCACCGAGAACGCGGAGGCCTGCATGGCTGCGGCACTTGCCATTTTCAGTTTGTTCTTGATGCCCTCGATCATATATTCCACATTTTCCTGGCTTGGCTGTGACAAATCCATTGGGGGTACCATCCTCTCTGTGCATTGATTCATGTATTTTACCATGTTGGATGCCGGATCACCATTTTTTTGTCGGGCTCCTTGAAATCATGTAAAATTAAAAATTATAAGACAAGGGAGGACAGGGCATTATGGCGATCAGGGAGCAGGCGAGTCGAAAGCGGATTAAAATGGATGCCGGTGAGCTGGTGCGTTTCTTTCGTGATATTGCCAGCCGCCATCCGGCGGAGACTGTAACATTCCTTTGCATCGGGACGGACCGCTCCACCGGAGATGCGCTGGGACCGCTGACAGGCAGCGGTCTGCAGGAGTACGGCTTTCCCCATGTGATGGGCACTTTGCCGTTTCCCTGCGATGCGGATAACCTGGTTGCCCGGATCACGGAGATTCCGCCGGACCATATTATTATTGCGATTGATGCCTCTCTGGGTCCTCCGCATGCCTTGGGCGCTTTCTTCGCTGCGCAGGAGCCGCTGCAGCCGGCACAGTCTATCGGCCTTAGTCTTCCGGCTATAGGGCATTATAGTGTGGCCGCCATTGTGGACCTGCATGGTCCCAAACCTTACCGGACCCTTCAGACAACGCCATTGTACAGAGTGATGGGGATGGCCGGACAGATTGCCACAGCGGCGGCAAAAGGGTTCGGGCTGGAGAAATAGCGTTTCAAGAACAACGGTTTGGTTTAATTATAGGATTAATTGATTCTTACATAGAAAGAAGGAAGCAGCTATGGAAACCGTTCGTTGTGATGGAAGCAATATTTGTTACAGTGACCAGGGAAAAGGCGAGGTTATCGTGCTGCTGCACGGGTTCTGCGGAAGTGCGGAATACTGGGAGAAGGTTATTCCTGAGCTGAGTGGGAATTACCGCGTCATTGCACCTGACCTGCGCGGACATGGTGCGTCGGAAGCGCCGCTTGGGGCTTACCGGATCGAGCAAATGGCCGATGATGTTCTCTCTCTGCTGAATAAGCTGGAGATTTCAGAGGTTATTCTACTCGGTCATTCACTTGGCGGGTATATTACGCTTTCTTTTGCACAACGCCATGCCTCACGCCTCAAAGGCTTCGGATTGATTCATTCCACCGGATATGCGGACAGCGAAGAGGCCAAAGAAAAGCGGCTGAAGAGTGTCAGCACTATTCAAAATGATGGGATTACCGCATTTGTAGATGGCCTGGTTCCCGGATTGTTCGCACCGGAGACGGCTGAGACAACACCGCACCTTATAGAGCGGACGAAGGAAATCGGTTACAAGACGCCTCCGCAGGGGGCGGCCGGAGTCGCCTTGGCCATGCGTGAGCGTCCTGACCGGCGCGATGTCATCTCTGCCAGTGAACTGCCGATACTGCTGGTGGCAGGCGGGAAGGACGGCCTGATACCTGCCGAGCGCACGTTTACGTCGGACAAGAAGAACGTGACCCAGGCTACGATTGCCGGTGCAGGACATATGAGCATGTATGAAGCTCCTGAACAACTGGCGGCAATCATCCGGGAATTCGCCGAAGCTGTCGCCCGTAGATAAGTAGGATGGCATCCGGAATACAGACCCGGGTTGCCCAAGAGGCAGCACCCGCCAGTTCGGCGCGGTGCTGCCTCTTGTTCTATCTTATTGAAATTTGCGGATGGCCGGGATACTGAGGACCAGTAGTATACAAGCCATACCGAGTCCGGCAAAAATGGCTATCGTAGCTACACCGCCAATGAGATCGGCCAGCCAGCCGACTGTAATATAACCTACCGGAAGCAGGGCAAAGGAACCGAGTAAATCCAGACTGGCCACACGTCCGAAGGCCTCCTGGGGAACCAGCTCCTGCAGGCTGATCTCCCAGATCAGGCCGAAGATCATAAGGCCGAAGCCTTCCAGGGCAAACAGTGCAATTGCACCTGCTGCGCTCGGAACGAAGGGCAGCAGGAACAAGGCCAGCCCGCTCACAAAAGCACCCATGTAAGCCATGATGCCCCGATGATTCCAGCGGGCTCTCATGCCGAACAATAACCCGCCGACGATGGCCCCGACCCCGGAGAAGGTGACGGCGAGGCCATAAAGATAAGGGTCCCAGCCATGATGGACTTTGAACAGCCAGGGGACCAAAATGCTGGTAATGCCCGCATAACAAATATTAATGAACGAAAAGGTCAAAATCGTTACCCAGAGCCACGGGTGGCTGCGCAGAATGGCAAACCCCTCCTTGAAGTCCGCTTTCCAGTCCGGAGCAGAAGGGGCCTCGCCCGGAAGCGGGCCAGACTGTTCCGCAGAGGGGGGGGCAGACAGGGGCTTTGACTTCATAACCAGCACTCTGCGCAAATAAATGAGACAGATTAGCGAGATCAGATACGTGAAGGCATCCAGTCCAAAACCTACGCCTGCCGATAAATGGGTGATGAGCAGACCGCCCAGTGCCGGGCCGATCAGCCGAACCGTCTGCGTGGTCATCTGCGTTAATGAATTGGCGGCTATACGGATATCGGGGGTGAATACGGTGGCGCGGACCGCCGCGTAAGCCGGCTGGAACATACCGTCCAGCAGTCCATAAAAGCCGACCAATACGTACAAGAGCGGAATGGTAAGTATACCGGAAAGAGCAAGTACAGCTGTAGCAATCATAATCACGAAGCGGGAAATGTCGGCCAGCATCATAATTTTGACCCGGTCATAGCGGTCTACGATATGGCCGGATATCGGCAGCATCAACACATTGGGCAGCATATAAATAGCCATCACGAATCCCATGATCGTGGTAGAACCGGTTAGAGAGTAGACCAATACCGGCAGGATAACCATGGTAATCGAACTGCCAAGAAACGAAATAAGGTGGCCAAGCCACAAATAAATAAACGCCCGGGAATGTACAAAAGGAGCGGCAAATCCCCGGAGCGGATTACTGCTCGCCTTCTCTGGCGCACTTGCCGGCATCATTGTTAGGATGCACCTCCTGCTGGTGTATTGGATTCGGTGTGGGGAAGACGGCCGATGGAAATATCGACGCCGTATTCTTCACCATCGGTAATTTTAGATTCCCACTTGGAGATAAATTGTTTCATTTCCTGTTGAAAAGCTTCCAGCTCGCTGCCGGATAATGTAAATCTGGTGGTGAAGTGCTCCACGATATCCTCCTCACGGAATTGAAAACCGCTGAAATTGGCTGAACGGAACCAGGTTGCCCTGGAACGGTAAAACTTCTGGATGATGCCTCCTGCCGCTTCGGTTCGGACAAGCTCAAGCAATCCTCCTTCGAACAGCTTGACGATATGATAATGGATGTTTCCCGGCGTCTTCTGCAGCTTCTCGGCAACCTGCTTGGAGGTGAGCGGCTCACCGGCAAGCGCCTGCATAATCTTGATGCGCAGCGCGCTCTCCAGCAGCTTATCCTGCTCCGGAGTCAACTGAAGCGGACTGCTCGCTCTCTCCGGGGACAAAATTCGCTGATCGCTTTCATCGGCGTCTTCGGGCGCTGAGTTCTGGTTGTTGTCCGCCGTGGTCTGCGCTCCGGACCGCTGTCGGGAGGAGGGGGCATCAGCTCCCTCCTGCAGATGGTTCTTATGTGGCACGGGTATAACCTCCTTCAATTCTGATTATCATTGTTCTGTAAAATAGTTCGATCTGTAATCCAGATTGAGTGTGAATCCAGTTTATGACAAAGAAAGCCGGTCTGTCAATCCTGCTCCCCTGACCTAAGCTGGCATAGCCTCCAGGAATGGTTTAAGATGAAGGCAAGAATCCAATAAAGAAGAGAGGTACAGCATGTTCAGAAGAGACTATATCGTCCGGATGATTGAGGATATGACGGCGATGGTGGCCAAAGTGTTTACTCTGAAGCAGGAGCGGAAGACTACGGAGGCGCTGTGGGAAATCGACGAGCTGCTGAACCGCCATTTCCGCCTGAACTCCCGGTTGCTTAATTCCCTGTCCGTAGAGGATATTATAGATATGTTCCGTCTGGGTGGAGTTATTGAATCCGACAAGCTGCAAGGTGTAGCAAGGCTGCTCAAAGAGGAAGGCAGCATCTACAGAAGCAATGAGAATTATGAAGCCGCATTGTTTAGAGAGATGAAGGCTTTGCATCTATATTTGTCCGCCGATCTTCATGGAGCCGACCGCAGTCTGCTGCAGATGACCCGGGAAATAGATGAGCTTATATCCATTGTGGAGGCTTACCGGCTTCCGGCCAAGACGGAACGGCTGCTTCTGACCTACCTGGAAGGAATGGGACGATACAGCAAGGCAGAGGACAGCTTGTACCGGTTAATAGAGCAAGGGGAAGATGTGGAGGCCGAAGGGGCCGGTTTGTATGAACGGCTGCTGCTCAAAGCACCGGAGGAACTGGAGCGGGGCGGGCTTCCGCTGGAGGAAGTCCGGGATGGACAGCAAGAATGGAGCCGGATGGCAACAGCGGCCAAAGCGGCAAATCATCTGTAAGTATCCTGGTGCTTAGGACCATGCTCAGCGGACAGTTTCAGATTCAGCCCTGATCCCAGCCGGGTTCATGATATAATGCAAGGATGGTTAAGCGAGAAAGCTTTATATTTATAATCCCGAAAGTGAGATGTGCCCTGTGGAATCTTTACATGCTTTGATAGAACAAGTGATTGGTGACCGCACCTTAATTACGGCTACCCTGAGCCAGCTGCGTAACAAAGGGGAAGCTGCCTACACCAAAGTGCAGATCAAACCTGTCGAGCTTAAGGGCAAGCTGCATTATCAGTTTGCGTACTATATCGGACCAAAGGTAGAGCACCGCAATGTGCCGGCAGAGTCGGCAGCGGAGGAAATGGTGACACTCCTGAGAGAAACGTTCCGCCAAGGCCTGCTGTGCACGGTAGAAGCGGATTATCAGGTGCTTATCAGCAAGAAGTACAAAGTCTCGATTCTTACTAAATCGCCTTCCAAGCAGGAGGTGCCCGACCTCGCTCACAACCGCCGCAAACGGTATGTACTGGAAGATGGAGTCCCTGTGCCGTTTCTGGTGGAGCTTGGCATTATGAACAATGAAGGCAAGGTGCTTGCCCGTAAATATGATAAATTCCGCCAAATCAACCGTTTCCTCGAGATGGTCGAGGATGTGCTGGCCGATCTGCCAACCGGGCGGCCGCTGACCATTGTGGATTTCGGCTGCGGCAAATCCTATTTGACGTTTGCGCTCTACCATTATCTGAGTGTCCGTGCGAAGCGGGAGCTGAATATTGTCGGCCTTGACCTCAAAGCCGATGTGATCGAGCATTGCAGCGCCCTTGCGGTGCGGCTTGGCTACAGCCGGCTTCGGTTCCTGGTAGGCGATATTGCCGATTACAATGAGCTGGATCAGGTGGATATGGTCGTTACCCTCCATGCCTGTGATACGGCTACGGATGCTGCTCTGGAAAAAGCCGTACGCTGGGGAGCCTCCGTCATCCTGTCGGTTCCCTGCTGCCAGCATGAGCTGTTCTCGCAGATTGAGAGCGAGGTGCTGAATCCGCTGCTGTCACACGGTATCTTGAAGGAGCGTTTCTCCGCCCTGGCAACGGATGCGATCCGGGCCAAGCTGCTGGACCTCATGGGTTACCGCACCCAGCTGCTGGAATTCATCGATATGGAGCACACGCCCAAAAATATTCTGATTCGTGCCGTCAAAAGCTCCGCCGGGGACAACGCCGCCAAATGGCGTGAATACAGCGCATTCCGTGACTTTCTGGGCGCAAAGCCATACCTTGAGCGGGTCTGTGCGGACCTGCTGCCGGCAGAGAACACGGATCAGGGGGAATAAAGAATCCGTTCACCTGTAACCTGCTCCATAAACAAAGGGATGTCCTTAAAGCCATGAAATGGCTGCTGGGACATCCCTTGTTTGTTTTGGGTGCCCCCTTGACCTTTTGCAGTTGCGCGAAATGGGCAAGACTGAAGGTAAACCCAAGGAAGGGCAGGACGACAGAATATGCGGAAGGACAGAAAGACGCAACTATCGCCGCACGAGCGGTTTATAACGTATACATGTGCTGCGGCAGTTCTTGCTGCGGGTGTGGGCGCTTGCCTGCATCGCGGACTTTTTTTCATAGATGAAGCTTACCCGGTATTGACCGGCTGGTTTGTATTGTGTGCTGTCTTGGCAGTGCTCCGGCAAAAAAAACCGGCTTATACTCTGGAACAGCCTGCCGATTTGCAGTATTCCGGTGGAGGAAGGCGGCTGGCCAAAGGCGCCTTGCTGACGGGTCCGGCAATCCTTCTGACGCTGTATGTCATTCATGCGCTACGCGAACCTTTGTCGGCACAGGGGACATTGAATGAAATATTGCGCTGGGGTTTATACGCCAGCTTTGTATGGGTGGCGCTTCACAGCGGGAGACACCTGCTTGCTGCGGCTTGGCATATTGTGGGATTGACTCTGTGTCTGAGTGCACTGCTTGCTGTCTGCGGAGTGCTGCAGCTGCCTTTTGGGGTGGCTTACAGCGGTTCACCGGAAGTCAGCGCTGCCGGAGCGCGATTGGCGGGACTGCTGGAGTATCCCAATGCCTTCGGCGCAGTGATGGCTGTATTTTTGCTGGAGCGGTTGTTCGCTGTGGCTGATTATTATGCAAGCGCCGAGCCAGGCAGCCGGGGGAGCAGCGAAAGCGCAAGCGGAGCCGGGAGCGGACGTGGAACCGGAAGCGGTCCAAGCATAAACGGAGCCGGGAGCGTGGCAAGCAGGAGTGAAGCGGGAAGCGGCCAGAGCACGCATACCGCAGAGGGCGGCGGGGGAAGCGGACGTGGAACAGCGGGAGCGGCGACGCCAAATGCGGCGCTGCTGCGTCTGTTGCTCCTGCTGCTCCCGCTGCTCCCGCTGCTCCCGCTGTTCCCGTACACCGCCGCGCTGCTGCTCAGCGAGTCGCGCGGCGCCTGGCTGGCGGCGGCCTGCGCCTCGGCCGCCGCCCTGGCCTGGAAGCGGCGGCTGCTCGCGCCGCTTCTTGCCGCCGGCGCCGCGCCTGTGGCCGCTGCAGCGCTGCTATACTGCGAGCTGGCCCCGGCCAGGCTCGCGGTGGAGCCATTGCCCGGCCTGCTGCTGCTGGCCGGGCTCTGGGCCGGCGCACTGCTGGCCGGCCTGTGGTTGTGCCGCCGCGGGTGCGGCGCGGCGGGCAGGGTCAAAGCCGCCGCGCTGCTGCTGGCGGCGGCAGGCTGGACGGCGGCGGGTTGCGCCGTCTTCCAGCAGGTGCGCGAGCGGATCACCGGACCGTCATCGACGGTCTCGGCGCGCGCACTGCTGTACCGCGATGCCTGGCGGCTCGCGGGGGAAGCGCCCTGGCTGGGGCAGGGCGGGGAGACGTGGCGAAGCGCTTATCTCGCCGCCCAGTCCCGCCCGTATGTGGGCAGCCAGGTGCACAGCGGCTATCTCGACCTCCTGCTGAACCTGGGCGTAGCCGGGGTTGCGGTGGCCGGGCTTATGCTCCTTGCGGCAGGCTGGCTGCTGGTGCTGTACGCACCGCGGCTGCTGCCGCCGTTTCTTGTGCTTGTTCTGCACAGCGCCGTCGATTTTGACTGGAGCTATGGGCTGTTCTGGCTGCTGCTGCTCTGGCTGCCAGCCCTGGCCCTGACTGAGGCCCTGGCCATTCCGGCAAGGAAACGGACCACGGGGGCCAGCTCCGGCGGCATAAGCCGTTTGTATACGATCGGGGGCTGCTGCTGTTGCCTGCTGCTGGGCCTGCTCTCGTATCGGGTGGGGCAAGCAGCGGAGCTGTACCGCCAGGCCGCATACAAGGCGGAGTCCGTGGACCGCGAGGGGCTGCTGCGGCAATCGCTTGTGTGGAACCCTGTGTCCACACGAACGGCTTTGCAGCTGTCGCGCCTGCTCCCTGCAGAAGAGGCGCTGGACTTGCTGCGAAGCAGTCTGCAGTACTCGCCGGAAAGCGCCGCACTGCATTGGGAAGTGGCTGAACGTTATGCCCAAGCGGATAATGCTGCTGCCGCGCTGCACTGGATACGGAGAAGTCTGCGGCTGGATCTCTATAATTATGCCAAGTGGGAGGAGGGGGCCCGGTATATGCTGCGGCTTGGAACAAGAAAGCTCGAATCCGGTGAAGCGGAAGCGGCGCAGCGCTGCGGGGCAGCGGGTCTTGAACTGCTCCGGCAGTACCGGCTGCGGGTTCAGCTGGATGAAAGAGGCGGGGAACGGCATAACGACCGCAGGTTTGCATTCACCGAAGAAGCTGGAGCAATAGGGCGGGAACTGGAACGAATCATGAGGAAGAGGGAGACGGCTGAAGGAGAAAGGCGCAGTGTAACCGGATTGTCATTCTATTCAAGTGAGCCTTAGACACACAGAAACAGCGTCCGGGGCAGGAATGCCCGGACGCCAATAACACAGCAGAAAGTCATATCTCCCCGGACGCTCAAGCTTCCAGCCGGCGGGAGATGGCCCAGGAATATAACGTAGGTACGACAATGGCCAGGATCAACGCGGCAATCAGCAAGGAGGCGGACCAGGTCTTTCCGAGCAAAGCCCCTACAAGAATCAGCAGCCCGGCGGCCACCCAAAGGATACCGGCAGTGCGATGGGTTTTGCGCCATACCTCGGGACTGGCCAGCGTCCAGGCGGTACGTATGCCAAACAGATACGTGCCCTTCACCTGCGGCATATAATTGCCCATGAAGATGAACATCAGACCTGCGGCGGCCAGGCCGAGCTTGCCGGCATCAAGATTCTCACCGAGACCGGAAGAAATGGTGAACATCAGCATAAGATTAAAAAACACGCCGATCACAAGCCGGGTCATGCCATAGGCATTTTCGAACTTTTTGTAATTTTCCCGCTTGGGATCGATGCTGCGGGTGAACTGCATCAAGAGCGGGAGCAGGATTCCGAAGGCTCCCATAAGGGAGATGACCGCACCTTTGGACCAATAATTGTCCGGTTCCCCATTAATACCGTAATGAACAGGTAATTGCTCCGGCAGCCGGTTATAATTCAACAAGGCGTAACCTACGGCCACCAGTCCCAGAATTACAATAACGCTGTCCTGCCATTTCCATTTAAAATCTTTCATTTCTCCTCAGCCTCCTTGTTAAAATGAACTTCGGGCTCATTTTGCTTTCCGGTTCCTGTCAGTTCCAGCAGCCATCCCAACACTTCTTCCAGCACAGTGGTATTCAATGAATACATAATGAACTGCCCATGGCGCTCATCCTGAACCAGGCCGGCATGCTTCAGCGCGTTCAGATGATGCGAAATGCTCGGTTTGGACATTTTGAAATAATCGGCAATTTCTCCGGCACTCCGGTCTTTTTCACGCAGCAGCCGGATGATTTGGCGGCGTGTGGGATCTGCCAGCGCTTTGAAGGATTCGTTCATCAACATCCGACCTTTCGATATTTAAATAATTATCTAAATATATAATAGCATTTGTTTTTTGGCAGATCAATGAATTTCAGTCGTCGGTATTCTGCTGCAAGTAGAAGTCGTAAGCTTGCCTATGCTAGAATAGGCTAAGAGAAGCCGGATACATAGAGCAAGATCGGAGGAGCCCTGCTCTTTATTGCAGGAGTGCCGAATTTGGCCGGAAAACGGGAGGAGGAGACCCTTAATGCATTTCATTTCTGATCTAATCTCGCAATTATTCGAATGGATTCAGAGCCTGGGATACTTCGGGATCATGATCGGTCTCATGATTGAGGTCATTCCAAGTGAGATCGTCCTGGCTTTTGGAGGATATTTAGTCTCACAGCATCAAATCAATTTCTTTGGGGCCGTGGTGTTCGGGACGATAGGCGGGGTAATTGCCCAAATTTTCGTTTACTGGATCGGGCGTTATGGCGGGAGGCCTGTACTGGAGAAGTACGGGAAGTACATTTTTATCAAAAAGAAACATATTGACCACTCGGAAGAATGGTTCAACAAGTATGGCACAGGTGTAATTTTCACAGCCCGGTTCATTCCGGTAGTCCGTCATGCCATTTCCGTTCCAGCCGGGATTTCCCGCATGCCTTTGGGCAAATTCACTTTTCTGACTACACTGGCGGTTATTCCCTGGAGTGCACTTTTTGTATATTTGGGAATGACCTTGGGAGACAATTGGAAGAATATTGATGAAGTGGCTGCCGAGTACACCCGTGAGATCATTCTTGGCGCCATTGCTCTGATTATCATCTACTTTGTATTCAAGTGGTACCAATCCAAGAAGAAGAGAGGTAACTGAACATGAAGCAAAATGTAGCTGCCAAATTCGGCCAAGGCCTGACGCCCCGCCAATTCGTGGAAGGGATGACCAAGAACCAGCAGGCCTTTGAAGCCTGGTATGAGAAATTCGCTTGGGAGAATGAAGAGGACCGTGAATATTTCGAGAGCCTGAACCACCGTGACGACCTGCGCGTGCTTATTCTTGCGGCTGACTGGTGCGGCGATGTCGTACGCAATGTTCCCGTTGTTTTCCGCATCCTGGAGACTGCTGGAATCAAGACGGAAGTTCTGATTTTGGAAGAGAATCAGGACGTAATGGACGATTTTCTGACCATGGGCGGGCGTTCGGTGCCGATTGTTATTTTTGCCGATACCGGGGGATATGTACTGGGGCAGTGGGGGCCGCGTCCTGAACATGTTCAGCGTCTGATGAATGAGTTCAAACAGGAGAACCCAAACCGCGAGGCAGCAGATTATGAAGGCAAAATTGCTGAAGTACGCAAGGCTATGGGGCAAGCCTATGGGGAAGGAACGGAATCACACGCGGTGATCGTCAAAGAACTGCGCAGTCTGATCTCCGGATTCTAACACTATGCTGAATGTTCGCTCATTTAATCTCGGACCGCTTCAGACCAATGCCTATCTGCTTACAGGTTCGGACCCGGGGCGAGGTATTATTATTGATCCGGGGATGAATCCTGCCGCACTTGTACGCAGCATTGCAGGGATGGAGATCGAGGCGATTTTGCTGACCCACGCCCATTTTGACCATATGGGCGGTGTGGACGAGATTCGCAAGCTCAAGAACTGCCCGGTCTATCTGCATTCACTGGAGAGTGAGTGGCTGAGCAGCCCCAAGCTCAACGGTTCGCTGAAGTGGCCTGACGTTGCCCCGCCGTTAAGTACGGACCCTGCTGAATATGATCTGGCGGAGGGCCAGATTCTGGAGCTGATTGGTCATAGCTTCCGTGTATTCCATACACCGGGGCATTCACCTGGCAGTGTCAGCTTCCTGTGCGGGGATGACCTTTTCTCAGGCGATGTACTCTTTAAGCTGGGCGTCGGAAGAACCGATCTTCCAGGCGGCAAAGAACGTGATTTGGTCGATTCTCTTCGCGGCAAGCTGTACAAGCTGGATGAAGAAGTTAAGGTATACCCTGGACATGGCCAGCGTACAACCATAGGTTTTGAGCGTGTCCGGAACCCTTACGTTACCCTCTAAAGCCGCTATTCTACGAAAACCCGACATAAACCGGGAATTTCTGATAGACAAAAAGCTACAAGCTTGCTACAATAACGTTAATTAAATGTAACATCTAACCTCGCGAAGCACGCAGACTGTGGAATAATCCCGGTTTGCGTTCTTTTTTTGTCCACATACAGGGATACCGTTACGGAGGGAAGCCGTTTTGAAGGACGATAGATATAACCGACATGATTATGGAGAGTACGATTCCGAAGGACATATGAATCATTTTTGCAGCACGCACTGCCGCTTTTTTTCGGACTGCCCGGGGAGAGGCGGCTTCTGTTCGTTTAGTGAACGCAGAGAGTTGCAGCCGCGCTGCCCCGAACCTTCTCTGCTGCAAGAGGCAGGGGTAAAGTATGAAGGCGGCGGTCCATTGACCGCAGGGCCTGCACTTCGGATAACCGGGTCCACCGAGGAACGGAGCGCAGAGTGTTTGTTTTGGCATTTCCCGGCAGGCCGGGGATCGATTCAGCCCTGGCGCCGCAAGCTATGGGAACTGAAAAATAATTTTTAAGCGGATTGAACGAACTGCGAAGCCTGGACGTATTACAAACGAACGTTCAAATGAAGTGCGCGCATGGAATCGAAGCGGCAGGGTGGAGGGACAGGGTGAGCGACGAAGCACGGGAGAATATCCGGAGAGCGCAGCAGGGGGATGCTTCGGCGCTGGCTGTACTGCTGCGGGAACATTATACCTTCTTGTATAAATATTTGATTAAGGCCACCATGGACCCGCTGCTGGCTCAGGAGCTGGCACAGGATACCATGGTCAGGGCTATGGAGAAGATCCGGACCTATAACGGTTCTTCCTCCTTTTCTTCCTGGTTGATTACGATCGCTACCCGGATCTACATCGACCGCAAACGGCGCTGGAAGCGGGAACAGGACTGGAAGCTGCAAGAGCAGGGCGTTCGTTCCATCCGCTGGAAGTTTGAGAACCGCGGAGAGGAATGGAGCGAGGTACTGGATGCACTCTCCCGCCTGCCTGAAGCTCAGCGTATAGCGGTGCTGCTGAAACACTATTACGGGTATAGTTATGAGGAAATCGGAGGCATTCTTGGAATCCCTTCCGGTACAGTTAAATCACGGGTGGCTTACGGACTCAATCAATTGCGAAAGGAGCTGAGCGAGGATGGAGAATGAAACGGAGCAGGAAATGTATTTGCTTAGGCTTAAGGGAGAGCTGGAGCGCCTTGATGAGCATTATGATGACATCGCAGTGCCTTCATTATCGGAATTTGAGCAAATGATTGCTGTTGAATCGGAGCGCAGGCGGCGGCAATACCGCAAAGAGCTGCTGCTGTTCTGGCTGGTATCTCTGGTCCTGCTCAGTATATGTCTGGCTGTTTTGGGGTCCGCTCCGGCAGTGTACTGGGCGCTCCAGGCCATCATCCCCGCCGTTGGACTTGCCGGTCTTGCCGCTTCACATTTCAAGCGAAGAAGAGCCGGTGCCGGAGATGAGTGAGCTGAGAGAACTTCCTGTTGGCTTATGGATAGGCCTGGCTGCAGGTTTGATGCTGCAAGGAACCCTGTTGTTCCGGGATGCGCGGCTCAGGGGCAGACGGGCGTGGTTCTGGGGATTATGGGGTATAACCGGCATACCGACACCGACTGTTGTATATCTCTTGTTCGTTGTGCTTCCCGCATTGAAGAAGCAGGATCAGGAGGACGCAATGGAGGCTGGGCAGGGCTTTGCTGCCAGTAAGAATGAAGACAAGGATTAATAGGGAGTGGGAACGATGGAAGATATCCCTTGGGGGTTAATAGGACCGCTGGTGGGCTTACAGCTTCTGCTTGCGGTCATAGGATTGATCTCTTTAAGCAAGGCGGAAAGTGTCCGCGGTCCCAAATGGCTGTGGGCAATCGTCATTGTGCTTGGCAACCTGATTGGAACTATCGCTTATTTCACGGCAGGAAGGAAAGATGTCTGATGATGCTGCTCGAGGCTACAAATTTACGCAAACATTTCGGCAAACACACCTCGGTGGACGGGATCAGCTTTGATATTGAACAAGGAAGCTGCGTAGCACTGCTGGGACCTAACGGAGCCGGTAAGACGACTACCCTGCGGATGCTTGCCGGACTTCTGGAACCGGATTCCGGGCTGATTTCCTTTGACGGCGGCCAGCCGGGTGGAGATTACCGCAAGGCTCTGGGCTATTTGCCGCAAGCTCCCTCATTGTATGGCTGGATGAGCGGACAGGAGTATGTCCTCTTCGCCGCCAAGCTAAGCGGATTGAATTCCAGAGAGGCGGCAGACAGGGGAGCGGAAGTCCTGGAACGGGTGGGCCTTAAAGAACATGCCCGCCGCCGGATCTCCGGATATTCCGGAGGCATGAAGCAGCGGCTTGGGCTTGCCCAGGCCCTGGTCCACCGTCCGCGCCTGCTGCTTCTGGACGAACCGGTATCGGCACTTGATCCGCTGGGCCGCCGGGAAGTTATGGAGCTGCTGCGTGACATCCGCGACGAGACGACTATTGTGTTCTCTACGCATGTGCTCCATGATGCGGAGGAGATTTGCGATCATATTATTCTGATGAACCGCGGGCGGATTGCCGAGCAGGGACCTTTGGCCTCGCTTCGCTCGCAGTACAGCCTCCCGGTTATCCGTCTGCGTACGGAGAAGATGAGCGGGGCAAGGAAGTGGCTGGAGGAGCTTGCTTCCCGATCCTTTGTACTGGAATCAAGATTTGCCGGTGAAGATGTTATGTTCAACGTGAATGATGTAGAGCTGGCGCGGCATACGATTCTGAGCGAGGCAGTCAGCCGGGAGATTCCGCTGCTGCACTTTGAGACGGGTTCTTCCACCTTGGAGGATTTGTTCATGAAGGTGGTCGGCGCATGAGGAGTGTATGGATTTTTTATCAGAAGGAAATGCTGGAGGCGGTACGCAGCTACAGACTGATCTGGATCCCTGTTGTTTTTATTCTGCTGGGAATTATGCAGCCGCTGACGGCCTATTACATGCCGGAGATTCTGGGCGCTGCCGGAAATGTGCCGCCTGGAATGCTGGAGAACTATGAAGTTCCTTCTGCTGCGGTAGTAATGGTGCAAGCACTCGGGCAATACAGCACGATCGGAATGCTGGTGCTGGCGCTTATCACCATGAACAGTATCTCCGGGGAGCGTTACAGCGGCAGTGCGGAAATGGTGCTGGTCAGGCCGCTGACACCGCTGGCCATGGTTGTTGCGAAGTGGGCTGCGCTGCTTACAGTACTGGTGCTTGCACTTGGACTCGGCGCATCGGGTGCAGCATATTACGTTATGGAGCTCATCGGTCCCCTTTCCTGGGGTGGTATCTCTTCGGCTGCCGGCCTCTATGGTCTGTGGCTGATGTGCGCTGTTTCACTTACGCTGCTGTTCAGCGCTTTCCTCCGTGCAACTGCAGCTGCTTTTCTCGGATTGTTGTCTGCGGCGGCCTTCTCTCTTGCCCACAGTTTGTTGCCCGCATGGTTCGACTGGACGCCTGCGGCACTCCCGGGCTTGTCGGCAGCTATGCTTCTGGAAGACGGCGGGGCACTTCGGCTGGGGCCGCTTCTCTCAGCGCCTTTATTTATCATAAGCTGTATTGCCGGTGCAGCCTTGCTGCTCCGCAGGAAGCAGTTGCCGGGCTGAATTTGCTTTTTCCATATAAATATCACCCTATCGTCCTATAAACTGCGCTCGTACTGCTAGACAGCTCTATCATTTTTTAGTAGACTGTTGAAATAAGCAAAACGATGACAGATATTCGGTCAGGAGGAGGTAGGGCGATGCTGCGTTTAGGAGAGAAGATTGTCATTGTTGCCGACGCTTTCGAGCAGAATCTTCCTATCGGGGATTACGGCTATCTGATTGCTTACGACCGCAATCCGGATAATGCATTTGATTACGTCGTTCGAATTCCGCAGGCCAACCGCAACTTTTATGTTACGGCCGGCGATGTTGAGGCGGAGGAAGCGCTGCTTATAGAAGAGGCTGAGAGAACGACACATGAAGCGTTGATTGATTACGCTTTGTCGACGCATAATGAGAAGCTGTTCCATCATTTAATCAATGGTGAAGCCCTCGACAAGGAAGAGACAGAAACGATGTCCAAGGAAAGTTTGTCCCAGGCGGAATTCATCAAACAGGTGAATCTCCGGGCTTGGATTTAAGGAAGGCCGGCGAAAGCCGGCTTTTTTAATTTCTTTGAATGAGGTGTTTTATTGAATTGTCCAAGCGCTTACCCTATAATTAAAAACGTTATCAGGGCACTTTAGCCCTTTAAACAGGAGGGATATTTCCGATGAGTATTACCGTCAAAGATGTACAGCATGTGGCCAAGCTGGCCCGCCTGCAATTAAGCCCGGAAGAAGAGGCCACCTTTACCGAACAAATGAATGCTATTTTACAATATGCGGAGAAATTGAATGAGCTGGATACAGAGAATGTGAAACCGACCACCCACGTGCTGCAGGTCAGCAATGTGATGCGTGAGGATGTCGTCAAGGAGAGTCTTTCCCAGGAAGCTGCTCTGCTTAACGCACCGGATCAAGAGGATGGACAATTTAAAGTTCCGGCGGTACTGGAATAAATATAACCATAGTGAGGGGGAAGAATCTTGAGCCTGTTTCAATATCGATTGCCTGAAGTACATAACATGCTTCATCACAAAAAGCTGTCGGTCAGCGAGCTGGTCGAGGAATCACTGGCTGCAATTGCCGAGCGTGATGAGAAAGTGCATGCATTTTTGACTTTGAATGAAGACGGGGCTCGTGCTTCAGCGCGGGCTTTGGATGACAAGCTGGCTTCAGGTGATTCACGCGGCCTGCTGTTTGGACTTCCGGCCGGCATCAAAGACAACATCTCTACGAAAGGGCTGCGGACAACCTGTGCCAGCCAATTTCTGAATAACTTCCAGCCGGTATACGATGCTACTGTTGCTGCGAAGCTCCACCAAGCGGATGCAGTGACCATCGGCAAGCTGAATATGGATGAATTCGCCATGGGCGGTTCCAACGAGAACTCCAGCTTCGGTCCGGTCCGCAATCCCTGGGACCTGGAACGTGTTCCGGGAGGTTCTAGCGGCGGTTCGGCTGCTGCGGTAGCTGCCGGAGAAGTGTTTTTCGCGCTTGGCTCCGATACCGGAGGTTCCATTCGCCAGCCTGCGTCATATTGCGGAGTGGTCGGACTGAAACCGACCTATGGGCTTGTCTCACGTTTCGGCCTGGTTGCTTTCGCTTCTTCACTGGATCAGATCGGTCCGATTACACGCAATGTGGAGGATTCCGCTTATGTGCTGCAGGCGATTGCCGGCTATGACGCACAGGATTCGACCTCGGCCAAAGTGGATATTCCCGATTATGTAAATGCGCTAAGCGGCGATGTCTCCGGGCTGCGTATTGCCGTACCGAAGGAATATTTGGGAGAAGGCGTGGATGCCGCTGTCCGCGAGACGGTACTGGCATCGCTTAAAGTGCTTGAAAGCCTCGGTGCGGTCTGGGAAGAAGTATCGCTGCCGCATACCGAATATGCCGTTGCGACCTATTATTTGCTTGCTTCCTCGGAGGCTTCATCCAATCTGGCCCGTTTCGACGGTGTCCGTTATGGTATCCGTGCCGATGAAGGCAGCAGTCTGCTTGATCTGTACCACAATTCCCGCAGCCGCGGCTTTGGGCCGGAGGTGAAGCGCCGGATTATGCTCGGTACGTATGCGCTCAGCTCCGGATATTATGATGCCTATTATTTAAAGGCGCAGAAGGTACGGACGCTCATCAAGCAGGACTTTGATGACATCTTCAAGAAATACGACGTGGTGATCGGGCCGACAGCCCCAACAACGGCCTTTAAGCTGGGATCGCAGACAGAGGATCCTCTGACGATGTATCTGAACGATATTCTTACCATTCCGGTCAGCCTGGCAGGTATCCCGGCGGTCAGTGTGCCTTGCGGTTTTGCGGAAGGACTGCCTGTTGGTCTGCAGATTATCGGTAAGGAATTTGATGAGAGCACGGTTCTGCGCGTAGCGCATGCCTTTGAACAGAATACAGACCACCACAAGCAGCGTCCACAGCTGTAACAGGGCCTTTGAAGGAGGGAATGGGATTACTTATGTCTAACTACGAAACGGTCATCGGACTGGAAGTTCATGTGGAGCTTCACACCAAGTCCAAAATCTTCTGCGGCTGCTCTACGGAATTCGGCGCTCCGCCCAATACGCATACTTGCCCCGTCTGCCTGGGTCATCCGGGCGTACTGCCGGTACTCAACCGCCAGGCAGTGGAATATGCGATGAAAGCCGCAATGGCGCTGAACTGCACCATTGGCGATGTCAGCAAATTTGACCGGAAGAATTACTTCTATCCGGATTCGCCGAAGGCGTATCAGATCTCACAGTTTGATCAGCCTATAGGGCTGAATGGCTGGATTGATATTGAAGTGAACGGAGAGACCAAACGGATCGGCATTACCCGCCTTCATCTGGAAGAGGATGCCGGAAAGCTGACGCACGTAGACGGAGGTTATGCTTCGCTTGTTGACTTCAACCGTGTGGGAACTCCGCTGATTGAGATTGTCTCCGAACCGGATTTGCGCTCGCCGGAAGAAGCCCGCGCGTATCTGGAGAAGATTCGTGCCATCATGCAGTACTGTGATGTATCGGATGTCAAGATGGAGGAGGGCTCGATGCGGTGTGATGCGAACATCAGCCTTCGTCCGGCAGGACAAGCCGAGTTCGGCATCCGTGCAGAGCTTAAGAATATGAACTCTTTCCGCGGCGTTTTGCGCGGATTGGAATATGAGCAATACCGCCAGGGAGAGATTCTGGATGAGGGCGGTATTGTAGTGCAGGAAACCCGCCGCTGGGACGAAGCCGGAGGCAAAACCTTGTCGATGCGCGGCAAAGAAGAAGCACATGACTATCGTTATTTCCCGGACCCGGATCTGATCGTCCTGCATATTGATGAATCCTGGAAGGAGTCCATCCGCGCCACGATTCCTGAGCTCCCGGATGCACGGAAGGCACGTTACAGTGAAGAGTATGGCCTTACCGCCTATGATGCGGGTGTGATCACCTCTTCGATTCTGCTGGCAGACTTTTTTGAGGGAAGCCTCGCCTATACCAAAGATGCCAAGGCTGTAGCCAACTGGATCATGGGCGATCTGCTCGGATACCTGAACAGCAGCAATCTGGAATTGTCCCAGGTGAAGATTACGCCGCAGGGCCTGGGTGAGATGATCGGCCTTATTGCGGCCGGCACGATCAGCAGCAAAATTGCCAAGACCGTCTTCAAGGAAATGCTCGAAAGCGGCAAGCTGCCTGCTGTCATTGTTGAAGAAAAAGGGCTTGTGCAGATCAGCGACGAAGGGGCTATCAAAGGAATCGTTGAAGCAGTCGTTGCTGCCAATCCGCAGTCCGTGGAGGACTATAAGGCCGGCAAACAGAAGGCCATCGGCTTCCTGGTCGGACAGGTTATGAAGGAAAGCAAGGGCAAGGCCAATCCCGGACTTGCGAATAAATTGCTGACCGAAGTACTGAATAGTTAAACTCTGATTCCGGGGTAATATACTTGTAGCACAATAAGACTTGGGGCTTGTCGGCAACGGCAGGCCCTTCACGGCATATAAGGGGACAAACGGCGATGCATACAATAATTCGGTTGAATCTGCAAGATGAATCTACTATTGATGATTTATGGAGTCTGCAGCATAAAGCATACCGCCTGGAGGCGGAGCTGATCGGCTTCCATGAAATTCCTCCGCTGATGGAGACCCGGGATATGCTGAAGGGGTCCTCCGAGGTGTTCTACGGCTGTTGGGATAACAACGGAGAATTGATGGGGGCTGTCGCAATCGCGGAAGAGCAGCCCGGCCAGCTGACGGTTACCCGGATGATGGTGAATCCGGAGCATTTTCGCAAAGGGATCGCCAGCAGACTGCTGGAATACGTGTTTGAACAGTACAGTCATATGGAATTATTTATCGTATCGACAGGCCGCAAGAATACGCCCGCCGTCCAGTTGTATACCAGCCATGGATTTGTGGCTGCCGGGGTGGTGGAAGTTGTTCCGGGAGTCGAACTGGTTGAATTCCACCGGAGTGGTTCAAGGTGAATAGCAAGGGACAACAACAATCGCGAAAAGGAGGAGCCCAAAGTGACAGATGATCCCGAAATGATCGCAGAGCAGATGGAGCCGCAGGTCTTGGAAGGGCTGGAATCCGGAAAGGAAAACGGTCAGCGTATTCCGCCACGTCCGAAGCGCCGTACCCGCAAAAGCAAGTTCATAGCCGGGCTGCTGGCAGCGATTATTCCCGGAACTGGACATATTTATTTTGGACTTCTCCGTAAAGGCATCTCCGTTATCTTTTTAATCCTTCTGGATATTGCGGCCCTGTTGTATTTCTCTTCTATAGGCATGCAGATTAATGTGCCACTGCTCATATTATTGGCCCTGTTCATTCCGGCCTTGTATTTCTACAATGTGTTCGACGTGCTGCAGTCGGCAGACCGTATCCTTCGTTTTCCGGAAGGCCGGGGCCCTGAAGCAGGAGAGTTAATCAACGTTTCTGCCTCCTCCAAACGCCGGACTCTGGTTAGTGAGCCTGGTATATCCTTTGGACTTCTGCTGCTGCTTGGCGGGGGGCTGCTGTTTCTTTTCCGGCAAAAGCCCGCTTGGCTGCAGAATTTCATAGAGCATGAGGCCCAGGCTGCAGTAGCCGTGATCTTAATCATGTCGGCACTGGTGATGGGGATCAGGGAGATCGTCAAGGTAAAGGGCTTACGAAGACAAGGGGAGCGGCCTAAGCGCCGTGTCGGCCGTTACACTGCCTCCATCCTGATGCTTAGTGTAGGTATTCTGTTATTGCTGGACTTTATACAGGGGACGGAGTACATGCTTCTGCTGCTCATATGGTGGCCGCTTATTCCGGTGCTTTGGGGTATGGAATACCTGCTGATCTATTTGCTGTCCCGCCGCCGGAATTCGGGCACCAAAAGAACGAGGGCCAGACTTGATTTGCGGGGTCTGCTGTCCGCAGTCGTCCTGGCAGTCAGTGTCTTTATAGTGGCCGAGCAGGAGCACTATTTGCATTTGTGGAATCGGGTGAGTCTCAATCTGACCGCTGCAGCGGTTGATTATGGTGAAGCGGAGGGAAGCAAGTTTACGAAGCCACGCCTGGTGGTGCCGGTTGAGCTGGATACCGCCAAGATCTCCATTGACGGAATCAACGGTGATATTTTGCTGCATCGGGCTCCGGTTGAGGATCTTGAGATTGAGACGACAGTCTGGGTCGATCAATTACAGGGGGCTATGGCTGAGGCTATTTCGGAGCAGTCCTTTGTCGAGGTGGTGGAAGGACCGAATATCAAAATCACACCAAACAGCAAAGCCTACGGTGATTCCGGCAAACGCCAGCCCCGTATGGATCTGGAGATTTATCTACCGGAGGATCGGCGCTTTGATCTGGAAGTCCGGACGATGAACGGTGGGATCACTTTGCAGAATGTAGAAGCTATCCAGAATATTTCACTGGAAACAGGGAATGGTGAGTTGATCCTGAACCGCATCTTCGGTGATGTTAAGGGCAAAACGCTGAACGGTGCCGTACGCGCCAGAAGTGTACAGGGAACCGTCGATTTAACTACGAGCGGCGGAGATATGAAGGCCTGGGAGATCAGCGAAGCGCTTAAGCTGTCTACGGCGGTCGGCAATATCAGTGTTTTTGATAGCGGCAATGATGTTGACATCTCCAGTAAAAACGGGAATTTGGAGATCGACGGTGCCCGCTCGAAGCTGCATGCCGAGTCATTGAATGGCGGAATACGCGTGCGTTCCTCTGCTGTTGGCGGTGACTGGGAGATATACAGTGCTGTGGGCGATATCAATCTCTATTTGCCGGAAGAAGCGGACTACAAGCTGAATGGTTCCAGTGGATATGGTGATATTGTATCGGAATTTCCAGAGCTGATTATTGATAAAAAAACAATCTCCGGCGAGATGGGAACCGGCGAATACAAGCTGAATGTGGAAGGAAACAGCAACTTAAATGTGAGGAAATATTGAATAAAGTAATTTTTCTTATATAATAATAAATATAATGTACAGACCTCGTTGACAATATTGAAACCGGGGTCTTACAATTATAAGTAAGATTATTATTATTTTTTCAAATTAAAGGCGGTGGCATGGATGGGTAGTGGCGTACAGCATGCATTGGAACAATTGAAGACAACCGGTGTCCGTATTACGCCCCAGCGTCATGCGATTCTTACGTATTTGATGGAAGCGATGAATCATCCTACTGCAGACGATATCTACAAGGCGCTCGAGCCGAAGTTCCCAAGTATGAGCGTAGCAACCGTATATAACAATCTCAAAATGTTCATGGAAGCAGGCATGGTCCGTGAGTTGACCTATGGCGATAACTCGAGCCGTTTTGATGCCAATGTATCTGATCATTATCATGTCATATGCCAACAATGCGGCAAAATTGAGGATTTCAGCTATCCCGCGCTTCACGACGTTGAACATCGTGCCGAACAGGCTACGGGGTTCAAGATTAACGGACTGCGTATGGAATTGTACGGGGTGTGCAAATGCTGCGGAGAGAATGCAGAGTGACGAAGTTATTGCTGCCCGAAGGGCAACAAAGACACGGGGATCGATAATCAGGAACGTGCGGAATCCGGAAGACGGAGGACACACGTTTTTTTGTTGGAGTTGGATATTAAACGAAACCAAAGGGCCTTTTAAGCGTATTGTTAAAGAGGGCTTTTTGCCTTTTAGTTCTATATAAGACCGTAAACGCAACTCAAATACTGTTATTATTCTGGAGGATATATTTTGAGCAGAAGACAGAGTCAGAAACGAGTCAAAAAACGGGGAAGCTTCTTTCGCCGAATGGTGGGGTTGTTGATGATCGCCGCAGCAGCGTATTGGGTTGTTTTTTTTGTGCTGCCGAACCGGATGCATCAGGAGCCGGACTGGAAGGGAATGGAGCATCCTGTGTTTGTAAAAGGAGAGCTTACCGGATATTCCGCTTCGGGTACCGGAGACAAGCTGCTTTTACCGCTGCCGCTGCTGCAGGAATATGTGGATTCATCTATCCGTTATGAGACCGGTACCCAATCGGTTATTTTGACTACAGGCAGTGATCTTCTTTATATGCAGGAAAATAAAACAGAAGCCAGTCTTAACAACAAGCCCATGCAGCTGCGCCTCGCCCCGGAACAAATCGGGGATGTAACCTACCTTCCGGCAGATACTCTGCAGGAGCTTTATGGTTTTGAAGTGGAGGAGGATCAAGGGACGGGGGCTGTACTGCTCATGACGGCTGGTGAGAGCGTGCCGCTTGGCAAGGTTAAAGGTGAGGAAGGCGGCAAGACCAAAGCTCTGCGCACAGAGGCGTCAATTCATTCGCCGATTGTAGCCGATATGGCACCTGGAGCTGTTGTGCACATCTGGAAGAATGATACCGGAGAATGGCTTTATGTTCAGCTGAGCAGTGGACATGCAGGATATGCCAAAGCCGACGACATTATAGCTGACGGCCAAAAGACTGTAGAACAGAAGGCATCCACGCCTTCAAGGGCTGAACGCAGCTGGAAGGGCAAATCCGTCAACCTCTTCTGGGAAGCTGTGTATGAGCGTAAGCCGGACCCTGCTTCCTTTGGGGCAATGCCTGGAGTCAATGTGGTTAGTCCAACCTGGTTCGAAATTGTAGATCCTGAGGGCAACGTCCGCAGCAAGGCAGACAGTGCTTATGTTCAGTGGGCCCACAGCCGCAATATGGAGGTATGGGGGCTGCTGAGCAACAGCTTTGATGCTGATTTGACCACGGAAGCCTTGTCCAGCTATGAGAAGCGAATGAGGACGATTGTACAGATGCTGGAATACGCCGATTTGTATGATCTTGATGGCATCAATATTGATTTTGAGAATGTCTACACCAAAGACGGGGAGAATGTCACTCAATTTATGCGTGAGCTGAAGCCGATGGCGCAGGCCAAAAACCTGATTGTCTCCATTGACGTGACGCCTAAATCCAACAGTGAAATGTGGTCCTTGTTTCTGGATCGCCGGGCGCTTGGGGCTGTAGCCGATTTTCTGATTGTGATGGCATATGATGAGCATTGGGCCTCAAGCCCTAAGGCTGGTTCTGTGGCTTCCTTGCCATGGGTGAAAAGTTCGATCAGCCGGATTATCGAGGAAGACGAGGTGCCGCCTGAGAAGGTGATACTTGGCATTCCTTTGTATACCCGGATCTGGACGGAAGCAGAAGTTGAGGGGAAGACCAAAGTGAGCTCTAAGGCTGTCAGTATGAATGCGGTCCGGAAAATCCTCAACGAGAAAAAGCTTACACCGGTGCTGGATTCTGAAGCAGGTCAAAATTATGTAGAGTACAAGGAAGATGGCGCTCTCAAGAAAATCTGGATAGAGGACAAGCTCTCCCTGAAAGCAAGAGTAGAACTGGCAAAATCCTTCGGACTGGGCGGCGTCGCTTCCTGGACCCGCAGCTTCGCCGTTCAGGAAGCCTGGGAAACGCTGAAGGGAATTCATGAATAATGGTGCTTTGATTAGTAGGAAATATATCACATAAGAAAAGGGGCTCCCGGATTGGGAGCCCCTTTCTTGTTGCAGGGAGGGCGAGTATCTTACTGGTTGAGCTGCTGGCTCTTCAATTGTTCTGCTGTGACATTGGCCTGTGCGGGGTCCAGGGTCAGGATGGTGTGGCAGAACATGCACCGGTCCGTTTTACCAAGCATCTTGGTTAATTTGTGGCACTCCGGACATTCCACTTGAACTGCGCTTGTGGAGAGCATGCCGGCCCAGAAATAGATAGCAAGACTGGCCATCATAGAGATGAGACCGATTACAAGACCGATGGCTGCGAAGACCTTGCCGGCAGAGCCCCAGAAGACGATCCCTGCCGTTCCCAATACCATCAGTCCCATTCCGAGCATGGTAAGCAATAATCCCCAGGTTCGGAAAGCATTAATTTTGGCCGATTTGAACTTCATGAGTAATTACTCCTAACTGAAATATAGTTCGGTTGTCCAGAAGGAACTAACTTGACCTTGTAGAATTATTAATACTAAGTGGATTATAACTGAATGGACGCAAAATCGCCAAATTTGATGGAGGGAAGTATGGAACTGTCCAATTTGACCCTGTTGAGTGGAGAGACCTTTGATGAGAGTGTTCTGGGGGCTGTAGCCTTGAGACAGAGCGGGAATGCTCCAATTCCGAGTGCGCTTCTTCACGATTTTGATATGGTAGTCTTGATGCTGCACGAGGAAGAGAAGGAACGTATTGTCAGCCATACCATTGCCGGGGAGAAACGGACCCAGTCGGTCCACATCGGTATTTCCGCGCTGGAACGCGCTGTGATGGCGGGCGACAACAATGATCTGCTGACAAGCCTGATGGCAGGAGAAGTTATTTGGGATCCCAAGGGGATTCTGAAAGATATGCGGCGGGAGATTGTACAGTTTGAAGGCCCGATTAAAGAACGGATACTCTTTATGGAGTTTGCCCGATTCCTGCATATGTATGTTAAGTCCAAACGCTACCTGGAAGCAGACTGCATCATGGATGCCTATAATTGTACCTTAATGGCCTTGTATCACTGGGCGCGTATTGAGGTGAGTGAGGGGGGACGTTTTCCTGACCCGGCGATTTGGGATCAAGTGAAAAGCATGAATACCTCCGTCTATAAATTATATGAAGAATTGACGGTTAGCACCGAGACATTGGAACAGAGAGTGGAGCTGGTGCTGCTCGCATGCGAGTTTTCAGTCATGTCCAAGATGGCGGATTGTTGTGTTATGTTGTTGAATATTCTGCATGGACGGAAGGAGCCCTGGAGTATAAAAGAGCTACTGCTGCATTCCGGGCTGGGACATCTGGAGGCGGAGCTTCCCCTCGTCCTGCGCAAGCTCGTATCGCGTTCTTTGATCCGGGAGATCACATCCTGGGCCAGTACAGGCTTGCAGGATGGACATTGTATTCGCTACACTTTATAAAGAATAAACTAAATAGAAAAGCTTCAGGATAGGGAGAGGCTAAGCACTCTCTTTTTTGTTTGTTCATTTGTAATGAAGTCGGAAATAAAAAGAGAAGAAATTATAGTTGACTCTTTGCTCGGACCTGTGTTAAATTATAACTCGTCCCTCCGAAACAACGATGAGCTGCAAAGCCATCAGAAATCAACCGAAAAAAAGAAATTAAAAAAAAGGTTGACTAAAACGAGGGCGCTGTGATATATTATAAAGGTCGCTGCTGAGACGCGGTGATGAAGTAAAAGAACAGCTTGATCTTTGAAAACTGAACAACGAGTGAGTGGGAAATCACGAAAGTGATATCCAAACAAAGAGGATTCTTACAGCATGCAAATGCTGGGGATGAATCGGTAGAGAATGCAAATTCTCGTCAGATGTTTCAAAATGAGCAATCGCTCTTT
>NZ_BMKR01000052.1 GCF_014644435.1 Paenibacillus albidus | reverse complement strand
AAATGCACTTCGACTTAATCACCCAAGAATCCCACTGCTTTAGCTGTGGGAGTGTCAAATAAGGAGTGACTCTATGAAAAAACGGCTTGTTCTCCCCTTTATTGTGCTGCTGTTGCTGCTGCTTGCTGGCTGCGGTCCCGGCAAGGATTATACGATTGACAACGTAGAGGTCCAGGCCCGGATTCTGCCGGATGGCGATTTAATTGTCCAGGAGCTGTTCACCTATACCTTTAAGGGTTCCTGGAATGGGGCCACCCGATACATTGATACCGCAGGGCATCCGGAAATAGAATATTTTGAAGCCTACATACCGCCTGCAACCGGGAAATTTGCAGATTTTACATATGACAATTTGAACCGGCTTACGGTTAAGCTCAATCAAGACAATGATACCTATTATGCCTATACGGCATCCGAAGACGAAAGAAAGCGGGTATATTACCGCTACAGAGTTAAGGCAGCAGCTGTAAGATACACGGACCGGGGCGAGCTGGACTGGCATTTCCTGACCCATAATCAAAAGGATCTGGGCAACGTCACGATAGACATTCTGCTGCCGGGAAGCGGCAACAGCGACAGCGGGCGTGTGGGCTATGAGCTGCTGGACACTGCAGGTGGCGGAGAAGTGGTGATGCTGAAGCCGGATGCCTCTTCCGGCAGCCCGCTGACGCTGCATTATGCCAATGAACGTCTGGCTGCTGACGGCACCGCCCATATGAGAATCTCGTTTCCGGAGGAACGGATGGGAGATGCGCCGGTATACAACGGGACGGGAGTGCCACAGGAAGTGGAGGATGAGAAGGCGGCGCAGGAGAGAGAAGCAAGGGAAGCGGCCCGGGCTGAACGGGATGCGGCTTTGGCTCCGGTGGAGAAGGCGGCCCGGCTCCTGTCCCTCGGCTTTGCTGTTATGCTTGTGCTGCGTATTCTGTCACCGCGGCGGATGATGGCTTTAATGCGGCGGGGCGAGCTGCCGCCGTCCATACTTGAGACCATGGACCCGCTGCTGGCTGCCTATATATACCGCAGAGGCCGGCTCAAGAAGCGGGATCTCTTCGCCGGGGTGTTCTCGCTGCGGCAGCGCGGTCTGGCGGTTATGGAAGAGGGGACAGCTCCGGTGCGTTTCCGCCAGGATGACAACGGGCCGGACCGGCTGCCCAAATTCATCTTTCAGGGACAGCGGCGGTTTTTGAACAAGATGGACCTCTTTTTGGTAAAGCGGTTTTTTCGCAGCTATGGCAAGCAATTCTCCCCGGAAACTATTGCCGGTCCCACGCCGAAAGAGCGGAAGTCGGGGAAGGACCGGCGGAGCTACCGCAAAAAGGCACTGCAGTTAGAGAAAGATTTCAAAGAATGGGCCGCCTTGCTCTCCGGGGAAAAGCCCTTTCAGGAATATGTGCGCCCGAATCCCCACCTGCGCTGGATTTGGGGCAGCTTGTCTCTGCTTCATTTATTGTTTGTACTCTATTTATTGGCGGAAGAAGGCGCAGGGGGATGGGGCTACGGGGTTGCGGCCGTTCTCCTGACAGCCGGAGGTATCCTCAGTACTATTTATAGCCGGAAAACATGGCCGATGCTGCTGTCCCTTCTAGGTTGCCTGCTCACGGTGGCCGGACTTGCAGACACGCGGGCTGGGACGGCCTATATATACCTGCTTTTTCTCACGCTTGTGCTGGTGCCGCTGGTGCCGCGTTATCTGCTGTCTGCGGAAGCCATGCGTTACCGCTCTGCCCTGAAGTTATGGCGGAGACGGCTGGGCCAAGGCGGGGTTTCCGGTGGAGCCGCCGGGTCCGCCGCTGACACAGAAGCATTTGTCCGGTGGGGAGAGTTCGCACTCACCCTGGATGTCGGCAAACGTTATTTGGCGGCTGTACAGCGTCGGTGGCCGGGTTCTGCCGAAGTGGCAGCCGGACATTTGGTTATGTTGGAGGGTTTGGTCTATACCCAGCGTTTGGTGGATTATGTTACGCCGGAGCTGTCCTCCTCGGGAAGCTCTTATGATGGAGGCGGGAGCTCTGGAGGAAGCTCTGGAGGAGGCGACGGCGGGGGCACGGGGGCTTTTTAACCCTTAAGACTCTAAGGCCGGATATGGACCAATGGCGCATTTGCCGCCTGGCAGCTGAAGATATTATGCTATAGAATACGGCTTCTTGAAGCTGTAGACTTAAGGGGAATGCTGGCGAACCCAAGCCTGTTGTGACAGGAGAACAGGAGAACAACAATGATGACTGAACAACAAGGAATAGAACGGATCAATGTAGGGATATTCGCTCATGTCGATGCCGGGAAGACCACAACGACGGAGCATCTTTTATATGAGAGTGGGCGCATTCGGGCGCTGGGCAGTGTGGACACCGGCACGGCGCTGACGGATTCCATGGAGATTGAGCAGCAGCGGGGCATCTCGGTCCGGGCGGCACTGGCTTCTTTTGCCTGGAAAGGCGTGCAGATTAATCTGGTCGATACTCCCGGGCACGTCGATTTTCTATCGGAAGTGGAGCGTTCACTGCGAGTAATGGATTGTGCGGTGCTGATTCTGTCGGCTGTGGAAGGCGTGCAGGCCCAGAGCGAGATGATCTGGGGAGCCCTGCGCAAGCTGCGGATTCCGACCCTGATCTTTATGAACAAAATGGACCGCACCGGCGCCGATCCGTTTGCCGTATTGAAGCAGGCACGCACCTATCTGTCCACAGACATCATTCCGGTTCAGCACCCTTTAGGGACTGAGCAGGAGTATGCAGGGGCCGAGGATTTATGGCAGGCTGGAGCAGATAACGCTGCACAGACCGAACTGCTGGAAGCGCTCGCCGAGCGGGATGAAACGCTGCTGGAGACGTATATGTCGGGAGAGGTTACCGATCTGGCGGATTGGAAAAAACATCTGGCGAAACAGGCCGCGTCAGCCGCGTTGTTCCCGCTTATCTACGGAGTGGCGGCCAAGGGGCTTGGCATTACGGCGCTGCTGGACGCCATGGTGGATTATTTCCCGCGTGCCGGGGGCAGCGCGGAACGTCCTGTGTCCGGGATTGTGTACAACATCCAGCGGGACCCGGGCATGGGGCGTATGGCTTTTGTCCGCCTATATGAAGGGACACTCCGCAACCGGGACACGGTGCTGAATTACACGCAGGATCTCCAGGGCAAAGTGACCCAGATCCGCAAGGTGGAAGGGGGGCAGACCCAGGATGTCGGGCTGCTGGAAGCCGGCGACATTGCCGTGGTCTACGGGCTGCCTGCTGTCAGGGTCGGGGATGTGCTGGGCAGTCCGGCGGCGATTCCGCAGGAGGCCAAGCTGGCTGTGCCACTCCTGACCGTCCGGGTGTTCTGGCCTGAAGGCACAGAGGACCATAAGGTGATCGGTGCCGTACAGGAGCTGGCGGATGAAGACCCGCTGCTGGATGCCCAGTGGCTCCAGGACGAACGGGAGCTGCATATCAAAGTCATGGGCCCGATCCAGCTCGAAATATTGAGCAGCGTACTGGAATCGCGCTATGGTCTGGCGGTGTCCTTCGGGCAGCCGTCCGTGATCTACAAAGAGACGCCTGCACGCGCTGGCGAGGGCTTTATTGCCTACACCATGCCGAAGCCGTGCTGGGCTATTCTGCGCTTCCGGATTGAGCCGGGTCCGCCGGGCAGCGGCCTGGCCTATGAATCTGTGGTGCGCAGCTCGGATTTGCTGCCGCAGTACCAGAACGAGACGGCCCGGCGTGTACCGGAGGCGCTCCAGCAGGGCCTGTACGGCTGGGAGGTCACCGACCTGAAGATAACGCTGGTTGAGGGGCAGCACCATGTGTGGCATACCCATCCGCTGGATTTTGCCGTGGCGACTCCGATGGGCCTGATGGAGGGTCTGGCCAATGTAGGGACCCGGCTGCTGGAGCCGATTCTCCAGGTGCGCATCGTGGTGCCCGAAGAGAACGGCGGCCGCGTGATGAACGACCTGGTGCACATGCGCGGCACCTTCGAGCCGCCGGTGCTGCAAGGCGGCCGGATGCTTATCGAGGGCCGTCTGCCGCTGGCGACGTCGCTCGATTATCCCGTTCATTTAAGCTCCTTCACGAAGGGGCGCAGCACGTTCACCTCCTTTTTTGCCGGGTATGAGTTATGCCCGCCCGAGGTGACAGCCGAGCGCACCCGCCGGGGCGTGAACCCGCTGGATCAGGCCAAGTATATTCTAAGCGTGCGGAAGGCGCTGCAGGGGTGAGGGGGATTAACTGGTCCAAATTTGCGGTGCGAATGTATAGCTCACATAGAATCCCCGGGAGATTCGCACCATTTTTATTACATATTATAGGAGTTTCTATGCGGGTTAAGTAAATTTAAATTGTGGAGTTACTGATATTAACCTATTATTGATATGTAAAAAGGTATGAAACCCCTTTCATGGGTGATTATCGCTGTCGCTCCCTGTGTGGGACCGTGGTTTGAAACACCCTCGCATCCGAAGGATAAGTTATCGTTACCGCCGCTTCCCGCACCAACACCCCCTTCACAAATAGAAGGGGGTGTTTACTCAAGACGAGCCTATTTTGGCTTGCAATCAATGATTTTTTAGCTGAGTACGAGGCTATTTCGTCGCTGCACACCATCCGTTCTATTCATCCCATTCACTCAGGAACAAACCCCGCTTCCGCTTTGGCGCTTGCGGGGGGGACCTTCATGTCTTTGTCCCACACAAGCACCCGATCCTCTGGAGTACCATAATAGATCGTGTTAAACTGTTTGTCCTGCCCAAACCTCTCTTTATAATAATAATCGAACATATCTATAGTGTCATATCTGCTAATCGCACTCTCATGCTTGGCTTTGCTTTTAATAATCGGTCGTTTAGGTGTAATATAGATGGTCCCGTCCTCATGATATGAATAATTGGCTTGATTTGATTCGTAACCATCCGTCAAACGTACATGATACACGATCTTACCGTCGGCGAGCTTGCCGACATCGCTGATTGCGATGACATCCGAAGGGACTGATGCGATATTCCAGCGGAACAATCCGACATACGCAAGTGCAATGACTGCGCAGGATAACGTAGCTATAGCTCCCCCTTTTATAAAAGACATCCATCTCGAGCGATTCCACACTGTGGCAATGCGCTTGATCGCCTGTCCCTCTTGACGGTTGTTGTAGGCTGACGAACTAGGTATTTGGAGATCTGTTTTTAAGTTGTCCAGCTCCTGTTTTAACTCGGGAGAGGTAGCAAGATGCAACTCTATTATTTTCCTCGTTTCCGGACTACAGATGTCATCCACATATAAAGGCAGCAGGTCGCGAATAACATCATCATGAACTTGGCTCATGCCTATGATTCCTCCTTCAGCAACTCCTGGATTTTGTGTTTAGAACGGTAAAAAGTGACTCTGGCCCAGCTTTCGCTTTTCTCAAACAACTGGCTAATCTGTGCATATGACAGCTCCCCGAACACCCTCAGAGTGAATACCTCTTTATAGGGTTCATGCAGATGGTGCAGTGCCTTGTGGATTCGAAAGACATCATCTTTTTTCAGAATAGCTTCTTCAATATTGTCCCCGCTTGCTCCGGTAATGGTGTGTTCGGGGTCTAATCGCTTTTGTTTATCCATATGGGAAAAATAAGTGTTATTCGCGATTTGGCATAGCCAGACACTGAGCTTACAGTGGCCTTTGAAGGAGTCGATACTCTTGAGCGCTTTGAAAAAAGTCTCCTGTGTGACTTCCTCAGCCAGAGAGTGATTCCGGCTCAAAGAATACACAAATAAATAAACCTCACGAAAATATTGATTATAGATCTCATCAAAATCGGTCACGCTCTCACATCCTCACACCTATAAGACTGACTAAACTCTATTACGTTACAAGGGTTACATAGAAATTTTAGTTTCTGAAGCAGCATAACAAATATGAGGAGGTTGGTGGAATAATATTTGTCCCGCTACCCAAGAGGTTTTGCTTGTTGTGCTATGGATAAGCGGAGCTTAGAATGGTAAATAGAGGGGCTGATGTTTGTAATTTCACAGTGCGAATGTATAGCGCCCATGAAATTCACGGGAGACTCGCACCATTTTTATTACATATTTTGTATGAGATAATGGATGGAGTGTTATTCGAGGGGTGTGTTTTGCATGAAAAGTTGCAAGAATTATCGAATCAATACAGGGGCTGACTATAATCCTTAAAAAACACACTTGGATGAGTTCCCTTCGCGGACTGGATATTTATGTGAATTACTTAAGGACAAAGTTGTTTTTCGATAAGATCTTGCCGTCGATTTCAAAGGTACATTCATATGTGCCCAAAGGCCAATCAATGGCATCTAAATTAAACATTTGACCTGAGACGCCTTTGTTGATATTCATGTTAAAGGTCTGTACAACCTTCCCGCTGCTTACGTTAATCACCTTAAATACCCCTTTTGAACTCTTCAAATGTACACTGGGAAAAGATATTTGGGCTTTAAGATTTTCCCTTGTTGTAAATTCTTCCGCTGAATCAATAAAAGATAAGTTAGAGTCATTGATATTATAGCCAAAAGTTATCGTGTAAGTATCAGGCATTGTAGCTGATTTATCTAAATTATTCAGGATGCTTATTACAAACCAAAGGGCTAAAAGAAAAAATATGAATGCCACTGCCACTAAAATTTTTTTTTTCATAAATTCACCACCTGATTTTGAAAGTCTAAAGAGCAGAAACTTCAATTAAATATTAAATATCTACTCTATAGACTTTATTTTAAATACTTTAATTAGAATTTATTTAAGCGTTCGTCACCACCCAAAAACATAAAACTGGAGCAGTTATACCCCATATTTAAATAATTATGAGTATATGCTGCATTCGGTTTAGCGGTTTTGTTACAATAAACATTTGCTCGATTAACATTAAAATCAGAATCCATGGCTTCTTGCACACAATATGCCCCTTGAGAATAGGCTGAAAATAGTATTGGATTTGAATAATATATTAAACCTGACGAAACAGCTAGAGCACAGTCGGAATCATTTTTTGGGAATCGAGATCCTTGATCATAATAAGATTTATTACAACTAACATGACCTTGATTAGTTAATAAAAGCATCCTACCATTGCCCTGTCCTAAGATCTGCCCAACGTATTATCCATTCCAATAATCTGGATCAGACATCGGTGTAACCAGTGTATCTGGAGATGTGAAGAGCATAGCATCATGAATGGACAATTTATCTTCAGTGATATGCTGCATTTGATCTCCCTCGGGTTGCATTTTGTCCTCTAAATTAGAAATAAGTGCTGTAATATCAAGGTCTATCTCTATCGGTAAAGAATTATGGCCACTTTCTACAGTAATGTCCTTCTCAACTAATAGCTTGTCATTGTTATATATTTTAAAAGTATGTTTTCCTGGATCAACTTCATCAATCATAAATTGTCCATCAGTTACAGCGAATAACTTATTATCAATTTCAACTGCAGTATCAGGAAGTTTAGTATTAATTGCAGCAACTCCATCCTCAATTGTTATGATGGATTGAGTAACCAAATCATCAAAGTTCAGATTCAGTTTTGAAATATGACTTTTTACTTGGTCAATAGTCATTCCTGTATAAGCATATTTAGTTTTGATTTCCCCATGAACCATTGCACTTGATGTGGATGCTTCTGCCTTTTCGGTGTATACAGGAATTGACCACATTATAGCGAGCCCGAAAATTGCTATTGATTTAATAAGTCTACTTTCCTTCATTTAGAATGTCTCCTTTTATTGGAATATTATATTACAAAATAATACATAAGTGTATTAAAAGGAGAAGTTAATAAAATCACATCAAATCATGAATATGATTTTAATTTATCTATAAATTTCAAATTATTAATTAGAAATGGAATTCTATTTTGCCAATGTGTACAGAGGTACTCTAAAATTTGGCCTTTTTATCAGGAACTTTATGTCATTTTTAAGTATAGAATGGCTGTCGCTCCCGTGTGAGTGTGGATTGAACCTCCCGTAGCAGTTATGGTCTCCGGGAAGCCTAGTCGTTTTCCGCTTGAAATACTAGGCCAACAAACGTTAAACGTTATATGCGTGCGCCTCCCCACTGCACTTTGTACATCAGACCGCGCGTAAACTATGCTCATTTTCGATTTGAGTGTATTTGATGCATTGGGAATTGAGAAAAAGGCGGGAAAACGCCTGTTTTCTTGATTCTGAGTGTACGAAATACATCAGAATGGAGGTTTGGGCGATTCCATAGCGATTCTGCTGCACTAAATACATCAGGAAGCGCTTTCGCGCGAAAGGGTGAGTTCCCAGCAGCCCCCCTTTGCCTGCTTAGGTTAATGCACCAGCGTCTCTCCCAGGGCCGCTCCTCCATACGCCCACCCATTTACAACTCTCTCCCGCCCTGTTACAATCCTTAAAACTCACAAAGGGGCATACATACCTATGAAACGAATCGGCTGCTTTCACGCGCATTACTCCAACATTGAGCATATTGAGAAGGCTTTGAGTTCTTATAAGGTGGAGTTGGTGCATTTTGTAGATCCGGGGCTGGATCGGATGAAGAGGGACGAGGATTTCAGCGCGGCAACCGTGGAGCAGAAGGTCATGGATACTTTGGACTGGATCGCCAAAAGCCACGTGGATGCCATCCTGATCACCTGCACTCTGTTCACGGCCGTTTTTGATCCGGAGATTCACCGGTACAATGTTCCTGTAATCTGTATCGATGATCCGCTGTTTGAGGATATATGTGGCAGGGGAGAAGCGGTGGTGGTTGCTTTTACCAATCCGGGAACGGTGGAAGGGTCGATGAACCAGCTCTTATCCTACGCCCGCAAACAAGGCAAGCAGCTCCAGGCCGAGCCTGTCCTGCTGGAGAATACGTTCGAGCTTATCATGTCAGGCCGCAAAAGCGAGTATCTGGCAGCTGTATCCGCAGGGTTAAGTCAGCTCGTCAAGGAGCATCCGGGCAAATGTGTGATCGCCGCGCAGCTGTCCATGGTGCCGGCAGCGGCTCTGGCCTCGGAGCAAACGGGGGTTCGCGTAGGCAACCAGCTGGATTCACTGGCCGCCCATTTGGAGGACTTGCTGGAGCTTGTAAGGCAAAGCTAATTAGCCGGAAATGCCGGTACATGTTCCTGGAGCCGGCGCGGTCCTTTTTCGTGGAAAGGTGTTCAAGTATGCTGCAGAAGCGTAGAGGTTGAACACACTGAGGTGAAGAAGAAATCCGACTCCAGCATGGTGGCATCCACGTTCATCAAATACGCCGCCTACATCATTATCTTTTTTGGATTTTTATTTTTTCTGGTCAAATATGTCTTTCCTAAATTCTAATGTTGCATCAGCGGTAGAGCTTCCGGCGCGTAATTGTGCTTGGCTCTACCGCTTTTTAACTTACTCCGCTTCATCCTCGGGGGCATGGTTCATCTCATGCTCAGCCTTCTTCCGCGCACGGAAGCGGCGCACCTTCATCAGATTCCCGCAGGCTTTATCGTCGCAGTACCGCTTGGAGCGGTTGCGGGTATCGTCGTAGTAGACCCACAGGCAGTCCGGGTTCTCGCAGATGCGGAAGCGTGAGGCTTCTTTCTCCAGCAAGGCTTCGGCAAAAGAGGCCGCAATCTCCGCCATCACCTGATCCCAGCCGCTGCCTTGTGGCAGCAGTTTGATTGCCGCTTGCTGCCCGTTATCCCACACGATCTGCCGGATCACCGGCCCGCGCAACATGTACCTGTTCAACGCCTCCAGTTGCATTTTGTCCGGACGTTGTTCCATTACAATCTCTTGAATTCGCTCCCATAGCCAGGAACGCAGCTCCCGCAGCTGTTCCAACTCCGACTCATCCGGTATTAAGCCTTCAGGCAATGCGTGTTTCTTCAGCCACTTATCCAGCCATTCCTGATCCTCCAGCTTGTCCCGATCCTTGCTCCGGTCTCCGGTGCGCCAATCCCGCCAATAGCTGTTCACGAAATCATCCCATAGCAAGGTGCTCACCCTTTCTCACGTTCAACTCTGCTTGTTTTATTGTAACAGTTAAAAATAAGTTTTACTAGTTACTTGAATGGCGGCGGAGAATATGCTACATTTTTTGTGTAACCATTATTTATAGGTTTAAGTCGTTACGGAATGAACAACAACTTTCGGGAGGTAGAGCATGCAGAATAAGATTAGTGAGGTTTTGCTGCAAAATTGGGATTATGCCATGGATACGGAAGACTGGTCACCGCCGCTCAGTGATGCACTGGAGGGCGTGAACAGCGAGCAAGCAGGCTGGAAGCCGCAGGGAGCAGCGGGGAATTCGATCTGGGAGACCGTTAACCACCTGACCTATTACAAGGACCGCCTGCTGCGCAAATTGAAAGGGCTGGAGCAGGAACCGCAACCGGATAGCAATGACGATACATTCACGGTCAAAGAGAGCGGAGAAGAGGCTTGGCAGAAGGCTGTTGCCCACTTGAAAAGCATCCATGCCCAGCTCCGCGAAGTCATCGAAGCTTTGGAAGAAGGGGCTTATGACTGGGGTGGAGCGGGGCATGCGCCGGGTGAAGAGGTGATGAGCCTGATCCTGCATGATGCCTACCATACAGGCCAGATTGTACTGCTGCGCAAGCTTCAGGGATCGTGGCCATCTACACGCAGATTCTAGCTGCCAGGTTATCCCCCGCAAGTTAAAGGCTGTGCCCGGGTTAGGGCACAGCCTTTTTAAAGAGTTATTCCGCGCAGTTGCCTCGGCCCATCCTTAAGGGGTCCATTGATCGTGGATGATGCCCACAAGCGCATGGTCTTCGCCGATCTTCTCGAACACAAGACGCAGGCTGCGCCAATCCATTCCTTCGACCTTGGGGTCTATGCCGTCGATATGATATTCGACAAAATCATAACTCTCCTTCGGATACACTTCGTTTAGATTATTCAGTGTGGTTCCCTCTCCAAGGCCTTTGTTTAAGGCAATTTCGCCTTCCTTGATGAAATCAGCATCATAGACAAAACGTTTGAAGTAGTCCGCAAAGGTCAGTTCGATCACCTCGCCGTTGCCGGGGAAAGAACGCCACTTGTACAGGGTACTGTCTTTCATAGAACCTTCGATCTGTTCCGAGGTAAATACGAGATCATTTTTGGGGTCCACATAGGCATATGGGGAGAAGCGCAGGCCCTTGTCCTTGTGAACCCATGCCGCCAGCTGGTCCATATCTTTATTTTGTAGGGCTCTCATTACAGTAGCGGCAGCTTCCTTCGCTGTCGGCGGAGTGCCTTCGTCCGGTGCTTCCGCAGCAGGCTGTGCTGATTCTGCAGGTTCTGCCTCTGGCGGGGCTGGTGTCTGCGTGGGTTCCACAGTGGCAGTGGCAGTGGCTTCCGCACTGATTTCCGGCGTAGCTTCCGGTGCAGCTTCCTGATTATTGTTGCAGGCGGCCAGCAGCAGCATAAGAGCCACCAGGGCAACCCATCCGGTGTACTTGAACATGCGCATATTCTCTCTCCTTTATTTTGAGCTTAGCTATTTTGACGCGTGGAATGCGAAAAAGTTGCATTAGGGAAAAATATTTGACAATATTTCTATGTTTTAATAGGATTATAAGAATCGGTTAGCAGATATGATCTTTAGGAGGAAAGTCGATGAAAAAGATGATTTGGCTTGGGGCGGCAGTAGTCCTGGTATTTGCACTGGTATTTAAACTGAATGACCGTGGGTCTTCTACCCAAACGCTTACAGCAACTGAGGCTCCATCGGCACAAGAAGCGGCCCCAACCGCAGCTCCGGACGAGTCCGTAATCATATCGGGAGAAATTACAGGACCTGCGGGGGGCAAAGAATTATCCATATGGATGATTGGTGGAGGCTCCAATAATTTTGGCCAAGAGTCCTGGGAACAAGGAGAGACGATCTCTTTCTCTGTAACAAGTGAGCAGGATCAGAAGCTTGAGATTGGGATCATGTCCATCGCTACAGAAGAGGTGTTCACTGAGACCCTCCAGACCGGAACGGGTACCGTGGATATTGAAGTTCCAGAGAATGGGGATTACCGCATTTATATTAAAAACCATTCTCCTGACAGAGCCGATTTTGTAATAAAGTTAAATAAGGAATTGCTCAGTCCTCTTGTTTGAAAAAGAGATAAAGGGAGCTATAAAATGTAAAGGTCATTTCCCGGCAATGCGCTTTTTGATCCATTCGATCGTCTCAGGTGTGGTGTTCCCCAGCATCTGCTCAAAGGACGCGAACTGCCTCATAACATAGCTTGGATCGAATTTTTCTTCAGGATTGAACAAATCTTCAGGGTAGTCCATCGACTCCAAATCGTGTTCCGTTACCTGTCCTATGTATTCAAAGGAATACTCGAAGGTGCCCTCCTGTATATAAAGATCGACGATCTCCTCAATGCGCTCCCGTCCAAGGTGATCCGCCACAGTGAGGGAAGAGGGGGCGGGCCAGTAGGCTCCGCTCAGACAGGCTCCGCTTCGTACATAATCCTCCCGGATGGATTCGATATTCCTGTACGTATAGAAATCCGAAGCCCAGCGCGAGCCGTCGGGGAAGGTGACAATAACATAGACGTTGCAATCGGCCGCGTCCTCTAAAGGGATTTCCGGAGAAATGTGGATGTGTCTTGTGCTGCTAATCATGAAGTGAAGGAAGCTCCTTTCTAGATCCGTCATTGATTTGTGCGCAAAAACGGATACCGCCTTCTTGCTTAAACGGCGATACCCGCTTGCTTCCCGTATATTCCGGTCCATTGATCCGGCATTAGAACTGCGCCTCACTGCGCGATCCGGCAGCATTGCGGTAGAAAAACCAGCATTCATTCAGCAGCTTGATCTGACGGCGGTCTTTCTTATAATAAGCTTTCATCAGCTGATGGCAGAGCCATTGCGGCAAGGGTATCCCTCCTCTTGGCATGCATACGTAAGATAGCATATGAGGGAAACTGCCCAAAGGTGCAGCCTAAAAGAAGCAAAACCGGAGGAAAGACGCGATCAGACTAATGGACGCCTTCTTCTTCCTCTTCATACCACTGTTCGAGCTGGGCCTGGAGGGCGCGGATCTCGGTCAGCAGGGAGATCAGCGGATAATTCTTCTGCTCCTGCACGGCTGCAAAAGCCCGTTCCAGACGGTTAATATAGTTCAGGCCTGACTCCAGCATCAACTCCTCGCGCAGCAGCTCCAGCGAATCGCATTCGGCTATCGCGAGCGGCAGGTCCGGCACATTGTCGGCGGTCAGCTTGTCGATTTCTTTATTGAGCCGCAGGTTCAGCGCACTCAGCTGGTAAGCATATTCCTCGGGCATTTCTACGAATTGAAGCTCTTGATGCTGCTGTAAGATTACATACCGCATTTTCGGCATTGGTCATTCTCCCTCCGTACTTGTCTTCCTTCTTGACAGTTTAGCCTATGCACAAGTTACAATTCAAGTAGAGATCTGATTTCCCGTGGAAAGGACTTGTGAGAGAACGAGATGGAGACGATGAGCAATGAAGAGCTGCAGCAGTGGATTGAACAGGTGTCGCGGGACAGCTTCGGGGTGCCGTTCCGGCACAAGGCCACTTTTAACAGCAGACTGTCCTCTACGGGCGGGCGTTATTTTACCAAAAGCCATAATATAGAGATCAATCCCCATCAGCTGGCTATGTTTGGACGCGAGGAAACCGAGAAGATCATCAAACATGAGCTGTGCCACTATCATCTGCATTTGGCGAAGCGGGGTTATATGCACCGGGATGCCGATTTCAAAAACCTGCTGAAGCAGGTCGGCGGCAGCCGTTACTGCCAGACTTTGCCCGGAGCGAAGGCACGTAAACCGCTGCCCTACCGGTATAAGCTCGTCTGTACCTCCTGTGAAACAGCGTATCCGCGCAAGCGCAAGGTTGATCCGAAGCGTTACCGTTGCGGGAATTGCCGGGGCAAGCTGAAATTGCTGGCGCTCGGGACACCGGAAGTGCAAGACAAATAAGAAGCAGCCAAGACGGGGATGGATTCTTCCACCCCTGGTCTCGGCTGTTTTGTGTGTTAGGAGTGCTATTTGATGACAAGGCCAAGCAATCCGGCAAAAGAGGCCGCCTGCTGCGCCGAGATTATACAGCCGTTCAGGTCCTCGATTTCTACATGCAGTCCGGTGAAGTCACAGTCGCTCAGATCTATTCCTTTCAGCCTGGAGCCGGAAAAGGTGGCTTGATCGAGCTTGCACCCGCTGAAAGCGAGGCTGTGCAGGACGGATTGATAATAATCGGCGCTCAGAAGGGAGCAGTGCTCAAAGGCCACCTGCTTCAGATTGGCGAACCGGAACGCTGCCATATCCCCCAGACTCTCCAGCACACGTACATTCTGAAATCTGGCGTCGGCAAAGTCTGTGCCGACCATCCGGCACTGCTGGAACACCGTCCGGTGCACAAAGGCCCCGCTGAAATCCACGTTGGACAAATCACAATTCTCAAACAGGGTATCCGTAAGCTCGATGCCCGGCAGCGAGCATTCGACGAAGGTTACATTTTTGAACAGGACCTTGTCGAACGAGACTTTGCTTGCTTCCTGGCCTTCAATTATACAGTCGCTGATGATACAGCGGGTAATTTCCTCTTTGGACTGCAGGAAGTCTATCTGTACAGTCTCCAGGGAGGTAAGAGCAGGTATTTTGGGTGCTTCGATTTTGAAATTCATACAATTCTCCTTTTATTTCAGCCGATACTTAATTGTAGCAGAAGATATTTGAAAAGAAGAGGTGCTGTACATGAAAGTTCAAATGATCCGTAGCACCACCCTCGGCTGGAATATGCCGGTGTAATCTTTTGGATTGACCCCATGTTTAGTGAGCAGGGGATCAATCCTCCGGAATGCTCCCAGGGAGATATGATATAATTTGGCAGGGGAACTTATACTTTTTCGGGGGAAGGAGTTTGACATGCCGATTAAACAAGCGATAGAGGAATTGATAGACTTGGCCAACAAGATTTTTGAGGAGCTGGAAATGACCTTCGAAGAGACGAATGAAATAGAGCGGCAGATTATTGCGCTGCTGATCCGCAAATTCGGTTATAGTCCCGAGCAAGCGACGGCTTTTGCCGAGAATCTGATTCAGTCCACAGCCCCGCAGAAGCAGGATGTAATGAATGCCATTATTCACAGGGGCATTGATGGCCACCGCCAGTATCAACATGAGGACTATGAAGGATTAAGACACAACATCACAGAAGTGCTGATTACCGTACAAGAGGACAATTAAAAATGACGATACAGATTCCGGATATGCTGCAGTATGACGGGATGAAGGATTTCCATATCGTTGGGCTGGACAAAGTCTGGCCTTTTAGACCGGAAGCGTACGGTTTACAGCCTCATGATCGTTTCACAGCTTGCTACAGAGGATACTTTTGTCAGTATGAAGTGCGGAATCAGCAGTTGTGGCTGAAGGAACTTTGCATTTGGCTGGAGGATACCTTGGTTCCTGTGGAGTGGAGTGGAACATGGACTAAGCCGGATATGTTAGGCTGCAGTAAATGCCGCGGGGTGGAATTGTCTGTCCCGTATACTGGGAAAATGCTGATTTGCCGAGAATTTGTTCATAAAAACCACTATTACGCAGGATGGGAGCGTCCTATCGATTATCGGCAAACCTTTGAACTGGAGCTTCATGAGGGTCGGGTAATTGAAGTAACGGATTACAGCCACATGATGGAGGAAGTCAGGGGACTGACGGAGCTTGGTGAAAGGGAGCAGGAGCTTTTTGCAGACGATCTTTTTACAGCCTACCATAAAAAGTGGGTTTATTATTAAAGTTTCCTGAAAACGATCCCAAAATATAGGGCCCCGGCTTGACGGAACTCCAAAATCATGATAAATTATTTCTTGTTCAGCTATTTATTATTCCCTGATAGCTCAGTTGGTAGAGCACTCGACTGTTAATCGAGTTGTCACAGGTTCGAGTCCTGTTCGGGGAGCCATTTTCTTGGAGAGATACCCAAGTGGCTATAAGGGGACCCTCTGCTAAGGGGTTAGACTGCGTAAGCGGTGCGAGGGTTCGAATCCCTCTCTCTCCGCCACATAATTGTGGCCTTAGCAAATAACCACATCTACATAACACGTCGAAGAGCTCCTGCGGGGGCTCTTTTTTATGTGCACTCAAGCTGGCCTATTTGGGCATTATTAGAGAAACATATAGCGGCATCACAGTACCGGCATATAAATATATTATCTTGGGAGACTGGTGCCGGATGGCATTGCTGCGACCAAGGACTTGCAACTGGCCACTGGCAAAATTACAATAAACGAAACGCATGATCCAGTCAAAGCCGCAGTGGTGCTGAAGTTCGTGTGACTCCTGTGGCCCTGCGCACAACTTAAGGAGGAAACGAAAATGATCGTCGGCGTCCCCAAGGAAATCAAAAATAACGAAAATCGGGTAGCGATTACGCCAGCCGGAGTAGAGGCGCTTAGGAAAGCCGGACATACCGTGCTTGTAGAGCAAAATGCGGGTGCAGGCAGCGGGTTCGACAATCAGGAATATCTGGACAAGGGGGCTGTAATTCTGCCGCTCGCTTCAGAGGTGTGGGCGCAAGCCGGGATGGTCATGAAGGTAAAGGAGCCGCTTCCTGAGGAATATGGGTATTTCCGTTCCGGCCTGATCTTGTTCACCTATCTGCATCTGGCTCCCGAAGCGGCTTTGACCCGGGCGCTTGCAGACAGCGGTGTGACTGCGGTCGGTTATGAAACCATTCAGCTTGAGGACGGTTCCCTGCCTCTGCTGATCCCGATGAGTGAAGTGGCCGGCCGGATGGCCGTGCAGATTGGGGCCAGTCTGCTGGAGAAGCCGCATGGCGGCAAAGGAGTGCTGCTGGCCGGTGTTCCCGGTGTACAGCCGGCAGAGGTCGTTATTGTCGGCGGCGGCATCGTGGGTACCAATGCCGCGAAAATTGCGCTGGGAATGGGTGCCCGTGTAACCGTGCTGGATGTGAGCGCGAAGCGGCTGCGTGAACTGGATGATATTTTTGGAGGGCGGCTGGTGACAATCATGTCGGATTCGTATCATCTGGAGCAGGCGGTGCGCACAGCGGATTTGCTGATCGGTGCTGTACTTATTCCGGGGGCGCGTGCTCCCAAGCTGGTTAAGGAATATATGGTCCGGCAAATGGCGGAAGGGTCGGTTATTGTAGATGTGGCTATTGACCAAGGCGGGTCCATTGAGACCATCGACCGGATTACGACACATGCAGATCCGACTTATGTCAAACACGGGGTAGTCCATTATGCTGTAGCCAATATGCCGGGAGCCGTGGCACGTACCTCGACCCTTGCCCTCACCAACGTAACCATTCCCTATGCGCTGCAGATTGCCAAGCATGGCATCCGGGAGGCCGTTAGCCTTAACAAAGCGCTTGCCAAGGGGGTTAATGTGGCGGGAGGTCTGGTCACCAATCAGGCTGTAGCGGATAGTCTGGGTTATTCTTATACGGAGAGTCTTGCTGCACTGGATACTGTGCGGGAAGAACGGTAGATCCTGAGATATTCTCTGTGGGAAGGCAGAGAGGGAGAGGGAGCGTGCCTTTGTTAACTGGGGCCACGCTCCCTTCTCTTAAATATTTTAAAAAGTGCTTGTCAAAATCCAAGGAGTTTGATATACTCATTTTTGTTGTGACAAGAGCATAACCAACAATCATGGCCCGTTGGTCAAGGGGTTAAGACACCTCCCTTTCACGGAGGTAACATGGGTTCGAATCCCATACGGGTCATAACTATGCGGTAGTGGTGGAATGGCAGACACGCTATCTTGAGGGGGTAGTGGGTGTATACCCGTGGAGGTTCGAGTCCTCTCTACCGCATACTACAAGTAAAAGTAAGAAATCCTTTGCATGCAGAGGTTTTCTTACTTTTTTTGTATGCCGATAAGTTAAGTCAGGCTGTTGCCTTTCAGGGCACCGGCATATTTGGGATACAAAAGCCTGATGCATTCCGGACAGATATCATGCGTGAGTTGGACGGATAGCCGATGCTGCAAAAAACGCTCAATGGTCACCCATTCCTCCTTGCTGTTGCGGATGGATTTGCAGGAGGCGCAAATAGGGAGGAAACTGTGTTGCTTGTCCCGGGAGACTGTTGGTCTTATCGGCTGGAGATGCCGTCCTTCGATAACCGGGCCTACATCATGGCAGGAAATAACCAGTGCGCATCTTGCCGAAAAAGGGTCTGCCAGCATGGGGCAGGCGTCGATCCGGAAGAGGCGTCCTCCTAGCCTTGGGGAGCGGAAGGGATATTCTTCACTGAATACAAGCCGTTCTCCCCGGAGGATACCTTGCAAGGACTCCTGCAGCACGGTTCTCTGGTGTACGTCTGAGATCAGCTCCGTGAGCAGATCAAAGTAATTCATCCCCACCCAATCTCCCGCGGTAGACAAGCCGTATTCGCTGATGTGGGCGATCCAGCTGCTGTTGGCATACAGAATGCTTCCATATCTGTCGATAACCAGAGTATTGTGCGGCATCGTTTCGAGTGATTGGGTAAGGGTAGTGGATATGCTTTTGGACAAGGGTTATCGCTCCTTGGATCTTGCAGGATGAAAGGCTAGGATGGGGGAAGGTCCAAAAGCTTCTCGACCTGACGGCGGTAGCGCTCGGCCCTGCGTGTGCCATGAATTAGATTGGACAGGCGGTAGGGAGGAATTCCATACATCCGGCAGAATTCCTTTTGATCCACACGCATTTCCGTCAAGCGTTGTTTGATTGCCCACCCGTAGGGTGTTATGGGACGTTTGCTGTTCAGCTGACTCACCTCTTATCGACATTCCAGCCGTGTGATATAATGGGATAAGACATAATAATAGTTAATTATATACTTTTTTACGTCATTTTACAATAATAAATATCGTAAATACGTAATTTCAAAGCGAAGAAAGGCGGTTTGTGTATGCAGTCCATCTACGAGCGGATAGAATATCTCATTAAACAAAAAGGAATTACCAAGAAATCTTTCGGTGAGCAGCTGGGGATCAGCACCGGTAATATGGGAGATTGGAAGCGGGGTAAATCCACACCCGGCACACATAAGCTGATTGAGATCGGGGCCTTTTTTAATGTCAGCCTGGACTGGCTTATTCTGGGCAAGCAACCTGCCGAAATTTTGCGTGAGGGCTCCGGTGATTATTTTTTTGAGCAAATACGGCAACTGGATTGCCACGCAGAGGAACTGCTTCCTAAGGAGCAGGAATTTATCAAAGAGTACATAGAATTCACCGAATATCGCAAGCGCAAAGCGGAGGATAAAAATTCCTGAAGCCGGGATCTTTACTTTTGCAAAGAGTGGACTTATAATAATGAGTGTTGGCCTCAAACAAAGCATCAGGTAATAGTCACCGCGCGGTAGTGGTGGAATGGCAGACACGCTATCTTGAGGGGGTAGTGGGTGTATACCCGTGGAGGTTCGAGTCCTCTCTACCGCATTATGCAGAAGTAACGGAAGCTCTTCGAATAGAGGGCTTCTTTTTTGTTTACCCAAAAGGATACTCTACGCAGCTGCAGCATGGTGCGTCGGAGTATCCTTTTTTATATCTTTACTTGAGCAGTTTGGCGATATCCGCTTCGATCTGGTCCGGCGTAGTCTTGGGTGCGAACCGTTTCAGTACACGCCCTTCCTGGTCGACAAGGAATTTGGTGAAGTTCCATTTAATGCTCTTGGACCCGAGTACGCCCGGTGCTTCCTTGGACAGGTATTGGAACAGCGGATGGGCTTCTTCTCCTTTGACATCGACTTTCTCGAACATGGGGAAGGTCACCCCGTAGTTAATCTGGCAGAACTCCTCGATCTCCCCGCTTTGACCCGGCTCCTGCCCGGCAAACTGATTGCTGGGGAAACCGAGTACTTCAAAGCCGCGGTCTTTGAATTTCTCATAAACCTCCTGCAGCCCCTTATATTGAGGGGTGAACCCGCATTTACTCGCCGTATTCACAACGAGCAGCACCTTGCCTTTGTACTTGGCCAGTGATTCTTCTTCACCGCGCAGCGTTTGGGCCTCAAAATCATAAATGCTCATGGATGATGCCTCCTTTTGGGAATATCCGAAAATATATTTATAACAATTTAATTGTATACTATTTATGGAGTTAGTCAAATTTATTAAGCTAAATTCACTATTGCTATAAGTCGAAATTAAAGTTATATTATTAATTAAATAAATGATTAATTAATTAATTAAATAAAGTTTTGTTTAAAGAGAGGAGAATGTATTTGGCCAGACCCGTCAATGAAGAAAAAAGACAGGAGCGGCGTAAACGTATCCTAAAAGAAGCTGTAGTCCTGTTTGCAGAAAGTGGATATTCAAATACCACAACGGCTATCATTGCCCAGAGTGTGGGAGTGACTCCCGGAACCATTTTTCAATATTTCCCTAGTAAAGAAGCTTTATTCTACGCCGCTGTCCTGGAGCCGCTTGCTGATATTCAGGTGAAATCACTTGCCTGTCTACAACAAGAGGGGACGCCGGGGGCATTGATCAAGAACATGGTGAAAGAACAATTCGATCATATCTACTTCTATACAAATGAATTACGGCTTGTCCAATCTGTTTTAGGACAACGAATAAGATTCCCTGAACTTACAGAGAAGGTCCTTGAAAGTATAAAGGTAATGACAGATAAGATCGAATCCGTCTATGCCAAAGGACAGTCCATGGGAGAATTCAACAAAAGCTTTTCTCCGGCAATGATCTCTCGTGCATATATCTCTTTCTTAAATGGAGTGGCTTTAACTCTTGGAGAAAATATTCTTCATCATCCCGAGTGGGAAAATCTGAAGGGGCATGCCTTTTATTTGTTCGCACCCATACAACCTAAAGAAAAACTGGAGGAGTCTGAATGAGCCAAACATCATTACAACCCGATCTGACATTTAACGTTCGTGTGAAAAGACGGAAGAAAATTTTATGGAGCCTGGGGATCGTGCTTTTGCTTGTGATAGCTCTTGTATTTTTTATATCTTATAAAGTAGTAGACACCTTGTTGCATCATCCTAAAGACACTAATGTCAGCTACGAATTGAATATCGCTAAAACTCCCTACGAAGAGGTTGAGTTCAAGAGTTTGAAAAATGATAATACGATTAGAGGGACCTTTTTTCCTTCTGGTAAAGCAAGTAATCAGACGATTATTGTCGTCCATGGATACACGAGCAATCGTTTAGTCAAAGGGCGGACCCAAAAGTTAGTAGAGCATTTCGTACCGAAAGGCTACAATGTATTGGCATTCGACCTCAACTCGCAAGGTAAATCCGATGGTGATTTGATTACCCTGGGCCTCAATGAAAAATACGATTTGCTGGGAGCGGTGAGCTATTTAAAATCCAGAAACCATACGGGTGATAACATTGGAGTGATCGGCTTTTCAATGGGTGCTGCTACTTCTTTGCTAGCCGCAAGTGAAAGTGATGATATCAAAGCCGTAATTGCAGATAGTCCTTTTCGTAATGCCGGTCTATTTCTGAGAGAGGGTTTGCCCTTCTTTTCAGGTTTACCTGCGTTTCCCTTCAGTTATACATCGACTTGGATGGCAAATTGGGCCTTTAAGGTTGATCTTGATTCCGTATCTCCTATGGATGCGGTGAAAAAGATGCAAGACAAGCCAGTTATGCTCATTCATGGTACTGGAGATCAGCAAATTAGTTATAAAAATACAGAAATTATCTACGAGTCCTTAAAAGATAACCCAAGTGCAGAGGCATGGTACCCGCAAAATACGGAGCATATCGATGCTCTCAACCACTACCCGACTGAATATTTCCAAAGAGTAGACCGCTTTATGGATGAGTATGTTGGAAACTAAACGGGTATAAAAGCTTGATTCGGGGTTTCAAAAACTGCCTGAAGTTTAATATAGAGATCAGCTTAGGGTCCGGCCAACTGGCCGGATTCTTTGTTGCCTCCAGGCGGAAAAGGAAGGGGTAACAGAGGGCTTTATTGGCAATAATGGCTAAATAAAGACAGCTGAAGCAAAAAAGAGGAACATTTAGACACCCTAAGCGGGTGCTTTGGTTGACATCACCCCCAAAATTCTTTAATATGTCTAAGTATCTGAATACGTCGTGCGTGCGATTAATAACCAAAAATTTAAATAATGGGTGATGAAGATGTCTTACAGACCGAATATTACGAATGTGACCAAAGCCAGCAGCAACGATAAGGAAGGATTGTACGAGTTCATTATCAAGCTTGCTGACGGAACGGAGTGCCGCGCGTTTTATCATCGGTTTCCGGAATGGAAAATGACGAACATCAGCCGTTTGCTTAAAGCTCCATGCCCGATTTGCCGCAAAGACTTCATCTGCAAATGCATGGATGCATTCACTGCTGATTTCGAAGGGCAAATGATCGGTGACGGCAACTGGATCGAGAAGGCCATTGCTGAATAATTAAATGAACGGAACATGACGGCGCGGGAGCTTATTCCGCGTTTTTGTTTTTTCTGAAAGATAGGAATATGATGGTAATGAAGCAGAGGGAAAGGGGAGAATCGAGATGAGGGAACTGCCGGGAAAAGAACCTATGGCGCTGAGTTCAGAGCTTGGCGGCAAAATTGAGGGGCACTCTGTGGTGCTGATCGACGGGGTATGCCACTTGTGTCAAGGGCTTGTCCGGTTCATCATCCCGCGCGATCCCAAAGGCCGGTTCCTGTTTGCCCCTCTGCAGAGTGAGACCTCCCGGCAATTGCTGCAGGGCACGAGTCTCGACCCGGGCCAACTTAGCACAGTGGTGCTGCTTGAGGACGGAGTGGTGTACACGGAATCGGCCGCTGCGCTGCGAATCGCCCGCAGGCTTCGTTTTCCGTGGCCGGCTGCCTATGTGTTCATTCTGGTACCCAGACCGCTCCGCAATGCTATGTACAAGTATGTGGCCAAGAATCGCTACCGCTGGTTTGGGCGAGATGAGCAGTGTATGATTCCGACACCGGAGCTTCGGCGGAGGTTTTTGTAATCTTATTTTGAAAGCGTATAACTGCGCTTGGTTCATAAATCTGACGGCGGGAGATGGGAAAATGGTCTGGAAGGCAGTTTTCCGGATGATGGCGGGGATGGTTCTTTTTCTGAGTGCCGCTACTATGGTATCGGCTGCCCCAAAACTCCAGGTAATGGTGAACAATTCAAGTGTGGAATATGGAGTCCAGCAGGCTAACGGGAGGGTGATGGTTCCGCTGGCGGCTTTTCGGAGCTTCAAGAATATAGGGCTTCAGTGGGATGTGAATGCCCAAAAAGCAACCATTACCAGGGATAACACTGTTATTAAGATCAAAGCCGGAGAGCGGGGGGCATGGATTAATGATAAGGCTGTATCCCTGGATGTGCCGGCAAAGAATGTGGATGGCCGGATTACGGTCCCGCTGAGATTCATCTCTGAAGCGCTGGGAGCAAGAGTCAGGGTGGACGCAGCCGCGAACAAGGTCTGGATTCAGGAACGGGCAACTACCGCTATCGTCCAAAATTACAACGGCAGCGATTTGGCGAAATCGCGGTTAGCCGCGCTGCAAATGCCGGTGGATGAAAGCCGTGCGTTCAAACCCATAAGCGGAAAGGAGGAGGGACTGTCCTCAACCTACTATTTTCCCGCGGGACGTTCGGACTGTTATTTTGTGCTGCACGGGGATCTGGTAATGTATTACGAAATTAAAGACAATATTCAGAAGATGGAGTGGCTGGCCAGGCTGGACTTGTCCAAGGAGGCAACTAACCGGGGAGTAGCATCGTTGTTTGGTCACCCCATCATAGAAGAAGACGGCGTTGAGCCCTCTATAGCACCGGCGTATGCCTATTTCAATACCAATGCGTGGAGCAGCCAAATTATGTATGGCATGACGTATACGGATGGGACACCTGCTCCGGCAGGACAGCATTTGGAGTGGACGGACACCCTGAAGTCATTCATTGTGCCTATACCGGGGGAGACGAAAGTGGGGAAACATGGATAAGGGGAAACCGATGCGGAAGATGTGTGAAAAAAAAGATTGCCGCCTCTCTATATCTATGTTAGTATAGCTGTAAATTAAAGGATAGTAACGGAAGCACCGTTCAATGACCGTATCTCACGGTTATTGTCGGTGCTTTTTTTGCTGTCCTTTTTTGACTATAACATCAAAGCTTGGATCAGAAAGGGGAGTGGTATCATGGCGGCAAGGATCGTGCAAGGCTATTAGAGTGGATACATAACTAAGAATTCTATCAGATGTTCTTTTAATGCTTTGCTTTATCGCCAAATGAAGTGGGGGATTATGCAGTAGAAAGGGCCTACTGTATATAGATGTATTCTTTTTCTTTTTCCTTCCTTGTGAATATTCACCATTAAAAACATGTGAATAATTAAGAGTTGCATTAATTACAATATTATTTAATTTTGTATTTCTATATATAATATTAAAAGTATTGCAATTTAGAAAAATATAGAATAAAATCGGTCCTGTGTAATACCATAATTTTCATTTTAAAGGAGGTTTGTTCATTAAAAGTATATTTATTCAAAAACCTTATGAAAAAAGGAGAAAAAACAATGAAATTTAAAAATGCAGCATTTTCTGTAACAATTATAACTTCTTTATTGTTTTCTTCGTCTGTAAGTGCAGAATCAGAAAGTTCCCTAGAAACAGTTAATGAACAGGAAGGTGTTGTTATTCAGAATAAACTTGGTGTCTCACAAAATGAAATTAATGAATTTATCACTGAGGCTACTAATGAGGTTCAGAAAGAGAAGCTTACGAAAAGTTTAAAGGGACTAGCATCATACTCAGAGCGCATATATGATTACATAAGTGTAGAGGAAAACGGTTATTATTTTTATGAAGAAGACGCTAGTCATAGTAAAAAAGCATTTTTCGTTCCAATTGATCGCTCAAAGTCAAATATCGATCCATCTATCGATGCTGGTTCGGTTACCGAAGACGTATACATGAAGGAAGGTCTGATTTCACCTTTGGCAAATACTGGTGCGGATCTGCCAGATGGTATCGGTGGTAGGCAGTATATAGTTAAAAATGGGTCTTATATTTCTACTTCAGCGACCATTGCTGCACCTTCACAAGTGTCAAGAGATTCTAATGAAAATGCATATACCTATACTGGTTTTATGGCTGGAGCCAACTCTGCTGATATGGGATTAATGTATGATTCAAACGTGGGAATAGGTAGTGCTGAAAAAGGTTGGAAACCAGCAGTTCAAATTAATGGTGTTACAACTAATTCTTCACTAGAATCGCCTTATAATCAGGTACAATCTTCTAATGCATACCTTGCAGGTTCTCAAGCTACTTTCTATGCATGGTACAATTATAATATGAAAATCCGTTTGAAGATCGATGGTACTGCTATCTGTGCCGATCTTGGATGTGGTAACTCAGCAGACACTCCGTTAACTACAATAGTTACGTCTAATACTAGCTATAACATTCAACCATCAAGTTTTCAAAAATGGAAGGTTCTATCAGTTGTAACTGGAGATAACATTGGGAAAAACAAGTCGGTATTCAGTAATATCAAAGTCGATGGAGTACCAGTACCAAGCAGTTCGTTCCCAGCCCCGGATCAAGACTACGCTACCGTAATACGAGATGCTAGCAATAATGTAACAATTAGCGTAACTGGTTTATAATTAATGGTAGAGCCAATTTCCTGGGAAGATAGGGGGTTGGCTTTCTATAATTAAGGTTTTCCAGTAAAATTAGGATATAAGGAGTTGAAGTGTATGATGAAAGTATCAAAAGTAGCCTTCTCATTTTTATTTACTATCTTTATTATTGCGTTAGTCAGTCAAGGGACAGCCTTGGCGAAAAGTGGAATTAAAGTTGTTTTATATGGGAGTACCCTTCAAGGAGAGCACTTACCAGTTATGAAGAATAATACTGTTTTGGTTCCCTTTAAAGAAATCTTCAAAACATTGGGCTTTACTGTTAGTTATGACTCTGCAAGTAAAACCATCTCTGGAGATAAGTCAGGCACTACTATAAAATTAGTGATTAATCAAAACATTGCATGGATTAATAATACTCCTTCTACGCTTCAGGTAGCACCTCAGATTATAAATGGCTCAACCTATGTACCTCTTCGTTTTATCAGTGAAGCAAGCGGTTTGGAAGTAAAGTGGTATGGTAAGTCGCAAATTGTTTCTCTGTACTCCAAGCAAAATCTTTATTCAGCATCAAACGGAGGGGAATTTGGTTATATCAATGCGCAAGGTAAGAATGTAATTGATTATCAAACGAAGTTTACAAATGCTTATCCTTTTAGTGAAGGTTTGGCCATTGTATATTCAAGTGGTAAATTTGCTGGATTCATCAATCAGCAGGGTGAATTAGTTATCCCAAAGGGGAACTACTATGACGCGAAAGATTTTTCAGAAGGACTTGCAGCTTATAGAACTCTTGATACCGTATCTAAATATGGCTATATGGACATTACTGGAGCTAGTGTTATAAAGCCGCAATTTAAAAAAGCTAACAATTTCTCCGAAGGAATGGCAGCTGTTCAAATAGGGAGTAAATATGGATACATTGATTCTCTAGGGAAGATTATTATAAAGGCGCAATATGACAGCGCTAAAGATTTTTCAGATGGGGTTGCTCTGGTATCGATCAATGGAGCCTTCTATTATATCGATAAAAAAGGAAAAACTCTGATAAATGCAGATTATTCAAAGGCAGACTCGTTTTCCGAAGGGTTGGCCGCTGTGAAAAAGGGATCGAAATTTGGCTTTATTAATAAAAAAGGGAAAATAGAAATTCCTGCTATTTACGAGGAAGCTCACTCCTTTTCCGAAGGATTAGCAGCAGTAAAAATAAATGGTAAAACAGGCTATTTAGATAATAAAGGGACGATGATTATTCCTAATCAGTTTGATGCAGCAGGTGACTTTTATGAGGGCCTCGCAGCAGCAGAATCGGGCGGCAAGACTGGCTTCATAAATAAAAAAGGGGTCTGGGTTATTCAACCAACACTTGCATGGGCGCAGCCGTTTTCTAATGGCCTCTCCTATGCTTATAGTGAAGATGGAGAAGTGTATATTAATCAGACTGGTCAGATTGTCTGGAGGATAAACCAACCTTAAAAATCCATGCCGAGAAATGAAGGAAGACTAAAAAATGAATGAAAAAAAGTCTCATAGTAAGACTCTATATTTAATTATTTCTATCTTATCCGTACTTGTAATACTTCTCGTAGTTTTAGTTATATATAACAAAACTTCGCCTGAAGTATCTGCACTGAAAAAGATGCCAAATTATACAGAAATTAAAGGGAAGTATTATACTGACGGTTTAAAATACGAAAAGCAACCACACCTTGGAGAGACTGATGCTAAAGTGAAGGTAATTGAATTTGCAGATTTTAAATGTCCAGCCTGTAAAAAGTGGAAGGAATCAAACTGGGAACGTCTGAAAAGGGAGTTCATTGATACTGGTAAAATAGAAATGTATTTTGTTAATTACGCATTTATAGATCGTGATTCTATTCTCGCAGCAAGCGCTGGGGAAGCAATTGCAAAACAGAATAATGAAAAGTTTTGGGAGTACTATGAAAAGCTGTTTGACCATCAAGGGGATGAAACTAAGATTTGGGCAACTCAAGAATTTCTCTTGGATTTTGTGAAGGATAAAATTGATGGTATTGATTATAACTTATTTGAGAAAGAATTTATGGAGAATAAATATATGTTGGATGTTAAGGAAGATTATAAAACGGCTGGACACTACGGAATAAATGGTACTCCTCAATTTATGGTTAACGGGGCACTACTGCCAGATTCCTCTTTTGAAGGGCTAGCTTCAGCTATCGAGAAACAATTATTATCTAAATAGCTATTAATAATCAGAAATCCAAAAAATAAACAACCCCAGGAGATTCTCTGGGGTTGTTTATTTTCATTATACTGCTCCTTAGTCGTAGTAAAAATGATTTTTCTACCATTGCTGATCGCTATAATTGTACCTTTCTGGTCGGTACAACCGACTCAATTTGAGTCCATCTGCAAGCGTATTGTTTTCAGATTCAAATTCAGCATCTATGGTGAACACGAAGGGATTATTTGATCGGCACTCCGTTTATTCAAATTTCATCACGATAACTATAAATAGGAGCCAGAAGACCTGGTTATAACATTAGTTGAAGGAATAGTAACTCCTTTAGTTATAGCTTTGATGGTACGGCCTTCACTTTTGACTGCGGTCAGAAAATCTTTGAATGTGTATGTCGTGTAAGCGACTCTCGGGGCATATACAGTTTTATCATTGAGAACCTTCAAAACATCGTCAAGTCCGCCAATATGGCTGAATCAGGTTGAGTAGGTATGTGCTGAAGGATCTTGATTCCAGAAACGGAACATTTTTTCAGGGGGAGGCGATGATTCCCTACAAGGAGTACCCGCTTACAGATGGAACGGAGTTTACTATTATAAAAGGAAGCTATACGTTCCGAACAGCCCTAGGCCATGGCTATGCTGCGTAAATGGTTAAGATCGGGATTTCAGATGCTCCAGGGCCGGCTGCAGCGCGGGGAAAGCAAAGGTGAAGCCGTGCTCCAGTGATTTGGCCGGCAGAACCCGCTGGCCCTTCAGCAGGATTTCGGATAATTCTCCAACCGCTGCTTGCAGCAGGAAAGCCGGAAGGGGGAACCAATGAGGACGTTTATACACTCTGCCTATAGTTCTGCCGAAATCTTCGTTTGTAACGGGATGAGGGGCGGTAGCATTAACCGGCCCTGATATGCGGGGAGTATGAACGCAGAAATCAATCAGTGCGACAATGTCCGCCAGATGTATCCAGGACAGCCACTGGTCGCCTCGGCCAATTTTTCCGCCAAAACCCAGCAGATAGGGCAGTTTCATTTTGGGCAGAGCACCGCTCTCATTGCCTAGTACTACCCCGGTCCGCAGCTTGACCAGCCGGACGTTCGGGTAAGCTGCATCTGCGGCTTCCTCCCAGGCCTTCACTACCCCGGATGGGAAATCCATTACATGGGCCGGAGAGGACTCGTCAAAAGCATCCTGCAGCGAGGTGCCATAAATGGCAACGGCGGAGGCCTGAATTACGACCGGGGGTTTGTGCTGCAAAGCCTTCAGCAGTTTGGAGGCCGCGGTAACGGTTTCAAGCCGCGACTCCATAATCGCTTTTTTTCCTTTGGGACTCCAGCGCTGGCTTAAGGTTGAACCGGCCAGATTGACAAGGGCATCCGCATCTTCGGCAGGGCTGGGGTTTGAGGCAATCTCCTCCCAGGTATGGTATCTCAGTAGCGCCGACAAGGAGGGGGCTTCCGGCAATTTGCGTCCGACAATCAGGACCTCATGACCTGCCTGTACCCAGTATTTGGCCAGCTCACTGCCGATAAAGCCGGTACCGCCGCATATCACATATTTCATGTCGTACCCTCCATTCTGGACGCCCTGCGGGCAGGATGGTTATACTCGCTGCACGCAAACAAGCTCTACTTAATTAAATGCCGGTAAGGCGAGTAGTCAATGCCGTTTTTCTCCAGAAAGTTCACCAGAAAACGGTTATCCCGGCGCGGAGTGGCTACAATATAACCTTTGATGCAATGATCGCGGGTAACCTCCGATGCTTCACTTTCCACGGCTATTTTGCCGATTTCGGCAGCTATGGAATGCTTGGCGATATCGCGGAAAGGAGTGGGCACAGGCTGTACCAGCTGGTCAAGAAAAGCCTTGGCTTCCTCGCCCCATAACGGCCTGCTGCGTTCTACCCAATAGTTCTGCCAGTCAAGCTTGGATTTTCCGTCGGCTTTGGGCAGTACCTTGAGGAACTTGCGGAACATAAAAAAGCCACCGATACACATGGAACCCAGCAGCATAAATGTCCAGAAAGCGATGGAGTTCATAAACCAATTGCTCGGAGCTGCGGATAACAAGCCAAGCCCTGATTTAATAAACATGGTTATACCACCTTTGGCAATGATTATTGTCATACATCTTAATCTCATCTAAAGTATATCGTATTTCCAAAGTTTTGCGAAGCGGAAGCGGAGAGATCGTTCATGCCTAGATTTATTTCCCCGATCACGGTAGAATAAGGTTTAATTCGTGAAAGAAAGAGGGAAAAGGCATGCTGAAAATAGGTTCTCACGTGTCCTGCGCTGATAAGGGTCTGCTGAGCGCGGCTAATGAAGCAAATGAGTACGGTTCCAACTCGTTTATGATATATACGGGAGCGCCGCAGAACACGCGCCGCAAGCCGATTGAGTCCATGTTTCCCGTTGAAGGGAAAGAAGCCATGAAAGCCAACGGCGTGGAGGAGATTGTCGTCCATGCGCCTTACATTATCAATCTTGGCTCTTACAAGGACAATACCTTCCAGCTCGCTGTTGATTTCCTTCAGGAGGAAATCCGCCGTACACATGCGCTTGATGTGAAGCATATTGTACTGCATCCGGGTGCATATACGGACAAGGATGCCGCCTATGGCATTCAGCGGATTGCGGATGGATTAAATGAGGTGCTTGGCGGCACGAATGAGACAGAAGTGCACATTGCGCTGGAGACTATGGCCGGAAAAGGAACGGAAATAGGCCGCAGCTTTGAGGAGATTGCCTCCATCATTGATAAGGTTGAGCATAATGAGCGCCTGTCCATTTGTCTGGATACCTGCCACATTCATGATGCCGGTTATGATATCGTCGGTAATCTCGATGGTGTACTCCAGCAGTTCGATCAGGTTATTGGCTTGGACCGACTCGGTGTAATTCATATCAATGACAGCAAGAATCCGTGCGCAGCAGGGAAGGACCGCCATACACCAATTGGCTCCGGCTGGATCGGTTTTGAGACCATTAACAACGTGGTACACCATGAAGCACTGGCAGGACTGCCTTTTATTCTCGAAACACCTTGGATTGGTAAGGATGCCAAGACGCAGCGTCCTATGTACGAGGTGGAAATCGCTTTGCTGCGGGGTAATGTTGCTGAGCGGTTCGGAGCAGAGTTTCTGCAGGAGGTCGAAGAACTGCATGCTTTCTTTGCCAAAATGGAAATGGACTCCCGCCAATATGTGCTTGATGTCTGGAATCTGCTGAAAAATGATGCCAAAGCCAAAAAAGCAGATCCCCGCGAGCCGCTGGAACGGCTGTACGATCATATTGTAAGTGCAGGAATGTTCCCGTACCTGAGCGAGCAGGCTGTCAATCACCGCTTGATTGCCTGGCTGGCGGGCAAACAGCTGCTGGTGAACGCTTAAACGAAATTCATATGCGTATGCAATAGATGAGAGGATGGAAAGAGGAACATGGAATTACATGTGAAAAGGGATCATTCACAAGGTGGCGTTTCCTATCCCAACCGGGCGCGGATGTTGATATCCTGTCCGGATGGACCAGGGATTGTAGCGGCAGTATCGCATTTTCTGTACCAGCATGGAGCCAACATTGTGCAATCCGACCAATACACGATGGACCCCGAGGGCGGAATGTTTTTTATGAGGGTGGAGTTTGATCTGCCTAAACTGGAAGAGCGTCTGGAGGAGGTTCGTTCGCTGTTTGGCGGAGTGGCCGAGCGTTTCAAGATGGATTGGCAGATTTTTAATGTGAACCACAAAAAAAGACTGGCCATCTTTGTCTCCAAAGAAGACCATTGTCTCGTAGAGCTGCTCTGGCAGTGGCAAGCCGGTGATCTGGATGCCGATATTGCCCTTGTGGTGAGCAATCACACGGATATGCAGACCTATGTTGAATCTTTCGGGATTCCCTTCCATCATATTCCGGTTACGGCGGATACGAAGGCGGAGGCAGAGAAACGGCAGCTTGAGGTGATTGGAAATGATATTGATGTTATCATCTTGGCGCGTTATATGCAGATTATCTCACCGTCGTTCATCGATCATTACCGTCACCGGATTATCAATATCCACCATTCCTTCCTGCCGGCTTTTGTAGGTGGCAAGCCTTATGCCCAAGCCTATCAACGCGGTGTCAAAATCATTGGCGCAACGGCACACTATGTGACCGAAGAATTGGACGGAGGTCCGATTATTGAGCAGGATGTGCAGCGTGTGAGCCACAGCGACGATGTAACCGAACTGAAGCGTATCGGCCGCACCATCGAGCGGGTAGTCTTGGCCCGTGCTGTGAAATGGCATATTGAAGACCGTATTCTCGTCCATCATAACAAGACGGTCGTATTCAACTAGTCTTATGAAGTGAATATAGCTTTATGATCTACAGGTAAAAAAGCATTTTACCGGCATTTTGGCCCATTGCGCCAAAGTGCCTTTTGTCGTTCCCAAAAATCGGGTTTTGAAGGAGGCAGGGAGTTTGTCGACACAGCGGGGGCATTTGTTAAAACGTAATTATCTCTTCGCTTTATTGATCCTGATTACCGGCTTCGGCGGCCTGCTGGGCTATGATCTTTATTTCAAGCCTTATGTGCTGTCCCAAACCGTGGTCAAGATCAAGGTGGCAGAGGGTGAGCTTTTGCCGAAAAATTATGAGCTTACTTCTGCGGATCTGTATCTGGATTCAGTCCAGACCAAAGACATTCCTTCCGGGGTCATTACGGAGATTGATCAGGTAGAGCACAAGATTACCAATGTGATTCTGACAGGCGGCAGTATTCTGACGGAATCGCTGGTGGATGTAAGTGACTTGGAGCCGGCGGAGAATGAGGGGATTTTCCCCATTCCCAAAGAGGCGATCTATGCCATCAACGGTTCTTTGCGCAGCCGGGACAAAGTGGACATCTACCTGGTGGAGGGAGATGGGCCTGTGACAAGCGGCAACACCGCCGGTTCAGGAATCATAACAGCCGGACGGAAGTGGTGGTTATCGAGGAGAAGCCACGTGAGGCTTTTCTCAGCGGAGTTACTGTCAACTATGTGCGGACGGAAGACAACAATGATGTGCTGGACTCGGAGCATGGCAACAACAACCGTTTCACATCCACAGGAAAGGTATCCACACCGGAATTGAAATTAACCAAAAGCGATGGTCAGCTGCTGGGACAATATTTGGAGCAGGGCAAAAAGCTGTGGATCGTGCGGGTGGAGTAGGAGGAGAGAGAAGTTTTGAAAATATTCAGTTTGGGCATGGACCAGTTGACGATTAATGAAATCAAAGAACTCAGTGAGCTCCGCCGTAGCTACGGGGATACTATCATTTTTTATCTGTATCTGCAAAAGTGAGTACGCGGAGACCAAGCTGTATATATACTGTATGAACGTTTGGGTGTGTACCTTATGCCCCCGCGTTTTACAGCTGCGGCCGTGATTGAGATGCTTCTATGGAAGAGGATGGGGGGAGCGTTCCAATCTGGTCGGGTTCTTCGGTTCGGGTCCGGGGATCGGATGCACAAGTGCTGCCAAGCTGTTTGCACGAAGAATTGCTGCAGTCGGTCTGCGTGTTATGGTATTAGGCGCAAAGCCGCAATCAGTCACAGGCTGAGACCAAGGCTGATGGGAAGATGCTCCATACCCTCTTAATCGAGGCCTTCCTTGGAGCCATCTCAATTCTCGTTCTACGAAACTTGAGTTAATAAAAAGTGACATTAAAATTATCTATATTAAAACCTGGCCTAAAAGAGAGTTGATTCCATGCCTGATAACTGGCCAACGAAAGAAAAGCTTTAGAGGACTGTCTTCGGTTGTATACCGACTACAGTCCTTTGTGGAAGTTTATGGCAGGTGAGACTTTTAACATAACTTCTAAAACCCACTGTTCAAAGTGAACTGAGCTTATAATTTTAGGGATGAATTGAGATAGCCTTTATTATGTTAGGAAATAAACAAAAATGCCTCTTCTAGAATGTTAGTTCCATAATTAGTAAACTAATACTTAACGGTATATGTTCCTGGGAAACTTGAAGTTACAGAAATTTTATAGTTTCCATAAAGACTTGCGTTTATAGAACCTGAACCTATTATTTCACCTAAATAATGATATCCCGTATATTCGTGGATACCATAAACTACAAAATTACCACCACTAGGAGCATTAACGCTAATCGTTAAAGGCCCACTCAAATATAATGACATGCTAGGATCTCCGACATTCCCATAAATTATTCCTTGTGTACCAATATTCCCACTTACCTGTGCTGCTGAGTGATTAGTATTAGTAACGGCTTCATCAGCGAAAACGGCTTGCATAGGTGCCAATAGCATAGTCATGGCAGCTACTCCTGAAATTGCTTGTTTTAAATAATTTTTCATTATGATGCAACTCCTTCTATAATTATATTTTCTTACAAGATAATAATATAATATTTTCCATGTAATTGAAAGTGTTTTATTGTAAAATAATTGTACTAAAAGTGAAAAATTGTTCTTTAATGGTACTCTTTGGATGATACTATTATAATTTGGAGCATGTAGTTTCTTTCTTTATTTAAAATGAATATGGTTTGATTAACTGCGAGTTTGATGAAATTTCCAATTTAATGTATCTATCATCGGAGTTGATATAACCAAGGGATCTAGTGTGGTAAAAGCGTTCTTCAAACCAAACGAGCCATACGAGAAAAGGGGGAAGCACATTGCTGCCAAACTAACAATAGGGGAACTCCAGTTAACGGATAGCTCCTATGACCTGGATGTGTGGGTTGTTTCCAGACAATCTGCGTAGAAATACGTAATAAAACTGGAGGGTTGTAAAATAACCTAACTTTGTATTTGAATCTAGTGGGGAGGACCCCACTAAACCATAAGATGAGATGATGGAACCACTAAGCTCCGATGTGCAGTTTAGGATACCACCTGAACTGTTCAAAGCTGGGTAAAGTATGCGAAAAGTAGCCTGTGAAGCAGTTAACGAAGTAGTATGGTGGCTATAAAATGACTATGTTTAGATGTTGCAATTGCAAATGACGAATCTTCGAATGTACGGCTCGTAGAGGTTACCTAAAATAAGAAGGTAATCTCAACCTAAGTGGTGAGCTATCGTAGAAAGATAGTATCCATTGTCTATTCTATCCTAATCCCATAGAGGATCAGAGTCCTGCGCCCTATCATCATGGACAAAAGTATGGAGTCGGGTTAGAGAAGGAAGCTAAGGTCATATGTAAAGCTAGGATACAAGGAACAACGGAACTGTGGAAGAAGATGCCAAGGAATGGTATTCTTGATGCTTCTAAATATCAGGAAATGGATACTTAGTGCATAGGGCAGTAGCCCGTAGTAACGATGAAGGTAGGGAAACTTACTGGAGTGAAGGGGCATAGTCTAAACTGAACGAATAGAATCATTCAACTGACAAGGAAGTCGTAGGTATAACTAGCCAAACCAATTCCTATTTCGAAAGAAGGGGTGGTGCATTGGCACAAGAATTTGTCTATCCGAAATCAGAAATCGAATTCTAGAGCATACAAGAAGAAATTGTATCGTCTATCCAATGAAGCTTATGAACAGAATGAACGTCCTATATTCAAAGGATTAATTGAAATTATCTCTTCAGAAATAATCATACTAACAGTCATACACAATATTAAAGCCGAACATAGGAGTGAAACGGCAGGTAGTTACGGTAGGACAATTAGAAAGAAAAGCGGTGATGAGAACGAGCCTAGAGGATACAATGTTTTTTGGGCGGGTGAACGGTTTGTTTTTCTGGCAGACACCACAGGCTTGCCGGATAGCGTAGAAGTGACCCTGCCGGGCGGCTACAGTGTTCAACTCACCCCAACCGATGCGGACAAAGTAGTGTGGACAGGTGAGCTGTACGATGCTTCTTTTCAGAAGCTGCCGGACGGACCTTTGACCTTTACCTTTACGGCTACCAATGAGTATCAGACCAAGACCGATAAAGTAACAGTAGTGATCTCCGGGGACTGGTCTGAATACTTCCAGAATCACCGGATACAATAATCAAGCATGGGAGCGGGCCGGATATCGTCAGACGATTCCTTCGGCCCGTTCTTCGTTTACCCGCATTCTGAGCGCAGTAGCTCCGGAATTCGTATAAGCAGTATGTACTGGAGAGTTGGAAGTGGAGTAGCTCTGTGCTCTGTGTAAATAATACGACAGCTTGCCTTTGAAGATCTTGTGGGCGCACAGGGACAATGCAAAATCCTCCGGGGTCACAAAACAGGCCGGTTTGTCTACAGGCTGCATATTGGTTTCTTCAAATACGGATGCTACAAAGTGGGAACAAAAATAGGCATCCTCCCGGTTGATTCTAATTTTTAGCAGAACTCCGATTAACCCTAACAGATGATATTTGTACCGCTCCTGATTTTGCATCATGCCCATCACATGATCGTACATTTTGTCGTATTCCTGGCAACTTACCCGCAGCTTATAAATGGCACAATCTGCTCCACTGTAGAACGGATCTGCAAAATTCTCGCGGATCAGGCCGGCGATAAAGGGATTGTGTGTTTTTTTTCTTCCAAAGCTATACACTTCCCTCAGTTCGCTGTCAAAGGCGATTGACGCATGATTTAGGTCGGCCTTAGTAAACAAGCGGATCATACCGCTGAAGGCAGTGCCCGTTCCGGTCAGCACGATATAGATATCCTTGTTTGAATTTGAGGTCATGTTCTGAATTCCTTTCAGCTGGAAATGTTGGATAATCCGGTAAAAGCTCTTAGGTAACTCCATCTTACTGCATAATCAGGGTTTCTGAAACAAACTTTAGTCGCGTCTTGAAACTAGACTTAAGGCTAAGTAGCCACCCGACTTCTGCAGCAGTTACTTTTACGTACGTGAATGCATCCTAGTTGCACAATCTAAGCGGCAGGAAATGCCGGGTTTGCAAAAAGAATTGGTAATGCTTCCACACTAATGATACAATAAGAGTCAAAATGACATTCTTGAGATTCATGAGGAGGACTATTAAAAATGAATGATGAGAAGCAAGCAATTCAGAAGGATGAAAACTCCACGGTTGACAACCTGGCGATCACTACGATCCGTACCCTGGCTATCGACGCCATTGAGAAAGCGAACTCGGGTCATCCGGGGATGCCGATGGGTTCTGCACCGATGGGCTATCAATTATTCGCCAAATCAATGAATCATAACCCGGATCATCCAACCTGGGTGAACCGTGACCGTTTTGTACTGTCCGCAGGACACGGTTCGATGCTGCTGTACAGCCTGCTCCACCTGAGCGGCTACGATCTGCCAATGGAAGAATTGAAACAATTCCGCCAATGGGGCAGCCTGACACCGGGACATCCGGAGTTCGGTCACACAGCCGGTGTAGATGCAACTACAGGTCCGCTTGGACAAGGGATCGGGATGGCCGTGGGTATGGCGATGGCTGAGGCTCAACTGGGTGCCACGTATAATAAAGAACAACATAACGTTATCGACCACTTTACTTATGCCATTTGCGGTGATGGCGACCTGATGGAAGGGATCTCTTCCGAATCCGCCTCCCTGGCCGGTCACTTGAAACTGGGCAAATTGATTGTTATGTATGATTCCAATGATATCTCCCTGGATGGCGAGCTGAAGCTGGCGTTCTCCGAGAATGTTGCACAGCGTTTTGAGGCTTATGGCTGGCAAGTGCTGCGTGTAGAGGATGGAAACGATCTTCCGGCACTGGAGCAGGCTATTTCCAAGGCGCAAGCAGATAGCAGTAAACCGACATTGATTGAAGTAAAAACTGTTATCGGCTACGGCAGCCCGAACAAACAAGGTAAAGGCGGCCACGGCGGTACTCACGGTTCCCCGCTTGGAGCAGATGAAGCGAAGCTGACCAAAGATTTCTATAAATGGGTATATGAAGAGAACTTCTATGTGCCGGACGAGGTTCGTGCCCGTTTTGCCGAAGTAAAAGAAAAAGGTATTGCAGCGAACAAAGCATGGGACGAGAAATTTGCAGCTTACAAAAAAGCTTATCCCGAGCTGGCAGCACAACTTGAGACTGCATTAAACGGCGAACTTCCTGAAGGCTGGGATGCCAAACTGCCAACTTATACTACTGAAGACAAGGCGGTATCTACGCGTGTGGCTTCCGGTAATGCCCTGAACGGCTTGGCCGCAGGAGTTCCACAGCTCGTGGGCGGTTCTGCTGACCTTGAAAGCTCCACTATGACTCACCTGAAAGGTCTGCCGGTCTACACCCCGGAATCTTACGATGGCCGCAACATCTACTTTGGCGTACGTGAGTTTGGTATGGCTGCAGCCATGAATGGTATTGCACTGCATAGCGGACTCAAAGTATTCGGCGGTACGTTCTTCGTCTTTACCGATTACCTGCGTCCAGCGGTACGTCTGGCTTCCATCATGAAGCTGCCGGTAACTTATGTACTGACTCATGACAGTATTGCTGTCGGTGAGGATGGACCCACCCATGAGCCGATCGAACAGTTGGCTTCCCTGCGTATCATTCCGGGTCTGACCGTTATTCGTCCGGCAGACGCCAACGAAACTTCGGCAGCATGGGCTTACGCGCTGGAGAACACTTCCAACCCGGTTGCATTGGTGCTTACCCGCCAAAACCTGCCGATTCTGGCTGGAACAGTGGATGGCGTACGTGAAAATATCAAACGCGGGGGTTATGTAGTTTCCGAAGCCAAAAACGGCAAACCGCAAGCACAAATCATCGCAACGGGTTCCGAAGTGCAATTGGCAGTTAAAGCACAAGCTGCTTTGGCTGAAGAAGGCATTGATGTGCGTGTAATCAGCTTGCCGAGCTGGGATTTGTTCGAGAAACAGGATAAAGCCTACCGTGATTCGGTCATCCTTCCGGAAGTCAAAGCCCGTCTGGCTATCGAAATGGCTCAAACCTTCGGCTGGGAGCGTTACACCGGTGACCAAGGCGACATTCTTGGCATCACTACTTTTGGTGCATCCGCACCTGGCGACACTGTAATTAAAGAATACGGCTTTACCGTTGAAAATGTAGTGAGCCGTGTGAAAGCACTGCTATAAGCGAGTGAATAACTGATTACAGAGGGGAGAAACAGCAAATGAACCAGTTTACCAATGCGACAATTGAAAAAGCAGCCAACGTGTATTATGGTGGACAAGTTACAAGCCGCACGGTTATATTGCAGGATGGTACTAAGGTGACGCTCGGCATCATGCTTCCTGGTGTATATGAATTCGGGACGGACGGTCCGGAGATCATGGAGATTCTGTCCGGTGATCTGAAAGTGCTGCTTCCTGGTACAGAAATGTGGCAGGAGATTAAAGGGACGGCGACCTTTAATGTTCCGGGCAACGCCAAATTCGCGCTGGAAGTATTCGAAGTAACGGATTATTGCTGTTCTTACCCGGTGGTGTAAAATAAAAAAAGCTCTGCGCAATAGCGCAGGCAGGCTGTCGAGAAAGTCTCGACAGCCTTATTTATATGCAATTAGTTTAAGACGACACCG
>NZ_BMKR01000051.1 GCF_014644435.1 Paenibacillus albidus | reverse complement strand
TGTCGTATTAAACTAATTGCATATAAATAAGGCTGTCGAGACTTTCTCGACAGCCTGACCATGAAAGATCGCTTAAGCGATCCTTCATGGTTTTATTTTTATTAGAGTACATAAATTGAGAAGAAAAGCCTAAAATTAAATTCATTTTATTCCCTTTTATAAGATAAAGTGTTATTATGGACGCATGAATTTCCAATGATTAGGTGGTGTAAAATTACATGGACAAAAACAACAAATTATTACTCTTAGTAAGTATCTTCATCGGTTTATTGATAATGTTCTCACCCATAATCCTTACAGGGTACACCTATTCTTCTAACAATATTTTGGGGAGCCTTTTGTATTTTGAATTCACTATCAGATCATTAGCTTTAATTATTGGATTACTTGTAATTTATGATGGCGTTAAGAATTTTTCAAAAAAATAATACAACTAATTAAAAAATTAATACAACTAATTTGTATCTTTTCTATGATGTTGAAATACGACATTTTCTTTGACCAAAGGAGACCTCTTCGAAATGAAGAGGTCTCCTTTTCTATTTGAGAAGACGACGAAACGATTTTCGATCTTTCCTCTGTCAAAAGAAAATAAAGTTGTAGACTGAGAAAATAAAGTATTAGACTCACAATGCTTCATTAAGCTCCCATGAAAATTAAATCTGCAGTTACTGTAAAGAGGCAAAGTAAATAAGACGCAGTCCATTCATTTTTTTGAATGTCACAGCATCCGAAATAAGGATATGGGTATCTTAATGAATTAAGAGACTTCTGCAATAGTTACAGAATAACCTAATTTTTCTAGTCGTCGAACTGCGTATTTCACAATAGATTGTTGCTTCTGTTTGTCAAAGTAATCTTCGCCTAGGTCCACATACATTTCTTCACGTGTCAACAAATAGTAGGCTATTCTCAACATAGCATGTGCGACAGAGATTGCTGCCCTTTTTCTTCCTTTTCTTGCTGCCGTTCGTCTGTACATGGCACCAAGATAGTTCTTTGAGGCTGCTACAGAATGGGCTGCTTCAACTAAGGCGGACTTCAAATATTTGTTTCCATTTTTAGCTTTAGCAGATTTTCTCTTTCCTGCACTTTCGTTATGCCCAGGCACAAGTCCAGCCCATGAGCATAAATGCGCAGCACTGGGAAACTGCTTCTTAATATTGGTCCCAATTTCGGCTAAGATTTGTTCTGCCATTCGAGTAGCTATTCCAGGAATTGAATCTAAACGTTCGACATCGTCATGAAATGGAACAACCCTCGTAGCGACTTCCTGATCTAGCAACGTGATTTGTTCACTTAAAAAATCAATGTGAGTCAAAATAGTCTTAATCATCAAGCGTTGGTGAGGGTTTACATAGCCGTGTAGAGCAAGTTCAAGTTCATCCTTCTTTCGTTTCATGGTGCGTCTAGCGAAGTTCGCTAGTTTCTCAGGATCATCCTCACCATCAGCAATAGCATGGAGCATATCGCGAGAAGAGACACCCATAATATCAGAGACAACAGAGCTGAGCTTAATGTTGGCTCCTTCTAACACTTTTTGAATTCGATTATGTTGTCTAGCTCGTTCTTCGATAATGCTGCGACGATAACGAACAAGTTCTCGAAGCTCACGTTGATTTCGATCTGGAATGAAACTTGCTTTAAGTAGCCCATGACGAAGAAGCTTTGCAATCCATTCGGAGTCCTTGACATCTGTTTTACGTCCAGGCAAAGCTTTCATATGCTGGGCATTCACCACTAAGAATTCAATTCCTTCAGCTTCAAGTAAATTGACAATAGGCTTCCAAAATACACCCGTACTTTCCATAGCAACGTGAGTGCACTCATGCTGTTTAATCCAGTCAATTAATTGTAAAAGAAACACCGTTTTAGTCGGAAACGTTTGAATCTCCTTTCCATTAGACGTTAGAATACATGCGGTAATGTTATCCTTATGAATATCCATACCACATGCCCGTTCAACTACGATTTCCACTTTGAAGTATCCTCTCTACGGCTAAATTAGGTAAGAGGCTGGTGCAACAATCAGAGTAGGATTAATCTCCCATGAGTGCTTCCCGATAGGGAGCGACAATCTGTGATGCACCGTGATCGTTGGAGTCAGACTAACGGATGGGCTCGTAGGCACCATAGCTTATCGACCTTCCTCTCCCAGCCATAGTAGCAGTATTAACAGATACAAATATTTTCATCATCTGTGGTGCGGCGCTTGCGCTGCATGTATGGCTAACGGGCAGGTTGGTGAAGAACCCCCATTAATTTAATTTGGTGGGCCTCTTATCATTGTGGTATCGCGTTAGTGAATGTTAAAAAAGGTTTTTGGTCACTTTTTGAGTTAAATGTTCTATTTTCGGCATCAACACTTCATCATCAATTGCTGTCAGCTTTTCGGGCTTAAACAACTGAATCCTCTTTAATTGAAAATAATCATATAAAACTTGTTGAACCGTGAATTGATTGGTCATCAGAAATTTAACATCGAACATCCCTCTTAGAATTTCATCCTGCTTTATTAATAGCCTGCCGTTAAGTTGATTGAAAATCCCTTTTTGTTTACCTTCCTCAAAGAAAGCCAGTATCTTCTCTTCTCGCTCCTTCATAGCTTCATTAAAGCGATCAAATAAATCCGGGTAACTGGTTTCGAGGTCCTGAAGGATAATATCCGAGAAATAAACGACTAGAGATATGGTTTGTTCAAATATTTGCAAAAAACGAGTACCGAAACTTTGAACCGAATCCAAAGGGTTGTGAGTCAGTTCCTTCATGTATTCAATAAAACCATCTACGATGAACTCGACAATTTCTTCCTTGGTTGAGAAATACTTATATAAAGTCGCTCGGCTTATCTCCATTACTCTAGAAATTTCGTCCATCCGAACGGACTGAAGGCCATTTTTTCGTAAATAAGGAAGCAGCTTATTCATAAGCTTAGCTCGTGTTTCGTTTTTTTTATCTGATATCTGGCTATTCACATAAAGCCCCCCTTACTTTTATTATAACCGGAATTTCGCTTTCGGCACAAACATATTTTGCAGATTATACAGAAATGATTAAAAGTGTTTACTGTGTAAATGTCTTTATGCTAAGATGTAACTCGAAGCTAAAACATATAAAAAGCGAGGTAACTAAAATGAAAACGCAAAAACTCGGTCACAGCGATATCGTCGTTTCTTCTATCGGATTGGGTATGATGGGCATGTCCCCCGGCATATATGGCACCATTGATGATGAGGAGTCCATTAAAACCATTCATCGGGCGCTTGATCTCGGGGTAACTTTGCTTGATACTGCTGATACATATGGTAACGGCCATAATGAGGAGCTATTAGGAAAAGCGTTGAAGGGACGAAGAGAACAGGCAATTGTCGCTACCAAGTTTTCGTATGGTCCAAATTGGGAATTCATCGGAGGACACCCGGACTATGTAAAGAAAGCTATTGATGAAAGCCTTCGACGTCTTGGTCTCGATTATATCGACCTGTATTATCAACATGCGGTAGATCCTAATGTTCCAATTGAGGAGACAGTTGGTGCTATGGCTGACTTAGTTAAAGCAGGTAAAGTACGTTATCTTGGTTTTTCTAATGGCCTAAATGGATCAGTTATTAGTGCATCTACACTTCGTAAAGCGCATGAAGTACACCCTATTTCCGCAGTCCAATCGGAATACTCCATTTGGAGTCGGGAAATTGAAGAAGAAGCTCTACCTACCGTAAAAGAATTAGGAATCACACTTGTAGCTTACAGTCCTCTAAGCAGAGGCTTTATTACGGGGGAACGTCATATGAATGAGAACTTCCAAGCTGATGATATGCGCAATCTTTTTACACGTTACAAAGGTGAGAACTTCCAAAAGAATATTAACATCGTTGATAAACTAGCGGAAATCGCCAAAGAAAAGAACTGTACGGTACCTCAACTAGCAATAGCATGGACAGTAGAAAGAGGCACATTGCCGATTCCTGGTACGAAACGCCGTAAATATTTGGAGGATAATATCAAGGCACTTGATATTCATCTTACGTCTGATGATTTTGCCCGTATTGATGCTGTTAGTCCAAATGCGTTTGGTGGTCGTTATTAATAGTAGTATCCTGTTGCGGAATAATGCTAAATATAAATCCTAATCACAGCGGATGTTGATGTAGTGCAGATTACGATCGAAGTTTTAAAAGTAAGGGCGATTAAGTCTAATACTTTATTTTCACCGAACATACAGTCTACATCCAAGACCCACCGATACCCGTTGTCTACAGCCGCATATGGAAAAGGCAAGGAAGAGAGTGGATACGAAATTCGGAAGCGTCACTACCGCAGTACAAGCTGCGAAGGGTGTCCGCTAAAAGAACGCTGCACGAAGGCAACAGGAAATCGGGAAGTCGTGGTGAGTCTGGAGCGGTTGCGGTACCAGAAACAGGCCCGGGAAATTCTGCAAAGCGAGGAAGGTTACCACTTGGCCGTACGCCGAATGACGGAACCGGAAAGTGTATTTGGACAACTGAAGAACAACCGGGGGTTCCGGCGATTTTGGCGATGCGGCATAGAGAAAGTGACGCTCGAGGTCGGTTGGCTTTCACTTGCTCACAATCTGCTGAAGCAAGCCGCAAATGACCAAAAACGCAGAGCAGCGGTCCTCCAATAACAGGAGAATCGCTGCTCTGTTTGACTTTTACGGTTTTGAGCATGAAGGTGGTCTGTTTCTACTTGTAGAAAGTCTACTTTTGGGACAGTCCCTTTCCAAGCAGGCTTATTGGTTGTTTTTTAGAGAAAGGATCTCGGCTTCGGTTAAGCCGCTGGCTTGGGCAATCAGCTTGATCTCGATGCCCAGAGACAGCATGTTACGGGCGATCTCCAGCGCCTTTTTTCGTTCCCCTTCGGCTTGACCTGCTGCGTGACCGGCAGCTCGTCCTGCCTCCAGGCCTTTTTCGGTGGCCCATTCAATCATTGAAGCCTCATCATGTAGAAATTTCTGGCGTTCCTCATACAAACGGCGGGCTTCGTTATCCTGGCTCAAAAACTCCAACGTATCCATCGCTTTTTTCAAATGTGGATCATTCAAGGTTAGCACCTCCCAAATGGATTTATCGGCTCCCTTCAGGAAGAGCAGCCAATTAATCAGTCCTCCCTCAACAGGAGGGGTATGATGATTTAGTTTGGTTAATTCTATGAAGTGTATCTCAATGTCGTCGATTAGCATTAGATTCGTGTAGTCTTCCCGTAAATGAAAAACGCTGTGGTATCTGTCATTTGGCAAAAAGGAATAGTTCAGAATGTTGATGGTAACACATTTCAACATTAATCAACTCTCCGGTGGCTGTTTTGGCCCAAATATCGAAGATGGACTGCTTGTCCAGTGGGGCATCCTTATCTGTATAAGGATTAAGAAGCGTGATCTCGGCGAGCGGCGGTTCGCCTGACTCTTTAAAGGTCCGATTGAGAAAGGCTAACAATACATCCTTATTATCTTCACTTCCAAAAACACGCTTAAATACAAAATCATTTCGCGGGTCAAGCAGCTCCGTCACGTGGGATCAACTCCGTTTTATTTCCATTATATAATGACGTAATTACGTCATTATATGAAATAACTCACGTTGTGCGCCGCTCGTTGAGCGTGGCATTAATCTCCCCGCCGATCAGAATGATCATGGAGCTGATGTACAGCCAGATGAGCAGGATCATCACACCGCCGAGGCTGCCGTAGGTTTTGGAAAGATCACCAAATTGATTCACATAAATGGAGAACAGTGAGGACGTGATAATCCAGCCAAGTGTGGTGAAGAGCGCACCGGGCAGCACATCTTTGTAGGACAATCTCCGGCTCGGAGCGATCCAGTACAGCAGCCCAAAGACCAGGAACATAATCAAGAGCGGCACGGCATATTGCAGCAGATCCCACAGCTTGTTGAAGCCTGCCGGCAGATCGGCCAGGGTAAAGACCTGCGTTTTCAGCCAGGTTCCGAGGACCAGCAGCAAGGCGCTGAGCAGAATAACAACGCCGATAGATACCGTAGCCAGCAGAGAGATGCCCCTTACTTTCCAAAAAGCACGGTTCTCATCAATAGCATAGGCCCGGTTAAGGCCTTTAATAATCGCATTGATCCCTTTGGAAGCTGCCCATAAGGTGGCCAGCATCCCGAAAGACAGCAGAGCCTGGCTCCTTCCCTCCGAGACCTCCCCCACAATCTCCTCAATAATGGATATCGCCTGCGCAGGCATGATCTCTTGAAGGTCCTTGATTTTATCTTCTATGGAAATGTTCGCATACCCGATAATCGTCATGATGAAGATCAGAAAAGGGAAAAACGAAAGAATAAGGTAATAGGTTAACTGTGCACTGAGGCCTTGGACATCATCCTCATTAATCTTTTGGATCAGCTGCTTCAGGAAACTGTAGAACTGCTTTGACTTCTGCTTCATAATGACCTCCTCCACTTATACATAGGATATGTAACCAGCGCAGCATTAATCTTAACATAAGGAAGGTTGCGAACAAATTGATCAGTCGGAGGTGGCGTTAACGTGGAGCGGAGGGTTACATCACTTTTCTACAGTGTAAGGTGAAAAAGACGCCTCCCCGGGAATGAAGGGAAACGTCTTTTTGCTGAAACATGCTAATTATTTGGTTCCAATAATGTACGTGACGGTCTGTGGTTTCCCCTCCGGCAAAGGAGTATAGGTGAACGTTAGGGTATTCGCCTTCCGGGCTGTCAGTGTCAGCATTCTGGTCAAATAATACGGATCGCTGCCATCGGCACGGTCCCATTCCTGGCGGTCGGCCGCACGGATCAGCTTTTGACTGAGATTCACATGATTCTCCGTAGCGATCTCAATGGCGAATAACTGCGTCGTCGATTTGGAACGTACCAGCGCTACATCGGGGGCTGCATATTCGATGACAAAAGGTTTGGTTAGTCCGGTTAGCTGCTCCAGGTCAAAGGATTCGCCAAGTGTACCTTCCTTGTTAATATACTGGAGATTTTGCCCGTCAGTCATAAAAAGCTGGGTAGAGGCTGGCTGGGTCTGGGGGCCATAGGCTGGTGTAACGTAGTGGTAATCCATCTGTTTTAGGATACTGCCCTTATGCACAAGCGCCTGATACCCGTTGCTGAAGTCGTTGAACATAGAGTAGTGCTGATCGGTGATCTGGAGCAGGTCCGTTGCTTGTCCAGCAGCAGTAATGGTGAAGTCATGGTTATAGGGTGAACCGGTCAGCGGCAGTGCCCCGGCCAGTTCGGGTTTGGCAGATGGAGAAATGCGAACATAAAGGTCGCCGTTTTTCTGCGATACCCAGTACGTCCGGTTTTGCAAAGTGGCGGTCTTGAACCGGGGATCGTCTACGATATTCAGGCTGCCGTTTTTCTTGTCGAACCATGTTTTGCCGCCAAGTGCCTGAACCGCCGATACCAGCGGCACGTACACGCTGCCTTTGATCATTCGTGGCGGTTTGGTCAGCTTCGACGGTTGATTATTTACAGTAACCGAAGCCGTACCTGCTGTGAACGTGACTTCACGCTCGGGCCGGATCAGTTTGGCCAGTTTAGCATTCTGATCCCAGTTCAGTGTATATCCCATAGACTCGGCGAGCGGTTTGAGGGGAACCAAGGTGGTTCCTTCGGCAATAACCTGGCTGCTGCGTAAGCCGGTATCGCTGAAATTTAACATAATCGGGTTCTCGGCAGCGGCAGCCGTTCCTGTACTCAGGGTAAAAGCGGCGGCTATCATGCCGAGTGAGATTTTCCATTTGTTCATAACATGTCTGTCTCCTTTGAATAGGTGATTATTTACCTATAAGATTGAGACGTCATAGTATGGAAAAAGTTGCAAAATAGGCATGGCGTGGCCGAGCAGATCCCCGGGTTCAGGATTCCAGCCAGTCCTCTTTCAGCAGGGCTTTGATCAGCTCAACACGTTCCGGGCCCAGTTTGTCTGCGATTTGCTGTTCCAGTTGCCTTTTGACAATTAACATCTTCCGGTTGCATTCGATTCCTTTGGGTGTCAGCACAAGATGCTTGTCCCGCTGATTATTCGCCACGTCCACACCCTCAATATAACCGCGGGACAGCAGGCCTTGAATACTCTTATGGGTACCCTGGCGCGAAATGTTGATGATCCGGCTGATCTCCGAGATCGAGAGCATCTTATGGGCTTCCAGCACCGCCAAAATATGCGATTCGGTTTTGTTGATTTGCCCGGGACTAAGTTCGGTGACTTTTTGACGTAAAAACAGATGTTTTTCGCTGAGTAGATCAATGAGATTCAATTCCTGAAGATTCATTTGCTTGAGAACACCCCTATAGTTGAGCCTTATGGACATTATAAAGCCAGTATAAACTTATTCGCCATATTGTCAACTTGGTTGACGTTTTGAGGGTTGCGGTGATATTGTAAACCGGGTGGACAAAACATAAAAATAAAGGAGTCTGGAAGAAAAATGGGAAGAAACAAAAAAGAGGCTTTTGTATTCACACTAATCATGTGTGCCTTAATGGTCCTTGGAATGAGCATTTATAACGTTATCTTGCAGAAAGGCTGGTCTGCTGAAGTGTTGGGACATCTGGTAATCGGCTACCTGCCTGCATTCATAGTGGCGCTAGTTCTTGATGTGTTTGTGGTTGGCAAGATAGCCAAAGGTATCGTCCATCGAATCGTGAAACCCGCTGACCCGATGTCAAAAGAATCCTGCTGATCTCCGTATTCATGGTCACGGGCATGGTGCTGTTCATGTCTTTTTACGGAGCGGTTATGCAGGTCGGTCTAACCCGGGCCTTGCCTGCCGCTTATCTATCCGCGATGGAGCTGAACGTGATCTGTGCGCTGCCGCTGCAGCTGCTGATAGTTGGGCCTTTGACCCGGTTCCTTTTCCTGAAAATGTACCCGCTCATTGATAATCATTATCAATATTAACTATACTATAAGTATCAAAGTTGGATGATGGAGGTACTTATGAGAACACAAACCGGCGGATCCAAAGAAACAGCAGGTGTACAGAAGAGCCGGATGGGGCTGTCTGAAGTCCGTCAATATATGGAACATCATTATGATCAGCCCTTGACCATTGAACAGCTGTCGGGGATGGCGGGCATCAGTGCGAAGTATTTTGTCAATCTGTTCAAAAAAACATACGGACAAAGCGCGATGGAATATCTGACCGATATCCGGATCAACCGGGCGAAACGGTATTTGAGCGAGTCGGATGAACGCCTACGGGATATTGCCCATAAGGTGGGCTATAGCGATGAGTTTTATTTTAGCCGCAAATTTAAAAAAGAGGTCGGCATGCCGCCCTCAGCCTACAGCAGACAGAGCGGAGCACACATTGCAGCTTGTACACCGGCTATGATGGGACAATTGCTGGCGTTGGGGATCATGCCTGTCGCGGCTCCGCTCGATCCCAAATGGACACCGTATTACTATAATGCTTACGCATTACAGATCAAAGTGCATTTGAAATATGGCGGAGAACTGCAAGGGGCAGACGGGAATAAGCTGGCCAAAGTCCGGCCCGACAAATGTATCGGGACAGAGTCCCTGCCCGAGGAAGCAAGACGGAGGGTGGAGGATGCCGCGCAGACCCTGATCGTCTCCTCGCAACATTTGGATTGGAAAGAGCAGCTGGTCCAGATTGCCGGGTATGTAGAGCGGGAGGAGCAGGCGTCTGCCTGGCTTGCGGCCTATGAGATTCAAATGCAACGGACCCGGGACAAGCTCAGCCGGGTGATCGGAGAAGATACAGTGGTTGTTCTGCGAATCTACGGAACAGGTTTATATGCTTATTGTAACCGCGGTATCCGTGATGTGTTATATCAGGACTTGCAGCTCTCACCTGCCTATAAAGCGGGAACGTTATACAATCACGAGTTGTCTCTGGAGACATTGGTTACGGTTGATCCGGGCCGGATTCTGATTCTGGTCTGTGCAGAACCTGCCTCCCGGGCGGCCTGGCTGTCGCTCCAGCGAAACAAGGGCTGGCAGAAGCTGAGGGCAGTGCGAAGTGCAGAGGTCTATCCGATCCCCTCCGATCCGTGGTACGAATATTCTGCGGTAGCGGTCAGCCGGATGATGGATGAAATGCTGCTCCTGTTTACGGGAAAATGTCCAAACCCGCTGATAGATACAGTCCATGGCAGCCCTGGAAGGGGTAAGCTATAATTCTCCTAAATGAGAATAGTTATCACAGGGGGAGAGTTTATTGAAAAAAATATCGGTGTTATTGCTTATGATGTTACTTGCTGCCAGTCTGCTTGTTGCCTGCGGGACAAAGACGGAAGCGGAGAATGAACCGGGTGAAGCTGGCGTTGCGCCGTCCGCAGCACCGGCAGCTTCACCGTCCGCAGCACCCAGTAGGGACCCGGAATCTGCTGCAGAAACGGCTGAGACCCGGGTGATTACCGACGAACTGGGTCATGACCTGACGATCCCGGCCAAACCTGTGAAGGTCTTCGCTCCTTATATGGAAGACTCGCTGGTGAGCTTGGGCGTGAAGCCCGTAGCCCAATGGGCCAATGGCGATGCGGTTCAGGAGTATCTGCAGGACAAGCTGGGGGGTGTGCCGGGCATTAGCTTCACCGGTGGACTTCCGCCTTCACCGGAAGCGGTGCTGGATCTGGCACCGGATCTGATTATTCTGCATACGGCCCATTATGCCAAGGACGGGGTGTACGAGAAATACTCGAAGATCGCACCAACCTATGTGTTCAACAATGCTGCCGGGGACCTGAAAGGTTCAATTACGAAGCTCGGCGAGCTGCTGGGCAGACCGGCTGAAGCCGAGTTGGCCCTGCAGGCCCATGAGCTTAAAGTGAAGGAAGCCAAAGCGAAGCTGGCCCCTTATGTGGAGGGCAAAAAAGCAGCATTAATCAACTTCAACGGCAAAGGCATGTATTTGATTGGCGGCAATTATTTTGGCGGATATGTGCTGTCACAGGAACTGGGCATTGGCAAAAGCAAGCTGGTGGAAACGGAAAACAGTGCCGACGTATCGCTGGAGATCGTGCCGCAGATTGATGCCGACTATATTTTTACCATTAATTATCAAGGTACGGGCTCTGCCTTTATCCAGGAATTAACCGGAAGTCCAATCTGGAAGAGCATGCCTGCCGCCAAAGCCGGACATGTATACGAAGTCAGTGATAAATACTGGACAGGCAGCGGATTGATCGCCTATGGCAAAATTATTGATGATGTTGTGAGACTGCTGGCCCATGAGTAACATAACCGTTTCATCCTACAGTATGGAAGGTAGTGTGGAATGGGTGATGCACTCCGCCCATAACGGACGGGAATACCGGATTTATATCTCCGTTCCCAAGGGAGCGCCTCCGGCGGGTGGTTATCCGGTCATTTATGCCTTGGATGGGGATGCTGTGTTCGGCACCTTAGCCGAAGCGGCCCGGCTGCAGACCCGCAAGCCGCACGGCTATGACCCGGCAGTAATTGTGGGCATTGGTTATCCGTCCCGGGAGCCTTTTGATATGAGCCGGCGCTGTTATGACTTTACGACTCCCGCGCTTGCTGAGAATCTTCCGGTGCGTCCCCGGGGAGAGGGGTGGCCGGAAAGCGGGGGAGCGGATAACTTTCTGGATTTTATCCAGCATGAGCTGAAGCCGGAGCTCACCGCAGCCTACCCGCTTCATCCGCACAGGCAAACCGTGTTCGGCCATTCCTTGGGCGGGCTGCTGGTACTGCATGCCTTGTTCAGCCGCCCGAAACTTTGGCAAACTATGTTGCAGGCAGCCCTTCCATCTGGTGGAATCAGCATCAGGTATTGAGCACACGGGCAGCCTTTGAAGCAGAGCGCCTTCGCAGAGAAGGGAATACGCGCCTGCTGATTACAATTGGAGCGGATGAGCTTCCCGGAATGGTCGAGGACGCGGAACGGCTGGCGGCGAGCCTGGCGCCATTGGCAGCCAAAGGGTTCCACTCGTTGCTGATTAAGTTCGCAGATGAAGGCCATGTCAGCGTCTTGCCCGCAGCCATCAGCCGGATGCTGGAATTTGCCCTTGCTGATCCTGTGAAGGCTGGAGGAGCGATTTAGACGCGGCCGCTTTTAGATTCCTCCAGATTGGTTATATTTAGAATAAGGATCATACCAAGAGGAGGTAAGGATGATGAACAAGGATATTCCACCGGAAATACCGCCAAAGGTGTTCCCTGAAATCCAACCGGATGCCATCCCGGAGCCGAAAGCGCCGGATATTCCGCCTGAGATCAGGCCGGATGTGCAGCCCGAGGTCATTCCCCCGGACAATCCGGAAATTACACCGCCGGCTCCTACGGAGAACACTTCCCAGCAAGGGCCGATCTAATCCAAGGCATGTATGAGAAAAACGAGCTGAACCATAACTTATTCCCGTTGGGGTATCCTGAAGCCATGGAATGGCGGAGGGACGCTCCTTTTTATATTTCTCCCGAAATCAAACTTACTGTTGAGCTTAGGGCTGCTTAGCCCTCTATGCAGTAAAAATCTTGCGCTCCCGCCTGCTGCGCCGGGTCTCTACTATTTCTTCATAATCACGGATCAGGGTATCGAACACAGTGTCCCAGGATCGTTCCAATGCCATCCGCCGGCCTTCAAGGCCCATGGCGGCTGAAGCATCGGGGTGCGCCCCCCAGGTACAGATTCCCCGGATCAAATCTGCGGCACTGCCGGGTTTCACCATCACGCCGTTGCGGCCCGGAATGACCAGATCCCGCACACCGCCCGCATCGGCAGCAATGACCGGCAGTCCCGAGGCCATAGCCTCCAGGACGACATTGCCGAAGGTCTCGGTGCTGGACGGGAAGACGAACAGGTCGGCCGCCGCATACAGCGCTGCAAGTTCTTCCCCGTGCTTATAGCCGGTGAAGGTCACATTGTCCGGGGCGGCGGCCCGCATCTCCGGCAGCAGGGGGCCGTCCCCCACGATCAGAAAGTGTACCTGCCGCTGCATTGATTCCGGCAGCTGCAACATCGTGCGGGTGAGGGTGGCGATATCTTTTTCCGGGGCAATCCGCCCTACATAGAGCAGAAGCAGCTTCGCTGTTATTCCGTACTGTTCCCGGACCGCTGGGGTCCGTTTCAACGGTGAATACAGCTGACAGTCGATGCCGCGGGACCACAGGCGCAGCCGGTTGATGCCTTGCATGCGCAGCGAAGTTACGGTCTCCCGGGAAGGGGCAAGGGTGGAATCGCAGGAACGGTGGAACCAGCGGATATATTTCCAGTAGAGGGGGGCCATCCGGTCCATCCGGTAATAGGCCAGGTACCGGTCAAAATGGGTATGGTAGGAGACAACATGGGGAAGCTGGTGCCGCTGAGCGTAACGAAGGCCGCACAGACCCAGATTAAAAGGGGTAGCCAGGTGCAGCAGATCGGGCTGAAAGGCCTGCAGCTCATGATGGATCTGAGCCGTATTCGGCAGTGCCAGCCGGCATTCGGGATAGAGGAAAAAAGGAATACTGGCGATAGGACGGACTGGATCGGCATAACTGTCCTCCGGTGCCGAGCGGGGCGTGAACAACAGATGTTCGATGCCGCGCCGGTGCAAATGTCCGGTCAAGCGGTGAAGGGTGCGGGCGACGCCGTTGGTTTGCGGAAGAAACGTATCCGTAAATAAAGCCAGACGCATGGAATCCCTCCCAAGACTTCTTGTATGCTTCAAAGCGTAGCAGGCGAATATTTGCAGGGCATCAAGCGGAGGTTAAACATTCTAACTTCCGGTGTTCCCTCCCCAGATCGGCTCGGCATACCTGTTGACCAGGTTGCTGTTGCAGGCTTTGCCGGTATCATAAGAACGGTTATCCAGTACTTGCACCAAGACGTCAAGCTTGCATGCGGCCTCTGCCGTATCTGTACAGGCGAGCCAATCCGCCAAGGCCCCGAACACAAGCCGTCCTTCGTCCAGCGCCTGTTCCCACAGATCCCAGACACTAGCCGTAGCGACTTCGGAATACATTGCGGAATGCCTCCACTCGGCATGCCGTTCATTCAGATAATCGAGCTGCTCATCGTCAGGCGTAAGCTTCTGGTAAAAGAACCGCCGTGCCCCGCCCCAGAGAAGCGATTTCTTCCAGCCCTTGGGGTCGTATAGGCATTTATGGGCCAGCACCATATCCAGGTAGGCTTCATTCCAGCATTCGCAAGGGAAGTGAGCCATAACCTCCGGGTACCACTCTCTGGCAGTTTCGTGCAGGATAGTCTGGATGGAAGAAGGAAAACCGGACCCGATATTAATTTCTTTCCAGGCAGGTTTCTTCCAGGTATCCTCTCCCTTAAGCCGGTTCATGAACACGGTATCCAGCATAATCTCGAACCGCTGATGATTCCGTCCCGCATAGCCTGCTTTCCAGTTGATATAAGGATGGAGATTGCGGTCCAGCAGATGATGGGTGATAAATCCCAGAAAATAGAGCTGGGCATCATTCCGCTCCGAAGCTGGAAGGGTGAGCGTCCGCTGCCAGAAAGAGAGCAGCACCGGCCCGCAGTGGCGGGAGTGCATCAGATCGCCGAGATGGACGGCCCGAAGGTTGTGCCGCCAAGGTAAAAAGCTGTGGTACAGCAGGAAATCCGGCCCTTGACAGCCGAGCAGATACAAGCTGCGCCGTTTCTCCATTCCCGTAAGCCACGGCAACTGTTCCCTGAACTCTTCCGCAAGCTTTTGTCCAAATTCAAGATGCATCCAGATGTTGGGCATGTTAAATCTCCTCCCTTTTCCCTGAGCTTATAGAACCAGTGTACCGGACGGAAATTAACGGAAGCTTAAAATAAGTCATGGAAAATGTAAGAGGTAAAAGATATGAGGGTAATCCGGGAGCGGGATGAAGCCGGAAGCACGGTCGTTTACATCCCCGTTACGAAAAGCTGCATTACAGATGATGCTTGTCCTCTATGATGAATGGAAACTGTTCATGGGAGTGAATAATGACTTGAAATCATCAGGCAAAGCAGTACTATCTTTTCTAATCGCTGCCGAAATGGTGCTGGGCTCAGGCTGGGCTGCAGGACCAGTGGTGGCTGCGGCGGCTCCTCAAGCAGGTGCGCCATATACGGCTGACGGCAGCTATGATGTAAGCGTTCCCCATATCATTGTGAATCAGATTTATGGCGGGGGCGATCCGGGAACGACAGGGGGCTACTTTTCTTCAGGATATATTGAGCTCTATAACCAGACGGACACGGATGTGGATTTGAAGGGGTGGTCCCTTCAATACTCGGACCCGAATATGAACGGCACATGGAGCAAACTGGATTTGAGCGGGACGATCAAAGCCCATTCCTCTTACCTTGTTACAGACAGTAAGGTCAACCCTTCCTTTCAAAATGATATCCGTACAAAAGGAGACCAGGTATGGCCGGAACTTCTGTTCTACAATAAGGGGATGAAGGTCGTCCTGTTAAGCAGCACGGAACTTCTTCAGGCCGCCAATCCGTTTCAGGACAGACCCGAAGGTTATGTCGATATGATCGGCACCGCAGGCAACGATAACGGATCGACCATTGACGGCTACGAAAATGATTATCCTACCGGCAAGACGGAAGGGACCTCCAAGCAAAAGTCAGTCCGCCGCGATCAGTTCACCGATACCGACAACAATAAAGCGGATCTTAGACAGATCGGCTTTGAAACCCTGGATGCCGGTGCGCTGAATTTGTTCCGGCCGCATAACCGTGCGGATGGACCATGGGGGATTTCTGTGCCGGAGCTGGGGATTGCCACCCAGGCCCTGCCCGATGCCAGAGTGGGTTCTCCCTATTCGGTAACACTTGCCGTATACGGCGGCGTGGGCCCATACATATTTGCAGCGTCAGGGCTGCCTGAGGGGTTGACCCTTGAAGCATCATCCGGCAAGATAACCGGGACCCCTTCACTTGAGGGCAGTAATACTGTCACTCTCTCGGTATACGACAGTTCCAGTGTCCCGATGACCGCACAAAGTGTGCTCTCCCTGCAAGTGGAGAAAGCTGCGGGGGGGGCAACCCCGGATCGGATCAGTATAACCAAGATTGGCGGGTACTCCGTAGGAACGACCAATAAAGATGGCGGCGTGGCCGAGATTGTGAGATATAACCCGGATAACGGAAAGTTCTATCTGGTTAATGGTTCCTCCCATCCGGCGACAGTGGATATCGTGAACCTGGGAGAGGGCACCCATCCGCAAAAGGAGACCAGTATTAATGTTGAGGCGTTGTCCGAAACGGACGGGTTCCAATATGGGGATCTGACCAGCGTGGATATTAATACCGCTACTCAGCGGATCGCCGTTGCTGTTCAGGAAGCAGACGGCATGAAAAACGGCAAGGTGCTAGTGCTGGATTATTCCGGAGAGCTGCTGGCTTCCTATGAAGCGGGCGTGCAACCGGATATGGTCAAGTTCACCAAGGATGGACGGAACATTCTGACGGCGGATGAAGCAGAGCCGCGTTCGCTGGAAGGTGACCCCGAGGGCAGCGTAACGGTAATTGATACGGTGCTGAATTCCGTAGATAAAGTTAAATTCACTGACCCGTCGGTGATTGACGATCTTGTGCATATCCGCGGGGCAGCGGACCCTGTAACGAAGCAGATTATGGGCGCAGGCGCAAAGGAAGATGCCGTCAGGGATCTTGAGCCGGAGTTCATCGAATTGTCCGGGGATCAGAGAACGGCGTATGTCGCGCTTCAGGAGAATAATGCGATAGCGGCTGTGGATATTGCTTCCAGGCAAGTACTGTGGGTGAAAGGGCTGGGTGTGAAGGATCTAAATGATCCCCGCAACGCGCTGGATCTGCTCAAGGATGACCGCATTCATCTGGAAAACGTACCTTTCTACGGTGTCTACATGCCCGACGGGATCTCGGGGTATAGCGTAGGCGGCAAGTCTTACCTGTTCACGGCCAATGAAGGCGATGCTACGGAATGGGACAGCAAAGTCAATGCCAGTAAGGTAGGCGACATGAAGGGGCTGCTGCTGCCGAAATCGCCTGCTGCGTTGTTCCTGAATGGTCAATCGCAATATGACGGTGTGGAAGTAATGTCGGACATGGGTCATGACGGGATTTACATGTATGGCGCGCGTTCCTTCTCGATCTGGGATGCGGATACGATGAAGCAGGTGTATGACAGCGGCAGTGATTTTGAGAAGATTACGGCGGAGCGTCTGCCGGACGTATTCAATGCCAGCAACAGCAATACGACCTTGGACAGCCGCAGTCCCAAAAAAGGCCCGGAACCGGAATATGTCAAAGTGGGCCAAGTGGGCCAAAAAGCGCTGGCCTTCATAGGCCTGGAGCGTATCGGCGGGCTGATGACCTATGATGTTACGAACCCGGAGCAGCCCGGCTTCGTGAGTTACATCCATTCACGTGAATTCACGCCGAAGAACAACCTGAATACCGATACCGGACCGGAAGGGATCGATTATATCCCGGCAACGGCCAGCCCCACGGGACTGCCGCTCGTGCTGGTCGCGAATGAGGTAGGAGGCACGGTAGCTGTCTATCAATTGAATGTAACGAAGGTGACGCTGGATCAAGCTTCATTATCCTTGAAGGCAGGTGGGGCAACAGCAAGCCTTCAGGCAACAGTGGTTCCTGTAGGAGAAGGCGCTGCTACGGCAACCTGGATCTCCTCGAATCCTGAGGTGGCATCTGTGGACAGCAGCGGCAAGGTGACTCCGCTCACTCAAGGGGAAGCTGTGATCTCGGCGTACAGTGCCGATGGCTACGGCGAAGCTCAGGCCAAGGTCAGCGTGTCGGAGGCTGATCCGGTTGCGCCGAGTCCAGAGCCATCGCCAAGCCCAAGCCCAAGCCCGGCTCCAAGTCCAGGCGGCAATTCGGGCTCGAATCCGGGGACGGTGCCAGGTTCGTCACCAAGTCCAAGTCCGGCCGCAAGCCCGAACGGCGCGGCTTCTTCTCCTAATGTAACTGTGGAAGGCAGTAAAGTGATTCTGAAGGTCAATGGCGTTCTGGATACAGCTGGGCAAGCTTCGGCTACATTAGACTTGAAGACACTGGAAGCTGCAATGGGACGGATGACTGCGGGTGCAGACGGTGAACTGGTCGTACGTCTGGACAGCGATGGGGCGGCTCAGAAAGTCAGGCTGAATCTTCCTGCCGGTGTGTTCAAGGCGATTAGCACCAGTGCGGCCAGCAGAGTGACCTGGGATACGGCAATCGGAAGCGTGAGCTTCAACCGTGCTGCGCTGGAAGCCGTAAGTTCTGCGGCGGGTACGGAAGAGATTTCCTTCTCCGTAGCCAAATCCACTGCGGCTGCCTCGGCCAAGGTGGGCGGCCGTCCGGTGGTAGATCTTACACTCCGTGCCGGAAGCAAGACCCTGGGCCAACTTGGCCAAGGCAGGGTTACTGTCAACATCCCTTACACGTTGTCTGCCGACGAAGACCCGAAGGCTCTGGTTGCTTATTCCAGGTCTGAGAAGGGTGTGTTCTCAGCCATTCCGCACAGCAGCTATGACGCTTTAGCCGGGGCCTTGACCTTTACTGCCAACCATTTCTCTACCTTTGCTGTAGGGTATAACCCCGTGTCCTTTGCGGATATCGGGAACAGCTATGCCCGGGATGCCATAACGTACCTGGCTGCGCGGGAGGTTATATCCGGCGTCAGCGAAGGCAGATTCGCTCCAAAGTCAGGACTGACCAGAGCGGACGCTACCCTGCTCCTAGCCCACATGGGGGGCGCGGATCTGAGTACAGCGGCGGAGAGCAGCTTCACGGATGTGAAGCCAAGCGACTATTATGCCGCAGCAGCTGCCTGGGGGAACCGGAACGGTATTGTCAGCGGCATTGGCGGGGGGCGTTTTGATCCCAAGGCGGGCGTTACACGGGAGCAGCTGGCTGTGATGATTCACCGTTTGGCGGAAGCGATGGACTGGAGCTTGCCTGTGAGTGCTGCCGGTGCTGCATTTGCGGACCAGCAGCAGATTTCCGCTTATGCCCTGGAAGCGGCAGAACAAATGCAGCAGGCGGGGATTATTTCGGGCAGAAGCACAGCCGGAAGTAACGGTAAGCAATTTGATCCGAAGGCAGCGGCTTCGCGTGAGGAGACCGCACAAATGCTGGCCAAGCTGCTTAAGCTGGCGGAGTAAGTACAGTTAAAATTCAAGAGAGCAATTGATAAGAAATCAAAATTTGAAATTATGTTATACTTCGGATAGTTAAATATTCCAATTCAGAGGTGATTCCGATGGCTTTTCAAGCTAAGCAGATTTTTGTCAACTTGCCCGTGAAGGATTTAAAGAAATCCATTGCCTTTTTTACGGAGATCGGATTTGAGTTCAATACCCAGATGACGGACGAGAATGCGACCTCTATGATTATCAGCGAGAATATTTATGTCATGCTGCTGGTGGAAGAATTCTTCAAATCCTTTACGAATAAAGCCATCGGGGATACAACGGAGCAGGCGGAAGTCATCGTTGCTTTGTCTGCCGGAAGCAGGGAAGAAGTGGACGAAGTGGTGAACAAAGCTTTGGCTGCCGGTGCAGGCCATTACAATGATCCAGTGGACCACGGATTTATGTATACCCGGAGCTTTAAGGATCTCGACGGGCATCTGTGGGAAGTCTTCATTATGGAAGAAATGCCACCTGCAGAGGGGTAAGCTCGTTGCCGTACCGCTGGGTGTCCCAAAGCCATCAAATGGCTCCGGGACACCCTTTTTGTTTTCGTTTAGGAAATTTGTAATGCCCAAAAATGTGGATATCTTGGAAGCTTCAAATAAAATAGGCGGTGCAGGAGGATTGGGCTCCATTAGCGGAGTCAAGCGGACATAGAAAACCCTATTTTGCGAAAAAGTCTGCTTTCCTGGCGAATTCGGACTCAGGAGCCGTTATATCGTTCGTTTGAGCCTAGAATGAGGGGAGAGGGGACAATTAGCGGAATCTCTGTCCGTTTGTTCTGCTGAATAGACGAATCCTCCCCAATAACGGAATTCCTGTCCGCATCAGCCGCAGATAGATCGTGAAAAGGGGCCTCATCGTGTCCGCAGAGGAACCCACGCAAAATCGCACAGTCAACAATTGTCTTAACCACGCTATAGGGGCGAGAGTTGTGCACGTTGTACAACAATGTGAGTTCTAAGCAAGCCAAGTGACGATAATCTTGCCTATTATACAACAATCCGGCATCGTAAGCCCGAGTTGTTATTCACCCGCCAGGGTGATTTTGTTCTTCGGGTAAGCTGTATGTAGACCCTTGGATAGACGCTCCGAAGGATTGTTGTTCCACAAGCCGCCAATGACCAAAAACGATAGAGGCCTGTCTCATGCGTAGCAAAACCTACTCTTGAGAGTGCCTCTTTTTGTTGTTCCATATCCTTCAAATTTATGTTAAAATATACGCGAACTGATGTTCTAATATCTTCATTCATACAGAGCAGGAAGAGGTGCAGCACAGAGGTGACGAATCCCTATCCGGAAATTGACGGTGTTATTGCGTATATTCATCAGCATATCTACGATCCGCTCCCCCTCTCCAAGCTGGCCAGCTACGCAGGCTACAGTCCCTATCATTTCACACGTGTATTCAAAAAGAGAATCGGCCTGCCGCCTTTATATTACGTCTCTTCTGTGCGGCTGCAAAAAGCCAAGGATCTGCTCCTCCAGACGGATCTGGGCATCCGCGATATCGCGCTGGAGATTGGGCAGCAAAGCCTTGGCACCTTCACTACACGATTTGCCGGGCGCGTTGGCGCGACACCTGCGGAATTCCGCAATTCCAGGCTGGAGGCGGACAACCATATGAATGCTTTGCAGAGGCTTGGCGAATGGAAGGGGATCTATCCCGGGCAGTTGCCCTATAACACCATCCAGGGCACAGTTGAGGCGGAGGTTCCTTTTCAGGGCGTAATCCTGATCGGATTATTCGCGCGGCCTATCCCCGAAGGATTTCCTCTCTACGGCACCCTGCTGTCCGAACTTGGCAAGTTCAGCTTCTCGAATGTGAAGCCCGGTACCTATTTTCTGATGGCAACCTCCATTGCCTGGGGAACCGCTGCGGTGGATGTTCTGCTTCCGCACCGTACGTTGCGTACAAGGTCCAGAAACCCCATCGTCGTCCAGCCATATACGAGGGTTCCTTATCAGGAGGTCCGGCTGCATGTCCCGCGTCTCGACGACCCGCCGATCCTGATCTCGCTGCCGCTGCTGATGAACCGGTTCCTTAGCCGGATGCTGGTGAAATCCTGAAGCTTTTTCCTAAAGAAGGATGCATTACTTGGCTGCCGCGACCTGGGAGCCTGCGCGTAATTACATAATAATGAGTGCTGCTTGATGAGCGGTGATTTCCAGTGAGTATGATTATATAAGCTGAACTTTTAAAACTGAATAAGAGGTATAAGTGACGGAGGGGAATTTTGGAACTGGGGGAGCGGAAGCGACCGCCGGATTTCAAATGCTATATAAATTGAATCTGAATCTTTAAGAATAAGGGAAGAGTGACGGAGGGGAATTTTGGAACTGGAGGAGCGGAAGCGACCGCCTTTGTCTGCAGATTTCAACCATAAACAATGGTATAAATAAAGAAATCTGCAGACAACAGCGGCCGGAAGTCCAAACATTTGCCGTAGTCATGATCAAATCCCAATTAGAGAATTTAAGTTCAGCTTATATAGTATAGTAAAATATAGGATGTCAAAGTGTTGTTTTGTAAGTAGAGTAGAGAGAAGTAGAGTAAAGTAAAGGAGTGTAAGATGATGAACTTTCGATGGAGCATGATGAAAAAAATGGCGGCAGTCTTGGGCATTGTCCTGATACTGGCCGGCTGCAGCGCCTCTTCTTCGGCAGCGGAGCTGCCGCTGGATGAACAAGAGGTGAAGAGCCTGATGGCCGAGAAGATGAAGGTACAGGATTGGCAGTTCTCCCAAAAAGAAGATCAATTTATATTCAGCTCTAATCCATCCGATACGGGGGCTAACGGCACAACATATGGCGTAAACGCCAATACAGGTACGGTGTATGACGAGACTTCCGGCATGCCACTGACCAATCTTGTTATGAAAGCTGCGTCCGGTTTCACGGATATTCAGGATGGCAATAAGTATCTTGCACAGCTGGTGGAGTTATCGCAGGCTATTCTGGACGATAACGGGCTGGTGGCTGCATCTGAAAACTGGATACAGGGCGGATACAAGGACGGATTTCTGTATGGTGATGTTACCAAGGATGAACAGGCAATGAGCATAAAGTTCGATGTCTTCACCAAGGAATGGTCAGAGATCAAAGGGGGCGAATAGGCAGATGAAGAAATGTGAACATCCTTTGCCGGAACCGGAGGCACTGCGGATGTTGTGGCGGAAGCTCGCCGCACTGGACCTGATTATGAGCGAAACAAAGTGGCTGCGAGTGCACCTCTATGAGCCGGACTGGACAGCAGAGGCAACTCTTGGCATTGTGGACAACGGTGCGGGTGACAATATGCATGTTGTTTTTGCTCCGGAGGGAGTGGTCCTCAAAGGGTTTGACCATATGTCAGCAATGAGTCCGCATGCCCGGGAAGAATATGAGGTCTGGCCGGGCATTTACGATGAGGTGCCTGCCGGGCTGCTTGCTTATTTACGGCGTGACCCGGATGTTTTTGATGCGGACGATACGACGTTTTGCCTATGGCGGAGCAGCGACGATGCTGAATGGAGAGCAGGTGAACCGGCAGATGCCGAAGGGCTGGATGACGGGGCTGACTTCCTGCTGGGATTCCTGGAACCGACACCGGAAGAATATGCGGATTGGGCAGGTACCTATTTCGACAAGCCGATCTCTTTATCCGCAGTGCAATATATCTATAACGGGCAGCCGGTGACGGAAGCGGTTATTGCGGAGCTGAACCCGGAGCGGGATGTGGCAGCGGCGATGGAAGAGTTGAAGGTGCTGGGTTTCATTTAGTGAAACTCCAGATAGGTAACAGAAAGGAGAGACCTGCGGTGGAAATTACACTGGAACAAGCGTTGACCCGCTTTACCCAGCTGCATTGGCAGTATGGACAACCTGGGGAGTTCAAGCCGCTTTCCGCGGATTTTGAATGGAATGATCCGGTTCATTTATCCAAGGAACTGCTCTATTTCTATGGACAGGCGGCTCCTGTACAAGGAACGGGATTCGATCTGGCCGGAAGGCCGCTGGATCTGCTGGCACCGGAACAATTATTCGTGCAATCCTTCGGATACCGCTGGCCCGCCCCAGCCCCGGATTTTGATCCGTACGATACGCCGCTCGTTGAGCAGCCGGATTACTGGAAGGAAGGCTGGCAGCTGATTGCGCTGCATAACGGGGAGCCGGTGATTGCTTCCACGCATGAAGCCGGGACTCCCGTGTATGCGGGGTACGAATCCGGCCTCCCTTTACCAGTGGCGGACAGCTTCGCCGGGTTTCTTACCGCGTTAGGCGCTGCACTTCAGGTTGAATACGGGGAATGGAGCGGGAAGGAGGCGTATGACGAAGAGACTTTTGAATGGAGCGCGGTGTTCCTGCAAGAGGTCGCTGACGCGGTAACGCCTTATGCCGGGGAGCAGAACTTAGCGTCATTTATGAAATTTTTCTACGGATAAGAACTATAAAAGGAGGGAGTGTTATGCGGCGGTTTGTGGATGAACTGGGTGAGCCTTATTCTTTTTATCATCTGGCCGAGCCGTATTCAGATAGCACAAGTGGCCTTACCGGGGGACATGTGGCGGTGAAATGCCCGGAATGCAGCCAGCTTGCCCACATCACCCTTAAGGAAGGGCGGCGGGAGGTGCGGTGTACGAAATGTTTTTTTCATAAGGTGGAACAGCCTGTGTACCGCTTCACGGCAAGCGGTATCTGCCAGAGCTGCGAACGGTGGTTCAACGTAGAATTGGGGGAGAAGTTGCAGATGCCGCACAAGAACATTCGCCTCTCCTGCCCTCACTGCGGTAAAGCGAATCAGGTCCCGGTCAATCAGAAACCTGCGGCCAGGTACACCGTGTACCGGGATATCCGCCGCTCCTCAGATCCGGTCTTTGGGCTGGAGCTGTATTATCTGGACTATTTCCGGGGCAAGCCGGTATGGGCAGTGAACCGCAAACATTTGAATTATTTGATCGCCTATCTGTCTGCCTCGATTCGTCAGAAGCCTACCGGCGTGTACAAACGTGCTGCATCATACCGCCTGCCCCAGTATATGAAGGATGCGAAGAACCGGAGTGCCGTGGTGAAACTTCTGCGCAAAATGCAGCTGAAAGCGGATTGAAGCCGAACCAAACCTGATTCAGGAGAATTTCATTATAACCTGAAGCTATAACCGGATGAAGGTAATGGGAGTTACGCTGTAGCAGCGCTGCTGTGGTATCTTTCTTGTAACGGAATTTACTACAGGAGATAAAGGAGATTACAACCATGAGCAGTACAGCCGAGCAAACAACCAAACGAGCAGTTACCCCTTTCCGGCATGATATGGTCGGCAGCTTCCTGCGCCCGCAGGTGATCAAGGAGGCCAGAATCCAGTTTCAGAACAATGAAATCACGGCGGACGAGTTAAAACAAATCGAGGACCGCGAGATCATCAAGCTGGTGGAGAAACAGAAATCCGTGGGCCTGCAAGCCGTCACCGACGGTGAATTCAGACGGTCCTGGTGGCATCTCGATTTCTTTTGGGGCCTGGACGGCGTAGAGAAGGTACTGCTGGACAAAGGGTACCAGTTCCACGGGGAAGAGACCCGCGGCGAAACAGCCCGACTGTCCGGCAAAATCTCCAGTGGCGTGCACCCGTTCATTGAAGATTTTAAGTTTCTGAAGTCTGTAGCCGGCGGTGATGTCGTGGCCCGCCAGACGATTCCGGCACCGGCCCAGTTCCTGGCGGAGCTGATTCGTCCAGACAACAAAGTCAGCACGGATGAACATTACAGCAGCACGGATGAACTTGTAGCAGATATTGCGCAGGCTTACCGGACAGCGATTCTGGCTTTCTACGAAGCGGGCTGCCGCAGCCTGCAGCTGGATGACTGCACATGGGGTATGTTGTGCGACAAGAATTTTGCCGCGATTATGGGGCAGCAGGGTGTGGATGTCGCCGATGTAGCCAAGCTGTATGCTCATGTGAATAAACAAGCCATTGCCGATTTGCCGGATGATCTGGTCATTACCACACATGTCTGCCGCGGGAATTACCACTCGACTTGGGCTTCCTCGGGCGGCTATGAGCCGGTGGCCGAGACGTTGTTCGGGATCGACAACATTGACGGCTACTACCTGGAGTTCGATACGGACCGTGCCGGAGACTTCACACCGCTCAAGGCGCTGAAGGATCAGCAGGTTGTTCTCGGTCTGGTCTCCTCCAAAATCGGTGAACTCGAAGATAAGCAGGAAGTGATCAACCGGATCAGGGAAGCGGCGCAGTACGTGGACATCAACCATATCTGCCTCAGTCCGCAATGCGGCTTCGCCTCCACTGAGGAGGGCAATATTCTGACCGAAGAGCAGCAATGGAACAAACTGGCCTTTATCAAGGAAATCGCCGACGAGATCTGGAAATAGGCTGGAGATAGGTTGTTACCAAAGATACCCGGTGCCCCGATGGGGCGGCCGGGTATCTTTTTGGGGTTGGCAGACACGCGCCTGATGTATTTCGTGCAGCAGAATAACCGGATTCAAGCGCCCAGGGAGGTGTCTGATGTATTTAGTACATCAGACATCCGCTGGGAGTGGCTTAAACCAGCCGATATGTGAAATTTGGCTGTATAAAATACAGCAGATTGGGAGTTTAGCGCTGAAAAATTGGATTCTGCTGCACTTTTTGCATCAAAACGCCCCCGAGCTAGGCTTTTCGCACCGGCCGCAGGACGGCATAGCCGTAACCTTCGGGAAAATGGCGCTGGTAGTCCTGCATCCCCTGCTCATTCCACACATAGCCCAGCTGCTGCGGATCATAACTCCATGCGAGCGTTTCAACAGCCTTCATAACCTCACCGTTGTGCTTCAGATAGTCAAAAGGCGGATAAGCGAACACTAGATATTCCGACTCGGGTATCTCCCTGCATGTCATTCCCGGGGGGATTATGCCGCTGTAATCGGCCGCCACCGGTATGCCGTAGAGATAACCTTTGCGTCCGTTCTCCATGAACCAGCCCGCTGTTTGTCCCAGTTGTCCCGAAAGGGTATGGTTGGATAAACTCTCCAGTGTGCCGCTGATTTCATCGCAATCATGCCCGTTCTTCCAGAAACTCCCGTAATTCGTAGAGTCGATGTCCCAGATGCCGATGAATTTGTGCGCGGGGATGAACTCTACGGTGATCTGAGGTTCCTTTATTGCTTCTTTGTTCATGTTATTTCGCTCCTTGCTCCAGTAATGGTAAGGAGAGAATACTTCGATGCGGGTGGTTAAGGAAATGGGGCGCGGACAGCTGCGGTAGACCCGTGGAGTTACGCCGAATGCTTTGACAAAAGCCCGTGTGAACGCCTCCTGCGAGGAAAATCCATAGGTGACGGCTATATCCAGAATACGTGTGTCAGTATCGCGGAGAGTAAGGGCAGCAAGGCTGATCCTGCGCATGCGGATATAGTCTCTCAGAGTCATTCCTGTCAACATATGAAACTGCCTTGTGCAATAATAAGGGGAATAACCAAGCTGATCTGACATCTCCAGTAGTGTAGGGGTTTCAGTAAGATGTTCGTCAATCCAATCCACCATCCGCTGCACCATTTCATTCCATTCATACATAGAAGGTCCCTCCTTTCGTTATTACTGTACCAAAAGCCGGGGCGGGTATATTTGATCTGACTTGTTGTGCTTATAGTCACTACTATACTATATTCTATTGCTCTTTTTGGCAGCTGGCTTGGCCGGTGCGCAAAAAAGGAGCATTTTTGCGTTTCTTGGAAAAAAGGCCTTTAAAATGAATCAGAGTTGGTAAAAAAGGGAAGGGGAGTGGAGGTAAGATTTTGAAAATACGGCCTGGTATCTTGTATATACAAGTTCAAATATGCTAAAGTGGGTTAATAACTTGTATATACAAGATTCCGATTGCAGATTTGCATAGCGCTTTCAAAAACAGCCAAGGAGGATTCAGCTTATGGAAAACATGAGAGCACAGGAGTGGTGGCGCCGTTCAACCGTTTATCAGGTATATCCCAAAAGCTTCAAGGACTCATCCGGCAGCGGAGAAGGGGATATTCGCGGCCTCACGGAGAAGCTGGATTATTTGCAGAAGCTGGGGATTGATATCATTTGGCTTCAGCCGGTGTATGTCTCGCCGCAGCATGATAACGGTTACGACGTGGCCGATTACTGCGAGATTAATCCTGAATTCGGTACGATGGCGGATTTCGATGAACTGGCGAAGGAGATTCGCCTTAGAGGCATGCATCTGATGCTCGATATCGTCGTCAACCACTCTTCCACGGATCATAAGTGGTTCCAGCAGGCCCGGCAGTCGAAGGAGAATCCATACCGAAATTATTACATATGGAGAGATCCCAAGCCTGACGGGAGTGCCCCGAATAACTGGCAGTCCAAATTTGGCGGCTCGGCCTGGCAATATGATGAAGCCACCGGCCAATATTTTCTGACTCTGTTTGACAAAACACAAGCCGATCTGAACTGGGAGAATCCGGCGGTCCGGGAAGAAGTGGTGAAGCTGATGACTTTCTGGGCAGACAAGGGTGTCAGCGGCTTCCGCATGGATGTGATCAACCTGATCTCCAAAGACCAGGAGTTCCCGGAGGATGACGGCAGCCTTCCACCGGGTGACGGACGCCGCTTCTATACCGACGGCCCGCGGGTTCATGAGTATGTCAAAGACATGTACAAGGAAGTCTTTGGTCCGAACAATATGGTGACGGTAGGTGAGATGTCTTCCACTACACTGGAACACTGCATCCGTTACTCTAACCCGGAGGAACGGGAATTTTCGATGACCTTCAACTTCCACCACTTGAAGGTGGATTATCCGAACGGGCAGAAGTGGGAGCTCATGCCCTATGATTTCGAACAATTGAAACAACTGTTTTCGGAGTGGCAGACCGGCATGCAGGCGGGAGGCGGCTGGAACGCCCTCTTTTTCAACAATCATGACCAGCCCCGGGCCTTGTCGCGCTTCGCGGATGACGGTGAATACCGGGCGGAGAGCGCCAAAATGCTGGCCACTACGCTGCACGGCCTTCAAGGCACCCCATATGTGTATCAGGGGGAAGAAATCGGCATGCCTAATCCGTACTGGAACGATATGAGTGAGCTGCGGGATATCGAATCACGGAACATGTTCAAGATCTTGCAGGAGGAACGCGGCAAAACAGCGGAAGAGGCGCTGAATATCATCAGGCAGCGTTCACGCGATAATTCCCGGACGCCAATGCAGTGGAATGACGGGCCACAGGCCGGATTTACCACCGGCACACCGTGGATCAAGGTGGATGAGCGTTACCCGGAGATTAATGTGGAAAGCCAACTGGCGGACCCGTATTCTATCCTGAATCATTATAAAAAGCTGATTGCGCTGCGCAAGAGCGTGGACGTCATTACGAACGGCCGCTATGAACGGCTGGATGAAGGCCATCCGCAAGTATTCGCCTACGCGCGGATCAGCACAAGCGAGACACTTGTGGTCGTATCGAACTTCAGCGCCCGGCAGGCGGTATTCGTGTTGCCGGAAGCTTTTGCAGACGTTAGCCTGGAGGGATCGGCCTACGAATTGTTGGCTTCCAATACTGAGACAACCCCACTGCTGCAGCGTGAAATCGAACTGTCCCCATATGCTTCTTATATGTGGGTTATCCGGTAGTGGGGATTGTTCCAAGTAAATTAATCAGAACCGCAAAGGAGTGAGCCCACTTGGCCATTGAGAGAAAAGATGTAGAGCAGATCATCCGGGCCGTCGGCGGCAAGGACAATATAGAAGCGGCCACCCACTGCGTAACGAGACTCCGTTTTGCACTGGTGGACGAAGATAAAGTAGACAAGAATCTGCTGGAGAGCAGTGACCTGGTCAAGGGGCATTTTTCCTCCCAGGGACAATTCCAGGTCGTTATCGGCCCAGGACTTGTCGATAAGGTATATGATGAAATGATCGCAATTACCGGCGGCAGCCGCTCCTCCAAGGATGAGGTGAAGAATGCGGCCAGCAAAAAACAGAACCCGCTCCAGCGAGCCATTAAGACGCTTGCCGATATCTTCATTCCGATTCTTCCCGCCATCGTAACCTCCGGTCTGTTGCTGGGGATAAACAATATCCTGACCGGACCGGATATCTTTTTTGCCGGACGTTCGCTGGTGGAGGAATATCCGCAATGGACGGATATCGCTTCAATTATTAACCTGATTGCTAACACGGCGTTCACCTTCCTGCCTGCACTGATCGGCTGGTCGGCGGTTATGCGCTTTGGCGGCAGTCCGCTGCTTGGGATCGTGCTTGGGCTGATTCTGGTCCATCCGGACCTGCTCAGCGCCTATGGGTATGCCGAAGCTTCGACGAAGGGGACGATTCCGGTCTGGAACCTGTTCGGCTGGGAGATCGAGAAGATCGGTTATCAGGGACAAGTGCTGCCGGTGCTCGTCTCTGCCTATCTGCTGGCGAGGATTGAGCGGTTCCTGGACAAACGGGTAATGGACTCGATCAAACTGCTGGTTGTGGCGCCGATTGCCCTGCTGGTGACCGGGTTTTTGGCCTTCACCATCATTGGTCCGGTGACCTTTGCCATCGCCAACGCCATTACTTCAGGTCTTGTCCATGTCTTTAATACATTGCCTGCACTGGGCGGTCTGCTGTATGGCGGGTTCTACGCCTTGCTGGTTGTGACCGGGATGCACCATACGTTCCTGGCCGTCGATGTGCAGCTGATCGGCAGCGAAGGCGGAACGTTCCTGTGGCCGATGCTGGCCCTGTCCAATATCGCCCAGGGTGCTGCGGCACTGGCGATGATGTTTATTCTGAAGGATCAAAAAACCAAAGGTCTGGCGGCAACCTCCTCCGTCTCCGCATTTCTCGGAGTGACTGAACCGGCGATCTTCGGGGTCAATATCCGCTATAAATACCCGTTTATCTTCGGGATGATCGGTTCGGCCATCGGCGGCATTCTGCTGACGCTTAAATCTGTGTTGGCTTCTTCAATCGGGGTCGGCGGGATACCCGGTTTCCTTTCGATTTTTCCGAACCAGTGGGGTGTGTTCTTCATCGGTATGGGGATCGTGCTCGTGGTGCCGTTCGGGCTGACCCTGATCTATGGCAAAATTGCCGGCCGTGGCCAAACGGAGGCCGCAGCAGAAACGGCAAATCGTGAAGTTGTCGTGGAAAAGGTGGAGACTGCCGATCCGGTGGGTACGAAACCTTCCGCTGAACATGTTGCCTCCCGCAATACGGTCGTTATTACTGATAATGCCGTCGATGTGCTGGAAATTCATGCGCCTCTGACCGGGCAAGCGGTAACGCTCGACAAGGTGCCCGATCCGGCGTTTGCCGAGAAGCAGATGGGCCAAGGGATTGCGATTGAACCTCAGGATGGCCGGGTAACTGCACCGTTTGATGCCAAGGTGGCGCATGTCATCAAAAGCAAACATGCCGTGATTCTGGAACATGCCACCGGGGTGCAGATACTGATCCATGTCGGCATTAATACCGTCTCGCTGAAGGGCAGTGCCTTTACCAGCCATGTCAATATCGGCGACGAAGTCAAGGCAGGACAGCTGCTGCTGGAGTTTGACCGGGAGGCGATCCGCGCCGCCGGACTGCCGCTGATTACACCGATCATTATTCCGGACGGGCAGGAGATGATCGTTGGGGTGGAGGAAGAGGCCCCCGGGGCGGTTACGGCGAACCGGAGTGTGATTCTCAAGGTTCGTTTATCTTCCTATACAGATTGAACTTTTAATCTTTCTAATTGGGATTGGATCGTGACTACGGTGAATGTTTGGACTTCCGGCCGCTGTTGTCTTCAGATTTCTTGATTTATACCGCTCTTCGCGGTTGAAATCTGCAGACAAAGGCGGTCGCTACCGCTCCTCCAGTTCCAAAATTCCCCTCCGTCTCGATTCCCTTATTTTTATATTTTCAGGTTCAATCTATATAAGGCGTGTATAAATTGTTCTCATTCTAAATCACGGCAACGGGCAACGGCCTTTACAGGGCGTGCCCGTTTCTGCTTTGTGAAGGATATGCTACAATGAAAAGCGGTGATAATGATGAAAGAAAACATCCATCAGCATATATTTAACGAATATGCGCAAGGAATACAGGCGGGCAGGATTACGCCGGGGACCAAGCTTCCTTCTGAGAATGAACTGATGAAATCTTATTCCACTTCGAGGGAGACGGTCCGCAAAGCGCTTAATTTGCTGATGCAGCACGGGTATATCCAGAAGCTCAAAGGCAAAGGCTCTTATGTGCTCGACATGGGACGGATGAACTTTCCGATTACCGGATTGACCAGCTTTAAGGAGATGTCGGGGAAAATCGGCCGCGCTTCACACACTCATGTGCATACGACTCACAACATAGAGGCGCCGCCAGCCGTTGTCGAAGCGCTGCAACTGGAACCGGGTGCTCCGGTATGTGAAGTTATCCGGGTCCGGGAAATTGATAATGAACGGGTGATCCTGGATAAGGATTATTTTCTTCCGGCTATCGTTGGCCGCCTGACAGCAGAGATTGCCGCCGGCTCTATCTATGAATATCTGGAGCAGGTGCTGAAGCTTGTCATCAGCTATGCCAAAAAGGAAATATCCGTCGAGGTGGCCACGATCGAGGATCGGGAGCTGCTTGATCTGCATGGCCTTTCGCATGTGGTGGTGGTCCGCAATTTTGTCTATCTGGAGGATACGACACTGTTCCAGTACACGGAATCCCGGCACCGGCTGGACAAGTTCCAATTCGTGGACTTTGCCCGGAGGATGCCTTAAAGAACGCTCAAGGAGGATTTGGCATGAATGAAGTGATCCGTACTTTACAGAACCACCGTTCCTTCCGGGACTATAAGGATACACCCGTCTCCGCAGAAGATCTGCTGGAGATTATCGCTGCGGCGCAGGCGGCGCCCTCCTGGGCGCACGGGCAGCATGTGACGATAATTTCCGTCCAGGACAAGCCGCACAGAGAACAGCTGTCGGTCCTCTCCGGAAATCAAAAACATGTGGCGGAAGCCCCTGTGTTTCTGGTCTTTTGCATGGATTTCCACCGGGCGCGGCTGGCCAGCGAAATGGAGGGACAACCCTTTGAAACTCCGCAGGATGTCGATGCGCTGCTGGTAGGTGCCACAGATGTCGGCTTGGCGCTCGCGGGAGCGATTACAGCCGCAGAGTCATTGGGACTGGGCACCATCCCAATCGGCGGCATCCGCAGACAGACGAAGGAGGTCATAACGCTGCTGCAGCTGCCGCTATATGTGTTCCCCGTTGCCGGTCTGTGCATCGGGTATCCCGCTGCAGAAGTGCCGCAGAAGCCCCGTCTGCCGGTACAGGCGGTCTATCATGAGGAGCAGTATCAGCCGGAATTAACCGGTTTGCTGCGGGAATATAACCAGATTCACCGTGAGTTTCTGCAAGCGCAGGGGGGAACAGTGAGAGACTGGACCAGTACGTTGGCTCATTTCTATGCCGCCAATCCGCGGTATGGAGACGCGAAGGCAGGGCTGGAGCAGCAGGGATTCCTTGGCGATGAACGGGAAAAAGGAAAATAACGGGCAGGGAGCTTTTCTCGACAAGCACCGGATCTGGCGGCTCTAAAGCTGCTTGACCGGTGCTTTTTTGGACAGAATTGGACACAACATTTACATTCCCCGAACAAAACTATGCAGAACGTTTAATCTACGGCTCCTACAATCAAGAATATAGGTAAAAAGTACCTGTCGCATTCTGATGCTAAAGATGGAGGATGATTAGTTTGATGGGGAATCGCCTGCTGCACCTTTCGATGAAATGGAAACTGATCTTAAGTTTTTCTGCTGTGGCATTCATTTTTCTCGGCGTTGCCTTATACCAGGGATATAAAATTAATCAAGTGGAAACGTCGATGGTTACGCAAAAAAGAGAGATGGAGATCAGAGTTACGGTGGCTACGATGACCCAGCTGCTGCAGGAAATAAATAATCTGGAAGCATCGCTGACAGGCTCCGGGGATCTGGAGCTGGTGAATCCGCTTAAGGACAAGCACCGTGAATTGAAAGGTGAAGTGGCCAAGGTTCAGTTTGCCGAAGGGGCGCCGGCCCAAGAGACTTTGCTTTTTTTGCAGAGCCAGCTGGCCGAATATAACGGTCTGATCGACAGTCTGATCAAGACGATGAAGGATGACAGCCTGGACCCTATGGCTCTGCTGGAACAAAGCGACAAAATACATACTGATGCAAGGACGCTTAACGCAGCCATGCTTACTACCAACAAAAGATTGTACGCCGCCGCTGCGGAGAATGCCGAGGCTGCGCAGAGTTATTCCTTTCAGCTGTTGGACCATACCTCTTCGATTTCGCTCTATGCCGCTGTGCTGGTGCTGCTGTTCACTGTGATCATTGCCGGAGGGCTGATCCGCTCCTTCGTATTGCCGGTGAACAAGCTGCAGGCGGCGGTTCGCCAGATCGCGGAAGGCGACCTGCGGCAGCAGATCCGGTCTCCGTATAAGGATGAGCTGGGGCAGCTCAGCCATCATTTTGACCATATGGTGGAGCGGGTGAGGGACATGCTGATGCAGACCCGGTCCGTGGCTTCCTCCCTGGCGAGGTATTCCGGTTCATTCCGCCAATCCTCGGAGATTACCGCCTATACGAATCAGGAGGTTGTACAGACGATTCAGGAAATCGCAGCCGGCGCGGACAACCAGGCAGGTCAATCGGAGCATAGTGCAGCCCTGATCCGCGAGCTGGAGCAGGAGGTACAGGAGATTACGGAATATACCGAAATGATGCTGTCAACCAGTAATACCGCCAACCAGAATACACAAAAGGGCTCGGCTGCTGTAACCTCGTTGCGGGAAGCCTCCGTGCAATCCCGTATGGCAGTAAGCAAAGTGTACGAAGCGCTGCAAAAGCTCGCCCGCCAAGCCGGGGACATCTCCAGAATTACCGATTCCATAACAGAAATCTCCAAGCAGACCAATATTCTGTCGTTGAATGCGTCCATAGAGGCCGCGCGCGCCGGAGCTCACGGGAAAGGGTTTGCCGTTATTGCCGATGAGGTCAGACAGCTCTCCCTGCAGACCAAGGAATCTTCTGCACATATCAGCGAGATTATGGGCGCACTGCAGCAGGGGATGGACGAGTTCCAGGTATATATGCTGGAGACCCGTGGCAGTCTGGAGGAACAGGATGTGAAAGCCGGGGAGACGCTGGTGTCCTTTGAAGCGATTGACCGGTCCATGCTGCAGATCAGCAAGCAAATCGGGCAAATCCATGAGAAGGTGGATGTGGCGCAGACTGTGAATTCAAGGCTGGCAGAATCCGTTCATTCCGTGGCGGCCATTGCCGAAGAGACGGCGGCGGGAGTGCAGGAAGTGAATGCCTCCAGCATGCAGCAGGATCATGCCATCCGCGATATAGCCCGCCAGGCGACGGAGATTGATGAAATCTCACAGAAGCTGTTCCATGAGATTCATGTGTTCAAGATGGATTCCGGGACGGAGGAGGCAGGGCCTGTGGCTGACTCTGACCCTGAACCGGAAGCGGGGACTCTGCTCCAAGAACAGGTCCCATCACTCCAGGCCCAGGTCCAAGACAGGCACACAGTGCTTGCTGATCCCGCAGCGGAGAAGCAGGAGGAAGCGGAAGCGGAAAGGCCTACAGCCGAGCCTCAGTCATTAACCTTGCCTTCATTAACTGATTCCCGTGAGGAAGAGGTTAGCCGCACCGTAGAAGAGAGCAAGGAACGCGAATTGGTGAACGTCTAGTAGTGTTGTATATAGCAGCGGATATAGAGTCCGTCTCGCTTCAATCGATACTGCTGTTCAGCTCATGAATAAGCTCAGGCAGCCATTCCCCGAGCTTCAGGAAGCGGAATCCGTGCGACCGGGCTTTGGCCGTGTCCATGAACCAGGATTGTTCGATCCCAAAAGGGGACATGTGTTCATCGGCCGTAACCTTATGCATTTGTGCGGCCTGCCCTGTCTCCTGTTCTATCATGGCGATAAGCTCCCGGATGGTGACGGTGCCGTCCGAGCAGGCGTTTACCGGCCCTGTCAAACTGGAGCATCCAAGCTTGTACAGGAACCCGGCGGCTTCATCGGAACGGATGAAGGAGATTGCGGCATCCGGATTCGGTAGTCCGATCGGCTGTCCTTTCCGGACATGTTTAATGTGAAAATGCAGCCTCTCCGTATAATCATCCGTTCCCAGCACGATAGGGAAACGGACGGCAGCGACAGGGAATTCAGCCTGCTGCATGAAGACGGCTTCGGCCTGTCTTTTTGCTTCCGTGTAGGAGAAGTCGGCTTTGCCGCCTGCTTGCACAGGGTAAGTCTCGGGATCAAATAGAGCCTCAGTCAACGCCTCGCTGCTGAAGTCGTACACGGATAAACTGGAAGTAAAGATGTACCGCTCTGTCATGCCTGCAAAAATCCGGCAGGCCTCTGCCGCCTCATCGGGTGAATAACAAATGTTGTCGTATACGATATCCCACCGGGTATGGCCGACTGCGAGGGCAAGAGCCCCCGCATCCGTGCGGTCCGCATGCAGCCGCTCTACCCGCTCTCCGAAGGGATCGGCAGTTTCCCCGCGGGTCAGAATCGTCACTTCGTTGTCCGCCTCCTCCAGTAGCCGCTCTACCAGTCTTTTGCCGAAAAAACGTGTGCCTCCCATAATTAGAATCTTGCGCATATCATTCCTCCTAACTATTCTTGTTCGTATAAGTTTAGGCAACCATCCGTACGCCGCCGGAATAAGCATAGCCCAAGCCACCGGAGACAGGTCCGCCGTAAGCAGGTGTCTGAATCATTTGGCTGGATACCGCCATGACCGGTCCCTGTCCCGCTTCGCTTTGCACCAGCCCGATCAGTTCATCAATCTCCCCTTGAACGTAAGCGGACGCAAGCTGTTCCAATGTGTCGGTCATTTCTGCATCCTGCGGCAGCGGCAGACCGTCTGCCAGCAGTTCTTCGCGCACAGCCGGCATTGCTTGCCGGGCCCGGTGCAGCGCCGCTTTGACCGCACCTTCGGTCGTTCCGATCCGCTCCGCAGCTTCTGCCGCGGAATAGTGGAATACCTCCCGCAGCAGGAACACCGCTTGTTGCAGTGGGGACAGATGCGCAAGCAAGGCCTGGAATACGGCTTTGATCTCAAACGATCCTTGTTCCAGAATAACCGGCGGCTCAGCCGCTTCGGCTTCCACAAGTTTCAGTACGCGGAAGAACACGGATTTGCGTCTGGTCTGATCGATCCAGGCATGTTTGGCAATACGCAGCAGCAGCGCTTCCGGATTGGGATGGCTGCCCCGGTCGGCAAGTTTTATTTTGTCCAGAAACTCCAGTGTCTTGATCCAAGTCTCCTGTGCCAGATCCTCCGCTTCCCGCGGGGACTTCGTCAGGGACAGACAATACCTGCTCAGAGCGGCCTGCAGAGATAAGGTGTTCCGCTCATCCGGTGTGTGATATTGGTTTTGTTCTTCAAGGATGATCATCGTAAGCGCCCTCTTTTCCGGTAAAGTCATTTCAGTCTCTTCTTAATAATAAACGAACGAAGGCAGCTTGAAGATACGCTCCGCATTAAATTTATTCTTGACCCGCTTCAGCGTATCCTATCCGTCCCTTAATCCGTCTACATCTCAGAACCAACAATTCAAAGATGGATGGAGGTCGTATTTCGATGAGTTACATGCCTTATGTTATTGAACAGACGAATCAGGGAGAACGCTCCTACGATATTTATTCCCGGCTGCTGAAGGACCGGATTGTATTTGTGGGGGCGGCGATTGACGATCCGCTCGCGAACAGCATTATTGCCCAGCTGTTATTTCTCGCGGCCGACGACCCGGACAAAGATATCCAGATGTATATCAACAGCCCCGGCGGTTCGGTTAGCGCCGGGTTCAGTATTTATGATACGATGCAATTAATCAAGCCGCAGGTGAGCACAATCTGTATCGGTTTTGCGGCTTCTTTTGCTTCGCTGCTGCTGGTAGCGGGGGCCAAAGGCAAACGTTATGCGCTCCCGAACAGCGAGATTATGATTCACCAGCCGAGCGGCGGCGCGCAAGGCCCGGCCAGTGACATTGAAATTTCAGCCAGACGGATTCTGCGGTTGAAGAAAAAAGTCGTGGATATTATGGAGGAACGCACCGGACTCCCGGCGGACAAAATCCGGGCGGATATGGAACGTGATTACTTCATGACGGCTGAAGAAGCGCTGGACTACGGAATGATCGACAAAATCATCACCCATTTATAAGAACAAAGGAGTGAATGAAATGCTGGAGGCATTACAAGGCAAAAAGGTAACCATTTATTTCCTCGATTGCTCGAATGAGAGCAAGGGAGTCCTGGAAGCCGTAAGTGACAAATTCGTTAAATACCGGACTGACTATCAGGAGCTGTATATTCCAATCACGTCCATCCGTTCGGTTGATGTGGATACCAAAGAGCGGCAGCGGGCCCGTGTAGGGTTTGGGCAATAACAGGATAAGAAGTCACGCTGGCAACTGAGGGTCCGGGAATAAGGACCGGTTAGGCGGGCGGGGGCGTAACACAAAAGGTTTGTGTCTCTATAAGAGGCGCAGCCTTTTTTGCTGTTCAATGAATGATAAGGAATGAATGGGAAAACGGGATACTATAGCTGAGCTTACGGACCTACAGTGCTTAATTTCTCTATATGGCCTGTTTTGCAGATTTCCATGAATAGGTGCGACTGAGTCCGTAAGCATGGGGAAATCGTGGTTTTTTGATTTTAAATGCTTACTTTTAATAGAATATATTTTTTTGTGTGAAATCTATTAAAAAGCTTCCGCTTTTGGATTAAATGCTATATTATATTGATTTATATATGAATATAAAAAGCAATTTGTGTATATTAATTCGTTACAAACGATGTGAATATAACATATTCATGGTAGTTTACGTGGCGATATGAATGGAGGGATGCATAAATTATTGATAGGGAGATAAAGGTTTTACTAGTAATCCTGCAAATAGAGAGAGAATCCTGGGAGGTAAATGATGTCTAAGAGAATATTATCTTTATTAATTGCATTAACTATGATGTTGTCGGGTCTGCTCCCGGCAGCTTATGCCAATGAAGCTGCAACCGGGGTGTTGCCGCAATCCGTTATAGCACCGGCAAGCCCGGATAATGCTGCCGCTTCCGGTGTCGCCCAGGAAGTCATTTCAGCCCCGATACCGTCGGTATCAACAGAAGTCTATCAAGCCTCCATGACGGATGCCAGAATCATGCCTCTTACGCTCAACCTTCCTGAAGGTGTAGCCCCTGAGCAGATTACCTGGAATTTTGGCAGAACAGCTGAGGAAACGAAGCCGCTGGCACAATGGAAGAAATGGGACTCCAAAGCTAAAGCATATACGGGAGATCCATTCCTTAAGGTAGCCTATGAGCCTGCCGCACAATCTACGGTCACAGCTCTGGTCTATTTCGACATGCCTTACGGCCAGAATCTATCACTTAGCGGCATTCGCGCCGAGTATGTGAAGCTTGCCGGACTGTATAACCTGACGGGAACCTCGCCTGACGGAGAAGTCCTGGCACAGCAGCAGGTCAAGCTGAACCCGTATGATACCTATCATACATATGATGAGATTAAACCGGCGATTGATCGGATCACCGCTGACAGCAACAATAAATACGGCCGTTATGTGGAGTATCAGCAGATCGGAACGTCCACACAGGGACGGGCTATTCACTTCTCGATTGTCGCCAAAGACAAGGCGTCCGTAGACCAATATTTGAACGAAACGCTGCCGCTGATGACCAATGATCCTGCCGCCTTGCAGGAGAAGATCAAAAGCGGAGAACTGAAGGATTATAAAGTGCCCATCTGGCTGAATAATATTCATGCCGATGAAGCCAACGGCGTTGATGTGATTATCAAGTTTTTGGATACATTGATGACCCAGAAAATCGTGACTTATGATACGACGGATGCGAGCGGCAATGTCGTTCCGGTTGCCCTGGATGTCGACGCGGCACTGGACAATGTGATTTTCCTGCTCGATTATGTGGAGAATCCGGATGGGCGGGCTCTGAATACACGTGCGACCTCCACGCTCCTTGATCCGAACCGTGACAACTCTTACCAGACGCAGCCGGAGACCCGGGCGGTGACGACACAAATCGCCAAGTGGACACCGCTGAGCTTCCTGGACATGCATGGATTTGTTGACGGGTTCCTGATTGAGCCTTGTACACCGCCGCATGATCCGAATATCGAATATGATCTGGTCATGGACAACATGATCGACCAGGCGAAAGCAATGGGTAATGCCGGAATTGCCAACACCAAATATGATGAGTATCACATTCCTTATCTGGAAGCCGAGAAACTGAAAAATGATCCGAACTACGAAGATCCTTATGGCAATGCTACAGGCTGGGATGACGCTTCCCCGGCATACACTGCCGTTTATGCCATGCATCAAGGGGCGCTTGGACATACGATTGAAGTGCCTGAGCTGAATGAGGATTCCCTGGACGCTTTCTATTATGCGACCTTGGCTGCCACAAATTATGTACAGGACAACAAAGAGAAGTTGTTCCTGAACCAATTGGAAATCTTCAAACGCGGCCTGAACAATGAAGACAATAAAGCTGTAGATAAGTATCTGGTAAATGCCAAATATGAGTCGATCGGCCGCGAACGTGACGCGTTGGATGCGAACTTTTTCCCTGAATACTATGTGCTTCCTGTAGCCAAAGAGCTGCAAAAAAATGAGCTGGAAACCTATAAAATGGTGCAATACCTGCTTCGCAATGGTGTGAAGGTAGAGAAGACTACAACCTCCGTATCTGTCGATGGAGTCTATTATCCGGCAGGAACTTATGTAGTGAATATGCATCAGGCCAAACGCGGCTATGCCAACCTGGTTCTGTACAACGGAATAGACGTATCCGATTTCGATGCGATGTATTCCGATACGGTGCAGAATTTCGCCGACATGCGCGGATTTGACCGTTATATCAGCCGTACAGCGGGTGCATTCACCGGTAAGACAGAACAGGTCGGCAGCCTCGTAATTCCGACTACAGATCTGAATCAATACCGGTTTGAACAGAATTATGTGATCCGTAACAGCAACAACGATGCCATCAAAGCGGTCAATGAGCTGCTTGCGAACAAAAAAGCAGTAACCCTGTTGACAAACGGAGGACCCGGTTATGAAAAAGGCAGCTTTCTGGTCTCCAGATCGAACCTTAGATTGGTTGCCTCCAAGTACCTCCTTGATCTCGTGCCCTTTAGTGCATACGGAGACAAGACGGGCAAATTGTTGAAACAGCCGAGTGTGGCAATTGGAGGTGCAGCTTCCTTTATTGTTGCCGACCTTGGTTTTAAAGTAACAACGGATACAGCAGCGGCAGATGTCCTGGTTAACTCAGGCACGAATCTGATTGCTTCCGGCAAGCCGTTTATCGGTTATGGCCGCACGATGTTAAGTAATATTAAAGCCCTTAATGTTCTGCCGGGTCTGGATTATGCCAATCCGGTGAACCAATCGAACAAAGCCTCGGCACATGAAGGCTTGTTCAAAGCAACCGTCTCGCAAGACAGCGTAATTACCGCTCCATACGCAGATAATGAATATCTGTATACAGTATCTGCCGCCTATATCACGGCAGTTCCGGAAGGCGCTGAAGTCCTGGCGAAATACGGAACGGGCGAAGACTTCTTCAAGGCCGGATGGTGGCCGAACAGCGATGCTGCCAAAGGGCAAGTCCTGGCACTGAATTATCAAACAGACAAGGTCCATGTGACGTTGTTCGCGAATGATCTGCTCAACAAATATCATCCGCAGAACCAGTTCAGATTACTGGCGAACGCGATCTACGCATCCGCTCCGGCAGCTACGGAAGCAGATGGTATGGATCACGGCGGACTTGAACCTGAACCGGAAACACCATCTAACCCGGGTTCAAGTGTACCTGTTGTTCCGTCCGCAACACCGGTACCAACCGCAACACCGGCAGCAACCGAGGCGCCTGCTGCTTCACAGCAGCCAACGGCTACCCCGGCACCAGCAGCGCCCAGCTTTACAGATCTCGGTAAAGTGGCCTGGGCAACATCGGCTATCGAGGAACTGACAGCTAAAGGCATCATCAACGGCGTAGGCGGCAGCTCGTTCGCACCGCTCAAAGAAGTAACACGCGCCGAATTCATTACTATGATCGTCCGTGCCTTTGAACTCCAGGCCGGAGACGCAGCGGCTTCCTTCAGTGATGTGAAGGCATCGGATTGGGCGTACAGCTACATTGCCGCCGGAGTCAACAATGGCTTGATTCAAGGGGTAGGCAATGGCAAGTTTGAGCCTAACCGCCCGATTACCCGCGTAGAAATGGCGATTATCTCGGCGAATGCCCTGAAGAAGTTCAAAGGCAAAGCGGTAACAAACGTCGATGCCGCACTCGCGGGCTTCAAAGACAAGGGCAGCATCGCTTCCTATGGGAAAGAAGCGGTTGCGCTGCTGACCCAGGAAGGTATTGTGAAAGGTTTGACTGCGGACACCTTTGCTCCAAAAGGCATTGCCAACCGCGCGCAAGCTGCGGTTGTGATCAACAATATTCTGAATTTGCAATAATTCAGCTTCATTTTTCAATTCTAGAGAAGAAGGGAAGCCCCCGAGCCGCAATGGCTTAGGGGCTTCCCTTCTGTTGTTGGGTACTTGGCGGGTTATCCGCCCGGGGCCATTTCGCTGCACAAAGTGCATCAGAATGGGGAGTTTGGTCCCGCCCGGAGCGATTTGGCTGCACAAAGTGCATCAGAATGGAGAGATTGGGCCCTCCCAGAGCGATTTGGCTGCACAAAGTGCATCAGAATGGAGCGATTGGGCCCTCCCAGAGCGATTTGGCTGCACAAAGTGCATCAGAATGGAGCGTTCTGATTTAGACTAAGAGGTGGACACGGAAAGTACAACTCATGGATAATAGATCAAACTCCA
>NZ_BMKR01000050.1 GCF_014644435.1 Paenibacillus albidus | reverse complement strand
TTACCCGATTTGGCGATTGGAGTGTCTTTGGCAGTTTATTAATTGCGGTCTATATAGCGAAGTTGATACCGAAGTAGCTGCTCATTAATGTGTAATATTGAACTATCGTGTCCCGTTAGGTTAATAACCTACGGAGAAGTTTAATCCACTTGGGCTCGTACGCTTCGCTAATTGGAATCCCTGTGTAATATCTATGATAAGGGTCCATTTCCCATATCTTTAAAAGCCCCTCGGGAACTTCATACTTAAATATAGGAGAGTTATGGCTCGCCCTAAAATAATATTCACTACATGCAACACAGTACAGAATCTGCGACTCATCGGAGGAATATGAATAAATTCTAAGCTCAGTACTACAGGCTTCGCATCGATGTATACGATTGCGGTTTAGCCAATCAATAAATAACTTCAGATTATCATCTCCCCAAGTAAAACAAGGAATATCCATCGCATGCTTGTATCCCGTCGCGACCCATCGTTTCCCGTTAATTGAACAATCTCTGTGATTTGTTTCCTTCAAGTGTTTTATTTGTAACTATTGATATCCTTTGTGGCAAGATACATTATAACCATATTAATTGACCTACATTATCTTTATTCCATATACCAAAGCCCTCTGAGTATGCCTTTTCAAAAAACATTGGCAATCGTTCCCTCATTCCTTCTGAAAGAGGAAGTTTCTTTAAATCATCTTTATCTATCCAAAACACGCGACCTTCCTCTGTTTTATCTAGCAGTTCTCCGCTGAATATATCTGTTCTATAGTTAAAAACAAAGAATTTTTCACCTGTTTCATCGTTATACCAATAAATAATGCCGCAAGATTCTAAGCTGGAAATCGTTAATCCCGTTTCTTCTCTTACTTCTCGGATAGCAGAATCAATTAGACTTTCCCCATCCTCCACATGACCTCCAGGAAAGGAAATGCCTTTCCAAGATTTAACTCTCTCTTGAACTAAAACTTTATTAGCTTCTTTATCGTAAATCATACACATATTGGTCAACGTAACCTTAGACACTGTCAGACTTCCCCCTTATCAGAAAACTGCCTTTTTCAGATTATTCGTCGGTTTTACTGAATTATCCTGCCCGTTAGTTTAACAAGTTAAGCAGAAAGCCGAAGTTTGTCATTCGTATCGGTCACAGAAAACAGGCATGATTTCACCAATGTATCAGCAAGTCTCTCCTTTAAATCCATGGGTAAATCATCTCCGAACAGTGATATTGCCCTAATTACAGAACATTAGTTCGTATAATCAAATATCATCAACAAAGTTTAACATAGCCAAGACAAAAAAGAACCCCTTCTTTGGTAAACTGGAAGTGGGAACATCCATTTCAAAGGGGGGGGGCTTTTGTACATTCACCATGCGGGAGAATATTTCCCTTCATGTGGTTGGCCGGACGCCGGCGCCCGGACTTCCGCACCATTCACAAATAAAGTCTCGGCAGCCATGGACTAGAAATAAAGTCGTAGACTGCCGCTGATGTATTGAGCTATCGTGATCTGTTAGCAGAATAACGTATCTTCTTATGACCATCAGTTACTGATCATTTAATTTCTCCAAGGATATCTAGATGCGTATAGGAACCGACAATAACCAAATTCAGCCGCATTCTTCATCAACTCAAGATTTAGCCATGCTGCTAACTCATAAAACGGCTTTTCGGCGAACGGCCATTTTGTACGATTACTGTCAAGATACTCATCATCCAACAACGTAGACAATGCTGATTCCCATTCGCTTCGTAACTCATATAATTCCCCTCTCGTTTCTTGGATATTCCCGAGACAAATTACGTCTTCTCGATTCAATGTTCCACTCCCAAATGAATAGTCAAGTACCATTGACCACCAGAACGTAATATGCCATGTTAACCAGGCTATACTGGCGGGACCAATATTGTAATCTTCTGATTCTGGCCAATCTGCACACCAAATTATCCGATATCTTAGAAATATGTAACCCCTGCTCAGCGGGACGCCAGTGATACTCTGCCTCTTCAAGACCAGACAGATGGTATTCCAGCAGTTGCAATGATATCTGGAACTGGAAGTTCAAAGCCTTGCGAGTGATGTCTGCTGATTCTTGATTTCCTGTTCTGCTCACCTTTCTCCTCCTTATCAAATAACATAAGATAAACAAAACAAATTTATATTTGTCTATAAATTATATAGACATTATAAATAGTTGTCTACAAATAAACTGGATTATCAGATCATATGATTCTTATTTAGTCTCAATCATGACTCGGAGTATACTTACACTGCCCGTTAGCGAGCTGAAGCCTTGATACAATGTGCAGATCGGCACCGAAATCAGTTCATCTTAGCCTACAGCGTACACCCAAGACCGACGGATACCCGTGAAGGCTACGCGCTTGCGGTAAAGCGTATGACGGAGCCGGAAAGTGTATTTGGGCAACTGAAGAACCAAGGGGAATTCCGGCGGTTTCTGTTTCGAGGGATGGAGAAAGTCACCCTGGAGGCCGGATGGCATTCGCTTGCTCACAATCTCGGAAAGCAAGCTACTCTCAACCAAAAAAGCAGGGCAGCGATCCTCCAATAACGGGAGAATCGCTGCCCTGCTTACTTTTCCTTGTGATTTTAATAGAGGTTGGCTGTCATATTCTATTCCTGAACGACGGCAGCCGGTTTCTTCACGAAGGCTTCCACTTTCTTCAGCACTTCTTCTTCGTTCGGAGCACTGACGTAACGGCCGTTGATATAGACAAAAGCTCTTTTGCCGCAGGGTCCGCAGTAGGACTTGCAGCCAATCTTGATGTCTGCGTCGGGAGCCATCTTGCGCAGCTTCGGCACGATGCTCTTCATGCTCGTATAATTACATTTATCGCACACTCGTATATCGTTAGCCATGAAACAACCCTTCTTTATGTCCGGAAGTCCGGGGCGAATGCTTAGTGATCGCCATGATTTCCTTTTGACGGATTAGTTATAACAAAACCTTCCTGCGGAAAATACAGATAATCAATCTTCACACCATCCAGCAGCGGCTGACCCGGCTCAAGAATAACGTCGATCTCCTTGTCGGTGGATACAACCACATCATTCTCTTTAGGCGTGTCCAAATCCAGTCCGTAGTGGGCATGATCGCCGTGGGCATGGGTTATGGCGACACGAAGCTTCAGCTCGCTGTTGCCTTCAAGCTCCAATTGTTTCTTTATCACTTTAGCCGCATTGCGGGTAATTTTGACGTTCATCCCAAATCCATCTCCCGACACTATAGTTTAAATACTCAATAATTTATTTTAAAGGAACATCGCGCCTAAAAGCAACCATATTAACGAAATTGGTCCGGGTTGGATCTGTGAAAATTCGCGAAACCTTCATCTTTTCGCCTTCAAATCGGGATATTTCCGCTCCATTCTCGCTACGAACCAGCCCATAAGCAGCATTGTAACCCCAATGTCATCAATCGGCATAAACGGCATCAGGTCCGGCAGTATCCAGTAGAGCAGAACAGGAACGGTAAACAACAGCTTGTCCGGAATGGCCACCTGCGGAGAAATGACGTATTGCCAGGTATTGCGTAAAATATGGGACCATTGCTTGAGCGACAGCAGTTTTCTAAGTTTCATGATGGCCCTCCTTTTATCAAAAAGGGCACAGCCGCGGAATTCGTATAGAGACAACAGCGGCCATACCCTATGCCCTATCTTACGCAAATTTCCTGAAAATGTTTCATTTTTCTGACTCCTTGGAGAGAAGCGAGGCAAGAATATATCCGGCTTCCACAGCCATGTCTTCAAAATCAGCCAGCGGAAGCGGATTCTTGCCGATTCCCAGCTCTACCGTAAAGCCCGGCTGGCGGAACACCTGGATGAACCAATCCTTATAACCCGCATCGCTGCCGGTCAGCTCTACCGCCCGGTAGCCGCTCGCCGCACCCAGAAGGGCAGCCAGTTCCCTGCTGCCCGGCGGCTCAAACCCACGGTAGTTCCAGTAAATTTCTCCCCCCTGGGTGTGCAGGGAAACTGCCGCAGAGCCGGGATACGCTTCAGCCCATGCCGTAAGCGCTGCAGCTTCCGGCTCACTCAGCGGAGCCGGACCGCTGTAATCGCGTGGTGCAGGTCCCGCGACCTTCCGCCGGGCACGCTCTTCCTCCCAATGCGCCGGGAACTGGTCGCCCAAATCAACCCCGCGGATATTGGCTTTCCAGTGGCGAAAGCCGCGGCGCCCTCCATTCCATTGCCGCAGCTGTTCATAATACGGATGGTCCGTTGCCGCCCCCTCCTGCACCAGCTCCACCCCGTCCGGATTGGCCATGGGGACCGCCCAGACCGTCCAGCGGTTATACCATTCTCGGGGATCATGGCCATTCCAGGTGCAGCCTGCGGCATAAGCTGCCGCATATTCCTCTATAAAAGACATCAGACAAGGTGAGGTCAGCCATTCATTGGCATGCAAAGCGGCGTTGATATGCAAATGTCTCAGGCCTGAACCTATACGCAGTACATGCAGCGGCTTACCCAGGACACTTTTACCTATTTCATCCTTGCCGATAAAGGGGTACTTTTCGATCAGTTTGTCGATATCCTCTTGCAGCTCCCTGGGTCCATATTCGCCGCGAAGCCGGACTACGCGCTGCGGCCCGGACGCAGGGATTACCAGCACTTTCCCTGTTGTGCAGCAGTGGCCAGAGGTCACACCTGGATTGAGCTGCTCCAGCGCCTCCACTTGAATGCCGAACAGGGCCGCTATCCGGCCCGCGTCGTCGCCCTCCTGTACCGCGTACCTTTTGCGGGGAGCTGAAGGCAGGAACAGAACCTGGCCCGGATACAGATACGGTTGTCTGCCTGCCCAGGGATTGCTCTGGATGACATGCTCCGGTGTCAGTCCATGTACGGCAGCAATTCGGCTGACGGTATCTCCCCTGCGTGTTATATATTGCTGCATATGACTCATCCTCTCGGCCTTAAGTTGCCGTCGTCCCATTGTTTAACTTCCCTGCAGGTGCACTACAAGAAGAGCGGGACACAGCCCTCTACTCCATTGTATGCAGCCCCCTCTGTCCCACATGAAAGGGGTATCTCAGAATCCGGAAATGGCTGCTTGGGACACCTCACGAGACGGGTAGACATTTGCCTTTGTTACGCCCTCTGGTCTATGAAAAATGCCGGCCACCCCTTCCAACAATGCCTCTCTGACGCGGCCAGTTTAGCCGGCTACGCGTTTCAGTGCATTTAGTACAGCCAAAATGCGCCAGGAGGGGCTCGAAAGGCCATTCTGATATATTTTGTACATCGGAAACATCGAAAACATCGAAATCTAGGCCCGTTCTACCTTTCCTGATGCACAAAATGCAGCGAAACCGAAAAAAAGCCAGGTTTGCCCGTGTTCTGCTGCACAAAGTGCAGTCAAACCAAAGACTTACTTACTTACTTACTTACTTACTTACTTACTTACTTACTTACTTACTTACTTACTTATTCACTAGCTCACTTGCTCACTAGCTCACTTGCTCACTAGCTCACTACCAGGAAATCACCCATCTATCATCCATCCCAGTGCACCAAGGCATGCCGGTATTTCGCACATTCGCTCCATCGCCCGTTCCAGATCGATCCGCTCGTTGCTTTTCATTTCCTAGCTGCCGGCAACCGGGGATTTCACGGATTTCTGCTTCGGGCAGACTACAAACACAGAGCAGCGATTCTCCGGGTAACGGGGAATCGCTGCTCTGCTGTTACGATTGTTAGAATCAAAAAGACTGTCTCATTCGTAGAATAATCCACTCATGGGACAGCCTCGTGGCTTAGCCTTTCTTTCGTTGCCGACAGTTTGTCCCTATTCGCTTCGGAACGGTCTGCACCTATAACGAGGATACCTGCCAGACCACAGGTGTACGTCTGATCTGCTCGCCCAGCCAATCACGCGCGATTCGCTGGAACATCTCGGCATCCCCGCTGCAAAAGAACTGGTGAATCGGGCTCTCATCCCCGCTGGCCAGCTTTCCTTTATCGTACAGAATGGTGCTGATTTCCCGTGCGGTTTCATCCGCCGAGCTGATCAGCTTAACTTCGGGTCCCATCGACCTGCCGATGGGTTCAATCAGAAAAGGATAATGAGTGCAGCCCAGAATCAAAGTATCAATATGGCGGTTCTTAATGTCGGCAAGCTCCATTTCCACCACGCCCGCGCTCTCCTCCGAGCGGAACATCCCCTGCTCAACGAGCGGCACAAGCGATGGACAGGCCAGACTGACCACCTGTACAAACGGAGAGAGCTGCTGCAAAGCCGCCGTGTATGCCCCGCTGCCAATGGTCCCTACTGTACCAATCACACCGACCTGGCCGGTTTTGGTGGCGCTGATTGCAGCCCGGGCACCCGGATGAATCACTCCGATGACGGGGATGGACACCTTCGCCGAGATATAATCAAGCGCAGCCGCCGTTGCCGTATTGCAGGCGATCACGATCATTTTGGGATTGAATTGAATGAGATAATCTACAATTTGTTCGGTGAACAATTTCACTTCCTCGGTCGAACGGGGTCCGTACGGGGCCCTTGCCGTGTCTCCGAAATAAATGATCTTCTCCCGCGGGAGCTGCCTCATCACTTCCTTGACCACCGTCAAGCCTCCCACTCCTGAGTCCAATATTGCTATCGCTTGCTGCACGAACACACCGCTTCCTTCTACTTGTTTTGAGTAGCTTATGTAAGGCCTCCAGAAAATGTACCTGGCTTTCAGCCCCAATTGCAGATATTACTCCATTTCCCGCTTCAGTTCAAGCCACCAAACATTATTAAAGCCGCTTCCCCGCCGGTAAGCGGAGAAAGCGGCCTTGCAGCTAGCGGCATTTCTAAATGGATTCGTCTTTCTTGAGATCATCCTGCGTATTGCCCCCGGAAGTCCGCTCGGCGCTGACGGCCACGGCCGTATCTTCCGCTTCCCGAATGGCATTCACCAGAGCAACCGCAGCTTCCACAGCGGCTATTCCGCTGACTGCGAGCTTATTGTCTTCCGTGCCCGCATCGGTGATCTGTTTGCCCCAGTCCCGGACATCGCATACTACCTGTTCTACCGTGTCTTTAGCTTTGCCGTAGATCTCGACGCTTTTGTCGCTTACCTGGACCGCTGTCTCCTGAATCTTCTCCAGACTGGCCGCAGTCCCCTCGGCGATATCCTTGCGCAACTCCTTACCCGGCTTGGGGGCGAATAACAGCGCAGTTATCGATCCGATCACACTTCCGGCTGCGAGTCCCCACAGTAAGCTTTTGGTATCCTTTTTCATCGTTTCATCTCTCCTTTGAGTTCACGGTTCTCCCGGCCCTACCGGGCTAATGCCTATATCTGCTTTATCATAAGCAGCAGGAGTTTGTCCTGTGACTCAGTTTAAGCCTTTTGGCGAAGTTTTGTCTGTGGGTTTGGGCATGATGGAATATCGGCAGCACCCGCCGCCTTCCGCCATACATTCACTGCGTGTAACCTTGGCATCCAGCAGCTCCTCGAACAGACTTTGCTCGCACTCGCAGGCTTTGCGGTATTGGGACGCTACCTGGCGGATCGGACAGTTGTACTCCCGCAGAACATAGGAGCCGTCCGCTTCGCGCTCCCACTCCGCCATATATCCGCCGGCATTCTGTATGGAGGACAGCTCGGCAACCCGATCCTCCAGACTCGCGCGCTCCATCATCGGGGCATACTGGGCGAGCAGCCGGCGGCGGCGGCCTTCGAACAGGACATTCACAGCCCCGGCTCCGCTTTCGTGATCCAGCTCGCGCAGCAGCTCCAGCGCCAGATTGTGGTAGCTTTTTGGAAAATAATCCTCAGCCTGCTCCGTCAGAGAATAGATATGCAGCGGACGCCCCATCGCCTGCCGCACCACCTTGGTCTTGGCAAGCGATTCCTGTTCCAGCTGCAGCACATGGCGGCGCACGCCCATCTCGGTAATCCCCAGCTCTTCCGCCAGCGCACCGATGGTCAGCGCCCCTTTCCTCTTGAGCAGTGTCATAATCATCTGCCTGGTCGTACCGCTCTCCTGCCCCTTTTTCATCGTAAGCCCCTCCTCTCTTTCCGGCTGTCGCCTTACCTCTCTCTTCTTGGTCCGTCAGCCCGTCACCTTAGGATGTGGGCAGATCCGTTCCCAATTCCTGGTCCAGATAAGTGCGTACCTCAGCGGCAAAATGCTCCAGCACCTCAGGGAGCACCGTTGTCAAAGAATGCAGGCTGCTGCGGTCCCAGACGTAATAATCCTGCACCAGCGGCTTGCGGAGGGCAACCAGCTCGATCATCCTCTCATAGATGCCGGGTCCTGCGAACACTTTTTCCTCGTGAATAATAGAGATGATATCCTCATAACTTCCTGCGTCGCGCATGATGAAGCCATCGATCAGACAGCTCCCTACATCCGTCACCACTTCAATCGCCAAATGCAGGGAACGTTCCTGCACCAGTCCCATTAACGTTCCGCCGTCCCAAGATCCTGCCGCGGCCCGCAGACCCGTTACGATATCGGGAATCTGTCCCAGAATATTCTCTATTTGTTTCCGGTTCACATAATACACAGCCATACCTCCAAGTAAAATGTAGTGAGTAAAGAGAGGCTCTGTCTACTTGCCGCGTTTGCCGCGCCGTTTCAGCCAAAAAAACATCACAATACAGGCAGCGATAAACACAATCATGTAAGTCAACGCTTCCATCGGATATTCAAGCTCACGCATTACGTCCACCGCCCCAGGGATTTAATGGTCTTCACCTTATCTCAGTCCAGCCTACAGCTCATAATCAACAGCAAAGGAAACATCCTTCACTTCGTTAATGTGGGCGATAACTTCCTTATGCGCCGGATGCACCTGATACGCCTGCAAATCTTCCAGGGAAGCTACCACCGTCACAAGTGCAATATCGAAAGAACGCTCGGAGTGAAGGATGTCTGCACCAACCTCGATGGAGAGCAGCTGCGGAATTTTGCCCTCCATATTGCGGAGTACGGCAACCGTTGCCGCCACACTTTCTTCCGACCGGTCTTTCAGTTTAAAAAATACAATATGTTTAATCATTTGGACTCCGCTCCCCTAACTCATATTTGTAAATTGATTATTAAAAATATATCATAGACCCAGACGTTCTGAAAGAAACTTACTCAAAAGCGATTTATTAAGAGAGCAGAAACTCATCATGAAGCCACTTTAGGCTCAGCGAAATACAATAAGTTCCATCCACTCTTTTGATCTGGACTAAAGCATTATCGTAATGTTAAAGTCATATAAGAAAAAAAAGTGGAAATCAAATCAATCGGAGGAAGTATGCCTACTAATCAACCAGACTCTCATAAGATCCAGGCGTGGTCCCTGATCAACCGCAAATATCTTGGACAAGGCGTTCGTGTGAAAAGATTCCGTCGTCCTAAACGCAGCCAAATCCGCAACCGTGTGCTGCTGGCTATTCTGATGGCCAAGGACATCAAGCTCTCCCGGCTGGCCGAGGATCTCTCCGTATCCTCCCGCAGCGTCAGTGCCTGGGTATACGAAGGACGGATTCCTTCCAAGAATAATATGGATAAAACCTGCCGACTGCTGGGTTATCCGCCCAATGTCCTGTTTAATGAAGCACTTCTGCGGCAAAGCCCGATCCTATGCCAGCCTACACCGTCACGTTTTATGAAAAGATCCATGAACAATTCACCGCGTTGCAATGTCATACTCACAGGCCTCTGCATGGTCTATGACCTGTCCGTAACGGATGTCAGCATCTGGATCGGAATTCATCCCGGAACGTTCCGTAAATGGCTGCATTACAGCCATCTGCCGACACTCGCCCTGCAGGAAAAAGCCGAGACTTTTTTCCGTATTCCCCGGCATATCCTGTTTGCTGATTGCGAGACCCCATAATCCAGAAGACCGTCACTGTAGCAATGGGGACGGTCTTTTGATTTTTTTCAGGAAATAGGGCATTGCTACTACATAAGACCACTTGCGCTAAAAACAGCAGCAAAACAGGAGGAGCAATATGGAGCTTAATAATCTGTTATCAGCCGGACCTGCGGCTCTCTGGGAGGTGGCTCCCGGTGTGCTGGGCCTTCGGACCTTGTTTGTGAATGTGGCTTTTGTCTCGCTGCCTGCGTCGTCGGATTGGATTCTGGTGGATACCGGGCTTGGCAAATTCGGCCGCACCATTCTGGATCTTGCCCGGGAACGTTTCGATAAACCGCCCGTGTCCATCGTGCTGACCCATGGGCATTTCGACCATGTCGGTACTGTCAAGGAGCTGGTGGAAGAGTGGAATGTGCCAGTCTACGCCCACCCGCTGGAGCTGCCTTACCTAACGGGCCAAACGGATTATCCGGAAGCCGACCCTTCTGTCCGCGGCGGACTGATGGCTGCAGCTGCTCCGCTTTATCCCCACCGGGCGATCGATCTTGGATCAGCGGTGAGGCCGCTGCCCGAAGATGGAAGCATTCCGGGCGCAGAGGAATGGAAATGGGTCCATTCTCCCGGACACAGTCCGGGCCATATTTCCCTGTTCCGGGCGCGGGATAAAGTGCTTCTGGCAGGCGACGCCTTCCTTACCGTGAAGCAGGAATCGGCGCTGGCTGTCGTGACACAACATCAGAAGATCCACGGCCCTCCGGCTTATTTCACGACCGACTGGGAGGAAGCGGAACAATCCGTCCGTAACCTGGCCTTGCTGGACCCCCGGATCGTGCTCACAGGACATGGCTTGCCGATGGAAGGCCCGGAGATGTCCGCACAACTCGCCGATTTATGCAGGTTCTTCAAAGAAAAGGCCATCCCGCAGCAAGGCAAATTCGTTTAAGATATTTTACGGGCCGCAATGGTTCTCAGTATGTATTGATGGGCATCTCCTAGCGGACTGCGTAGCGTTTCAACATAGGACCCTGTCTCCATAACCTGTGTCCCTGCAAAATGCGCCAGCAGATCCGCTTCGCTGAAAAAGTGGGCATATTTGCCCTCTTTGTATTCATACGTTCCCGGTTCCAGCATTCTCCCGATGCCACAGTTCGCATCCCGGTCGGAGAAGAAGGTGAACACCAGCAGCCCGCCCGGTTTCAGTGCCGCCAGGCACTGGGCGACCAGCTTGTAGCGGTCCTCTTCCAGGAACAGATGCAGCACATCATAGCAATAGACGGCATCCACCTGGAGATCCATGGGCTCCAAGACATTTCCCTCAATAAAATGGGTCCCGGGGTCCCACTCGGCCGCCAGGTCGAGGGCTTCTCTGCTTAATTCAATCCCGTACGTCTGAAACTCTGCGGAGAATACCTTGGTATTCCGGCCGTATCCCGCTCCCGGCACCAGTACGCTGCCCAGCCGGTGCTGCCGGAATAACCTCCTGGCCCAATCGGCCGTAGGGCTGGCCTCGCTGCCCCATATCATTCCTTCCTGTGCAAATCTTCGGCTCCAGTATTCCGCTAGACCCGTCTGCTCCTCCATCTCAATTCCCCCACTCTGTAACCGTATGGATAGATCTCCGTTCAATCCCGTTTGTTGCGCATCGCATTCAGCAGCTTAACGCCTTCAGTTTCACCGGATACGAAACGTCCGTATTCGGGAGACTCTTTGGCAAACAATGCAATTCTCCCATTTTCGTTGTAATGCACACCCCAGCCGAACTTTTTGGGCAGCAGTGAAGCACGCAGACAAGGATGCTTTTTGGCAAACAGCTCATTCCAGATCTCGTCTCTCCGGTTCACCCGCTCGTCCAGCGGGATCTGCTTATGCCGCACATGCACCTCATACAGCAGCTCTTCATGATTGTATTGGTAGGGGTGGGTGCTCAACAGCTCATACGCAATAACATGTGCGGGCGGGAGCGTACGACAGGACATCGGGGGCGTCCCGGTCTCTGCCGGACAATCTTCAGCGACACGAACAAAGGTGTTCGTATAACTCATTTCTATCAACTCCTTCACAGAATGCTAAAGTTTCTACTCTTATGATATCGACATTGAACTGAAATTACTAATTATGATATATTTCTGTAGATTCGGTAGTGGATAAGTAGAATACACGAAATCTGCAGAAGGAGATGGACATTCATGAACGACCAGCGGGTGCTTATCGCCGAGGATGAACGGGAAATTCGGGAATTGCTCAAAAAATATCTGGAACGCGAGCTGTATCTTGTTGATACCGCAGCAGACGGCGAGGAAGCGCTGCGCCTATTTCACAGGAATGCCTACAGCCTAGTTATTCTGGATCTAATGATGCCGAAGGTGGACGGGATCGAAGTCTGCCGCCAGCTCCGCAATCAGTCCAATATTCCGATTCTGATGCTGACAGCCAAAGAGCAGGAGGTCGATAAAATCCTGGGACTGAGCATCGGGGCCGACGATTATATGACCAAGCCGTTCAGCATTCATGAGGTCATTGCCCGGGTAAAGGCGCTTATGAGAAGATATCTGGTTCTGGGCAGCAGCGGAACCCACCCGCAGACTCCGGACCAAATTGTGTTCAAGGGGCTGCGCCTGGATCTGAAAAGCTATTCTGTAGAGGCCTGTGGCAGGGAAATTGCCTTGACCGCCAAGGAGTTTGAGTTGCTTAAATTTATGGCCTCCTCTCCGGAGCAGGTGTTTACCAAAACCCAGCTCTTCCGGGGCGTATGGGACAGCAGTTACATTGAAGACGACAATACGGTTATGGTACATATCCGCAAGCTCCGCAAAAAAATCGAAGCCGATCCCTCCGATCCCCAGTTCATCCAGACGGTTTGGGGCATAGGCTACAAGTTCTCGGGTGAAAAAGAATGAATCCGACCAAACAAATCCTTCTTCTCAGCCTCCAGCTCCTGCTTACTGCCATTCTTGCCCTGTTCTATGCAGAGAGCAACAGCTCACCGCTGCTGTGGTGGTGTCTGCTGGGCTCACTGGCTGGTGTCACGGGCCTGCTGATCCTGTCCGCTCTTCATTCCCGCAGCCAGCTTCAGAAGCTGGCTGCGGAGCTGCGCCGTGCGGTGAACGGCAATATGAAGATGCGGCTGCTCGCCAATGAAGACCACAGCTGGAATGAAGTGTTGTTCACGATCAATGAGCTAATGGAAGTGCTGGAACAAGTCCAGGTGGAAGCAGCCCGGTCCCAGGCCGCACGCAAAACTCTTCTGTCCAGCATCTCCCATGATATCCGTACACCGCTTACCTCAATCATCGGTTATGTCGATGCCATAAAAGACAATATAGCCGGCTCTGATCAGGAAAAACAACACTACCTTGATATCCTTTCCGTAAAGTCCAAAGGACTGAAGGTATTAATTGAAGACCTGTTCACGATGGCCAAGCTGGACGCAGACGAACTGCCGCTGTCTCCCGAAGCTGTGGATCTCGCCGAAATCGCACGCGAGACGCTCATCGGCTTCCTGCCTGAGCTGGACAGTCAAGCCATGAAGCTGCAGCTTCATATTCCCGAGGCGCCTTGCATGATTATGGCAGATCGGGCGAGCCTGGCCAGAATCATCAACAATATCATCAAAAATGCATTGCTGTATGGGCATGAAGGCGGAGTGCTGGGCGTCGGGCTTGAAGATAAACATCAGGACTGGGAGCTGCTGATTTGGGATCGTGGACCCGGCATTTCCCAGCCGGAGCTTATACATATCTTTCAGCGGAGCTACCGCGGCGACCAGGGAAGACAGGCGGGCCACGGCGGCAGCGGGCTTGGCCTGGCGATTGCCAAGGCCCTCGTTCAGAAGAACGGCGGCCGGATCCGCGTAGACAGCATCCCCTGGGAGAAGACAGAATTTGGTCTTTCTTTTCAAAAACACGATGACAGCCGACAATTAAGAAACAGTTAAGAAATAGATAAGCTCAGGTTAAACCCGCTTTCTTATAATGAAGCTTATCCGAAGAACGAAAGCGAGGAACTTTCCATGAGTATGGTCATCAGGACAACCGGGCTGACCAAGAAGTACGGCCATCAGCTGTCGGTCGACCAGGTGAATATGAACGTGTGCCCGGGTGAGATTTACGGCTTTCTCGGGCGCAACGGGGCCGGCAAAACGACGACGATCCGCATGCTGCTGGGACTCATTAAACCTACGCATGGGCAAATTGAGATCTTTGGCGAGAACTTTTTTACACATAAGAAAGAGATTCTGCGCAGAATCGGCTCCATTGTAGAAGTTCCGGGATTCTATGAGAATCTGACAGCCCGTGAGAATCTGCAGATCAATGCCAGAATTATGGGCATTCACAAAAAAAACGCCATGGAGGAAGCCCTTGAAATCGTCAGCCTGCAGCACGAAACTCAAAAGCTGGTGGGCAAGTATTCGCTTGGGATGAAGCAGAGGCTGGGCATTGCCCGGGCGCTCCTGCATTATCCCGAGCTGCTCATTCTGGACGAGCCCACCAACGGACTCGACCCGATCGGCATCAAGGAAATGCGCCGTCTGATTACAATGCTTGCGCAGGAGCGAAAGATCACCATCCTGATTTCCAGCCATATTTTATCCGAAATTGAGCAGCTCGCGGACCGGATGGGCATTATCCACGAGGGCAAGCTGCTGGAGGAAATCTCCCTGGACAGACTCCGGACCCTGAGCCGCAACTACCTGGAATTCCAGGTAACCGAAGAACACAAAGCAGTGATGCTGCTGGAAAAAGAATGCGGCATTGCCGACTATGAAGTCCATGGCGGCGGAAACATCCGGATCTATTCCCACCTGGGCCAGCAGGGACAGATCAATAAAATGCTGGTGCAGCATAGGATCGAGGTTCTCAAAATTGTGATGAGTGAGGACCGGCTGGAAGATTATTTCACGAGACTGGTAGGAGGTGGCACCATTGGTTAATCTGCTGGCTGCCGAGCTGCTGAAACTGAAACGCTCCAAGATGGTGCTGCTCAGTGTTATCGGAGCGGCGTTTGCCCCCTTGATGGTCGTGCTGGCTTTTTATATCAGCAAAAACACCAGACCGGCCGAGGAAGTCGCCGGGTTCGATGTTCTATTCTACAACACCAGCATGTATACGATTCTGCTGATCGGCGTTCCCTTGTACAGTGTCGTTACAGCCTATCTGTTCAACCGCGAGTATGTGGAGGATACCCTGAAGAATCTGCTGACGATTCCTGTCTCCCGCACCCAGCTGCTCCTGAGCAAAATGCTGTTGCTGCTGCTCTGGATTCTGCTGCTGACCGGAGTCGCCTGGGTACTGACTATTGTATTCGGCTGGATCGGTCAATTCGAAGGACTGAGCAGCGCACTTCTCGGCAAAACCCTGGTTCAATATTTCATTGCGGGTTTGTTTATGTTCATATTGTCCACCCCTATTATCCTGATCACGCTGGTAATGAAAAATTATGTCCCTACCATTATTGCCGCACTCGTAATCAACCTGGTCAATGTGCTGGCCTTCAATTCCGAGCATAGAGGGCTGGTGCCCTGGGCCGCCGCTTTCGATATCTCGAACGGTACACTTATGTCTACATACCCGGCATGGGTCTCCTATCTCATCATTGGAAGTACAGCGCTTATTTGCTTCATTACTGCCCTCATCTATTTCAGAAAGGTGGATATCCATTAATGTACGAAATCCTTTGTGCTCTCCTGCTCGGTATAGTAGAAGGCCTGGCCGAATTCCTGCCCATTTCTTCAACAGGGCACCTGATCCTTGTCGGCCACCTGCTTGGCTACGAGGGAGATGCTGCCGATACCTTCAAGATTGTCATTCAGCTGGGAGCGGTGCTGGCCTTGCTCATGCTGTATTGGAAAAGATATATGACCCTGCTGAAGGATCTGCTGGCTTTTAATTTCTCCGCCAAAAAAAAGCTGAATGCCATTCATATGATCATTGCCATGCTTCCTGCCCTGATTGTGTATCTGGCCTGCAAGGATTTCATTAAAGGTACGCTGTTCGGTCCGGGCCCCGTTCTGATCGGCTTAATTGTCGGCGGCGTCCTGCTGATTATTGCTGCCCGTTCCCGCCGTAAGGTGACTGCCGAAGAAACCGATGACATTACCTATAAGCAAGCTTTTGGCATCGGGCTGTTCCAGTGCTTCTCATTATGGCCCGGCTTCTCCAGATCCGGCTCAACCATCTCCGGGGGAATGCTGCTGGGAACCAGCCAGAAAGCGGCTGCCGACTTCACCTTTCTGATCTCCGTTCCGGTGATGTTCGGGGCCACCCTGCTGGATTTGTACGACAGCCGTAATTCTTTAACCTCCGATGACCTCGTCTTGTTTCTGATTGGGTTTGTTGCCGCCTTTGTCGTGGCTATGATTGCAGTCATTACATTTCTGAAGCTGATTAAGCGGCTGGGACTGGAATGGTTCGCGCTTTACCGCTTCGTCCTTGCCGCTCTGTTCTATTTCATTGTCATGATGTAGACAACGAAAGACGATGAAATGGCTGCTTGGGCCAGTCCTTGTTGTTTGGAGTAGGATTGGCGCGTGTACTTGGTGCGGACGCTCCGCGAACGAACAAACCGTTGTTCTGACGTGGAGATAGAAACATAAAAACAGAGCAGCGATTCTCCAGATATCGGGGAATCGCTGCTCTGCTGTGTCTGGACGGTTTCTAAATTCTTTACAGTTCACATTACCAGCTTGCTTTGGTGATGCCCGGTATTTGTCCTCTCAGGGCCAGCTCGCGGAATACGATCCGGGAGACCTTGAATTTGCTCAGATATCCTCTCGGTCGCCCGGTGACCTGGCATCTGTTTTTTTGACGGGTGGCAGAGGAATCACGCGGCAGCTTCTGGAGCGCCATATAATCGCCTTTGGCCTTTAATTCTTTTCTTTGCTCTGCGTATTTCGCGGCCAGTTCCTGCCGCTTCAGCTCTTTTACGACTTTCGACTTTTTGGCCATGATGCCATTCCTCCCTTCTTTCTTTCTTTCTTTACTTTCTTAGATCGTTCCATCCGTGCCTAGGCGTGTGCCTCCGCGAGCTGCTCCTCTGACGGCCATGGCAGCGGATTATTGAAGCTGTCCCAATTGAGTGTCATTTCTTCCGCGGTCAGCAGGCAGCGGTCCAGTCTTGCTTCAATGGCTGCACGGTCCAAGCCTATGCCGATGAAGACAAGCTCCGTTTGGCGGTCGCCCCACTGTTCATCCCATCTGGCCTTAACCTCGGGCTCGCTGTCCAGCACTTCCAGCTGCTGCTGCTTCGGCAGAGTGGCCAGCCAGTAGCCGGCAGGGCCGAACTGAATGGATGGCCCCGCCTGGCTCAAGGTCGCGGCCAGATCGCCTTTGGCTGCGACCCATGCCACACCTTTCGCCCGGACGACCTCTTCCGGCCAGTTGCTGAAGAAGTTGCTCAACCTCTGCGGATGGAACGGTATTCTCTTGCGGTAGACCAAAGAGCTGATGCCATATTCCTCTGTCTCGGGGGTATGCCCATCCTTGCTCAGCTCCGCAATCCAGCCCGAAGACATGCTTGTCTTCTCGAAATCAAACAGCCCCGTATTCAGTATCTCCTTCGGGTCAACCACTCCGTTCACCGTGCGGATGAATTTGGCCGTAGGCTGAAGCTTCCGCAGAACGGCTTCCAGCTTGCCGAGCTCCTGCTCTTCTACGAGATCGCATTTGTTCAGCAGCAGCACATCACAGGTCTCAATCTGGTCGATCAGCAGATCCACAATATCACGGGTGTCATCCTCACCTGCGACCTGTCCGCGTTCCAGCAGACTGTCCCCGGAAGCAAAATCATGCCAGAAGCGGTTCGCATCCACTACCGTGACCAGGGTGTCCAGCCGGGCCAGCGAGGTCAGATCAATATCCAGCTCCGGGTTGTCATAGGTGAAGGTCTGCGCAACCGGAACCGGTTCGCTGATGCCTGAGGACTCGATCAGAATATAATCAAAGCGCCCTTCTGCTGTCAGCTTCTGCACCTCGACAATGAGATCATCGCGAAGAGTGCAGCAGATGCAGCCATTCGACATCTCCACCAGCCGCTCCTCGGTTCTGGACAAGGTATTGCCCGCCTTCACCAGATTTGCATCCACATTGACTTCGCTCATGTCATTTACAATGACGGCTACCTTCAGACCCTCGCGATTGTGCAGGATATGATTTAACAACGTCGTTTTACCGGAACCCAGGTAGCCGCTGAGTACAGTAACGGGAATTTTATTCATTTGAATGACCCCTTGCCTTTTAGATTTAGAATCGGAACCGGCCTGCCCTTAACGGGTTTCGCGGTGTAAAGTTACTCGTTTCAGACGTGGACAATATTTCTTCATTTCCATCCGGCCAGGATGTGTCCGTTTGTTTTTGGTTGTGGTGTAGTTGCGGTCTCCGGTTTCAGTACAGGCCAGGGTGATGATGACTCTCATAGTTTCCAGCTCCTTTTATTCGTAATTATTACGATTTACACATTCTACCCTTTTTATTGCCGGGGTGTCAACTGCCTTCGCCATTTTTTTTGCCGCCGCTAAGTTTCAGGTTCTTTCCTGCGGGACAGCTACGTATAGATGGATATATGAAACTATGAGTCTTGCATTTTAAGTCATTGTCTTTTACAAAGAATACGGCGGGAGTGTTGAATATGAGAATACCGGTTATCATCCTGAGCGGATTTTTGGGAAGCGGGAAGACGACCTTGCTGTTGTCTATCCTGAAGGAAAGCACGGAAAGAGGACTCCATCCCGGGGTGGTGATGAATGAGCTGGGCAAACGGGATGTGGACGGATATATCCTGCAAGAGCATACAGGAGCACGTGTGGAGAAACTGCTGGACGGATGCGTATGCTGCAGCCGAAAAGAAGAGCTGGCAGGCGCTCTGGTCCAGCTGCTTAAGCGCAGTCCGGACGCCATTTACATCGAGCTTACCGGCGTGGCTAATCCGGAGGAAATCATCAGAACGCTGGAGGCGGCCCCTTTGCGGGAACAAGTGATGCTGCACAGTGCAATTACAGTGCTCGATGCAGAGAATGCGCTCGAATATAACAGCCGCTTCTCGGCCGACAAGCAGCTTGTCCGTACCCTGCACAAACAGCTTACCGCCGCCCATCTTATCGTTGTCAACAAAAGCGATCTCGTTGAACCCGATACGTTATGGAGAATTGAGAAAATAGTCCGCAAGCACAATAACGAAGCCGAACTCGTCTTCACACATTATAGTGAAATCAACCTAACCCCCTTGCTGGCAGGAATCCTCCCGCGGAACCGTTCTGCCGCTTCCCCGCAGAGAGCCTACCAAACCTTCAAGAGTGGTGCATTACGCAAAACATCTCACGAAGAGGGGGCGGTAGCGGTAAAAGAGCCGCAGGAGGAACCGGCCGCTTCCTATTCCCAGGTTACCGCCATAACGCTTACCTTTCCGCCAGGCAAGGGATGGAGTTTGACAAAAGAACAGCTTGAGCAATTTTTTGCAGAATGGGACGGCAGCCTGCTGCGGGCCAAGGGACATGTGCGGCTGCCTCAAGAGGATGCGGTCCAGCTGGTGCAATATGCCGGACTCCGGACTCTCTGGGAAGACTCACGTTATCCGGGCCAGCCTTATGTCGTTTTTATCGGTATGAATTTGAATGAGGCGTTGCTCACTGAGCGATGGTCTGCTCTTTTTACTTGACGTGGCCGGCTTAACCCCATTCAGAATCCTGCCGCTGCTCCTGCCTGCCGCCTTTTTAGTAGTCGCCCTGGTGTTCTGGCTGCCTGAATTGACCGCTCTTCTGGACAACACCTATCTGGGGAGCTTCAAAGCTTCTTTTATCGGCATTTTACTGGAGGCTATGCCGTTTGTCCTTCTGGGGGCACTGCTTTCTTCGCTGCTCAGCGTATTTATACCGGATGCGCTCATCTCGCGCTGGATTCCGCGGCGGCCGGTTCCGGCCCTGCTTTTTGCCTGTCTGCTCGGCATCCTCTTCCCTGTCTGTGAATGCGGTATGATTCCACTGGTCCGCCGCCTGATCCACAAGGGGATGCCTGTATATGTGGCCATTGTATTTATTCTCTCCGGCCCGATAGTGAATCCCGTGGTGTACGGGGCCACCCTGACCGCCTTCCGAACCCATCCTGAGCTGGTGTATGCACGGATGGGCCTGGCTTTTATCGTAGCCTGCCTAATTGGTCTGATCATCTATGTCACCGTTAGAAAATCGCCTCTCCGCCTGTCCATCAAGTCCTTGAACGAAGAGACACACCGGCAGGATACACGCGGAGGAAAGCTGACGGCCGTGTTTGTGCATACCGCGGATGAATTTTTTGAAATGGGAAAATATCTGATTATCGGCTGTCTTTTGACATCGGCCATTCAGACTTTTATGGTGCGGGAAAGTCTCGCCGCCGCTTTCGACCGGCCGCTGGGCGCCTATGTATTTATGATGGGACTGGCTTTTGTGCTGTCGCTGTGCTCCACTTCCGATGCATTCGTAGCCGCAACCTTTCTGCATACCTTCCCTGCAGGTTCCCTGCTCGCCTTTATGGTGCTGGGTCCCATGCTTGATTTCAAAAATTCGTTGATGCTGCTTTCGTTGTTCAAGACCAAATTTGCCCTTTATTTGTTCTTTCTGATTTTGGCATGCGTGTTTGTCGGTTCGGTCCTGATGTCGGTATGGTTATGACCGGGAGAAATTTCAAGCAGAGGAGGTACAAGCATGTCTGAAGCCCGGGTGATCCGGCTGCACTATCTGTTAAGAGCCGCCCTTCTGCTTGCCTTTGCCCTGTATATCGCACATCTGGCACAGCAGGACACCCTTCATTACTATATTGCGCCGAAGCTGGCGCGTTGGGTCAGGCTTTGTCCGGTGCCGCTTGCGCTGATGGCGCTCGCTCTTGCCGTCCAGGCCTTTTACGGCAAGGGCAGCGCCCTATGTGACTGCGAGCACCGCCTTCCCCGTTCTTTTGTAAAAAGTACAGCGCTGTATAGTTTATTTCTCTTTCCGCTGCTGCTCGGTTTCCTGCTCCCAGACCAAGCCTTGGGAAGCCTGGCCGCTGACAAAAAAGGAATCATTTTGTCCAATCTGGGCGATGGTCACCCGGAAGCTTCTGCCTTTGATACCTCTGACCCGTATCAGCAGGAATTCGCCGAACTCGCCAGGCAGCTCTATGCCCAGCCTGTAATCCCAGTATATCCGGCTATTTTCTCCGAGACCTTCGGAGCCATAGACAGATACAAACAGCAGTTCGAGGGTAAGGATATCGCTGTAACCGGCTTTCTTTACAGGGACGGTACCCACACGGACCCCGCATCCTTTGCTGTCAGCAGATTTCTGGTGCAGTGCTGCACGGCTGATGCGACCCCTTTTGGCATGCTGGTAGAAGCTGATACGACAATAAGCCTGCCGAACGATACCTGGGTAGAGGTTCGTGGCAAGCTTCAAATCGCTGACTATCAAGGGCAGGAAGTGATACGGATCAAGGCGGTCTCCGTAACACCGGTATCTGCGCCGTCCACACCTTACATTTATACCAGTCCCGATTCAATCGCTGCCTGGCACCAGCTGCTGGCCGCACAGGAAGCGGCGAAGATGGCTAAATAATGGCATCCAGCTCGTCATCCCCGCCGCTGCTGCCGGGATTGAACACTTCCACCATAAGCCGGGCGGGAATACAGATAATCTGCTGCCTTGGTTTGGAGATAAAGCCCATTTCCAGTGCGATTCTGAGCGGTGCATCGGAATAGGTCATCTGGATGCCATAATCAAATACCTTAAGGGTGTTATGTCCGAACCCGGTCTTGATATCAATGACTTGTTCTTCCCGGGTCAGCGTCACTGTCTTGTACTCTTGGCCATTAATGGTTATCCGTGCCTTCAGATCCCCCTGCTGATAATGTTCATTGTGGTTATTGAACCATTTGAGGCCAACTATGGAACCAGCCACCAGCAGCACCAGCAGGACGATAATATAGTCCCCGCGTTTTATGGTTTGCAATAAGATTACCTTCCTGTTCAATACATGATAGAGTTCTGAATCTAAACGTAATAATTACGATCTATTTAAATATAGGTTAGCTGGTCCACTTGTGTCAATCCCTGCATTTCCTGAACATAATCACCCTGGCGGGTGAATAACAACTCGGAGCTTACGAGGCCCGGATTGTTGTACAATAGACAAGATTATCGTCATTTGTCTTGCATAGAACTCACATTGTTGTACAACGTGCACAACTCTCGCCCATATAGGTGGTTAGGACATGTATTGTTGACGGTGCGATTTTGCGTGGGTCCCTCTGCGGACACGATGAGGTCCCTTCATGATCTATCCGCGGCTGATGCGGACAGGAAATCCCTTATTGGAGAGGATTCGTCTATTCAGCAGGACAAACGGACAGAGATTCCGCTAATGGTCCCATCTCCCCTCATTCTAGGCTCAAACGAACGATATAACGGCTTCTGAGTCCGAATTCGCCAGGAAAGCAGACTTTTTCGCAAAATAGGGTCTTCTCTGTCCGCTTCACTCCGCTGATGGAGCCCCATCCTCCTGCACCGCCTATTTCATCTCAAGCTTCCAAGATATCCACATTTTTTGGCCTTGCATAATTCCTAAACGACAAAAAAAGGCTGTGCCAAAACGGATCTCACCGCTTCGGCACAGACTAGCCCCCTTATTTTTATCGGCGGATACGGGCAACCGCTTCGCGCAGCACCCGGTCCAATTCCTTGGTGGGAATCGGCTTGGAAATGAAGTCCTGCATCCCGGCCTTGAGGCACATTTCCTTGTCCACATCCCTGGCAAAAGCAGTCACGGCCACAATCGCCGGTGAAAGCCCCAGCTGTTCACGGATTTGGCCCGTGGCTTCAATCCCGTCCAGAATTGGCATTTGAATGTCCATAAAGACCAGATCATATTCTTTGGCGAGCACGGCCTCCACCGCCTCCTCCCCATTATGGGCTTCGTCGGCCGAGTAGCCCCTTTTCTTCAGATAAGCCTGGAGCAGCTGCCGGTTCACCGGATGATCTTCGGCAATCAGGATGGACAGCGGACCATATTTCCCACCGTCTACATCCGGGTCAGCAGAATCGGAAACAGGCTCTTCACTGGCAGCCGCCTGCTCATAAGCCTGTACCAGCTCCTGTTCTATGCTCAGCTCCTCACCGGGCAAGGTCACCTGGACCGTGAAGTAGAACTCCGCTCCTGCTCCCTCCTCGCTGTTCACACCAATCGCGCCTCCCAGCAGCTCCACCAGCTTTTTGCTGATGGCCAGCCCCAGTCCGGTTCCGCCGTATTTCCGGTTGATGGAGGGATGGAGCTGGGAGAAGGATTGGAAGAGCAAGCTCTGGCTGGTCAGCGGGATGCCAATCCCTGTATCTTTGACTGTAAATTTAACAGTCAGCGTGCCTGCCACAGGCGAGGACACTTGATCTACTGTGATGCCTATCTCGCCTTCCTCCGTGAACTTCACCGCATTTCCGATCAGATTCACCAGAATCTGGCGCAATCTGGCCTCATCGGTTACCATTACCTGCGGAAGCGCGGGGTCAATTACACTGTTCAGCACAAGTCCCTTATCTTTCACTTTGGGATAAAACACTTCAATGACGCTCTCCATCATATGACGGAGATCCACGATCTGCAGCTCCAGCGTCATCATCCCTGCTTCGATTTTGCTGAAATCCAGCACCTCGTTCAGGATATGCAGCAGCGCTTCTCCGCTTTTGTTAATAATATGAGTGTAGTAATGCTGTTCCTCATTCAGTTCGGTGCCTGAGAGCAAATCGGCCATTCCGATGATGCCGTTCATCGGTGTACGCAGCTCATGGCTCATAATCGCCAGGAATTCCGATTTGGCCCGGTCCGCCTCTTCGGCGGATTCCTTGGCATGCATGATGGCCTTCTCCTCGGTAATGTCACGGAACACTACTACCGCACCTTTGCGTTCGCCATTGTCAAAAAGCGGCGTCATGCGGTATTTCACCAAAAAGCTTGAGCCATCCTGTCTCCAGAATACCCCTTCCTTTTCTTCATAGGACAGGTTCTCGGACAGCGACTGGATCAGCGTTCTGCCGGTTCCTGCTTGCTGCTCCCCGTCTAGCCAGGTCTGCTGGATCGTTAACAGCTTGCTTCCCGCAGACCATTCTCCCGGTTCCCGCGGATCGTAGCCCAGCATTACCGCAGCTGCAGGATTAATAAACATGGTTGCACCTTCCAGATCCATGCCAAAAATCCCCTCCGACACCGAGTTCAGAATGAGCGCATGCTCATAGCTGAGCTTTTCAATCTGGTTCAGATGACGTTTGCGTTCGGTAATATCGCTGGTAATGCCAAATACACCCACAACTTCGTTGTTCATCATGATCGGGACATAGATAACACTTACCTCTACCAGATGCCCTTCCCGGTGAATCAACCGGCTCTCAAAGGTCTGGGCCAGCCCGCTCGCAGCACTTCTGAAGCGTTCATTGACATGATCCAGCTCCTCCAGATCAATAATCTCGTCGTAGCCTGACAGCAGCAGGCTCTCGCGGGAATATCCGGTCAAATGCTCTAGACTGGTATTAACGGAAAGAGTCCGTCCCTGCAAATCCATGGCGCTGATGGCTGAAGGATTGTATTCAAACATCGATTTGTAGCGGTTCTCGCTCTCCTGCAGCTTCATTTCGTACTGCTTGCGTTCAGCAATGTCGCGGGTCACGCAAACCAGCTCCTGAATCTCGCCATCTGCGTTATAAATATACCTTAGCTTCGTTTCTACCCAGATATACGACCCGTCTTTACGGAGAAAACGGAATACCACCGGCTCAAGCTTCTCGCCTTGCCTGTTCCGCTGCAAATAGGTCCTTACCCTGCCTGCATCCTCGGGATGAACATAATCCAATCCCCGGGTTCCGGCCAACTCCTCGGGGGTGTAGCCAAACATAGATACACAAATAGGAGAAGCATATAAATAGGTTGCATGTTCGTCGGAAGCATTGCGGGAGATAAAATCCAGCGAATTCTCCGAAATCAGGCGATAGTTCCGCTCACTCTCACGGAGCTGCTCCTCCATCCGGTGCTGCTTCGTCACATCCTGGACTACACCGCTGATCTGAAGGATTCTGCCCGATTCATCGGTGATGACTTCCCAGTGGGCATCTATATATTTCATGGTGCCGTCCGTTGTCCAGATGCGGAAAACAGCATCGCCGGCTGTCCCCTTGTCCAGCGTATCTCGCAAAGCATCCAGAACACGCTGGCAATCTTCCGGCTCGATCCGGGCAATGATAAGTTCATGATCATAGATCATATGATTGCTGGAATCCTCGGTAAAACCAAAGATAGAACGCATTTCCTTGGAAGCCGTCAGGCGTTTGTTCGCCACCTCCCATTCCCAGGAGCCCATCTGGACCAGGCTTTGCGCTTTGGCCAGCATATCCTCGTATTTCTTCCGGTCTGTCACATCACGGGCAAGGGTCAGCACCTTCTCCACTTCACCGTCACTGCCCCGCAAGATCTGAAAGGAGCTTTCTATCCATAAAAAATGTCCATCTTTATGCCTTACCCTGCGGGTGAAGACATCGGTATCCGAATAAAGCGTACCTTCCCTGAGCATGGCTGCGGCGTCCTCAACATGATAATAATCGGGACGCTTATGGCCGATCATCTCCTCGGCCGGATACCCAAGCAGCTTCTCGACCGACGGAGATACATAATGCAGAGTGCCATCCGGATCGCCAAATGAGATCATATCGGGAGTATTCTTGGTAATTAAATCGTACAAATATTTATTGTCAATGACCTTCTGCTCCGCCAGCTTCCGGTCCGTTATATCCGTCATTTCTGCAATTAAATACAGGGGTTCGCGGGTATCCTCGCGAAAAATAAGAAAGACATGCACAGCGATCCACAGCACATGTCCATCCTTGTGCAGAAACCGCTTCTCTTTATCGACCGAGGCTCCCGGCCGTTTAAGTAAATAGTTCATAATGATTTGATGGTCAGCCGTATGCTTGTCTTCGGGGTGGGCCACATCCAGATAACGTTTCTGCATAAGCTCCGCTTCCGTATAACCGAACATCTCGCAAAGTGCCGGATTGGCCTGGGCCATAGCCCCGTCCGTCGTTGAGACTACCGCAAACCCGATGGATGACCGCAGATACAGCTGTTCAAAAATAAAGTCAGACACTGGTGGAGCCTCCCCTGGAAAAAATGGAACATAATTATTATCAGTATACCTTTTTTTCGGATAATATGCTTTAAGTATGAAGTACCAGTTTGCCACTGGAAGAAGAAGAGGACCCCGGGACTGGGGTCATTCTGTCGATGAACCGAAGTCTGTGATGGTAAATTTAGCATCAAAAGTAACCGGTATATGACTGAACGTTTCATCCCAGTTATCCTTTACCTTTTTCCAGATATGTGGTTTTTCGATACTAAGCCAGTCTCCAAAGCCGGAAACCTCCACTTTATATTTGGATTGCATTTTTTCCAGGCTGCTTTTTAACATGTCTTTCAGCTTGCCTTCAAACTGCTCTTCGGCCTCCTTCATATACTTCAGCTCCGAAGGATTCTCTTCACTGTCCCAATTCTCAATTAAGCGCCCCTCCGATTTGATATCCACATGAAAGGAGACTACCTCCCCTTGAGAGATTTCCGCTTTTATTTTGCTCTTGAGTGATTTCACCTCATAAGAGATAGACTGATTGCGTTTATCATATGCCTTGAGGGCCCCGCCCTTCACCTCACCCGTGATCCAGGCAATACTCAGCACATCCTCTTGGGAGAGCTTCCCAATCCAGTTGCTGGTCTCTCCTTTTATAATCCCGGCACCGGAAAAGGCCACCTCGCCTCGGGCTTTGACAATGTTCTGCAGGATAAAGCTTCTTCTGGAATGCATAAGCGCATCCAGTTCGGATAGACTGACACCTTTCATAATCTTGCTCGAACGAAATTGATTTCTTAGCATATCCAGAATGTGAAAGGAAGGAATTTCATTTTTGTATTTAGTGACTAGTGTATCCGAAGCCTTCTCCTCACTTAAGAAGACCATGCAGCTGGGACGAATATCATTGTCACGCAGTATAAAATCCATCAGCTGCCTCATTTTCCACTCTTTTACCAGTTGTGCGGAAACTACAATCACTTTCAAATGATGCCCTATAATTGGCCGATCCCGGCGGATATTGTACTGGCGAAAGGTCTCAAATACAGAATCGCCGGTCTCCGAAATATTCAGATATCTGGGAGTCTGCTGGGACTGGGACTGGCCCTTTTCCGAGCTTCCACTAGGCCTCTCAGGGACAATCTGCACTGTTGCCGTAACTATGTTCCTTTTCTGATAGGTCTCCCCTTTTTCCTCCATAGCCTGTTCCACCGGACTGAGTTCCGCTTTATCCAAAGCCAGTCCGGTGTACATGCTCAAATCCTCAATTTCCTTGCTGCTCCAGCACCCCGTTTGGCTCATGATCAGAATGCACAACAGCAAATGTGCGGCCTTTCGATAGCTATACACTTTGCTTCAGCCCCTTTTTTCTAATAATAAGCACCACCGACAGCAGTACCGGCACCAGAAAAAACAAACCGATCCCCATCCTCCCAATAGCGTCGCCGAGGGCAAAGACATCATTAATCCGTTTGGGGACCATTACCGATATGAAGATAGCCGGGATTAGCGCAAAGACGACAGGATGGAACCTCAATTTAAACACCTGGGATATTCCCAGTGAGGCGTTAAAAAAGAAGCTGCAGAAATTGCAGAACATCTGCATCATCCAAATAACCAGCAGTGGAAACTCCAAACGTTCAAAGAAAAAACCCGGAATTTCAAAGCTGCGGACGAGATCAATCGTCGGCCAGGTGCTTGTCGTCACGGAATCGAGTGACAACCCTCCGATTACCATCACTATGGTCAACAGATATAGTACCAGCGGAATGCCTATACCCATAAACATTGCTTTCACTGCTTGTTTGGGATGCTGCAGATAAGCCGTCAGGGTCATGGCCACCTCACAGCCGGTAAAGACTAGAACCGTAGACTTGAGGCCTTTGAGTACCGGAACAAGTCCTTCACTGAGTACGGGACGTAAATGATCCAGTTCAAACAGCTTTATGCTGAATGCGTAACACAGGATAAGCACGAATAAACTGATTGGAAAGATAATTTGATAGACTCTGGCAATGGTGTTGATCCCTCCAAAAAGCAAATACGCTCCTGTCCATACAAACGGTATGACAATGGCCCAAATCGGCGTTCCCTCCAATAAAAAGAACATAGCGACTTCCGCCAAAACGCGAATTTCGAAGCCGGCAATGATAATAAAGTAAACGATCAATAACAGGGATAAAAAAGCCCCCGGGACCGTTCCGACGATTCTTCGGGAGTATTGGTATACGGTGTGGCCCGGGAATTGCTGGCTTAATTTCACCATGATCAGAAGCACGAGCATGACAATGACTCCGCCCAGCAGAAGGGACAGCCAGGCATCGGGGGTGCGTACGACATCGGTGACCCCGCGGGGCAACGTCAATATTCCTGCGCCAAGCACCGTGTTGGTCAAAAAAATCGCAGCCTGAGCAGAAGTTATCTTGTCATCCGTACGCTTAAACATAAGGTCTCCCCTTTTTCCGGCCTTGAATTAAGGCAGTTATTTACCGCGTCTCTTTTTGATTTGGGTTTTCAGCATTTCCGGTCTTCGTCTCATCAGCGAAAGAGGGGCGCGAAGATAAAGATCCTTCCAGTCACCAAGCCGGATGGGCGAAAAAGGCGTCACATAAGGCACCCCGAAGCTTTTTAATTTCGTTAAATGGATACAGATCAGCAGAAAAAAAAGGATCGTTCCGAACATTCCCAGAACCGCAGCAAAAATCATTCCGGCGAAACGCAAAATACGCAAGGTAATTCCCGCACTGTACATGGGAATGGAGAACGAGGAAATGGCTGTAACGGCAACCACAATAACCAGAAAGGGACTGACGATCCCGGCCTGCACCGCAGCATCGCCAATAATCAAACCGCCTACGATGCCCATCGCCGGTCCAATCGGCTTCGGTAACCGGATCCCTGCCTCGCGCAGGATTTCAATCGAGATTTCCAGAATCATGACTTCAATGACTGACGGAAAGGGTACGCCTGCACGGGTCAAAATAATGCTGATTGCCAGTTCAGTCGGAATCAGTCCCGGATGGAACGAAATAAAAGAGATGTAGAGCGCCGGTGCCATGAGCGCCATAAAGGACGCACCAAACCGCATAAGACGCAGCAGTGAACCGGGCAGCCACCGTTCATAGTAATCCTCCGGCGACTGAAGCAGCATGCTGAAGGTCACCGGCACAATCAAGGCAAACGGTGTTCCATCCAGCAAAATGGCTATTCTGCCTTCAAGCAAAGCACTGATGACCCGGTCGGGCCGCTCTGTGTTCTGAGTTTGTTGAAACGGGCTTAAATAGTTGTCTTCTATCAGTTGCTCCACATACCCGGATTCGGCGATATAGTCCATATCGATTTTGCAGATTCTTTCCGTCACATCCTGAAGCAAATCCTGATTCACGATATTATTGATATAGGCAATCACCAGTTTTTTTTTCATGAGATTGCCGACCTCATAGGTCTTCATTTCCAGATTTTTGTTCAGACCTTGCCGCCGCAGCATAGACGTATTCTCGCTTAACACTTCTGTGAAGCCTAGGCGCGGCCCCCGCAGCAATGCTTCCGAAGTCGGCTCGGTGATGGCCCGGTTCGCACCGTTTGGCAAGCCGACATAGAGGGCATGGGGCATTCCGTCAATCAATAATGCTGTATACCCGAACAATACAGATTCCTGCAGATCCTTCATATCCTTCGCTTCACTGATTTGTGCAAGGGGAAGCAGGTTCTCTTTTACATATTCACAAGATAACCGGTCAGGCAGCAGTTCCCCCCGCCCTTCCTGCTTGTCCATCATCATCAGGGGCTGCATCACCTGCTTGTTGATCTGCTCTTCATCCTGCATGCCATTTACATACATCAGCACGGCCCGGGCCTGAAATCCCCTGACCACAAACTCACGGAAATTGACGTCGCTGTTCTGTCCGATTGCGGCCTTGATCAACTTCAAGTCATAAGCGAGATTCCCTGTAATTACCGCATCCGGCCTCAATTGTTGGGGCTCGGGTTCCGCAGCATTCTCCTTATCCGGTGGCGCGGCAGTTTGGGATGAAGCAGAGTTGTTCTCGGACGGCTTGCCGCTTCCCACATAGAAATACAGGGATTTGTACATATGATAAACTCCGATGGGGATCACAAAAGTGATTCCTGCCTGCATAAAAATGGTCCAGTTCGGGATGTAAGATATTATGGTAGACCACATTCTGTTTCATCACTACCCCACATGAGAATTTTCCCCTTCTTCTGGTGTCATCCCCTTAAGTTTGCCATCAAAGCGGAAAATTCAGTCATGATTCTTAAATATTCTTGTAAAATCAGCCTAAAAAAAGTCAGCCCTCAAACAGAAATTTCCTGTTCGATAAGGGCTGACTTTTGTCTTTGAGGTCCACTACCAATATATCCGCCAATTCTTCACCACACGAATCAAAGCCTCCAGCAAACCATTTGATTCAGGATGCTCAGATATATTCGTTCTTCCAGAATTGACTGCTCTCAATCACAGCATCGCTGTTCAGCTTCTTCTTCATATAGCGGCTGTCGGAATTCAGCAGCGTGCCAAAGATCAGATCGATGACGAACAGAAAAGTAATATGTTCTGACAGGAAGGCATTGTTCTTGACAGATTCCGCCTCACGGTGGACACCCTTGCTCTTGGCCTCTTGGCTATAACGGTAGGCGCTTGAAAGCCCCCGCCCGGGACTTTCACCCTAGAGATGACGCCCATGCTGGGCGTATAAAATATAAAGAACGTCCGTGACCGGACGTTCTTCTTGTCATGAAGACAGGTTGTATACATAGCAGACGGCAGCCTCCACTTGCTTAAAGCCCTCACCGAGATATAGTCCTTGGGCACGTTCATTCTCCGCATTTACACATAGTATAGTCTTCTTATAGGAGTTCTCCCGGGCAAAACGCAGTACAGCCCTGAGCAGAATTTTCCCGAACCCTAGTCCTTGATATTCCGGCAAAATAGCCAGGGGACCGATATTCATAATGGGCGCTTGATCATATTCATCCGCCGATCCCCTTACAATACCTACCGGTTCACCCTGGAAGTAAAGCATCATTAACCCGCCTTCGATGTAATCCGGGCCCGAGATCAGCTTCACCAGCATGTCCGGTGTGGCCGGCGTCTCGTTTCCCTTAAGCTGGGCAAACCCCGTATTTCTGACCGTACACCATGCCTCTTCGTCTGCTCCCCGGCGGAAAGCCCTGATCTCAACCCCCTCCGGCAAACTGAAATCAGGTACCGGCAACCCCTCTCTTACAAGTACATAAGAGTACCGTTCAACCGTAAATCCAATGTCCGTCATCACCTTCATTGCCGTCTGATTGCGCTGCGGAACAAATAGATTCAATTGGTCCAGGTCTCTTGTCTGTCTGACCATAGCCTCCAGCAGACTTTGGTACAACGCTGTATCCTCCGGCTCCGCATGAAAAATTCTGAAGCGCGCTTTCCGTCCCCTGCGGCTGTAATCATTCAGCATCAGCGAGGCTGCTGCCGCAATTCCCCCTTGCAGGTCAGGAATGATCCAGGTTGGATTCTCCGCTGACAGTTCAAATGCCCGAAGTGCCTCATCGTCCAAAAAGGAGTCATCCAGCTTGGCCCGGTGTTTCCTGCAGAAGGCCAGAAAGTCTTCCTTTTGGTCTGGAGCGAGTACATCTGCTCTCATCTGAATGCTCCCCTCTCTATCATCTCATTATCCGGATGCGCCGTTAAGTACACCTGAGGTTGCGACAAGTGTGATATAGACGTTAAGATATGATTCCATTTGTGATTGTTCCCATCTTCGAGAAAATCGTGATTCATTACCTAGGATTGTACAGGAATCCGGAGGAGTTAGAAATCATTTTCTGCATAACAGGATTAGCTTCTGCAGCAAACAAAAACAGGTCCGCTAACTGCTGCAAGAGCAATTAACGAACCTGTTAATGTTGGCTATGATGCGGTCGAGAGGACTCGAACCTCCACGATATTGCTACCACACGGACCTGAACCGTGCGCGTCTGCCAATTCCGCCACGACCGCATATTATGTATTAGTGATTCAATCACCGTAATTAAGAATATACTCTATTCCAGGGGAATATGCAAGTGTTTCTTGCGTAAGCTTAACTTATAGGAATAATCAATCAGCTCTATTCGTTTCATATATTTCACTTATAAGCGTCTGTCATGGTACAACAAGTGAGAAGGTAACGAACTGCGAGACTTATGAAAGGGCGCGATAAGTATGAACCAGCAATGGAATACGAGTACCTACGATACAGATATGGCGTTTGTATCCCAGTTTGGAGAGTCTTTGATTGGGCTGCTCAAGCCCCGGCCGGGAGAGCGGATCATTGACTGGGGTTGTGGAACCGGAGACCTGGCAGCTGCTATTGCCCAATACGGTGCAGTGGTAACCGGGATTGATGCTTCCGCCGAGATGATCCAAAGCGCACAGCTCAAGCATCCCGGGCTTAGCTTTATCCTGGCGGATGGTCAATCTTATACGGGGGAAAAACCTGCCGACGCAGTATTCAGCAACGCTGCGCTGCACTGGCTGTTGGATGCTGATGGAGCAGCCGCTTCAATCACGGCCAGCCTGCGGAAGGGCGGACGTTTCGTCGCCGAATTCGGTGCGCTCGGCAATATCGCCTCGGTCGTCGCCGGGTTGCCGGGGGCCCTCGCCGCTGTTGGCGCCAGCGGCAAGCTGCACTTGCCCTGGTATTTCCCCAGCGCCGGACAATATGCGACTCTGCTGGAGCGGAAGGGTCTGACCGTAGACCTGGTCCACTGCTTCGACCGTCCGACACCGCTTGCAGGCGGGGAACAAGGCCTCCGGCGCTGGCTGGACACTTTTGCCAATGGTGTGTTGTCTGTACTTCATCCTGCGGAGCGTGAAGCAGTTCTCCAGCATATGGAGCAGGAACTGCAGCCTGCACTATACCATAAAGACCACTGGGTGATGGACTACCGGAGGATCCGGGTGATGGCGTTTAAGCGGTAATGACGGTCTTGATGAGGATCATCCGGCCCGGAATGTAGAACATTCAAAAAAGACAGTGCAGCGGTGTCCTGCCACCCTGCCCTGTCTTTTTAGTTCAAGCGTTTATCTTGTCCCGCCTCCGCTCTGACCACTTCCCACAAGCCTGTCTCCAGCCGCACCAAGTCCAACGACGAGCAGCAGGGTGCTTGCAGCCAGCAGCAGAATCAGCGGCATCGTCCAGCTGCCGGCCGCATCATGAAGCCATCCGAACAGTGCAGGGCCAGTCGCCGCGAGCAAATAACCTACAGACTGTGCCATTCCGGACAGTTCGGCCGCTTCCTGGCTGGTCCGGGTGCGCAGACTGAAGAACATCATCGCCAGGCCAAAAGCAAAGCCGCCGGCAACCCCGATGCAAACCGCCCATACGGCCATCCAGGCTGTACTGCCCAGCCAGATCCCCCCGATCCCAAGCATAAACAGCACAAACATGATCATTACCAGCATCCGTTGATTCTTCATCCGCCCCGCCCACATGGGCACAAAGAACATAACCGGCAGCTGAGCCAGCTGCATCAGTGACAGAATCCATCCTGAGTGGCCCGAGGACATCCCCCGCCCACTCAGGATTACGGAGAACCAGGCAATCAGCACATAATAAATCAGCGACTGCAGCCCCATAAACAGTGTGACCTGCCAAGCCAGTCCTGAGCGCCACATATTCCCCGGGGAATATGCAGTTTTGGCTCCGCTGCCCGGACCCAGTTGGCGCAGTTGCGGAATCCAGAATAATGTCGCCAGTGCGGCAATAATGAACCATAAAGCCAGTGTCCCCCGCCAGCCTAAGCCGGACCTACTTGCGAGCGGAACGCTGATGCCTGAAGCTATGGCGGCGCATAAATTCATTGAAACGGTATACACTCCGGTCATTAGACCGATCTGCTGAGGAAACTTACCTTTAATCAGCCCTGGCAAAAGCACATTGCAAAGCGCAATGGAAAGGCCCAGAATCGCCGTACCCGTGAACAGCAGCCCCGTACCCGACGCCGAACGGACAAGAATGCCCATAGCCAGCATCAGCATCGCGAGCAACAGCACATTTCCGAGCCCCATACGGCGCGCCAGCTTGGGCGCGAATGGAGACACGAGTGCAAAAGCCAGCAACGGCAAGGTGGTGATGGCTCCCGCCATTGTATTGCTAAGCCCAAGGTCATCGCGGATTGTCTCCAGCAGCGGTCCCACTGAAGTAAAAGGCGCCCGAAGCGCGGCCGCTACAAATATAATACCGAGCACCAGAAGCCATCGGTTAGAGGGAGAGCCGGCTCCCCTTGATTCAACGATATTTGGTTCAAGTTGACTTGTTCTCATCAGTACTTCCTCCGGGGTGAGTATAATGTATGGGCAGATCCCAGGGGAAATGGATTGAGAGATTGAAATAGGCTGCCTTGCGGCATTTGCTATATCACAACCAAATGGATATCCCCTTGGTAAATGTACAGGAAACTGACTGCCCATACAACAAAGGATGTAAACCAAAAGAACGAGGATTCTGCAGCATAAGCAAGTTTTCTCAGGGCTATCACCTCCCTGCCTCAATTAAGACAGGCGGGTCCGGACGCGGCCTTCCTGTTATGTAACACTCACAATCTCATCCAGGTTTATCCAGTCCCAATCGTCTTCAGACCATCTGAATTTAATTCTCCGCAACTGACGGTCCACCTTCATCACAATTCCCCGGTATTGTCTATTCTTCTGCGGATCAAACAACGTCACCGTAATGGCACTATGCTCTTCCATAGATCTGGCAAGCATCCGTTCAAACTCCTCCTGTTCCTGCGGGTCCAAGTCGGGCTTTGTCTGTAACAGGGCACAACGTACATCCTCCAATATCCGTTGCTTATGCTCCACCAGCATCATCCGGCTGCTCTCCCAAAGCCCGTTGCCTTCCAGTTTCTTTCTCATGATGTCTGACCTCCCGTGCGTACTGTGATTGTATTATATCCGAACATATGTTCTTTTACTAATGTAAAAAATATCCGCCGGTCTTTGCAGACTGGCGGATATTCCACGCGAAAGGGTGGGGAAATCAGACCCAGAGAGATTTAGTGATGATAACCAGCAGGATGAACAGAACCAGAATGGCACCTGTAGATGTAAATGCGCCGTATCCTCCAACAGCTTCGCCCATAACGTATTCCTCCTTTGCAATTGAGTACAACTTAGCTTATGACCAAAACGCTCCCCGTGTCTGGGTGTTACGGCAATAACATTCATTGACAAATCCATTGTCTATCTTTAGTATCCATATAATGAAGACTTGTTTGAGAATTAATCTCAATCGGGACTTTTACATAATCTTACGGAAGAGAGTGAATACAAATGTTACGTCGGTTTTTTGCCTACTATCGTCCATATAAGAAACTGTTCATTCTGGACTTTACCTGTGCGGTCGGTGCGGGACTGCTTGAGCTCGCTTTCCCCGTAGCCGTCAACAAATTTATAGATGAACTGCTGCCGGGCCAGGACTGGCCGCTCATCCTGATTGCCTGTGTGGCGCTGCTGGCCATTTATGCCCTAAATACAGTAATGCAATATATCGTCACTTACTGGGGCCATATGCTCGGAATCAATATCGAGACAGATATGCGCAAAAAAATGTTCGATCACATCCAGAAGCTGTCCTTCCGCTTCTTCGACAACAACAAAACCGGCCATCTGATCGGCCGGATCACCAATGACCTGAACGATATCGGCGAGGTGGCGCACCACGGGCCCGAGGATGTCTTCATCGCCATTATGACGCTGGTCGGCGCCTTTATCCTCATGGCCGATATCAATCTGAAGCTGGCGATCATCACCTTTGTCATAGTGCCGATTATGGCCTGGGTCATCATTTATTTTGGACGCAACATGACCACAACCTACCGTAAGCTGTTCGGCAACGTAGGGAATTTCAACGCCCGGATCGAAGACAATGTCGGCGGTATCCGTGTGGTGCAATCTTTTGCCAACGAGAAACATGAACAAGAGCTGTTCGCTGTCGACAACCAGATGTTCCGCCGGACGAAACTGCACGCTTATAAAATAATGGCCAAAAGCTTGTCGGTCAGCTATATGATGACCCGTCTGATTACGATCCTGGTCATGATCAGCGGAGCCTGGTTCTTCATCCAGGGGGAGCTGCAGATCGGCGAATTTGTCGCTTTCATTCTGCTTTCGAACATTTTTTTCCGTCCGATCGAGAAAATCAACGCCGTGATCGAAAGTTATCCCAAAGGCATTGCCGGCTTCCGGCGGTACCTGGAAATTATCGACACGGAACCGGATATCAGCGACAAGCCTGATGCGGTGGACATGCAATCACTGCGCGGCGACATCGTTTTCCGGAACGTCTCCTTTGGCTATGAACAAAGCCGTCCGGTGCTGAAAGAAATCAGCCTGCAGGTCCAGGCCGGGGAGACCATTGCTTTTGTGGGTCCATCCGGTGCGGGCAAAACCACCATTTGTAGCCTGCTGCCCCGCTTTTATGATGTGACCGGCGGGGCCATCACCATTGACGGCGTGGACATCCGCGACTTGAAGCTTCAATCGCTGCGGGGACAGATCGGTATTGTGCAGCAGGATGTTTTTCTGTTCTCCGGCACCATCCGCGAGAACATCGCTTACGGCAAACTGAACGCAGAATTGCCCGAGATCTGGGAGGCAGCCCGCCGCGCCCACCTGGAGGAGCTGATCCAGAGTCTGCCGGAAGGCATGGAGACGGTGATCGGGGAACGCGGCGTGAAGCTGTCCGGCGGTCAAAAGCAGCGGCTTGCCATTGCCCGCATGTTCCTGAAGAATCCGCCGATTCTTATACTCGACGAAGCAACCTCCGCACTGGATACCGAGACGGAAGCCGCCATCCAGCAGTCGCTGGCCGACTTGTCCGTCGGCCGGACCACCCTGGTGATTGCCCATCGCCTGACGACAATCAAAAACGCCGACCGGATCATCGTCGTGAATCAAGACGGCATCTCGGAAGAAGGCCGCCACGAGGAACTTGTAAACGCCGGCGGCACTTACAGCCGGCTGTACCAGGCACAGTACAACGCCTAGCCTGACGGCCTGGCAGCCGCCGGGGTTGAGGCGGGGCGTGGGGCCAGGAATGAAAGGCATTTTTGCCTTTCATTCGGCTCCGGCGGGGTGTTGCGCCGGATTCTGAGGCATTTTTGCCTTTCATTCGGCTCCGGCGGGGCATTACGCCTGATTCTAAGGCATTTTTGCCTTTCATCCAGCTCCGGCGGGGCATTCTGCCGGATTCTAAGGCATTTTTGCCTTTCATCCAGCTCCGGCGGGACAACAACAAGCCTTCTGCTACCGGACATCCCGGTTGGCAGGAGGCTTCTTGTCGTCCGGGTAGGTCAGGGCATGCTCAGTTTTATTCTATTGGACGGCAGGATGGGCAAATACAACATCAAAGGGTATAATTGGGCAAATAAGATATTCTTTTTTAAGGGGAGGTGTTCCTTATGGGTTATATTATGGAGCTTAGAAAGCTGGTAGGTTCAAGGCCGCTGCTCATGGCGGGAGCCTGCGTTCTTTTGAGCAATGATGGGCGTCTGCTCCTCCAGCGCAGAACAGATAATGGCTGCTGGGGATTGCCCGGCGGTTCCATGGAACCCGGAGAGAGTGCAACGGATACCGCAGCACGGGAATTGCTTGAAGAGACCGGGTTAGCGGCGAAGAGACTTAAACTGTTTGAAGTCTTTTCCGGTGAAGAGCTGTACTACAAATATCCGAATGGCGATGAGGTCTATAATATAGTGTGTGCCTACTTATGTACAGAATATGAAGGAACGCTTACTGTGGACGGTGATGAGGTGCAGGATTTGCGTTTTTGGAGTTATGGGGAGATTCCCGGGGAACTGAGTCCTCCAGATCGGCCTGTGATCCAGGCCTTTTTGCAGCTAAATAAATTTAAAGCTTGCCCTCCATAATCGGAGAGCAAGCTTGCAGATCAGGATATTAGCAACACCGGTCTCTCCCAGCGGCGGAACAGCACATACAATCCATAGCCCAGTACATTGGTGACCAGGAACAGCAGGACCCAGGCTACATTTCCCCGGCCTTCATCGTAAGCCCTCATCCCCGCCCATACCGCAAAGAGCAGGAAATATCCGCCTAGCATGAACAGTCCCAAACTGTAAAAGAAGGTGTAGTTAAAATAAGACATGGCTACGTGGACCACAAACGGATACTCTGAGGGATTATCCCCACCTGAAGGGTATCCTTTGGTGGAAATTGTGGTTCTTACCAAAAAACCCTCGCGTTCAGGTAACACCTCTCCTACCCCGCTTGCATAATTCAGCCAACCTTCGGCAGACTGAGTTTTGGTATAGGTGAACATGTCCACTTTTTGCTCCGAATTCCTGAACGATGATTCGATAAGGACCCCTTTTACACCCCAGGTATGGTCCACCCAATCTTTAAGTTTTTTTCGCATGGGTTCCGATAGCGCTGTGGTTCCTGGGACGCCGGCTTCCGCCTGGACCATTTGATAAACATCTTTTACATATTTGTCAGTAGCCCGTTCATTCCACATTCCGATAATAAGGCCAAGCGAAACCGCACTGAGCAGCAGCAGCAGGAGAGCACTTTTCAGGATGCCGGAGGCAAAGGTTCTTCTGATCTTATAAATGCGCACCAATTCCCGCTTCACCTCCTTCAGTTCACCAAACTGTAGCAGAGCCACGGTTACAGCCTCATCTTCGGGCATCCCCTGCCGCATCTCCTCAACCACCGCCGAAGTCAGATTAGCCGTCATCTCCTCACGGAAATCCTCCACCTGATCCTGCGGTTCGTTCATCTGTCTGCACAGCTTATCCACGTATTCCGCCATTCGTGCGCGGGACGCAGAGCTGAGTTTAATTTCCGTCATGCTTTATCCCCTCCCAGCAAAGAATCCATCAGATTTCGAAACAGGCTCCAGCCTTCCCGGCTGCCTTGCAGCTGTTGCTCGCCTTGCGCAAGCAGGCGGTAGTACTTTCTCCGTCCACCTCCGCTAAGCTCAGTATCCCCGCCCCAAAAGGCTTCGAGTGCGCCCTGCTTCTCCAGCCGTTTGAGCGCCATGTACAGGGTCGCCTCCTTCATATCAAAAGCACCGCCGCTTGCTTCGCGCACAGCCTTGGCGATCTCGTAGCCATACATGGGCCGGTCCTGAAGCAAGCTGAGCAAAATGATATCAATATAGCCCTTGAGCAGCTCTTTCCCAAATTCCAATGCTGTCCCCCCTCTTAAGTACTTCGCGTTATTGAGTACATCATATTATATAATCCCATTCAAAACAAGTGTTATGTCTGTAGCCTCTCTTTTTCCAAGCAGAAAGGCGCCTTTGTTCTGCTGTTGTCCATAAAAAAATAGAGCCATCAACTATAGGGATGCAGGGGGAGGACATCCGGATAGTCAAAAGCTACATATGGTAAATAGTAACATATTTAGTCATATCGTACAACAACACAACCTAAGTTGCTTGTAGACCTAATTTCTCCACTTACTTGTTACTGCAGTTTCGCAGTCCTTCTCCCAGCAGGCTCTAATGTGTGCTCACACCCGGTGCCGCCTCCGGTATTCGGATGGACTCATGCCCATTGCCCTGGAGAAGACACGGCTTAGATAAAAACCATTCTCATATCCGCATCTCTCGGCGATTTGGGAGAGAGTCAAAGGGCTGTCGGCCAGCAGCTCCCGCGCTTTTTTCAGACGGACAGCTTTCAGATAACCGGAAGGTGTCTCCCGGAATGCCGCCTGGAACCGCCGTGTCAGCTGGACCGGACTTAGGGCCAGCCGGTCGGCCAACAGCTGAAGACTGATGGCTTCACCAGCCTGCTCCTCCAGCAGGACTGCGGCTTCGGCCATCAGGGCGTCTTCCGTGAATTTCCGTTCCTGCAGCCGGTTCTGCCTGCATTCCAGCTGATACAGATGCCATAAATCCAGAACCAAATGTGTCTTCCAGCCCTGGGTGGCAGCGTCATGCTCCTCGCTCGTCTGGCGCAAGTAAGCATAGGTTGAGGCCAGCCGCTTAGTATCATTGATAAGCGATTTGCCTGCCGGAGGCAGCAGGTTCGAGGCCTCCGCGGGGCTCGCAGCAAACTGTAGATAATGAAATGTCAGCGGGGTAACCGTCTCTCTGCGGAAAGGAACGCCAGGGGGACACAACACCAGGTCGGCAAACCCCGCGCTGCCTGAGTATGCGCCGATCTCATACCGGAACACCCCTTCCTCGACAGCAAAAGCTACCCAAGAGTTATACAGATCCTCCGGCAGATCGAACTTTCCCTTGCGCTTCCAGTAAATGTGGTTCAGCAGTTCCATGGAGTAATTCCCTCTCGAAATGAAATAAAGTATATGCATGATGATAATATAGTGCATTTGAAAAGTAAACACACTTCCTTATGATGAAATTATAGATATGTTAACTTCAATTCCAACCTGAGAGGTGCTTAGACATGAGACAGGAAACTGTATCCAAAGACATCACCGTAATCGGCGGGGGCCTGGCCGGAATCTGTGCAGCCATAGCTGCAGCCAGACTGGGGCAGCAGGTCGCACTCGTGCAGAACCGGCCGGTACTCGGCGGAAACTCCAGCAGCGAGGTGCGGGTCTGGGTCTGCGGGGCAACCGCACACGGAATTAACCGTTATGCCCGGGAGACCGGTATTATGGGCGAATTATTCCTGGAGAATCAATACCGCAATCCCGAAGGCAATCCTTATATTTGGGATTTGGTCATGCTGGAGGCGGTCAAGGCCGAAACCAATATCACCCTTTATCTGAACACGGATGTCCATGAGGTTGAAGCCGTAGGGGACGAATCCGACCGGATCATCACCGCTGTCACCGGCTGGATGATGGGCTCCGAACGACGTATCCGCTTTGAGAGCCCCGTCTATCTGGACTGTACCGGGGACGGGCTGATCGGCTTTCTTGCCGGAGCCAGGTTCGCGCTGGGCCGTGAAGCCCGCAGCGAATACGGGGAGGAATGGGCACCGGAGATAGCCGACAATATTACGCTCGGCAGCACCCTCCTTTTTTACACCAAAGATGCCGGTATGCCGGTAAGTTATGTACCGCCTTCCTTTGCCAAGGATATCTCCCAGACCTCCATACCGCTCCGCCGGGTCATCAAAAGCGGAGATTCCGGCTGCCATTACTGGTGGATTGAATGGGGCGGAGAACATGACACGGTGCATGACAACGAGCTGATTCGCGATGAGCTGTGGTCGGTGATCTATGGCATTTGGGATTACATTAAAAACTCCGGCAAGTTCGATGCGGACAATATGACACTGGAATGGATCGGCTCCCTGCCTGGCAAACGGGAGTACCGCCGTTTCACCGGAGACTATGTACTGAACCAGAACGATATTATCAGCCAGCGTGAATTCCCGGATGCTGTGGCTTTTGGCGGTTGGTCGATCGACCTGCATCCGCCGCAGGGCATGTACGCAGAAGCGAGCGGCTCCAAGCATCTGCATGCCGACGGCGTGTACCACATCCCGTTCCGCTCGCTGTATTCCGTCAATGTGCGGAATATGCTGATGGCCGGGCGGGATATCAGTGCCTCGCATGTCGCTTTTGGCACAACCCGCGTGATGGCCACCTGTGCGGTAATTGGCGAAGCGGCCGGAACCGGCGCAGCCCTGTGCGCGGCCAAAGGTATCCCGCCGCGCGAGCTGCACGCCGGCCATCTGGAAGAGCTGCAGCAGACCCTGCTGCGGCAGGATGCCTCCATCATCGGCCTGCGCAGCAGCGATGCCGGCGATCTGGCCCGGAGCGCCAGGGTAACGGCCTCCAGCACACTCACTGGCATCTCTATCACTCAGCCGGGTGATTCACATCCACTTGAAGCTGATGTTGCCCTGCTGCTGCCCGTTGATCCGGCACTGGACGGACTTGAGCTGCTGCTGGATGTTGCCGGCGATACCGAAATTACGGTAGAGCTGTGGGACACGGGCCGCAAGGAGAATTATGTCCCAAAGACGCTTCAGTCAGCGGCAACGGTCCAACTGGCCAAGGGAGAGGCGCAATGGGTAACCCTTCCGCTTATGTGGCGGCCGGCTGAGCCGCAGAATGCTTTTATCATCATTAAAGCAAACGCCGCGCTTACGCTCTATCATGCTGTGGAAGCACATAGTGGCGTGCTGATCTTTTTCAAAACCGAAGAGTCCCATGTCTCGAAGGAACTCGAAGACCACTCGCCGGATCAGCCGGTAGTGCTATGGCAGATGCAGGGCTTTACCCGCCGGCCCTTCTGCTGCCGGACCCTGGCGCCTACCGCCGCTTATGAGGCGGATAAAACCGTCAACGGCTACCACCGCCCCTTCGGCGGACCGCAGCAGTGGAGCTCGGAGCTGATCGAAGATGGCCGCCCGGAATGGCTGCAGCTGGAGTGGGAGCAGCCGCAGACCCTGGCCGAGATCCACTTCACCTTCAACGATGATGTGAATGAGGATCTGGTCAACCTGCATCATCACCGTACTCCTTTCCGCATTCTGCCTGAGCTTGTGCGGGATTACCGGGTCGAAGTCCTCGGCACCGAAGGCGTATGGAGCGAGATTGCCCATGTGGCCGGTAACCGCAGGCGCAAAAACGTTCATCGTCTGGACACTCCCGTGCAGGCGCTGGCGGTGAGAATATGGATCGAAGCCACCAACGGCAGCCGTTATGCGGAGGTGCTTGAGGTACGGGCGTATGCCGAAGCGGCTTCGATGGGCCGAAGCTGACACAAGTAACTAGTACCTTGACCGCGAATAATTTTACCTTTAAGCTCTCCGTATAGAGTCAAATGGGG
>NZ_BMKR01000049.1 GCF_014644435.1 Paenibacillus albidus | reverse complement strand
ACTTCCTGTAGTGTATCTGAAGTGGGTTAAAGTGTCCAAGTGGATAAGGGGGCTAAATAGGGAATGCCTTCCGTGGAGGCGTAAAGGCCCCCGCCGGTCCAAGGGAAGGCAAAAATGCCTTCCGTGGAGGCAGGAAGGCTCCCGCCGTGCCCCCTCGCTCCCTGCCATAGTTTGCTCCTCACTGGGCCCCTCTTTCGGCTGCCGCTCCCCCGCGGCTCCCACTGTCTGCCGCCAGGCTCGCGCCCGCCTGGTTTCGGAGGCTCTAGGTGGTTGTCCGCTCAATCAGCTCAAAACACAGCTCAGCCTGTGGCATGTCAATGCCCCGCAACGGGCCGGACAGGAGATGGAAGGCATTTTGGGCCTGGGCAGCGATCGGGTTGCGGATCGTCGTAATCCCCAAGGTGTGGGACAGCTCGGTGTCGTCGAAGCCGACGATCGCCAGGTCCCCGGGCACACGCAGGTGCTGGCGGCGGGCTTCGCACAGAACGCCTGCTGCCACATGGTCGTTCGAGCAGAGGATGGCACTAGGCAGTGCCTCGCTTTGCTGGAGCATGGCACGCATCACCCGCTCGCCGTCCAGAATGGTGTACGTAGAAGGATAATAAAACTGGCGTAATACGGGAAGATTATATTTTTGCATCGCTTGTTCATAGGCTTGCTGCCGGCTGCGGGTATTGATGCTGTAGGTTCTGCCCAGAGCATTTGCGATCCGCGTATGTCCTTTAGGAATTAAATGATCAAGCGCCAAAGTATACCCCTTGAACTGGTCCATCGCTACCGAGCCAATGGCCGGGTTGTCCATGCGCTGCCAGGAGACAATCGGTCCGTATTTGCAGTAGGACTCCACCTCCTTGGCGCTGGTTACACAGGAAATAATGACGAGAGCGTCCACTCTTTTTTGTCTCAGATCTTCAAAGGCCTGCCGCTCTTTGCTCGTATCATCATTTGTTGTATAGATGATTGTCTGGAACCCGTGCTGCTCCGCTACTTCGACAAATCCGTTCAGGAACGGCAGCATAATCTCGTTGATGGAAGATGTAATCATTCCGATCTGCAGGGTCTGGCCTGTGGACAGGGAGATAGCGTTGCGGTTGGGCACATAGTCCAGCTCTTTCATGATTTGCAGGATTGTGGCTCTGGTTTCCTGGCTGACATGAGGAGAATGATTGAGAACCCGGGAGACAGTGGCTTTTGAGAACCCGGATAGTTTTGCTATGCGTTCAAGATTCGACATAATCCTGCTCCTTGTAGAAAAAGATATTTGACATGTAACGCGTTTCATCCTTTAGGATGCACAAGAGGACGATAACCACAGTTTATCATAAGTTCTGAAGCGGAAATTATATGAAGATTACGAATTCAAGAGAAGGCGGGGATGAAGAATGGGTTTGCAATTTCCAGACGGTTTTTTGTGGGGCGGGGCAGTTGCTGCCAACCAGCTCGAAGGGGCCTACAATGAAGACGGCAAAGGCTGGTCCACGCAGGACGTATCACCGAACGGCATAAAGGGGCCAATTACAGAGACCCCCACCGAGGATAATATGAAACTGGTCGGTATTGATTTTTATCACCGGTACAAGGAAGATATTAAGCTGTTTGCAGAGATGGGCTTCAAGGTATTCAGAACGTCGATTGCCTGGTCGCGGATTTTTCCAAAGGGGGATGAGCTGGAGCCGAATGAACAAGGCCTGCAATTCTACGACGATCTTTTTGACGAGTGCCATAAATACGGGATCGAGCCGCTGGTGACCATTTCCCACTATGAGACTCCGCTGCATTTGTCCAAGCACTATAACGGCTGGGTCAACCGCAAGCTGGTGGAATTCTATGAACGTTATGCAAGAGTGGTGTTCAGCCGCTATAAGAACAAGGTGAAGTACTGGCTGACGTTTAATGAGATTAATTCTATTCTGGAGGAACCGTTCATGAGCGGGGGTATTTATACTCCGAAAAAAGAGCTGAGCAAGCAAGATCTCTACCAGGCCGTTCATCACGAATTCGTGGCCAGTGCGATGGCAGTCAAAATCGGTCATGAGCTTGCTCCCGGTGCTCAAATCGGCTGTATGGTGCTCAGTATGCCGACCTATCCGCTGACACCGAACCCGGATGACGTGATTGCCGCTATGGAGTTTGAGCACAAGAACTATTTCTTCGCCGATGTTCATGTACGCGGGTATTATCCAGGTTACATGAAACGTTATTTCAGAGAAAATAACATTTCGATTCATATGGAGCCCGGCGATGAGGAAATCCTTAAGCACACGGTAGACTTCATCTCATTCAGCTATTATGTGAGCACCTGTCAAACAGCGGACCCTGTCAAGCTGGAGGCGCGGGGGGGCAACCTGATCGGCGGGGTGGCGAATCCGTATCTGCAGGCGAGTGAATGGGGCTGGCAGATTGATCCGCAAGGCCTGCGCTACGTGATGAACATGTTCTATGACCGCTACCAGAAGCCGCTGTTTATCGTGGAGAACGGGCTTGGCGCAGTTGATCAGCTTATTACTAACGGCCATGGAGAAAAGACCGTCGAAGACGACTACCGGATCAAATACCTGAATGATCATCTGGTGCAGGTAGCCGAAGCGATTGCTGATGGAGTTGAAGTAATGGGCTATACTTCCTGGGGCTGCATTGATCTCGTCAGCGCTTCTACAGCCGAACTCAAAAAACGCTATGGCTTTATCTATGTGGACCGCCATGACGACGGGTCAGGCACACTGGAAAGGTACCGGAAGAAATCATTCCATTGGTATAAAGAAGTCATTGCCACAAACGGCCAAAGTCTGCAGCGCTAAGGGAGTGTAATAAGAAACGCAATCTGTATGTCACTATTGAAAATATCCTTAAAAAGCCCCCGGCATTTCTCCAGTAAGGAGAGGTGCCGGGGGCTTGATTATTCAAGAGACCGGCTAGGCCGGCTCTTTCGGGTTATTCAACCGGAAGGGCGTTGTCTGTAGTGGTTGCGTCCGCCAGCATTTGGCGAAGCACAGTCTGCAGAATACCGCCATTGCGGTAGTAATCAATATCTACTGTACTGTCAAGCCGTGCGATAACCGGGAAGTCAAATTGGGTACCGTCTTCGCGGGTGGCGGTAACCGTCACTTCCTGACCCGGCAATACCTGATTGCTCAGCCCCGTAATGTTGAAGGTCTCGCGTCCGGTCAGTCCCATGCTGGTCCAGCCATGGCCTTCCTGGAATTGGAGCGGAAGAACGCCCATGCCGACAAGGTTGCTGCGGTGAATCCGCTCGAAGCTCTCGGCGATGACTGCTTTGACTCCTAGCAGGAGGGTTCCTTTTGCGGCCCAGTCACGCGAGCTGCCTGTGCCGTATTCTTTACCGGCGATAACTACAAGATTCTGTCCGGCCGATTGATACAGCATGGAAGCATCGTAGATGGACATAACTTCTTCGCTTGGTAAGAAGGTGGTAACTCCGCCCTCTGTGCCTGGCGCAACGGCATTCCGAATGCGGATATTGGCAAACGTACCGCGCATCATGACTTCATGGTTACCCCGACGGGAGCCGTAGGAGTTGAAGTCGGCCCGTTCTACGCCATGTCCGCGCAGGTATTCACCGGCAGGACCCGAAGTGGTGATGTTGCCGGCCGGCGAGATATGGTCGGTCGTCACGGAATCGCCGAGCAGGGCAAGGACGCGGGCATTGGTAATGTTCTCAATATCACCCAGACCGTCAGCCAGATGCTCGAAGAATGGCGGATTCTGAATGTACGTGGAATTATCATCCCACTCGTACAGTTCACCTTCCGGTACAGGAATCGCGTTCCAGCGTTCGTTGGCTGTAAATACGTTCTCGTATTTGCGGCGGAACATCTCCGGACTTAGGGAGAGGCCGATTGCTTCGCGTATCTCGGCAGTGGTTGGCCAGATGTCCTTGAGGAAAACTGGCTCGCCTTGCGGATCATAGCCCAGCGGTTCTGTCTGCAAGTCGATATCCACGGTTCCTGCAAGCGCGTAGGCAACCACAAGCGGCGGTGATCCCAGGTAGTTGGCTTTCACCTGAGCATGGACACGGCCTTCAAAGTTCCGGTTGCCGGAGATTACCGCAGCTACCGTCATGTCATTATCGGTGATGGCCTGGCTGACTTCATCCGGCAGCGGGCCGGAGTTGCCGATACAGGTTGCGCAGCCGTAGCCGGCCACATAGAAGCCCAATGCTTCCAGCGGCTTCAACAGACCCGCTTTTTCCAAATATTCAGTAACGACAAGCGATCCCGGGGTCAAGCTGCTCTTAACATATCCCGGTTTGGTTAAGCCGCGTTCCACGGCCTTCTTGGCCAGGAGACCCGCGCCTAGCATAACGCTTGGGTTGGAGGTGTTGGTGCAACTTGTAATAGCCGCAATTACAACTGCTCCGGCCTTAAGCTTGCTGGTGGTGCCATTTTTGTGCTGAACTTCTACAGTTTGAGCGATTTTCTCGTCACTGAGGCCATAGCCGCCTTTGTCCACAGGAGTTCGGATAATCCCTTCCCAGTTCTCTTTCATGTGGGTCAGCTCAATCCGGTCTTGCGGACGTTTTGGTCCTGCCAAGCTCGGCACTACGGATGCCAGATCCAGCTCAATGATATCGCTGAACTGCGGGTCCTGTGTATCCGAGGTGCGGAACATGCCTTGTGCTTTATAGTAGTTCTCCACCAGTTCCACGAGGTCATCGGGACGTCCGGTGTTGCGCAGGTAAGCCAGCGTCTCCTCATCTACAGGGAAGAAGCCGATTGTTGCTCCGTATTCCGGTGCCATGTTGGCTACCGTTGCACGGTCCGCCAAACTGATGTTGGCCAGACCCGGTCCGTAGAATTCGACAAATTTGCCGACTACGCCTTTTTTGCGCAGCATTTGGGTAACTGTCAGGGCCAGATCGGTTGCCGTAGCCCCTTCTACCAGGCTGCCTGTCAGCTTGAAGCCAACTACATCAGGAGTGACAAAATAGAGCGGTTGTCCCAGCATGCCCGCTTCCGCTTCGATACCGCCAACACCCCAGCCCACAACGCCGAGGCCGTTGATCATGGTAGTGTGGGAGTCGGTGCCTACCAGGGAATCAGGGTACACTTCGGTTTCGCCATCGATGGTTTTGGTAGCAGCCACGGATGCCAGATACTCCAGATTCACCTGATGCACGATGCCGGTAGCAGGAGGAACTGCACGGAAATTATTAAAAGCAGTCTGCGCCCAACGCAGGAAACGATAACGCTCCTCGTTGCGTTCAAACTCGATATTCATATTGTATTCCAAAGCATCTGCGGTGCCGAAAGCATCCACCATAACCGAGTGGTCGATAACGAGATCCACGGGTACGAGCGGATTGATCTTTTTGGGATCTCCGCCGGCTTTCTTGACGGTATCGCGCATAGCGGCCAAATCAACCACCACTGGTACGCCGGTGAAATCCTGCAGCACAATGCGGGCAGGGATAAAAGGAATTTCCTTGTTGCGGTCGATGTCGCCGGCCCAGCCAGCGAGCTGCTTCACATGTTCTTCCGTGATTGCCCGTCCATCGAACTGGCGGACTGCGGCTTCAAGTAAGACTTTGATGGAAAAAGGCAGGGAGGAGATGTCACCCAGACCTTGATCTTCAAGGGATTTAAGATCGTAGTAACGATAGTTTTTGCCGCCCGACTCCAGGGTGCGGGCCAACGAAAAATGATCCTTGCTTGGCATATATGCGCCTCCTTGTTTCATCTGTTGAAACACCATTTCAATATTGCATCTATTATTAAGTATAACGGTTACACAGGGGCGAGTAAAGTTTTTTTTGCTGTTTTTAAGCCCATATTTAGCTTACCCACTCTATTGTTTCCGCTTTCAGCATCCGGTGGAAATAAGCGGAAAATAACCTTATAGATGTGGCGGGAATATGCATGTGTAGCCGGAATAGTTGTAACTGGAACGATAGAGGTTGGAAACAATAGTGACTGAAACTCAGCCTATATAGATACAAGCCATCCCCCCCCGATGGGAACGGGCCGGATTGGCTCGGATGAAAGGCAAAAATGCCTTAGAATGTGGCGCCCGGGCCGAATTGGCCCAAACGAAAGGCAAAAATGCCTTAGAATGTGGCGTCCTGGCTGAATTGGTCCAAACGAAAGGCAAAAATGCCTTAGAATGTGGCATCCGGGCTGAATTTGCCATAACGAAAGGCAAAAATGCCTTAGAATGTGGCGTCCTGGCTGAATTGGCCCAAACGAAAGGCAAAAATGCCTTAGAATGTGGCATCCTGGCCGAATTGGCCCAAACGAAAGGCAAAAATGCCTTAGAATGTGGCGTCCTGGCCGAATTGGCCCAAACGAAAGGCAAAAATGCCTTAGAATATGGCGCCCGGGCCAGCGGAGCTTGCGGGTGCACTCATTGAGGGACACACGGCTCCAGAGGAAATCATACGCCCCGCCGATTCTATCTGTATAGCGGCCACTTTCTCTTCATATACATAGAAGGAGCAGCAAACAGGGAAAGAGGGGCGGGAAATATAATGGAACAGCAGTGGAAGAAGTGTCTGTACACATATGTAGATCAGATGAACAAGGGGCGGGTAGCCCCCGGGTCCGAGCCGGGCCGGACTACGGTCAAAGATCCCCGTTACTTGGTGGAGCAGGGGGAACGTTCACGGCGGCTGGCAGAATGGTATAGCCAAAGGGGCCTTGTGCCGCTGCGCGCAGAGACCGGAGTGAAAACCTTGCGGACTCTCCGGCAGACGCCGTCCGAGGTGGTGGCAGAGGTGGAGCTGCACAGTGCACTGTATTACGAAAAGGGCGGGATCAAACACCGTGAAGACAAGGTTGAGACGGAGCAGCTCACTTTTGTGCGGGAAGGAAACGACTGGTTGATTGCTGTGGTGGAGCGCAGTGTACCGGAAAGGAGCTCCATACGCCAGCAGCCGCCGGAGCTTGAACTCTCCGGGAGGTACTCCAAATGGGGAGAGGTCTTGCCGGTACCACAGCCGTCACAGCCGCTTCTGAACCGGAATATACTGAAGGGGAGCGGGGGATCACGGGAAGTCCGTTACCGGCGCGAGGAAGCTGCGGCTTATGCGGACCGCTGGTGGAAGGATGGGAATCCGGCCTTCGAAACCTTTGATGTGGACTGCACCAATTATGTGTCCCAATGCCTCTTTGCAGGGGGAGCACCGATCAACTATACTGGTAAAAGAGAAACGGGCTGGTGGTACAAAGGCTACAACGGCTCTCAGGAATGGTGGAGCTTCAGCTGGGCCGTATCGGACAGCCTGCACCGCTATTTAAGCGGGAAACGGGGCAGTGGATTACGTGCCGAGATGATGGATCTGCCGGAGCAGCTGATGCTGGGCGACATCATTCAGTATGATTGGGACGGCAACGGCCACTATCAGCACAGCACGATCGTCACAGCTTTTGATGCCGGAGGCCTACCGCTGGTGAATGCCCATACGGTGAGCAGCCGACACCGGTTCTGGGATTATAAGGATTCCTATGCATGGACCGATAGAACGGCCTACCGTTTTTTTCATATTAGCGACTATCTATAAGTAGAAAGAGGTTATTAGTGTATGAAGAACGACAAATTAACCGTAGGCTTGGTGTACGGGGGCAAATCCGGGGAGCATGAGGTTTCGCTGCAGACCGCTTTTGCCGTAATGAACGCTTTTGACTACGATAAATATGAGCTTGTGCCCTTCTACATCTCCAAAAAGGGGCTGTGGAAAGTCGGCGCGACCCTGACAGCTCCTTACAGCGGTATAGAGCAGCTCAAGCTCGAAGATGCATCGGAGGATGTGGGCGCTGCCCTGAACGTAGTGTTCAGCGGATTGGCCGGTGGGGAGAAGACGGTGGATGTCATGTTCCCGCTGCTGCACGGCACCTACGGAGAGGACGGGACCATTCAGGGCTTGTTCGAAATGGCTAATATTCCTTACATAGGAGCGGGCGTATTGGCTTCATCCGCAGGGATGGACAAGGTTGTAATGAAGAAGTTGTTCGGCGAGGCAGGACTGGATCAGTGCGAATACTGCTATTTCAACCGCAGCTCCTGGAAGCAAAAGAGCCACGAACTGGTTATGGGAGTGGAAGATAAACTGGGCTACCCGGTATTTGTAAAGCCGGCCAACCTGGGTTCGAGCGTGGGGATTTCCAAAGCGGTGGACAAGGAAAGCCTGGTCAAAGCCGTCGAGCTCGCCTTGCGCTATGATACCAAGGTGATTATTGAAGAGTTCGTGGATGCCCGCGAGGTGGAAGTCGCCGTACTCGGCAATGATGAGCCGGAAGCTTCGGTTCCGGGTGAAATTGTCTCTTCCGGAGAATATTACGACTATTCTGCCAAATACACCGACGGCAAGTCGCAAATGCTGATCCCCGCTCCGGTCGATTCCGAAATTGCGGATCGTCTGCGTGACGCGGCGCTGCTGGCTTTTCGGGCGATCGAGGGCAGCGGCATTACCCGGGCGGATTTTTTCCTCCGCAAATCGGACGGCAAAATTCTTATCAATGAAGTGAATACAATGCCCGGCTTCACCCCATACAGTATGTATCCGCTCTTGTGGCGCGAGACCGGCGTATCTTACAGGGCGCTGCTGGACCGTATGATTGAATTGGCACTGGAACGTTACACATTCAAGCAGAACCTAAAATACGACAACGAACAATAACCAGCTTAAGTGGCGGGATGATCCCGGCCGGAAGGAGCGAGGAATATGGGTTTTTTGGCAGAGTACAACACCATATGCAAGTTCAAGAATGAGCAGGAGCTGTACGAGCTTTTGGAATATGGCCGCACCAAAATGGTGAAGCAGGGCTTCCGCGTCTATCCGACCGGCCAGAAGGTCATCGCGTACACCCCGGAGAATGTGGCGGTTGCGATCGTCAAAATATCGGCCTCTATTGCCGAGATCAATTTTCAGGGGCAGGAAGTGACAGCCGTTGAGATGGACCTCGTCCGCAAGCTGAATGAAGAAGAATCCCGCGTGCAGAGCGCACTTGCGCTGGAGATGTTTTTTGGTGAGCAGGGATGATTGTCCGTTTCGGATATGTGGCTATGTCTACGGTGATTCCGGACTGTTCCCCTTCCAAAACAATGACCCTGGCTTCCTTCAACAAATTGGCGGACCGGGAAGCTGCTGTGCGCCGGCTGGAAAGTATCGCCCGCGGCAACCTGCATAACACCCTTCGGCTGCTGAGGCATAACGTAGGATCAGATATCCAGGTGTACCGCCTGACCTCCAAGCTGATTCCGCTGGCCACTCATCCTGATCTGCAGGACTGGGATCCGTTTGCGGGGCTGGCGGATGCGTTCGAGGAAGTGGGACAATATGTGTTGAACCACCGGATGCGGGTGTCCTTTCACCCCGATCATTTCACGGTGCTCAGTACGCCGCGTCCCGAGGTTCTGGAGAGCTCGATCCGCGATTTGCAGCATCATGTGAATATGCTGAAGGCCATGCGCCTGCCGGCAACGGCCAAGAACAATATCCATATCGGCGGAGCCTATGGGGACAAGCCTGCGGCGGCGGAACGGTTCGGGGAGCATTTTCGCAGATTGCCGGCAGAGATTCAAGAACGCATTACGCTGGAGAATGACGATAAGACCTTCAATGCCGTGGAGACGCTGGCGGTGAGCCGGAATCTGGGCCTGCCGATGGTGCTGGACATTCATCACCAGTGGGTGAACAACGAAGGCGAGCTTCCTTGGGAGCTGTGGCCGGATATTCAGCGGACCTGGACAAGCGGACTGGCGCTGAAGGATGTACAGCCCGGCGAGCTGCTGCCGCCCAAGATCCATGTCTCCAGCCCGCGCAGTCCCTCGGACCCGCGCAGCCATGCCGATGGCGTAGAGTCGGCACCGCTGCTGGCTTTTCTGAAGCGGATTGCTGCCGATACGCCGGCGGTGGACGTTATGATTGAGGCCAAACAGAAGGACGGTGCCCTATTTGGACTAATGGAGGCGCTGAAGGAGCTGGCTGAGGCCGGGAACGGAATTACTCTTTTAGACGGAGCCAGCGTTAATATAGAGCCATAAACAGGGACCAATGGAGGCGTGAGGCAAAGAAACAGGCCGACCCATCACTTGATATGTATTCTGAAATAGGGTACGTTGAAGGAAAGTCAATGAGAAGGAGCAAGCGACATGGGAGATTTGCTTACGGGTAAAAATATTGTCGTAATGGGCGTTGCCAACGAACGCAGCATCGCATGGGCGATTGCCGGAAGCTTGGCCGAACAAGGGGCCCGTCTTGCCTTTACATATGAGAATGAGCGGGTGGAGAGCCGTGTGCGCAAGCTGGCCGAGACGATTCCCGGCTCGGTTATTCTGCCTTGCGACGTGACGGTGGACGGGGATATCGATATTCTTGCCGGGGAACTGAAGGAACGTTTTGGTGTACTGCATGGGCTTGTGCACAGTATTGCTTTTGCCAAGGGAGAAGATCTGGAGGGGCGGTTCTCCGATACTTCCCGTGCCGGCTTTGCCCTGGCCCATGATATCAGCGCCTATTCACTGGTGGCCGTAGCGCAGCGTCTGCATCCTTTGATGACGGAGGGCGGATCAATCGTGACCATGACTTATATGGGCTCCGAACGGGTGATGCGCAATTATAACGTGATGGGTGTGGCCAAAGCGGCACTGGAAGCTTCTGTCCGTTATCTGGCCAGTGATCTGGGGCCGGGCAACATCCGCGTCAATGCGATTTCAGCAGGACCGATCCGTACGCTGGCAGCCAAGGGGATCAGTGACTTCAATTCCATTCTGCGGATCGTAGAGGAGAAAGCGCCGCTGCGGCGCGGCACGGACACGGCAGAGGTTGGCGATACGGCGATGTTTCTGATGAGCCGGCTGTCACGCGGTATTACCGGTGAAGTGATTTATGTCGATGGAGGATACCACATCATCGGCGGTTAACATGCCTGATTGCAGTCACCCGTCAGGAAGACGGGGCCTTAAGATGACGAATATGTTTAAGAAAGTAGAGTGAAGCTATGAATCCTTTAAATCCTGATAGCCGAAAAGAACGGGAACCCTATGTAGTGACCAGCAAGGGCCATACTGCAGTAGCGATTAATGCTGCGGCCAAGGCCGGTGAATGGATCAAGAGCAGACAGGGTCTGGTAAAGGAACTGGGCACCAAGACTTCGGCTCAGGATCTGGTGACGGAAGTGGATAAAGGCGTGGAGCAAATGATCCGCCGGCTCATTCTGACCCATTATCCGGATCATGCCATCCTGGGCGAGGAGGGAGTTGAACCGGGTGATGAGGCAGCGGCAGCTGCAATCACGGAAGCACGGAAACATGAGTATTTGTGGATTGTGGACCCGGTGGACGGCACGACGAACTTTGTTCACGGCTTCCCTTTCTATTGTGTATCGATTGCCTTGGTCATTCGCGGTGATCTGACGGTAGGGGTGATTTATGATCCGATCCGTGATGAGATGTTTGTTGCAGAAAAAGGCAAGGGAGCCTATATGCACGGTGTCCCTACTTCGGTCTCTTCGGAAAGCGAACTTGCCGGCAGCCTGCTGGCCATGGGCTTTCCGCCGGACCGGGAATTTGCCCAACCGGCCAATATGGCCGGGCTGCAGAGCCTGTTGCCGCAGATTCGCGGAATTCGTGCAGGCGGTTCGGCCGCGCTGCATTTGGCTTATGTGGCGGCAGGGCGTGTGGATGGATACTGGGAGGTCGGCCTGAAACCTTGGGATTGTGCCGCAGGGGTGCTGCTGGTGCTGGAGTCAGGCGGCAAGGTTACCGATACGCTGGGACGCGCCTATGACATCGGCACATGCCATGTAGTCGCCAGCAATGGCCGGATCCATGAAGATTTGGTAGCGTCGCTGAAAGAAGCGGATGCTACAGGATATAAGCTTTAGGAGGAATGAGTGCATGAGCGAGCAGGATAATCTGGAGCGTAAGCTTAGTGAACTGCTGGAGGACGGTGAAATGGCGCCGGAGGACAAGGTAGCCAGGGAAGTCCGGCAAATCTCCCCCAAGTACGAAATTCGTATCCAGACCAAACTTGATCCTATAGTCGAAGAGACGCTGCGATACCGCAAGATCGGCCGTGAGCTGGATGACCGTTATGACAAATACCTGGAACGGGCCGGTCAATCACCGGGTCCAAAAGATGATTCCCAAGACCGGGAGTCCTGATCAGTGGGATGGAACACAGGTGCATAAGAAGTGGCTTCTGGAGTAAAGAGTAGTTTCCCGAAAGTTTGGGGAGCTGCTCTTTTGCGTACATGGCGGGGATGGTAGAATGGAAATATAACCATTAAGGGGGAACACAATGCTGAATGTATGGAAAAAGGCTCTGACCGCCGGCACAAGCAGCTTGCTGTTGTTGGCAGTGCTGATAACTGCAGGTGGAAGGACGGCTGAGGCTGCCGAGGCTACAACCCCTGCGCAAATCCCGCAGTCCGATGTTTTTCGCATCGTCACACTGGGAGATTCGATTACAGCCGGATATGAACCGGGAATGACGGATCCGAATATCAAGCCCTACGGGTATGCGGAGAGACTGCTGGAGCAGGCTTGGTACCACGGAAGAAGCGCTTTGAGCAACTACGGCATTCTTGGTTTGACTACAGAAGGCTTGCGTAATTATACGGAAGCCATCAAGGATGGGGCGGCCACGCTTCCCGACCGGATTCAGATTGGCATCTCCGATCCGCGGATCGGTCAATTTGCAGCCCAGGCTCCAGGGGTAAAATCAGAGCTGGCTGAGGCCGATCTGGTGACCATTACCATTGGCGGCAACGATGTGAGCAGCCTGCTTTTCCAGGCGCGTGATTTGACCGAGGCTGATTTCAACGCCAGAGTAGAGCAGGTTCTTGCCGCTTACTCGGTCAACGTGAAGGCTGCGCTGGAGAATATACGGATGGTGAATCCGCAGGCGACGATCATGTTGGCCGATCAGTATCAGCCGGCCTCCAAGCTTGCCGCAGGCCCAGCCTATACCAAGCTCATGAGTGCGGCGGCACGTTTTACGGCTAATACGGAGCAGGTGGCCGCAAGTACGACCCGCGACGGGGCACCGGTGGTGGTGGCGCATGTAGCTTCACAGTTTGCCGGGGTAGAGGGACCGCTGACGCACATTATGCGCCTGGAGGCATCGGATTTCCATCCTACGCAGCTTGGCTATGAGAAGATAGCCGGTGTTTTTGCGGGCCTGCAATGGGGCCAATACCGGACGCCGGACGCCACAGCCTTGGCGGACACATCCGCACCAATGTCGATCGTGGTGAAGGGAGCAGAGCTGAACACACCGAATAAACCCATATTAAAGAATGGGCAGAACTTCCTGGCGCTTAGGGATATTCTGAATGCCGTTGGAGCAGAGGGGAAATGGGACAACAAAACCTCAAGCGCCACGATTACTTATGGTGGCAGAACGGTGGTTATTACGATCGGCTCCAAAGTAGTACAAGTGAACGGACGGGATGTAGCCATTGAGACTCCGGCATTTTTGCAAAAGGCCGGCAAAGAAGACAAGACCTATCTTCCTTTAGCATCTTTGGCTACCGGCCTTGGGTTCGATGTGAATTACAGCAGTCATTTGCGGACCGCATTTATTAATCCATAACCCATTTATCTGAAGGCAAAGGTGGATGAAACGTTGTCTATTACAAAATATAACGCTGATTATATCATTACGATGGATGATATCGTTCGGGAAGGGCATCCGGTGCTTCGTACCGTGACGGAACCGGTAGAGCTGCCCTTGCAGGAGAAAGACCGCGCGGCGCTGCAATGTATGATGTTATTCCTGAAGAACAGCCAGGACCCGGAGATGTCGGCGAAATACAAGCTGCGCCCCGGTGTGGGGCTGTCGGCCAATCAGGTCGGACTCACACAGCGGATGTTCGTTATGTATGTAAAGGATGAGAAAGGTAATCCCGTGGAACATGCCCTGGTCAATCCCAAAATCATCAGCCATTCCGTGTCTATGGTCTATCTGCCGGAAAGTGAAGGCTGTCTGTCCGTAGACCGGCCGGTCGATGGTTTCGTCCCCAGATATGAGAAGGTGAAACTGAAGGCCTATGATCTTTCCGGCAAGGAAGTTGTGCTCAGATTCAAGGGCTATCAGGCCATCGTGGTTCAGCATGAAATCGACCATCTGGATGGCATCATGTTCTACGACCGGATTAACCAGACCCATCCCTTCAAGCTGCCGCAAGGTGTGGACATCCGCAGTTTGTATGAGCAGAAGGGGAATTAAAGAGAAAACCGGGCCGCTGTTCCTCCCCGAGGAATGGCGGCTTGTTTGTTATTTATTGTATTTTTATGGGATAATCAAGTGGATGAGCTATATTTAATAACAAATTGGATGGGACTAAGGAGGCTGCAAACATGGGCTGGAGTGAGTTAAGAGTGATACCGAATAATTACAACGGAGAAACGCAGAGAATCGATGAGCAGATTCTGGGTTTGGTTAAACAGCGCAGAGCAATGGCCGGCGGTAAGCGGTTTGTGCCGGGTGCGGAGCTGCTGGAGGAATGGGCGGCCAAATTCGGCATGGAGACGGACCAGCTGATGTTTATCCTGCACAGCCTGAACGATCAGGAGCGGAATTATCATTTGAGGGAGCCGGGAGAACTTCTGGCGGTACTGCCGCTGATGAAGAAGACCATATCCGGTGACTGTGAGTATATGCTGACCCATGTTATGCAGCATAAAGAGGCCAGCCTGGTGACGCTCGAAATCAAATATTTGCTAGAAGAGGATGCCGGCGAGGTCTATCTGAAGCCAAATTTGACACTGGAAGTACTGGGCGGGGAGGAATACAACATTCGCAGACATGGGAGTCATGGAGGCGGGCTGCATACCCAAATGCAGTTCATGATCATACCGCCGCTGCCGGATGACCTGGCGGGTCTTGAATTCTCACTGGTGCCGAGTGCAATATTCCTGGAACGGAAATTGAAGGAAGTGAAGCTGGACCAGCAGGTAGACTTCTATTAAGCCGGAAAGAGGGTGCCACTAGGCCATAGGCCAAGGGCACCCTCTTCATGTTAAGCAGGATTCTATTTCTCCGCAGCCATGGCGCGGAAGGAGTCTTCCGCAGCAGCCAGTGTAGCGTCGATATCCGCATCCGTATGTGCCGTGGTCAGGAACCAGGCTTCATATTTGGATGGTGCCAGATTCACACCGCGGTCGAGCATATGCCGGAAGAAGCTGGCGAAAAGTTCGCCGTCTGTGTCCTGTGCTTCCTCATAGTTGGTAATCGGGTGATCGCAGAAATGGGTGGAAAAGGCGCCACGAATCCGGTTGATCGTAAGCGGGATGCCATGACGGCCTGCTGATTCCTGAAGTCCTGCCGTCAAGCGAACGGCGAGGCGCTCCATCTCGTCGTATACGCCGTCTGCGGCCAGAACTTCTAGGCAGGCAATACCTGCCGAGATGGAGGCCGGATTCCCGGCCATGGTGCCCGCCTGGTAGGCCGGGCCGAGCGGAGCCACCTGTTCCATGACATGCTTGCGTCCGCCGTAAGCACCGATCGGCAGGCCGCCGCCAATGATTTTGCCAAGTGCGGTCAGGTCTGGCGTAATGGCCTCATGATGATCCAGTCCGCTGTAAGTCTGGGTGGAGCCATAGTGGAAGCGGAAAGCGGTAATGACTTCATCATAAATAACAAGTGAGCCGTTAGCACGGGTCAGCTTGCACAGCCCTTCCAGGAAGCCGGGCTTTGGCATCACCATACCGAAATTGCCGACAATCGGTTCAACCATAACTGCGGCCACATCCTCTCCCCAATGCTCCAGTGCTGCACGCAGACTGTCCAGATCGTTGAATGGAACCGTAATAACCTCCTGGGCGATACTTGCCGGGACGCCGGCACTGTCCGGGATTCCAAGCGTAGACGGTCCGGAGCCTGCGGCAACGAGGACGAGATCGGAGTGGCCGTGGTAGCAGCCGGCAAATTTGATGATTTTGCTGCGCTTGGTATAGGCGCGGGCTACGCGGATGGTGGTCATTACGGCTTCCGTGCCGGAATTGACGAACCGTACCTTATCCATTGAAGGGATCGCTGCTTTGAGCATTTGGGCCAGTTTGATTTCCAATTCAGTCGGGGTTCCATACAGGATGCCGTTCTCTGCTGCAGCGGTGATGGCAGCCGTAATATGCGGATGGGCATGGCCGGTTATGATGGGCCCGTAAGCGGCCAGATAATCGATGTAACGATTGTCGTCAACATCCCAGAAATGCGCTCCGCGCGCACGCTTCATAAATACGGGGGCTCCGCCGCCTACGGCTTTGAAAGAACGGGAGGGGCTGTTGACGCCTCCGACGATATGCTGCAGGGCTTCTTGGTACAGGTGCTCTGAGGTAGAACGGTTCATAACATTAATCTTCCTTTCGTCTTCGGTGGGGCAAGGGAACGGGCGAACAGCGTTTATATCCGCTGTCCGCCCGTCTTGTCCCAAGGGGTAATATTTTGTTCGGCTATTGTTCAATCAGTTGCTTGGTGAAGCGCTGCTATCCGGGGTAGCTTCCGGTGATGCTGAAGGTGAAGGCTCGGGGCCACTCAGGGTGTCCTGAACGAACTGCTTCAACTTCTCTTCACTTCTAACACCGAGAACGGCTGATCCGCTGCTGGTTTCCTCTTCTTTGAGCAGTGTCATTGGCGGAATCTGCTCACTGCCGCCCAAGGTGCTATCATATCCCACATTGGCCAGCTTCCACATATCATTTACTGACATATTGGTGTCAATATAAGGGGTGACTTCCGACAGGATCGTCGGCAGCTTCACCAGTGCAGTAGTGCTGATCAGCTTGTCGGCTACGGCTTTCAGAAGACCCCGCTGGCGCTGGGTCCGGGTGAAATCAGAGGTGGCATCATGACGGAAGCGTACATATTGCAGCGCCTTATTGCCGTCAAGATGCTGGAAGCCTTTTTTGAGATCAATATCGTATTCGGGTCCGTCGGCAATGGTCTTGTAGACCATGTCTTTCTCGACCTCATAATCAACTCCGCCGACTGCGTCTACAAGCTCAATGAATCCCTGAAAGTCAGTGTACACATAATATTGAATCGGGATGCCAAGCAGGTCGCTTACGGTCTGCATCGCCGTATTGGGGCCATAAATAATCGCCGCATTGATCCGCTCTTTACCATGATCGGGAATCGGAACATAGGTGTCACGAAGGATTGAGAACAGACTGATCTTTTTCTTTACCGGATCAATGGAGGCCACAAGCATGGTATCGGAACGCGGGATCTCGCCTTTTTTGACGCCTCGGGCATCTACGCCCATCAATAGAATATTCACAGGTTCCGTGCCCTCCCATTTCGGAGGATCGGGGGTGTCCACATCAACGGTTTCCACATTTTGAAAAGGGGAGTTTTCCCCATCCTTCTTCATGCTGTCCAATTGATTGTAGATGGAGGTGAAATAAAAGACCGCACCGCCGATGATAAGGAGAAGCAGTATGGCCAGGATCCAAAGCAACGGTTTCTTTGATTTGCCGGCCTTTGCGTGCCGTTTCTTTCTTGGTGGCATTTGTCGTTCTTCCTTTCGCATTCACATTGTCTACATTATAATTTCTTTTGGGGATACGCGCAATTTAGGAATATTATTGAAACTTTTGAAGGAGTGAACAACATTGAATGAACTGATCATTGGGCAAACCGTACCGGACTTCACCCTTCCGGCATCAAACGGGCAAGAGGTATCTCTAAGCGACTATCTGGGCCGCAAGGTCATTCTTTATTTTTATCCCAAAAACATGACACCCGCCTGTACCCAGGAGGCCTGCGAATTCCGCGATGCCAGTGACCGGATTGCAGCAAAAGGGGCCGTGGTGCTCGGAATCAGTCCCGACAGCCTGGCCTCCCATGCCAAATTTATCGACAAAAACGGACTGCCGTTCCTGCTGCTGTCCGACGAGGAGCACAAGGTTAGCGAAAGCTTTGGAGTCTGGCAGCTCAAGAAGCTGTACGGCAAAGAATTCATGGGGATTGTACGCTCGACCTTCCTGATTGATGAGCAGGGGCGATTAGCCGGGGAATGGCGCAAGGTAAGGGTGAAAGGCCATGTGGAACATACACTGGAGCAATTAGATTAACTACACTGTAAAAGTAAATGATTGTAAAAGTCTATTACATTTCTAACAGCCTTCATACGGTTCCTTCATGTTATAGTTGCCTCATATTACTTCAAATTTGGAGCAAGGCATGGTGATGGCGTATGAACCTGCGGATCGGGCTCGATGTCGGCTCGACTACGGCCAAATTGGTTGTTATGGAGCGGGATTGTATTGTATATCAGGACTATGTAAGACATTTTAGCGATATTAAAAAGGCGGCTCTCTCGCTCCTGTCGGATGTGCATGACCGGTTTCCGGGGCGGGAGGCCGCTTTAGCTGTAAGCGGTTCCTCGGGCTTGTCTTTGTCCAAACTGGGCGGGGTTCCTTTTGTCCAGGAGGTGATTGCCTGCACAAAGGCGATCCGCGGGCGGATCCCGCAGTGCGACACGGCCATTGAGCTGGGCGGAGAGGACGCCAAGATTATCTACCTCAGCGGCGGGGTAGAGCAGCGCATGAATACGGCCTGTGCGGGCGGTACCGGAGCGTTCATCGACCAGATGGCGGCATTGCTGCAGACTGACCCAGGCGGTCTGAATTCGCTGGCGGAGAAGCATGAGCGGATCTATCCGATTGCTTCACGCTGCGGGGTTTTTGCCAAAAGCGATATTCAGCCGCTGCTGAACGAAGGGGCGCGCCGGGAAGACGTGGCGGCTTCCATCTTCCAGAGCATCGTCAACCAGACGATCAGCGGCCTCGCCTGCGGCCGCCCCATCCGCGGGCGGGTGGCCTTCCTTGGCGGCCCGCTGACGTTCCTGCCGCAGCTTCGCGCCCGCTTCGCGGAGACGCTTGGCCTTGGGGAAGGCGAAATCCTGTTCCCGGAGCGGTCACAGTATTTCGTGGCAATCGGCTCCGCGCTGTCGCTGGCCGAGCCGGAAGTGCTGCCGCTCTCCGGCTGGCTGGCCCGGCTCGCGGCAGTCGATTTCACTGCGGATCGCGCGGCCGATGCCGAGCTTGCTCCGCTGTTCGCTACGCAGGAAGAGCTGGACCGCTTCCGGCTCCGTCACGGCAAGGCCGCTGCTGCACGGTCGGAGCTTGCAGCGTACCGGGGGCCCTGTTATCTCGGCATTGATGCCGGATCGACGACCACGAAGCTGGTCCTGACAGGTGCTGCGGACGAGATTCTGTATACCTTCTACGGGAGCAACAAGGGAAATCCGCTGCAATCCGTAAGCGAGGCGCTGCAGGCGGTCTACCGGCGCCTTCCGGAAGGCTGTCATATTGCCGGGTCCTATGCAACCGGCTACGGCGAGGGTCTGGTCCGGGCTGCGCTGAAGACGGATGGCGGGGAAGTGGAGACCGTAGCCCACTACAAGGCAGCTGCGAAGTTCCTGCCGGAGGTGGATTTCATCCTCGACATCGGCGGACAGGATATGAAATGCATCAAGATCCGCGGCGGTGCCATCGACAGCCTGATGCTGAACGAGGCCTGTTCCGCCGGCTGCGGATCCTTTCTGGAGAGCTTTGCCTCTGCGCTGGAGCTCGGAATAGAAGAATTCGCCCAGTCTGCACTGCTGGCGCAGAAGCCGGTTAACCTGGGTTCGCGCTGTACCGTCTTTATGAACTCCAAGGTGAAGCAGGTGCAGAAGGAAGGGGCCTCGCTTGCCGATCTTTCTGCCGGGCTGGCCTATTCGGTCATCAAAAACGCGCTGCAAAAGGTGATCAAAATCCGCAATCCGGAGGATCTGGGACGGCATATCATCGTCCAGGGCGGAACCTTTTATAATGAGGCGGTCCTGCGGGCTTTTGAGAGCCTGACCGGCAGAAAGGTAGTCAGACCCGATATAGCCGGGGTTATGGGCGCTTATGGCTGCGCGCTGCTGGCCAGAGAGAATGCGGCGCCAGAGGGGCGAAGCTCGCTGCTGGGACCGGAGGCGCTGGCGGCCTTCACCTGTGAAGTATCACCCGGCCGCTGCACCCGCTGCGGCAATACCTGTGCGCTGACTATCAGCCGTTTCCCGGACCGCAGCTTCCGTGTTACCGGCAACCGCTGCGAACGCGGCGCGGGGAGAAAAAAAGAGAAGAATACATTGCCTAATCTGATGCAGTACAAATATGAGCGTTTCTTCGCCTATGAAGCTTTGCCGGCTGCCTTGGCAGAGCGGGGGACTGTCGGCATTCCGCGCACGCTGAACATGTTCGAGAATTATCCGTTCTGGCATACGTTTTTCACGAGGCTGCGCTACCGGGTGGTACTTTCCCCGAAATCGAGCAAACGACTCTATGAAAGCGGCATGGATACGATTCCCTCCGAGTCGATCTGTTATCCGGCGAAGATGGCTCATGGACATGTTCAGAGTCTGATCGGCCAGGATGTCGATTTTATTTTTTATCCGGCCATCGTCTATGAGAAAAAAGAAGATGAAGCCGCGCACAACCATTTCAACTGTCCGGTGGTTGCTTCCTACCCCGAAGTCATCCGCAATAACGTGGACGGCCTGAAGGAAGGCGGGGTGCCGCTGATCAACCCGTTTCTGACCTTCGATGATATTCCGGCACTTACCAAAGGTCTTGCCAAAGCCTTTACGAATCTTCCCAAAGAAGAAATCGCCGCTGCGGTGCAGGCTGGACTGGCTGAAGCAGAGCATGCCAAAAGCGATCTGCGCAGCAAAGGGGAGGAGACGTTGTCCTTTCTGGAGCAGACCGGGACGAAGGGGATTTTACTCTGCGGACACCCATATCATGCTGATCCCGAAATCAACCATGGTCTGGCTGACATGATTACGGGTATGGGGCTGGCCGTGCTGACCGAAGATTCGGTCAGCCACCTGGACCACAGCGAGGGGGAAATGACGGTGGTCAATCAGTGGACCTATCATGCCCGCATGTATCGCGCGGCCCGGCTGGCCGCAGGCAGAAACGATCTGGAGCTGGTGCAGCTGACCTCTTTCGGCTGCGGGATTGATGCCATCACCTGTGATGCCGTACAGGACATCATGGAGCGTCACAACAAGGTCTATACGCTGATCAAAATCGACGAGATCAGCAATCTCGGTGCGGCGCGCATCCGGCTGAGATCTCTGATGGCAGCCATGCGGGAACGCGGCAAGGGGGCTGTTCGGCCACAGGCTCCGGGCAAGGAAGAGCCGAATGTGCAATTCACCAAAGCCATGAAGGAGAATTACACTATTCTGGCGCCGCAGATGTCACCGGTGCATTTTGAATTGTTTGAGCAGGTTTTCCGTGATTTTGGCTACCGGCTGAAGATCCTGGAGACTACGGGACCCGAGGAAACGGAGACGGGGCTGAAATATGTCAACAACGATGCTTGTTACCCGGCGATTGTCACCATTGGACAGATTCTGTCGGCGCTGAAGAGCGGGGAATATGATCCGGACCGCACAGCGGTTATCATGTCCCAGACGGGCGGCGGCTGCCGTGCGACCAACTACATCTCCCTGCTGCGCAAAGCGCTCAAGGATTGCGGCCTGGGGCAGATTCCGGTGATCTCGCTGAATGCCTCCGGCATGGAGCAGCAGCCGGGCTTCCGCATTACGCTGAAGATGGCCAACCGTCTGATCGCAGCGGCTTGCTACGGTGACCTCATGATGAAGCTGCTTTACCGTTTCCGGCCTTATGAGGCGGTGGCGGGCAGCGCAGAAGTGTTGTTCAGGGAAGGGATGTTGCGCTGCAAAGAGAGTCTGTCCGCGTTCTCGTTCCGCGAATACAAGCGGTTGATCCGTGAGCTGGTGGCCGGGTTCTGCCGGCTGCCGGTAACTTCGGCGAGCAAGCCGAGAGTGGGGATTGTGGGAGAAATCCTGATCAAATTCCATCCGGATGCGAACAACCGGATCATTGAGATGATCGAGGCGGAAGGGGGCGAAGCGGTGATGCCGGATTTCCTGGACTTCATCTTCTATTGCGTCTATAACCCGATCTACAAAGCGGAGCAATTCGGCAAAAGTAAACGGCTGGGTTACCTCAACCCGCTGCTGATTTCCTATCTGGAGATTTACCGGAAGCCGGTCAAGGCGGTGCTTGAAGAAACAGGGCTGGCTCAAGGGCGCGGGAATATATACGGTCTTGCCGAAAAAGCCAGCCGCCTTGTATCCGTCGGCAACCAGATGGGCGAAGGCTGGTTCCTGACCGCCGAGATGATGGAACTGCTCGATCATGGGGTGAATAACATTGTCTGCATCCAGCCGTTTGCCTGCCTGCCGAACCACATCACCGGACGCGGAATGATTAAGGGATTAAAGGAATTGTATCCCGGAGCCAACATCGCTGCCATTGATTACGATGCCGGAGTCAGCGTGGTGAATCAGGCCAACCGGATCAAGCTGATGATGTCCATCGCATCCGGCCTGGAACAGGCCGCCACTCCGGGGCCGGTCATCAAGCTAGAGAGTGTTCTTCCGCAGCATCGGCCACTGGAAAGTACCGGGAGCGGGCGATGAAGGTACAGACATAGCTTCCTGCACAGCCTGTTGCATTTGAACTTAATCAGCCAGGCCCAAATAGCGGCTCAAGTCCCGGAACTTGGCCGCGATTTGGGCTCTTTGTTGTGCAGTTTAATCTTAGGTCAGCTTCTGTGTAATCCGCATTGATTATAAACAAAATCCCAAAGATGGATACCTTAAAAGGATTTAATTCATGCTGAATTGTTGTTTTCAGAAAATTTCAGTAAATTACATTGACGAATAAATAGTTAAATAGTAAAATAGTTCGCATGCGAAGTATTAAATGTTGAAGTTTACGGAGGTGAGAGGTGTTGGAGGAAAAAGAGCAGCAATTGGATGAAATTGTGTCCTCTTTTCGCCGTATCAGTCATGCTTTTCAGCAGCTGCTGTGGAAAGACGCAGAAGAACTTGAAATCACACCTACACAATTAATGGTGCTGCGGAAATTAACCGTACACCCGGATATTGGAATAACCGAACTTGCAGAGCTGCTTCACTTAGGGAACAGTGCGGCAAGCGGAGTGGTGGACCGGATGGTTAAGGCGGGCCTGATTACGAGGCAGCGTTCGGAGAGCGACCGGCGTATTTTTCATCTGGCGATGACGGAGAAAGGCAAAGAAATCCGGGAGAAAAGCAAGCAGTCCCTCAGAAGGCATCTGCTGCCGCTGACGAACATTCCTGCGGAGGATGCAGGAGAGCTGCTGCGGATACACGGCGAAATCGTGCAAATTCTGGAACAAGGGAGAGGTAAAAAGAAACTATGAGTACAATAACTGCCAACGCTGTTTCAACATCGAAAACTGTACGCAGAGGTCCGGTCATTGCGGCGCTTTTGATCGGGGCGTTCGTAGCGCTTCTGAATCAGACGCTGATGAATGTGGCGCTTCCAAAAATGATGGAGGATTTAAACATTCTCGCCAACACGGCGCAATGGTTAACTACGGGGTTTATGCTGGTCAATGGTGTATTGGTTCCAATCAGTGCGTTTCTGGTGGAGAAATTTACGACCCGCCAGCTGTTTATAACGTCAATGGCTCTTTTTTCAATAGGTACGCTGATCTGCGGAGTGGGCCCCGGCTTTGAAGTTATTATGGTCGGGAGAGTCATTCAGGCGGTTGGTGCGGGGATTCTTATGCCGCTGATGAATATTGTGTTTCTGCAGATTTTTCCGATCGAAGAACGCGGCAAAGCTATGGGACTTATGGCGGTGGCAATGATCTTTGCTCCTGCTGTAGGCCCGACACTCTCCGGCTGGGTTGTTCAGAACTACTCCTGGCGTGTCCTTTTCTTTATTGTATTGCCGCTCGCGATTCTCTCGACCCTGCTGGGGATGAAGACGATGCAAAATGTCGGGAATTTGACTTCTCCCAAGCTGGATAAACCCGGTGTGATCTTGTCCACGATCGGGTTCGGCGGACTATTGTACGGATTCAGTGATGCCGGCACGGATGGCTGGGGCAGCACAACGGTTGTGGTTTGTCTGGTCGTTGGCTTACTGGCACTGGCCTTATTCGTATGGCGGGAGCTTACCTCGGATAAGCCGCTTCTGGAGTTCCGGATTTTCCGTTATAATATGTATTCCCTGACTACTGTGATTAACATCATCGTTACCATGGCCATGTACTCGGGTATGATCCTGCTGCCAATCTATTTGCAGACAATCCGCGGGTTTACACCGATGGAATCCGGGCTTATGCTGCTGCCGGGTGCGATCCTGATGGGGATTATGTCTCCGATCACCGGCATTATTTTTGATAAAATCGGGGCCCGCTGGCTCGCTGTAATCGGCCTGCTGATCACAACCGTTACCACCTGGGAATTCAGTCAGATTAATGATTCCACCACCTATACCCATCTGATTCTGACCTATACGGCGCGGATGTTCGGGATGTCCATGCTGATGATGCCGATTATGACGGCAGGTCTTAACCAACTGCCGCAGCGTCTGAGCTCCCATGGTACGGCAATGTCGAATACACTGCGTACGGTGGGCGGAGCACTCGGGATGGCGTTGTTCGTCAGCCTCATGACCAATCGCACCAAAACAAATATTACCGATGCTGTAGCGAGCGGAGCCGTCTCACAAACCGATAAGGCAGCGATGCTCCATCTTACCAAGGAAGCCACCATTAACGGGATTAATCACGCCTTTGTCGTGGCTACCTGGGTGACAGTAATTGCCCTGGTATTGTCCTTCTTTATTAAAAAGACCTCGCCGGAGCCTGATTTCCTCAAACCGGAAGTTCAGAATACGGCTGAATAAACAGCAAGGAGGTGTCCCTGGCAGCCATGAAAATGGCTACCAGGGACACCTCTTGAGTCGGTTAGGCATTTACACTTGTGACCGCCCCCTTTGGTAAAGGGGAAGTGCCGACCAAGCATTTAAAAAATGCCTCTCATGGAGCGCCCCGCGCGGTTTTGGGCGAAAGGAGAGGCAAAAATGCCTCTCATGGTCCGCCCCGCGCGGTTTTGGGCTAAAGGAGAGGCAAAAATGCCTCACGTGGAGCGCCCTGCGCGGTTTTGGGCGAAAGGAGAGGCAAAAATGCCTCTCATGGTCCGCCCCGCGCGGTTTTGGGCTAAAGGAGAGGCGAAAATGCCTCTCGTGATCCGCCCCGCGCGGTTTTGGGCGAAGGGAGAGGCAAAAATGCCTCACGTGGAGCGCCCTGCGCGGCTTTGGCCGAAAGGAGAGGCAAAAATGCCTCTCATGAAGCGCCCAACGCGGTTTTGGCCGAAAGGAGAGGCAAAAATGCCTCTCATGGTCCGCCCTGCGCGGTTTTGGCCGAAAAGAGAGGCAATAATGCCTCTCATGGTCCGCCCCGCGCGGTACTGTGCCCCCGGCGAGGCAACGGGCAAAAAAGGCTGCTCTTCCAAGTGGAAGAACAGCCTTTTTGTGTTCAGTACATTATTGCTGGCCGCTCCAGCGCTTTAAATGGGGCAGGGAACCAGCCAGCAGGCTGCGTGCCTCTTCCTCAGCCATCCCGTCTTTGATCAGAAATCCGGTGCAGTGATCCATCATTTCCGCTTGCGTAATCTCCGGCTGCTTAAATTCCCCGGCTTCATAACAGTACATACAGTATTCCTGGCTTTTTTGGCCGTTCGTTTCACTTCCGAGAACTTCTGCATTGTCCATCGGCATTCCGCAGCTTTGACAATAGTGGGTCTCCTGGTCCAGCGTATGGCTTTGTTCCATGTCCACTTCACTCCTTAAAGGTTGGCAGGCGGTTACCACTTACCCTTGCCTGCGTTATGTCCATTATAAAGAGACAAACCTGACGGCATATCGTCAGGTTTGTGGATACTCATCCAGGTTTGTCCTGTACTTGGCGGCGATATCCGCCGCAAGCTCGCCCAGCTTGCGGCGGATATGTTCCGGTTCCAGCACTTCTACAGTCGTTCCGAATCTCAGCAGGAAACCGTACAGCCACCCGTCCTCCGGGTAGTTAATAACCACGGTGTACCCGCCGTTGCCGTCAGGTGCAAGCTGAGTTGTGTCAAAATGATCCTCAGCAAGGTGCTTCCCTTCAGGCGCAAAGTGCAGAACCGTCTGTACCGTCCTGGTATTTCTATGCCAATCCGTGCTCCAGGGCATTTCCTGGACCTTCAGCTCCTGCCTTGTAAATTCCCTTGTTTCTTTGACCAGCTCTTTCATGCGCAGGAGTTTGAACAGCCTGAACTCCTGCCGCAGTTCACAGCGGCCGTACAGGTACCAGGCTTGCCCTTTGAGCACCAGGGTATAGGGTTCGGCCGAACGTCTGCTGGCCTCGCCGTCGGCATTCACATAATCAAAAGCAACCACCCTGTTCTCCTCCAGCGCTTCTTTGAGCAAGGCGAGCCGTTCTTCGAGGAGGCGATCCAAGCCCCATGGGGAAAAATCGACGACGAACTGGGTAGTTTTGCTGCGGAAAGCGGCGGATTGGGAAGGCGGAATGACGCTGCTGATTTTCTCCATAAGCAGATTATGCTCTTTTCCCCCGTAAGAGGAAACGCTCTGCAATGCGGTAAAAATATCGGCCAGCTCGCGGTCAGTCAAGATATTGCGGTCCAGCCGGTAGCCTTCCATTAATCCTATGCCTCCGCCGGAGCCCTGAGTCGTAACAATCGGAATCCCTGCGGCGTTGATGGTGTCGATATCCCGGTATATGGTGCGCACGGATACCTCAAACATATCAGCGAGCTCCTTAGCCTGCAGCTGACGGCGGTTCAGGAGCAGAATCACAATAGAAAGCAAACGGTCTATTTTCAAAAAAGGATTCCTTCTTTCAACGTTAACTACAGTTCTGTATGTAACTTTTTAATCATTCTAGCAAACTTTTAAAAATAAAGCATTGCTATCAATAATTAATTCGATTAACATCTAATTAGATGTTTATATAATTAGATTGTGGGGAAAAATCAATGAAAAACACAGCTCTACCGAACACGGGCAATGGATACAGGCGTTTATTTACGGCCGGGATCATAAATGGAATTGGCGACCGCTTCAGCAGTATCGCGATGCTGGCACTGGTTCTGGAGCTCACCGGCTCGGGTATGGCTGTGGGCATATCGCTTGGTATGCGTGTGCTGCCTTATCTTTTTCTGGCACCGCTTAGCGGTAGGCTTGGCAGCAGATTACCGCGTAAAGCCATTATGATTGCAACAGACCTTTTTAGAGTGCCCGTGGCACTGGCTTTTTTGTGGGTGGACGGGGAGAGCAGGCTGTGGGTTCTGTATGCGGCCAGCTTTATACTGGCTTCGGGTGAAGCCATATACAGTCCGCTCCGCAAATCAGCCATCCCGCTGCTGGTCCCTCGTGACAGGTTGTTTGCCGTGAATGGGCTGGAGCAGTTGATGACCGGCTGTGTGCTGATCCTGGGCGCTTTTGCCGGCGGTGCATTATCCCTGTGGTTTGGCCCGGGCATGGCCTTTTTTCTGAATGCAGTCTCCTTCCTGGTTGCAGCCTTTCTCGTTTCCGGGATCAGCTTTCCGGTTCCTTTGGACCCGGACGGGGATATGGAAGGCTCAGCCTTCGGTGCAGACCCGAAGCCGAACATAAAGGGACATCGGCAAGGAAACCCTTGGCGGAGCCTGGGCTTGCTGGTATCCGGCAGCCTTGCCTTGCAGGTCATTATTGGATATGAGCTGCTTGTGCCACTTCTCAACGGTTTGGATAATGTGCTGATCAGCGTGTACGCGGTGCAGGAATTTCATGCGGGCGAGCTTGGAGTGGGAGCTTTTTATGCGGCGCTCGGAATGGGGCTTAGCCTTAGCTTTTTTGCCGGACGTTATTTGAACAGGGGGTTGCTGGCGGTTGCCCTCACAGCCCTGCTGATCGAAGGGGGAATGCTGATGTGGATCAGCGGCAGTGACAGCTTTGCGCTTGCTTTCGTACTGTATATTCTGTTGGCGCTGGCTGGAGGCACGGGCAATGCTTGTCTGGATACGCTGGTGATGAGAGCAACGCCCTCGTCTGAACAGTCCTTCCTGTTCGGGATTCTGTCGGCGGCAGGCAATACGCTTCTGGGATTGTCGATGCTGGCCTCCGGTTGGCTACTGGAGTCAGTAAGCCCGCGTGTGCTGGGGTTTGCCGGGGGAGCCGGATTTGCCTGCATTGCGTTGCTGCTGGGGGGATATGCCCTTTTGCGGGCAAGAAAAAAAGGCTTCAAGAGCCTTTAATCAAGACCTTGCAGCCCTTTGGAAAATAGTTGGAATATGTGCCGGGAGAAGCGCATTAACTTCATAAGGGCGGCAAGATCACCGTTCTTTTGACGGCTCCTTAAGTTTGGATTCCAGCTTCATGCCCGCTTTTCGTCCGGAGAATAAAGCGAGAAGCTGCCGGCGGTAGCGATAGAGGCAGAACAGTACGGCAATGGCGGCCCCGCCGGAGATAATCCACAGGGCGTAGACTTCAAACAGGTGGAAGATCCCCATCCACTGGGGTCCGAAGACCCGGCCAATCCCCAGAAACAGTACGACCCAGAACAACGCTCCGCCGTAGGCATACAAGGCAAACTTGCGAAAAGGGAGGGCGATAATGCCGGCAAAATATCCGGTGAAATGACGTACGCCGGGCACAAAATAGCCGATGGAGATCAGAATGCTGCCGTAGCGCTCAAACCACCGCTGTGTCTTTTCCAGCTTGGCCGGCGAGAACAGAAACCATTTGCCGTAACGCTGGATGAAGGGCATCCCCGCTTTTAATCCGATGAAATAGGTAATCGTCATTCCTATCGTAGTGCCCGCAAAGGCTACAAGCACCAGTGTGGGGAAATCCAGCTTTCCCGTATAAGAAAGAAATCCTGCAAAAGCCATCGTCGTCTCGCCGGGAAACGGCAAGGCCACAAACTCCAGCAACAATCCGAAGAACAACACATTATATCCGTAACTGGCGAACAGTTCCTGTATCCATTTCAGCATTTCCATATAGTCGTCACACTCCATGTGGCAGATGTATTATTCTATTTTAATGCTTGTCTACATACAATCTACCAAACGGTCAGAACCGCTAATAGAATGCTGGAGGTAGAGAAGAAGATGATTAACAAAAGTGCATACCGCCGCCGGATTGTGATCCGCGGGCTGCTTGTTATGGCTATATTGTTTCTGGTAATAAACGAAAGATCCCTATCTTCCCAGAATAAGCCTCCGGCTGCTTCAGTGCAAGTCCTGCCATTATCATCCATGTCCGCCCCGCACGCTGCAAGCACGGATATCAACCCAAAGTCATCTACATCTACAACTACAACTACTACTTCAATATCAAATTCAACCTTAACTTCAGCTTATCTCAAAAATGCGCAGCCGGAGCGTTCACCACAACCACAACAACAATCACAGCCGGCCAAAGCAGTGGCAGCGGCAGCGTTGCCGGTTGCTGCCGCAAAAGGAACAAAAACCGTCTACCTTACCTTTGACGACGGACCCAGCCCAATCACTGCCAAGGTGCTGGAAATTCTGCAGCAGGAGAAGGTGAAGGCGACCTTTTTCGTACTGGGTGAACAGGCAGAAACCCATCCCGAGTTGATTAATGCCATTTGGGAGCAGGGCCACACCATTGGCAATCATACCTATAACCATAATTATCAAGAGCTATACAGCGGATTCCCGGTGTTCTGGAGTCAAATCAAGCAGACAGAGGAAATCATCCGGAGCATAACGGGAATCCGTCCCCAGCTGATCCGTGCGCCTGGAGGAACCTTCGGCCATTTTGATCATACCTATTTCAATTTGCTGGAGCAAGCCGGGTATCGGGTTATGGACTGGACGGCAGACAGCGGTGATTCCAAACGGAGGGGAGTGCCTGCGGCAGACATTGTGGGAGAATCTACGGCGGATCTCCAGTCTTCAAAGGTTGTGCTTCTTCTGCATGACGGGGGCGGACATGAAGCGAGTGCGGAGGCGCTTCCCAGGATCATTGCCAAATACAAGGCGGCGGGCTACGTCTTTGGCCAGTTGAATGAACATATCGAACCTGTACAATTCAGAGTGTCTTCAAAAGCAGGCCTTAAAAGAACTAAGCCCTCTGCTTCGTGGATTGCCGCCCATGTTACGCCGAATGCCGGATTGTTTGCAGCCGGAAAGCCGCTGGTGCTCGAAGTGGGCATGCTGGAGACTTCACTCCAGACAGGGGAATACAGCATCCGGGATGGGCAGTACAGGGTACCGCTTCGGGCAGTCATCGAACGGCTGGGGGGAGAGGTAAGCTGGGACCCGCTCAGCCGCAGCGGCAAGGTCAAATGGAACGGAAATGTCGTAACGGTGGACGTAGGGAAGCAGAAGCTTATTTTGAACCTTCAGAGCGGGCTGCAGGTGGAACATCCGGCGAGGGTGGAATTGATTGGCGGTTCGATCTGGATCCCGCTGCGTGACTTGCTGGAGACAGCCGGGCATCCTCCGCTGAAGGTCAGTGTGACCGACGGGGAACGCCGGGTTAAAGCACTGTAGACCCATTGTGGGAAAAAGCGGGGGAACAAAACCCTTCCGAGGTCTGGACACTCTCATTCGTGGGAAGAATAGATAGCAATAAGTCTATGGCCAAAGGAAGGATGCCTCTTGTCTTTTTCATCTCTGCGGGAAGATCAACCACTGAACAAAAAACGATCGGAACGTGAATCACATCGTCAACCGGGGCAAGTCAAAAGCCGGACGTTCACACATAGCCGCCGGATCTGGAGCCAATGGCTGAGGATGTCAGCTGTAGCAGCCGTATTTGGAGGGTTATACGTTTGGTATGGAGGGGCATCGCTGTTGTTCCTGCTGATGGCCGTGCTTGTGCTGATGTTCGGCGGATTGCTGCTGCAGGTCCTGGGTCCGCGCAGGATCAAGCTGGTCCGCACGATCACCCCCTTATGCCCGGCAGCAGGAGCTGCGGTCCAGGTTCAGGTCCGGGTCAGTTTCTCTGCCCGCTTGCTGCTGCCCTGGATGATTGTTACTGATTATTGGAAGGATGGCAGTCATCAAGAGCTGTTGTTTCCCGGTTTCCGGCGCTCGTTCGCCTACACCTACACGCTGGAGGGGGTTCGCCGTGGCGTCTGCCAATTACAGGGCTGCAGCGTGAGATGGGGGGATCTGCCGGGCTGGTTCACAGGAAGCAGTCAGCCCGAGGGACGGGACAGCTTCAGGGTGTTGCCTTCGCCCCTGTATTTTGGCGGATTCGCTCCGGAAGGAGGATGGCTGCCCGGTGAGACAAGGTTCTCCGGAAGAGGAAGGAGCAGCGCAGACGAGACCATGGAGATCCGTGATTACGCGCCGGGCGATCCGCTTAGCCGGATTCACTGGAAGAACAGCGCCCGACGCGGAACCCTGCAGAGCAGGGTGCCTGAGCGTGAGAAAGGGTGCATGACCTGCGTTGTCCTGGCCAATGATCCACAGAGCTATTTGGCCCCGCCCGGGGCTCTGGCACCCAGGGCTCGCAGGGGGGAGAATCCTGCGGCTTTTGAGAAGGCGGTATCCACTGCCATGGGGCTCCTCCTTGCGGCAGAGAACTCTGGAAGTTATGTGCAGCTCTACAGCGGAGGCTGGCCGGAAGGCATGGCCCGGCATGAAGGGCTCGGCCAAATCCCCGCCAGAGTGCTGCATATGCTGACCGAGATTGCTGCGGATGGCTCACGGAGCCTCGCCGCGCTGCTGGAAGATGCCTCCCGGAGCTGGTTGCCGGGCATGAAGGTCGCTGTCATCACCGGCCAGCTGGAGGAAGAGTCGGCCAAAATTATGGCCCGCTTTCTGGTGCAGGGGGTGAAGGTTGAACTCTATTATGCCTGGGACCACCCGGCACCGGCACCGGCCCATACCGGAGCAGCCCAAGCGACTCTGACGAAGACAGCGGGTTCAATTGGCGACAGTCTGGTCCGGCTGGGGGCGCGGCTGTATTGCCTTGAGGATGCGAAGGCTTACGGGCACAGGGAGGTTGAGTACCATGAGTCACCCGGTAAACCGACGCTTCGATAGGGAGCTGCCGGGGGATTCCGGGTGGTTGGCCAAGGAAAAACCCGGCGGGCAAGACCACGGGAAGCGGCGAATCAGGAAAATAGAGGAGGGTCAGAACGGCCTGGCTGGAATGCAGGGGAAGGTGCCGCTCCATTACCGTCTGCTGTTCTCTTTGCCAATAGCGGGACTGTTTATGGAGTGGCTGCTGCCGCTGTACAGGTCCGCTGAGGCACCGGACACACTCCGTCTGCTGAAAGTACTTATGATAGTGGCCGCAGTACTTCTGCTCTGGGGAATGTTTCAGCTTCCGGGCTGGCTGCTGCTGACTGTCCAGTTCGCCATCGTCACACTGGCATGGGCTTATGTCTGCGCGGGTGAACAAGGCTCAGGCTGGGGAAAGGCCTATGTATCAGGCCTTCCGCAGGATGCTCTTCATCTCCTGTCAGGGAATGTAGCAAGTCTTGGTGAAGCCAGCAGATTGCTCGTCCTGGTTGTCGGTTGGGGGCTGCTGGTATCCTCGGTACAGCAGCTGGCGCTTTGCCGGGGAAACACGCTTCTGTTCACGGTAGTAACTATAGTGTACCTCTTGGGACTGGATATGGCCTTTGAGCTGGATACGGGCACGGATATTGTCATTTCGGCAGGTCTGATTGTCTGGATGCAGGCGATGAGTGCACTGCTCCGCCTGGAGGAGCATGCCCGCAGCCGTGCAATTCCGTATTTACGCTGGGGAGGCCTGTCCCTGGCCGCCGCCGTAACCCTGACCCTTGCCGCTTGGACGGGTGAACAGACCTATGGTTCCCGGCCGGAATCCGGACTTGCCATGCAGTCCGCTTACGGACGGCTGCAGGACTGGGCTGCGGAACAAACATCCGATTATACCGAAGGACGACTTACCGGACGCACCGGCTACAGCTCGGACACCGGAGAGCTGGGTATTCCGCTGTCCCGCAGCACGGATCCGGTCTTCACCGCCGAGACCGAAGAGCGGACCTACTGGCGTGGTGAGAGTCTGGCTTATTATGACGGCCGCCGCTGGATTCGGGCTGCGGGAGACTTTGTACCGCTGAGCCTGTCGAGTCTTCCTGTAACCGATCCATCTTTATCCGGGACACTGGGGAAAAAGCTCCTGCAGCAGCGGATCACCTTTGCTGTCCCGTCCTCCGGTGGACTGCCGCTGTTCAATGCCGGAACTGTGCTGGATGTGGGCGGGATCTCCCTGGCCGACGGGAGCCAGCTTGGCTATATTCTGACCAACAAGGAAAAAGAGATGTTCCGGCTGCCGGAGCTTGCCGCCTCTGCGGGGATCACCGGCTATACTGCGCTGTCTGTGCTGCCGGAGAGTAATCCGGACGTGCTGCGCAGGCTTAACGGAGACGATTCGCCGGAGATTCGGAGCATATTTCTAGAGCTCCCCGGCTCGCTGCCCGGGCGTGTCCGGGAGCTGGCCGGGGAGCTGACCGCTCCTGCCGGGAACCGTTATGATGCCGCCATCGCCATAAGGGATTATTTGCAGCACCGCTTTACTTATACCCTGGACACTGAAGTTCCGCCCGGCGGGGCTGACTTTGTCGATCATTTCTTGTTCGAGACCGGCAAGGGTTATTGTGTTCATTTTGCGACCTCGATGACGATTCTGCTGCGCAGCGCGGGCATCCCGGCCCGCTATGTACAGGGATATGGACCGGGAACGCTGGCGGAGGATGCGGTCCCGCCACGTTATGAGGTGACCCAGGCCGATGCCCACGCCTGGGTAGAGGTGTACTTCCCCGGCGCGGGTTGGGTCCCCTTTGACCCGACGCCGGCCGCCGGGGCCGGAGTCCCTCCGGCGGCCCCGCTTGCCGCTGCGGCTTTGGCCCTGCCGCAGCCGCCTACGCCCGCTGCGCTTCGCGCGGGCGTCCTGCCCGCCCTGCCGCTGGCACAGGGCGGAACCGGCGCGCCGCTGGCCGCAGCGGCGCCCGTGCTCACCGCCGCCGCATGGCGCTGGCGGCGGAGCCTGGCCCTGATGCTGGCCGCGCGCCGCGCCGGCACTGCCAGCCGTGAGCGGCAGCTGCGCGCCGCCGCTCTGGCTTGGCGCGGGCTGGCGGCACGTTTTGGGCCGCCGCCGCCCGGCGTGACCGGCAGGGAGTACGCAGTCTCCCTGCCGATTGACGATGCCAGACTGCGCGAAGCGGTCTGGCAGTTCGTACGCCAGTGGGAGACCCTGGCGTACGGGGGCGCGGCAGCAACAGAAGCGCACGCTGCTGCGGCCACAGATGTCGCCACAGTGCTCACCGCGTCGCCTGCGGCACCACCACCAAGCGCTGCCGCAGACACTGTAGCTATGCCGCGCACGGCTGCCGCTCAATTCGCCCCGCCTGATTCAACGGCAGGCTGTTTTATACACGATTGCCTGCGGATCACATTCCATATGACATGAGCAGCACGTCCCATGCCTTTGATTTATGGCAACCCGGCCCTGCACGCCCGAACCCGGCCCCGTGCGCCAAATCAAAGGCAAAAATGCCTTTGATCCATGGCAAACCCGGCCCCGTGCGCCGAATCAAAGGCAAAAATGCCTTTGATCATACCGAATTCGGCCCCATGCGTCAAATCAAAGGCAAAAATGCCTTTGATCATGCCGAACCTGGCCCCATGCGTCAAATCAAAGGCAAAAATGCCTTTGATCCATGCCGAACCCGGCCCCGTGCGTCAAATCAAAGGCAAAAATGCCTTTGATCATGCCGAACCCGGCCCCATGCGCCAAATCAAAGGCAAAAATGCCTTTGATCCATGCCGAACCTGGCCCCATGCGTCAAATCAAAGGCAAAAATGCCTTTGATCCATGTCGACCCCAGTTTGACCATGTTGACCTCAGTTTGCTCTATACCGACCCCAGCCGCGGAGTTTGGCTGTTTAATATAACGGTTCTACACTGTACTTGGTCAAGGGATGCTTCAAGTCCATGAAGGGATTTTACAGCATCTGAGATATCCAATTGGTGGATTTGTCCTTTCCTTGACGGTAAGAATTATACATGAGTATAATGAATCCAATAATCAAGGGAGGCACGTAATGAACAAGCCAAATGAAATTATCGTTGTTCTTGATTTTGGAGGACAATACAACCAGCTAATCGCGCGCAGAATTCGGGACCTTGGGGTATACAGCGAGCTTCTGCCCTATAATACGCCAGTAGACAAGATCAAAGAGCTCTCGCCCAAAGGGATTGTGTTCTCCGGCGGACCGAGCAGTGTATATGCCGAGGATGCTCCGCATGTTGACCCGGCCATTTATGATTTGGGACTGCCGATCCTGGGGATCTGTTACGGGATGCAGCTGATGGCTCATCAGCTCGAGGGCAAGGTAGAACGTTCCGCCAACCGCGAATACGGCAAAGCCGATGTTGATTTTGTCGAAGGCTCGCTGCTTGCAGCGGGACTTGAGAACCGTCAGACGGTATGGATGAGCCACGGCGACCATGTCGTGGAGCTGCCAGGAGGTTTTAGGCTGGACGCTGGAACCGAAAGCGCACCGATCGCGGCGATGAGCAACGATGAGCGCAAGTTTTTTGCGGTTCAGTTCCATCCTGAAGTTCGCCACTCTGTACAGGGCAACGAGATGATCTCGAATTTCTTGTATCAGGTCTGCGGCTGCGACGGCAAGTGGACCATGGAATCGTTTATTGACGATGCCATCCGGGATATACGGGATAAAGTAGGCGACAAAAAGGTTCTCTGTGCCCTCAGCGGCGGCGTTGACTCCTCGGTTGTGGCGATGCTTATTCACCGTGCGATCGGCGACCAACTGACTTGTATGTTTATTGACCATGGCTTGCTGCGTAAAGGCGAAGCGGAAAGCGTCATGGAGACCTTTGTCGGTAAATTTGATATCCATGTAGTGAAGATCGATGCGAGTGAACGTTTCCTGGGCAAGCTGGCCGGAGTTTCCGATCCTGAGCAGAAGCGCAAAATCATCGGCAATGAGTTTATCTACTGCTTCGATGAAGAGTCCGCGAAGCTGGGCGATTTCTCTTTCCTGGCCCAAGGTACCCTGTACACGGATATCGTAGAGAGCGGAACGGCAATGGCCCAGACAATCAAATCCCACCACAATGTGGGCGGCCTGCCGGAAGATATGAAATTCAGCCTGATTGAACCTTTGAACACCTTGTTCAAGGACGAAGTCCGTAGGCTTGGCGAAGAACTGGGAATGCCGAGTGCCCTGGTTTGGCGCCAGCCGTTCCCGGGACCGGGGCTTGCCATCCGCGTTCTGGGCGAAGTCACAGAGGACAAGCTGAAGATTGTTCAGGATTCCGACTACATTCTGCGTGAGGAAATCATCAAAGCAGGTCTTGACCGTGAGATCTGGCAGTATTTCACCGCCTTGCCGGGCATGAAGAGTGTCGGCGTCATGGGCGATGCCCGTACGTATTCCTATACTGTAGGTATCAGAGCCGTAACCTCCATCGACGGCATGACCGCCGACTGGGCGCGTATCCCGTGGGATGTGCTGGAGAAAATCTCCGTACGCATCGTCAACGAAGTCGAGAATGTAAACCGCATCGTGTATGATATTACTTCCAAACCCCCTGCAACGATTGAGTGGGAATAGTTATAGCCTAAAGAGCATCCGGTTTCGGATGCTCTTTTTTTTAGCTTTAAGGAGCGAAGGCTAAGGTGCACACCTGCGGAACGGCGGATAATCAGCATATATCTGGTAAATTCAACTGAAAAGCATCTAAATTACGAACGATAGCAAAAATAAAGTGGATAATGTTCGTTTTTATCATTGACAACTGATATTGTGTCCACCTAAAATGATAAAGCACAACAACACATATATTCGTATAATTCCAGGGATTGGCCTGGAAGTCTCTACGAGGTCACCGTAATGACCTGGCTACGATTAAGAAGAGTCCTTTCAGTGCAAGCTATATATTCAGGCTTGCCTTGAGCGTATTCACTCTTTTTCCGGGCCGCCGTCTAGATGATAAGATGCCGGCTTTTTGTTGCTGCCTTATACCATATACCTTAGGGGGAGAACAATTTGGACCGCTTTTTCAAGTTGAAAGAGAAGGGCACTACAGTACGAACAGAGATTATGGCCGGTTTGACCACCTTTATGGCAATGGCTTACATTCTGTCGGTTAATCCAAATACTTTAACAGCTTTTGGCCGCATCGACATGGGCTGGTACTCTGTGTTTTTGGCCACAGCGCTGGCTGCGGGTATTTTCACCATTGCAATGGGCCTGTTCATAAATTTCCCGGTTGCTCTGGCGCCAGGCATGGGACTTAATGCATATTTTGCTTCTGTCATCCTGTCTTCCGCAACGACAGATCAACCGTTCACCTGGCAGATGGGTCTGACCGCTGTCTTCATTTCTGGTCTGATCTTTATCCTGCTCACTATTACGCAGGTCCGGCAAATCCTGCTGACTGCCATTCCGGACAGTCTGAAGCATGCTATTACCGTAGGGATCGGGATGTTCATTACCATCATCGGTCTGAAGAACAGCGGATTAATGACGATCGGTGTAGAAGCGGGCAACGACATTGCCGCAGGCAAGTTCACCGACGTGCTTTCCTTTGAAACGGTGATTCATCTGGGCAGCCTGGAGAACACCAATGTCCAGCTGGCCATCATCGGCTTGTTGCTAATTTCCATCCTGATGGTGCTCAATGTACGCGGGGCAATCCTGTTTGGAATCCTGGGTACCACGGTGGCGGGCATTTTTATGGGCGCTGTTGATTTCAACACCTTGTCCAATCCGGAAACACCATGGGTTCCCGATCTGACTCAATTGAACTTCATGGAATTTGACTGGGACGGTATCCTGCACACCGGGATTATCTCAGCCATCGCTACCTTCACTTTTGTAGAGTTGTTCGATACCTTTGGAACGCTGGTAGGTACGGCTCAACGTGCCGGTATTATGGATAATGCTGAAGAGGGCAAAAAGCGTGTCGGCAAAGCGATGTTCGTTGATGCAGTGGCTGTAGCCGGAGGTGCCGTGCTTGGTACTTCGACAACAACCGCCTACGTAGAAAGTGCAGCCGGTGTAGCCGAAGGAGGCCGCACAGGTCTGACAGCGGTAACCACAGGTGTCTGCTTCCTGCTTGCTTTGTTCCTTGCTCCGGTAGCTGCCCTTATTCCGGGTTCAGCAACTGCGGCTGCACTCATTATTGTAGGTGTGCTGATGGCCCAGTCGATCCGCCAGATTGATTTTGAGGATATGGTGGTCGCTATTCCGGCCTTCCTTACTTTCGTAATCATGCCTTTCACCTACAATATCGCCAACGGTATCAGCTTTGGTATTGTAACTTATGTTATCCTTGCTGCTGTTGCCAATCTGGCAGGGAAAAAGAAATATGACATCCACTGGATGATGTGGGTACTTGCCATTCTGATTATCCTGCGGTACTCATTGCTCGGCAGCCAAGGTTAACCCCGGCTGAACTTTCATTTCCGGCTCCTTTCTAATGAAAGGAGTCTTTTTTTCGTGTTTTGGCTCTGTCGTACGTTGTCGGATCTTCACAAACTGTGCAACAGTCTTTTCATCACCTACTATTTAGATTATATTGTTGAAGAGGTGATGAAGGTTGTCCAATAAATTACATAGAGGACTTAGCTACTGCAAAAGCAATCCTTGGCTGGTTGTGCTGTTCCTGCTGGGGGCTGTTATTCGTGTGGTCTACATAGGCTCCATTCCGCCCGGACTAAATCAGGACGAGGCTTCCATCGGGTACGATGCATACTCCATTCTTCATTATGGAATAGACCGCAACGGTATTCATCTGCCTGTTCATCTGATTGCCTGGGGGAGCGGGCAAAATGCACTTTATGCCTATTTATCCTTGCCGTTTATCTGGATGTTTGGCCTGACTCCGGTCTCTGTGCGTATGGTTAGCCTGGTTATGGGATTGCTCGGCATGGTTATCTTTTATCTTTTGGCCAGAAGATTATTTGCTTCCCAAACGGCGGGGCTTGCCGCCATGTTCTTTATCGCCATTAATCCTTGGCACATCATGATGTCGAGGTGGGCGCTGGAATCCAATTTGTTTCCCACGCTGCTCCTGATCGCCGTCTATTTTTTGCTCCTATCCTTTGAGAAGCCCAAATGGTCCTATGCCTTTACGGTTGTGCTTGCGTTATCGCTTTATGCCTATGGTACAGCCTACTTTTTTGTTCCGGTATTTGCGCTTTGCACCGTAATTCTTCTATTGTATAAGAAAGTGTTGAATTACAAGACGATCCTGGGGAATTTCGTGCTGTTTGTTCTGATGGCACTGCCGATATTAATATTTATAGTTATTAACCGTATGAACCAGCAGGGGATTTCTACTCCCGTGTTTTCGATCCCAAAATTGACCGCACCACGTATCGAGCAGGTGTCCTCGCTCTTCGGAGGACAATTGTTCCAAACCGCCGGCAGTAATTTTCGTGAATTTGCCAAGCTGATCTTCAGCGGAAGCGACGGCTTGCCCTGGAATTCGATAACACCTTACGGTTACGCGTATCCGATTGCGCTGCCATTTGTAATTTTGGGGCTTGCGGCAATGGCAATAGCAATCCGTAAGCGCGAACAGACAGGTACCGCCCAGGCTGTAATCCTGATTTGGTTCCTTACAGCTGTCCTGATGGCCTGCGTTACGAATGTGAACATCAACCGGATCAATGTTATTTTCTACCCGGTGATTCTGCTGCTTGTGGCCGGCTTCAGTTGGCTTGCTCACAGATTCAAAAACGTGGCGAAAGTGTCAGCCATTGCGTTCGGTATATTTTTTGTTTTTTTCACTTCCGTTTATTTTCGGGACTTCCCGGGGGAGATCGGACCTAACTTCTATGAATCCATCGGAGAAGCGATCCGGTATGCCTCGGAATCAAGTGAAGGCACGGTGTATGTGACGAATAGGGTGAACATGCCTTATATTTATGTGCTTTTTTATGAGACCCTCTCTCCACATGACTTCCTTAATACCGTTAATTATGCCAATCCCGGAGATGCTTTTCAGCAGGTGACGTCCTTCGGAAGATATGTGTTTGGAAGTCCGCAGATTGTTGAGGGAGAAGCGGCAGCGTATATTTTCTGGAACGGTGATCCTGTTCTTGCAGACAGCACCAATTACACAATCAAAAAATTCACCAACTATACGGTCGTTACGCCGAAGTAGAGCCGTACCAAAACTTGAGATTACTATTGATGAGGTGAGGATGGAACGATGATCAAGAATATACGCGCGGCTGCACTATCCTTTGTGATGCTCCTGTTATTCACACTTCCGGTAACAAGCATTTATGCCGAAGGAAATTTATTGCAGAACCCCGGCTTCGAGGAAGGCGAAAACGGTATCCCGTCCAGTTGGACACAGGATGCATGGATTGCGGAGAAAAGCGCCGGTTATCTGTCGGTGCAGTCGGAAGAGGTTCGTTCAGGCAGCCAGGCGGCAGTCATTGAGAATCTGGAGCCGAACCATCTTAAATGGGTGCAGACGATTCCGGTTGAACCGGGCAGCTACTACAAAATATCCGGATATACCAAGGTCGTAAACAAAGCCGGCGGGGGGCTGGGCGCGAACATCTTTGTCCTCGGCATCGGCGGCGGCTACCCTGGTACAACGGATACGTCAGGTGATTGGCAGTACCTTGAATTCTATGGGCAGACCGGAACGGAACAGCGTGAACTCGGCATTGGTGCAGCTCTGGGCGGATATGCGAATCTGTCACAGGGCAAAGCCTATTTCGATGATCTGTCCGTAGAAAAGCTGGATGCTGCTCCTGCAGGTGCAACGGTGATTTCGCTTGATTCCGGCACGGCCGTTCAGGGCGGAACCCAGGAAGCGGAGGCTCCGCATAAAGTGTCCCCGGCCAAGATGCTGATTCTATCAGCTTTGTTCAGTGTTTTGTTTGCAGTTCTCTATTTAAAAGCTTTCCGCAATGACAAACTGCTAAAGACGCCGGAGAATATCTACGCCAAAGGGCTGTACGCCGCTCTTGGAGTTGCCCTGATCGTGCGGATCTGGATAGGCCTGACCGCAGAAGGGTATCAGAATGATATGAATACGTTCATCGCCTGGGGCCAGCGGCTGGTGGATTTGGGACCCGGAAAGTTTTATGAAGAGGGATATTTTGCTGACTATCCACCCGGTTATTTGTACATATTGTACCTGCTTAGCATCATTCGCGGGATATTTGGTTTTGCACACGGTTCAGGCGGAGAGAATCTGATCTTTAAGCTGCCTGCGATTTTGTCCGACCTTGTACTGGGAATAATGATTTACCGGATCGGCAGTAAAAAGCTGGGGAACGGCATTGCCTTTGGCCTGATGCTGCTGTTCCTGTTCAACCCCGCGGTGCTGATTAATTCAGCAGCCTGGGGGCAGGCCGATTCCTTTTTCCTTATTTTCCTGCTGCTTAGCATTCATGGAGCGGCGAACAAAACGTTTGTACGCGCAGCGATCTGGTTTGCACTGGCTACGCTGATTAAACCGCAGGCTTTAATCTTTACTCCGGTACTGCTGTTCGCATTCTATCATCACCGGGCCTGGAAGCAGCTGGGGATCGGTGCCCTGTACGGGCTGGGGATTTTTGCTGTACTGGCTGCGCCATTCTTCTGGAACAGCGGCGGATTCGGAGTGATTGAGCTTTACAAAAACACGTTGTCCTCTTACCCTTATTCGACTGTCAATGCGTTTAACCTGTATGCACTGACCGATCCGCTCTGGTCATCGCTTGATCTAACCTGGCTGGGCATTCCATACCGGATCTGGGGGTTCATCTTTATACTGGCGGCAGTTGGGCTGGCGGCATATTATTCCTTCCAAAAAGACCGGCTGGAAATGTCCAAGGCCTATTTCATTGGCATGCTGTTGATCGTTGTTGTGTTTGTGCTTGGAACGAAAATGCACGAACGGTATCTGTTTCCGGCTTTGATTCTGTGCCTGTTTACTTATATTCACAGCAAGGATCGCCGTTTTCTAACCTTGTTCCTCGGCTTCAGCTTAACTCAGTATATTAATGTCGCTTACACGCTGGCTCATCTGAATGCGGACAGCAACCCGCCGACCGATGGGATTGTGCTGGTGACTTCGATTGCCAATCTTGGTTTGCTGCTGTATATGTTGTACATCGGTTACGATGTGTATGTCCGTCAAAAGCCAAAATCGCTTCCTGCGCCTTATACAGACACGGAAAGACAACGCGAGGACCTTGGGATTGTGGCGGATATACGGCCACTTCCGGAGAGAGCCGTGGAGTCACGGATCAAGCTGGGTCGCAAGGACTGGATATCCATAGCAGTGATAACAGGGATTTATGCGGCAATCGCCCTGTTTAACCTGGGGTCTACGCAAGCGCCGAAGACCTTATGGGAACCGGCAGCCGCCGGGGAGAGCTTTTATGTGGACTTGGGCCAGACTACACCGCTGGAACGGGTGAATATCTTCGGAGGTGTAGGCACGGGCAAGTTTAAGCTTGAATTCGGCGATTCGCCGGATACGTGGGGCAACCCGCTGGATGTGGACGAAGAGGTCGGCAATGTATTCATTTGGAAAAGCCAACCCTTGAACGTGACCGCCAGGTATGTGAAGTTTACCGTGACTTCACCGGGGTTCACTCTAAATGAAATGGCTTTTTATAAGCAGGGCGGGGACAGGATTCCGCTTCCGGTTGCTGCCGTTGTGCCGGATGGCGCAGCTGCCAAAAGAGGACTGGCGGGTAATCTTTTTGATGAACAGGCCATGATTCCTGAGTATTCCGGTTTTATGAACAGCACTTATTTTGACGAAATCTATCATGCCCGGACCGCTTATGAACACGCGCATGGAATTGTTCCTTATGAGAATACCCATCCGCCGCTTGGCAAGCTGCTGATTGCTGCAGGGATGGAGCTGATGGGGGTGAATCCATTCGGCTGGCGGATTATGGGGACTCTGTTCGGAATCGCCATGCTGCCGCTGATCTATATCATGGCGCTGCGTTTATTCAGGCAGACCCGGTATGCTGCGCTTGCCGCCGGATTGTTCGCGCTTGATTTTATGCATTTTACCCAGACCCGGATTTCTACAATTGATGTGTATGGCGTATTCTTCATTATGTTAATGTTCTATTTTATGCAGCGTTACTATACCCTGAACTTCCACCGGATGCCGCTTAGGCAAACGCTGGTGCCGTTGTTCTGGTCCGGCCTGTTCTTTGGGATTGGGGTAGCTTCCAAATGGATTGTGCTGTATGGAGGAGCAGGCCTGGCCATTATGCTGGCGCTGTCGCTAATTGACCGTTATCGGGAATACCGGGCTGCCGGACGTGTGCTTACGGAAGGGACAATCGGCGATAAGGAGCTGAAGGAGGCCTGCGGCTCGGCTGTCAAAGGCTTTTGGAGCAAAACCATTCTTACATTGTCCAGCTGTATTGTGTTTTTTGTGATTATTCCTGTAATTATCTACAGCTTGTCCTTCATACCGGCCTTGTCGGCCTCGGAACAAGGGTTTACGGTGAAGAGATTGATTGATGCCCAGATCAATATGTACGATTACCACAGTGAACTGGTGGCTACCCATCCGTTTTCCTCATCCTGGTGGGAATGGCCGTTTATGAAACGTCCGGTCTGGTTCTACAGCGGCGGGGAAGGTTTGCCGGAAGGCACGGTCAGCAGTATAGTTACTATGGGGAATCCCCTGATCTGGTGGACCGGGATTTTTGCAATGCTGGTAACTCTATGGTTCACCCTGCGCCGTAAAGACAAGAATCTGTACATGATGTGGATCGGCTTCTTTTCTCAATATGTGCCATGGATGCTGGTTCCGCGTGAGACGTTCCTGTATCACTATTTTGCGATGGTACCCTTCATGATTCTTGCGATTGTATATATAATGAAACTGCTTGACAGCAAATATCCCCAGGCCAAATATGTGCGTTATGCCTACGTGGTTGTGGCGGCCTTGCTCTTTATCGCTTTTTATCCGGTGCTGTCAGGAATGCAGGTTGACGGAAAATATGTAACGAATATGCTGCGATGGTTCCCTTCCTGGGTATTCTAGCGGCATTGCATCATCAAACTTTAGGAGGAACCCAGGTGAAAGCCAGATATAGCGTAATTGTCCCGATGTTTAATGAGGAGGAAGTCATTAAGCATACCTACGAACGGCTCAGAGCAGTAATGGACGAATGCGGCGATACCTACGAGCTGGTCTTCGTCAATGACGGGAGCCGTGACCGCACAGCAGAGATCATACAGGAGATCAGCAGCCGGGACACACATGTGAAGCTGATTGATTTCTCCCGTAATTTTGGCCATCAGGTCGCCATTACTGCGGGAATGGATTATGCCGTGGGGGAGGCGGTTGTCGTTATTGATGCCGATCTCCAGGACCCGCCGGAGGTTATCCTGCAAATGATCGCGAAGTGGAAAGAAGGGTATGAGGTCGTTTATGCGAAACGTCTGAAGCGCCACGGAGAGACTCTTTTCAAAAAAGTAACCGCCAAGCTCTTTTATCGGCTGCTCAGCAGCATGACCAGTGTGGAAATCCCGACCGATACGGGTGATTTTCGCCTGATAGACCGTAAAGTATGCGATGTGCTGCGTGGTCTTAAAGAAAAAAACCGTTATGTCAGGGGACTGGTAAGCTGGGTCGGCTTCCGGCAGACAATGGTTGAATACGTACGTGAGGAGCGTTTTGCCGGAGAAACAAAATATCCCCTCAAAAAGATGATCCGCTTTGCGCTGGATGGCATTACGTCCTTTTCGCACAAGCCGCTGAAGATTGCATCCTACGTTGGATTTTTCCTGTCCTTCTCCAGCTTTATTTATTTATTTTTTGTATTGTTCCAGAAATTATTCACTTCCTGGACCATCCCAGGCTGGGCTTCGGTAGTGGGTATCAATCTGCTGTTCAACGGCATCGTGTTAATGCTGCTGGGAGTGATCGGGGAATATATCGGGCGCATCTATGATGAGTCGAAAGACCGGCCGCTGTATATTGTCCGTGAGACCAAAGGTTATCCAACCGGAGAAGCCGGACAATTCCAAGAGGATAATGAACATGTCCGATAACAATTTGCGTGCAGGGGTTGTGCAGTTCCTCAAATTCAATGCTGTGGGACTGCTGAATACACTGATTGATTTTGCAGTGTTTACACTGCTTCATTCGCTCGGGATGGTCTATACACTTGCCCAGGTTATCTCTTATAGTGCGGGAACCGCCAACAGTTTTATTCTCAATAAAAAAGTAACCTTCAAAGACCGCAGCAGCAAGCAGAAGGGGGCGGGCCGCTTGCAGCTGGTTAAGTTTATAGTGCTGAATGTGGCGGTTCTGGGCATATCGCTGCTGCTAATGCATCTGTTGACAGACAAACTGGAGGTACCGGTGCTGCTTGCCAAAGTACTGGCTACGTTCATAACCGTTATCATTAATTTCTTTGGCAGCCGCAAGTGGGTATTTTAGAATGAACGGAGATACTTGAACAAGGAGGCGAAAATATGCGCAAGGTTTCCTATCTTATTATTCTGGCCGGGATTCTCCTGATGCTCTATCCAAAGGGAAGCGAATGGTATAGCAATTGGCAGGAACAGAAGCTGCTGCAAGAGGCAGAACTAAGCTATAGTGAAAGTACCCCTGCACCCGTTGATCCTGACCTGAAGAGCAAATACGCCCAAGTGACCCAGCTCCTCGCGGAGGAATCCGTATTGGATGAAACTGCTCAGGCCCCTGTAAAAGAAGAGCCTGAGGTCAAAGTAGGGGGCAAAGTGATTGCGGTGATCGAAATTGACAAAATCAATCTGAAGTTGCCTGTCCTGGAGGATGCCACCAAAGCCAATATGAAACATGCGGCTGCACATATGATTGAGACCGCCCCCATCGGGGAAAGCGGCAACGCGGCTATTGCCGCTCACAGAGCGCGTACCAAGGGAAGGTTGTTCAACAGATTAAATGAAGTGGCCATAGGTGATGAAATCACCGTTAAGACTAGCGGTGAAGTCTATACTTATGAAGTATATGATATTTCCATAGTGGAGCCTACCGATGTATCTGTACTGGATGGGAATAACGAGGATAAGATTTTGACACTTATAACCTGCGACCCCCTTGTAGATCCTACTCATCGCCTAATAGTCCATGCCAAATTACCCTGATTAGCCGAAGGTTTGTCGTTTAATCGGGAATGGAAGAGGAAATTGATAAAATTTAAGGGAAACTAGTGTTTTAGACCTTGTATATACAGAAAAATATGGTAGAATTATAAATAGAAAAGCTAAACACGATAACGGCAAACCTGTCGAAAGATAGGGACGCAAAGCTAAAGGGCCTTCCCGTCACCGGATGGCAGCCAGTTACCGAATGAAGAGGCTTTTTTTGTTTATCCTGGATTATGTCTATCAATTTTTCTATAGCAGATAGAAGTAGATAGAGCTTATACGACAACGGCAAACCTATCGAAAGATAGGGACGCAAAGCTAAAGGGCCTTCCCGTAAGGATGGCAGCCAGCTACCGAAAGGGGTTTTATCTAATGAAAAAGTTTTATTTGATGTTGCTGACAATGTTGATAGTAGTAACTTCTGTTCAATTCACTGCTGCTCCAACCGCAAGCGCGGATGCAAGCTGGCTGGACACCTCCAAATTAAGCGAAGGCATTATCGGGATTCAATATGATGTTCCTAAGGACAAGCGCATCAAAGTGATGATTACCAAAGACAGCAAGAGCTACACCTATAATATGTTTTCCTCCAAACAACTCGAGACTTTTCCGCTGCAACAAGGGAACGGTGCATATAAAGTATCTGTTCTGGAGAACACTACAGGCAACAAGTATAAATCCTTGTATTCAGAAGTAGTAGATCTATCCCTTGATAATGCGGCTGCTGTATATCTTAGCTCGGTTCAGAACGTGAAATGGAGTTCATCCGACAAAGCCATCCTCAAAGCCAAACAACTTACCCAAGGCAAAGCCACGGATGAGGAGAAGGTTAAAGCGATTTATAACTACATCGTAACCAACGTGAAATATGATTATACTCTTGCTAATACAGTAACAACCGATTATATCCCGAATATCAATAATACTCTGACCAATCAAAAAGGGATTTGCTACGATTACGCATCTCTGTTTGCCGCAATGCTGCGCAGCGTGGACATTCCGGCTAAACTGGTTATGGGGAATACAAGCTATGTGACTCAATATCATGCCTGGAATGAAGTACTGCTGAATGGCAAATGGGTAACTATTGATACAACGGTAGATGCAGGTTTGGTTAAAGGCAGTAAGACAGTAGAACTGATCAAGAGTGCTAGTAAATACAGCGCAGCGAAATTCTACTAATTGATCGAGATAACAAACGATATGAATATATAAAACAACCGGCTGAATTCTAAGCGGTTGTTTTTCTTTTATTTAGGGGTTGCTTTTATATTAGTAGATAGGGTATTATAGATAAGCGCTGAGGGACAATGACAAGCTAACGAATGAATAAGATAAATGACTTCGAAAAAAAGCTTGCATTTCTAAACTCAGTATGATATATTATAAGAGTTGCTGGTGACGAGCTAATCGCCGCTAACAACGAGCTTGATCTTTGAAAACTGAACAACGAGTGAGTGGGAATTCACGAAAGTGAAATCTAAACAAAGAGGATTCTTACAGCATGCAAATGCTGGAGATGAATCGGTAGAGAATGCAAATTCTCGTCAGATGTTTCAAAATGAGCAATCGCTCTTTTCAATACTAATTGGAGAGTTTGATCCTGGCTCAGGACGAACGCTGGCGGCGTGCCTAATACATGCAAGTCGAGCGGAGTTGTTTTGGGAGCTTGCTTTCAAAACAACTTAGCGGCGGACGGGTGAGTAACACGTAGGCAACCTGCCCC
>NZ_BMKR01000048.1 GCF_014644435.1 Paenibacillus albidus | reverse complement strand
GCGCCGATGGTACTTGGACCGAAGGGTCCTGGGAGAGTAGGACGTCGCCAAGCACGAGGATGCCATTGTTGAGCAATCAACAGTGGCTTTTTTGTTATTTTTGCGAACCTATATTGCCTAATCTTTGTTTTTTAACTGCTTGACTGTATTTTCTACATTAAAAGAAGAGAAAATAAAAGCAATCTATGATGCTAATGTACTTAGTACATCAGAAAGGGGAGGAATAGCCGGGAGAAGTCGGTTTTCTAATATTCTGCTGTACGATATACATTAGAATGCGGCTTGGAGCGATCAAAGCATGATTCTGCTGTACTAAACACATTGAATAAGCCGCAGCAACGGTAAGCAAAATTAGTTGTGCGTAAATTCAGGTTATAGATCATAAATCCGTGTGTATGTCCATTCCACGCGGACTCTCGTCCAAGAATTCGCTTACTACATGCTCAATTTCCCAATACCTCCACTGAAGATGTAATATTCTTGACAGTCCAAAAACCCTTTGCTAAGATGGCAATAATATATTTTTGGACCAGCATCTCAAACCTATTTTGAAGATATCTGTTGATACAACTTTCAGGTCGGAATTTATGTCTTTCTTGAATGGACTTGATCTAGAAGAAGCATTCTTCATTTATAAAGTTTGTGGGCGATTCGACGAATAGAGATTAATGAGGAGGAATGACCCAGGTGTGGGAAGATAAGTTTGGTAAAGAAGGACTGACTTTTGACGATGTGCTGTTGGTGCCGCGTAAATCCGAGGTACTGCCCAAGGAGGTAGATCTGTCTACTGTATTGAGCAAGAATGTTAAGCTGAATATTCCGCTCATGAGTGCAGGGATGGACACGGTAACAGAAGCGGCCATGGCAATTGCTATTGCCCGCGAAGGCGGCATCGGTATTATTCACAAGAATATGTCCGTGGAGCAGCAGGCGGAAGAAGTGGACCGTGTGAAGCGCTCCGAGAGCGGAGTTATTACGAATCCTTTCTCTCTTACGCCAGACCACTGGGTATCCGACGCTGAACACTTAATGGGGAAATACCGTATTTCCGGTGTCCCTATTGTAGATGAGAACAATAAGTTGGTGGGTATTCTCACCAATCGCGACCTGCGCTTTATCCACGATTTTAACATTCAGATTAAAGAAGTCATGACCCATGAGAATCTTGTGACAGCAGCCGTAGGAACTACACTTCAGGAAGCAGAAGGAATCCTGCAGCGTCATAAGATTGAGAAGTTGCCGCTCGTTGACGAGAACAACATTCTTAAGGGCTTGATTACCATTAAGGATATTGAGAAAGCCATCCAGTTCCCTAATGGAGCGAAGGATGCCCAAGGCCGGCTGCTGGTAGGTGCAGCAATTGGGATTTCCAAGGATACACTGGAACGTACAGAAGCTTTGGTCAAAGCGGGAGTGGATTTAATCACTGTCGATTCCGCGCATGGCCATCATATTAATATTATTGATGCGGTCCGCCAAATCCGTGGTCTCTATCCAGAACTTACTATAGTAGCGGGAAATGTGGCTACAGGCGATGCTACCCGGGAATTGATTGAAGCAGGAGCATCTGTAGTTAAGGTTGGTATTGGTCCAGGTTCCATTTGTACAACACGAGTTATTGCAGGTATTGGTGTACCTCAGGTTACGGCAATTTATGATTGTGCTACTGTAGCCCGCGAATATGGAATTCCAATCATCGCGGATGGTGGAATTAAATACTCTGGAGAGATTACCAAAGCCATTGGTGCCGGAGCTCATGCAGTTATGATGGGAAGCATGTTCGCAGGTACTGAAGAGAGTCCGGGTGAATCCGAAATCTACCAAGGCCGCAAATTCAAAGTATACCGCGGTATGGGCAGTATGAGCGCCATGAAGCAAGGCAGCAAGGACCGCTACTTCCAGGATGATGACAAGAAGCTTGTTCCAGAAGGCATCGAAGGCCGTGTAGCCTTTAAAGGCAGCCTTTCTGATACCGTTCACCAGCTGATTGGCGGTTTACGTTCCGGAATGGGGTATTGTGGAACCAAGACACTGGATGAATTGCGCAATGACACTGCTTTTATCCGTATCACTGGAGCCGGACTTCGCGAGAGCCATCCACATGATGTGCAAATTACGAAGGAAGCGCCAAATTATTCCTTATAATCGCCAAGTCGGCTTATTTTGCGGACAGTCAGGACGAATTTCATCCTGACTGTCTTTTTTTGCTGATACCCCTGTGTTAGAATAGAACAAGCACTGATTTGAGATTCAAAGGAGAGTAATAGAATTGAAGCCAAAGCGTAAATTCAGCAGCAGGCAATTTATGATTAAAACTGCAACAGTAGGTATACTTTTAAATATGCTTTTAACCCCTGGTGTTCCGGCTATGGCCGAAGCCGTAAAGACTCCTGCCAAGACGGAGTCCAGTTCTACAGATACCAAGACAACGCAAACAGCGCCTGCGAAGGCCGTCAAGATCCCCTCAATAGAATCGCTCGGCCTCAATCTGAAATCAGCGGTGTTGCTTGAGCCAACTACGGGCCAGGTGCTGATGTCACTGAATGCGGATGAGCCCTTGCCTCCGGCCAGTATGACCAAAATGATGACCGAATATCTTGTAGCCGATGCTGTCAAGAATGGCAAGTTCTCCTGGGAAGATAAAGTCGTTGTGAAGGAAAATGCCGCCAAGCAGATCGGATCGCGTATTTTTCTGGCTATAGGTGACGAACATACTGTTGAAGAGCTTTACATAGCAATGGCTGTTGGATCAGCCAATGATGCTACTGTGGCACTGGCGGAATACGTATCCGGTTCCGAGCAGGATTTCGTAAAACTGATGAATGAAACCGCCCAGAAGATGGGCATGAAGACAGCTTACTTCATCAATACTACGGGGCTTGACCGGGCTGACATGCCCGAAAAGTATCAGCCTGAATCTGACCGAGAGACCGTAATGTCGGCCATGGATGCTGCCATTCTAGCCAAATATATCGTTACGGACCATCCCGATTTCACCAGATTTACTACAATCCAATCCTATAAGTTCCGTGAGCGTGACAAGGAGCCCATGATTAACATAAACTGGATGCTCGAAGCGAACAAGGACATTGCGAACTTTAAGGCCTACGCCTATCCCGGCTTGGACGGGTTGAAGACAGGGCATACCAGCAAAGCGGGGAACAATTTTACAGGTACCGCCGTACGTGATGAAATGCGTCTCATCAGTGTGGTAATGGGAGCCAATTCTGAAGCACATCGTTTTACGGAGACGAAGAAGGTTCTTGATTTCGGCTTCAACAATTTTGAGATCAAACAGGTGATTGCACCCAAATCCGTAGTTTCCGGTTACGAAACAGTTCCGGTGCAGAAGGGAAAGAGCAAGGAAGTGCCTGTAGTCACTGACGCGGGCGTTACGTTTATTGTACCCAAAGGAACCGTTAATCCTGCAATAAAAACCACGGTACAAATCAATGATCCGGCAACCGTAGTTGCACCTATTGCAGCTTCGACCAAATTAGGCAAAGTAACCTATTCGTACAAGGCGGATGGAATGTCTGAAGTGCAGCAGAAGACAGTGAATTTAATTGCTACTGAGGAAGCCGAAAAGGCCGGCTGGTTCAAGCTGCTTCTCAGAGCTATAGGAGAGTTTTTCAGCGATCTGTTTACAGGAATCAAGAATCTGTTCTAATGGCGGTTTCTGCCTTCGACAGTTGAAATTCCAAGTGAATGGGTTGTATATATAGCCGCCTTGCGGTAAAATTACAAGTTAGATTCAGATAGATAATTCGGGAGGCTTGAACATGGAAACAGGAACATCACGAGTAAAAAGAGGCATGGCAGAAATGCAAAAGGGCGGCGTCATTATGGACGTTATGAATGCAGAGCAGGCAAAGATTGCTGAGGCTGCAGGTGCAGTAGCGGTTATGGCTCTGGAACGTGTTCCTTCCGATATACGCGCTGCCGGCGGGGTAGCACGGATGGCTGATCCTACGATTGTAGAAGAGGTAATCAAGGTTGTAAGTATTCCCGTTATGGCTAAAGCACGTATTGGCCATTATGTAGAAGCTAAGGTTCTGGAATCTCTGGGCGTGGATTACTTGGACGAAAGTGAAGTGCTCACCCCGGCAGACGAGGTTTTCCATATCAATAAACGTGAATTTACTGTTCCTTTTGTGTGTGGTGCCAAGGATCTTGGAGAAGCACTGCGCCGGATTAACGAAGGAGCATCCATGATTCGTACTAAGGGTGAGCCCGGAACCGGCAACATCGTTGAGGCTGTCCGTCACATGCGTTTTATCAATAGCCAAATCCGTAAAGTGACTAACCTATCCAAGGATGAGCTGTACCATGAGGCCAAAAACCTCGGTGTGGCTTATGAGCTGTTGCTTGAAGTACATGAGCTAGGCAAGCTGCCGGTTGTTAACTTTGCTGCAGGCGGTGTAGCCACTCCGGCGGATGCGGCATTAATGATGCATCTGGGTGCGGATGGGGTTTTCGTGGGCTCCGGGATTTTCAAATCGGACAACCCTGAGAAATTTGCCCGTGCCATTGTTGAAGCAACTACACACTACACAGACTACAAGCTGATTGCAGAAGTATCCAAGAATCTGGGTACACCGATGAAGGGAATTGACATTGCATCCCTGAGCCCTGCTGAGCGTATGTCGGAGCGTGGCCGTTAATAGAGAGAAGGTTACCGGATGAGAATAGGAGTGCTGGCGCTTCAAGGCGCCGTAACTGAGCATATTGTCAGCATAGAGAAGACCGGGGCCACAGGCTTGCCGATCAAGCGCGTGGAACAACTGGAAGAAATTGATGGGCTGATTATTCCGGGGGGAGAGAGCACTACCATCGGCAAGCTGATGCGTAAGTACGGCTTTATTGAGGCTGTACGTGATTTCTCCCATCAGGGCAAGCCTATCTTTGGTACATGCGCCGGTATGATTGTACTGGCCAAAAAGATTGCCGGTGGCGAAGCAGGACATTTGGAGCTGATGGATATCACCGTGGCCCGGAATGCGTTTGGGCGTCAGCGGGAAAGCTTTGAGTGTGATCTGGAGGTTAAAGGCATTGATGAGCCGGTCCGTGCCGTATTTATCCGTGCCCCGCTTATTAATGAAGTGGGTCCCGAGGTTGAGGTGCTGACGGTGTATAAGGATGAGATTGTGACTGCGCGTCAGGGTCATCTGCTCGTATCCTCTTTTCACCCGGAGCTTACGGATGATTTCAGGCTGCACCAGTACTTTGCCGATATGGTGGAGGCCAGCGGGACCGCTAACAAATAGAATTGCATATAAGACATCCTGACTCTTTCAAAGCTGTATCCAGCATTTTGAAAGAGTTTGGGCTGTTTTCAGGAGGGAAACTTTGTGCTAGATGTAAAAGTGTTACGCAGTGAGTACAGCCGGGTGGAGCAAGCGTTGGAGAAAAGAGGGAAATCGCTTGATCTCATTGCTGACTTCCCGGAGCTTGATCTGCGCCGCCGTGAGCGGCTGCAGGAAACGGAAGGACTGAAGAACCGCCGCAACATTGTATCCGGTGAAGTGGCCAAGAAGAAGAAGAATGGTGAGGCCGCGGACGATTTAATTACGGAAATGCGTACAGTATCCGATCGGATTAAAGAGCTTGATGATGAGGTACGCGAGCTTGATGCCAAAATTTCTGATCTCACGATGAGCATTCCGAATATTCCCCATGAGTCTGTCCCTGTGGGGAAATCAGAAGAAGAAAATGTAGAGATTCGCCGCTGGTCTGAGCCGAAAGCCTTCAGCTTTACACCCAAATCGCACTGGGAGATCGCCCAGCAGCTGGATATCATCGACTTTGAAGCCGCTGCCAAGGTCACAGGTTCCCGCTTTGCTTTTTATAAGGGACTTGGAGCCCGTCTTGAACGTGCGCTGATTAATTTCATGATGGATCTGCACAGTGGAGAGCATAACTATGAAGAGATGCTGCCCCCATATATCGTCAACAAAGACAGCTTGTATGGAACGGGTCAGCTGCCCAAGTTCGAGGAGGACCTGTTTAAACTTCGCGATACTGAATATTACCTGATTCCTACTGCTGAAGTTCCAGTGACCAACTACTACCGGGAAGAGATCCTGACCGCAGCAGATCTGCCTAAATATCATGTGGCCTACAGCTCTTGCTTCCGTTCTGAGGCAGGCTCGGCAGGCCGTGATACGCGCGGTTTGATTCGTCAGCATCAATTCAACAAAGTGGAGCTGGTGAAGCTCACTACACCGGAGTCCTCCTACGAGGAGTTGGAAAAGATGACAGCAGACGCTGAGCGCGTTCTGCAGCTCCTGGAGCTGCCATACCGTGTGCTGGGGTTATGTACGGGGGATATGGGCTTTACCGCCGCCAAGACGTACGATTTGGAGGTATGGCTGCCGGAGAGCGGCACATATCGTGAAATTTCATCCTGCTCCAATACAGAGGACTTCCAGGCACGCCGGGCGAATATCCGTTATCGTAAAGAGCCCAAAGCCAAGCCCGAGTTCGTCCATACCTTGAATGGATCGGCGCTGGCTGTGGGCCGGACTGTGGCTGCCATTCTGGAGAATTATCAGCAAGAGGACGGCAGTGTGTTGATTCCGGAATGCTTGCAGCCATACATGCGCAATGTTAAATCCATTGCAATGAAAACTTCTCAGTAATAGTATTGCTTATTCCTTACGAACTGTGGTATAATTCTTAGTGCATGTGAAATTTTGATGCATTGGAGAGGTACCGAAGCGGTCATAACGGGGCGGTCTTGAAAACCGTTAGAGTGCAAGCTCACATGGGTTCGAATCCCATCCTCTCCGCCATTCCTAAACATTGAATCGTATATAGATAGAAGCCGTCCCCATAAAGGGCGGCTTTTTTGTTGCGACCATTTGAAGAAGTGGCCGTATATATATCTGTGCCTGCCAGAGGCGGGAATAAAAAGCCCCCTTTCTCCGCAATGTATTAGAGAAGGAGGCTGATGATAACCATGAACCATGAATTGCAGCTGGATCAGCACAGTCTTGTCTCGGCATGGCAGGAACAATTGCCTGCTTTGATGGACAAAGGGGAGAGCTTCACTGTACAGGCAGATGCAGCAGATCAGCACAGCCTGCTAGTCCATTTTAATGCAGCCGGGCGGCAGGGGTACTCGCTGGATTTCCGCTGCACGTATGTGGACAGCAGAGAGGTAGCCGTAGACCTGCTTGATGTCGAACAGGACGGTCGTCATACCGATGAGCGCAGTGATGCTGTACAACAGTTGGCTCAGCGATACACCAGGCAGATCCACGAGTGTGCCCAAGCTCTGCACAAGCTAACTCACTAACCATTGATAGGAGGAAAGAATGATGAGCAAGCCCAAAAGCATGCCTGCTCCCGGCACTCACCCTTCTGGCAGTGAGCGGAGGAAAGAGAAGCATTCATCTGGACAGGAGCCGTTATCCGGCTCTAAAAAGGTGAAGCAGGCCAACCATGTCGACCATCACAATCCGCAAGGATAACACTCATTTGGAAACAATTTGATAAGAATTTGTTTCTCTGATTCGACAAATGGTTTATCATTAAAGAGGGGAAATTTTTTTTACATGGGAGAGGAGAAACAAAATGATTAAAAAATGGGGGATTTCCGCAGCAGCGCTTCTGCTTACAGCAGCAGTTATACTGCCGGGATGTGCAAGCAAGCAAGAACCAAAAGAGGCTTTGAGTGCAGCGGCTTCCGAAGTGTTGACCATGAAGTCTTATGAAAGCAAGAGCAAGATGGTCATCAACAATTTAACTATTGATGCTGGAAGTGCAGGTGAAGAGGCCGATGCTATGACTTCACAGGTGCTCAGCATGCTCAAGAATGCCGAGTTCACAGTGGATAGCGTATATCAGGCAGAACCGATGCAAACCGAAGCTACACTGGTTCTTAATCTGAAAGGCGATATGGCCATGAGCTTCACCATTCCTATGGTAATGACCAAGGAGAAGATGTATGTCAAGGTTCCATCCATACCGTTCTTCCCGATTCCGGAAACTATCGTTGGCAAGTTCCTGGAGCTTGATCTGAAAGAACTGGCTGAGCAGGAAGGTGCAGAATTCAATCCGGCTACAATGGATACCCAAAAAGCGCAGCAGCTCTCCAACGAAGTATTGAACACGCTGTTGGGGGAATACGACCAAGAGAAGTACTTTAACGACATCAAACCAAAGGATGCTAATTTGCCGGAGGGTGTTGAAGCTAAGCAGGTCGTACAATTCCAAGTGACCAATGACAACGTTAAGGAAGCCATCACTATACTTGTAAACAATGCTTTGCCGAAGATCATTGATATTCTTGGCAAAGATGAATACAAAGAAATGCTGCAGATAGAGCCGGCGGATCTGGCTGACGCCAAAAAAGAGATCCAATCCGGAGATGCTAAAGCTGAACTGGATAAAGCATTGGTTGATCTGAACAAATATCTGACGATTAATCAATTCCACTTCAACACAGCGATCGATAAGGATAACTTCCCCGTTTACCAAGATCTGCTGATGGATATTAAAGTGAACAATCCAGAAGAAGGCGTTAATGTAGGATTGTCCTTGTCAGGCAGCAATCAATACAGCAAAATTAATGAAAAGGCTGCATTCAAAATCGGCATTCCTCAAGGTGAAGAAGTTGTTACCCTTAAAGAGCTGGAAGAACAATTTGGCAGCATGAGTACTTATTAATTAGAGAATAACCACAACACCCGCAGGTGCGTGTATCTTACGCATATGCGGGTGTTTGTGTATATCCGCCGGGTTATTGAGATTGTGACTGTGACTGTAAAAAGTCTTCAGCCAGCAGGGCATACGTCTGGTGATCCTGCCATTGTCCATTAATCTTAATCAACTGGCGGGCAATTCCTTCGGCCTGGAAACCGCTCTTCTCCAGTACCCGGCGCGAGGCTTCATTATGCAGCAGAATGGAGGCTTGCACTCTATGCAGCGCAAGTGCGCGGAAAGCATATCCGATTACGAGCCCAACGGCTGCCGATGTATATCCCTTGCCTTGCAACTCATGATCGATAAAGTAGCCTAGATCAGCATATTGCCCTACTCCCCGTACTACATTGGAGAGGGTAATCTGACCGATCAGCCGTCCATCCAGCAGAAAGATCCCGAACATATAGGCCTTGTCTTGTTCGGCATCGTGGATGCGCTGACGGATGAACTGAAGCTGGCTTTCAAGGGTGTAGAAATCTTCTTCACGCCTTGGTTCGAATGCTTGATGGGCAACTTTGTTGTTCAGACGCAGCTGCAGAAGAATCTCCGCATTCTCGGGCAACAGCGGTGAGATGTAAATCCCTTGAGCGGTGTGATATAAAGTCAAAGACATGGCTACTCCTCCTTGGTTCTATTTTCTACTCTGCAGGCTTCTTGCGCAAACGCCGGAAAAATGTGGTGAGCAGCTCTGCACACTCTGGCTGTAAAATGCCCTGTACTACCTCAGTACGGTGGTTAAACCGCGGCTCTGCCAGCAAGTTCATCAGGGTTCCGGCACAGCCTGCTTTGGGATCGGGCGTACCGTATACCGTAAGCGGGACTCTGGATTGCACTATAGCACCTGCACACATAGGGCATGGCTCCAGGGTAACATACAGCCGGCAATCAAGGAGACGCCAGGAGTTCAGAAAACGGCTGGCTTCACGAATAGCCACCATCTCTGCATGAGCCGTCGAGTCCATGGTTGTTTCCCGGAGATTATAGCCCTGTCCTATGATCTCTCCATGTCGTACCACTACAGCCCCGATAGGCACCTCCCCCAGCGCTTCGGCTTTGCGGGCTTCTGCAATTGCGTACTTCATCCAATATTCATGAACCGTCTGCTCATTCTCTAGAGGCTCTTTATCATAACTGTTCAAGCGCATCTTCCCTTCTAAACTGAAGCCATTGTACAACGAACAAATATTCGTTCTTAACAAATTGTGCATAACTCTGTGGATAACAGCCTACTTATACACATATTTGTGCACATGGGTTTTGAATAAAATGTTTATATGTGCATAACATGTGGATGGACTCCTATACATTGTAGAGAAAGAAGTTCTGAATTTCAATGCTTCTGCAAGTAAACGCTTCATTGAAATGTCTTTTCAAATGGAAGGGCAAAAGGTATGATATGGATGAACGCTCCGCTGGTTGTACCAGTGGATAAGAGGTGGAGAAGAAGCTTGTCCATAAAAACGAAATTATCGGCTATTATCTTTGGTTCAGTGCTGCTTATTCTGGCGTTGAATCTGACACTTAATCTGTATGCGGTCAGAGATAACCTGCGCAGCGAGAGCTTGAACAATATGAAGATGACCGCAATGCAGATTGCCGTTTCTGTAGAACAGAGCAGTTATAGCTCTAACTATGTCGAACAGCAGATTGCCCTGAACTTGCGAATGACGGCCATACTTGCCGCAGCTGAACTTGATCCTGATATTAAGAATGTAAGGAATCAGGAACTGAAAGCTCTCGCGGCTAAGCTTGGTGTGTCTAATATTTCCCTTCTGGTCAAGACTAATGATGATATTGTCGTGGCCAAATCCTCGGATCCCAAAGAGATCGGACTGTCGACCAAAGAGTGGGGATATTGGTATGTAGCTTTTTTGGAACTCTTTCAGGACGGGCGGGTATCTGTAGAGCAAGGACACACAATGGACAATTTCTGGTCCGGTCCCTTTGAGTTTTCAACCTCTAACCCGGAATCCATCGAGAAATGGGGATATTACTACGACGGACGGAGCAATTACATCATTGACCCTTATATCCGGAGTACAGCAATCAGTGATTATGTAAAGATTATGAGCCCGGATGAGATTGTCAGAAAGACCAAAGAAGTAAATCCGGGTATTCTGGAGATTACAGGGATTAACCAGGAGACCTTTGGTTCAGCAAGCATGGCCCCTGATGGCAGCGACAGTATCAATGTTAAGCTTCGTAATCGTCCGATCAAATACGGGACCTATGCTTACGGCAATGTAGAAGAGGATAAGGAAGCGGTGAAGGAAGCCTTAGCCAGGAAAGAGCCGATTACACTGGATACTGAAGCCTTGGGCAAAAGAGTGCTCAAGAGCTTCATTCCCATTGTCCAGCCGGGTGCCGGAGCTTATGTCATCAGTGTAGTTACCGATTACACGGTGATCTCTTCCGTCATCAAGGAGCAGCTGATTAACAATATCTCCACATCGATCTTGCTGCTGGTACTCTTCTTCGTCTGCAGTTACATCCTGGCAGGTGTGGTTACCCGTCCGATTCAGGCCATTCTGGGCAAAGTAAATGATGTAGCCAAAGGCAAATTTGAACCTCCGCTCCATGTAAGAAGCCGGGATGAGCTTGGGCAGCTGGCCCTGCGCATCAATGCGATGACCTCGCATCTCCTGCAGCATACGAATCGCCTGGGCCAGACCCTGGAAGAGAACCGGGCCGTCAAAGAGCATCTGGAATCAGTCATCAATGGCACCTCTGATGCCATTCATACCATGGATATGGATGGTCGGATCATCAGTACGAACAGAGCTTTTGAGGAGCTCTATGGCTGGAGCGCCACCGAGGCGGTGGGTAAGACGCCTTATCTTGTTCCTGCCACGGCGCAGAAACAGGAAGAAGAGAGGCTTAGGCTGCTTAAGATGGGGGCGAATCTGCCTCCAATTGAGACGGTAAGGCTTAAACGGGACGGTACGCTGGTGGAGGTTAGTGTCAGCACCTCAATTATCCGTGATGAAGATGGACAGCCGCACTCCTTCATTCACGTGTCCCGTGATATGACGGAGCGCAACCGGATGGAGGAGCTGCTGAGACGCTCTGAGAAGCTGACTACCGTGGGGCAGCTGGCCGCAGGGGTAGCACACGAGATCCGCAACCCGCTGACCACTCTGAGAGGATTCCTGCAGCTCCAGCAAGAGAAGAAGCAGCTGGTTCCGCTGCATGTTGAGCTCATGCTGTCCGAACTGGAGCGGATTAATCTGATTGTGAGTGAGTTTCTGATTTTGGCCAAGCCGCAGGCGGTTCATTTTCAGGAGAAGGACGTCCGGTTCATTCTAAGCGACGTCATCTCACTGTTAGACAGTCAAGCTCATCTGTGCAGCGTCGAGTTTGAAGCCGCATTCTCCGATCAGCCCGCCACGGTACACTGTGAAGAGAATCAGCTGAAGCAGGTCTTTATTAATATTGTCAAAAATGCGATTGAAGCCATGCCGGAAGGCGGGACTATCACTCTGAAGCAGTACATCGACGAGGAAGATGTAGTCATTGTGATCCGGGATGAGGGTGAAGGTATCCCTGAAGACATGCTGCCTAAGCTGGGGGAACCTTTCTATACCAACAAGGAGACGGGCACCGGGCTGGGTCTGATGATCAGTCAGCGCATCATTCAGGCGCACAAAGGAAGTTTGGAAATACAAAGCGAATATGGCCGCGGAGCTGAAGTAATGATTAAGCTGCCGGCTGCCGGAACACCAGCGGACCGGCAGGGGGTCAATGAAGAACGGAGTGAAGGACAGCGTGAGAATTAATAAATTCATCAGTGAGACAGGTTACTGCTCTCGCCGGGAAGCAGACAAGCTGGTTGACGGCGGCAGAGTCACCATCAATGGAGAGCTAGCTGTACTGGGCAGTCAGGCCGAGACAGGGGATGAGGTGAGAATAGACGGGAGACTGCTCGAAGCGGCTAATAGGACCGTCTATATCGCTCTGAACAAGCCTGTGGGCATCACCTCAACGACCGAAGAACATATCAAGGGCAATATTGTTGATTTTGTCGGCCATCAGGAGCGTATTTTTCCAATTGGGAGACTGGACAAGGATTCGGAAGGATTAATCCTGTTGACCAACGACGGAGACATCGTGAACAAAATATTGCGGGCGGAAGGCCGCCACGAGAAAGAATACGTGGTGACGGTAGACCGGCCGATTACGCCTTCTTTTCTTACAGGCATGTCAACCGGAGTGAAGATCCTGGGCGAGAAGACGCTGCCTTGTGAGGTTACGCGGATAACAGAACGGGTATTCCGCATCATTCTGACAGAGGGCAAGAACCGGCAGATCCGCCGGATGTGCAGCGCGTTTGGTTACGAGGTGAGAAAGCTCCAGCGTATCCGGATTATGAATATACGTCTGGGTGCATTGCAGACCGGAGAGTGGCGTGAGCTGTCGGATCAGGAGAAGACCGAGCTTGGAGCGATGCTCAATTACGAACTGCTGTAGGCCTATTAGTACCTAACAAAGATGCCTCTATAAGGGTTCATCCCTTAAGAGGCATCTTTGTTTACATGAAAATAGGTAAAGCCGTGGTATTAATTTCCACCGTTCGGCACAACACCGGTGAATTCCTGGTTTTCCTGGTACTTACGGATGATGGATACCTCTACCCGGCGGTTCTTGGCCCGACCGGAGGCTGTGGAGTTATCTGCTATAGGGTGGTATTCCCCATATCCAATCGGACTGAACTTCTTCGGGTCCAGGTTCGGATTAAGCAGCAGTATCTTCATGAAATGTAATGACCGGTCAACGCTCAGGTCCCAGTTGGATGAATAATTGCTGTTCGAAATCGGAATATTGTCGGTGTGGCCTTGAACGACTACATCATAGTCCGGGAACTGCTGGAGCATGGCTGAAATAGATTTCGCCAGCTGGCGTGAATCATCCTTGACCACCGCTTGTCCGGAAGCGAACAGCGCGTTATCGCTGATGGTAATCATCAGCTGGGATTGATTCAGCTTCGTGCTTAACAGGTCGGTCAGCCCATTATTTTTGATGTATTGATCAAATTGCTTCTTGAGCTTCTCCAGATCTTCCTGTTCTTTTTTACGCAGCTTGGAAATCTCCGATTGACCAGTGTTTTTTTCTATAACGTTGTTCAATTTTTGATTTTTACCCTGATCGAGCTGGCTTTCGGAAGGAGAAGCCGCTTTTTCGGTCAGAACTCCGGCTCCGCCAGCGAGCGCAGAGCTGAATGCCTGGCTCATTTCTTCAAATTTCTTGGCATCTGTCGCACTCATGGCATACATTACAAGGAACAGGGCGACGAGCAGAGTCATTAGATCGGAATAGGGAAGGAGCCAGGATTCATCGGCATGCTCTTCATGCTCTTCATGTCTATTCTTTTTGCTCACCGGAGCCGCCTCCATCTCTTTCACTGTTCAACTTGGCGCGTTCTGTAGGGGTAAGAAATACAACGAGCTTTTGATTGATGGCAATAGTCGATACCCCGGATTGAATGGACAGCAAGCCTTCTACCATCATCATCCGCACCTCAATCTCTTTTTTGGAGAGACGTTTGAGCTTGTTGGACATAGGATGCCACATTACATAACCTGTAAAAATACCCAGCAGGGTGGCAATAAAGGCCCCGGCAATGGCGTGAGCCAGAACGTCCATATCACTCATATCCGCGAGGGCGGCAATCAGACCGATAACGGCCCCTAGCACCCCAAGCGTAGGTGCATACATGCCGGCCTGAGAGAAGATCAGGGCGCCGGCTTTATGGCGGTCCTCTGTAGCACGTATATCTTCCATCAGAACATCACTGACAAATTCCTGATCATTGCCGTCGATGATCATACGCATTCCATTGCGGAGGAAATTATCCTCTATCTCATCAACCTTGGACTCCAGGGCCAGCAGGCCTTCACGCCGGGTAATCGAAGCCCACTCCATGAACATCGTGATTAGTTCCGTTTTGCTGACCATCTTTTTCTTTACAAAAACCATCTTGAACAGCTTAGGAATATTTTTGACTTCCGACATAGGGAATGCCATGAAAATTGAAGCGGCCGTACCCAGAAAGATAATTACATAGGCTGCGGGGTTATTTAAGCTTGTAAGCGGGGCATGCTTAAGCATCATTCCCCAGAGAACTGCAATCAAACCGAAAACCAAGCCAAGTATTGTTGAAATTTCCATTATGCACCTCGTCCATGAGATTTAATAAGTGATCCGACTATGCCGCGTTTATCATCCTTGAACCGCAGCAGGCCACTCTTGTACAGCCGAATAGCGTATATTCTTATTTATCGACAGCATTCCCTTTTTTGTGAAGTGATTTTTTCGGCTATAATAGATAAGGCAGGTTATTATTCATTTGCAAAGAAAATGGAGTGATAGACGTGGGTGTAAAACATGGCAGAGATTACAGTGAAATTCTAAATGATCTGACAGAAGCGGTCGGACGAATCTCCGACGGGTATGTTTTTTTTGAAATGGAACCGGAGGAATGGCAGGGGCTGCCCCAGGAATCTAAGCTGGAGGTCTGGGAAGCGCTGGCAGAGGATTTGTTCTTTGCACTGGGAAATGAGCCGGTTATTGAAGTGGGGAGCGCTGTAGTTATTTACAATAAGGATACCCACCGGATCAATATTTTGCTTGGAGAGGAAGATCTGGCCTCAGTTGTGCTGGTTTAATAGAAAGACAGGGCCTAATTTGCCCGCAGCAGGCAGCGCGTGGTAAAATTAATAGAGCCGAAGTACTATTTGCCGGGATTTAAGAATACATTAAACCGAAAAAAAGCCATTATCCTGGCACATCCCTTGGACTTCAGAAGCTAAGGGATGTTTTGTTTAGTACACCTATTGCCAAGCAAGTAGAACGTTGCTGCTACTTTTAGTAAGGGAGGAAACAAATTGCTATTGACGGAGGAAGAGCTGCGTGAGCAGGTAAGCAAGCTGGAAGGCTGGAAGCTGGATCAGAATACCATGGTCCGTAAATACATGTTCAACGAATTTATGAAGGGTATTGCCTTTGTGGATGCGGTGGCGGCCATATCCGAAGCTTTTGATCATCATCCCCACATCACGATTGATTATAAAACGGTGACCCTGCGGCTTACTTCAAATGAAGAAGGCGGCATCACTCCACTGGATATTCGAGAAGCGCATGAATTTAACGAAGCTTTTGAGAAAGCCCGCTAGTCTCTCTGCTTCAATTCTAATAGATAAGAGAGTCTCAGATATCACCAAAAACGCCTGTGCGGCGGATAGAAGGCTATCCGGGCATCAGGCGTTTTTGGTGTGGCAATTAAAGCTATTTCTTCTCGGCCAGCCACATGGCGACATTCGCTATCTCTTCGGGAGCCAGTTGATCCTTAAAAGAAGGCATTTGGCCGCGTCCCTTGGAAATAATACTGTAGAGTTCTTCAGCGTCATGCTCGCCGCCCGCCTGCTGCAGACTGGGTCCAACCCCACCCTGAAGCTGGTCGCCGTGGCAGCTGACACAACTGGCTTTCACAGTTGCTTCAGCCGATGCCGCATCCAGTTGGACAACGGGCATCGTAGGTTTCTCCTCCTCGGCCACTTGTTCTTTACCGGGAAGTGTAAACATTAAGACTACCGCAAAGGCACAGGCGGCAAAAAACAAACCGCTCATGATCCATTTTTGCATCCCCATTCGTCCCTTCTATGTAAGCTGCTTCCTACATTATAGCGGAAGGTGAAGCGTTATCATAGCGTTTATGGCAAAAAAACGAACGTTTTCTCTATATATCCTCAAAAACACCGCAACTGAAGTGTTATTTATCATAGACCATGCAATAAAAGGGCTTATCTCCAGTGGGGGTTCGGCGTTCATACGTATCAGTTATCCTGAAACCACATTTTTGGTAGGTGCGGATGGCCCGCTGATTCCAGGTCAACACCTCCAGATCAATCTCCCGCTCCGGATAACGCTTCAGAGCTTCTCTGACGATGGGCTCCATGAACAAGTGTCCAAGGCCTTGGCCGCATAGATCAGGGCGCATGCCAATCCCCAGTCTCACTACACCCTCCATGGGGAACAGCTGGGCAAAGCCGCATAGGCGCCCTTGTTCGTTGATCACGGAAACATATTGTTCTCTTCGCAGCTGCGGGTCGCCAAATTCGATATTCAGCTCCTGCATCTGTGGCCAGGGCATCCAGCCATAAATATCATATGGCGCTTCGTAGATCCATTCACAGACCTCTGCCGCTTGATGAACCTCCATAGCTACTACGTGAAATACAACCGGGGAATGAATCATAAGGCCCGGGACCTCCTTTCGGCAGAAACAGCAACAATAAACTCCTAATTAATTATATCCAAAAAGGGGCTTATCCGACGCATATTTTTGAAAGTTGGCCCCCGACTTGACTTTCACCTAAAATTATTTATTAAAAACAGCTATTCTTGTGGAATACCTGTTTGGCAGATATGGGGAAGGGTAAGTGATAAGTAAGCACAAAAATAAGCTCCTCCCCAAGATTCGGCAAAAATCCTGGAAAAGAGCCTATGCTGAACTTCCTATTCTACATCGTCATGATCTGGAACATCTGTAGCGACGGTCTGATAAGCATCCGTACTCATGATCCGTTTGGCGCCAACGTAGCGGTTGACGTAGTACTTCTCACTTAGCGAACTGATGGTCACACCACGTGAAGATGAAGCATGTGCAAATTTGCCTTCGCCGACATAGATGCCGACATGCGATACGCCACGGCCGCTTGTATTAAAGAATACAAGGTCTCCTGCTCTCATTTCCTCTTGGGATACAGCAGTTCCCATTTGGTATTGCGAACCTGATTGGTGTGGCAATTCAATGCCAATCTTGTTGAACACATACTGGGTAAATCCGGAGCAATCAAACCCGTTGGTTGAGGTGCCGCCGGCTACATATTTAGAACCGATGGCTGTGTCAATTACCTTATCCATCTTGGAATCCGCGAATGCGCTTCCTGCTCCGAGAGTGAGGATAATGGAAAAACTAAGTACTGCTGCTGCTAACTTCTTCTTCAAAAGTTATACCCCTTCCAAATGCCTACGAGGTTAGCTTAAGGGTTCGGTTGAAGGTCCCCTATGACCCCTCTTGGAATAGGAGGTCAATTCACCCAAAGTTGGTTCCCCCGTTTCTCTACTGATTAGAGAACTCGGCAATATTATTGATTAGGATTGCTTGTAGCTAATACATGACAAAACGTTCTTAAAACGAATCTGAATAATTACAAAAATGTTACTAAAATCTCACTGCGATTATTGTAACAAAGACGGAAGCACTTGGCAATCACTTAAAACATATTAATGCAGAATAATTGTGCATTTAAGAGCGAATAAGCCGCGTAAACGTTGAATTTAAGGCGAATATGCCTATTTAATAAAAAAATCCAATTTTTGTGTGTGGAAGATGTTTCGTAAGGAACGGAAGTGTGTAAAAGGTAGAATAAGGAAAAAGAAAACCCGGAAAATGATTACTGCAATAATCAGATCCCGGGCTCATATGTTATAAAGGGGTTATTGTGTGTGAGGAAAATCAATCATAGGCTACGGCTTTGTATGAGGTTGTGCTCATGACTCGTTTGGCGCCAATATAGCGGTTGGCCCAGTAGCTTTCATTCAGTGAACTGATCGTGACTCCGCGTGACGAGGAGGATTGTGCAAATTTCCCGCTGCCGACAAAAATTCCGACATGGGATACGCCTCTGCCTGTAGTATTGAAGAATACAAGGTCTCCGGGGCGCATGTTGTTGCGTGAAACAGCGGTGCCCACATGGAATTGGGCTTTGGAGGTCCGGGGAAGGGAAATCCCCAAGCTTTTGAATACATAGTTGGTAAAGCCGGAGCAATCAAATCCGTTAAGGGTAGTACCCCCCATTTTATACGAGGTTCCCAGTGTTTTCGTGATTACGGTATCCATTTTGGAGTCAGCGGAAGCGCTGCCAGTTCCCAAGCTGAATGCCATTACAAGTCCTAACGCCGCAGCGGCGCATTTTTTCTTAAAGTTGTGATAATTCAAAAGATGTACTCCTTCCAAGGCCTGCGAGGTTAGCTTAAGGATTCGGTAGAAGGTTCCCCTATGATCCCTCTGTTACGAGATCAATTCACCCAAAATATGGTTCCCCCACTTCCCGGTGCAGGGAATTTGGCGTATTATGCACCAGAATAGCGACTGAGCGGCATTCGTTTCTTGAATTTTCTTAAATTATGAAGAAAAAGCTTCAAAAGATTACAAACTTGTTACTACTAGTACAGGCATCATTGTATCAGAGCCTTTACCTAATTGCAAACGTTCCGCAAAAAAAGAGTCCGCGCTCCTGATACTCCAGGGCCGTGGACTCTTATTCTGTCTGGCGGATGAGGGGATTATTCAGGAAATACTTTGCTCCGCCAGAGATGGTAGTGTGCGGCGATCCCCCACATTTTGAACAGGGTGGAGGGAAGCGGGGCGACCTGACGGATCAGGAGAGCGGGAAGACCTGGCCAGAATAGTCCGGTCAAAGTGCAGAGCAGCAGCAGGAGCAATCCGCCTGCCCCCAGTATAAGGGAGAGGCCGACCGCCGGAATCAGAACCCGCAGGCAAACCAGCAGGGAAGTGAAAATCCCTGTTCCGGCTATATAGCCGAACTGCATATAGAGCAGCAATAAACGGACAATGTACAGGTAGAGCAGCCAGGCCAGCAAGTAGGGGAGCGATTGGGCCAGCTGGGTATAATTCATAAATGATGTGAGGAGCAGCCCGTACATTTTGGGAGCCAGCCAGTAAAGCGGCAACAGGACCAGAATCCATTCGACCAGGCTGAAGAGCAATATAGGCAGCCCGTATTTTCTCATCCCGGGAAAAAAGAACAGGCCGCGCGCCCCCTGGCGTTCCTGATCCAGCTCATGCAAGAGCCCCGCCCGGATAAAGGGGGAGAGCATCAGCCGCAGGACGGCAAGCGCCAGAAGCATCCAGAGCCAGTGCTGGATCTCAGGGTCGGCGGTTAAACCGAACTGGCCATCGATGTAATACAGTAGCCTGCTGATTGCACTGCCGCCGGCATCCTCGTCCGGGTACCGCAGCAACACAGGGACAACGGCTGAACGGATAAATCCATACAAAAAGTAGCCCCAAAGCAGCCGGTAAATGAACAGCATGATCAGAATATAAAATTGCTCCTTCATGCTGATCCAACTGCGGGTTAATGATGTTCTCACTGTTCTCACCTCACCAGACAAGAGTTCCGAGCACGGTTTCTAGCAGCTTTGTCATGCTTAACGTCCAGCGGGAGAGTGACTCCGGTTCAAGTTCTGCCCGTCTGAAATTATTGAGATGCTTACTTTCCAGCAGAACGGAATGCTCCGGGTTAATCTCCGCAGAGAGCAGAGCAGCATTATGCAATAATTGGAACTTGGCCTCCTTGCCTTCTCCATCCCATGTACGCAAGGCTGTGGAGCCATCTGCAAAGTTGAACTTCAAAAGAACATTGGCATAGTGGCTGCCTGTGTTGGTTACTTTTACTACAGACTCCCGGGTGAAGCGGTCTCCGTTGCTGCCGCTGTTATTTGGGCCGGTGATAATATCGGCGACTGCGAAATCGGGTGCTCCTCCACTGTACACGTATTGGTCAAAATAAGTTTTCCAGGATTTGCGGGTTTTCTTCTCTACAGTTCTCTGGAAATCAGCAGTGGTCGGATGTTTAAAGCGGTATTCCTTGGCATATGAAGAGAGGATGGCATCCATCGTTTTGCTGCCGACTTGCCGTTCCATATCTTTTAACAGCAGCTTGCCGCGGATATATACGTTCCAGGTATAGGAATCGGCCCCTCCGTATTTCCAGCTCTCCAGCTTCAGCGGCTCCGGTTTCTGTACCAGGCTGGATTGAAGGGGAAGATTGGGGGCGATGCCGTATTCCTGCTCCATCAGTCTGTCTTCGGCATAGGAAGTAAAGCTTTCATCCAGCCATGCCTCCTCAAATTCATTGCTTGCTACCATGCCATAGAAATATTGGTGCCCGATCTCATGAATGACGGTGCGTTCAAGTGAAGTATCCGGTGACGCCCCGGATGCCCCAAATGCCGTGATGAGTGTCGGGTATTCCATCCCTCCTGCACCGTTGCCCTCTTTGGGAGGGACGACGATGGACAACGTAGAGTAAGGGTACGGCCCGTACCATTTGCTGAAATTGCTCAGGGCAGCCTTGGCAGCCTGGAAGTAGCGTTCTTTCAGATCTTTGTGCAGCGGGTCCAGATACAGCTTGATCCTTACACCGGGAACCTCTGGCGACGAGAAAGCTTCTTCCGCTACAACGAAATCCGGTGAAGCCGCCCAAGCAAAATCATGCACATCATCGGCATAAAATTGGTATATCTTCTGCCCCTGCTTCAACTTGGCATTCTTTACGGGGAAGCCGGTGGCGGCAACGATATAATTGGAGGGCACCGAGATGGTCACATTATAAATACCGAAATTGCTATAAAACTCGGAGGTGCCGTGGTACTGGTGCAAGTTCCAGCCTTCCTCCTGAAGGCCTCTGGTCCCGGCGGTTTCATAAGCGCTGAGCTTGGGGAACCATTGCCCGGCCATCACAAAATCCTTTGCGCTGCCCATCCGGGCAAAGATTTTGGGCAGCTTGACCTCATACTGAAGCCTGATTGTGACACTCTCTCCGCCGTTCACCGGCTGAGGCAGATGAACCTTGAGCAGCGACTGGTCCTTCACATTGCCGTCATCGGGCTGTGCATATTGGGTCCGCTGAAGCAGTGACACGCCCTCCGAGGTGCGCAGGTCCGTAATGGTCATGCTGCCGAACCCATTCTGAGGCATGGTATCACCCCGCAGCGCCCCTCCGGATTCTTTCATGAACGTGGTGTCCATGGAAGCGAAGGCATTGGGATACAGATGGAAATACAGCTCATTGACCGGTTTTTCCCCGGGATGTGTCCAGGTTACGGTCTCAGATGCTTTTAACGTTTCTGTATCCGGGACAAGCTGTACATCGATATGATACTCGGCTACTCTTTGGCTTAACGCCTGTTCTGCCGGAACGGGGGCGCTATCGGGAAGGGGCCGCTGCGGGACGGCAGGCTGGGTCTGCGCTGCGGGGGACTTGGCCCCTTTTGGCGCGAAGCTATCTACGGCCGCAGGGCTAAGCGGAGGCAAGACCCCTGCACCCAGCAAGGTGAAGGCGGCGAGGGTCGCAAAGATGAATTTGGATTTCATGGACAGTGGCTTCATAACTGTGATTCCTCCCGTTGACAAGCATCTACGGGATGTATATGTTTGCAATCGCAGCATTATTAGCTAAAATTAAATTATTCGTAAGAGGGAAGGATGTGCACCTGTGGATAATGTACAGCCGGAGGGCAAAAAACAGATTGCCTTGAATATTGTGAACGCGAAGAGCAAACATAAAGGGTTTGGAGCAGGTTCAATTGATCTGAACAATGTATCCCCAGTGATTATTGACGGAGACGAGGCGGTCATAGACATTGGAGCTATGCACGCTAAAAGCAAGGTCGAAAAAGGGATTAAATTCTCCATGAACCGGGATGAGGTTCCAAATGGAAGACAGGTATGGGTGGTTTGGGTAGCAGTCGACCGTACGCCCGAAGGCCAGTTCTATGGAGGTATTACTTCTTGTGAGATGTGGATAGACAAGGAGGCGCGCCGGGGCTGGAAGATTCTTGCCGATCACGTCAATAAACTGGATGCTGCCCTAAAGCGGAAGATTAATGTGGAGGGGCTGGGCCCTGTGGAGAAGGAAGCATTAAGAAACCTGCTGATTTCCCACAATGAGGCATGGTGGGCAGCTTCCCCGGAGGAACTGAAGGCGGCATTATCGAACTAAAAGAGCACGCTCACAAGATTTGGATTCAGGTAATTATAAACAAGGCTCCGCTTTCCTGCTGCTGCAGGAGAACGGAGCCTTGTTTAGGCTGCCCTTTCAAAGGGCCGTATGTGTATAAGTTATGTGCATAAGGCCTGTCCATGGATTACGATTTGCTGGCGGTGACAATTTTGCGTTTCAATTGGCTGACTCTTGCCTGGCTGATACCGAGGATTGCCGCAAGCTCCTTCTGATTGGCATAGGGATGGTCTTCAATGGCTTGCTCCAGACGGGATCTCATTTCTTCGGTCTTTGCCCGTCTGACGGTGCTTCCAGGCTCGGTTTCCTCGGCAGGCTCCTGGCGACGCTGAGGCTCCTCGGGTACACGATCCGGGTCTACAAGCTCTTTGAGACAGCTGTTGCAAATAAATTGATCCTTGTAGTAGGTAACATGATCCAGGCTTCTGCAAAAAGTGCATTCCGTAGAGGTGTACTTTCTGAGAACAATGATATTCTCATCCAAAATGAAAAATTCGATCGGATCCCCAATGTCGATGTTGCGTGTCATGCGGATTTCCACGGGAACCACTATTCTACCAAGACTGTCTAAACTCCGGATCATGCCCGTATCTTTCATCCCATGTCCCTCATTTACATCATTAGATTTTGGTGGCCATTCACATTATAGCAGAAAATGTCATTTATGAGAACGGGGGAAGCGCATACGTGAAGTGGATTTGACGGTTATCCGTAAAGGATGCCCACTCAAAAGACAAGGTGTTGCCGGAACGTCCCGTATAACGCAATTGATCTCCGGGATAATCCACATCCGTATCCGGAAATTCCTCCAGCCATGCCTGGTCTTCCGCTCCCAGAAGCTGGGGATACAAGACGACGCTTTTATTGCTGTGGCGGTCAATCAGCATCAAGGTGCCCTTTTGATAAGGCCGGACCACAAGGAATTCCGGTTCAACCGCCTCGACGGCAAAGGCATCGTCAATACCGGTGATATCTGCCAGATGGTAGGTTTGAAAGACATGACCGTCCGGATTGACCAGGGTGAGGATATTCCGGTCCACCATAACCAGGTTGCCTTGGAACGCAAATACGTTCTCGTTCATCCCGAGATTGCGTACACCCCGGTAGCTGGTATGAGCCTGACGTACGAGCTGTCCCTTGTGCAGCAGGAGACGGTAGCGGCTCTCGTTAATGTGAGGTTCTCCGAAAGCGTTGCTGATACTCAGCACATAGCTGGTGCTGTTAATGGTGCGTGCGGACAGGGTTACCCAATCCAGATCATGGACCTTGGCCGCTCCTGCGCGGGAGGGCAGCGTTCCGCTCGGCCCGCTGTAGACCACGCCCTGACCTTTATGCACCCAGAACAATTGTTTTCCTGAGGAACTCTTGAGGTAACGCTCGGCATAAGGCACAGCGATCTCCCCGGTTTTATCGTTCCAGGTGACGGGAAGATTGAAGGCTTTGGAGAAAAGCTTATCGGACACATAGGTCACACCCTCACGGATCAGTGTAGGTGCTCCGAGCATAATCACGGCGTTGCTCGCCGTATAGGCTTTGGGCTGGCCGACCTTCAGGCTGAGCGCCTGATAGAGCCCGGTAACTTCAATGCTGGATTTGCCGGCGTTCCAGAGGACTTGGAGATCCAGCATGGCTGCAGTCTCGCGCAGCGGCAGATAAACCGAGCCCTTCTCGCGGATAATGGGATGCTCAGGCGAACGTACGGTCTTGGGCAGCGTGCTGGCGGCTGCGGCGGCTGGTAATTCAGGGGCTAACGCGGCGGCAAAGAGGTGTCCCGAAGGTAGAGACAGAGCAGTTCCGACGGCCAGAGTCATAATGGCAGCAAAGGCCCGTTTGTGAATGATCATTCAAGCAACCCTCCTGAAAGTTGGTAACTCCACATAAATGCCGTTCCTGCGATGCTTATCCTATGTAAACGTATCTTCTGTATAAAAGGTTGCAGGAGCGGTACAAAACCCGTGTCAATGAAAAACCTCTCCGTTCGTGAAATCCAAAGGGAGAGGTTTATTGGGGTTCTATTCATTTATACCCAATTTAAGGCTGCCGAAACGTCCCGGGTTCAAGCTTTATAGCCAGATTAGGGGGACCGCCTGGGGGTCTTTAACCGAGACATAGGGATTGTCCCTGATATAGAAGCGCCAAGGACGTCCGGCATACTCTTCGGCATAGGGAATGTTAATCCGCGGGCATTGAACAACATCAAGCGAAGCCGGGTCAGTCCCTTGTTCAATCCATAGCGGGCCGCCGGACACATCAAGGCGGGTGCCGTTGTGGCTTTTGTTTACCTGCAGAGCCCGGCACAGCTTCCCAGGACCCCCTGACAAGTCAGAAGGGCGCTTGACTGTGATACTGCGGAAGGAGACCATTCGCTCAGCATCGGCAGGTGTCAGCGGTTCTACGGCGCGGATCAGCACCGCCTGGGGATCGCCAACGGATCCGGTAACGACGTTGAGGCAGTGGTACATCCCGTAGATCAAATATACATAAGCAGCACCCCCGGAACTGAACATAACCTCCGTACGGGCTGTGCGGCGTCCATTATAGGCGTGGCTGCCCTTGTCCTCTATTCCTCCGTAGCTCTCGGTTTCTACAATTCGGCAAACGATGTCGCCTTCTTCAGTACGCCGGACCAGATGCTGTCCAAGCAGTCGCGGAGCGGCCTCCAGTGCCGTACCTTTGTATAGCTCGGGAGGCAGCGGCAGGCTTCGGTTAGTTGAAGACACGAAAGACCCAGCACCTTTCTGATGAGGCTCTATAAAGCTGCTGCAGCCTCTTCGATAATAGTCCTTATCGTATCCCAAGATACAGGCTGCCGCAACCTGCTAATTGAGCCACCACCGCTTGATATCACCCCATAAGGAGTTATGCTCTTCAGCAGGATCAGGCGGGTGTGGAGCCTCGCCTCCGGCTGCAGGGCCAGCGGAGCCGCCCGTGCTATGCTCCTCGCAGTATTCCGTAGGTTCGGTACCGCTAATGAAGGTTTCCAGCTCTTTATCCGGACAGGCTGCCGTGGCCAGTTTGCCGGATTTCGGATTAATATACACACTGACGACACCATCCGGTATCGGAAAAGTCTTCGGCGGAACATTCTCTAATGCCTTCTCGGTAAACCGGGCAAAAATTGGTGCCGCCCGCCGGCCGTCGGCCGTCTCAATATTTCGGCCCTTGTCATAACCCACCCAGACAGCCGTGGAAAGTTCCGGTGTGAAACCGACCATCCACCCGTCGGTATCGGTGGTGCCGGTTTTGCCGGCCACAGGCCGCTTGATCTCCGAGGCCACACGGCTCCCGGTCCCCCCGCTCTCAAATACACCCTCCATGAGCCGGGTAAGCACATAGGCAGCGGCGGGTTCAACGACAGCCTCTCCCTGTGGCGGCGGAGCCTCATATAACACGGAGCCCTCGGCATCCGTAATTTTCAGGATAGCCGTGACCGGCATTTTTAGGCCTCCGCCGCCGATTACGGCAAAAGCCGAGGCCATTTCCAGCGGACTGACCGGTGAAGTGCCGAGTGCAAGCGAAGGGACATGTTGCAGCGGGCTGTCGATCCCCATTTTGACCGCCATTTCGGCAACTTTATCCGCGCCAACTTTCAGAATGGTATTTACGGCATAAATATTGTCGGAAGCCGCAATAGCCTGCCTCATGTTAATCTCACCCAGATATTTATCTCCGAAGTTGCGGGGCTGATACGTCTGCCGGTTGTTATCATAATGGAACAGGGTCGGCTGGCTGTTGAAGACGGACAGTCCGGTCATGGATTTGGAAGACAGTGCCGTCAAATACATAATCGGTTTAAACGCAGAACCCGGCTGTCGTGTTGTCGCCAGTGCGTGATTGAACTGGTTGGACCGATAATTTTTGCCGCCGACCATGGCTTTGATATAGCCGCTGCGGGGGTCGATGGATACGAGCGCGGTCTCCAGCTCACCGTTCTGATCCATGCCCTTGTGGACCGCTTCTTCGGCGGCAGATTGCATCTCGGGGTCCAGTGTCGTATAGACAGTCAGGCCGCCCTGGTCCAGTTCGTCGCTGCTGATATGCAGGGTGTCCATGACCAGAGTCCGGATATAATCACGGAAATATGGGGCATCGACAGTGGCATCCCTTTCACCCCGGGGTTTAAGGTTCAGTTTCTCCTGCTTGGCCTGCTCTTCTTCCGCAGCGGTAATATGGCCCTGATCCTTCATGACGGACAAAATGATGCCCTGGCGTTCCTTGGCGTTGTCCATGTGATTGTAAGGGGAGTAATAAGTAGGGCCTTTGGGGATACCGGCCAGCATGGTGCTCTCGGCCAGATTCAGCTCCGCTGCAGCTTTGCCGAAATACATCCGGGCTGCCGCTTCGATCCCGTATGCCCCGTGTCCATAATAGATTTCATTCAAATACATATTCAGGATCTCGTCTTTGCTGTACTTCATCTCCAGCTGCAGAGTATAGAGGGCTTCCTTAGCCTTACGTGTCCAGGTCTTCTCATGGGACAGGTACAAATTGCGCGCCAACTGTTGGGTTAATGTGCTGGCACCCTGGGTGCGGCTCCCCTTCTCCAGATTGACGAGCACCGCCCGGGCCATTCCCTTCGGGTCAAAGCCGATATGGTCATAGAATTTGCGGTCCTCTACCGCCAGAGTAGCCTGTATAAGCAAAGGTGAGATCCGGCTGAGGGTTACCGGCTCACGGCTGCGCCCGTCGGAGGCAAAAGTAGCAAGCACATTGCCACGGGCATCCAGCAGTTTGGAACGCACATCATCCCCGACAGGAGGAAGTTCTTTTTGATACAAGTACCCGAGCAGGCCTCCTGCAGCCAGCAGGCCCAGCACAGTCAAGGCGGCTAGCAGTCGGAGTATCCGGCGGAAGGGGCGTTTACGTATTGGGGGGACAGCGGAATCTCGCGGCATTCTACCAGGCTCCTTTCTTTTCATTCCCATTATGGGGAAGGAAGAGGCAGGATATTCATCCGCGAAGGCGGCCCTTTCATGAATAATTTGTAGCTATTCTGTGATGTTTGCAGATAGAAGGCACTGTCCCGCAAGCGTTATAACAGAGTAGTGACAGTAATACAGGGTAAATATAACTTAGGAGGTGTCACGATGAACTTTGCGAAAAAATTGCAAAATAAGACTATATCACTTCTCTCCGTGGGTCTGCTTATGGTCTCAGGATGGGGGACAGGAGGTGCCCCGGTACAGGCCGCTGCATCGGCTACGCCTGCTCCGGTATGCAACACAGGCGATCAGGGGCTGCTGCAGCAGCTGCAAAAGAAACATACGGGCGAAGGAACGGTTCCGCTCACTTTTGCTGACGTGGAGTTCCTGAATGCGGATACGGGCCGGGCGGCAGGGAACGGATTTCTCATCGGCACATCGGATGGCGGCTGTCACTTCCAGGAGATTTATCAAGGACAATGGAGCTTTCGGCAATTAAGCTTTCCTGATAATGTGAACGGATTTGCGCTGGCTTCTGTTCAAGAAGGCCAGGCTAAATATCTGATTGGCACAACCGATGGGGGTTCCACGTGGAAAAGACTGTCGAAGCAAGCGGTGACCTTTGAACATGTGGAATTCATGGACAGCAAGACCGGCTTCGGATACAACCGGGCCTCCACCTACTATACAAAAGACGGCGGGCTTGGCTGGAGCAAGATTCCAACGCCGGCCAATACGCGCGGAGCTTATTTCAGCAGCCGCAACAGCGGCTGGGCTGTGGTCATCGTTCCAGGCACCGGCTACCAGGTGATGAGCACGGCGGACGGCGGGGCCAACTGGAAGCTGAGGCTGAAATCTAATTTTGCTGACCCTCAGTATGGGCAGATCTATGCGAAGGGCAACCAAGTCTACGCGCTGCTCTATGGCGGTTCCGGTATGTCACACACCTCTTACTCGCTGTATTCAAGTTCGAATACGGGCGGAAGCTGGACCCGTGTCATCGCACAGGATTCAGCCGGAGGCGGCCCTGCGCCAGGCAGCGGCAGGACCAAGGTCAACCGGGGTCCGGCTTCGGGCAAACCGGGGAATCTGCAGCTGATTGGCAAGGAGGCGGCCTTTATGGTAGGGTATTTGCCTGCCGCTGAACAGGTGGGCACAGGCTTCACCAAAGATAACGGACAGACCTGGAACAACAGCGCGACTGTGCACGGATATGAGGGCATGATCTCATTTACCGATCACAATCAGGGCTGGATGGCCGTCAGAGATTTTGACAGCTCCACGCTTTATGCCACCAAAGATGCGGGAGCCCATTGGACGGCCAAGTTTTCTTTTGAGTTCTAAGGAAGTAACATCCTCTCATTAGCAAGACTGCTCAGCGGGACCGTTCAAGCGGGCCCGGGGCAGTCTTTTTGTGTACCTGTCAGCATCCTGGCGCACCGGATAAAGCCCCAAGTGTCTTTTACAGACCATTATGGTAAAATTTTATGTACTTCAACAAGAGCGTGTTCAAACAAAGCATTTAATCAGGGATTAGGGAGGATTAGCCGGCATGACTTTTCGCGTATCCGCTGTACAATACCATCTGCATACGATTTCTTCATTTGAGGAGTTTGCCGCCCAGTGCGAGCATTACATCAAGACGGCCGAGGAATACGGCGCGGAGTTTATTCTGTTCCCCGAATTTCTGACCACTCAGCTGATGTCCATCGGCGATGCCGAAGGCCGGGCGCTTAGCATTGAGGATCTGCCACAATTTACAGAGCGCTACCGGGAGATGTTCTCAGGGTTCGCCAAGAAGTATCAGGTACATATCATTGGTGGTACCCATGTGCTGCGCCGGAATGAGAAGCTGTACAATGTGGCCCATCTCTTTTACCCGGATGGAAGAATTGCCGAGCAGGCCAAGCTGCACATTACACCCGCCGAGGTTGAAGGCTGGAACATGGGTGCAGGCGAAGGGCTCGAAGTATTCGAGACGGACAAGGGAACCATTGCAATGCTGACCTGCTACGATATTGAGTTCCCGGAGATTGTACGTATGGCTAAGGCCAAGGGGGCTGACGTCATTTTTTGCCCATCCTGCACCGATGACCGCCACGGCTTCCACCGCGTTCGGTATACCAGCCACGCCCGGGCCATTGAGAATCAGATCTATGTCGTGCTTACAGGAACGGTTGGTTCGCTGCCTACTGTCGACCTGATGCGGGCCAACTTCGGCCAGGCGGCGATTATTACCCCGAACGATATTCCTTTCCCGCCCAAGGGGCTGCTGGCCGAAGGGGAGATTAACGACGACATGATCATCACTGCCGATCTGGATCTGGAACTGCTCTACCGCGTGCGTGAGCGCGGGTCCGTGACAACGTGGCGCGACCGCAGAACCGATCTGTATACGGACTGGACATAGGCTATGTATCACAAAACATTCTATGTATTTGACGGCAACACGCCGGTACAAGCTGTAATCCGCAACTATACTGAACAGGATTTCGAGGAGATGATCAGGATTCAGTCCGAAGCCTTTCCGCCTCCTTATCCTGCGGAGCTATGGTGGAACCGGGGGCAGCTGCTGAATCATGTGACGTTATTTCCCGAGGGGGCGCTGTGTGTGGAGGCGGGCGGCGAACTGGCGGGATCGGTCACAAGCCTCAAGATTGATTTTGACCCTTCTCATGCGGAAGATGCAGCACACTCGTGGGCTGTAGTGACCGCGGACGGGTATATCACCACTCATCTTCCGGACGGCAACGCCTTATATATTGCCGATCTCTGTGTGCGTCCCAAATACCGCAAGCTCGGACTTGGCAAGGAGCTGGTGCAGTCGCTGTATCACGTGGTCGTGGAACAGAAGCTGTCGCGTCTGCTTGGTGCAGGGCGAATGCCCGGCTTTCACAAGCAGGCGCCTGAGATGAAGGCTGAGCAATATTTGGCGGATGTGGTGGCAGGGAGGCTGGCCGATCCGGTGATCACCTTCCTGCTGCGTTGCGGACGTACACCGCTTGGTGTGGTAGCCGGTTATCTTGAGGATGAGGAGTCCAGGAATTATGCGGCATTGATGGAGTGGAAGAACCCTTTTAGATAAAAGCGATTGGAGGAGGCTTAATGATGGAATATATCAGAATTAGCAGTATTGAGGACCCTTTGTTCCGTTCCTTGCATCAGTTGATGACGGAGGTATTTCCGCCGGAGGAAGTGCTTGAATTCAGCTTGTGGAAAGAGCCGCTCGAAGATCCGGGGATTCGGGTATTCGTCGCTGTGCATGAGGGCGAAGTGGTCGGCACTACCGAATACCGTTACTATCCCGATTGGAACGTGGCCATGACCGATTTCACCATTATCGGCCGGGAAGGTCTGGGGATTGGGCGTTTCCTGGCTACGAGCCGTCTGAAGGACCTGCAGGCACTCGCCGCCGCAGAAGGCCAAGAGCTGCTGGGTATGTTCGCCGAGATCTATGATCCTTACCGGGTAGAAGATTTTGCATTTGGCGGTGTGAAGCCGATGGACCCGTTCGTACGGCGTGAGGTGCTGTCCCACCTGGGGTATCAGCGTCTGGACTTCCCGTATGTGCACCCTTCCTGGTTAGGCGACGGTGAAGCTGTGACCGGGCTGGACCTGTGTTTCATGCCTGGGGATGAAGAGCGGACCTCGCTGAGCGCTGGTCTGGTTGCCGATTTCCTGACCCGTTATTATTCGGTACTGGACAGCAAGCCGCAGTCATGGCACGCCATGGTGGAACAGCTTCGGTCCGCAGATAAGGTCGAATTGCGTCCCTTATAATCGAAAAGGATATAGTGTACAATGGTTAAGCGAATATGCAGGTTTGGCCTTAGTTGAGAGTATAAGACGCTTTAGGGCCCTGCCCGATGGGGTTCAGTCTTATATTTCAGTTTAGAAACGGAGGAACATGTAGTGCCTGAATTGCAGTCCGACAAGTACCCGGTCTCCATTCAGCTCGTCAGCCTTCAGGACGGGCAGCGGAATGTCTTGAACGTTGCCGGCGAAGTCATATCCAAAGGACCACAGCTGTATGTCCGATATGAAGAATTACAGCAGAGCCCTCAAGGGGAATCGGTTTCCGTCCGGACAACCGTCAAGATATCAGGAAGCGAGCTGAAGCTGATCCGCCATGGTGCGGTGCAGTCGGAGCAGACCTTTGAAGCGGGGCGGCAGTTGCCGGGGTTCTACCGCTCACCGTATACCCAGTTCAATCTCTCTACGCAGACCCGGAAGCTGGATGTTGTGCGTAAGGGACGCGATTTTACCGTTTCGTGGGATTATGATCTGCATGTGTACGGGGAATTATCTGGATCATTCGCTATTAGTTTGCATATACAGGAGGAACCAAAATCATGACACAGAGTCAAAATCCGTTAGAGCTTATCAATGAACGGGTGAAAGAAGCCATTGCCGACGCCATTGTGGCGGCCGGACTGGTTGCACGTGAAGAACTGCCGGCCCTTGTGCTGGAAGTTCCCAAAGACAAGGCGCATGGGGATCTGGCTACGAATGCCGCGATGCAGCTGACGAAGATTGCGAAGCGTAATCCGCGCCAGATCGCCGAAGCGATTATCGGGCATTTGGAGACTGGCCGCGCATCCATTGAGAAGGCGGAGATTGCCGGACCGGGGTTCATTAACTTCACCCTGTCCAAACATTACTTGTATCCGGTCATCAAGCAAGTCCTGGAGCAGGGAGACAACTATGGCCGTGTTGATATCGGCCAAGGGCAGAAGGTTGAGATTGAATTTGTCAGCGCCAATCCTACCGGCAGCCTGCATTTGGGCCATGCCCGGGGCGCCGCTGTCGGCGATGCGCTGTGCAATGTATTGGATTATGCCGGCTATCAGGTAACCCGCGAATATTATATCAATGATGCCGGCAATCAGGTTGCCAACCTGTGCCAGTCAATTGAAGCCCGCTATTTGCAGGAGCTTGGCCAACCGGCTGAAATGCCGGAAGACGGCTATCACGGCGAAGACATCAAAGGTTTTGCCAGAGAGCTCGTAGCCGAGAAAGGCGATGCGCTGCTGGAGATGACTCCAGGCGACCGCGCGGCATTTTTCCGTACCTATGGCCTGGGCAAAGAGCTGGACAAAATCAAACGTGATCTTAGCCGTTTCCGCGTTTCTTTTGACATCTGGTTCAGTGAAACCTCCCTCTATGAGAATGGAGCAGTGCTGCGCTCGCTGGATGAGTTGCGTGATCGGGGCGAGGTGTATGAGCAGGAAGGCGCGACCTGGCTGCAAACCACCAAATATGGCGACGACAAGGACCGCGTATTGATTAAGAACGATGGAACCTATACGTACCTCACGCCGGATATTGCTTATCATAACGACAAATATCTGCGTGGATACGACAAAATGTTCAATATCTGGGGAGCGGACCACCATGGGTATATTCCACGGATGAAAGCGGCCATGTCCGCGCTTGGCAATGATCCGGCCAAGCTGGTGGTGCTGATCGCCCAGATGGTCAGCCTGTTCCAGAATGGCGAGAAGGTCAAAATGTCCAAACGCACCGGCAAGGCGGTAACGATGGAGGATCTGATGGAGGAAGTCGGCATTGATGCCATCCGTTATTTCTTCACCATGCGCAGCATGGACTCCCATCTGGATTTTGATATGGACCTGGCCATCTCAACGTCCAACGAGAATCCGGTGTTCTATGTTCAATACGCACATGCGCGGATTTGCAGCATCTTCCGCCAAGCGGAAGAACAGGGAATTACCCTGCCCGATCTGGCCGAGATTGATTTCACCAAGCTCACTGCCGTTCATGAATATGACCTATTGCGCAAAATCGGTGAATTGCCTGCCGAAATTACCATTGCGGCAGAATCGTATGCCCCGCACCGTCTGGTGCGTTATGTATACGATCTGGCTTCGCAATTCCACAGCTATTACAAAGCGGAGCGTGTCATCACCGAAGATCCGGCCCAGACGCTGGCCCGTCTGGCCCTGCTCGGCGCAACGCGGACGACGATTGCCAATGTGCTGCGTCTGATCGCAGTGTCTGCACCAGACCGCATGTAGCTTATAACTGAGCAAACCGCCTCCTGGGCTTTACGGGAGGCGGTTTGTATTTTGCCGGCTTATGCCAGGCCAGGCGTCACCCCTGTGCAACACTTTCGCGTTCGCGGCTCCGGCGGGCCCGTGCGCCTGCCCTCAGCAGGCGCAGGGCATCGGCCGCGCCGCCGCCCAGGGAAGCGCGGCGCTGGCCCTTGCGGAGCCGTACCGGCGCAGCGGTGCGGCGCAAGAGCAGCTTCAGCTCGCGCGGCGTAAGCTCAGGCCTCAGCGCGAGCAAGAGAGCTGCGGCACCGGTAACATGGGAGGTCGCCATGGAGGTGCCGCTCATCTCCTTGTAGCCTTCCCTGAGCCAGCAGGAAGGCACACTTTCGCCCGGTCCGTATACATCGATATACGGACCGCGGTTACTGAACGCCGCGACCCTGCGCCGCTTGTCGATAGCGCCGACGGCAATGGTCTCCGGATAACGTGCGGGGTAGTCCCCGCCGCGCTTGCCGTCATTGCCGGAGGAGGCAACGATGGCGATTCCGGCCCGATAGGCCTTCATCACCACATTATGCAGAGCTTTGCTTCTTGTCTTCATCCCGAAGCTCATGTTGATAATGTCAATTCGGTTCTGGACACACCAATCTATGCCCAGTACAATGTCCGACACATAAGCCGAGCCGTTATGGTCAAATGCCTTGACGGGATACAGCAGCGCCCGTGGGGCTACACCCATCATTCCGTGGGTGCCGCCTGCTGCAGCCAGTGTTCCGGCGATATGTGTTCCGTGCCCGTTATCGTCCAGCGGCAGCATGCCGCGGTACAGGAGGTTGATTCCGGAGGCCAGGGAGTGCCGTAAATCCGGATGACGGTAATCGGCCCCGGTGTCGATCACACCTATCTTGACATGGACGCCTGTAGATCTGGACCAGGCTTGCGGAGCATGGATTGCTTTCACGCCCCAGGGCATAACCACTGTGCCCTTTTTCTCCTCCGGGACGGCATGAAGCTGAATGCGCGGGTCCTCTTCCACACTCAGGACATCCGCAAACCGGTTCAACAGGTTCGCCGCTCCGGCAGCAGGTACAAAAAAGGCCCGAATCAGCGGAGAGGCCTGCACTTTCCGCAGGGCGGGGCGTTTCTTTTTCAGCTGCTTCCACTGTGACAACGCCCCGGCATACTGACGGGCATCCTTAAAGGTTACAATGCGCCGTTCGCCATTCTTGGGGGCCGCCGATATTTCTCCAAGCAGCAACTGCCAAAATACGTAATAGTCCATTCTCTCGCCGTCCCCTCCTCGGTGCCGTGCTGCCATATTGTATGAGCGGAAGCAGGGGGCCGAATGGGAACTTGCCCTTTTTTAGCGAAATGGGCTGCCCATCGTGTCAAAAGACGGCGCTTTACATAAAATAGACAGAAGAGACTGATACTCTCTTTGCAACATCCCGTAAGGAGCCGATCCTTGGCGCGGATACAGTCATGTGCGGAGGAATTTCCTCCGCCTTTTACACATCAGGATCGAAGACCGGGTCCAGCGGAAGGCTGCATGGTCTGCTTCTCTGTCGATATAAAAAGTAATGATCCCCCTCCGGCAAAGTCCAGAGGGGGTATTTCTGGCTGTGCCCTCCGCTTTTGACTTGCATTTTGTTCCCAAATAGGTTTTACTTAGTTTTGTTAATGGATATTATTGAAATAAAGCCATGAATAGTGAACAATGCGTGAGAGGAAGTGTCCTTTAGTGAGTACGCCACTCAATTTAAAGCTGGACCCTGAGAAAGTTAAAGAAATGCCAATGGTAGACCTTGCTTTTTTGGTGCTTAAAGCGGCCAATACGCCTTATTATTACCGTGATCTGATGGTTGAGGTAGCGAAGCTGCGCGGTATGACCGATCAAGAGAGCCAGGATACGATTGCCCAGTTATATACCGAGATTAATATTGACGGACGTTTTGCCTGTGTCGGAACCAACCTGTGGGGACTGAAGCGCTGGTATCCTCTGGAGCGCTCCGATGATCCGGTTGGCAATACCAAACGCGTGCGGATCATCAACGATGAAGACGATGATTTGGAAGATGACGACTTTGCCGAGGACGAAGAGAACTATGCTGCGGAAGAAGAGGATTTCGACGTGATCGATGAAGATCGTGACGACCTCTATTCTGACGACGACAGCGAAGAAGAAGTGGACGAAGATGTTGTGATCGATGATGATGACATTGACGAAGACGATACGGATGAAGATGATTCGGATGAAGACTCCGATGAGGATGCCGATAATGAGGATGCCGACGATAATTATTAAGAGCGTTTGTGGGGCAGAATAATTCTGCCTTGACAGTAGAGAAGCGTCAGAGTAAACTATTGCATGGGCTTCTGATGAAAGTTAATATTGTGTTTTCTAAAATAAAAAGTGCCCCGGGTCTACGGGTGTCACTTTTTTGTTTTTTAGAAGCCAAGTATTTGCGGTTTTTACTGTAATAACTTTTGATTTCCCCCGTTTGATGATTGAAAAACGGGTTACGATAAACATCATGCGTCGCCTGAATTTCCGGACTTTATTTAGGAGGGTTTTACAGTGACAAAGTATATTTTTGTAACGGGTGGCGTTGTGTCTTCCCTTGGCAAAGGCATTACCGCAGCTTCGCTGGGCAGGCTGCTCAAGAACAGAGGTCTGAAAGTGACCATTCAGAAATTTGATCCGTATCTCAATGTAGACCCAGGAACAATGAGTCCTTATCAGCATGGGGAAGTCTTTGTAACCGATGACGGTGCCGAGACTGACCTCGACCTGGGACATTATGAGCGTTTTATTGACATTAATCTGTCAAAGAACAATAACGTGACGACAGGCAAGATCTATTCCTCCGTCATCAGCAAAGAACGCCGCGGGGAATATTTGGGTGGAACGGTTCAGGTGATTCCGCATATTACGAATGAAATCAAGGAACGCGTATTCCGCGCAGGCCGTGAGACCAGTTCGGATGTGGTAATTACAGAAATCGGCGGAACCGTAGGCGATATCGAGAGCCTTCCTTTCCTGGAAGCGATCCGCCAGATCAAAAGTGACATCGGCCGCGAGAACGTGATGTACATTCATGTAACCTTGATTCCTTACATCAAGGCTGCCGGTGAAGTGAAGACGAAGCCTACCCAGCATAGCGTTAAAGAGCTGCGGAGCATCGGCATCCAGCCGAACGTTATTGTATGCCGCACCGAGCATGAGCTCTCTTCCGACATGAAGGCAAAGATTGCCCTGTTCTGCGATATTGATGCCAATGCGGTGGTGGAATGCCGAGATGCTTCTACACTGTATGAAGTTCCGCTGAATTTGCGTGACGAAGGATTGGACGAGATTGTCGTCAATCATTTGAAGCTTACTACTCCTGCGCCGGATATGCGTGAGTGGGAAAGTATGCTGGAGCGCATTACCAAGCTGGAGCATACCGTAGAAATTGCCATTGTTGGTAAATATGTAGCGCTTCATGATGCTTATTTGAGCGTGGTTGAGTCGCTTTCGCATGCAGGCTTTGCGGCCAATGCCGATGTTAAGCTCCGCTGGGTGGATGCTGAACAGGTGACGGATGAGAACGTGAATGAACTGCTGGGCGGAATTGGCGGTATTCTGGTACCCGGAGGGTTCGGAGACCGCGGCATCGAAGGCAAGATTTCGGCCATTCGGTATGCGCGTGAGAACGGGGTTCCCTTCTTCGGCATATGCCTGGGGATGCAGGTATCGGTTATTGAATATGGCCGTTCCATCCTGGGACTGGCTGGTGCCAACAGCTCGGAGATCGATCCAGAAACGTCCTATCCGCTGATTGACCTGCTCCCTGAGCAGAAGGATATTGAGGATATGGGCGGTACAATGCGTCTTGGATTGTATCCTTGCAAGCTTTTGCCGGATTCCCTGGCGATGTCTTGTTATGATGATGAGCTGGTGTACGAACGTCACCGCCATCGGTATGAGTTCAATAATGCTTTCCGTGAAGAGATGGAAAAAGCCGGATTGGTCATTTCGGGAACATCCCCGGATGGACGTCTCGTGGAAATTGTAGAACTGCCGAACCACCCTTGGTTCCTGTCAGTACAATTCCATCCGGAATTCACTTCCCGTCCGAACCGCCCGCAGCCTTTGTTCCGTGAATTTGTCAAAGCTTCTTTGACTCACTCGGCTAAGCTGTAGATAAGAATAGAACAGGACCTTCGGGTCTGAGAGGAGCCTCCGGAAGGGGGCTCTCTTTTTTTGCAAAACCGCCTTAAATTTCCGGTATTACACGCTGAACTGTGACTCTATACGAAAAAACCGGTCTTCGCAATCCTCTTTTGACCCATTTTATGGCATACATTTACGCATTTTATCCATTTAGCAGGAATTTGACTATAAAGCACGAATTATAGGTTTCGTATGGACTAGTTTCTAAAGGGGCCGTTAGCTGTGAAGGGCGCGGTATAGTCAATCTGCCTTAAATTCTGGGAGGTTATGGTATGGAGAAAAAGAAAGTATTGATTGTCGATGATCAGAATGGCATCCGGATTCTTCTTATGGAAGTGTTTAACAGTGAGGGGTATACCACATTTCAAGCGGCTAACGGTAAATTGGCATTGGACATTGTCCGCAGCGAATCCCCAGATTTGGTCTTGCTCGATATGAAAATCCCGGGAATGGATGGACTGGAGATCCTCAAGCATCTGAAGGAAATCAACCCGGCGATTAAAGTGATCATGATGACGGCTTACGGAGAACTGGATATGATTAAGGAAGCGACCAATTTGGGAGCTCTGATGCACTTCACGAAACCGTTTGACATTGATGAAATGCGGGTTGCAGTCAATATGCATCTGCATAATAAGTCTGTGGACCAATGCAGTTAGATTAAAGATTTCCTCCGTGGGCACAATTCTAATATAGGAATCAAAAGCGGCCAAGTCTGCCTGAGGCATGGGTTGGATGAAAATCGTCCCACCGGGACATTTTTTTGTTTATCCTATTTAGTATTTGACACAGGATGTGCTATAATAAGCCTGTATGTGATGTCGGCTTAAAAACAAGCTATTCCAACATTCTTAGGAGGATGAAACCATGCCATTAGTATCTATGACGGACATGTTGAACAAAGCACTTGAAGGACAATACGCAGTAGGTCAGTACAACATCAACAACCTGGAATGGACACAAGCGATTCTTGGTGCCGCAGAAGAAGAGAAGTCACCGGTAATCCTTGGTGTATCCGAAGGGGCAGCACGCCACATGGGCGGCTTCACCACTGTTGTCAAGATGGTTGAAGGCCTTATTCATGATATGAAGATTACTGTTCCTGTAGCTATCCACCTGGACCATGGCTCCAGCTTTGACAAATGTAAAGAAGCCATCGATGCCGGCTTTACTTCCGTAATGATCGACGGTTCCCACCACCCGATTGACGAGAACATTGACATGACTAAAAAAGTCGTTGAATATGCTCATGCCAAAGGGGTTTCTGTTGAAGCAGAAGTTGGAACTGTAGGCGGACAAGAAGATGATGTAATCGGCGGAATTATGTATGCCAAGTTGGATGAGTGCGTGCGTATCGTCAAAGAAACAGGTATCGACACGTTGGCACCTGCACTGGGTTCCGTACATGGACCTTACCATGGCGAGCCTAACCTTGGATTCAAGGAAATGGAAGAAATCCGTGACGCTACGAACATCCCAATGGTTCTTCATGGCGGAACAGGTATTCCTGAGCACGATATTAAGAAAGCTATCTCCCTGGGTACTTCCAAGATCAACGTAAACACTGAGAACCAAATCGTGTTCGCGAAGACTGTTCGTGAAGTGCTTGCCGCTAAACCGGATGCTTACGATCCGCGTACATTCATCGCACCAGGCCGCGAAGCTATCAAACAAACCGTTATCGGCAAAATCCGCGAATTCGGTTCCAGCAACAAAGCCTAACCTACCTTACATTACCCAGCCCGCATGTCATGCGGACAAGCTTCATAGGCTGTCCAGTTGAATATTTTGATGTGGAGAGCACACCGCCTAGCCGGTGTCTTTCCATTTAACGGGAAACGGAGGCCGTCCCTGCAAGGACGGCGTAGCCGTTTCTGCCTATCATCAGCATTAGCCACAGCACGTATTGCCCAACCGGCTGCAATACACGTAGGGGGAAACAGATAAATTTATGGAAAAATTAATGATTGGCGGCGGACGCCCGTTGCAGGGTGTTGTAACCATCAGCGGAGCGAAGAATAGCGCGATTGCCCTTATTCCTGCGGCAATTTTGGCTGAATCTGAAGTTGTTCTGGATAATTTGCCGTCCCTAAGTGATGTAGCCGTCTACTCCGAAATCCTGGAAGAGCTTGGCGCAAATGTAACCTGGTCAGGCAGCCAGATGAGAATTGATCCCTCCCGTATTGTTTCTATCCCCATGCCTAACGGACCGGTAAAGAAACTCCGGGCTTCTTATTATATGATGGGTGCGCTTCTTGGACGATTCAAGGAAGCGACGATAGGTCTTCCCGGTGGCTGTAATTTTGAGCCCCGTCCGATAGATCAGCATATCAAAGGCTTTGAAGCTTTGGGAGCCACTGTCACTAATGAACATGGCTCTATTCATTTGTACGCCAAAGAACTGCGCGGTGCGAAGATTTATTTGGACGTATCCAGCGTAGGTGCCACGATTAATATCATGTTGGCTGCTTCACGGGCCAAAGGCTCCACAATTATCGAAAATGCGGCCAAAGAGCCTGAGATTATAGATGTAGCTACTCTGTTGAACTCTATGGGCGCTGTTATTAAGGGCGCCGGCACGGAAACTATCCGGATCGAAGGGGTTACGGAAATGCACGGCTGCCGGCATTCCATCATTCCCGACCGGATTCAGGCCGGAACATATATGATTGCTGCTGCAGCTACGCGCGGCAATGTATTGATAGATAATGTCATCCCCAAGCATTTGGAGGCCTTAACGGCCAAGCTGCTGGAGATGGGTGTGAGGATCGAAGAACTGGATGAGAGCATTCGGGTCATCGGCCAGGCGAAATATGAGAATGCTGATGTCAAAGCATTGATCTATCCCGGTTTTCCCACGGATTTGCAATCTCCGATGACGAGTATGCTCACCCAGGCTGAAGGAGTTAGTGTGCTCAGCGACTTTGTCTACAGCAATCGGTTCAAGCATGTGCCGGAACTGGTACGCATGGGCGCCAAGATTAGGGTCGAAGGGCGGTCGGCCATCATTGAGGGCAGTAAGCTTAATGCGGCCAAAGTGAAGGCTGCCGACCTGCGCGCAGGTGCGGCCCTTGTGATTGCCGGTCTAACTGTAGAAGAAGGAATCACAGAGGTGACAGGAGTCGAATATATTGACCGGGGTTATGACAATCTGGTCAGCAATCTCCGCCATCTGGGAGCCGACGTCTGGCGTGAAAGTGAGCAAATCGAAGAATAAAGAAGACGCCATGGACAAAGGGGGGAGGAATTTTTGCGGGTTAACTGCATATCTCCTTCCATTTGGGGTAATCCTATCCTAATGAGCGTTTTAATAGACTCATAGTTTTTTGCCCGTTACAGTGCTAGAGATGAACTCATATAAAAAAATTGAATAGGTGGTTATTAAATGGATCTTCAAATTTCCGATCTGGAAGAAATGAAGCTGACCGACTTGTATAAGCTGGCCAAGAAATACCAGATCCCTTACTACGGGCAGATGAAGAAACGAGAATTGATCTTTGCGATCCTTCGGGCACAGGCGGAGCAAAGCGGACTTATGTTTATGGAAGGCGTACTGGAAATTCTGCCGGAGGGCTATGGCTTTTTGAGGCCGATTAATTACCTCCCCAGTGCTGAAGATATCTATATTTCTGCATCCCAAATCCGCAAGTTCGATCTCAGAAGCGGAGATCTTGTATCCGGCAAATGCCGGACACCCAAAGAAAATGAACGCTATTTCGGACTGTTGCAGGTCAATGCCGTCAACGGCGAGAATCCTGCCAGTGCAGCGGAACGTCTTCATTTCCCGGCGCTTACACCTCTTTATCCGCAAGACAAGCTGCCGCTTGAAACATCCCCTACTCATTTGTCTACCCGAATAATGGATTTGCTCGCTCCTGTAGGTCTGGGGCAGCGCGGTTTGATTGTTGCACCTCCCAAAGCAGGGAAAACGCTCCTCTTGAAAGAAATTGCCAACAGCATTTCCACTAATAATCCTGAGATTGAATTATTTGTACTGCTGATTGATGAACGCCCCGAAGAGGTAACCGATATGCAGCGCTCCGTAAAGGGTGAAGTAGTGGCATCGACCTTTGATGAACTTCCCGAGAATCATATTAAAGTGGCTGAACTTGTGCTGCAGCGGGCTTTGCGTCTGGTTGAGCATAAAAAGGATGTTGTGATTTTGCTGGACAGTATTACCCGTCTGGCGCGTGCCTATAATCTCGTTGTTCCGCCATCCGGCCGGACACTCAGCGGGGGGATCGACCCTGCGGCTTTCCATCGTCCCAAACGGTTTTTCGGTTCTGCGCGGAATGTGGAAGAGGGCGGTAGTCTGACCATTCTTGCAACCGCACTAATTGACACCGGTTCGCGTATGGACGACATTATCTATGAAGAATTTAAGGGTACCGGCAACATGGAACTCCATCTGGACCGCAAATTGGCGGAACGGCGTATTTTTCCGGCGATCGATATCCGCCGTTCAGGAACGCGCCGCGAAGAAGTGCTGCTTAGCAAAGAAGAATTGGATACGATCTGGTCGATCCGTAAAAATATGAACGAATCCTACGATTTCGTCGAAGGATTCCTCAAGAAGCTTCGTGACAGCAAGACCAATGCCGAGTTTTTGGCGTCTTTTGACGTCTCGGGCAAGGAAGCAGCGAACGGGACTGCCAGCAAGGGCGGAACCTCCAATAGCGGCGCCTCCGCACGCCGGACGACCCGGCCCAAAACACCTTCCCTGCCGACAACTTGAGAATTGATAATAAGAGGAGACTGACATGTATTTGGTATATGCCGACGGGCAAGGAAACGTATATGATCATCCCGAGCTGTACGGGCTGGCCCGCAGCGGGGATATGATTGTTGAGATGCTGGAGGAAGAACTAATCCCGCTGCCGGAAGGGGCTACACTGGTGGGGCTGCCCCATACACGGGCGGTGGGCATGGACCCCAAGACCGGGCAAATGATGCCGCTGCCTGAGGGTTCCCAGGCGGTTGGGGCACTGATGCCGCAAGGCTATACGCGGTTATGCCTTCCGGGCTATGTGAAGACGGATAAGACCTACAAGCTTCCGTTGTTCGGATATTCGGCCGTAGTGTGGAAAGATGGCGGCTTCTATGTAGGCGCCGAGCTGACTGACGACCCGGAACAGTGGAATCCGCTGAATTGCGACAGGGAAGAGGTGCAGAAGGGTGTGGGCAGCCTCACGGCCAAATACCCGGAGAATCGCCTGTTCGTTCATCTGTCCAACTGTGCGCTTGGTTATGAGTGCCTCACCTCCTCCAATACGTTTCTTGGCCGCTGGGAAGGTGCCGTACCTGTGTCGTACTCCTGCAATGCAGGCTGTTTCGGGTGTATTTCCGAACAACCGGACGACAGCGGATTTGTATCTCCGCAGACGCGGATGAATTTCAAACCGCGGGTGGATGAACTGGTTGAAGTGATGTTGGAGCACTTGAAGACACCACAATCCATCGTCAGCTTTGGCCAAGGCTGTGAGGGAGAACCCTCGACACAGGCGAAGATCATTATTGAAGCTATGCGGGAGGTCCGTTCCATCACGGATATGGGCTACATTAATATCAATACGAACGCCGGGCTAAGTGACCATATTCGCGGGATTGTTGATGCCGGTCTTGATCTGATGCGGGTAAGCACGATCAGTGCGCTGGATGATCATTACAATGCCTATTACAAACCTCGCGGCTATACGCTCGCGAATGTGGAGAAGTCACTGAAATACGCAGGCTCCCAGGGAGTGTACACGTCGATTAACTACCTGATTTTCCCGGGAGTGACGGATCGTGAGGAAGAGATTGAAGCGATGGTCGAATTCGTCAAGCGTACAGATCTGAAGCTTATTCAGATGCGCAATCTGAATATTGATCCGGAGAGTTATCTTGAATTAATTCCGCCGGCTCAAGGAGAGATTCTGGGGATGAAGACCATGCTTGATATTTTCCGGGAGGAGCTGCCCGGGGTGGTAATTGGATCGTTTACGCATGTCCCGCCTCCGGCGTTAACCCGTGCCAAGCCCGGGCGCGTTCATAGTTGAGGGGTTCAAAGCTGTGAATATGAAACCTATTGCAGTGTGGATTTATCCATGCTAAAATATGTGGGCATATTCATATAACTCTAAGTCCGCATGAGGCTTAGGGCAAGAGAGGTGAGATTCAAATGCAAGCAACAATTCAACCAAAGTATAATGTAACAAAGGTAACCTGTGCGTGCGGCAACACTTTTGAAGCCGGCTCCGTGAAACAAGAGCTTCGCGTCGAAATATGCTCCAGCTGCCATCCGTTTTTTACGGGCAAGCAGAAATTCCTGGATGCCGGCGGCCGGGTTGATAAATTCAAGAAAAAATATGGAATCTAATCCAGCTGGAATCTCTGTGGTCCAGTGTTTAAGCCAACCTCCGGCTGTTGCAGCCGGGGGTTTCTATATTTTGAAGTTTCTTTTCCGTACCTATGGTTGATTTTTGGGCGGGTGTAAGCTATACTTAACTTCGCCGTGCTAGACGGGGAGGTAGCGGTGCCCTGTAACTCGCAATCCGCTGTAGCGAGGTTGAATTCCTGTTAGAGGTGCTGTCGATGTGAGGCCTTGGTTCCTACGGGCTGTGTTGACGGTTGGGTCCTCCGCAATGAGTGCTTGTGAACCTGGTCAGGTCCGGAAGGAAGCAGCCATAAGCAAGTTTTCTCTTGTGCCGGAGGGTGGCCTAGCCCGAGCAGTCATGTAGGGTTGCCGCTTGGATCGCAGCCATCAATAACAGGTGCACGGTTTATAATGTAATAATGACAGCATCTTTGCGATAAGCGGAGATGCTTTTTGTTTTTGGTCAAAGGTTGGAGAATATAGTATAATGGGTTAGCGACAAATGCCGGAAAGCGGCAACCTAAGAGAGGGTAATGCATAGTGGAACATATCGCGCTGTACCGTGCTTGGCGGCCACAGTCGTTTCAGGATATGGTAGGACAACAGCACATTATAAAGACGCTGCAGAACGCTATTCGTGAACAGCGGGTTTCGCATGCCTATCTGTTCAGCGGTCCGCGCGGGACCGGTAAGACAAGCGCTGCCAAGGTGTTGGCCAAAGCGGTCAACTGTGAGCGTGGACTCGGTCCTGAACCTTGTAATGAGTGTCCTTCCTGTCTGCGTATCACTGCGGGTAACGTAATGGATGTGCAGGAGATTGATGCGGCATCCAACCGGGGTGTGGAAGAAATCCGCGACCTGAGGGATAAAGTCAAATATGCGCCTACCGAAGTGCGCCGTAAAGTGTATATTATTGATGAAGTGCACATGCTGACAACGGAAGCCTTTAATGCGCTGCTCAAGACGCTGGAGGAACCGCCTCCACATGTCATGTTCATCTTGGCAACAACAGAGCCGCATAAATTGCCGGCAACGATCATATCCCGCTGCCAGCGCTTTGACTTCCGCAGAGTCTCGCTGGAAGAGCAAGCTGCCCATCTGAGAACGATTTGTGACAAGGAAGGGATCGAGGCGGATCCGGATGCGCTGCAGTATATCGCCCGTCTCTCTGACGGCGGGATGCGGGATGCCTTGAGTATTCTGGACCAGATCTCGTCCTTTACGGACGGACAGGTGACCTACCAGCAGGTATTGGGCATGACCGGCGGTATCCCCTCAGAGCAGTTTGCCCGCCTGGCCAAAGCTATTCTGGAAGGGGACATGGGTCTTCTTCTGGAGCTTGTCGAGCAACTGATGCAGGAGGGGAAAAGTGCCGATAAGTGTCTGGAGAATCTGCTGTATTATTTCCGCGATCTGCTTATGATTAAGATGGTGCCGGGAGCAGACCAACTGACTGACCGGGTTCTTAATCCTGCAGAGTTCCAGGATATGGCTTCAGCTTTCTCCCGTGAACGTCTCTTTGAGATCGTCGACACCCTTAACCGGTACCTGGGCGAGATGAAATATGCTACCCATCCGCAGACTTTGTTTGAGGTGGCACTGATGAAGCTGTGCAGCATGCATGAACAAGGAAACCTGGCGGTTCCTGTCGCTGCTGCTTCGTCTGGTTCCGTTCCCGCTGTTGCTGGAACCTCTTCCGGTGCGGACCCTGGTGAACTGGATATGCTGAAGCGGCAGCTTGCCGCTTTGGAAAAGAAGCTGGAGCAAGCCATTCAAGCCGGTGCGGTTGCGGGTGGGCGTGATCATAATGCCAGTCCGAAGCTGCAGCCTGCCCAGAGTGCTCCGCGGATCTCTGCTGCCGGCAAGATGCCTCCCCAGGTGGACAAATTTATCGCCAGTAAAGACAGCCCTGATTTCTCAGCAGTTTATAAGCAGTGGAGCGTTGTTCTGCAAGGCGTAAAGGAAGAGAAGGTGACGGTTCATGCTTGGTTTGTGGACGGGGAGCCTGTCTCTGTCATGGAGGATGCGGTGCTTGTGGCTTTTAAGAATACCATTCACCGTGACACAACTGAGAAGCCGGCCAACAGGCAAGTGATTGAGAATGTTATGGCAGCCCGTCTCGGCAAGCCTTATCGGCTGGTTACGATCATGATGCGTGACTGGAATGAGGCTGCGCAGAAGTCTGCGGACCAGCCGGGCAAAGAAGAGCTTCGCCTGGAGCATGAGCATGAAGCTGCGGGTGCTTCCAAGGAACCATGGATTGACGAGGCCATCCAGCTTTTTGGAGAAGACCTTGTTGTCATAAAAGAGTAGTAACAGGCCCATTAGCGCAATGCGCATCCAAAAGGAGAGATGATGTATGAATAATATGAACCAGATGATGAAGCAGGTCAAAAAAATGCAGGAGCAAATGCTAAAAGCCCAAGAAGAGCTCGGCAGCAAGACGATTGAAGGATCTTCCGGCGGCGGGGTAGTCACTGTACAAGTGAACGGCCACAAAAAGCTGCTCTCCATTCAAATCAAACCGGAAGCTGTTGATCCGGATGATGTAGAAATGCTTCAGGATCTTGTAATCACAGCGGTAAATGATGCATTGACCCAAGCCGAAGAGCTGGCCAACAACGATATGGGCAAATTCACCGGCGGAATGAAAATTCCAGGCCTGTTCTAGTTCACACTCCATTAAGTCAAAAGGAGAACTACCACTTTGTATTATCCCGAACCGTTAGCCAAGCTGATCGATGCTTTTACGCGTTTGCCCGGGATTGGGCCGAAGACAGCCGCCCGGTTGGCCTTTCATGTGATTAGTATGAAGGAAGACGAGGTTATCGACTTTGCCAAAGCCTTGGTAAATGTCAAACGCAATCTTCATTATTGCTCGGTCTGCTGCAACATCACGGATACCGATCCGTGCCGGATCTGCCAGGACAAAACGCGCGATCCCTCTGTAATATGTGTAATCCAGGATTCCAAGGATTTGGTGGCGATTGAGCGGACCAAGGAGTTCAATGGATACTATCATGTTCTGCAGGGTGCGATTTCGCCTATGGAGGGCATTGGGCCGGATGATATCCGTCTAAAGGAATTGTTGACCCGACTGAGTGACGAGAGGGTGAAGGAGCTGATTATGGCTACCAACCCCAATATTGAAGGTGAAGCAACAGCCATGTACATCTCACGGTTAACCCGGCCATTTGAAATCAAAATTACCCGGATTGCCCATGGCCTGCCTGTAGGCGGAGATCTTGAATATGCCGATGAGGTGACCCTATCCAAGGCCTTGGAGGGTCGCCGCGAGCTGTTCTGAGGTCTGGCCGGATGGAGAAATAATAAGGAAGCCTGCTATGGGCTTCTTTTTTTGTTCTAAGTTTGTCCCAATCCCGATATGAATGAGAATAGCCGGCTGAGAGAGCGTTTATCTTTGCGGCAGTTTATTCTAAAGGGGGATTCAGCATGGGATGGTGGAGTTCGTGGCGGCGGGAGACGGCAGGGGATCGGCAGGCAGAACGGTATGATGAGAGCTGGGAGACCTTTTTAGAGGTCCGAAAGGCACATGCAGAGTGGGAAACGGCCTACCTGATGTTTGATGAAGCTACAGGACAGGACCAGATTGACTACGCTATTTTTATACTGGAAGCGGCGGAGCGCAAATATCAAATTCATTTGAAACATGCCAAAAGCTTGGGTTTGAACCGCAGCCAAATGTAAAAACATTAGCAGGAGGTGTAACATGATCAGATTAGCTGCGATGGGAATATTTATAGGGTCATTAATAATGCTGCTTTTAATAGTATTCAGAAAAAGAATAGGCTGGAGCTGGTTAAGCCTGTTCGGCACTCACTTAGTCCTTGCTGCTGCAGGGATTTACCTGGTGAATTTCTCAGGTCTGTTGACGGAAGTGTACATTCCGCTAAATCCGGCAACCATAGGCACGGTAACGATTCTGGGGCTGCCGGGAGTGCTGCTTTTATTGGGATTAAAAATAACATTGCTATAATGGTTGACGGCAGGTTGTGTTCTGTGATACATTAAGTCTCGGCCCTTTGGACAAGATAGTCTTGATTAACTTGTCAGAACGGCAAGCGAATAATTAATTAAAAAAATCGCTTGACTAGAATGAAGGTGCTGTGATATATTATAAAGGTCGCTGCTGACAAGCAACGATGAACGAAAACGAGACATTGATCTTTGAAAACTGAACAACGAGTGAGTGGGAATTCACGAAAGTGGAATCCAAACAAAGAGGATTCTTGCAGCATGCGAATGCTGGAGATGAATCGGTAGAGAATGCAAATTCTCGTCAGATGTTTCAA
>NZ_BMKR01000047.1 GCF_014644435.1 Paenibacillus albidus | reverse complement strand
GCAGGCCAGAGGCAAATTGAAACATTTGTACCCTGAAATTTGATGCAGTCAAGGTACTAGCTTGTAGTCCCTAGATATTCTGATAATATCCCCCATAAAAGTTGCTTATAATTATCTATATGAGCCGGGGAGTTGTTCACTTTTTGCTTTGTTATTTTAATGCCGTTTAATATTTCTTCTTCCAACATCCTCCTTGCCTTAAGAACCTGCAGAGTTCCTTCTAATCCTTTGTAACCCTGCTCTTTCCCATACCCTTGGTTTGTATAATATTCAATAAATCCCTTTGACCATTCTTCAGGTCTTTCTTTAACTGCTTTTCTAAAAGAAAGCTCAAGATCATCCTTGTCTACGTAAAGTAACAATGGATTTAATCGCTCCACAATCGCTGCAAGTTCATTAACATAACTTAGTACCTCTTCTTTGGCTGCATTATATTTAATCATCCCGATGGTTACAGGGTTCTGTATAAAACAACAATCAAAGATAAAGAGATCCGTACCATTCGAAGCACTCCCGGTAAACTTTTCCCATCTCTTTGTTATTAGCTCCCTGTTTTGATCCAGCGGCAACTCATATATATCCTTTTTGACAATTGCACGCATCAGTTCATCCGGAAAAATCAGCTTATTTCCAGTTATTATTTTCCGGTAATGCAGGATGTATTTGTTACCCTCTTTAATAATATAAGTTCTCAATAAATCACTAAACTGTTCATGGGTTCTCAATAGTTCATCGAATTCATTTTTCTCAAAACAGGCGACCCCATCATAATCAGCAGGATGTTCCAAATCCCCCTCTAAAAACAATTGAGAGTTTATGTTCATTTCCGTAATAATTTCATGAACTAGTTGAGCAGTAGTTGTTTTCCCGAATCCCGGTAATCCCTCAATTAATACTAACTTCGGTCTCATATTAAAGTTCCTCCATTCGTAATATGAGCAGCTGGACCATATATTCACTTATAAGTCTTGTGACAGCCGTATCATATCCACAACTTGTATTCCGTTCTCAAATATCGCTTCACTATAGTGTCTTATAAAGAAGTCACGGTCAACTCCGGTTATTCTGAACCCACATTTCTGATAAAGCGCAAGTTGTCCTACACCTGAATTACCGGTGCCGATTTCAATGGTTTTGAAACCAAGTTGCTTTGCATTTTGAGTAGCATGGTTTACCAACTGTTTCCCTATCCCTTGGCCTTGGTGGTTTTCATCAACAGCTAGATTTACTAATTCTACTGTCTCAGGTCTTGTTCGAAGTAAGACATACACACCTACTATGCAATCATCCATTTCAGCGACCAAACATTGACCTCTTTGAATATATTCTTCGACAAGTTTCCGGGAAGGGTCCGCTAATAAAAGCAATTCCATAGGGGGTTGTTCATCTGCATTTAATTTTCTTATTTCCATATTTACATCTCCTTGATGAAACCGTATATTTACATATTCAGTGATAACTTGAATATCTCCTCTTTTCACACAAAAACGACAACCGTACGAACCGGCTGCCGTTTCTGGTATTGATGGAGTTCTGTGTCTTGTTGTACTGATCGACATCCTCTTTAATGTATCAAATCAGGTTCCGCAAAAGGTTCGGTAAGGCTGGTTGCACGCTTCAGGCAGTGTAGTGAAATCATCCTGTTCTGGCGAATACGTGTAAGGGTTCGACAGCGCTTCAAGCAGCCGTTCCATGACCTGGTAATCTTCTTGATTTACCGCAGCCGCAAGCGCTTCTTCTACCCGGTGATTCCGCGGGATTACAGCAGGATTACTGCTGCGCATCCGCTCTTGCACGGAAGCTTGTGATTCCTGCTGCCTGCCCAGCCTCTCCTGCCACTTCTGCTTCCACTCGGCAAATTCGGGGGTACCGGACAGAGACGTAACCTCCGGCTGACCCAAAGTTAAGGCACGGAAGGTATTGGTGTAGTCCGCCCCGTTCTTCTGCATCAGTCCCAGAAGGTCATCAATGAGGGTTTCGTCCTCCTGTTCCTCATTAAAGAGACCCAGCTTCGCTCTCATTCCGGTCAGCCAGTTCTGCTGATACAAATCATAAAAGCCGGAAATGGCAGTCTCAGCCAACTTTATAGCCTGTGTCTCATCTGCATCGAGCAGCGGCAAAAGTGTTTCTGCAAATCTCGCCAAATTCCATGCGGCAATATTCGGCTGATTGCCATAGGCATAACGGCCATTCATGTCAATCGAACTGAATACTGTCCCCGGGTCATAGGCATCCATAAAGGCGCAAGGTCCATAGTCAATAGTTTCCCCGCTCAGGGCCATGTTGTCGGTATTCATTACCCCGTGAACGAAACCAACCAGCTGCCATTTGGCAATCAGCCCGGCTTGCCGTTTGATTACTTCCTCCAGCAAACGAAGATAGCGATTCCCGTCCGCCTTAACTTCCGGATAATGTCTTTGCAGGGTGTACTCGGCCAGGGCCCGCAGATCCTCGACCGTGCCCCATGCCGCAACATATTGGAACGTGCCGACACGCAGATGACTGGCCGCCACACGGGTCAGAACCGCACCCGGCTGCTCGGTTTCCCGGATTAACAGCTCTCCGGTGGCTGCCACGGCCAGACTGCGGGTGGTGGCGATACCCAGCGCAAACATAGCTTCGCTGATGATGTATTCGCGCAGCATAGGTCCAAGTGCCGCCCACCCATCTCCCCGGCGGGAGTATGGCGTCCGGCCTGAGCCTTTGAGCTGAATATCCACCCGCTCCCCCTGCGGAGTAAGCTGCTCGCCAAGCAGCACAGCCCGGCCATCCCCCAACATAGTGAAATGCCCGAATTGGTGCCCTGCATACGCCTGGGCAAGCGGTACTGCTCCTTCGGGAACCTGGTTGCCGGCAAATACCGCTGCCCCTTCACTGCCCCGCAGTGCTTGATTATTTAGTCCCAGGGAGATTGCCAAGGGCTCATTAAATACGATCATTTTTGGTGAGCGAACAGGAGTTGGACCGAGCTTTGTAAACAATGATTCCGGCAGACGAGAATAACTGTTGTCGAAGTTCCACCCTGTATCTGTCGTTTCTTTGTTCTCCGTCATAATCTCTCCTTTGTCCTTCTCTTGGTTTTTCTTTTAGTATTTGCTGCTGCCTGTTTATTATCCCTTTTTCACCATTCGCTCATCTCCGTTAGCCCAACAACGAACATTTCTCTTCTCAGGGAAGCAATGGAGATAACTCCGTATTTATTTTATCGGTAATTAACGTGTAGAACTCCGGAAATCTCGGATCCGTGGGGCTGGGTATTTCTTCAAAGGTCCGTATAAATAATCCGGCCGTTCCAAGTGCTGTTATGATCTCGCCAACCGTCCAATTCCGCCCTAAAACCTTGCCTAGTCCAATTCGTTCCTCTTCGGGCAGCAACTTGGCAAAGGCAACTTCGCCTGCCTTAATACTGACATCAAAGTAGTTGCCGGTTGGCTGGTTCAGGTTGCGGGTATTCATCCAGGTGCGTGCGAAGGGATGGAAGTCAGTCAAGATAAACCGGCCATTCATACCTAACCTGCGGCGAACCAGAGAAAAAATGGAGTTCAGGTCCGTAAAATAATGCAAAATGCCAAACTCCATCAGCACAATATCAAATTCGCCCAAAGTTTCTTCATGGGGGATATTCAGGACGTCAGAACAGATATAGTCAAGATCTACACCCGCTGCGGTGGCGACCTGTGTCGCGTACAACCGATTTTCTGCAGAAATGTCCACCACAGTAACATCAGCACCCAGCAGAGCCAGTAAAACCGCCTTCCTTCCATTTGAACCAAGAAGGTTAATGATTCGCTTCCCGGCCGGATCACCAATGTACTTCAGCCAATAACGCAGATGATGACTGGATTTCAGCTTCAACTCTTCCGCGAGTTCATCTGGTGTTCCATATTCCCGAACCCAGGCCTGATAGGCTTTCGTTTCCCATGCAACCTTGTTTGCACTGGCCAATTTTTCTTGCATACGTAAACCTCCCCCCGGTCTCATTCTGTCCGGAACAATACAACCCTTTACCCCAGCAGCCCGCTTTTCTCCACAGCCTGCAGCCACTCTCCCGCGATGAGATCATGTCCCGCCGCAGTCGGGTGCACGCCGTCCCAGAGCCAATAAGACGCCTCAGCCCGTTCAGCGGCCGCTTCAAAAGCGCCTTGCAGAGCAACGTGAACGGCACCGAATTCTTCCGCCAGCTGTCTTACTACCTGCTGATAATGCTTGATCTTCTGCTCCCAATTCTCCCACTGCTCCGCTGGCGCTCCGGTCCGCAGGATAAACGGCTCACACAGGATCAGCTGAGTATTAGGCATGACTTCGCGGGTTTCTTCCAGGACATGGCGGTAGGCACGTTCAAAACGGTCCGTCACACCACTCGGCTCCCCTTTCATCATGCGCCAGATATCATTCACTCCGATCAGGATGCTGATTATGTCAGGCTGGAGGCTGATCGCATCCTCGTTCCAGCGTGCATAAAGATCGGACATCCGGTCGCCGCTGATGCCGCGGTTATAGAATGTTGGCTGCTGTCCAGCCAGCAGGCGCCCAAGCTTCCCCGCAAGAATAAAGGCATAGCTGTGGCCCAATATATGATTCGGGTCTTCGTTGCGCCCGCGGTTGCCATCGGTAATGGAATCCCCCTGAAATAGAATAACCTTGTTTGTTTTGGAAGCGGAAGTTGCCATGTCTTTTCATCCCTTTGAATTATAATTTTGGTTGAACGTTTCCTATAATACCAGTAAAGTTACCATATACGACCTATAGAAGGGAAGGGAAAATATGAAATACAGAAGACTTGGAAATACGGGACTTAAAATCAGCGAAATCGGCCTGGGGAGCTGGCTGACTTACGGTACGGCAGCAGAAAAGAAAGCGGCGGACACCTGTATCAGCGCTGCTTTTGAATGCGGTATCAATTTCTTCGACACAGCTAATGCGTACAACCGGGGTGAAGGGGAAAAAGCGATAGGCGCCGCACTCCGCTCCTATGAGCGTTCCTCTTATGTGCTCAGCACAAAGGTGTTTTTTCCAATGGGCGAAGGGGTCAACGACCGCGGTCTGTCCCGCAAGCATATTATAGAGCAGTGCGACGCCAGCCTGCGACGTCTCGGAACCGATTACATTGATATTTATTTCTGCCACCGCTTCGATCCTGAGACCCCGGTAGAGGAAACACTCCGTGCACTGGATGACCTGACAGCCCAAGGCAAAATCCTCTATTCAGCCGTCAGCGAATGGAGCGCGGCGCAGATTACCGATGCGGCCGGGATCGCCCGCCGCCTGAATCTTCGACCGCTCGCCGCAAACCAGCCGATCTATAATATGTTCGAGCGTTATATCGAACAGGAAGTGCTTCCGGTTTCACAGCAGCATGGCTTGGGGCAGGTTGTGTTCTCGCCGCTTGCGCAGGGAATTCTAACCGGCAAATACAAAGCGGGCCAGCAGCCTCCAGCAGGAACACGCGCCGCCGACGATTCCGTCAACGGTGTCATCCGCAGCTACTTGCGTGATGATGTGCTGGACGTGGTTGGACAATTGGACAGGCTGGCCGGAAGCCTTGAGCTCAAACTCTCCCAGCTGGCCTTGGCCTGGGTGCTGCGTCAGCCGGGTGTAAGCTCGGCGATTATCGGAGCCACCAAGCCGGAGCAGGTTCTGGAGAATGCCAAGGCGGTGGATACGGTATTGTCCCCTGATACCCTGCAGCAGATCGAAGAGATCCTGAAACCGGTAGCTGATTTTGCACCGGCCAGGTAAGCTCCGGCAGTAACGCAGCCGTACCTTTATTCCCCGGGCTGAAATGCAAGAAAAACCTCTGAAGACGGCGTTTATGGCCGGGTCAGGGGTTTTTTTACAGAATATTATCCGCTTATCCGCTTCACGCTGGGTGGGTGTGGTGAATTCCAGTGCATTTACTGCATTAGAATTGCTCCATACCCGCTTGAAACTGTCTTCTGATGCATTTAGTGCAGCAGATTATCTTGGAGTGACCACTTTGAGATGATTTCTTGTCATCCTGATGCACTAAATGCAGTCAAACCGCCGAATAACCTCATTTTCTCACATTCCGCTGCACCAAATGCACTCAAATCGCCCTACCTTCAGTTACCCGCCCTATAGAGAAGCCTTATGATTCGATTCGATGATCCGTCAAAAAGGTTGGAAGCTCTGACTCAAAAAAATAGGTGAAACATTTTCAGTTTTTTTTCGTTTATAGTGCTATAACGCGCGTTTGAGAGCTGGTCCATAGGGTAATTAACCCTATACCATGCTTTACATACTGTGCTTTACAATTGCCAAGGGGGAATGAAGATGTTGAAGAAAAAGTCAGCTTATGTATGGCCCGTTGTTGTTCTGTTGGTCTTTTCCCTGATTTTGACGGCAAGCACAGTCGGGACCCGTGCAGACGCACAAAGCGTTAGCAACACCCGGCATTTCACGGCCTACATTCATAATTTCGATTCTGCAAATGGAACGCTAAACCTCACTGCCGATGAAATGGAATGGTATGAAGGCGGGGCGGCCGATCAGGTCTTTGCAGAGAGAGAACCGGAAGCGGCGGCAGAACTGGGCGGCACACCGGACGGATACTACATTGTGAACGACAGTGATGTGCTGACGACCTATCCGGTAGCAGATAATGCTACAGTATACATGCAAATCTATGACCATACCGGGCAGCCGGAGGATATCGATATTGAGTGGAACGAAAGCATCAGCCTGGAGAAATTAATGGCCCAGTTCTCAAATACGAATCTCCTGGATATCAGCGAGTTCCCTTACCATATTACCACCCAGGATGGTGTCATCACTTCGATTGTGCAGCAATACCTGCCTTAATCTATCTTAATAACAGCAACAACGTTCAGGGGCTTTCCCATAACCATGACAATGGCTATTGGGAAAGCCCCTCTTAGGTTCAGGCCTATTCCACACGGTGATTATTTCTTCAAGGCATCCTTGACAGGAACGCCAAAATCCGGAGTGCCATCTTCGTTCCAATGGAAGACCTGAGCCCGGGTATGACGGTTCGGATCGTACAAGGGATCACCCGTAATTTCCTTGTAGCCCCGGGCATGGTAGATGAGCACATCCTCGCCCTCCTTATTCACGGTGAAGCTGTTGTGGCCCGGCCCATATTGGCCGTTCTCTTCGTTGGTCTTAAAAACAGGACCCGGCAGCTTTGTCCAGGAGACGGCGTCCAGCAGATCGCTGTTCTCATCGGCGGCAAGCAGCCCCATACAGTAGTTGTAATCGGTCGCGCTCCCCGAATAACTGATGAAGATCCGTCCGTTGCGCTTCAGGACGGCTGCTCCTTCATTTACACTGAAGCCGACGATCTCCCACTGATGCTCGGGTCTGGCAATCATCGTCTGCCGTCCGGTCAATGTCCAGGGATTGCTCATTTCAGAAATATAAAGGTTTGAATTACCCGGAATTTCCGGGTCCTTCTGCGCCCATACATAATACAGCACCCCATTGTGCTGAAACGTGGTGGCATCCAGAGCGAAGGATTCCCAGGCTGTCTTGACCTGGCCTTTTTCTACCCATGTGCCCTCCAGCGGATTGGCAGACTCGTTCTCCAGCACATACATGCGGTGGTCGAACAAACCCTCATTTGTTTCGGTTGTGCGGGCAGCAGCGAAATAGATATACCATTTGCCATGGATATAATGGATTTCCGGCGCCCAGATGTTGGCGCTCAGCGGCCCGCTATCGTATTTGCGCCACGCTACAACAGGTTCAGCCTCGGCCAGCCCCTCAATCGTTGCCGCTCTCCGTACCTCAATACGGTCGTATTCCGGCACGGAAGCGGTGAAATAATAATAGCCGTCTGTATGAAGATATACCCAAGGATCTGCACGTTGTTCGATCAGCGGATTGTTGTACTCTCTATTTGTATTCATGAAGGTTTCTCCTTTGGTCTGTTTGCAAAAATGCTTTAGTTACACTGGCTCCGTAAGTAACAATCCCAGCTATTCCAGCCCGTCGAGGGCGTCGCTGCAACTACTTGGTGTGTACTGTTCTCCACCTCTTTCCTATTCCAGCGTCAGCACTACCACCGAAGCCGGCGGAAGGCAACACTCCAGCATGCCGTCCTTCAATTCAGCCCCATGGTAGGCAGAGGGAGCCACGGTATCCGGAGCCTGGAAGGTGTTATGTGCCCCCAGCTCCGTATGGGTCAGGATTTGTCCGGTAACCTGACTTGGAGACATTCCCCGGATGTCGATACGAAGACTCGCTTCATCCTTGTGGCTCAAGTTGCAGACAGATACATAGACCTTGCCCGCTCCGTCACGGGAAGCGGATACGCTGAGCTGCGTTATGGATTGTTCGCCTTGGGTATATTGCGGACTCTCAAAGGCAACTTCTAGCAGTTCATTATCCATATGCACTTTATACATCTGAAAGACGTGAAATGTTGGCGTCAGCAGCAGCTTGTCGCCTTCGGTCAGAATCAGCGCCTGCAGTACGTTGACCATCTGGGCCAGATTAGCCATATGAACCCGCCGGCTGTGATTCTGGAAGATATTCAAATGGATGCCTGCAACAAGCGCATCCCGCAAGGTATTCTGCTGGTACAGGAAGCCCGGATTGGTACCCGGCTCACTGAGGAACCAGGTGCCCCACTCATCTATAATCAATCCTACCCGCTGCTCCGGATCATATTTATCCATGATGGCGGAATGACGGGTAATCAACTCATTCATGTGAAGTGATTTCTGCATCGTTTCGAACCATTCTTCAGCATCGAAACCAAGCGCGTAACGTTTCTCTTCCCAACTGCCGGGAATGGTATAAGAGTGCAGACTCAGCCCGTCCATGAAACGTCCGGCTTCCCGCATCAATACCTCTGTCCAGTTGTAGTCATCCACGTTCGCTCCGCCGGCAATCTTATACAGCTTGTTGTCGCCATAGTTTCTGGAATAGGTCTGATAGCGGCGGTACAGATCCGCATAATATTCAGGACGCATATTGCCGCCGCAGCCCCAGTTCTCATTGCCGACGCCGAAGTATTTCAGCCGCCAAGGCTGCTCTTGTCCATTGTCCCGCCGCCAGCCGGCCATGGGTGATTCGCCGTCAAAGGTCATGTACTCTACCCATTCCGACATCTCCTGCACAGTGCCGCTGCCGATATTGCCGCAAATATACGGCTCGCACTCCAGCAGCTCGCACAGGCGGAAGAATTCATGGGTGCCAAAGTGGTTGTTCTCCACTACCCCGCCCCAGTGCGTATTGACCATACGTTTGCGTGTTTCCTTTGGCCCAATGCCATCTTTCCAGTGATATTCATCGGCGAAGCAACCTCCCGGCCAACGCAAGATGGGAATATCCAGTTGCTTGAGCGCTGCCAGCACATCGTTACGAATGCCATCTGTGTTCGGAATCTCCGAGTCTTCACCGACCCAGAGTCCCTCATAGATGCATCTGCCGAGATGCTCGGCGAAATGCCCATAAATATTTCTGTTGATTACACCTTTGGGAAGATCCGTATTTAAAATCATATAATCAGTCACAGTTCTCTCTCCCTTATAAATCTATATATGGGTTAACCTTTAATACCGGAATTCAAATTAATAGATTGCACAAAATATTTCTGCGCAAACAAGAACAACAGCATCGTTGGGATAATCGCAAGAATCGCCGACCCCATTAATTGTCCAATCATACGGTAGTTTCCATAAATATCTTGTAACAGGAGCAGTCCGGCAGTAACCGGCATTTTATCAACATCGGTATAAACAATTACCGGCCAGAGGAAATCATTCCATGATCCAGTAAAAGAAAAGAGTGCACAGACAATTAATATGGGCTTAATCAAAGGTACGATAATCGACAAATAGATTCTAAAATCACTGGCACCATCTACACGGGCAGACTCATCCAGTTCCTTGGGCAGGCCGTTCATGAATTGTCTGACCAGAAAGATATTGCCCATACCCGCTAAACCGGGAATAATCATAGCCCAAGAGGTGTTTACCCATCCCAGTGCATCGATAATTTTATAGGAAGGAATTAAATTCACCACGCCCGGAAAAAAGGAGATCCCCAGCAAAGTGAAAAACAAAGTGTCTCTTCCTTTAAAATTCATCCGGGAATACCCGTACCCGGTAATCGATATAACAATTACCACCAGAAAGGTATGCGTAGTTGCAATGAATAAGGAGTTCATCAGCCAACGCAGAATAGGTGCTGTTGATGTATTGTTCAATATCGCAACATAGTTTTCGAAGATCCATTGTTCAGGGAATAGTCTAAAACCCGAAGAAACCACTTCCGTTTGCGATCTGAAAGATGTAGAAATTCCGAATATGACTGGAATAACCCAAACTACACAAAGACTAAGTAAAAATAGATATGATATATATTTTGATATGCTTCTGTCAGAAGCACCTTTTCTTTTGCCTGTTCGATTTTGAAGGGGCTGATCCAACTGAACCTGGTTTGACATTGTGGCCACCTACCTTTTCCGTTTCCATTCTTGGCAGACTTTATTTCATGCAACTCAAGCTGCATTTCGATTCATCACATAATATTGCAATGCAGAGATCACCAATATAATCAACCCTAGCAACACTGCCATAGCAGATGCCATTCCCGCAATGGATTCCCCGTTGCCAAAAGCCAGCTGGCGAATGTACATCATTAACACATGTGTGCTTTGTCTGGGCCCGCCATCGGTCATCATTAACGGTTGGCCAAAGACATTAAAGGCACCGGCAGTTGTCATAACAAATGTGTAAATTAGCGGAAAACGAATAGAAGGCAGTGTAATACTGGCGAATCTCCGGATAGATCCTGCACCGTCAAGCTCTGCCGACTCGTATAATTCTTTCGCTACACCACTGATGGAAGCACGGTATATAATCATATTCCCGCCAACTCCACCCCACACCGTAATGACAATAATGATCAGCCAGGCATAAGGCTGATTGGTCGGCCAAGCGATTTGTGAACCGAAGATATTCCCGGTAATCCCCAGCTGCTTGTTAAAGATCAGTAGCCAGATCAGCGCAGCTGCGGATATTGAAATCAATCCCGGAATATAGAGGATCGACTGGATAACGTTTTTCATTTTTACCTTTTTATGTTCCAAGGCTACAGCAATCATCAACGGGATCACGATCAACAACGGAACACTAAGCCCAACAAAGATGAAGGTGTTCTTCAGACCATTCTGAAATTGCGTATGAAAAGTAGATTCGGTGTTGAATAGAATCGTTTTATAATTATCAAGTCCTACCCACACCGGCTCATTCATTAAATTCCATTTTGTAAATGAAGCGTATATCCCATAAATAGTCGGTAATAACACGAAGACAGCGAATAAAATAACATGGGGACCCACAAAGAAAACAGGTGCCAAATTCAGTTTCTTTTTCATAGGCAATCATTTCTCCTTTTGAACAAAGTAATGTGCCCCAGTCTTTCGCACATTACTTCGTTCAATCTATTCGGTTCAGGGTTACTTAGCGCCACTGCTGCCTTCGGCAATTTTATCTTCTACAAATTTCTGCATAGTCTGCAAAGTTTCATCGATATCCACATTACCGCGAACAATATCCCCGCAATAAGTGTCTACTGCTTCCGCAATATATGGATAATACTCATAGGTGTAAATGTAAAGCGATTGAATTTCTTTTTCATTGGATGTAAAGAAGGATTGCATATAATCTTTGTATTCAGGACTTTCATTGACTTGCTTACTGGCTACAATTTGTCCGGCTTTGGCCCATTCCAGAGAGTTTGTCCGAATAAATTCCAGGAAATTGCCGATACCCGCTACCTTTGCTTCTGTTCTATCCTTATTCTTCAGCATAGTGAACAAGTGTGATGAGGATCTGTTCGTAAACTTATCCGGTGCAGCAGAATAAACATTGGTTACTCCAAAGTTCAATCCTTCCACGCCCGCATGCGCCGTAGAGCTCCAGGTTCCGTCCGTAGAGAACAGGACATTTCCTGATTGGAACATTAAATATCCGTCTTCACCAAATGGCGTCATCAGTCCCGCATCGGCAACTTTTTTAACGCTTTCCAAAGCCTGCTTCATTACCGGTGTATTAACAGCCGGCTTGCCATTCTCCTGAATGTCTCCGCCAAGGTTCTGAATCTGGGCCAGAATTACCCAACCTAGCAAGGCGTCATTGACAATATAATCGCCCTCGTCTAATTTGCCTTGTAAAGAAAGCATTTCATCAATCGTTACCACATTATCGTCAAGGAAAGATTCCGCATTGTATTTTTTAAGCAAATCCTTGTTGTAGTACATTACATTACTATGAATGTCCAGAGGAATTGTATATTGTGTTCCATCTACAGTCCCGGTTGACCAGGCTTGCGGCAGGTAATTGTCTTGTTTTAGTTCAGGCTGCGCCTTTATCAAATCTGTCATAGGCTCCAATACACCTTGTTTAACAAAGCCCGGAACACGGTCAGCATGGATGATCGCCAAATCCGGTACACCTTTGCCGGAGTTCAACACAGTAGAGACTTTGGTATACATATCTGCTGTGATTACATGCTTGACCTTCACTTCAGGATTCGTAGCATTGTAATCTTTCACAAGTTGATCCATATAAGCGCCGTCATCCCCGGTTAAGGGCGTCCAGAATGTAATCATATTCTTGTCTTCATTACTGCATCCAGCCAACACCGTCGTTAATGACAATACAAGTACCAAAGATGAAAACAACGTCTTTTTCTTCAAGACCTATTCCCCCAATATGAATTTATTTAGAAAGCCATCTATTTAAAAATGTACTTTTCTAACAATTTGAACTGTTTGTCCGTCCCAAACGAATGACATTCCAGGATGCCTTGGACAAAAGAGTCTCTACAAACCCGTCTTTGCATACGGTGCCGGAGGCTTGACGGGGTTTCACTTGCTCATCCCGCGCTGTATTTATCGCTTTCAAATCCTCATGATGCAGCACAATATGCTCAATCAGCCGGTAGCCTTCAAATCCGCGGACGTCGCACGTGAGCTGCAAACCTTCCTCCAAATGGCGGTTCACCGCAAAGATGGTCAGCTCCTCACTCTCTTCGTTGTAGACCAGAGCGCTATCCAGATAAGGAACATCCGTATAATCCTGGGCATCGTATTTCGGCGAGTTCACAATCGGTTGAAGCGAAATGCCGCGTCCGTAGGCGGAAGCATGTTGATAAGGATAAAAAATCGTCTGCTTCCAGGCCGCACCGCCGGCTTCCGTCATAATCGGAGCTATCACATTCACCAATTGGGCCAGACAGGCTATCTTGACCCGGTCCGCATGTCTCAGGAACGTAATCAGCATGCTGCCGACAAGCAGCGCATCCTCGAAATTATAGTGGTCCTCCAACTGTGGCGGTCCTACACTCCAGGGCTCCAGGCGGCTGTCTGCATCATTGGAGTGGTACCAGACGTTCCACTCGTCGAAGCTGAGATACATCGTCTTTTTGCTGCGTTTCTTGGCTTTGATATAATCGCAGGTCGAGGTGACTGTCTTGATAAAATGCTCCATGTCCATCGTCCGGGCCAGGAAATTGGCCGAGTCGTTGTCACGGTTGCCGTAATACTGATGCAGAGACACATAATCGGCTACATCATAGGTATGGTCGAGTGTAACTGCTTCCCATTCCGGGAAAGTCGGCATTGCGCTGCTTGAGCTGCCGCAGGAGACCAGTTCAATCTCCGGATCAATCAGACGCATAGCCTTGCCGGTCTCATAGGCGAGTCTTCCGTATTCCACCGCTGTCTTTTGCCCGATCTGCCAAGGTCCGTCCATTTCATTGCCAAGACACCAGGTCTTGATCCGGTGGGGCTGCTCAACGCCATGTTTGCGCCTAAGGTCGCTCCAGTACGTTACACCGGGATGATTGCAGTATTCCAGCAGGTTGCGGGCTGCATCGACCCCACGGGTACCCAAATTGACCGCCATCATGACCTCGGAGCCGACTTCCTTGGCCCAATCCATGAATTCATTGGTACCCACTTCATTTGGCTCCACCGTTCTCCAGGCCAGCTCAAGACGTTTGGGCCTGAGCTCCAGCGGACCTACACCATCCTCCCAGTTGTATGCGGATACAAAGTTGCCGCCGGGATAGCGGATAATTGGCACATTCAAGGCCTGGACCAGAGCTTGCACATCTCCTCTGAATCCTGCAGCATTCGCTTCGGGATGGCCCGGCTCGTAAATCCCTCCGTATACGGCCCGTCCCAGATGTTCAATAAAGGAGCCGTAAATCCGCTTGTCTACTTCAGCAATTACAAATGACTTATCCGCTACAAGGGTCGCTTTTAATGTGTCTGATGCCATGATTTCTCACCATCCATTTTATATATTTATAAATAGTTTAAAAATAGTTTGAATGTATTCGCTTTCAGATATAAAATAACATATATAAACCTTGTTGTAAATATAAAAGATTAAAACTATTCAGCTTTATATAAAACTAAAGGCATAAACGATTGTTTTTCTATAAAAATAGACTGATTTTCTGAAATATTCATGAATTAATGTTTATTATTAGTTAAATCAAAAGCAGATTTTCTTTAAATATTACCTTAATATTAAGTGGATTCTACAAAATTAGGAAGTTTGCTTTATTTTACAGCTCAATTAGTTTATAATTTTATAAAATAGTTTTTACTTTCGTTACGGAAGAAGGTTATAGGCATGATTTATATTAAAGATCTAATGAGTGGAATCGATATTTTCAAGGCATTAAGCTCGGAAATCCGCATCCAGATCCTGGAGCTCCTGGCGACCAACCAGGCTCTGAACCTGAATGAAATCGCCAAGAAGCTGAATCTCAGCAACGGTGCCATCACCATGCATATCAAGAAGCTGGAAGAAAGCGGACTGATCGAGATCAATACTTCAGTAGGCAAACACGGCATCCAGAAGGTCTGCTATCTCAATAAGGATAAGCTGATGGTGGATTTACGGAGCAAGGATGTCGATAACCTCTATGAAGTGGAGATCCAGGTGGGCCACTACAGCAACTATCAGGCCGTGCCTACCTGCGGACTTGCGACCAAGGACAGCATTATCGGAGACTTTGACGAACCCCGTTATTTCGCTGATCCCCAGCGGATCGATTCCGAGATCATTTGGCTGAGCGAGGGGTTTCTCGAATACCGGATTCCCAATTACCTCAAAGCCAACCAGACCTTCCGTGAGATCCAGTTCTCCATGGAGATCGGCTCCGAGGCTCCCGGCTTCAATGACAATTATCCTTCGAACTTGTATTTCTATGTCAACGGGATCGAGATTGGCTTCTGGACCAGTCCCGGTGACTTCGGGGATGCCCGGGGCACCTTCAATCCCGACTGGTGGCCGCCCCACCTGAACCAATACGGGATGCTCAAACTGATCCGGATCAACAATGAAGGCAGCTTCATCGACGGCTGCCGAATCTCGGATGTAACTCTGGACGACATTCAGCTGGATTACAAAAGCGAGCTGACCTTCCGCATTGCGGTCACCGACAAGCCGGTCAACAAGCGCGGGTTGACCATCTACGGCAAGCACTTCGGCAATTACAGCCAAGACCTGCTGGCGCGTGTGCTCTATAACGTGCATGAAGTCGGGGAAACGTCCCAAAGTACATCTGTCAAAGCTAAAGTATAAGCCCATCCGAGAAAGAGGGTGCCCATCAGCCATTTGTGTGAACCTGGCTGGATCGGCACCCTCATTTTTTGTTGCTTTAGCAGCTTCGGAAACATTTAGCCCCTTAACCTTTTACCGCGCCTGCCGTCATTCCTTCAATAAAATATTTTTGAAAAGCCATAAACAAAGCAAAGATCGGCAGGATGGAGAAAAAGGAACCTACGATAAGCAGATCATAATTGTTCCCATAGGGGGTAAGTAGCGTCTTAAGGCCTATCGGGAGAGTATATTTGTTCTCATCGCTGAGCACCATAAACGGCCACAGGAAGTTATTCCAGCTGTTCATTCCGTTCAGAATAGCCATCGCCCCAAACGAGGGCTTCATAATGGGCAGGATCAGCCGGAGGTAGACTCCGTATTCAGTAGCCCCGTCCACTCTGCCGGCAGCGATAATCTCCCTGGGAATGCCGCTTAAATACTGCCGGAAAAAGAAGATGGTCGCGGCACTGGCCACTCCGGGCAGAATAATGGCCGAATAGCTGTTCATCAGGCCGAGATTAAAGGTCAACGTATATAAAGGGAGCAGCAGAATTTCAAAAGGAACCATCATGATCAGCAGTACACACAGAAACAGCAGGTTTTTCCCTCTGAAATCATAGGCGGCAAAGCCGTAGGCAACCATGGCACTCACGAACAGGGTTAAGGTGACCTGAACGAGCGTCAGCAGCAATGAATTGAAGAACCAGGTGAAATAAGCATGCTCCCCCGTGAACAGATAGACAAAGTTATCCAAATTCATGACCGAGAAATCAAACCGCAGGTTGAGCCCATATCGGATCAAATCCTCGCCGGGTTTAAACGAAGCCACAGTAACTGCGTAGAACGGGATCAGAATCAAGATGCACAACACGGCAAAGAAAACGAATAGGATGATTCGGGCAGCAGCTTCTTTTGTCATCTTGATTAATCCTCCTTCTTGAACAGTCCGCTGAGCGCCAGCTGGGTCAGGTTGATCGCCATTGCAATGATCAGCAGTACAATGCCTACGGCAGCCGCATACCCCAGGTTGTTCTTCTCAATCCCCTGCCTGTACAAATAACCGACAATGGTCAGACCGATATTCTTGGGAGAGTTATTCCCGTTCCAGAGCATCATACTTTCGATAAACATAGCCAGACCTGCATAGATACTGATTGTTAATACATAAATAGTAGTGGGCTTTAATAAAGGCATGGTAATCCTTGTGAACTTCTGAACAGCGGAAGCGCCGTCGATGGAGGCCGCCTCATAATAGTCTTTGGGGATATTTTGCAGGCCGGAGAGAAAATACAGCATATTCACTCCGAGCCAGCGCCAGGATGCCAGCGCGATTAAGGCAATGAAGCCGGTGGTCTGCCCTTTCAGAAATTTGATCGGCTCCACGCCAAAGGTGCCCAGAATACTGTTGATCAGCGAGCCCTCCATTTCCCCGAACATCAATCTGAAGACCGTACCCGCCACAACCACCGAAGTCAAAGCAGGGAAAAAGAAAGCGGACTTGAACCATTCCCTGCCCCACATGAATTTATTATTCATCCACACGGCAAACAGCATGGGAAAGGGAATCAGGATCACCAGGGTCAATACCATATAAAGAGCACTGTTGCCGACCGCTTTAAAAAATACGGTATCCCCCATTAGCTTCGTGTAATTATCTATCCCCACCCAGGCCGCTTCCTGCCCCAGCGTTACTTTCTGAAAGCTCATGCCAAAGGAGCTGGCCAGGGGATAAACCCAGAAGATCACAAAAACAAGCACAAAGGGCAGGACGAACACGTAAGGAGCAACCTTTTGTGAATATAGAAAGTTTTTTAACATGGCGAATGACTCCTCTTTTGGCAAAAGCCGCCCGGCCGTCATGAGCGGCTCAGCACATTTGTACGGTTTATTTACTTTAGTTCCTGCTCAATCTGCGCCTGGGCATCGTCCAGGGCTTGCTGAACATCTTTGCCGTCTTCAAAAATCTCGTTAAGCGTAACCGTACTGAGCACATTGTTCAGGGTTGGCGAAGTCGAAGTGGATTTGATAAGCTGAATCTCCTCTTTAATGCTGTTCAGCACATCAAACGGGTTGTTGACAAAATACTTCACAAATTGATTCTCCGGATTATGGGTCACCTCTTTCATATCCCAGACACTCATGTTGATCGGGTCAAACCCCAGCGTATTCCAGATCTCGACATTGGCATCCAGCGACAGCTTGGCATAAGCGATAAAGTCTTTGGCCAGCTTGATATCTTTGGCTTTTTGGGTGACAACCGTTCCGGTGCCTCCGCCTCCGTAGGATCTTGGCATCCCTTCTTCAAAGACGGGAAGCGGCGCCAGCGCGATTTTGCCTGACAAGTCCGTCATATAATTCGTGTACCGGGACATCTGCCACAGGGGCATAAAGGCGGTAGCATAATTCCCGGCATTGAATTCCCCATAGGCTTCTTCCGTGTCCGGCTGCCCTCCGGCAATGGTCGCGATGACCTCATTCTCCTGCAGATCCTTCAGCATGCTCAGACCTTTGACCAGCTCGGGGGAGTTGACCTTTGGCTGTCCATTCTCATCTGTAAAATCGGCTCCTTGCTGCGCGAGCAGCAGGGAGGCCTGCCAGGAAGCGCTGGTATCTGCGGTGCCCATGTATTTCCCGGTTTTTTCATGAACCTGTATGCCTGCCTGCTTGAAGTCCTCCCAGGTCTTAATCTGTTTATAATCCACCCCCGCCTGCTCCAGGATCTCTGTGTTGTAGAAGGCGACGGTCGCTCCAACATGCGTGGACAGTCCGTAAATGTTGCCTTCTTTGCTGTAAAGATCCAGCTGGGACTGGACAACAGTCCCTTTATACGGCTCGGCGACATCATTCAGCGGCTCCAACTGCGGAGTCCCTGCCAGAAAGTCCGGAAATTTGCCCAGCTCAATATCTGCAATGTCCGGGGCGCCGACCCCGGTCTGAACGGCAATGGACAACTTATTGTGCATATCATCATAGGGCATGACCGAAACATTCAATTTAATCTGGCGGTCCGGATTCGCCGAATTCCATTTCTCCAGCATTTTCTCAAAATGCTGCCCATGCAGCTCCACAAACGTCCAGTACGACAACTCCGTCGCCTTCTCTCCTGCCCCGCCTTCAAGTACCGAAGTTTCCCCTCCACTGTTGCCCTTTGAAGCTCCACCACAACCGGCCAGTATCAGCACCAAACACAGCATTGTTAAAGTGATCAACCTCTTTCTGCTCATTGTTGCCCCTCCCCTAATTTCAAAACTATGTTAATCAGTTTAAAAACTTATAAATATGTATCCGTTTTCTTAGTAACTTATGCCTTTTTCGTGGAAAAAATTACGTATGTTCTTTACCAATCCGTAAAGTAAATAAGCAGTAACAAGGTACTTCTGTATATTTGTCCACCTTTTGACTCACACTATCTTCGTCTCCCAAACCACCGAGAAGGAGTGTTTCGAATGCGTGAAGGTATGATACCCGCCGTACTAGGAGCCGTAGTCACCGCTTCCGGCGCCGCTTTTCTTGGAAGCAAGTATAAGCTGGCCGCGACAGGCGTTCTTGGATTTGGTCTAGCGCACATGGTTCTGGGTGCGATCGATCTCTTTGAGCATCGGTAAGGATTGGAAGATACCGGGCAGCGCGGACAAAGGTCCCTGCCCGGTTTTTTTTGATCCAGAACAAAATCACCCCTGGCGGGTGAATAACAACCCGGAGCTTAACTAGGCCCGGATTATTGTACAATAGGCAAGATTATCGTCATTTGGCTTGAATAGACTCACATTGTTGTACAACGTGCACATCTCTCGCCAATATGGCGTAGTTAAGACAATTGTTGACTGTGCGATTTGGCGTGGGTCCCTCTGCGGACACGATGAGGTCCCTTTTCACGATCTATCCGCGGCTGATGCGGACAGGAAATCCGTTAATTGGAGAGGATTCGTCTATTCAGCAGGACAAACGGACTGAGATTCCGCTAATTGTCCCATCTCCCCTCATTCTAGGCTCAAACGTACGATATAACGGCTCCTGAGTCCGAATTCGCCAGGAAAGCACACTTTTTCGCAAAATAGGGTCTTCTCTGTCCGCTTCATCCGCTGATGAAGCCCACCTTCCTGCACCGCCTATTTCATCTGAAGCTTCCAAGATATCCACATTTTTTGGCAATGCATAATTTCCAAAACGACAAAAAAAAGGCCCACACCCGCTTCCGGGTCCGGACCGCTACAATTATGATTATTTCATTTCACTGCTACATAGAAAAGCCGTTCGGCATCCTCGCCCGCTTCCATCCACTCAAAATCGGCGTAGATCAACACCTCGCTGAAGCCCGCCTTCCGCAGTTCCTCAGCGAGCCATTCAGGTTCATAAGCACGCTGGATATGCGTTTCTTCAAAACGGCGGTACAGACCTCCCTGGCCCTCATCACACGCAAAAATGGACAGGTGATGTTCAATCTCACGGCGCGGGACATCCACTTGACAAGTCCAGATATAAGAGACGGAGGGTTCATCCAGAATAAACGGCTGCTCTTCCTCATAGCGGATCAGGGTATTCGGATGATGCACATCAAACAGAAAAACACCACCCGGCTTAAGCCCGGCATAGGTCCGGGCAAATGCCGCCTGGATGTCTTTTTCCTCAAGCAGATAGTTCAGGCAGTCACAGAATGAAATCACCGAATCCACCGGCTCCGGCAGCTCCCATTCCGTCATATTCTGCATGATCCAGCGGACACTGCCTTCCCGCATAAAACGGCGGCCCTGCGGCTGCTCTTCCATCTTGCGCTGCGCCACCGACAGCATGTCCGAAGACAGGTCGATTCCCGTCATATGATAACCTGCCGCAGCAAGCGGAATGGTAATGCTGCCCGTTCCGCAGCCAAGCTCTGCCACCGTTGTTGGCTTGCCGTATTTCTGCCAGGCGCCCTCGGCAAAGGCCAGCCAGTCCGAATAAGGCATATCGGCCATCAGCTCATCGTACACATAAGCAAATTTCCCGTAGGATGACACTACGCACACCGCACTTTCTGTCACAGCATTTAGTAATTTTCACTTCGGGGCCATGATCCCCGGTTAATCCCGGGACTCTCCTTCATGGCCGTCTGCCGGCACTTCGCCTTCCGGGCGGGCCAGATAGGTCCAGTTCTCCTTCTGGGTCACCAGACCTTCCTTCAAGAGCTTGCCAAGTGCACGCTTGAAGGCAGACTTGCTGATGCCAAAACGCTGCTTGATGATCTCCGGCGGTGTGGCATCGGAGTAAGGCATTCCCCCACCAGGCCGTTCATTAAGGAAATCCAGCAAAGCGGCAGAATCGACATCCCGCCCGACTTCCTTCCGATGGGACATCGACAGGTTCACACGTCCATCCTCACGGATATGCGTCACACGCGCTTCAAACTGCTCGCCCAGCCGCAGCAGGCGGTTGCGTTCGGAGGAATGGACCATGCCAATGATCCCAAATCCAAGCACACCGGCATCAACAAGGACAAAAGTCCCCATCTGCAGCGGCTTGTATACCCGCGCCGTCACAGCCTGGCCCATCCATGAGGAGGGTGCAGGAATTGCAAGCGGAGCGAGCTCCTGTTCACCGGCCAGCTTGGCGCGCAGACGTCCCTGCTTGTCATGCTCCATGATGACAAAAACCTTGTCCCCAACCTGTGGCTTCAGCTCCATAAGCTCCGGAAGCTCACGTATCGGCAGCAGCAGCTGGCGCCCCAGACCCATTTCCAGAAAGCAGCCCAGCCGCGGGTGAATATCGGCTACTTCGAGCAGCGCCATTTCGCCGAGGGTCAGATAAGGTTTTTTCATGGTTGCGGCCAAACGGTCCTCGGTGTCAAAAAAAATGAAGACTTCCACCTTATCGCCCGGCTTTATTTTCTTCTCGGTCAGCTCCGTGTAATGCAGCATGACATCCTGGTCACCCGCACTCAGGAAAAAGCCGTAAGGAGATACCTCCCGCACCACATCAAGCGTTACAACCGTGCCTGCAATCAGACTCATACAGACTCCACAACCTTGGCGTCAGACCACAGACGCTCAATGTTGTAGTATTCACGTTCATCACGATGGAAGATATGAACGATAACATCGCCCAGATCCATCAGAACCCAGCGTGCGGCGTCCATTCCCTCGATACCGCGGATTAAACCGCCGGCTTCGTGGACAACCTTGCGGACTTCAGTCGCAATGGACTGTACCTGTGTATCCGAATTACCATGGCAGATTACAAAAAAATCACTGATCGGTGAAACATTGCGCAGATCCAGCGCGACAACATTCATCGCTTTTTTATCTTCAACCGCTTTTAAAGCCATTTGCAAAAGCTTATCTGATTGTACACTCATATTTTATCCTCCAGTATTCGAACAAGATCATTACGTGCCAGCACGGTCAGCGGGAACACGATCCGCCGCTTCGCAAGCAGCAGGCTGATTGTGGAATCAAATCCGGCAATCAGCCCTTCTTCCAGGCTGTTCAGGGCCTTCTGGCGGATATGCTCCACCCCGGGAAAATCCCGGCCAGGCTCGATATAATCGGCCAGACAGACCACTTTCTCCAAGAGGCCCATGCCTTCCCGGCCGGAGGTATGGAAGCGGATCGCATCCAGCACCTCAGCATCGGTAATACCATAGTCCCTCTCCGCTACAAAAGCCCCTACTTCAGCATGCCACAGCTGTTTGTCATGCTTCAGCAATTCAAGAGACAGTCCATTCTGCTCGATCACCTCGCGCATTCGATCGACCGGCCAATATTTGGCTACATCATGGAGGATGGCCGCCGTCTCCGCACGGACAGGATCAGCGCCATATCGTTCCGCGAGTGTTATGGATGACTCCATGACACCCAAAGTATGCTTCCAGCGCTTGTCGGGCATCTGTGCCGAGACCGCTTCAATCAGCTGCTCGCGGCTGTACGCCATATAATCCACCCCTCTGCACATAATCGAACACGGCGTCAGGCACCATATACCGTATGGATTTCCCTTCGGCAGCCCGCTCTCTCAGCATCGTCGAAGAGATGTCCACCTGCGGCATATCCGCCAGCATTACCCCCTGCGCAATGGCTGCGGGCAAGGCCCCCAAATCAAGCGGTGTCCCCGGACGGCCTACACCGATGAACGTAAGAATCTCTACGAGCTCTTCAATCCCTTCCCATTTGGGCAGGTACTCCACCATATCCGCTCCGATGATAAAGTAAAATTCAATTTGCGGATACTTCTCTTTCAATTCCCTAACGGTATCTATCGTATAAGAGACACCGCCTCTGTTAACTTCCCAATCCAGTGTGCGGAAAGCTTCATGTGTCCGCACCGCTTCTTCCACCATGGCCAGTCTTTGCGCACCCGACACTCCTGCCTCATGTTTGTGAGGCGGGATATGCGAAGGCATAAACCACACTTCCGCAAGCCCGTAGGCATCGCGCGCAGCTTCAGCCGCCATCATATGGCCGATATGAAGAGGATCAAAGGTTCCGCCCATTATTCCGACTTTCAAGAGGTCCACCTCCCCCGAGTCCTGCCTGATGTCCTGACAAGGCAGGGAATGTTGTGTCATCCCGGTCTTAACGGGGCAGCTCGATAGTCTTGTTATCACGGGATTCCTTGTACAGGATCAGGGTCTTGCCGATGACCTGTACCAGCTCGGAACCAGATTGCTCAGCCAGTGCCGCGCCGATTTCTTTGGGATCATCAGCATTGTTATTCAATATGCTGATCTTCATCAGTTCACGCTTCTCAATGGCTTCTTCAATGTGACGGACGAGATGATCGTTCACCCCGCCTTTGCCAACCTGAAAGACCGGGTCCAGATGATGTGCCAAAGAGCGAAGGTAGCGTTTTTGTTTTCCAGTTAACATAAATGAACAAACTCCTTAATTAACATATATTATTACCCTAAATTCCCGAATCCATTTGCCATCCATTAAGTGCTGAGGGAATCCAGAATGGTCTGCCGCATCAGTTCTACCGGTGCAGGCCGTCCCGTCCAGTATTCCAGTGCATACGCTCCCTGATACACGAACATGCCAAGCCCGCCATGAATGGTACAGCCGCGTTCCTGCGCCTCCAGCAGCAGACGGGTATGCAGCGGATTGTAAATCAGATCGCTGACTACCATACGCTCATGCAGAAGCAGGGGGTCCAGAGGGGAGGCTTCCATGTGGGGATACATCCCCACAGAGGTTGTATTAATCAGCACATCCACATCCTCTGTCTTGCCGGGCATTTCATCCAGACTGATACCGCTGACTCGGCCTTTGTCCCTGCATTGCTCCGCCAGCTCCTGGGCTTTGTCCCTGGTGCGGTTAGCGATCAGAATCGAAGCGGGATTCTCCCGCAGCAAGGCGGCAATAATCCCTCTGGCCGCACCGCCGGCCCCAATGACCAATATTCTTGCACCGGATAGCTCGGATATGGCTTCCGCTTTCAGTGAACGCACATACCCGATGCCATCCGTATTATAACCGGTAAGTCTGCCCTCATCGTTGACAATCGTATTGACTGCACCTACAGCCACTGCACTTTCATCCAGCCGGTCAAGATATTCCATCACCGCCACCTTATGCGGAATGGTCACGTTCACCCCACGGAAGCCGAGTGTACGAATGGCTTGTATGGCGTCTCCAAGCTTATCGGGAGTCACGTGCAGCGGCACATAGGCTCCGGGAATCCCCAGCGCTTGCAGAGCTACACCATGCATCAGCGGCGACTTGGATTGTGCGATTGGATCACCCATTACGCCAAGCAGAAGTTCCCCCGTGTTGTTAACAGCTTCAGTCATTTGTGAAACCCTCCTTCGTCAGATCAGCGAAGGACGGGTAAGTACCTTCACCCCACGCGGCACATGAATCGCCAGGACCGCACCTTCGGTTCCGTTCACCTTGATCCATCCCAGTCCCGAGATGAACAGGTCGGTTTGACTGCCGCGGCTGACCCGGAATTCATGACGCTGCCACTGCGGCAGCTTATCCATCCGGTCCGTTCCCGGCGGCGACAACATCTCGCCGCGATGCTCCGCATACAGGGAATCCGCACGTTCGAGCTTTGTTCTGTGAATCTTGAGTGTACCACTGACGAAGCAGGTAAAGGATTGGCGTTCGCCCTGCACAAAATCAAATCTTCCCAATCCGCCGAAGAAAAGAGTCTGTCCTTCGTTCAGCTGATACACCGCCGGCTTCAGGGGATTGGAAGGCATCACGGCCTCCAGATCCTGACGTTCCACCAGTTCGCTGTAGCGCCAAGGATAGACAATCCCCGGGGTATCGATGATATAGTGTCCGTCATCCAAAGGAATTCTGACGGTATCAAGCGTGGTTCCCGGATAACGTGATGTGGTCAGCTCCTGCTCCAGATCACTGTAATCCGAGATCAGGCGGTTAATCAGTGTTGACTTCCCGACATTGGTTGCTCCGACAACATAAACATCCCGCTGTCCCCGCAGAGAGGTCACAGCTTCCAGCAAATGGTCAAAGCCCTGGTTGCGTTTGGCGCTGCAGAGAACGATCTCAGCCGTACGCAGGCCATGCTCCTTGCAGCGCTGCTGCATCCAGTTGCGCAGCTTGTTCCAGTTAGTCACCTTGGGCAGCAAGTCACACTTGTTGACGGCAAGAATAACGGGGTTATTGCCTACAAAACGCTGCAGGCCGGAAATCAGACTGCCTTCAAAATCAAACAGGTCCACAATATGGATCACAAGCGCATTCTTCTCTCCCACACTGCTTAGCAGACGTAAGAATTCATCCTGGTTGACGGATACCGAAGAAGCTTCATTATAATTCTTAATCCGGAAACAACGCTGGCATATGACCGGGTCCCGTTCATATGCGACCTCCGGAATAAATCCCGGCTGGTCCCGGTGCCCGGCCTGCAGCTTGATGCCGCAGCCGCTGCAATGCACCGGGCGCTGTGTTTCGCTTTGTTCTGTCATTAGGGTTTATCCTCCTCGTGCCACAATCCTTTTTTGCGCAGCCGAAACTTTGCAATCCGCTCTACCCGGCGGTTAATTCTTGTTCCAAAGCCCTCATCCTTCACGGATATAGGCAGAACCAATACCGTATACAGACCGAGCCGGTTGCCTCCATATACATCGGTAAGCATCTGGTCGCCGACCACAATCGTCTGCTCAGGCTTCAGGTCCATCTGCTTCAAGGCCCGGCGAAAAGGCGCATTGCTCGGCTTGCGGGCCTGATGGACAAATTCGATATCCAGCGGTGTGGCAAAACGCGACACCCGGTCCATGTTGTTGTTCGATACGATGATAAGCTTGAAGCCAAGCTCCTTTACCTTCTGGAACCACAGCAGCAGTTCCGGTGTCGCCAAAGGAGCCTTGGCACCGACCAGCGTATTATCCAGATCCGTGATGATCCCGCGGTAGCCCTGTCTGTACAGGTCTTCCAGCGCAATATCAAATACCGTGTCCACCTGGAGTTTGGGAATCAGCATTTCAAACAATACGTTCACCTCAATTTAAAAACTATATCATATTCTTACTTCCTGGGCTTCATGTTTTTCCGCAGCCGCAAAGCTTCAGTATACACGCTGCGCCAATCTTTGTCTTCTATAACCTCAGGACTGTATTTTGCCTGCTCGAACCTGCCCAGCAGGGTTGAAAGTGTCCCGGCCGCCTCCGGCCGTTCACTGCTCCAGCGGCTGGCCGCTTCGCGCAGCGTCTCATGTTCTGCCTTCATCATTCCCTTACGGCGCATAAATCGTACCCACCGTTCGGTTTCTACTATAATCTTCTGGTCCGGTGACAGCGGATGCCCACTCCGGATGCGCTGCATCAGGAAACGCAGGTTGAACCGGTGATGCCATACCAGATAGATCAGCCAGGCCGCCAATATTGCCGAAGCTCCCCATACCATCCACAGTCCCAGGCGGAAACCGCCTTCGTCATTTTGCTTGTTCGCCGGAGCCGGATCCTGCTCAGTCTGCGGTTCCTCTTCATCGACAGGATCAGGCTCAGGAGCCTCCTCATTTTGTGTCAGCAGCGGAGCATTGAAGCCCGGTGTCGCTTCCACCGGAATCCAGCCGTACTCCCCGAAATAGACCTCCGCCCAGGAATGGGCATCGGCATTCGTAATCGTATATCTGTTATTGCCGGCACCGCCCTGCTGCGCTACCAGACTATCAGGAAGCTCAGCCTGCTCCCCGGGCGCATATCCCTTGACCCAACGTGCCGGAATATCCAGCGAGCGGGCCATGGTAACCAGTGCCGTGGAATAGTAATCACAATACCCTTCCTTGATCTCAAACAGGAAACTTTCCACAAAGTCGGAGCTTTCACTGCGCGATAGATCGGGTTGATTGGTGTACGGAAACGTTTGTTGTAGATATTGTTGCAAAAGCATTGTTTTTTCATACGGAGTTTGCGCCCCGGCCGTAATCTCCTGCGCCAGATTCTCCACTGTCTCCGGAAAATTATTGGGAAGCTTCAGAAACTCCGAAACCGTCTTATCATTCCCGTACAGCTCCGCATAAGTCTTTTTGCTCAGCTCTTGCACCGGAATGACCGGAACCTCGGCAGTGAGCTCATAGGACTGCGGATAAGCACGGCCGTTGTCGGCATTGTTCCACAACAGCTCGCTGTCCCGGCTTCTCCAGAGCAAGCCGCCGCCGCTCTCCTCCCCGTTGATCAGACTAATGGATGAAATAGAGTAGGCCCCGAACAACACAGGATAGCTGTTGTTGTTGTTAAGCAACTTTACGGTCTGCTTCAGCGATTGGGTCTGAACTTTGCCGCCTGTGGTATTCGGCAAATTCTTGCCGATCTCCGCTCCGGCCAGAGGGCCGCGGGAGAACGTGTCATTGTCGCTCCAGCCCTGTCCGGAATACACAGTACGGGTCTCTCCGCGCATATAGGTGCGCAGGTCTGAGGTCACTGTCATTACGGGTGAGTAGTCAAAATTAAAGCCCCCGCCCAGATCATCATTGTCCAGACTGTAGCCCGAGGAGGTACTCCCCGCCGCTGTTGTCCCGGTACCCGACTCGTTTGTGCCAACGGGGGCTCCTTTTCCAAAGGAAGGGGCTCCCGTTCCGTTCCATTCTCTCCATGCGGTATAAGGATCTGTCAGTGTGGGTCTGACTTCAGGCATATTGACGCCGGTAAGAATAACAAGTGAAAAGATGATGGCAATATTGACCAGTACCTTAAAAGGATAGTGAAGCAGATACGACCATCCACGCGGATAACGCATCTGAAAGTTTCTTAAATGCTGGCTGACCAGCCACGCCATCCCCGCGAAGACCGTCCAGGCAACCTCCTCCCAAAGAACTGCGGTGGTAAATGAATCCAGTGCGGCGAATGCCGCAATGTTGGTCCCGATAAACATCAGGATGCGTGACTTGGTGGAGACCCACCAGGAGGATAGCAGCAGCAAGACGCTTGCCCCAAGCGCGAACCAGATATAGGGACTCATGTTAGCCGCAATCTCCGGCAGCCGCTGTGTTAAGGGTAACCAAGGGTCTGACATATAGACACCCTGCTGCCCAAGGGTCCGATATACAACCAGGCTCACCGCCACAACCTGCAGAAGCAGGCGAAGGAACCATTTGATCGGAAAAAGAATTTCAATGACCGCAACCGCCGCCAGTGCAAGCAGCACGGAAGCCGTTGTCTCCTCCAGCCAGATCGGAGTGGTGTAGGAGAGCCATTGGAGGGCAATGATCATAATCCACAGCAGGCTTGCCGACCGGTGCCAGGAGGATTTCAGCAGATGCCACCAGCTTCTCATCTCAGACTTCACCCCCCAATACGGCAGGAAGCTCTTGCAGAGAGCTGATACTGTAGCCGGTGATGCTGCGGGATCTGAGCACGTCCATCCATTTGCTGCTGCCGTCCATCGCTGCCGGATTACGCACATGAATATGCGAGGGGGTCAGCCCATGGCTGTCCGCCCAGCGCATGGCATCCAGCACAGGCTGTCCGCTCTGCGGACTGATCAGTACAACGTATGACCCTTTGGGGAACATGCGGTGTGCCTTTTCCAGTCTGGACATGAGCGGCCCTTTGCCTTCCGCATTGATATCAATCAAATAGTGGATCATTTTCTGGCGTTCCGCCCCGCTTTCGGCAGGAGCGAACACCTTGGTATTCTTGTCCAGACAGCACAGGCCGATTCCTATCCGTTCCCGGATGCCGAAACCAAGCACCGATGCCGCTATGGAGACCGCCAGCTCGAACTGCTGCGAGGTTCCGTAAGCCGCAGCACTGCCATCGAGGACGACTACCGTTTTGGGAATGGACTCATGCTCGAACTCCTTTGACTTCCAGGCGCCCGTTTTGGCCGTGGCATTCCAGTGAATACGCGTCAGCCGGTCTCCATAGACGTAATCACGGACACCGTTGATTTGTGTGGTCTCTCTGCGGGATTGAACAAGAGAGGCCTGCGGTCCGGCCAGCCGCGCTCTCCGCTCGTACAACTGCCAGCGCGGAATGAACACGGAGCGGGGCAGTACCCGGAATTCACCTTCGGCCATAAATGTGCCTTTATGCTCCAGCAGTCCGAAGATATCTTCGCTGACTATATCCGTCTTGGAGAACGTGTAGCTGCCCCGTTCAAGCGCAGGGGTCTGGAACCTCAGCTCTCCCCGCCCTCTCAGACTCGGAATCAGGCTTTCTTCAAAGACCCAGGTCTCTCCGTTATGCCGTTTGAGCGTTTCCCTGACGACCACATAAGGCAGCGGCAGGAAACCGGGAATGGTGATGTCCAGGCTTACCCGAAGGAAACCGCCGGCATACAGAAGTTCGGACTTGTCCCGCTCGGAATACAGTTCGCGTACGCCCTTCGTCCGGCGGACACCGCTCAATCCTCCGGCAATCAAATACACAATAAGTACAGATACCATTACAAACAGCATAAAGGAAGTTTTGCCGCCTTGGAACAGCACATACAGCAGGGTAACACTCCATATCGCGAGAACACCAGCAAGCTTCGCCGGCTGAACGGCTGCTGCTGCCGCAGACAAATGACGTCTCATTTTATTGCCTCATCGTAACAGGCACATGGATGCTCTGCAGAAGCTTTTGCAGCAAGGAATCCACACTTACATTATCCAGTCGCGACTCCGGACGCAGCAGAATGCGGTGGCCAAGGGCAAAAGGTGTGAGCACCTTCACATCATCGGGCAGCACGTAATCGCGTTCCTGCAGGAAGGCATAGGCCTTGCAGGCCATCATGAATGACAGTGAAGCCCGCGGGCTTGCCCCCAATAATACAAGCGGATGCTCTCTGGTGGTTCGGACAACATCCAGCAGATAATTCAGCACGGGATCGCTGATATAGATATCGCGGATCTCCTCCTGAATTACCGAGATCTGATCCATGCTGGTCACCGGAGTGAGCCTGTCCACCGGCTGGCCTTCCTGATGGCTCATCAGCAGATTTTTTTCGGTCTGCGCATCCGGATAACCCAGGCTGATTCTGAGCATGAACCGGTCAAGCTGGGCTTCAGGCAGTGTATACGTGCCCTCAAAGTCAATCGGATTCTGGGTAGCACACAGCATAAACGGATGCGGCAGCGGATAAGTCTCGCCATCCACCGTAACGTTACGTTCCTCCATTACCTCAAGCAAAGCCGACTGGGTCTTGGTGGTCGCCCGGTTAATCTCATCGGCAAGCAAAATATTGGTCATCACCGGTCCCGGCCGGAAATGAAACAGTTCATCCCGCGGGTGGTACACGGATACACCTGTAATATCACTTGGCAAAATATCCGGATTGCATTGAATCCGCCGGTACTCCCCGGACATGGACCTGGAGAGGGCGCGAATGAGCTGGGTTTTGCCGGTACCCGGTACATCTTCAATCAGGACATGCCCACCAGCCAGAAGCGCTGTCAGCAGCAATTGTATTTCAAATGATTTACCCAGTATGCAGGATTCCAGATTGGTGCGTACAGCATTCATAATCTGCATCGATTCTTGACGAACAGGCATATATTGTAAACCTCCTATGACAAAATAAGCAGTATTATTTATATTTTACATGATTCGGGGACCCAAAGTACATTATTGAAGCCGGTGAAATTAAATACTGGGCTTTCAGAGCTGGGGATCGGCAGGCAGACAGCATTTTTGCCTTCCAGTCGCGCCAATTCGGCCAACTCCGGCATATTCTAAGGCATTTTTGCCTTTCAGTCGCCCAATTCGGCCAACTCCGGCTCATTCTAAGGCATTTTTGCCTTCCAGTCGCCCAATTTGGCCCACTCCGGCTCATTCTAAGGCATTTTTGCCTTTCGTTCGCATCATTCCAGCCTACTCCGGCACATTCTAAGGCATTTTTGCCTTCCACTCGCCCAATTCGGCCCACTCCGGCACTTTCTAAGGCATTTTTGCCTTCCAGTCGCCCAATTCGGCCCACTCCGGCACTTTCTAAGGCATTTTTGCCTTTCGTTCGCACCATTCCAGCCTACTCCGGTACATTCGTTCGCACCCATCCGGCCAACTTCGGCACGTTCTAAGGTCATTGATTTGCCTCTTCTTGTTCCCTGCCCCTTACACTGTTGCAGCAAGAAGAGCTGGGAGTGCCGGTTCACAGCAAACAGACCGCAATCTCAATGAGACTGCGGTCTGTTCGCTGTGCTCTAAATTTACTTCAGGATATCCAGCAGATTGAGGATCATCTGCGCACTTTCGGCCCGGGTGCCATTCAGGGCAGGCCCAAACCGCCCTGCTCCCCGGCCCTTCATTAATCCGAAGCCTGCAGCTTCTTCGACAGCCATTTTGGCCCACTGTGGAGTGGCCCCAAGGTCGGCAAAAGCTACACTTTGCGGTGCGGAAGTGTTCTGCACAGCCGCTCCTGCCGCATACCGGTAAGCACGGACCAGCATGGCGGCCATCTCTTGCCGCGAAATCGCCTCCTCCGGTCCAAAGCGGGAATCCGACCGGCCGTTGACAATCCCGGCCTGCTTGGCCTGACCCACTGCCTCCGCGTACCATTTGCCCGCCTTCACGTCATCATACACGGATGGCGCCTCACCGCTTAGTCCCAGCGCACGGACCAGCATGGCCGTGAACTCGGCCCGGGTTACCGCCCGGTCCGGATCAAAACGTCCGGCCGCGACTCCTTGTACAAGCTGCCTTGCAGCCAGCTTCTTGACAGCTCCCTCTGCCCAGTGGCCCGGCGGAAGGTCATTAAAGCGTTTGTCGTATTCCAGTACAGCATATTTGCTGAAATGGGTGACTGGGGCGGACCATTTGCCTTCCGCCCACTCTCCGCCAGCGTATTGCAGCGTCCCGTCCTCTTGTACATGGTACAGTGCCAGCAGATCGTTTGGAGCTGCTGATCCCATATCATACGCTACAGTAATCGGTGACTCAAACTGCGTCAACGTAACGGTCTGGCCTTGACTGGTTGTGAGGCTTAGCGACCAGTCCCTCATGTCGCTGACCAGCCGGATCTGCGCTCCGGTAAGTCTCGCTGCACGGTCCACCAGGTCCGCTGCTGCTGAACCAGGCACTTCGGCAGCACGCAGAACAATTGTGCTGCTCGCCGCATTGCCGCCAGGGGCCAGGCTGCTTAACTCCGCCAGCACTCCGGCCGGGATTCTCACTTCCAGGCCGCCTTCACGCACCACCAGTACCGCATCGCCCAGCAGTCCGGCCGCATTCCCCGGCAGCACCAGCTCCGACCACTTCTTACCGGCGGAGATTAGCACTTCGCCCTGGGCATTCCGTTTTCCTGTCAGCTGGGTTTCCGTTATCGTCACCACTCCCGGCTCCGGCGTGGCCGCAGGCGATGGAGACTGTGCAGGGGCTGTCCATCCCCCAGTTGCCGGCTCCGGTGTTGGTGCTGGACCCGGAGATGGAGATGTCCCGGGGTCCGGAGACGGCGCAGGGGAAGGCTCCGCTCCAGCACTCCACACCTCAAGCCGGTATTCGGCCCTCATCCCCTGATATTCCGCGCCAAGCAGGGCCGTGCCTGTATTCAAGGCTTCAATAACCCCCTCGTCACTGATCAAGGCTACCGAAGCATCGGAAGTATCGTACCGCAAACCCTCCGTCAGCTTCCAGAGACTTCCGTCACTGTAGACCGCCTGAACGACCACGGTATCCCGGCTTCCTTTTTCCAACCTGTCCGGTCCATCAATCTTTATCCCTGTCCTGACGGCAGTGCCGTCGCTGGACACAATAAGATCATATTGGGCAGTGAACTCCCGGTAAGTTACCGAGATCACCGTCGAACCTTCGGCACCGGCCTCAACCAGTCCTTGATCCGTAACTGTCGCAACCTGCTCATTTTGACTTGAATATTGCAGTCCTTCTATTACAGGAATCCGTTTGCCGGAAGCATATACCGCTTCTGTAACGGTCTGATCCTGCCCGCCCGGCTGCAGCACGCTCTTGCCCTGCAATGAGATTGAAGCCACGGCATCTACTGTAATGGTACTTTCCGCATAGATTTCCGGGTATCCTTCAACCGCCGCCCTGACTTTGGCTGTACCCGGCCGTTTTGCAGTAACCAGCCCATAGGTGTCAACAGTAACTGTATTCTCCGGCTGGCCGGGTAGTACAGACCAATTCACTTTAAGATTGGCGGCCTTATCCGGCAGTACCTTAGCCTGCAGCCGGACGGTTTGGCCGGGCTCCAGCTCCGCTTCCGTCCGGTCCAGCGTAACCGATTCCGGTTCGGGCTTGGAGATCACCAAACGGTCTATTTCGGTTCCGTTATTAGTCCTTGCAACGATAGTGATTTCATCCTCCGTAATCTGGACCGCAGTAAAGATCTGCTGATCTTCATCATAGATCTTCTCCTGCCAGAACCTTGGAGTCAGGGCATAGAACTTGGGACCCGATGAACCTCCGATTACATAACGGGTTCCTTCTTGCTCCGGGACCTGCTCGCCGCCTTTCATCGGATACGAACGCATGTAGATATGATCATGGCCGTTCATGACCAGATCTACCTCATGTTTGTCGAACACCGGCACCCATGCAGACTGCACCCGCTCATTGGAGTAGATGCTGCCATAAGGCCCTTGGTGGAAGAAAACAACCTTCCATTTCTTGTCTGTAGCCGAAAGATCCTGGTCCAGCCACAGAGCCTGCTCCGTGAACTCGGCCTCCCCATGTTCCGTATTCATGACCACAAAATGGGTATCCTTGATATCAAAAGAGAAATTGGTTCCCTTGACGCTGGCCGCGCCATTCTGCGGATTATGGAACTGTGCCAGATAATCCCCGTCACCGTTCGTGCCCATGACCTCATGGTTCCCGATGATCGGAACCAGCGTTGTATTCATTAGCTGCTCTTGTGCGGCACCGAACCACCAGTTCCATTGCTCCTGCTCAAACCCTTTGTCCACCATGTCTCCGGCATGCACAAGCATATCCGCATCCGGAAGGAAAGCGAAGGCTTCCCGTACAGTGTTGCGCCAGAGTTCAAAACCTGCCTGGGAGTCGGCTTGCGAATCCCCGATGAACAGGAATTCGGTCGTCTCGCTGTCTCCCCCGCTTGTTGTGAATGTTCCCTGGCTGCTCACATGGGTTATGCCGTCACCCACCCGGTACACATAAGCTGTGCCGGGCTCAAGACCGCTAGCCTCTGCCCGGTGCACACGTATTGTCCCGTCATTGTTCGTATTGTAAATCGAGCTGTGCCCTCCGATTCGAAGCACATTACCGCCCTCGAAGCTTGTAAATCCAGACTGCTTCACCAGCTCTACAATTGTTTCCGCAGTTTGCGATCTGTCTGCCAAGCAAACTGGCGCGAAGTGTCTGCATCCGGCCCCATAGTGACATTGATATTGCGTGGCTCCGGCGTGCCGGCAAAGGCCGCTACCTTAAACGTCATCACTGGACTGTAGGCGTTCTCCTTAACAGCCTGCAGTTTAAATGCACCCTCGGTGAGGGTTGCCGCTCCCGTGGCCAGCAGCCCGTCTTGTGCCGACACGGCATTCTGCACCTCCACTCCGTCAATCAGCAGCTTTGCCCCCTGCAGGGCGGCACCGCTCTCCTGATCGCTTATATAGAAGGAGGCCTCATAACCCTTTGCTGTCTCATAGTGATTCCAGGTCAGCTTGAGCTGTGTCTTGACCGTTCTTTCCAGCGGACCACCCATGAAGCTGATCGGGACTCCATTGCCTTCTGCAGAAGTCACTGAACCCGAGACATTCTCAATGACCAGCGGCTTGACCGCGTCTCCGGGCGCCGACTCCAGCGTCAACGGACCGATGTAATCATTACGGACGGTATATTGAATCTGGCCGATAAGATCCGTACTGCTCAGACCGGCTGCATCAATATTGCTCAGATTCAGACGGACAATCCCCTGTGCTGCGTCAATGACCGGCACAAGCTGTTCATCGGTCAACCGGCTGCCCTTATTGACCCGCAGATCCGTAACGGCAGCAGGATCAAAGGCAAAAGCAATATGCCCTTCCTTCAGCTGCGCAGCTTTCTCGGCAGTTACATCCACTGTGTACGTATTGCCGGCATACAGGGCTTCCGGGGTTTCGTATTTATAGTAGGGCGAACCCAGATTCACTGTGAAATACCATTCCTTCAGTGTCTGATTGCCGCTCATGTCGCGGATCGCCACCTTCACCTTGTGGCGCCCTTCTGCAAGTGCTACCTTCGGCTTATAAGTGATCTGCCCTTTAGGTGGATAAAAGCCATGCTCCACCAGTTGTCCGTCCACATACATACGGACCTTGGCAGGATCAATCAGGGTGGTCCCCGGATGGGCCACCGGATCGTACCCGTCATCTTCACCGGTAACCGACAGGGTCGGCGTTGCCGTCTTGATCATTTCATTGGCTGCCGGATATTCATTTTTGATAACCGGAGGCAGCCGGTCCTCATCCAAAGGCCCGTAAACCGCACGAATATCATCTACATATATGGCGCCAGCCGTTTTCTTCAAATTGCTGGTCTCCATGTAGCGGACAGGCATGTCCATGGTCAGCGGCGTTGCTTTCCCTTTGGGAACGGCCACTTCAACGTATTTCCACCCCGTCCAGTCCACACCTTTGACTTGATCGGTGAAATCGACCGGCACGGCTGCATTATTCCCGTCACGGATCTGCCCCCGCAGCCAATGCTTTTGCCCGTCTCCATAAATCCACATGCTGATTTTCTCGGGATAACCCGGAATCTGAATCCGGTCTTCGGCAGATACAGCGGCAACGTATGCGCCCGAGGTACCCGTTTTGCCGACAAAATCATATTCCAACTTCAAAGCCTTGTCTCCGCTGCGGACAAAGTCCTGATCCGTTACTTCCGTAACCGCTACACTATTGGCAGCAGCGCTGGATGCCTTGTATTTGGCAATGCCGCTCTCGAAATCCTCAAGCAGCACAGGAGGCAGGCCTACATTCACTTCAAAGGAGGTCTCCACTTCGCCGTATTTGGCGAAGATTTTGCCATTTTTCCCGCTTTCCTCTGTGGCCCGGAACACCCCGTTCTCATCGACCGTCCCAATCCCGCCTTCAACACGCCATTCCAGGCTGTGGTTGTCGGCCTGAATAATCTGGCCGTTTCGCAGCGCTTTTAGGGTCAATTGCGCGGTGGCTCCGGAAGGGTAGGTCTTGATCTGGTCGGGAAACTTCAGCTCCGTCAGCTGTTCGACCACTTCAACAGACGCGTTTCCTTTGACGGCTCCGGCAGATACGGTAACATCGCCCGTTCCGGCTGAAGAACCGGCTGTAAACACCCCGCCTGCATCTATCGTGCCAATGGACGGATCAACCTCCCACTGGAGTGCACCTGTATACGGAGCGGGATGGCCGTTCGTATCTACTCCGGCAGCAGCAAAGGTATAGCTGGAGCCTTGCAGAATCCGCTCGGTACCCGGCTGAACAGCGAGGCTTGCGGCTGTGTTCAGCTCGGGAGCCGTGTTCACAAGCAGCAGCCCGTTGCCGGTCTTCCGCTCATAGCCGTCCGATCCTTGATTCAGCATCTTCACAGCGCTGGTTCCCGGCATTCTGGCGGCAAAGGTTGAAGAACCCCCGCCGTCCAGATTCATGGCATACTGGGCACCCATATCCTTCATAATTTGCGCCAATTCGTCTGTTTCGACACCTTCACTGAAGCCGGGTGATCTTCCGTCAATCTCAAAAAGAACAATGCTGCCGTCCGCCTTGGTTCCGATCGCTGTCCGGGGATGGATGCCTGCAGGCCCGATCCCGGTTTGCACAACGCCAGCCTTCACCAGCGGACCTTGACCGCCGATTGCAAGGGTCACGTCCTTCCACTCGCCTTCAAGGGCAAACGCCGCTGTCACTTCATCCCCCGGCTCCAATCCTTCCAGAGCGGCTCTGGAAGTTCCGTGTGCAGAGAGCACCACCTTGCCAGGGGCAAGCGGGGTATCGCCCTGCTGGGTGCGGATATCCGTCACCTTAAGCTGGATCGTTCCGCCGCTTTTCACTTCACCTTCGACGATATCCAGCACAACTTCGTCGCCTTCGCCCGTCGACTTGGTTGACGTATAATAGTCCTCCGTATACAGAACCAGCTGATTGGTGTTCCGGTAACGGTTAATGCTGCTTAGCGGGTGGTCTGTCCCGTTGATGTTCACATTCATGGACAGCTTCGGCGTACCATAAATGGATGTGCCGTCCGCTTTTAATCCAAAGGCATAAGGTGAGCTGCCACTGTTCAGAATCACACCCCCGTCCATGAACAGTCCATTCGGCACACCGGTGGCAAAGCCCGAAATTTCATAGAAATCGCCATTAATGCCGGCAATCACCCGATTGCCGGGGCCATCCGCATACGAAGCCATTTCGGTTAAGGCCTGCATGCCATAGACCTTTCCGCTTTTGGTGCCCGCACGCAGCGCAAGGTTCGGATTCTTGGGGTTGAACTCCACGGTATGTATCTTTTGCTGGCCTCTTTCACTTCTGCAAATCCATCCAGGTATACATTGCACCCTGAGCAAGTTCTGTTTTCCTTAGATCTATTACATTTCCGTACTCGGGTGCCGGCAGCTCGGGAATGGCCGCGTGGACTCTTAACCCCGGCTGCAGCAAGGATGCCAGCAATACAAAAATGACTGCCATATTAATGTGTTTAATGTGTTTAAGATGCCTTCTCAATTTGTTGTACCCTCCCAGTCGCAATTGTCGCTTTTTGTCTAATTTTGGACAAGTTCATAGGGTACATCTTATTGGCTGAAGTTCATGAGAAGATTAAATAGAATCAGGAATCATGTCAACAAGCTCTGGCGCATCAAAAAATGCCCCGCTAACCGTAAAAACCGGTTGAGCGGGGCATCCCGAAGCATACCTTTCAAATACCTGTCTGCTATTAAGGTTTTATCCCTTGGCCCTTACGAACAGTGCCGCCAGGAATGAAAAAACAATGGCCGAGGATATTCCGGCGCTGGTCAGATCGAAAATACCGGTAACCACTCCGACCCATCCATCCCGCTCTAACTCGGTCAGCGCACCGTGCACGAGGGAATTCCCGAAGCTGGTAATCGGTACCGTAGCGCCGGCCCCCGCGAATTTCACAAGCGGATCATAAAGGCCAAAGGCATCGGCGATCGCCCCGGATACTACGAGTGTACTCATGGTATGCGCAGGAGTCAGGCCCAGCACATCCATCAACAGCTGGCCGATGACGCAGATGGCCCCGCCAATCAGAAAAGCCCACAAATAGATCATCACAACCCTTCACCTCCGCTCTCCAGAGCTACCGCATGGGCTACACAGGGAATGCTCTCTCCCTGCTGGTACGACAGCGGCGACATTAAGGCACCGGTGGCCACAATTAGCACCCGCTTCAATTCTCCTCTTTTCATTCTTCTCAGAATATGGCCATAAGTCACGACCGCTGAGCAGCCGCAGCCGCTGCCGCCCGCGATGACATATTTCTGCGTGTCCCGGTCGTAAACCAGCAGGCCGCAGTCATAAAAGGTTGTTTGCTCCATCGGAATGCCTTCTTTGGCGAGCAGGGCTTGGGCGATCGGTAACCCTACAGAAGCAAGGTCCCCGGTCACAATCAGATCATAATGGCCCGGGGAGAGCCCGGTATCCCGAAAATGAGCCGTAATCGTATCTGCCGCCGCCGGGGCCATCGCCGCCCCCATGTTAAAGGGGTCTGTAAGCCCCAAATCCATAATGCGTCCAAGTGTCGCCGAGACAACAAACGGCCCTTTGCCTGTCCCGTCGTTGCGGGCGATAACCGCACAGCCTGAACCTGTAACGGTATACTGGGCGGTCGGCGGTTTTTGGGACCCGTATTCGGTGGGGTAGCGGAATTGTTTTTCTACGGTACAGTTATGGCTCGATGTGCCTGCAAGCGCATAGCTCCCCCCGCCGGAATCCACGATCATCGATGCGATAGCGAGACTTTCCATCGAGGTGGAGCAGGCGCCGAATACCCCCAGATAAGGAACCCCCAGTTTTCTTGCCGCAAAAGAGCTGCTGATAATCTGATTCATCAAATCCCCGCCGACAAAAAACTCCAGCTTCTCCTGATCCAGGCCTGCGTCGATCAGGGCCAGCTGCGCCGCCTTCTCAAAAAGTATACGTTCCGCCTTCTCCCAGGTCTTCTCGCCCATCTCCAGTGAATCAAAAATAAAATCAAAGTCTGCCGCTAAAGGTCCTTCGCCCTCTTCCGGTCCAACTACGGCCGAAGCGCCCAAAATTACGGGACGCGTAGTATACTCCCAGGTCTGGCTGCCGAGTTGCTTCATAGTGGATGTGACCCTCCCCAACCCATTACGGCATAGATTACCCCTATTACAAAAGCGGCCACCGCCCCGAATACAAGCACTGAACCGGCCAGCTTGAACATGTTGCCGCCTACGCCGAGCACAAGACCTTCAGCACGGTGCTCCAGCGCGGCCGAGCACATACTGTTGGCGAACCCGGTGACGGGAACCGCTGTACCGGCTCCGGCCCATTGGGCCATTTTGTCATAGACGCCAAAGCTGGTAAGAATGACCGAAATCAAAATCAACACAGCCACAGTAGGACTTGCAGCTTCCTTGGAGGTCATATCGAATATGGCCATAAAAGCCTCCTGGATGCCTTGTCCAAGTACACAGATCAACCCACCTGACAGAAATGCGCGAAGGCAGTTTTTTAAGACCGGGCGTGACGGCACGAACGGCTTGGACAATTCTTCATAATCCTGCGGGGTCAATGAGTCGAGCCTCAGCTTTACCCCGGAACGTTTGGTTTTTGCCGGCAATAAGGACACCTCCTGAATAGTTGGGCGAATCGAAGCAGAGCGGAACCTGCCTGAACGGCAGCTGAACCGGTTCGCCCCCCCGGCAGGCTCCTGGTTCGTTCTTCGCTTAGAAGTTTTTCCTTATTGTTCGCGATCCTGCCTGAACTTATGTCTTTCCCGGCTCAGGAAAAATACAACAGGATAACAACCAGCAGCATAAAGAGCATCAGAATAAACACCACTTCATTCTGCTGCCTGCCGCGCTTCATAACCCTGCCCCGGTTCAACCGGTAACTTGGCCGGCCATGATTCTTGACCCGTCTGTTGTTCTGGGGGAGACTCCCCGCTATTCTCATTGTCCTTCGCTCCCTTTCCCAACCCCTTGCATTCAGAGCTGCTACAGCATTATATTCGCCAATACATCGCCCGGTGTCCGTTTTGTCACAGCGATGGACAAGCTGGCGGACAATGTTCATACTGTATAAGTGAACTTAAGCCGTTAGTGAGGAGTGTGCCGTCAATGAACCAAGAAACTCTGGATTTATTCCAAACCCTTACCGAATTCCCTTCAGCCCCTGGCTTTGAACGTGAACTGCGCGCCTACGTCAAAAATGCCATGTCCCCTTATACCGATGAATTCGTTCAGGACCGTCTCGGCAGCCTTTTCGGTGTGCTGCGCGGCGAAGAGAACGGGCCCCGGATTATGGTGGCCGGACATTTTGATGAAGTAGGCTTTATGGTTACCGGCATCACCGACAACGGGATGATCCGCTTTCAGCCGCTGGGCGGCTGGCTGGCTTCCGCCGTGGCTTCGCAGCGGCTGCAGATCATTACCCCCAAAGGAACGCTGACCGGTGTTGTGGGCAGCACGCCGATCCACTTGCTCAGTGATGAAGAGCGGGGCAAAACCGGCGATATCCGCAAGATGTATATTGACATCGGTGCAGACAGCCGGGAAGAAGCCATGGGCTTCGGTGTCGCTCCCGGGCAGCAGATCGTACCGATCTGCCCGTTCACGCCGCTGGCTAATCCCAAAAAAATCATGGCCAAGGCCTGGGACAACCGCTACGGCGTAGGCCTGGCGATTGAGCTTATGCAGGCGCTGCATGGCAAACAGCTGCCGAATACGGTCTTTGCCGGCGCTACCGTGCAGGAGGAGGTTGGCCTGCGTGGCGCGCGCACAGCGGCAAATCTGCTGCAGCCGGACATTTTCTTCGGCCTGGATGCCAGTGCCGCTGCGGACATGACCGGTGACCGCCAGGCATTTGGCCATCTGGGTCAAGGCGCACTGCTGCGTATCTTTGACCCGACGATGATCACCCACCGCGGTCTGATCGAATATGTACAGGATACGGCCGATACCCACCGGATCAAATATCAGTATTTTGTGTCCCAGGGAGGCACCGATGCCGGGCAGGTTCATGTGAGCGGCATCGGCATTCCTTCGGCGGTCATCGGTATTTGTTCCCGTTATATCCATACCGCCACCTCGGTGATCCACAGTGATGATTACGCAGCCGCCAAAGAGCTGCTGATCAAGCTGATTGAAGGGCTGGACCGGACAACGCTGCAGACCATTCTGGAGAATTCTTAAGCTTCGCTTCATAACACAAAGTCGCAATCCTCCGAGCAACCGGAGAATTGCGACTTTTTTCATCTAGCAAAATCTGCTTATGGGGCAGCTTTATTGCGGCTTGCTCACTTTTTCAGCTCGTTGTACTCCGTCATCACCGAGCGGTGTACAGAATGATCCGCTGCAAGGCCAGTGTACCGGGTCACTGTGGCTCCCGGACCGTTCGCGGCGATGGAGGCCTGAAGCTCCGCCGACTCCGGATCATCCTGCACGTCAAACCGCAAGGCCGCTGCCATAGACCGGGCCAGGGCTGCATATCTCAGCCCACGGTCATACGCCTGAAGCGCCGGCGAGACCAGGCGGTCGTTCGCCGACAGCTTGCGGATCGGAGAGCGGCCTACGCGCGACGTTTCATCCGTCAATGCGGGATTGCGGAACCGCTCCAGAATTTTGTCAATATATTTGCTGTGACCAGCTTCGTCAAAGCCATGCTTTTGGATGAGGACGGCTCCGGTCTCCTCCAGCACTTCACGCACCTGCGAAGTCAAGCGCTCATCGGCCATTGCTTGCTGAATGGTCTCGTATCCCCGCAGCTCCCCAAGATAAGCCGCCGAGCAGTGGCCGGTATTCACCGTGAACAATTTACGCTCAATGTAAGGTTCCAGGTGATCCACATAATGCACGCCTGGGATGGGTGTATATCCGGGAATCATTTGCGACGAGTCCACGACCCATTCGTAAAAAGGCTCCACGACAACCTTAAGGATATCATCGTGTTGCTGCAAAGGCACAATCCGGTCTACAGCCGCATTGGGGAAAGCCGCAAAGCTGTCCGCGCTGCTTCGGGATTCCTCATCCAGCTGGGCGTATACCAGCTCTTTGAGCTGGGCGCTGCCGCCGATGGCATTCTCACAGGCGATGACATGCAGCGGAGCTGCCGAACCGGCGGCCCGCAGGCGGATGCCCCCGGCCAGCACTCCGGCAATATGCTTCAGAATGGAAACACCAACCGCTGTGGTGACTATATCCGCTTCGGCAATCGCCGCTGCCACCTCAGACGCTTGCGTTACGCTGCTGAGCGCCGTTACATGCTGTACGGTAACCGTCTCGCGGTCTTCGCTGGCCAAGGTTACCGGGTATTCCCCGCGCCGCTTCAGCTCCGCAACTACCGCCTCATTCACATCCACAAAGCACACTTCATATCCTGCCTGTGACAACAGCAGCCCGATGAATCCTCTGCCGATATTACCCGCTCCGAAATGGACTGCCTTCATTACGCAAGGCCTCCTTCAAAGATAGCAATGACGTCGGCTGGGGAAGCGGCATTCATAACCCGTTCGATGGCATCGTCTTCCGAGAAGATCATCGCTACATTGGTCAGAATCTCCATATGCCCGTCTCCCGCAGCAGCAATGCCGATCACGACAAATGCGGGTTCATCGCCGCCAAAATCCACGCCGTCCGGAAAACGGACGATTGACAGTCCCGTTGATTTGATAAAAGGTCTTGCCTCCTTGGTCCCGTGGGGAATCGCCAGCCCTTCCCCCATATAGGTGGACACCACTTCTTCGCGCTCCAGCATCTTCGGTACATATTCTTCAGTCACATGTCCTGCATCCACCAGCAATTTCCCGGCAAGCGTAATTGCCTCATATTTATCTTTGGCTACCGCATTCATAATTACTTTATTCTCTGACAGTATACTCATATGGATTCTCTCCCTCTCATCTTTTATTCTCAAAAAAGCGCAGCAGCTCCGACGATAAATACCGCCTGATCTCCGGCTCCGAACGTTCCTCCAGCAACTGGACCATTTCGGCATTCAGCAGCAGCGCACTGATCTCGCTGAGCACTTCCAGGCTTTCCTTGGAGAGCTTGCGCGGAGCAAGCATCAGCAGAATCACCGCAACCTCGGCTTCCCCATTCAGCACAACCGGCTCATGCAGCCGGTATAACGTTAGCGACGACAGGCGAATATGGCTGCTTCGGGTGTGAAAAAGCGCCAGCTTTGTATCCGGAATGAGCTGGCTGGCCATCCGTTCCCGCTCGAGCAGACGGTCCAGCAAAATGTCCGCATCCCCAATCACACCGGTGCCGTTCAGCGTTTCCAGCATGGCGGATAAGGTTCCGGCCAGATCCTGACCGCTGTTATCGAGCGGGTAAAGGCGAAAACGCTCCAGCAAGCGGATGATCTCTTCCAATACCCCTTGGTAGCTCTTCATCCGGTCCATCGCGGCTTCATCCCGCAGGACCGGCTCCGTCTCCCCGGGAGAAGCAGCGGGTCTTCGTTCACCCAGCGTGATCGTCTGGATATAGTTCAGCAGCTTGTCAATTTCTTCGCTTGTCAACAGAGGACTGATCTTGATATACCGTTCCTTCTCCAACGGCAAATCAATGGTGGAAATAATCAGATCATAATCCTCCTCCGGCAGCCGGGCCGCCTCATACCAGGAAATATTCCGGAGAATCTCAATCTGCGGCATTTCTTTCGTAAGCCGGGTAGCGAGCAGCCTTGAAGAGCTTAATCCGCTGGCACACACCAGAATCGCCCGGACACTCCGCCTAAGCTGGCTCAGCCTTTCCACAGAAGCCCCGAAATGCATCACGAGAAATCCGACTTCTTCGTCGGGAATTTCCAGATCAAGCTCCATCTCTTCCACAGCAGCCCTGACGACCTGGAACAGGTAATCGTAGTCCTTGCGGATGGGCCCCAGCAGCGGATTGCGGATGCGGGTGCCTTCGCGGATTCTTCTCAGCGCCGGATCGATATGCTCCAGCAGGCCTTCCCGCAGCGCACGGTCGCTTTGGAAGGATAGACCCGTCCGTTTCCCCACATTCTCCGTCAGCCTGTAGACAATCTCCATTAACGCGATATCGCCATACGCAAACCCTGCTGAAGAAAAAGATTCCTGAACCCGGTCAAACAGACCGGCCACATACAGAATCTCCGTGCGCGGGAACTCCAGCCCCAGCGTGTCGCTGAGCCGCCGTACAAAATGCTCCGCCCCGGCGATATTCCGGTGGTCGGACAATCTTGAATAGCCGGCCTCTTCGGCACCGTCAATTCCTTTACCCAGATCTATCCGCCTGACTGTCACCGATAACCCGAGCAGCAGCTCCATATAGACGATTTCCGGCAGCTCGGCTGTCCATTTCCACTCCATGTCCCAGAGCAGATTCTCGATATCCAGCAGCTTGTTTTTGCCTACGGCGGTCAGCAGCATGCGAAACACCGGATTCCCCTTGGGCTGCTGCAGATGCCCGACCAGATCCGACTGGTCGAGATGCTCTGCGGCCAGCCGGGCAATCGCCCGGCGTTTGTCAAATTCAGTGCCCGTGATTTCTACACCATATCCTCTTCTGCGGACGAGCTGCAGGCTGAATTTGCGCACCCAGGGCTCCAGTTCATCCAGGTCATAGCTGATGGTAGCCACAGTCACTTTCAAGGTATGAGCCAGAAAGAATAATTTCACCGGCTCCGAAGCCTCCAGCAGCAGGCACAGCGCATAGACCTTGCGGTCTTCTCCCGAGTAATCCGCCGGCTTCTCCTCCAGCAAATACAGACGCAATTCTTCAAGCGCAGCATCGGGACCGCTCAGTTGAATGCCTTTGCCCGATTTCCTGATCAGTGTGAGCCCGAAATCCTGCAGGATAACCTCAAGGTCCTCCATTTCCCGGTGAACCGTTCTAACACTTACTCCTGTATCCGCAGCTATTCCCGCGGCGGTAATTTCTCCGCTTGCGCTTAACAAAAGCGATAACATTTGGCGCTGCCTGGCTGTTATTTTCCTCATATCAGGAGCCCTCGCTCTAACCGGAGACAAACGCTGGCCCCTGAGCCAGCGTCTCCTTTTTTTAGAATCATATCCGTTTGAGGATTATTTCAAGCGTTCTACCAGCTCATCATACTTTGGACTTTTCAGGAAGTTGTCGATGGAGATATGCTCTGCTTTCGGATTAACAGCAACAGCGCGTTCGGTCAAGGTCTTCTGGGTCACGACGATATCGGCATCCCCCGGAATTTCACTGACCGCCGAGTTCACCACCGTGATGTTCACCCCGGCATTCTGCAGCTTTTTCCGCAGTACGGAGGCGCCCATTGCACTGGAGCCCATTCCGGCATCGCAGGCGAAGACGATTTTGTGCACGTCGGCTTTGTTGCGGACATTGGAAGCTACTTCTGCAGTTCCCACTGTGTTCGCTGCGGAAGCCGCTGCAGTTGGTGCCGCTGTTCCTGCCGCTTTCATATCTCTCATTTTGGCCGCTGCGTCTTCCAGATCCGCTTCCTCTTCATTGTTCTTGCCTGCCTTCAGCAGTACAGAAGCAATCAGGAACGATACGACAGTTGCGGCAATGACCCCGGCCAGCATCGGCAGGTATCCGCCCTTGGGCGTCATGGCGAAGTAAGCCAGAATACTGCCCGGTGACGGTGAAGCGGTTAGGCCCGCGCCCAGCAGTTGGAAAGTAAAGGTACCGGTAATACCGCCCCCGATGACCGCCAGGATCAGGCGCGGATTCATCAGAATGTACGGGAAATAAATTTCGTGAATCCCGCCCAGGAAGTGAATGACAACCGCACCGGGAGCAGAGGATTTAGCCGACCCCTTGCCGACCAGCCAGTAAGCAAGCAGGATGCCCAGACCCGGACCCGGGTTGGATTCCAGCATATACAGAACGGACTTGCCCAGTCTCAAGGACTCTTCAGTAGCAATTGGTGTGAGAATGCCGTGATTGATCGCATTGTTCAGGAACAGCACTTTACCCGGTTCAATAATGATGTTGACGAGCGGCAGCAGGTGGTTGTTGACCAGGAATTCCACACCGCTGGACAGAATATTCGTCAAGCCTTGAATGACCGGCCCAATTCCTTTGAGTGCGCCGAGAGCCAATAATGCGCCGATGATGCCGATCGAGAAATTGTTGACCAGCATCTCGAAACCCGCTTTAATTTTGCCTTCCACCGCACGGTCGAACCCTCTAAGGATCCAGCCCGCCAGAGGACCAACGACCATGGCACCGAGGAACATGGGAATGTCGGCTCCGACAATAACCCCCATCGTTGCTATGGCACCGATTACCCCGCCTCGCTTGCCGTTAACCATCTGTCCGCCGGTATACCCGATCAGAAGCGGAAGCAGATATTTAATCGTTGGATCTACCAGCGCTGCCAGGCCCGCATGTGGAAACCAACCGGTTGGAATAAATAATGCCGTAATTAACCCCCAGGCGATAAAGGCGCCGATATTCGGCATCACCATACCGCTTAGCATCCGGCCGAATTGTTGGACCTTCACCCGTGTACCGCCGGATGAGCTTTGCTTATTTGCCGTTGTGGCCATTGTATAATGCCCCCCTTAAATGATTGATGGGACTCCCTAAAGTAAATTAATTAGAATTTGAAGGTTATCCCCTATGAACACATCCTAAATCAAAGCGCTTTCTCTGTCACCAAATTGAAAATGCGATTTCGTCATGAATGTTGTTGACATCATTTAAGAGCTGCTGCCACGCCTTCTTCCACGCTTTTAGCTTGCCCAAAAACGGCAGCTTGCATATTGCTGCAAGACTGCCGTTTAAGGTTACATCCATTTTCATTTTAGGTGCGGCTGGAAATCTAAACATTCGGCGTAAGACTGATCCAATCCCCATCAGAATATAAGTTCAATCTATATAGTTGGGACTTTTCCCCATTAGAGTGCATTTTACACATCAGAATAAACAGAAAGAGCCCAAAGGTGCCTTTTCCAATGTACGAAATACATCGAAATGGACTTTTGAGCCCTCACAGAGGGTTTTGGATGTACAAAACACAGTTGAACCGCAATCCTCCCTGCCGGAGACGGCACCCTGGAAAACTGGAGTTACGTTCTCCCCTTCATTGGCACGGTGCAAGGAGCGGCCTTAAATCATATCAAGCGGCACCTTCCAGGAAGGCGGCGGAAACGCGGCATCCAATTGCAGCCGCTCCTCCTTGTCCAGCGTAATCAAGCTTGCAGCTGCGTTCTCGGTCACATGCTCCCGGGAGGAGGCCTTGGGAATCGCAATGATGTCCGTGTCCCGCAGGGTCCAGGCCAGCAGAATCTGAAGCGGAGTCACACCGTGGTTGGCGGCGGCCCTTTGAACCGTCTCGTTCTCCACCAGCCCTTTTCTCAAAGAACCCGCCTGCGCCAGCGGTGAGTAAGCCATGACCGGGATTTGCCGGCCTCTGAGCCAAGGCAGCAGCTCATATTCAATGCCCCGCGAACCCAAGTGATAAAGGACCTGATTCGTCACGCAGTGACCGCCGTCCGCAATCTGCAGGAGCGCCTTCATATCGGCGGTGTCCAGATTGGACACGCCCCATCTGGCTATTTTCCCCTGGTCCACCAGCTTCTCCATCTCAGCGACGGTTTCCTCGAGGGGAATGTTGCCCCGCCAATGCAGCAGATAAAGATCAAGCCGGTCTGTATTCAGCCGCTTCAGACTGCCTTCACAGCTGAGCGTAAGCCGTCCTTTCCCGGCATTATGCGGATACACCTTGGATACCAGAAACACCTCATCACGAATGCCGCGGATGGCTTCGCCCACCAGCTCTTCGGCCGCACCTTCCCCATACATCTCGGCCGTGTCAATCAGATTCATGCCCAGTTCCACACCCAGCCGTAAAGCGGCTATCTCTTCTTCCCGGCGGGCAGCATCCTCTGCCATATTCCAGGTCCCCTGCCCAAGCTGAGGGACGGAAGTTCCATCCGGCAGCAGCACCCGTTTCGAGCGGTTCCCCTGTTTGATACGATCCAGAGCTCCTTCTGTTGAACGATTCATCGCAAAGTCTCCTTGGCTGACAATTTGTGTATTCTCTTTATATTACCCTTAAAACCCTGCATCCGCCCCTAGGATCCTCAGAACAAAATCACCCTAACGGGTGAATAACAACTCGGAGCTTAACTAGGCCCGGATGGTTATTGAACAATAGGCAAGATTATCGTCATTTGGCTTGCATAGAACTCACATTGTTGTACAATGCGCACAACTCTCGCCCATATAGCGTGGTTAGGACATGCATTGTTGACCGTGCGATTTTGCGTGAGTCCCTCTGCGGACATGATGCGATCCCTTCACGATCTATCACCGGCTGATGTGGACAGGAAATCTATTGGGGAGGATTCGGCTATTTAGCAGGACAAACGGA
>NZ_BMKR01000046.1 GCF_014644435.1 Paenibacillus albidus | reverse complement strand
GTGGAAGTGCAGCAATGCATGGAGCTGACCAATACTAATCGGTCGAGGGCTTATCCAAAAATATAGAACGCAAATTCGATTCGGATTCAGTTTTCAGGAATCAAGATCTAAACTTTGCAATCCAAGTGATTGCAGGGAGAAGATATTGTTTTCAGCATTTGGCGATGCTGAGACCTGAATTATGCATTTGCACCGCAAATGCCCGTTTGGTGGCGATAGCGGAGGGGTTCCACACGTACCCATCCCGAACACGACCGTTAAGCCCTCCAGCGCCGATGGTACTTGGACCGAAGGGTCCTGGGAGAGTAGGACGTCGCCAAGCACATGAAACCACTGTTGATTATATAACAGTGGTTTTTGTTTTTGTTTAGGAAATGATGCAATGCCCAAAAGTGTGGATATCTTGGAAGCTTCAGATGATATAGCGGTGCTGGGGGATTGGGCTCCACCCGCGGAGTGAAGCGGACAGAGAAGACCCTATTTTGCGAAAAAGTCTGCTTTCCTGGGGGATTCGGACTCAGGAGCCGTTATATCGTTCGATTGAGCCTAGAATGAAGGGAGATAGGACAATTAGAGGAATCTCTGTCCGATTATCCTGCTGAATAGCCGAATCCTCCCCAATAGCGGAATCTCTGTCCGTTTGTCCTGCTAAATAGACGAATCCTCCCCAATAGATTTCCTGTCCACATCAGCCGTGGATAGATCGTGAAGGGACCTCATCATGTCCGCAGAGAGCCCCATACCGAATCGCACGATCAACAATGCATGTCCTAACCACGCTATATGGGCGAGAGTTGTGCACGTTGTACAACAATGTGAGCTCTAGGCAAGCCAAATGACGATAATCTTGCCTATTGTACAACAATCCAGGCCTCGTAAGCTCCGAGTTGTTATTCATACACCAGGGTCTTTTTGTTCATTCAGATTCTCGATTACAGAAGATGATGACTATTCCGGAGGTTATATTGTTGATCAAAGCGGCAGTCCTGGACGAGAAAATAAGTCTTAGACTGCCGCTACTTTATTGAATGCTATCGTTACCCGTTAAAAAACTAAATTATATTGAAGGAGTGCAATACCTTTGTAAAATGTTTCACCACGTTGTTTGTAACAAAGTTAGCGACTCTCAATTGAACGATTCCGCGATTTCATGCACGTTACCAAACGGATCAACGAAAGCAGCATATCGCCCTTGAGTGGGTTCATCATGCAAAAATTGAATACCCTTTTCCTTCATTTCCTTATAAGTTTGATCAACAGATACGACCTCAAACACCAAAACTGTTCTAGCCTCGTTTGAATAATCTCCAATTTCTTTGGTCTTTTCACACTTAAAGGCTATAAGCTGGCAGCCGTCAAGGGCAAACACAAGCTTATTTTCTTGCTCTAACAGTGTTTGCAGACCCAACATTTCAGAATAAAACCATCTCGCCTTTGTCATGTCATTGACGAAAATCATTATATGTCCTAGTTTCATAAGGCTATGCTGCCCCTTCACTTTTTTGAGGATACCATTTTTAATGGTTCATGCAGAATCTTTGCTAATGATTATTTGAAATATTTGCAAATGGATTCGCAGACTCTGACCGTTAGCTTACTGCCGCATCGATGCTTTTACCTCTGTAGAAAGAATACGCAAGCGATCATTGTGAAACAGAGTATATTTGCTGACACCCGTTTGAAATTGATTCATCCCCCCCTTGACTATAGTGTAGCTCGAAACTTTATTATAACGATGTAAAGGTTAGTTTAACAGATGATAATTAACACTGGCCAAAGTAAAAAGAGCTTTAATTCAGTTAGAAGAGGGGCTATGGGTCGAAACTTACCATTGGAAAAAAGAAATGGTCAATGACGACAAATGTATAAATTATCTACAGTTGTCGAGAGACAAGAACATGTTCCGAATTACCGATTACATAATTGTCTATTAAATTTAAGTTTTTTTGCACTTGCTGCCACATAAAAATACACTCTCGCAAACATAAAGGGCGTGAGTGTATTTTTATGATTAAGCAGATCATTGTCTGATCCAACTATATCTGTTTCTTCAGATAGTTCTTTAATTCTATCAGTGTGCGACGATAGACGTCGAAACAGTCAGAATTTTTGCGATGCCCTTCCGCTTTGGGCCAATAGGGTCGCGCCTTTTAGAAGCCCGACCGATCGCGGGGACCGAGTTAGTCCGTGTGTGCGACGGCGCTAATTTCGATCAGTTGCTCAGGCGACGCCAGGTAGTTCACGCCGATGCAGCTGCCGGCCGGCCGGTGTTGTCCCATGTATTCCATGAACAGCCGGATACATGGCTCGAAATGCTCTTGCGCGTGGGTCAGATAGACCTCCACATAAGCGAGGTTCGACTTCGTGACACCAAAGCCTGCTAGCACGCGATCGAGATTCTCCAGCGTCTGTCGGGTCTGTGCCTCGATATCGCCTTCGCCAACGAACGCACCCTCCGTATCGTGGGAAAATTGTCCCGAAATGTAGATGGTGCCGTTGACGCTGTAGCCCTGGGTGATGCCATGATCCCAAAGATCGTGATTGTAAGTTTTGACATTAGTCATTTTTTTCTCTCCTTTTCTTTAAGGTAAGGTTAGTATAAAAGGAGTGCAAATAAAAATATAGTACGCACTTTATTGATAGGTACTATCAGAAAAGATAGTGTGAACATAAGTATGACTGAATCTGCAGCAATCGATGATTGAGTCGTATGGGCACTAATAGTATAGTATAATTATTTGGATATACAGCAGCAGATGTATTCTGGAAATATACATGGAGAATTAGCTTTACGGAAGGAGTTACTTGATGAACAACAAAACGGAAGGTTCGAGTGATGGCTTGAAGCCTCGTGAACATAATAATCGACACGTGCGTGCCGACGCGCAGCGCAACATCAATTCACTGCTTCAGGCTGCAATGTCGGTATTCGCGACCTCGGGAGTGGATGCTCCTGTACGGGAGATTGCGGAGAAGGCTGGTGTTGGCGTCGGTACAGTATACCGTCATTTTCCGCAGCGTTCGAATCTGATTGAGGCCGTCTTCCGTCAGGAGGTCGATGCCTGCGCAGATGCTGCGGAGGATCTGGCTTCCCAATATGAGCCCGGTGAGGCACTTGCGCGGTGGATGCAGCGGTACGTGGACTTTATAGCTGCTAAGCGCGGGCTCGCGGCGGCGCTGCACTCAGGCAACCCGGCCTACGAGACCTTGCCTGCTTATTTCGATAAGCGGCTAAATCCCGTGCTGAGAAACCTGCTGGAAACCGCAGCTGCTGCCGGCGAGATGCGTGCCGATGTCGATCCAGATGTTTTGCTGCGGGCGGTCGCCAGCCTCTGTTCGACCGTACAAAACGGAGATTCCTCGCAGGCACGGCAAATGGTTTCTCTGCTTATAGATGGGCTTCGTTACCGTGCGAGCCTGTCAGGGCATACCCACCCCTAACGTTTTTCATTTCAATTCAATTCAATTTAGCCTACAGTAAAAGTTAACTCTTGCAAATCGAGCTGGCAGGTCAAAGCTGCTGTACTAATTCAGCGGCTCTGTACAGAATAATATATAGTACAAAAAATGGAAGCAGGAACGCGTCAAGTTCCTGTTGCCACTGCCATGATCATATACAGTTGAATGATAAAGAGGAACCGGAAAAATTGGTTCCTCTATTTTTGTTTCGTTGAGACTCCCATGCACTTTCTTCAATAATTGACTGGCAGTTTCACCAGGTAGTGCAATTCTTACTTGGATTCGATACGGCCTGGTGGAGTGTCGCTTTCTTCTAGAGCGGCGCAGACTTCCGGCCAACCGGTATCCTCGAGGCCCAGCACATGACGAAAATAAGCCAGCGTAAGCTTCTGGACCAGTACGACCCGTTCGGGGCTCTCATCCGTTGTCTCGGCGACGTCATATCCGGAAATCCCTCCGAGTCCGTGCTCTGCTCCGAAAATGGTGAGCAGTGATTTGGGGCCGGGGGAGAGGACGAATGGATCGGTATGCCAGTCTGCACCCATAACCGTCAGGTGGCGAGAACGGTCCATATCACCGGCAACAACAAGTGCAGGTGTCTTCATCTCGGAGAAATCTGTGGTCATGAAGAAGGGATAGTTCTTAGCCGTGAATTCGCTGAGAGCATCGCCGCCTCTGCCTGGTGCAGCGAGCAGCAGACCCGCCTTGATCCGGGGCTCAGTCAGATTCACCTCTGTTCCGTCATGAGGATCAGTGAGTCTAGCGCCCAGCAGCAAACTTGCGGTATACCCACCCATCGAGTGTCCCGCCACGACGACCCTGGTTCGATCAAGGCGTCCGAGCAGCTGAGGAACAGTGTTCTCAATCACGTCGAGTTGGTCAAGGATCTGTGTCATGTCCCAAGCCCGCGATCGCCAGTACAGCGGCGCTTCGGGATCATTAGAATTAAGGCTTAGTGTCTTAGAGTCCAGATGGGTAGGCTGAATGACTACAAATCCGTGCGCCGCCCAGAAATTGGCGAGCGGGGCATATCCGTTCAGTGAGGAGAGGTGATTTGAAGAGCCATGCCCATGCGAAAAGAGGATTATCGGAAGTTCGCTTCCTGTTGCAGGCGCGGTAACTCGCATCTGCAGATCTACGGCGCGGCCGGGAACTGAAAGCACCACCGGACTGAACGAAAGGAATGGAGCAGGTGTACCAATCTTATTTTCCATAATTAACGAGAGCTCCTTTATTACAACAATTAGGTCTAATCCGGTGCCGATTACCGAATAAATAATAATGGACCGTGCATATCATGCACCTGCGGGAACTTACTTGGATTCAATGCGGCCCAGCGGATTGTCGCTTTCTTCGAAAGCGGCACAGGCTTCCGGCCAACTGGTATCGTCAAAACCAAGTGCACTCCGAAGATAAGCCAGCGTGAGTTGCTGAATCAGGGCGACCCGTTCGGGGCTCTCATCCGTTGTCTCGGTGACGCTGTAACCGGGAATGCCGCCGAGTGAATGTTCTGCCCCGAAGAAAGTTAGCAGGCTCTTGCTACCTGGACTCAGGAAGTATGGATCTGTGAACCAGTCCGGTCCCCGGGTGGATAATAAGGAGTGATCATGATCACCCGCGATCACGAGAGCTGGTGTAATCATGTCTGCGAAGCTTGGATTCATGAAAGGAAAGTGCTCGGCTGCGAATGGAGTCAGATCTGAACCACCCGTGCCGGTTGTGGAAAGCAGTAAGCCTGCTTTGATCCTTGAATCGGACATATCTTCTCCCGGTTCGCCATTGGCATCAAGAACTCGTGCGCCCAGCAGCATGCTCGCTGTCTGGCCGCCCCAGGAATGTCCGGCTGCGGCAATACGGCTCCGGTCAAGTCGCTCGCTGAGACCAGGAACAGAAGCTTCGATAAGATCAAGCTGGTCAAGAATATGCTTCAGGTCATTAACTCGATGCCGCCATATCATTGGTGTACGCGGATCATCAGGAGGAATGTTCAGCGTTCTTGAGTCGAGATGGGTAGGTTGAATGACGACAAAGCCGTGAGCAGACCAGAAGTCGGCTAGTGGGCCGTACCCGTCCAGAGACCAGCCAAAGCCGTGCGAGAAAATGATAACAGGCAATTCGCTTCCGGTTGCGGGAGCAGATACCCGTATCTGTAGATCTTCGCCACGTTCTGGAGCAGATAACACGATGGGCTTTACTGAGATGATAGGACTGGTGATACTAATCTTTGTTTTCATGATAAAAATCCCTTCTTTGTTGGTTTAGTGACAGAAAGACGAGTTTGTCCGGCACAATGAGCTCAGTTTGGTTCCAATAGTGTCCAGCTTCGGCTAAATGGTTACAGCTAAAGACAAGTGGAACTATGTTCCGATTATATACGGAACATTGTTCCACTTGCAATAAATATTTTGACCTTAACGGAAGGAGAAGCTTTGGAACGTCGAAAATAGCTTATGAAATGGATCCTCGTTGTACCGGATATATCCTTTGATGACCTTTAGCTAAATTGACATCTGTATTTCACCGTGATATATTTAGTCTGCTAAATATAATTGGATGATAAGGGAGGGGGATAATTCATGACAGATGCAGTGGATTGTGATATTCGACAGTCGTTAGATAGGATATCCTCCCAAATGCGTCGAAACTATAGTGAATCTCTCAGGGAACTTAACCTTTATGTAGGGCAAGATAATTTGCTGTATCGTCTGTGGTTGGGTGATGGGGTAACACAAATGCAACTATGTGAACACTTAAAATGCGAACCGCCTACGGTAACGAATATGGTTAAATCACTGGAGCAGAACGGCTTTATATATCGTAAACGTGATGAAAAAGATGCAAGGATAATGCGCATTTTTCTAACGGACAAAGGCAAAGAATTAGAGACACCGGTTGAGATCAAATGGAGACAGCAGCAGGAAAAATTACTTAAATCCATTTCTAAGAAAGATCGGCTGATATTAAAACAATTAATGCAACAAATGGAGAGTAATATATTATAGCTCTCTATTTCTCCGAAATATATTTAGCTTGCTAAATATATCCGAGAGATATTAGTTATTCTCAGCTCAGATTTGCCAAGTACAATCAAGCTTGTTTCCACAATTTAAAACAGAGGAGTGTACGAACATGATGATCCCATTTCTGGACAGAATTAATGAATTAAGCAGAAAACAAAATAATAGTGGTCTGTCCGACCAGGAGAAATTAGAACAGATGGAACTTCGGCAAAATTATTTGAAAATGATCCGGGGACAACTTCTAACAACTATGCTCGCGGTCTCTGTGGTTGATCGTGAGGGTAATGATGTCACCCCATCCAAGTTAGTTGATGAAAAGAAAGTTCATTCAAGTATAAAGATATAGTTAGCAAGCTAAATAAAATACATGAGTAGTATGAACCCCGATCTTTCTTTTCCCAGTCTGGAGGAAGCTGCATCCATGAGTACACACCCGAGAAAGAACGAGTTAGGGAATACAATCGTGGTCGATTTGTTATCGGAAGCATTGAGAATGTAGATGTAACATTAAGAGCCAAAGCTAAAGAGTCAGGGGTTGACGAAATGATGATAGCTGATTTTTATCCTGAACAGACATCAAGAGTTAAAGCTTATGAATAGATATGCGTAGGATTTGACCAAAATTCAAAATAAGGAGCTGTTTTTTATGAGTAAAAAAATACGTACAGGTATTATTGGCGGTTCGATTAATAACGGATGGGCAAAAGGCACACACATTCCAGCTATTGAACATCTGAATGAATATGAGCTTACAGCAGTCGGCACGAGCAATATGGATAGCGCAAAGAAGAGCGCCGAGGCTTTCGGGGCAACTCACGGCTTTGATCAAATGGAGGATTTGGCCCAACATCCCGATGTGGACATGGTAGTCGTCAGTATTAACGTCAAGGAACATTATAATGCCGTTAAAGCCATTGCTCCTGCTGGAAAACCAATATATTGCGAATGGCCACTGGGATCAAATACTGCTGAAGCGCTCGAAATGCAGGAATGGGCAGCTTCCGGCCAGTTGCCAAATGCAATTGGGTTGCAGGCCAGACAGGCCCCGGCAATTCAGTATGTGAAAGATTTATTGGCTGAAGGTTATGTTGGAAAAGTATTGTCTGCTAATCTAAAGATATTTATTGACGGGATGGGTGGCGTGGGTGAAAAGTCTACTGCGTACTTATTTGATCGTAAGATTGGAGGGAACTTGCTCACCATTGTAGGAGGGCATAATCTGGATGCATTTACCTACATGCTTGGGGGCTTTACAGAACTTTCTGCCGTCACAGTACAACAGTTTCCTGAAGTCGAATTGGTGGATATCCACAAAGTCATTAAGAAGACGACGGATGATCAAATACTGATTACAGGAAAATTGACTAACGGTTCAGCAGCCAGCGTTCATATTCAAGGTGGAGTCAAACATCAGACAGGACTTACGCTTGAGATCTTTGGAGACAAGGGTACGATCGTGCTGAGTGCGCCTGCTTCGATTCAATTCGGATCACATCAATTGCGGGGAGCAGGACCTGCGGACCAAGAGTTACATGAATTATCAATTCCCGCTTCCTATTACTGGGTACCGGATTCCCTTAAAAATGACTCAGGATTCGTTCTGAATATCGCTCAGGCTTACCATAAGTTTGCCCGAGACATCCAGGAAGGAACATCCTTAGCACCAAGTTTCGCGGATGCAGTCAAACTTCATCAGTTACTTGATGTTGTGGAGAAAGCAGCACAAACTGGAGAACGGCAGTATATATGAACAGGACCAACTAAGATGTACAAAACACCCTACTAAATGGGTAGAGCTGTGGAGCTGTGCGCGGCTTTTGTATGTACAAGAGAAGGGTATCCCATAAGCCGGGAATGGCTGCTTAGGATACCCTTCTTTTTGTGCGTGATGGAACCAGAGGAACAGCGCTGAATCTTCACTCTGCTCAAGCCCCGGCGGGCTTGGACCTTATATTTATGATAAACTGGAATGTAAGAGTGCAGCTGAATAGTGCGCCGTATGGATTGGAAGCAGCATGTGGGCTTGGCTTAGATAGAAACAGGGGGATGAGGAATGAGTTTTGTTGCTGTAAAAGGTGAGTATAAGCGCTATAAAATGGGTGAGAGTGTGATTGTCGCCAATGACGGGATTGATTTTGAGATTCATAAAGGTGAGTTTGCGGTTATTGTCGGACCCAGCGGTGCAGGTAAATCGACCGTGCTTAATATTCTGGGCGGGATGGATTCGGCCGACGAAGGCCAGGTTATTGTAGATGGTACCGATATTGCCAAATTCAGTGCCAAGGAGCTGACCGGATACCGGCGCAATGACGTGGGCTTCGTGTTTCAGTTCTACAATCTGGTACCAAATCTAACTACACTGGAGAATGTCGAGCTGGCTTCGCAGATTTCCCCGCGTGCGCTGGATGCGCGCAAGGTGCTGGAGGATGTGGGGCTGGGGGAGCGGCTGAATAATTTCCCGGCCCAGCTGTCCGGCGGGGAGCAGCAGCGCGTCGCCATTGCCCGGGCGCTGGCCAAGCAGCCGAAGCTGCTGCTCTGCGACGAGCCGACGGGAGCGCTTGACTACAATACCGGCAAGCAGGTGCTGAAGCTGCTGCAGGATACCTGCCGTAACACCGGGACAACGGTTATCGTCATCACACATAATCTGGCCATTGCGCCGATGGCAGACCGGGTGATTGAGATTAACAACGCTAAGGTTCGGAAGATGGTCATCAATCCTTCACCGGTATCTGTTGACGATATCGAATGGTAAGGAGAAGACAGTTATGAACAAACGGGCTTTATGGAAGGATATTTTCCGGGAGATCGGGCATACCAAAGCCCGCTTTATTTCGATTTTTGCGATCATTATGCTGGGCGTCTGCTTTTTTTCCGGAATCAAGGCGGCCGGGCCGGATATGCTGGATACCGCCGGGAGCTTTTACCGGGAAACGAGGCTGATGGACCTGAAGGTGCAGAGCACCTATGGCTTGACAGAAGATGATATTGCGCTTCTGAAGGATGTGCCGGAGGTCGATGAGGTGCAGCCGGGCTACAACGCGGACGTGTTCGCCGGCGATAACGGTGTGATTCTTAAGGTCTATTCCTACAATAACGATAAGCCGCTTAACCAGTACCGCCTGATGGACGGGCATCTGCCGGAAAGCTCCGGGGAAATTGTGCTGGATGACGTGCTGGCCGGCGAGTATGCGCTGGGCGACAAAGTTGTATTTACCGGGAACGGAACGGATGCCGATCTGGCGGAGAGCTTCGGGAAGCTGGAGTATACGGTAGTGGGCTTTGTGCGGAGTCCCCAGTTTATTGAGAAAAGCAACCGCGGCACCAGCACGATCGGCAAAGGAACGGCCGATGCGTTCGCCGCTATTCCGGCATCGGACTTTAAGCTGCCGGTATATACGGAAGCATACCTGTCTTTCAAGGATACTGCCGGGGTGAAAGCCTACAGTGCGGAGTATGAGTCCCTTATGGCGCAGCATACCAAAGCGGTGGAGCAAGCGATGTCGGGCGTACCGGAAGCACGGCTTGCCGAGCTGCGGTCAGAAGGGGAGGCGGAACTAGCTACAGGGCGTGCGGAACTGGCTGCCACCGAGCAGCAGATCGCGAAAGCGGCGCGGCAGCTGGCAGCGCTGGAGCTGCCCAAAATCTATGTCACAGACCGTAACACAAATCCGGGTTATGCCGAATATAAAGACAACGCGGACCGTTTGTCGGCGATTGCGAGCGTGTTTCCGGTATTCTTTTTCCTGATTGCAGCACTGGTCAGCCTGACGACAATGACGCGGATGGTGGAGGAGCACCGGCTGCAGATCGGCACACTGAAAGCGCTCGGGTACGGCAACAGCGACATTATGGCCAAGTTCCTGGTCTATGGCACGCTTGCCAGCCTGGCGGGATCGGCGGTCGGCCTCGCCGTAGGCTTCAGCCTACTGCCTGCCATTATTTTTAATGCGTATAGCTCACTCTATAATCTGCCGGATCTCATCAAGAGCTTCTATCCTTCGTATTCGATCATCTCCGTTATTGTGGCGCTGGTCTGCACCACGCTGACGGCATGGTTTGCTGCCCGGGTAGAGCTGCGCGGCAACGCCTCTGTATTGATGCGTCCGAAGGCGCCGAAGAGCGGACAGCGGATTATTCTGGAGAGGATAACGTTTGCGTGGAAACGGCTGAGCTTCGTCCAGAAGGTTACCGCGCGCAATCTGTTCCGCTACAAGCAGCGGATGTTCATGACGGTGTTCGGCGTAGCTGGCTGTACGGCGCTGATTCTGACCGGATTCGGCCTCAAGGATTCAATCGCCAGCATCGCCCCGCAGCAGTTCGGCGTCATTATGAAATACGATGCGCTTGTAGCGCTGCATACCGATGCGTCTGCCGCTGCGCAGGAATCCTACAAGCAGCTGATCAGCGGCGAGTCCGCCATAACCGGAACGCTGGATGCGGCACAGGAAACGATGACCGCTCGTGCCCAAGGTGTAAATGACCAGGATGTGAATCTGTTCATCCCGGAATCCATTGATACCTTATCTGACTTTGTGGAGCTACGTGACCGGGTCAGCGGTGAAGCACAGAAGCTTACGGACGAGGGGGCTGTAATCTCCGAGAAGCTGGCCAAGCTGTACGGGCTTGAACCGGGAGATACCCTGACCCTGGTAGATAACAAGAACGAGTCATTTGACATTAATGTCACGGGAATCACGGAAAACTATGTAATGCACTACGCATATATGACACCGGTGTATTATTCTTCCGTATTCGGCAAAGAAGCTGTGTTCAACACATCTCTGCTGAACTATAACGCACAGGATAGCGCATGGGAAGACCGGTTCGGCGAAAAGCTGACGGGAAATGAGCGTGTTGCCGCAACCAGCTTCTCCAGCAGTGTAGGCACGGCCTTCGACGAGACTATGAAGAGTATGGATGTTGTTACATTGGTGCTCATTGTGTCTGCGGCGGCACTGGCTTTTGTCGTACTCTATAATCTGACCAATATCAATGTGTCCGAGCGCATCCGCGAGCTGTCAACCATCAAAGTGCTGGGCTTCTATGACAACGAAGTGACGATGTATATTTACCGGGAAAATATCCTGCTGACTCTGCTCGGCATTGCGGCCGGTTCGGGTCTCGGCATCGTGCTGCACAGCTTCGTCCTCCAGACGGCCGAGCTGGATGCGACGATGTTCGCTCCGATCATCAAGTGGCCGAGCTATATTTATGCCGCTCTCTTAACCATGGTATTCTCGGGCATCGTCATGGCTTTCATGCACATGAAGCTCAAACGGATTCATATGATTGAGGCGTTGAAGTCCGTGGAATAGAAGCTGTAAGATCAAGACCCTTCCGGGAATCCGGAAGGGTCTTTCTGATGAGTGTATCCAAAGGTAACGGATTTATCTATTGAGCCGTCATAATGACTGCACCGGAACCCCTTAAGCGGATAAAGAAAAAACGCTTCGAGATGTAGTAACTGCGTCTTAGTGTTAATGGGGTTATAGACTTCTCTCTAGCAAGGCCCCCACTTGTTTGGCCATTTCCTGCGGCGGATAGGGCATACCATTCAGAATCCACCACTCGATTACGCCTACATAAGCGGTCCCAGCATACTGTAGAATTACATCATCCTTTAAATTACTATTTTTGCCGCTCTCCTTATCAATCTCACTTTTAAATCCTGTTATACAATGAGCAAGTAGCCGGGTTCTAAAGTAGGATGGACCAGCCCCTTTACTGGTCAACATGGTGGAAAAAAATAAATGGTTTTGCTTGAAATATTCAAAATAAGGAATAAAAGCGTCCATCCAGTCTTCATCACATGCCCATTTATCCATCTCTTCCAGTTCATTGATTTGTGACTCAATAAGTTTGTCTAATAAATCATATTTGTCCTGATAATGCAGATAAATGGTACCACGGTTTAGATTAGCCCGGTCTGCGATGTCCTGGATGGTGATATTATCGAAATCTTTTTCGCCCATCAGCTCAATAACTGCATTCTTCAAAGCTTCCTGTGTTTTCTGAATTCTCCGGTCCATCTTTGCCATTTCTATCCCCCCTAAACATCTAACATAATCAACAATTTCAAATGATCTGTTGATATATCAACAGATCGATAATTTTTAACCATTGAATGTGCACTTCTCACCTCTATAATAATAGATGAATGTTGATTAAACAAATCATGTTGTTTATTCAGTTGGATTCATATAGAGATGGGGGAGATAACTTGAATGACAAAAAGAAAAGTGACCATGGCAAATAAGGAGGCTTCGCTCGATTACTGAGAAGCTTAAGAAGGAAAAGGCATAAGTTGGGAGTTGTTTTCTTGGCCAAGCATAATCCATTATTGCTTGTCATATTAACCACAGGAGTTTTCGGAATCATAAATACCGAGATGGGAGTAATCGGGATCTTACCCGCCCTTGCGGACCACTATAAAGTCAGTGTATCTCAAGCAGGCCTGCTTGTAAGTGGCTTTGCATTGGCTGTTGCAGTATCCGGCCCGACAATGCCCTTGTTGTTTTCAGGAATGAACCGGAAAAAGGTCATGCTTCTTGTGCTTGGCGTTTTTCTTATCGGGAACATCGTGTCCATATTTACAACTAACTTTACAATTGCATTAATCGCTCGTGTAATCCCGGCCTTATTTCATCCGATTTACTGTTCAATGGCTTTTTCGGTGGCTGCAGCCTCGGTTAGCAAGAAGGACGCTCCAAGAGCTGTTTCAAAGGTTTTTATTGGAGTATCTGCAGCGATGGTCGTCGGGGTACCCATCGTGAGCTTTATAGCTTCTGCCGTTTCTGTTGAAATGGCGATGGCCTTCTTTGCCCTTGTTAATGGTGTGGTGCTTATGGCTACATTATTATTCATACCCAAGATGCCTGTTACAGAAAGGCTATCCTATGGATCTCAAATAAGTGTATTGAAGAAATCAGTCACCTGGCTATCCATTGCAGCGGTCATTTTACTGAACTCAGCAGTATTTGGTATATATAGTTACTTAGCTGAATATCTGAGTGCGGTTACGAAAATGTCTGCAAATTCCATTAGTTTAATATTAATTCTATTCGGTGGGTCCAATATGGTTGGGAACGTAATAGCAGGGAAATTGCTAACCAAAAATGCGAAGAAATCAATCATAACTTTCCCTTTCACATTAGGGACTCTTTACATCGTATTTTTCCTATTTGGTCAGTTTAGCATACCTATGACTATTATTACTGTGATTTGGGGGGTGTTAGCAGGAATAGGAGGTAACTTCAATCAATACTTGATGATGTCTGCAACTCCTGAGGCTCCAGATTTTGCGAATGGCTTATTTTTAACATCTGCAAATTTAGGAACAACCTTTGGTGCTGCCGTAGGTGGAGTATTTATATTAGAATGGGGAACACGATACGTCGTATGGGTGGGAATCCTGTCATTGCTACTTAGTGTGTTAGCTATTTCACTGAGAAATTATGTGGTTGCTATCTCTAAACAACTTTCCAGATAAGGACCAGCAACCAGCTTTAATCCATTAGGTAATATTTATATAAATTATAATTGCAGGAGGTACTACAATGATTACTGTTAATGCACGGGCCACTTTTAGTCCAGAAGGGCCATTCAAACTGACCACCATAGAGCGGAGGGAGCTTCTACCGCATGATGTCCTTATTGAGATTAAATACGCCGGGATTTGCCACTCTGACATTCATACTGCCCGCGGCGAATGGGGGCCGCTTAACTATCCTCTTGTTCCAGGGCACGAGATCGCCGGCATTGTCACTCAGGTTGGTTCGGAGGTTACAAAGTTTGTCGTTGGTGACCGTGTAGGGGTAGGCTGCATGGTCGACTCCTGCGGAGAGTGTGCTAATTGCCATAAGGGAGAGGAGCAGTATTGTCTCAATGGAATGACGGGTACTTACGGAGCTATAGACAGATATGGCCAATATACGCAAGGCGGTTATTCCACCCACATCGTCGTAACCGAAGAGTTTGTGGTTCGAATTCCAGATGGCATTGAACTGGATGCTGCAGCCCCGCTACTCTGTGCCGGCATCACGACGTACTCACCGCTGCGCCATTGGGGAGCCGGTCCAGGGAAGAAGATAGCTGTTGTTGGACTTGGCGGGCTTGGACACATGGCTGTAAAGATCGCTCATGCCATGGGAGCAGAGGTTACGGTTTTATCACAATCAATGAAGAAGAAAGAAGATGGTTTGCAGCTTGGCGCGGACCATTATTATGCCACAAGTAATCCGGAGACATTTAAGCAATCGGCGGGCTCGTTCGACCTTATTGTGAATACCGTGAGCGCAAAGGTTGATATTAATGCCTACCTGTCATTATTGACACTGGACGGTACACTAGTCAATGTCGGTGCTCCAGCTGAACCGTTGCCGGTAAACGCAATGTCACTTATTGGTCACCGCCGGTCGTTTGCTGGATCGATGATTGGCGGAATTCGTGAAACGCAGGAGATGCTTGATTTCTGTGCTGAACACCGTATTTCCCCTGAAATTGAGGTCATTCATGCGAATCGGATTGATGAAGCTTGGGAGCGGGTATTAGCTTCAGATGTCCGGTATCGCTTTGTGATCGACATCAGCACGATGGAGAATGAATAAAGCTAATCATAGCCTAACTATTAAGAGGCACACCTACATTGGTGTGCTTCTTTACTTGAGAGAAATCATGTGGGACAAGCCGCGGAGTTTATTCATTGGATAGCCATGAGTTTCGTTAAGACATACAAACCCATCACAAAAAACCCCCTCCCGTCAACAGTGTCCAATCTATTTTAGGATGAACTTCTTTTCTCACTGTTAACATGAGGGGGGGGATTTTATTATAATACATTTTATCTAGAGTAAACGATCAGAAGCATTAAGAATACACACAGCTAAAACGTGTAAACTCCGCATTGGAGTCGGGATTTTCTCCAGTGACATACAAACCGATAAGTACACCTGTAAACCCTCCTGCTACTTCTGAGGAAAGATATCTCGACTGTGCAGCTCCAAGTAAAGTCTCGGCACCATCTATCTGAACATAGAAGTGGTAATGAGTTGGGGTTGACTTGATAACCAATGTAGCATGGTTGCAATCGCCGACATCTATTGTTTTTTCAACTGATTTAACATCTCCGATACTAAGTCGTTCGATGACCTCGTATCCATGTTGTTGTTCGCGCAGTGCCAAATCATAGTGGTGGTTTTCGTCCATATAGAGAGTAATACCGGCTTCGCCGCGGGTAAGGCTGATTTCGCATGAAATAACCGCGTTGAAGTCTTTTTGACGAATACCTATAAATGTCGGGGATGCCGGGACATCCAGCGTCACTTCACTTCCGTTAAGCTTTGCTTTATCGGATTCTAACAGATAATGTTCTGTAACCGGATGACGCAGATAACACCAGTCCAGATTCCAATCCGTGTTTTCGAACGTAAAAACCCTTTTCTCCTGTTGAATGATTGTGCCCGCGATACGATCGGTCTCAAAACTCATAAGAGTGGTGCCTTTATGACCTGCCGTAAACCAGCCGTCCTCGCCAAAAGTAACCGGAGTCAGAAAAACCTCGCGCCCTAAGTGGTGATACGTAAGATATTGACCGGTTTGACGGAATCCCAGATGAAAGATCCACCAGTTCCCTTCGTGGTCTTGAATCAGGTCGCCATGGCCGACACCCTGCAAATCATAACCGCCCAGGTTACGATTGGTCAGTACGGGATTGTCCGAATAGGCTTCGAACGGGCCGGAAGGTGAATCTCCCCGTGCATAAATGACCATATGGCCATATTCGGTTCCGCCTTCTGCAGCCATCAGGTAATACCGGCCATTAATTTTATACAAGTGAGGGCTTTCCAGATAGCGTCCGCCCGTTCCTTGCCAGATCGAACGGCTTGGCGTCAGCTTACGTCCGGTTTCAATTTCAATTTCGCACTGGACGATACCGCCTACACCGTAATCGTCAGTCCCGTTGCTCATGAAGAGGGTCTTTCCGTCTTCAAAATATAAGTCCGGATCGATCCCTCCTTGATCGACATTAATCGGTTCAGACCATTCGCCGTAGATATCGTCAGTCCAGACATAGAAGTTCTGGTGTGTCGTGTCATTTGTGGTCGTCATGTAGAACCGGCCATTGCTGTAACGCAGGGTGGGAGCAAATACACCTCCAGAGCTGTTCACGGTGTCTAGCTGAATCTGGCTTTTCCGGGTTAGGCAATGGCCGATTTGTGTCCAATTAATCAGGTCTTTACTTTCAAAAATCGGAACGCCGGGGAAATACTGAAAGGAACTACAAACCAGATAATAGGTGTCTTCAACTTTGCATACGCTGGGGTCAGGATAAAATCCTTTGATGACCGGATTATTGTATCTCATTTCTCCACCTCTTTAATGAATTTATATATACAAGAATTCAATATTTTTAATTGCTAAGAAAATTAAACACTATTGATCAAAATCATGCAACGGAATAGGGTTGAAGATTCGTGTTAAATTTATTAAATTAATATATATATGATTTCAATAAGCATAGGTCAGGAGATTATAATAATGATCAAAGCGAATGGGGAACCTAAATTCATGGCGTTATATGAAGCGCTGGCAAGTGAAGTCAGATGGAGGATTATGGGCCTCATTGCCGATACCGAAATGAATGTGAAGGAGATTGCGGCTAAATTAGAGCTTAGCCCCTCCATCGTCACCCTGCACATCCGAAAACTGGAAGAAGCCGGCTTAGTCGGAAGCCGCAGGGTACGCCAAAACGGAGGTACGCATAAAATGTGTTATTTGAAACAAAAAAGCGTTGAAATCGAGCTGCCAGTTGCCAGCCCGACCGCGAGGATCAGAGAGCAGACAATTTCGGTCGGACATTATACCTCTTTTGAAGTTCATCCTACCTGCGGGCTTGGCACGCGCGAAATGGAAATCGGAGTTTGGGATGACCCGCGCTATTTTCTGGATCCTGAGCGGGTGAACGCCGCCATTTTGTGGTTTGGGAGGGGGTACGTCGAGTACAAAACGCCTAACTATCTGCTTCCTGATCAAACTCCCGAGTCCATCGAAATTTCGATGGAAATCGCCTCAGAAGCGCCCGGCTTGAGCGACCATTGGCCATCGGATATACGATTCACTTTTAACGGTGTTTCGCTTGGGTCCTGGACAAGCCCGGCTGACTTCGGAAGGGCTGCGCGGGGCAGATACACACCGGAATGGTGGCATCGAAATGTAAATCAATACGGCTTATTGAAGACGATCCGCATTGACACCTCAGGAACATTTATAGGTGAAGAGTGGATGTCGGACGTGACTGTCGCGGATATCAAGCTACGGGAACAATTCTGGACGCTTCGTTATGCGGTTGACGAGAATTCCGTTAACGTTGGTGGATTGACACTCTATGGGGCTGGGTTCGGCAATCATGACCAGGATATTATCATTCGTGTGTACCTTAGTCAATCAAACCAAAGTCATATTAATTTCTAAGTTTGTTGACGAAGCTAAAGAACTACTGTATTTTCATATAGTGTTACACATCATATGTGGACATCCGTATTGTTAATGCACCAACGGGCGGGAGGACAGGCCATGAACAAAGAAGAACAGGCCATACTAGGTTTCAGGGACTTATTCAACAAGATGGTTTGGCTTAATAAATCTAAGATGGAAGACAGTCTTAAGGGTTATAAGTCTTCTGAAGTACATTGCATCGAATACATTGAGAAAAATGTTGATTCCAACGTGACAAAACTTGCAGAGTCCCTTTATATGACTAGCGGTGCTATAAGTAAAATAACTAAGAAGCTCATAAAAAAAGACATTATCGAAAGCTACCAGAAGCCGGAGAACAAGAAAGAAATCTATTTTAGGCTTACTGAGCAAGGGAAAGTAATTTATAAAATCCATGAGGAACTGCACAAAGAGTTTCAAGAGCGGGATAAAGCCGTATTTGAGCAGGTAACCGATGAACAATTTGACAGTATGCTTAGCTTCATGGAAAAGTATAGCAGGCATTTGGATGCAGAAATAAAGAAACAGGGTATAGATATTAAGTCGGAATAAATTTGAATAATGAAAATCAAACCACATGCAGCCGGACTCTATTGAGAACAGGCTGCATTTTTATTGCTATTATTTTGTTGCCAAGGAAGCTAAATAATGATACGATATTTTTGTTTCCCCGGAAGCAAAAACATAATTTTGAGGAGAAATTCATATGTCCATATTTAGATCACATAATGAACAGAACACTGAACAAACCGTAGATAAACACGCTTTAATATTCGGTCTTATCTCTGTGTTTCTTTGCGGAATAGGCTTCAGTATCATAACACCTGTCGTCCCATTCTTAGTGCAGCCTTATATAAGCAATCCGGGAGAACAGGCTATAGTTGTTACGCTGCTGATCTCTGTTTATGCAGTCTGCGTGTTTTTTGCGGCCCCCATACTTGGAGCTTTGAGCGACAAATATGGCCGTCGTCCCTTGCTTTTAATTTGCCTTTTGGGTTCCGCAATCGGGTACTTCGTTTTTGGCCTAGGAGGAGCACTATGGGTACTATTTGCCGGACGCATAATTGAAGGTATAACGGGCGGGAGCATTAGCACTATCTTCGCCTATTTTGCAGACATCATTCCTCCGGAACAGCGAACGAAATACTTTGGATGGGTGAGTGCGGTTGTAGGTGTCGGCACCGTCATTGGCCCAACTCTAGGCGGATTACTTGCCAAGTTTGGTTATGCGGTACCCATGTATTTTGGAGCAATAATCACTTTACTGAATGTTGTTTATGGATTCTTTTTTATGCCTGAGAGCCTTGCCAGGAAGAATAGACTGAAAGAGATTACTTTTGTAAGACTGAATCCATTTATACAGCTTGCAAACCTGCTTTCCATGAAAAACATAAACAGGCTGCTTATCTCTGCGTTTTTACTTTGGATACCGGGCGGATCGTTACAGGCCATTTTTTCACAATTTACAATGGATACTTTCAGTTGGAAGCCTGCAATAATCGGACTTATGTTCTCAATTATGGGCTTCCAAGACATCATTTCCCAAGGTTTCATAATGCCAAAGCTTTTGACTAAACTCAGTGATAAACAGATAATAATTCTTGGAATGGTTTCGGAGATAATAGGCTACAGTCTTATTGCGCTATCTGCTTTGTTCTCATTCTATCCTCTTTTTATCGCTGGAATGTTTATATTTGGTTTTGGTGATTCGATCTTTGGGCCTTCATTCAATGGAATGCTCTCCAAGTCTGTAGATTCTAGTGAACAAGGAAGGATTCAAGGAGGTAGCCAATCTATTCAGGCTTTAGCAAAAATGATTGGGCCTATCATTGGAGGTCAAATCTATGTATCACTTGGGTCTGCTGCGCCCGCTGTTATGGGTATGATCCTTATAGCAGCGGCAATACCAGTTTTGTATAAGGGTAGGAATAGGGCAATTCAATGAACCTCCTAGAAAAACAATCAATGCATAGTGCAAAATGTTCTAATGTTCCTCCTTTTTGAATGCAAAAAAAACCACACAAATGACCTGTAAGGCCTTTGTGTGGCGAAAATGGAGATTACTCTCCACAAAAGTCCACATTCCCAATCGGTTTTAGGTATTCCGTTTCGTAATTCAAAAGACGTCCGTTGTCATCCCAATTACCATACAATTTATTTTGTTTGGTGTTTGTTATAAACTTGTCTAATCTTTTCTTAAATAACTCAGGTTGATTTTTATTGCTTTGTATTGTGTCGATTCGAACTCTTTTATAAAGATCTGGAAATCGAACGAAATTCTGATATATATCTGTTTCCTCTTTCAGCCTCAGCTCAATAATAGGATCAATTTTAAATGACTCGTAACTCAGATCAGGCAGCACCTTTCTACCTACTTCTGTCATTAATCCCAATGCTTCAAGGCGACGGGCCCGTTCTTTATTCAATTCAGTCCATGAACTTTTTTGGCTTCTAGGAGATAGCCTTTGGGCTAGTTCAGTCTCGGAAATTTTCTTTTTTATTCCATCAATCCATCCAAAACACAAGGCTTCTTCGACAGCGTCCAGATACAGCAAAGTACCTTGTGTCAACTTCATACTCACGACAACCCAACAAGATTTTTCCGTCAAACCATGTTCCTGAAACCAATACCTCAATTCAGTTTTCGACTTTGCTGGAAGCAGTTCGTTGATTTCCATAAATGTGTTTCATTCTCCTACTCCTTGGAGTTAATTCTTGCTATTGATTTGAAACTAAACGATCCAGGAACTTATCAGCGTCACTATTAAACTTCCAAACAACACCAAATTTATCAACCAACATTCCGAAGCAGGAAGACCAAGGCATTTCTGATAACGGCATGATAACATAGCCACCTACAGACAAATTAGAAAAGTAATTTACCAGTGCCTGTTTATCATCAATAACGATACTAATCAGTATATTGTTGCCTTTAACCAACTCACCTGTTACTTTCTTCATCGAAGGCAGAATATCCGACATCATTATTTTTCCACAAGCGAATTCTAACGATGACTCCATAATCATATTCAACTCATTTTCTGGCATAGGGTAGTTTGGATCTTGTGGAAAATCCTTAAATTTCACTTTTTTTACCTTGCTTGAATTCAGAGCTTCTGAATAAAACTCAAGCACCTGCTCTGTGTTCCCCTCAAAGTTTAAATAAGTAATAACTGACATGAAAAAACCTCCTTCTTGTAATACATGAAGCATAAGCTATAATAGGTGACAGCTAGTTTGTCACCTATTATAGCTTTGCGAAAAATTATTATTTATACCTAAAGAGGGAAAGTTCGGTTCAAGCTGGGAGGGATAATATGAATAAAATTGAAAGATTAATTTCTATAGTAATGATCTTGCTGCAAAAGAATGTGGTTTCAGCAACCGAATTTGCACATTTATTTAACGTGTCCAAAAGAACAATTCTACGTGACATGGAAACTCTCAGTTTGTCTAATATACCTATTTATTCTATACATGGAGTTAACGGCGGATACGGGATTATGGATGAATACAAATTAGACAAACGACTTTTAAACAGTAAAGACTTAGAAAATATATTAACCGCATTGGGCGGATTGGGACAAATTCTATTTAGTGATGAAGTAGAACTAACTCTAAAAAAAATTGAAGCTATGATAGGCTCAGCATCCTGGAAGAGTTCCATTCACCTGTCATTTTATGATTGGGAGGGACGTTCTGAAGTTGTTCAAATCTTAAAGTCTTGTCAAGAAGCAATAGCGCAAAGAAGGTTACTTACTTTCGATTATATAGATCAAAGTGGAGTGAAGACGAATAGAAAGATCGAGCCATACCAGCTTCATTTTAGTGAAATGAGTTGGTATTTGAAGGGGTTTTGTTTAAATCGCATGGAATATCGAACTTTTAAATTGTCCAGAACGGATAATCTTAATATCGATATCAAAACATTTGTTCCTAGAGATTTTCTGACAGAGCAAAAAGCTGAACAACATTATCAACCGAAATTAATTACAATTAAAGCATTGATCTCACCTAGCATAAAAGATCACTTTATTGAAAGATACGGTCAGAAAAGGATTGAAGCCTATAATTCTAAATTTTTAATAGCCACAATAGATGTGCCGCAAAACCCTATCGGATTCCGGTTTTTGGCTAGTTTTGGAGCCGAATTGGAAATCATAGAGCCAAAAACATATGTTGAAGATTTCCGAGAGTTTCTAAATGTCATGATAAAGAAATATGCCTAAAGAATCCCCTTTTGCCAAAAGTGATAATCTCCTCCCCGACTTAAGTCCAGCCGTAGGACTGGTCCGCAGACCATTTTGTTTGCCCTGCAGAAGGAATAAACTTGTAAAAGAGCAGGTTGACGGAAAACAAGGCTGCCCGATTGGCGGCGGATATGAAGGAGCAGGTGATAACGATGCGCAAAACAACAGTGTTGATTCTATCGGAGGGATTCGGAAGCGGTCATACTCAGGCTGGTTACGCTCTGGCAGCGGGATTAAAAAAGATGGACCGGAACATTCGAACGAAGGTGATGGAGCTTGGTTCCTTTTTAAATCCTAAGGCGGCTTCTTTGATTTTGTCCGCATATCGCGCGACCGTGAATACAAGTCCGACCCTGGTCGGCATGATGTACCGCATGAAATATGAAAAGCCGGTAGGACGCTTCTCCTGGCTGGCGCTGCACACAATGTTCTATCATCACACAGCCCAGGTCATGGAACAGTTGCAGCCCGACCTCATCATCTGTACGCACCCCATTCCTAGCGCGATCATTTCTAGGCTGAAGAGGTCCGGCATGGACATTCCGCTCTACACGGTCATTACCGATTATGATGCGCACAGTTCATGGATTACGCCCGGTGTGGATCGTTACCTCGTATCCGCGCCGGAAGTGCGCGCTTTGCTGATCCAGCGCGGCATTAAGCCGGAGGCCGTTCAGGTGACGGGTATTCCGGTGCACCCCGATTTCTGGAGCGTCCGGGACAAACAGGCCGTAAGAAAAGAACTGGCCATCAAGAATATGCCTACTGTGTTTGTGATGGGGGGCGGCTGGGGGCTGTTGTTCAAAGAGGATTTCATCACCAGGCTTGCCGCCTGGAGGGAGCGTGTACAGATCGTATGCTGTGTGGGAAGCAACGATAAACTGGCCGCCAAGCTGCGAAATGATCCCCGTTTTGACCATCCCAACATCATCGTGCTCGGGTATACCCGCGAGATCAGCAAATGGATGGATGCATCCGACCTGCTGATTACCAAGCCGGGCGGTATGACCTGTACCGAGGGGCTGGCCAAGGGGCTGCCGATGCTGTTTTTTGAGTCCCTGCCTGGGCAGGAAGCAAAAAACTGCGAATATTTCGTCAAAAGCGGATATGGTGAAGTGCTGGCCTCCGGGGATGCTTTGGACATATGGTTCCGCCGGGTTGCGGACGAAAGTGCGGGTATCAGCGGCTACGGGAAAGTGAAAAGGCTGAATCCGCAGCCTGTCTACAAGCCGGAACGATGCGTACAGGCGGTAATGCAATTGCTGCAACCGGCATCCAGCTCTGTCCCGGATCGTGATCAGATGAAGGAGACTCGACTGGCCGGACAAATGGCGAATTAAGAAATAGAAGTGTAAGATGGCTGAACAGGGGAAATGAACCTTTCCTTCCATTCGGCCTTTTTGCATTCAACAGTGCACATCATTAGCGGTCGCTCCGAGATCCGTGAGCTCGCTGTCCGAATTATATCCTTTAAAAGACCTATAGTTTCTTTCGATTGCTCTTGGGTAATCAGGGGTTGAGATTCTGATTTACTTATTTTATAATGAGTTAATACTCACTCAAAAAAGGGAGGAGAGGTCGTTTGCCACGTAGTAAGGAACAGTTTGAAGAAATGCGCAAAGCAACTAGGGAAAAAATCCATTCGTCTGCAATGCGATTATTTGTCCATCAAGGGTACGGCTCAACTAATGTTCAAGATATTGCCGACACAGCCGGTATCAGTATCGGGTTACTGTATCGTCACTACAAAACAAAGGAAGAGTTATTTAACGAATTGGTTGCCTACGCAGTTGAAGGATTAAAACGGAATATTACTTTCTTCAACGAGTCCGATCACCCACCTAAAAAGTTAATCACACAGTTTGTCAACGAAGTCTACAGCGATTTGAGTCATGGAGAAGAACTGGCTAATCTGCTGATCCTTATCAATCAATCGCTTTTAGCTGGAGCTGACACAACCTCTAAACAATATAAAGAGATCTTTCAAGTGAATGCCAGGCTTCTGGATTCTACGGCACAGCTCATTCGTAAAGGTCAGCAGTGTGGGGAATTTCGATCAGGTGATGCCCAAGAGATGGCTGTCTTTTTTTACGCTTCGATTCAGGGTTTGGCTGAAATGAAAGTATTGTTTAAGAATAACTTCACCGTGCCTTCACCTTCTGTCATCACTTCATTTCTATTTAAGGAAAGGGAGTGATCATGTCATGCTTAGAGTGGTTAAAGCAGATCAAGCCGATTTTGATGTAAGACAAGGAATTGCTAAAATATTCGCTGAGGGATTCACACAATGGCTTGGCTTTTTCTCCAAGGATCCGATAAAGATTGCCGCTACGTTTGCCCATATGTTCGTACTGGATCAATTTTATGTAGCTCTATACAAGGGACAAGTGGTTGGAATGGTTGCCTGCACGGATGGAACTTCATTTTCGGTTAAACTGGATAAAAAGGAACTTCGTAAACATTTAGGTGTTTACAAAGGCACGATGGCTGGTATTTTTCTAAAGAAGGAATTTGAAACAGCCTTTGTTCAGCCTTTAAATGATGTAGGCTCTATCGAATTTGTAGGGACGGCCGCCGAATTCAGGGGGCAAGGCGTTGCTTCACATTTAATACTTCACATCCTTAAGCATACCCCTTATGAGGTTTACTTGATTGAAGAAGTTGCCGATACCAATCTTCCAGCCATGAAACTCTATCTAAAATTAGGTTTTGAAGAATACAAACGCAGGCAAATACCAATCAAACGAGCAAAAAAAATCGGGATCAATTACAATGTATCGTTGAAATATACGAAATAGCTAATTAAGTCTTCAGGAATTTGGGATGAAGAAGACTTTGCCGGATGTGCTGGAAATGCCGTATCGTGCATGATAAAAGAAGGGAGCCTACTTGCCAGGTTCCCTTTCAACATTTAATAATTAATTTCTTGTTCTTGTGGCGTACGGATAGATTGGGTCTCTTAATTCAAAGTCATACGTAACTCCATTCACAATGCCGACTACGTTCTCACTGTCATACAACTCAAGCAAAAATCCCGCCATTTGTTCCGCAGTATGGAACTTGGGAACCGTGCCCTCATATTCAAACTGGTCTACATCAAAAGAACGTTTCGCGAATTCGGTCTCGGTTGCAGCCGGCGCGAGTACTTTGGCTTGCATCGCTGCTTTCTTGCCTTTTAGTTCTTGGGCAAGGCCTTCAGTAAAGGCACTTACGTAGAACTTGGTTGCGCAGTAGGTTACCGCATCGGCCACAATCGTATATCCTCCACCTGATGAAATATTGATGATCTGTGTGCCAGCAACCTCTGCATAGTCACGTACATAAAGGGAAGAAAGAATCGTTAATGCTTCAATATTGAGGTGGAGCATCTGCTCAATCTTATGCAAATTTTGTTCCCCAACAGAAGCGAAGTTTCCGAATCCAGCGTTGTTAATCCATGTCTCAATAGAATAACCCTGAAGACTTTCATAGAATTCATGGACATTAGCCGACACGGACAAATCAACCGTGCGAATGACAACGTCCAAACTTTTATCAATATCAGCCAATTTTGATTTCAACTTTTCCAATTCCTCTGTTCTGCGTGCTGCCAGTATCAAATGTTTGCCGCGAGCTGCAAAGGCTAGAGCCGCTTCGTATCCAATGCCCGAACTGGCACCGGTAATCACTGTGTATTTCATGGAAACTCCTCCTGTATCTGATTTATTTCATTTATTGTGATTGGACTACGAGTTGATTATACTGATTAGAGCTTACTCTAAGTCAAGCAAGAAATAGAAGGGGGAGGATTGATGATGCACACGATTGGTGAAGTGGCTGAATTATTGGGAATCAGTGCTCATACCTTACGCTATTATGAGAAGGAACACATTATAATGCCTCTCCGTGATACCAGTGGAGACAGGCGATACACCGAGTCACACATCAAATGGCTACAATTTGTGATCAAATTAAAAGAGACTCAAATGCCGATTGCTACGATTAAAAAATATGCTTCATTATTTCTCGAAGGTGAACATACAACCTTAGATCGCTTAAACCTGTTGGAAGAACATAGATGCTCCATCCAAAAACAGATCCAAATCCTGAACGGTGTAGATGAGATGCTAGCGCATAAGATCGCGACGTATCGAACGTTCATCGGGAAATGATGCAAAGCTCTGCACAAGAGATGAGTCTTTAACTATTTTGCCCATCGGGGGAAATATCCTTTACCTCATAATCAGGCCAGTTCGAGGACGAGTTTCTCTAAACCAATGCAAACATAATATGAAGATAATCATCATATCAACGGCATCTCCACCATAGTACATGAGCATGCCTCCGAGCTTTGCCTGTTCCCAAGGTACGCCGGTAGGCGGGTGGGCAAAAATAATCTTTGATAAAACGCCATGACCTGCTAAGGAAATAATGAGTACGATTGAGCGGTACAAAAAGGAGAATCGGTGGGGCATAGGGTCTATGTAAATTATGGACACAGTGAACAGATAGCCTGCTACGAATATATGGAAATGAACGATGACATACAGCAGGGTATTCTCGTGCATGAGCGAGTACAAGTTCGTAGTGTATAGTAACCAAAGTCCGCCTATATTAAGGAGCGATGCGATAATAGGGTGAGTCAATATCCGGGACGGCCAACTTCTCAGCATACGTGTAAGACGTCTGGCTAATGATATGCTGAGGGTTTTCAGCAAAAGAGTCATCGGTGCGGCCAGCACCATAAGCAATGGTGCTAGCATACCTAAAAGTAAATGACTGAGCATATGCGCAATAAAATCAGTATGAGCTAGATTGGCAAGGGGTCCAGCCACGGCAATCACTGCAAAGAGAACGCCAATAGACCAGAGAACAGTCCGGTATAATGGCCAACGATTGTTTCGGCTGGAACGGACTGCAGCAAGGATATACATATTAAACGCGAATACAAATGGTAGTGCTAAAATCAATTGAGGTATTATCGACGCTATATGATGCAGTTCAGTCCCATGGTTATGATGAATGTGAGTATTAATGTTCATGTGAGAGAGCCTTTCCTAATTGTTGTCTGCTTCTTGTGCGATAAATAAGACTGAGCCCGATCAGGATCATTAAAGCAGCTAAGATGTTCCAAATTAAGTCGTAGAAAATAACATTTTCCACATAACGAATCTGATGAATCCTCATTAGTTTGTGTTGGATAAGCCCGTCATACAACTGGAAACTGCCCGCTCCAAGAAAAAGGCCTCCCCACCATCTAGTGGGCCAAATTGCGTTTCGTCTTCGAAGATCAGCAAACATAAACAATCCTCCGATTGTTGCAAACCAACTAAAAGCGTGAAAAAGACCATCTGAAATCAGGCCAACATCAGTTGTGGACTTGTCATAAAAATGATGCCAACGCAGCAGTTGATGGAAAACGGTCTCATCTATAAAGGCGACTAAACCAATTCCGAATAGAATCCCAGACCATAGATTTCGATTAGAATAAACGAAGCGATTCATTACACTTGAGTTTGAATTTTCATCTTCATTTCTAATAGCAGCCATTTTCACTTTACCTCCACTACAATAACATTACTTTATTATCCAATATACCCATATAAATAGATTGTACTCAGAAACAACAGAAAGCAGTGTTATTAGTCCCTAAAATGGTCGAAATCAACCGTAGAACAGAGGTTTGGTGTGCCAGAAGCAAGTGGTTAAGCAGAACATGATAACGCTACCTCAGAAGAAACTAAACGACCGTTCCCCAGTACAATACCGGGAAACGGTCGCAGCTTAGACATGTCTTTTTTATCCTGTCTACTTGACAGGGTTATGATCAATTGTTACGGCTTTTTGTGTACGAATGTTGATCTGGTCGTTGTTAGTTGTTCTAGAATGGAGCATTCGGTTTTATAATGTCGTCGGTTCACTCATCATTTCTGAAGCACACCCTTGAACCACACGGATTTGATTGACAAGGAATCCGAGACATTGGTTGTTGGATCACCGTTTAAGAGAATAAGATCAGCGCGCGCACCTTCGATAATGCGGCCACGATCGTGAAGACCGAATCGGCGTGCTGGTTTCGAGGTAGCCGATTGAAGCGCTTCGATTGGAGTGAAGCCTGCTTTGACCAGCAGTTGCAGCTCATGATGAACGCTGGCTCCATGGGCAAGACCGCCAAGGTTCGGAACAGGCACGGGGGATACATCCGTCCCTACCAGAATATCCACACCGGCTCTGTGAAGATCCATGACGTTTTTAAAGCTGTTCTCCATATGACCTTGAGGATACGTATTAAAGCTGGAGTTCAGAATATCGATCCAATCCGGACTTAGTTTGGAATACACCCGCGTATCGTTTGCCAACTCCCTTGCCGGCTGCCCTAGAATAGATGAATTCAATACCAAGCAAGGCGTAACGAACGCACCTGATTCTGCAATGGAACTTACCAATGCCGACGTGAAGTCGGGTCTATCGATAAACAAATGAGCCAATCCGTCGACTCCCAGATCGAGAGCCGTTTGCGAAGATCGAGCCGTCAAAACATGAGCAAGCACAATTTTATCAAATTTATGCGCCTCTTGCACGGCTGCGCGCAGAATGTCGTCGCTCAAAACTGGAAGACCTGGAGCCCCCATAACTGTACCTTCTTCGATCATGATCTTGATATAGTCGGCACCATTCTCCACTTGGGTATGGACATGTTTGATGGCTTCTTCCACTGTTGTTACTTGGGGGATTTCCTCGTGATCATGCGCATATGCAGCCAGCATTGCTTCCCGGTCTTCCTCCGATAATTTCTCCAATTCCTTTATTACGAATTCAGGAATTTCGTCCCCATCCGGCAGCAACTCATCTGGATGGCCTCCCGGAGCGGTAATCGCAGTGCCGGCAGAAAGAACCTCCGCGACATCATCCACGTTTTTCAGTTGAATCTCGCGTCCTCTTGCCGTAAAATCACCGTTCATTTCAAGCTCTGTCGTTACGCCGAATTTTAGGGCATCCCGCAATCCGGCAATGGAAGTATGAACATGGGCATCGATCAGGCCAGGTATTAATGTTGCATTTTCCCCATCGACAATGGTTGCATCACCTGGATGGTCTCCTCCCACTGAAATAATGGACCCTCCTTTGATGACAACATGTCTGGATGCAATAATTTTTTCTCCATCAAAAATTCGTACATTCTTAATCACTGTGACTTGTTCTAACGCAGCAATTTGAGTTGGATTTTCCATTTGAATTCCTCCCATATGATTTTCAACAATTAAAATTATAACTGTTAGATATCTAACAGTCAATAAATTAACTTTTATTTGACAGGCCTATGGCGTCACTGTATAGTTTAATTGTTTATAGTTAGTGTTCTAACAATCATAGGGGGGGATAATGATGCAATCTCGAAAAGATACGCCTTATCTGGATTTGTTTCAGATTATTGGCCTTAAATTAAAGAAAAGAGCGGACGAGAGTATAAAAGAGCTAGGTTTGAACGCTCAACAAGGAAAAATAATCGAGTATATTTACAAAAACCAAGACAAACATATTATTCAAAAGAACCTTGCAGATCGGTTTCATCTGCGCGGGGCCAGCATTACAAGCATATTACAAGTTTTGGAGCAAAAAGGGTACGTCGAGCGCAAAATTCCAGCCACTAACGAACGCCAAAAAAATATATATGTATTGCCAAAAGCGATTGAACTGATTGATGACTTTAATGATTCATTCCACAAGGTGGAGGATGAGATCATTCAGGTCCTTACAGAAGAGGAAAAGCAAATCTTAAAGAAATTATTGATCAAAATTAATGAGCACATATAAACGGAAGCAATTTTGATAGGAACTTAAGTATTTATATGAGACTGTCAGATCTGGTTATTTCCATTCCGGTGAATTTAAATATCTTGAGTACAACATAGACGGCAATAACGAAACAACCCTGAGCATTTCTGCACAGGGTTGTTTTCGGCCGATGATTTCGGATTGGTGATTATTATATACGAGTGGACTATCTAACGTAGTTGCAGTTATAAGGCTGTTTTTAATGATTATCTCCATTATAAGAAGATAAAAGTTAAAGAAAGTCTGGAGTTTCAGAGCATCGAAGCGATTAAACAATGGTTAGGAGCGGTTTAGGCCTAATGCGACTTGTTTAACTATCCTAACTGCAAAAATTGTCTTAGATGACTGTCTATAACGAGTGAATCCGGTTCGTTAGCTCCGATTCCAAAACAGTGTCCCCACTTGGATTCTATGGGTCGAAAAACAGCATTCGGCATACGTTGAACGTCATACGCACTGTCCTCTGGAGTGAAAAACAAATCACTTGACCCCGGCATAACGAGTGCAGGAGAGGTGATTTTACTTAACGCCTGTTCGAAGTTGCAGCCATCCACGGGATTATCGCTAATGTCCCCATGTATTCCTGTACGCAACATGGCAATCAAGTCATTAGCATCAAAGGACAAAAATACCTGATCCCAGTAATCTTCTACATAAGATTTCAAGGAATTATATCCTTCAGATTGATACAAATTCTCCAAATAGTACGCCTGCGAAAAACCCCATGGTGCATAGGCTCTTCCCATCGCTGCGAGACCGATAACCGGTGGACGCTCGTACCTTCCTTTTTTAAAATTCGTATCCGCCTGTAACGCTGCGATCATACCTTCGAATACCAGCTGCGCATGCGGTCTGGTCTTTGCCGTTCCGCCAAATGGTGCAATACGTTCGACCATTTCAGGATAACTCGTTCCCCATTGAAAAACTTGCATGGCTCCCAGAGACCAACCCACAACTAGTTTGATTTTGGTGATACCGAATTTTTGCGTGATTAGTTGATGTTGAAAACGTACATTGTCATACATAGAGATGAGAGGGAAATTGGCCTTATCAAACGGAGCGGGAGTATTGCTGGGAGAGGACGATAATCCGTTACCCAACATATTGGGCACAATGATAAAATATCGATTAGGATCTAGTGCCTTGTTCTCTCCAATTAACCATTCATTATCTGTGTGAAGACCAGCAAACCAAGTCGGATATAGAATAACATTATTCTTTGCGGCATTTAAGGTTCCGTAGGTCTTATAAGCAATAAATGCTTGAGGGAGTTGCTGACCCGATTGAAGCAATATATCTCCAAGGGGATATGTTTCATAATCGTTCATTGATGGATGCTCCTTCAAAATAAAATTAGTAATCACTTGTTTTCACTCTACAATACGCATATCATCAAATCAACGAAACGTTTTTGAATATTACATTCAATTATTTTGAACGAAGAAGGGGCTCGCTAAATGGAAATACGCCAACTAAAAACGTTTTGGACTCTTGCTTCTACAGGCAGCTTTAGTCGAACTGCTGAACTATTGAGCTATGTACCATCTACCGTAACCATGCAAATCAAATCCTTGGAGGAAGAGCTGGGCGTGAAATTGCTGGATCGATTAGGTAAGAATGTCATGTTAACAGATGCCGGCCAACAATTTTTGCCGTATGCCACTAAAATTTTAAACGATGTAGAAGAAGCGAAGTGCGTATCTAGTCAGCACGGAGAAACGACGGGAACTGTTATTATAGGGGCAGACGAAGTTCTTTGCGCATACCTTCTCCCCTCCTTGTTTAGACGTTTTCGTGAAGACTTTCCAGGCGTTCGTCTTTTGTTCCGTCCCTTGTCCGGCCAAGAGCTTAGACATAGTCTAAGAGAAGGGCTTGCAGATGTCGTTTTTGTATTGGATGAATTCGTTGGAGCCAAAGACCTTCATTCAGAGTTTTTGAAAGATGAGCTATTTCGAATGGTGGTATCTCCAGATCATCTACTGGCATCTCGTTCCTCATTGATTATTGATGACTTTCACAGAGAACATTTTTTGTTGACCGATAAGAACTGTTCTTATCGCACTCATTTTCACCAGTCCTTATTGAAAAAAGGCGCCGATGCTTTGACGGAACTGGAGTTTCATAGCGTAGAAGCAATTAAACAATGCGCAGTGGCCGGCCTTGGAATCGCTCTGTTGCCCGAAATGGCTTTGAAGGAAGAGTTGAGAGAAGGGAAGTTGGTTGTTTTACCATGGGATTTATCAGATGTATCTTTTTCGGCCCAAATACTCTGGCATCGTGAGAAATGGATTTCCCCGGCGATGGCGGCCTTCATTCATATAGCAAAGAGTGAGTTAAAAACAGAAGAAATATCTGCTCATAAGAGGAACACTTCCAATGTTATTGAAAGCACAAAAAACTTTACTGGAAGTTGAAGTGCGCAAGTTTAGCGGCTTTTTTTGTGAACCCTCGGTTATCTATGTTCTTGGAAAAATCCGCTGTAAAAAAAATGTTCCTCTTCAATTTGCAGATTTTGATTTTGGGAATCGTCCTGGGTTAGGGCAAGAACTTCAGCCCGGTAATATTTAGGAGAGGAACCCATTAGCTTTTTGAACATTTTTGAGAATAGCAAAGCATCGCTATACCCTACGGATCGGGAAATGTCAGCTATCGAAAGTTCCGCGTTTCCCATTATCTCACATGCTCTATTGATTCTGTAGCGAACCAAATAATCCTGGATGCTTAGATGCATTCGATGTTTGAATAATGAGCACAAATAGCTTCGATTGAGTCCTATAAATTGAGCAATGTCCGTAATGGTTATTTTTTCAGCATAGTTCATCTCGATAAAATCCTTTACCTTTTCAACATAAATCTCGGCACGGGTTTCTTTTAATTCAGGGGATGTAACCGGACTGGATTCCACCAGCAGCGATAACAATAAATATAGCAGCCCCGTCAGTCTGGTCTCTCGGGCTTTATGGAATCCTCGCGACTCGTACATCAACTGCAAATATTGGTAAATCATATCATCTCTGTCGTAGTGGAAGATGGGCGAATCCTTTGTTAGACCTGCTTGCTTGAGGAGGAATTCCGCCGATGTCCCGTTAAAACCAACCCAGCAATAGGACCAAGGATTTGCTGTATCAGCTTGATAATATGTGAATACATCGGGGGAAATTAAAAACCCCTGCCCCTTCCGCAACCGATATTTGATTCCACCGGCTTCAAAGAATCCCTCCCCGCTCAAAACATAATGGAGTAAATAGTGATTCCTCACAGCTGGCCCAAAAAAATGACCCGGTATACAATCCTCAATGCCGAATTGAGTGAGCTGTAATTCTGTATGCTGTTTACTACGTGGTAAATACTCAATCACAGTAAATCTCCTTATTATAAAATATCTAGTATCATAACATATTTAGTGAGTACCATGCCATGTACTCCATATCCGGGTTTAATATATTATTTCTATAGAGCTGCCTGTCCTGTTGCATGAACTTATCAAGTATTAAACCATATGGACAGTATTTACTAGAAGGAAGGGATATTTTGATATGGGCATAATCGTACAAGAGCAAGCTGGGCTATTTCATCTGCAGTCGTCCGGCATGAGCTACATTTTACAGATTGTAGATGGCCACCCTGTACATGTATATTGGGGGAGCAGACTGAAACACCGGGAACCGATGTCCGATCTGCTAATTTCTACCCCGAAAAAGGCTGGAATAGATCGGCTGCCGCAAGAATACCCGCAATATGGGAGTGGGGACTTCCGGAATCCGGCTTACCAGGTTGAACTTGAGGATGGAACACGTATCACTGAGTTGAAATATGAAGGTTACCGGATGACTAAGGGGAAGCCTGCCCTAGCCGGGCTGCCGGCCGTTTATACCGAGGATGAAACGGAAGCAGATACGCTGGAACTGGATTTAACTGATGCCTATTCAGGGCTTAAAGTTGTGCTTAGTTATAGCATCTTCGCGGATCGTGACGTCATCATTCGCTCGGCACGGCTTAGGAATGAAGGTGGCACAAAGTTGCGGCTTCGACGTGCCTTGAGTGCCAGCGTCGATTTTCCGGGCAAACGCGATTTTGAGATAACGTATCTTTCAGGTGCCTGGGCCCGGGAAGGTAATATTACCCGCAAAGCGCTTCATCAAGGTGAGACCCGAATCGATAGTAAAAGGGGCATGAGCAGCCATCAATTCAACCCTTTTGCCGCGTTGGTCACTCCGGAAACGACGGAACACCACGGTGAGGCTTTCGGTTTTAGCCTTGTCTATAGCGGTGGCTTTGAAGCAGATGCAGAAGTGGATTCATTTGGCTCTACGCGGTTTAGTATCGGGATAAATTCCTTTGATTTCGCCTGGTTGCTCAGTCCAGGGGAGAGTTTCCAGACACCGGAAACAGTTATGGTTTACTCCGGACAAGGACTGGGAGACATGTCACGAACGTATCACCGTCTGTATCGGACCCGGCTTTGCCGGGGGGAATATCGGGACAAAGAACGTCCTGTTTTGGTCAATAACTGGGAAGCTACCTACTTTGACTTCAATGCAGATAAGTTGGTATCGATAGCAGAAGAGGGAGCCAAGCTGGGGATCGAGTTGTTTGTTTTGGATGACGGCTGGTTCGGGAAACGGGATTCTGACAATTCGTCTCTTGGCGATTGGTACGAGGATCGCCGGAAGCTTCCAGGTGGTCTTCAGGATGTTGCGGAACGCATCAATCAGCTAGGCCTTGAATTCGGGCTCTGGGTTGAGCCCGAGATGATCTCGCCGGACAGTATGTTGTACCGGGAGCACCCAGACTGGTGCCTTCATGTTCCGGGGCGGAGACGCAGTGAAGCAAGATGGCAGCTAGTGCTGGATTATACTCGCAAAGAAGTGCGCGATTATATCTATGACTCGCTTTCTACTATTTTTTCCAGTGTGCCGGTCTCTTATGTGAAATGGGACATGAACCGGTGCTTGACGGAAATAGGCTCGGCTGACCTGCCTCCGGAACGTCAATCCGAGACCGCTCATCGTTATGTTCTTGGATTGTACGAGCTGTTAGAGCGCATTACCACTGCATTTCCGCATATTCTTTTCGAGAGTTGCTCTAGCGGAGGAGGCCGGTTTGATCCGGGCATGCTTTATTACATGCCGCAAACCTGGACCAGTGATAATACCGACGCAGTGGAACGGCTGAAGATTCAATACGGCACCAGCCTGGTATACCCCGTAAGCGCAATCGGAGCGCATGTGTCGGCTGTACCGAACCATCAAGTTGGAAGGATAACCCCCCTTGATTTTCGAGGCGATGTCGCTATGTCTGGAAACTTTGGTTATGAGCTTGATCTTACGAAATTCTCTGAAGAGGACAAAGAGACCGTCAAACGCCAAATCGTAACCTACAAGGAGATTCGCGGATTAGTACAGAGGGGTGATTTGTACCGTTTGAAGAGCCCATTCGAAGGAAATGAGTCCGCTTGGATGTTTGTTTCCGAAAATAAAGAGGAGGCGCTTGTCTACTATTTTCAAGTGATGGCCGTGCCAAATGCGCCCCAGAGATTTTTGCGTTTAGCCGGACTTCATCCGGAACTTGCCTACGAGATTCAGTCGGGATACAGCGGAGAACAGTCTATCTATGGGGGAGATAGACTGATGCAGTTGGGGCTGACCCTTCCCTATGAACAAAAGGATCATGAAAGCGGATGGTTCCGGGTCCGAGCCATAAGTCCTGACAAGGCTTGATGTAAGGGAGCTTTCACTATCCGAAAGAGTAAAATAAATCAATAAATCAATGCCCCTTTTTGTGTGAAAAGGGGCATTTTGCGCGCAGTGGCCGAAGTGGGCTCGGGAGGATTATTCCATGAATTTTATCCGAATTATGAATGACATGAAAATGAAGAAGAAACTGGCGCTTACATTCTTTTCAGCAGCTGTTCTTCCTTTGGTGTTATCCGGCTTGTTTTTGACTGGGAAGCTTCGAGAGATTGTCATTAATAACGCCTCTTCGCAGGTATCTGACAATGTGGAGCGCGTCAGAAAGCGTACGGAAGAACTGATTAAGGTGCCGCTGGACATTTCCTACCGGTTAACCATTGATAACCGGATGAAGATGGTGGCCACCAAAAAATATGAAAGTTACACCGAAGTTATTCAGGCATACCGGGAGTATACGGATATTCGCGACTACATCCAATTGTACAAGGAGATATCGAGCATTCGTGTGTATGTCGTTAATCCAGAAGCACTCAACAACTGGGAATTTATCCAGCCGGACAATACCATTACATCCGAAGCATGGTATAAGGAGGCTATACATCAGAAAGGACTTGCCGGTTGGAATTTAATCAAGGATGAACGTAACGATACCGAACATCTTAGTCTCATACGTTCATTCCCCGTGGATTCAACAGGGCAAAAAGGTGTTCTGGTCATTAATGTAGATAAACAGCAATTAAGTTCGATTCTGGACCAGGAGTCGTTCACTACGCTTATCGTGGATAACCGGAATCGAGTCGTCGGATCCAATGAAGCGGAGTTTTTCGGGAAGAACCTGTCAGACATTGATGGAGAAGAAAAGATACTTTCCCGTCAGGAAGGAAGTTATAACACAGTCGTGGGCGGCAAAGCTTCCAAAGTGGTTATCGCAAATCTGAATCCAGAGAATAGCTGGAACGGGCTTCGGATCATTTCCGTTTTTTCCGTTTCCGAGATTACCCGTGATGCCAATCAAGTGATCCGGCTCGGCGTAGTTGTAATAACGGTCAGCCTGATATTTGCAATTTTACTAATCTATGCTTCAGCTTCACTATTATCCAGAAGGTTATTTCGCCTAAGCAAACATATGTCCAAAGTGGGAATGGGATCTTGGGAAACGTATCTGCATATTGACGGTAAAGATGAAGTCGGTTTGTTGTCCAAGCAATTTAATGCGCTCGTTAGAAGCGTGCATGACTTGGTCCAAGAAGTCCAAGAAACGAATCATCAGAAAAGTCTTGTAGAGCAAAGACAAAACGAGATTAAGTTCAAAATGCTGGCAAGCCAGATTAATCCGCATTTTCTCTTCAACTCTTTGGAATCCATACGAATGGAGGCTCATATTCGCAGGCAGGACGATATCGCGGAGGCAGTGTGGCTTCTGAGCACGCTATTGCGCAGCAGTCTGGAGGCTGGCAACGGCAACATTCCACTTCGGGAAGAGCTTGAGCGTGTGCGTTGTTATCTTGGTATGCAAAAGTTCCGCTATGAAGACCGACTGAAATATAGCTTAGTAGTTGATCCCGATTTGCAGGAGATGCCCGTCCCTCCGTTGATTATTCAGCCTTTAGTAGAGAATTCCATCGTTCATGGTCTTGATAACCGCGAAGAGGGAGCTGTCATCAAAGTTGAAGTGAAGAGAATCCCGAAGGGGGTTCGAGTCAAGGTATGTGACAACGGGGCAGGCTTCTCGGCAGAACGACTCGCTAGTATTCGAGCGGAACTTGCCGTATCCGTACATGAACAGGAGAGCAAGCGGATCGGTATTAGAAATGTAAACGATCGGCTCGTCATTCTGTACGGGGCATCCAGTGCCTTGAGTATCGAAAGTGAGCTCGGGAAGTGTACTTACATCACGTTTTTCATTCCTGGAGGTGCAGCATCCAATGATTAAGGTAGTTATCGTAGACGATGAACCGAAGCTTCGGCAAGGACTTCAAACGCTAATACCGTGGGGAGATCTCGGTTTTACAGTTATAGCCACAGCAGGCAATGGTAAAGAAGCATTAAAAGTCATCATGGATAAAACCCCTCAGGTCGTAATTGCAGATATCCGTATGCCCGTTATGGACGGCTTACAATTGATTCAGCAGTTGAGATCGGCCGGTCAACATTTGCATGTTATTATCCTCAGCGGATATGCCGATTTCGAGTACGCCAAACAAGCGATCAAGTATGGGGTTGCTGGTTATCTCCTTAAACCAGTAAACATCAGCGAAATGTCGGCTAGTTTAAAACTGGTGCGCGAGCAGATCGAAAAGGAATCCCTTTCGAAGGAAGGGCACCAGGGAGAGGGTATGAACCGGGACTTGTATCTACACAGTCTACTCGTTCCTCAGGAGAAGACGGAGGATCCGGCAAAGTTAAGCAGTAAGACAAAACAAGCGGACTTGTTATGGGGCAGTTACGAAGTTGTGGTCATCTATCCGCGAGTTTCCGATGCGGATCGTTCTGAAGAATTAATCCGGCTTTCGGTTGGACTGAAACAAGGGATAGAGGCACGGAGTATGGGAATCGTGACCGTTATCTCCCCCTATGTCATTCTTCTGCTCAACGCACCGCTGCGCGGAAGACAACGGCGGGATAATCTGTACGGCGAGATTCGGAGCATCGCAGGTGATACCCGATTCGCCGCTGCAACCGGGGGGGCTGTTACCGAACAGAAATATATTAGAAGCTCCTATGTAAAAGCCCAGGAAGCGGTAAAACAAGCTTTTTTCAGCAGGAAGAATAGTCTTCTGGAGCCGGATATTCCTTGTTTGCCTTCACCGCCATTGCCTCGGCTGCCCGATGACAACTATGAAGAGAGGATAGAAGATTTAATATTCCGCTTGTATTATTGCCTGGATGCAGGAAACAAGACAATGGTATCTCAGTTGTTAAACGAGGCCGCAGCTTTTTTTCTCAAGCAGGGACAAGATGAGAAGTCTGTTAAACAATCCTTCTTTTTTCTTTCCAACGCTATCATCCATAAACTGGCCGCCGTTTCCCGGATAGAACTAAAGGAAACGGAGACGGTCTCACGATTTTTAAACGGGATATATCAGCATGATCATCTGCAGGATCTCTTAGAAGAGATCCACTCTTTCCTGTCAGAGTTTGCGGAGGACTTCGAACCTAAAGGCAAGGAGCAGGAAATTAAGAAAATGCTCGACTTCATTAATAGACATTATGCAGAAGACCTAAGGCTGTCATCAATTGCTGGACTGCTAAACTATAGCACCCCTTATTTAGGGCAGCTGTTCAGGAACATGACCGGGGACTACTTTAATACTTATCTGGACAGGGTCCGAATTCAAAAAGCAAAAGAGTTGCTGGGCCAAGGAATGAAGGTATACGAAGTGGCCGAACATGTCGGTTACACGAACGCTAATTACTTTCACAGCAAATTCAAAAAATACGAAGGCCGCTCTCCGTCGGATTATAAAAATCCATAATTAGTGGATGATTTTCCCCGAAATTCTTAGTATGGGCCATGCCTCCCTTCTGATTTATTATGAATTCAAGAGAGGGGAGGAACTATGAATACGTTAACAGCAAGTACAGAAAACGCATACAAAAAGAGAAAAAAGAGAGCCTGGAAGGAGTTTAAAAATCAGAAGTATCTTTACTACATGTCTATACCTTTCGTTCTTTGGGTCTTTGTGTTCCAGTATTTACCTTTATGGGGCTGGACCATGTCCTTCCAGAAATATAAACCTGGATTAAGTTTTTTTGAACAGAAATGGGTGGGCTTGGAGCATTTTCGCACCTTGTTCAGGGATGACCACTTCTACCAAGTGCTGCGAAACACGCTGGCTATGAGTTTTATGGGACTGATCGCCGGTTTCATCGTGCCGGTCGTCTTTGCTCTGCTCCTAAATGAGGTCCGTGTACAGGCTTTAAAACGGTTCGTCCAGACCGTATCTTATCTTCCACACTTTGTTTCCTGGGTGGTTGCTGCAGGGATTGTCACCAAAATGCTCTCGACGGACGGTGGAGTAGTGAATGATATCCTTCTTGGCCTGAACCTCATCGATCAGCCGATTCAGTTTATGGCACAAGGTCACTTATTTTGGGGGATTGTAACCAGTGCGGATATTTGGAAGGAAACAGGCTGGAACGCTATTATTTACCTGGCTGCTATATCCGGGATTGGGCCTGAATTGTATGAAGCTGCACGGGTGGACGGCGCGAGCCGATTGAAACAAATATGGCATATTACGTTGCCGGGTATCCGGCCGACAATGATCGTCCTTTTGATTATGTCCATTGGTCATCTGCTAGGTACAGGCTTTGAGAAACAATTCCTGCTAGGGAATCACCTGGTCATCGATTACTCTGAAGTGCTTGATTTGTATGCGCTTAATTATGGTCTGGCTATGGGACGATACTCCTTCGGAACGGCTATCAATATCTTCAATTCATTGATAAGCCTGATCCTATTGTTTGCGGCCAACGGAATTTTCAAGCGCTTTACAAATGAAAGCATTATGTAAGGAGGAAGGGTGACATGGGGGTTGTTAATAGGGATGCGCCGGTCGGCCGGGTAAAACAGAGCCTACAGGCGAAAGCGCCACAAGATCGAATCCTTGAAGTAATCGTTTATCTTTCAATGATTGTCGTAACCATTCTGACGATCTATCCATTCTTGAACGTACTGGCCATATCCTTTAACGATTCAGTAGATACCGTTAGAGGAGGAATCACCATCTGGCCAAGGCGATTTACATTGGATAACTATAGCCTGATTTTCACCTATGAAAGCTTGATTACCGGGTTCAAAATTTCCTTTCTGCGGACCGTCATTGGTACCATAGCAGGCTTGATCAGCGGTTCTATGCTGGCTTACACGCTTGCGCGAAGTGATTTTCAGGCGAGAAAATTCATTTCAATTTTTCTTGCTGTCACTATGTATGTTACCGGGGGCTTGATTCCGGGTTTTATCCTGATGAGGGATCTGCACTTAATTGATACGTTTGCTGTCTACATTTTTCCAGGTCTTGTAAGTGCATTTAATGTCTTCGTTATCCGTTCCTTTATAGACGGTTTGCCTTATGCGCTACAAGAATCAGCTAAGCTGGATGGCGCCAACGATTTCACTATATACTGGCGCGTTATTCTTCCTCTTTGCAAACCCGCATTGGCCACTGTGGCTCTCTTCTTGGCGGTGGGGCAATGGAATTCCTGGTTCGATACTTATCTTTTTAATGGGTCTAACGAATCTTTGACAACTCTGCAATATGAGTTAATGAAAATTTTGCAAAGTACTACAACAAGTGCAAACAACTCTCAAGATGCCGCTAATATGGCTGAGCGCATGACACAAATTTCGCCGGAATCCGTAAAAATGGCCATCACTATTATTGTTACGGTGCCGATTCTTATCGTTTATCCTTTTTTGCAAAAATACTTTGTCAAAGGTATGACGCTCGGCGCAGTAAAGAGTTAAAACGATACTGGCCCATGGTGAGCACAGGCAAATAGCCTGTTCCATAGAAATTATTAACTAATTCATTATTTTTTTGGGGGGAGCTTCATGAAATTAGGAAAAAAAGGGATGGTTATGTCTTCCATACTGGCGCTGACTTTATCGTCGACACTTGGAGGGTGTAGTGGCAATAACGGTGCTACTGCCGGAGAGGGAAGCAATGCAGAAGGAGGTTCTACGTCCGGGAATAATTCGAAGCCGATTACGCTTACTTATTTTTCGGAGGACTCCAGTACGAATTGGAATAACATGAAGGATGAAGTCGGTAAGATTATTGCTGAAAAAACCGGGGTAACCCTAGATGCTGAGTTTGCTGTCGGTGACCCGGTACAAAAGATTTCACTGATTGCAGCGACAGGCAACTATCCTGATTTGATAGCTGCAAAGGCGGATGTCGGCAAACTTGTCGACGCTGGAGCTATTCTCGATCTGACGGATTTGATCGAGGAGCACGCGCCTAACATCAAAAAAATGCTAGGAGACAAAATTGTCCGCACAAAATACAATTTGGACGATCAAGCAATTTACGCTATTCCAACTTGGTCCGCCGTTGATGAGAAGAAAATTAAAGCCGACGGGGGATTTGAACTCCAACACCGTGTCGTCAAGGAAGCTGGATATCCTGAAATACGTACGGTGAAGGAATTCGAAAAAGTTATCCAGGATTATATCACCAAACATCCGACGAACGAAAATGGCAACAAAAATATCGGGCTTTCGCTGAATGGGGACGATTGGCATATGTACCAGGTCACCAACTCGGGATTCCAGACAACCGGAGGACCGGATGACGGCGAATATTACATTGATCAAGAAACGCATCAAGCGATTTATCATTTCCGCCGTCCGGAAGAGAAAGAATATTTTCGCTGGTTGAACCACATGAACGACATCGGACTGCTTGATCCGGAAAGCTTCGTGCAAAAGACCGACCAGTTTAAGGCTAAAGTGGCTTCGGGCCGTGTTCTTGGCTTGGCTGATCCGGAATGGGATTATGGCGACGCACAGAATGCGCTAAAGGCTGCAGGGAAATTCGACCAGACTTACGGTCATTATCCGGTTACCATGAGTAATGAGTACAAGGATACCAGTTTCTGGTCTGCCGGCTTTGACGGAGGTTACGGAATCTCGATTTCCAGCAAGTGTGAGGACCCGGTACGTGCAATTAAGTTCCTTGACTTTCTGGCATCAGAAGAGGGACAAATTCTGAATAACTGGGGGATTGAAGGGAAGCATTACACGGTTGAAGCTGGCAAACGTGTGGTTATTCCGGCTGTACAGGAACGGATGAACAAAGACAATGCGGGTTTCCAAAAAGAATCAGGTGTAGGACTTTACTGGAACATGATGGTTCATTACGGGGATGGAATTAAGGATTCAACCGGCAACTATTTCACACGTAATTATCCGGAAATGTTGACCGCAAGTTACAGCGAGTCTGAAAAGGAAGCTCTAAAAGCTTACAAGGCGGAGCATTGGAAAGATCTTTTCCCTAAGGAAGAGGAATTCCAACCAAGAGCTTACGGCGCAGCTTACACAATGCCACTAGCAAATGACGATCCTGCTGTTATACTAGGTGTCAAAATGAAGGATATTACATGGAAACGCATTCCGGAAGCGGTTATGTCCAAGCCGGAGGAATTTGATAAGATTTGGGACGCCTATATGGCCGAACTGGATAAAGCTGGAGTTAAAGAAATGGAAGAAGCCTATACCAAGCATATCCAAGACCGGATTAAGCTATGGTCTACTAACTAATTCGTTTATTAAAAATCGGGCTCATTTCCTCACTACTTTGAGAGGAAATGGGCCTTTTTAATACGGAACAACAATTAAGTGTTATGCAAATCAACTAACTAAATGAGAAGAAATTTTATGTGAATTAGGTCGGTCTCATACCAGTGCATTCAGCCATTAAACAAATTCATCATAAATAATGTTATAGGCGCAAATGCTGCTTGCATGTTTGCTACTACTATCACCATCATTAACAAAGAAAGAACAACTGTGGCAATTCCAATACCAAAGTAGGTTTTTTCTTTAAATCTCCATTTTGAATCATTTGATTTAGCTCTTGTTACTAATGCGTTCCAAATATACACACTAAGTCCCACAAATAGTATCAACAAATTTCCACAAACAATAGCTTTTGTAGTATGAAACTCAATGCGCCTATTAATCTTTTCCTGAAGAATAGACGGGATATTTTCATTACCTAATTGTACCCATTCATTGAACGCATAGCGTAATTCGTCCTTATATGTTGCTTCATTGGATATTTCAAACGAAACATTAATCAATGAGAACCCATGCAATGGATTCAAGGCATTGATCAGATTTGCCACAACAATCAAAATCATTAATAAAGCGACACTACTACTTAAAAGCGCGAAAGAAAAGTATGCTTTTCTTTCAAATCCCCATTTTAATTTGCTTATCTTAGGTGATCTTTTAAATTTAGTCCGAAAAATTATACTAAGCAATGCGAGTATGAGTACCAAACATCCACCAATAATAACAAGTACAGCATGATACTTAACATAATCACTAATGAGTGCATTCACGACGGGGTTAGATTGTGAACCTGATTCAATGATCTCACTTAACGTACGTTGTAGCTCGTCATTCATTTCAACTGCCTCCAAAATTTGATTTGGGCATTGTATTCTGTTGTGCCGATACCATTTGCATGAGTAAAAGTTCCACGAATATAACCGCAACTGAAGCTTTAATGGACGTGCCCGCTATGCTTTCACGCATCAGCAAACGGGTGAAGATGGAGGACAGGCCCGGTGCGGGGGTCTAAAGTTTGTTTTCAAAATCGTAGCTCCTAAAGTATGTATTTCCATTTTAAAGTATAGCAATTGCTCCATCTGATCAGAATCAGCTCAAGTCTAGTCTTTTCCCTAGACCTAAGCCCTGTAAGGATTGACATATTGTTGAACATTCAGCAAAGGGCAGCCGATCCGAATGCGAAGACAGCCGAGTAACCATTTGTATGAGGGAACTGCAAGGGATGGTTTATGTTACTGACTTCCCACCACACGAAAGGGCAGGGGGGCTGCAAATCTTCAGCATACGAGCATCATTGCTGGTCTCGATGTGTTGTTGGTTAAGGATTAGGGGTTTGGTTATGTTGAAAAGACATAAACTTTATGATTTATATTTTAAGCCTGTTGTTACATATAAGCATCACGTCACCATTGTACCCTCACTATTTATGATGAACCACTTCTCAAGAGTCTTTCCACATCTCCTAAATAAGGCTAAAAGTAAATTTAGAAGAATGCGCGGACTGCCTGCTGGCGGTTCTTTTTTTCTGTATATACTTGTCCCATAACAGGTTTACTCGTATGTACGGCGGTGTGAGAGGACGGGTGCTAGCCGACCCCTCCTGTTCTAAAGAGTCCGTCGCGGATTAATCCTCAGACTCTTTTACTCCTTGAACTCTTTGTCCTTGCCGCCGATATTAAAGCCTAACTGTCCATTATATTTACCTACCTGTCCGGCAACCCCTAAGCCTGCTCCTTGACCGCCGCCGAGTTGTGCCTTGCCCTGGGCGCCGAACCCATTTTCGCCTCCAAGCTGCAAATGGGTTTGCAGCCCCGCGCCTTGACTGAACCCCAAGTGGCCTTCGGCATCGGCGCTTAGACCGTACTCTCCTCCGACCTGTGCCCCCATATGAAAACCTGCCCCTTGACCGACACCCAGCTGGGTTTTTGCCTGAGCCGCAAGCCCGTACTTGCCGAAGGCCTGGGCTTCGGCATTGAGCCCTAGACCCTGGCTGCTGTCCAGATGAGTATTGCCTTGCGCATGGATTCCGTATGAAGGAGTGCCCATATGGCCGCCCGCATACATACCCGCGCCACCTAAGGCTAAATTCCCGCCAGCATTTAAGCCAATGCCGTGTTTACCGCCTACTTCTCCTCCGGTATTTAGATTAATCCCCTTACCGCTGCCTACATTTGCGTTCATATAACCATTCACAAGTTCTTTTTTGGTGTTTTCGCTGTCTGAGGGCAGAACTGCCTGGCTGCTTTCTGAACGGACGAGATGGTAGTAATGAGAGTAAGGGAAAGGATTGTAGCGGGTAGAGTAAGGGGATAAGGGTGGATTAGCCTGGCTGTTTGGATATTCGTTCCCAAAGGTCATGTGGGATACCTCCATTATTCAATTTATTACAACAGCCTATTCATGGATGGGTTGAAGTGATACCCTTCCTAAATAAACCGTATGAATTCAAGCAAGGATATCTCCTTTATACGGCCTGTCAGGTTATAGCGATTTGCATGCAATTCACAGCTTAGCAAAACAGGAACAGCCCTCCTGATCAGCAGTTGCTATAATAAAATCACCGATCGGGGAAAGGCTGGGTGGCTCAGTGAATTACAGTAAGGATATAGAGAGATGCATTGAATATATCGAGCAGAATATAAAAAGTAATCTGACTGCCGAGGATATCGCTGCGGAGGCGGGATACTCACTTTATCACTTCAGCCGGGTGTTTAGTCTGTGCAAGGAGATGTCCGTGATGGAGTATGTGCGCAGCCGCAAGCTGTCCCTGGCAGCGGTCGAACTGTTCAGCGGCAAGCGGATCATTGATATCGCGCTGGATTATGGCTTTGAAACGCAGAGCGGGTTCACGAAGGCGTTCCGTAAAGCGTTTGGCTACAGTCCCTCGCAATATGCGGCGCGGATGGAAGGATATCTTCAGAACGGGCCTATTTTTGAAATCGGAGGTTATGTAATGAATCCAGTGATTGTACAGAAACCGGCCTTCAAGGTTGCGGGTTACGGCATAGAAACAAATGTGGCGGAAGGCAATTATACGAAGGATATTGCTTCGTTCTGGAGCCACTATGAAGGAGAAAACCTGGAATCCAAAATGTATGAAATTCTAAATCCGCCCAAGCATGGAGAAGTGGGGTTATGTGTTCCGGCATTTGACAGCGGAAATGCTACTTATCTGCTTGGTGTCATTGTGGAGGACTTCAGCCGGGTGACCGATGACATGTTAACCGTGCAGGTGCTTGAAGCAGAATATGCCGTGTTCACCACACCGCCAGTGGACACCTCCGAGGGGAAGGATCAGGGAGAGTTCGTGCATGTGATCAAGAGCACCTGGAAGTATATTTTTGAAGAGTGGTTTCCAGGCAGCGGATATGTATACGATGAAGGCAAGCTGAACTTCGAGTATTACGACGAGCGTTGTCATTCGCGGGTGGATACGGTGATGGAGATTTATGTTCCGGTGAGGGGGCGGTATCAATCTGTCAATGGCTGAAAATCTAAGAACGAGTGAGAAAACAAGAGAAAATATTAATTTACTGTGGGAGGAAATCTTAAGTCTATATGGATAGCATGTTTTCTTCATTGGAGACAAAAGAGAAGCTGGATTTGATTTTTAATTTCTTGCATAAGCACCGCTCTATTATGGAAAACTTTTGTAGTGCAAATAAACAGCATGATTCCATTTTGGGGAGGTTAACATTATGACGAATCAGGATCCGCAGGAACTTCTTAAGCGAAAACACGAGCTGGATGAGCAAAAAAGGCAGTTCACAAATTTTTCCCGGGGTGCTTGCGGCCCTAGTGAGTTAGAGGCAGGCCAGGAATTCAGTAATGACCGACTGCCTGACGATCAAAACCGTATGAAATCTGTAGAAAACAAACAGAATTGATCTTAAAAAAGCAATAAAAATAAGCCGTCCCTTTGGTGTCGGTAGACAAGAATGTGTTCCGTGTAGAGGGGGTGTCCCAAAAGCCATGAAATGGCTGCTTGGGACAGCCCTTGTTTTTTGGAAGATCAGCTTGAGTACTTGGGTGGACGCTCCGCGAACGGACCGTTGTTCCAATCGCTGATATGAACGAGACTGTCAAACGCAATTGTAGCTCCTTCGTTTTCCCCCATTTCCCTTTATAACAAGATTAACTCCCTTGCCACAGCTACAATTGCTTTTCCACTGGGTCGTCTTGCGAGAAACGGAGCAATAAAGAGCAAATCATCGGCCGCTTAAGAGCGAAACCAAAGACTGCGCCTTCATTCGTGAAGGGGTGGTATTTTTGGCTTCTTTTGTCATCCGCAACGTTTTACATTAAACGGCCACAGGCGTAAGATTCAAATCAACAACTGAATGTAATATAACTGTTCTCAAATGGCTGAATTCCGATAGTGGGAACGGGGGAACCAATGGTGAATGCGGCTTTTGCTCAGATAGCTGCCGCTCACTTGGGGTGAATCCTTGCTGTGTGCTGAAAAGCCGCGTTGGCAAGGTAGGGCAATCTCGCTGCCCGAATCCGTCAGCTAACCCCGTAAGCCTCGAAGAGAGAGGATGAGCGCCATGATCGATTAACCGACCACGGAGAGCCCTGCCGCTTCTGTGGTCTTTCTGCTGTGCGTGCAGGAAGGAAAGACGGTCTGTATAAGGACCTAAAAGTCTTATAACAACCATAATTAGAGTGTTTTAATGCTATCTAAAATGCTTGAAAGGGGGGATTGTTATCGTTACTGTATTTATCGTGTGCTTCTGGGTAGGGCTGTTGCTCCTCCTCAGCGGCGGATTTCATGGGCATGGCCTGGCGGGTCATCTGCATATGGGAGGCGGCGATGCTGGAGGTCCAGGCTTTGTGCCCATACTCCCGCTAATGGTGTTTGTCACGGTCTGGGGCGGCACTGGTTATGTGCTTACCCGGTTCAGTGGAATGAACATGCTTGCAGTGGTGCTGATCTGTACCGTGGTTGCCTTGCTACTGGGCTGTCTGATGTATGCGGGGCTGGCCCGGGTGATGACCCGATATGACAGCAGCATGAATGAAATGGATTATGAGCAGGCGGGGCAGCTCGGGTACATCAGCATATCTGCAGTGGATGGAGCGGTTGGGGAAATGAAATATGTGCTGCACGGAACGATGCGTTCCATTGGAGTGCGGGCAGAAACCGGCCAGCAGCTCGACAAGGGCGACCGGGTGATTATTTTAAAGGTGGATAAAGGAATGGCTGCAGTAACCCTCTTCGAGAGGGAAATCGAAAAATTATAAGTAACGGGGAGTGTCGAACCGAATGGTTATTCTTTATTTAATCACGGGAATTGTTGTTGTTATCCTGCTGGCTTTGTTCAGTATCGTGACCGCTTATAAAAAGGTTCCGCCCAATCAGGCGATGATTGTATACGGCCTCGGCGGAAAAAGAGTGGTTCAGGGCGGCGGGACGTTCGTCATCCCCGGCTTCCAGAACAATAAGACCATCTCCATGATGCTGATGAGCTTCGATGTCATCCCGGCGCAGGCGATGTTCTCCCGGCAGGGCATCAAGCTCAACCTGGAGGCGGTAGCCCAGATTAAGATTAAAAGCGATCCTACCGCTATTCTGACTGCCAGTGAGCAGTTTATCGACCGGCCGGAAGAAGACCGCGAGACGATTATCCTGCATTCGGTGGAAGGCCATTTGCGCGGCTTGATCGGACAATTAACGGTGGAATCCATTCTAAAGACACCTGACGAAATCAACAGCAAGATGCGGGAGACCTGCTCGGAAGATCTCGACAAGATGGGGCTCGAGGTGGTCAGCTTCACCATTAAGAAAATTACTGACGACAAAGGCTATATCGACAATATGGGGGTTCCGGAAATTGAGCGCATCCGCCGCGATGCCAGCATCGCCAAGGCGGAAGCGGAACGCGACATTCAGATCAAGCAGGCCGAGGCGGAGAAAGAATCCTCCATTGCCAAAGCCAATGCGCATCAGGCCACTATTGAAGCGGGAACTGCCGCTCGCGCCAAGGAATCCTTGTTCGAGAAGGAATTGAACATTAAGCAGGCGGACTTTAAGCTGGAGACAGAAGTGAAGAAAGCACAGGCGGATCTTGCGTACGAATTGCAGCAGAACAAAATTAAGCAGTCGCTGGTTACCGAACAGGTCAAAATCACGCAGATGGAAGCGGAGGCCAACCGGACCGTCCGGGAAATTGAAGTTGAGTTGAGACAGAAGGAGCTGGAGGCAACGGTGATCAAGCCTGCTGAGGCGGAGAACCAGGCGACGATCATGAGAGCGGAAGCAGCCAAGCAGCGGCAAATTCTTGAGGCGGAAGCAGAAGCGGCCACAATGACCAAACGGGGGCTGGCAACGGCGGAAGCAGAGCTGGCGAAGGGGAAAGCCAACGCGGAAATTGTTCAACTGGCCGGTGCGGCGGAAGCGGGGGCACTGGAGAAAAAAGCCGAAGCGTACAAACAGTTCACGCAAGCAGCGCTTACAGTAGAATTCTTGAAGGTTCTGCCAGAACTGGCTGAAAAAATCGCTTCCCCGCTGGCCAAGGTCGATAAGATTACAGTGATATCCCAGGACGGAGCTTCATCCGGCGTAAACAAAATTACCGGCGATATCGCCAAAATCATGGCCCAGGTTCCTGAATTGACCCAGACGCTTACCGGTATGAACGTGACAGAGGCGCTCAACGGGCTGCTCGGCCGGGATAAAGAGCAGTAATTCTATAGCTAAGACAAACGGATCAACCAGTCTCCCCTTGAAGTCATTGATCGACTGCTCATTTGGTTTCAGTTCAAACTATTATAGAAGGAAAAAGTAAATGTATTTAATCAAACCATGGTGATGCTCTCAGCGTAAAGAGCATCACATATGGTTTTTTTGCGGGATCGCAAGATGTACCAGCATAGGAATTCCACGTAACGTGTGAAAGAAAAGGCAGTTCTGAATGTACTGTCGCCCTTTGAATATTTCAGATATACAATATTGTGGAAGGCAATGGGCTCAGCTTTGGCATTCTGCTCCTTTCACTCCTGCTGGCCGCCAGTTTGTCAGCTTTAACCTATTTCTTTTACGGGAAACGGGAACTAAACATATGATACGCCGCAAGGTTTAGGACGAAACCTGGCAAAGAAACGGTGGGGAAAAGTGGATGAAAAACATAGATATAAGGAGCATTAGAAGGGAAAATAAAAGAGGAAGACAAATGAAAGCGTTATATCAGATGATTATGACTGAAAAGGTTAACACATCGATAATAGAGTTCCTTTACAATATCGGATAGTCAAGATATGCTTTCAGAGATAAAGCAATCTAATATATTTCGCTTAATTTCCTTTAGGGAAAGCGGGGGAACCAACAATCCACTCCTCTATAAAGATTGGGTGACGATTAGGGGTGAATCCTGATTACAGGTATATGTTCATGATATCTGTTCAGGTAGGGCGACTCTCAACGCCCGAATCCGGCAGCTAACCTCGTAAGCGTATAGGAGAGAGGATGAGTGTCATGTGATGTCTGTGATCACAGAATATCCTTCTGTGGTTTTTTTGTTGTGTTCGACTGCAGCGACAAATGCCTGCGGGGTATGAAATGCTTAAAAATAAAAAACGAGTGGTGAAACCCGTGATCTCATTTTTAAAAAGATTTTTAATCGGAAGGCCCTTGAAGTCTACTGAATTAGGGGAGCAAAAATTAAATAAAAAGAAAGCGTTAGCGATACTTTCTTCAGATGCATTATCTTCAGTTGCGTACGGTCCGGAACAAATACTAATTGTTCTGGTTACGATTGGTGCAACTGCCTTCTGGTACTCGATTCCGATTGCTATCGGCGTATTGGTATTGTTAACCGCACTCATTTTGTCCTATAGGCAAATTATTTTTGCTTACTCTCACGGTGGGGGAGCCTATGTTGTTTCAAAGGAAAATTTAGGTAAGTACCCCGGGTTAATTGCCGGTGGTTCGTTATTGGTTGACTATATCTTAACGGTGGCTGTAAGTGTATCGGCCGGTACGGATGCCATCACATCGGCTTTTCCGAGTTTGCATGAGCATAAAGTGATTATTGCTGTTGTATTCGTGCTCCTCATTACGATATTGAACTTAAGAGGTGTAACGGAATCTGCTTCCGTATTGGCTTATCCAGTATATTTATTTGTGTTGGCCTTAGTCATTCTGATTGGTACAGGTCTATATAACATCCTTACGGGTAACGTTCCAGCAGAACTGCACACACCACTTGGCACACCGGTAGCAGGCATTAGCCTATTCCTGTTACTGCGAGCATTTTCTTCCGGGAGCTCCGCGCTAACCGGTGTGGAAGCTATATCCAATGCCATTCCGAATTTCAAAAGCCCTGAGGCTTCTAACGCTGCAAAAACCTTAGTGGCCATGGGAACTATATTAGCGGTTATGTTCACAGGAATTGTTGTTTTAGCCTATTATTATGGTATTACCCCCAGTGCTGACGTCACTGTCGTTTCGCAAATTGCGGAACAGACATTCGGACGAAATGCTATGTACTATTTTATTCAGGGAACGACCGCATTAATTCTAATTCTGGCCGCTAATACCGGTTATTCTGCTTTTCCTTTACTGGCTGTGAATCTTGCCAAGGATAAGTTTATTCCGCGAATGTTTACCATGAGAGGGGACAGACTTGGTTACTCCAATGGGATTATCATATTGGGAGTTCTCTCCATTGTGCTGATTTATGTATTTGAGGGTAAGACAGAACAATTAATCCCCTTATATGCTGTAGGTGTGTTTATTCCCTTTACGCTATCACAGACAGGGATGATGGTTAAATGGCTGCGGGAAAAGCCTGCAGGCTGGGTTCAAAAGTTTATCATCAACACGGTGGGTGCTCTAATCAGTTTTGTTGTTACCATGATGTTCTTTTTAACCAAGTTCACTCAGGTATGGCCTGTGTTTGTATTTTTACCGATTCTCCTTCTGCTTTTCCATCGAATTCATAAGCATTACGAAGCGGTTGCCGACCAGCTTAGAATAACAACCTGTGAGCAAACGATACACATTGAAGGTAATGTGATCATTTTACCGGTCGCTGGGATCACTCATGTAGTTATGAATTCATTAGAATATGCCAAATCGCTTTCTCCACAACAGATTATTGCGGTTTACGTTCCTTTCGAAAGAGAAGATGAAGCGGTATTTGAGGAAAAATGGAAAAAGTGGCAGCCGGATGTGAGATTGGTGACACTGTATACTCCTTACAGAAGCATCATCCAGCCACTGACCAAATTTATTGATACCGTTCAGTGGAAGGCAGCCGAATCCAATCATAAGGTAACGGTGATCATTCCACAGTTCATTCCGAAGAAAGGCTGGCATAACATCCTTCATAATCAATCAAGCTTGCTAATCCGCGCTCATTTGCTATTCCGTAGGGATGTCATCGTAACTACTGTGCCTTATCATTTGAAGAAATAGCAACCTTTACTTTAAGTTAAGAGTGAGGGTAATATACGAGGTGAACACTCTTGACTAACTTTATTATGATATTCACAGTAGTATCCGTTAGCGCAATAGTTAAATACAGAATTGAGCGAAGAAACAGAGCCTGCGGATAATGTCCGCGGGCTCTGTTTTTAAGAATGCTGAGAACGGCATGCTGCGTCGAGGACCGGCAGCATGCCGCCCAGCCATTTTGGTAGTCACCAGGCTTTGTCACCGAAGACGGCCATGACAGCAAATAAGCCAGATTTCATTAAAGTCAGGGTAGCACAACTTGCTTACGGTCAGATCTACAAGCTTTGTAAGGAAGCGGAGATTCCGATACCACCGTCTGGGTATTGGATGAAATTAAAGTTTGGCAAACCCGCTTTTAAGTTTCTTCTGCCGGATTCAACCGTGAAAGAGGTCTCATTACCTTCCCCAAAGTCTAATCAGCTCAGTAAGCCATCACAAAGTATCGTTGTTGAAGATGTAGTTACAGCCACATTTCCAACTATAAATAATGAGAATGTGATAATGATAGAAAATTTAACTGAAGCAAAGTCTCATAATAACACTCTATCAGAACCCTTACCTTTTTTGAGTGAGCAAGAGAGGAATTGTTTTTATAAAATAGCAAATTCGATTCAAATCCCAGGTGAACGTTCCAAAGCCCATCCGTTGATATCAACTTATAAGATTATTGTAAGTGAATGGAACAAAAGTGAACCTTTTTTGGCAGGGGTAATTTCTGATCAGTCTCTGCCACGAGTCTATCGAATTCTTGGAGCTCTTATTCAAGGTCTGGAGAAGCTGGGATGTACCGTAACCAATAAACTAACCTTTATAATACGGAACGAAGAGATACCACTCGAAATTTATGAATTGCAAGACAAAGCAGAGCATATCACCACCAAGCAAGAAGAAGCCGAACTTCGCCGTTACGAAGAAGAAAGAAAACGATATGCATGGGCTTCAAAGCCGAATATTCGGAAATATGATTACATGTTTAACGGTAGGCTTTGTATTAAAGTTGGACAAAAGAGCTTTCGCGATCATAAAGCTGCCAATGTTGAAAACCAACTTGGGGAGCTTTTCATCGAGATGTATAAAGTCTCAGAGCTTTTACGAAAGGAACGAAAAGCTCGGGAAGCGGAAAGACGTAAGCGGGAAGAAGCGGAAATACTACGTTTAGAACACAGAAAATGTTATGAGATGGAAGTGGAACGAACCATTGTACCAACCTAGCGAAGGACTACGAGACAGCATGTAGGATTCGGGCCTATGTTACATCCTTGGAGTCATCCGGGAATATGACCGAGGAAACTTTATCATGGATTGATTGGGCAAAGAAAAAAGCTGATTGGTATGATCCAACAATAGCCAGAAAAGATGAACTTCTCGGAATACGTAACCATGAGAAAAGGGGGACCTCATAAATTCTAAGATTAACGGTAGTACAAACTTAACCATGATTTATGTACTACCGCTTTTTTAAAATACCTTGGTTTAGATTAACCCATCTTTTTTATAATCTCTAAATGAGCTTTTCTCAGTCCTTTTAAATTGGTGAATTTGTATTTTAAATCTTTTTCAGAATGAGCCACTTTTAACAATTGACTTCTCCGAGCCACATACCCATTGCTAATGTAATAATTAAAAGTAACAATTGGAGCTTTAGCATTTAGCACTTCTTCAATAACTCTATATAATTTCTCCGGGTGTCTCGTTATCATTTTAAAAGAATCTGAAAAGAAAAAAGCCTGTTCGCCATTTTTTACTCTAAGAAGTATCTCTCTTAAGGTTGGATCTATATTCGGGTCCATTCCACTCTGAACTTCAACTGATGTTGTTGATGTATTATGCTTTTGGAGTGGAGAATGAGCGATTCTTAACTCATTGGGGACTTCAAAAGTTATGTAATTAGAACACTGGCTTAATTTATGCATTACATACCAAGCTAATGGAAACTTAGTGGATAAATGTCCGAATGGATCGCTCTCTATACTATCAGTTTTGTATGAGGCTGACTTAAAGTTTTGCTTGTTAAAAAAAACTATAGCATTGGTAGTAATATTTTTAATTTGTTCGTCGGAGATGAGAGGCCTTCTTAATCCAAACTTCTTTGCAGCCTCTTTTGTACTTGCGATGTCTTCTAATAGACTATTTCTGATAGCAACCGTAACCAGAGCTTTAATCTCAATGTCTGCCTCCGGTACATAATGAGTAGCTTCTTCAACGCCATGCAATAAAATTGTTGAGCGAAAAGAACTGTCATTCCAACGATTCAATAAAGATGACAATCTGGAATGAACATCGTTAGAAATTTTCATGATAGTCTCATCATTCACAGTGAATTGTGCCAACATAGGCTCAAAGTTATTTTCCAGATAATCTCGAATAATATTTTCCAAAAGAATACCTCCATTTGTAAATAACGTTTATTTGATTTCTATATTAACAATAATTTCAAGAGAAACAATATGACGTATTCAGATCCCAAAACAGCAACAATTGTCGGTAGACAAGAATGTGATCCGTACACCGATTTATTAAAAGACCGAACCAAGGTTATTCAAAAAGGGAAATGTCAAGGAAACTTTAATATACTTTATGGGAGTAAGTATTCTAGTAATTCGGCTAACAGGTGGGATTGTTCAATGATTCCGCGAATACCCTTAAGATAGACTTTTTTACGAAGTTCGCAAAAAAGGCGCTATATAACATTGAGCGCTAGTTAAAATAAGATTTGGAGGCAAACATCGAGATAGTTGAGATAAGAAGTTTAGAATATGATGATGCAGGGGCAGCTAAAATTCTTCTCACACTGAGGCTTAGAACAACGCTATAGTTCGGAAAAATATTTTGTGATTGGGTGAGTAACTTGGCGTTACTAAATAACAATCTCTTAAAATCACTTTGCTTTGGACTACATTGTCAAGGTAAACATCGTTGAACCCCCGCACAAAGTTGCGGGGAATTTCTGAAAAAAAGAAAAAGACCAAAATATTCGCTTAGCAAACCGATATGGAAAATGGTACTACGTTTGTTCGGCCGAGAAAGATACTTCAGACGATGGACGTGAAACTGACGCATGCTGCAGAAGTTTAGATACTAAAACGTTGATAATCGATGGGTGATATATGCAAATTGATATGAACCTAATTGAAGAGGTTGACGAAATTAGATTTCAAAAGTATAATTCAATTAATCGATTGAATAATTGATAAATTAATTTAGGGGGTTTCTATTATGGGAGCAGTATCTTTAACAAAACAGAATTTTGAATCGAACATTAAATCCGGAGTGACACTAGTCGATTTTTGGGCACCTTGGTGTCCACCTTGTCAAGTGCAACTTCCAATCGTTAACGAGCTGGCTGATGATTTGGCTGGACAAGCGACAATAGCCAAAGTCAACGTTGATGAAGAACTCGAATTGGCTTCACAATTTGGAGTTAGAAGTATTCCTACGCTACTCTTATTTAAAGACGGTAAATTGGCTGAAACAATGGTGGGGGTCAATCAAAAGCAAGCCCTTAGAGAAAAAATTCTTGGATTGCTCAATTAACAGAGTATTCAACAAATCATGTGAAGAGAACGACGGATTTGGATTTATCTGAATCGTCGTTTTTTTCAACAAATTATTAAGTGGATTCTTGAGCTAGAACCAAAATGATTGGAAATTAAATGTTGGATTCTAATTTATACTTGGACATACTAGTACCTTGACCGCGAATAATTTTACCTTTAAGCTCTCCGTATAGAGTCAAATGGGG
>NZ_BMKR01000045.1 GCF_014644435.1 Paenibacillus albidus | reverse complement strand
CGGTCGAGGGCTTATCCAAAATATATAGAACGCAAATTCGATTCGGATTCAGTTTTCAGGAATTAAGTTCCTGTGTGGATTACAATGGAAGATCATTTTGGAGAGATACCCAAGTGGCTATAAGGGGACCCTCTGCTAAGGGGTTAGACTGCGTAAGCGGTGCGAGGGTTCGAATCCCTCTCTCTCCGCCATTCCTTAATCCATAAGCTTTGTAATGTGGCGGCGTAGCTCAGCTGGCTAGAGCGTACGGTTCATACCCGTGAGGTCGGGGGTTCGATCCCCTCTGCCGCTACCATACATACCCGGAGGCTTAGCTCAGCTGGGAGAGCATCTGCCTTACAAGCAGAGGGTCGGGGGTTCGATCCCCTCAGCCTCCACCATCTTTTATGTATGTACAAGCTCATCTTTATTTACACCGTGCCGGTGTAGCTCAACTGGTAGAGCAACTGACTTGTAATCAGTAGGTTGGGGGTTCAAGTCCTCTCGCCGGCACCATTTTTATTAAATCGCGGAACCGTGGTGTAGTTGGCCTAACATGCCTGCCTGTCACGCAGGAGATCGCGGGTTCGAATCCCGTCGGTTCCGCCATTTTTTCCACAAATTAAGTGGGAAGTGTATGACTTTTCCGCTTCATTTCTATGTAATTTTAAGGCTCGGTAGCTCAGTCGGTAGAGCAGAGGACTGAAAATCCTCGTGTCGGCGGTTCGATTCCGTCCCGAGCCACCTTTTTGGGGGATTAGCGAAGTGGCCAAACGCATCAGACTGTAAATCTGCTCACGTTAGTGTTCGGTGGTTCGAATCCATCATCCCCCACCATTTATGAGCCATTAGCTCAGTTGGTAGAGCACCTGACTTTTAATCAGGGTGTCGAAGGTTCGAGTCCTTCATGGCTCATCCCAATCAGAAAGTCATCACCTTAGGGTGGTGGCTTTTTTGTTGTTTTTTATTTTTCAAGATATTTCTGAAAAGTAATTATCCATATCTCGTTTAAAACTTACGGCTTCGTTTAATTATAAGTCTATACTGCTGAGCAGAAATGAGGGATAGCTTGTGATTTACGATACAATTATAGTTGGCGGGGGTTTGGCCGGGCTGCAGGCGGCGATTCAACTGGGCCGTTACTCTGCACATCATGTTCTGGTGATTGATGCGGGGGAAGGCAGGTCAAGCCTATGCCGGAAATATCATAATATTCTGGGATGGCCTGACGGTATTTCGGGTCAGGAGCTGCGCGACCGGGGACGGAGGCAGGCAGAGAGCACGGGAGTCCAATTTGTGACCGACAGGATTGTTTTGGCGGAGAAGCAGGAGGAATTGTTCCGGCTTGAGGGAGAGCAAGGCAAAACTTATCAAGCGAGAACATTGCTTTTGGCTACAGGGATCATGGATCGTTTCCCCGAACTTCCGGGGATCATTAATGCTCTGGGGAATACGATTTATGTATGTCCCGACTGCGATGGGTACGAAATTCAGAACTTGAAAACGGTATTGCTCGGTTCGGGAGACGTGGGTGCAGCTATGGCTTTTATTTTACGGGAACGGACCGACGACTTAACATATATCAATCATGAACAGAAGCCATTATCCCAGGATAACCGGCGGCGGCTGGACTCTGAAGGGATTCATTATATAGAAGCACCAGCAGCTTACATTCAAGAGCAGGAAGGCCGGATCCAAGGGATCGCTCTGAACAAGGGTACCTTCATTCCTGCGGAGCGCGGTTTTATTGCTTTTGGAGGAAATCCCGTGCATTCAGGGCTGGCGGAGCAGCTGGGAGCCAAACTTCATAAGAACAGACACATCGAAGCAGACTCGCGTTCCTTAATGACAAGTGTCGAACATGTGTGGGTGGCCGGGGATGTAGCGGTTCATGCAGAACAAGCTACGGTGGCTATGGGAGATGGGGCTATTGCTGGCATCTGGATTCATAAAGCTTTGAGAAAAATGAAGGAACTCGAGCCGGCAGCTGTTCAAAGGAAATAGAACCCTACAAAAAACGGCTGCAGAAGGTGTCATCAGACTGCTATACAGCAATTCCGCATAATTCGGGGAAATATGATAAAATAGGCGAAAAGAGCAAAAGTGGTGGAGCATGGTGACGATGGATAGTGAGGTATTGCGTCAAAAGTTGGAGCAACTCACCGGAAAAAGAACCGGGATCAAGCAGTTGGGAAGGCAGCTGTCCGCTTCTCTTTTTCGTATAGGCAAGCAGGATGAACCTGTGTTCTATGAAGATAAACTGCTGGTTCCCCTCTACGAAAGCGATGGCCGTGTTACCGTGGTATGGGTGGAGATGGAGGGACTTACTCCTCTGGAAGTGCAGCTGACCGACTATGCAGCCCGCAATTTTGCCATTGCGCTTCAGGCAACGGGAGTCAAGGAGGAAGGCGAAGTCGAAGCCAGGCAGCTTGGAAGCTGGCTGAACTCCCAGTTGGAGCAGGAAAAGGACGATATTGAAATTCCGGACGACATTGCCCTGAAGGGCCGTTTGTTTGGGGATACTATTCCGTTTCTGCTTAGCAGTGAGAATGTGCACAGTCCACAGATTACTTACCGGTCACTGATGAAGCTCCTGCGCAGCTATTTTGAGAAAGAGATCCTGTTGATCCCGCTGCTGGAGAAAGAATGGTTAATATTAGCCCGTAAGGAACTCCTTACAGGCGGGGATGATAAAGAAGATGAGGAAGACAATGAAGATGATCTGCTGGCACAGACTTGTATGGGTCTTCATGAATTGATTGCCAGCGAATGGGTCGGTGTTTTTCATTTAGCAGTGGCACCGGCTATAGTACCGGTCAAAGGACTAACAGGTTCTGTAGCTCTGCTGAGAGAGACGATTGTGCTTGGACGCATTTTTCAGGTGGGGGAGTATATCCATTTGCCTTGGGAGCTGCATTTGGAACGTTTGGTCAACAGTATTCCCGTGGTCCGTCGCAGACAGCTGCTTGGACAGATTGGAGACTATACCTCCCTGCTGGCCGATAAAGAAATGCTGCTGACGCTGGAGACCTTTTTTGAGATGGACTGCAATGTGAGCGAGACGGCAAAGAAGCTTTATATTCACCGCAATACGCTGCTCTACCGCCTGGACAAAATCAAACAGGAGACGGGTGCCGATGTACGAAGCTTCAGCGATGCAGCCATTGTAAAGCTGACCATGCTATTGTATAAAGTGACGAAAAGGAAATAGGTTTTTTGTGAACGTTACAAATAGCCAGCCTGACTCAACTGGAGTAAGATAAATGTATAAGAAATGCAATGAACTTGTAATACAATAAATGACTCGAGGGGGAAATACAATGGCAGGCGTACGTTTAGAGCATATTTTCAAAAAATACCCGGGTTCTGATAAAGCGACAGTAATCGATATCAATCTTGATATTAAAGATAAGGAATTTCTAGTATTGGTTGGCCCATCCGGTTGCGGTAAATCCACAACTTTGCGGATGATCGCAGGTCTGGAAGAGATCTCTGAAGGTAAAATGTACATTGGCGACCGTGTCGTTAATGACGTGGCTCCTAAAGACCGCGATATCGCGATGGTATTCCAATCTTACGCCTTGTATCCGCATATGAGCGTATACCAAAACATGGCATTTGGTCTGAAACTGCGTAAAGTGAAGAAAGAAGAAATCGACAAAAAAGTGCGCGAAGCTGCAAGAATTCTCGACATCGAACACTTGCTTGAGCGCAAACCGAAGGCGCTTTCCGGTGGTCAACGCCAACGTGTTGCCTTGGGCCGTGCGATCGTCCGTGACCCGCAAGTCTTCTTGATGGATGAGCCTCTTTCCAACTTGGACGCTAAACTTCGTGGTCAAATGCGTGCCGAAATCACCAAACTGGTGAAACGCCTTGAAACTACTTGTATCTACGTAACGCATGACCAAACGGAAGCCATGACAATGGGTGACCGTATCGTAGTAATGTACGACGGTATCATTCAACAAGCAGCTTCTCCTGAGCAATTATACAATGAGCCTACTAATCTGTTCGTGGCCGGATTTATCGGTTCCCCGACAATGAACTTTATTACAGGTACTTTGTCCGAAGTAAGCGGTGCTGTTCGTTTCCGTGCAGAGAATCTGGATGTTGAAGTACCAGGCGGCAAAGCACAAATTATCCGTAACAAAGGATACATTGGCAAAGAAGTAATCATGGGCGTTCGTCCGGAAGATATTCACGAAGAGCCAGTATTCCTGGAAGCTTCCCCGAACACTATCTTCACTTCCCTGGTGGATGTAACCGAGAATCTGGGTCATGAAATGCTCCTTTACCTGAGCGGCCTGGGTGGCGGCACAGTTATTGCCCGTGTAGACGGACGTTCGACTACCCGTGAAGGCAGCAAGCCTAAACTGGCTATCGACATGAACAAAATTCACCTCTTTGATAAAGAGTCCGAACTTAATATCTTGCTGGGATAAGACCCTGCTGCAATAGAAGACCGCCTTCGGGCGGTTTTTTCTATGATAGGGATCGTTCTTAAGATTGGCTGCAAGGAGATTGCTCCTGCAGCTTTTTTTCTTTTGGTCTGCCAAGGGCCCTGTGATCCATAATGATTGCATTAAGGGGCGTAATCCTTTAAGATAGCAGGAGAATTAACATCCGGGACCTTTTGCAAAAAATGAGACAAACCGGACGCTTGTGGAGCACAACCTCATCCCCAGGATGACGAAAGGACGAACATATATGGCAAAGAAAGTTAAAGTATCAGAATTGGTGCAGAATTTTCAATTGGAAGTTATCTCTGGACACGAAGGGTTAAAAAGACCGATTACGGTCGATGATCTGAACCGTCCGGGCCTTGAGATGGCCGGTTATTTCGAGTATTACCCGGAAGAACGTGTTCAACTGCTCGGCAAGACTGAGCTGGCCTTTTTCTCGATGCTGCCTGAAGAAGAGCGCAAGACCCGTATTCGGGGAATCTGTAATGACAATACCCCCTGCATCGTGATTACCCGCGGCCTCGAAGTGCCCCAGGAGCTAATTGATATAAGCAATGAGAAGGGGTTGCCGGTACTGCGGAGTGCAATGGCAACAACGATCTTCTCCAGCCGTCTGACCAGCTTTCTGGAAGGCCGTCTTGCCCCAACTGCGACAATCCATGGCGTGCTCTGTGATGTGTATGGGGTGGGAATGCTGATTACCGGCAGCAGCGGAATTGGTAAAAGTGAGACAGCTCTTGAACTAGTTAAACGCGGACACCGTCTGATCGCAGATGATGCAGTCGAGATCCGGCAGACTTCGGATAACCAGCTGCATGGTACGGCACCGGAGCTGATCCGCCACTTGCTGGAGATTCGCGGAGTCGGCATTATTAATGTAATGACGTTGTTCGGTGCGGGAGCCATCCGTAATCATAAGCGTATTACGCTTGTTGTCCGGCTGGAAGCCTGGCAGCAGGACAAGCAATATGACCGTTTAGGACTGGATGAGGAAACTACACGGATTATCGACACCGATATTCCACTGGTTACCATTCCTGTACGCCCTGGACGTAACCTTGCGGTCATTATTGAGGTTGCAGCAATGAACTACCGCTTGAAGCAGATGGGCTTTAACGCTGCCCTGCAGTTTACCAATAAACTTACAGCCACCATCTCTGAAGATATGGATGATCTGGATTAGGAGCGTGAGTATATGTTTTTTTCATTGGCGATAAATCCTGTGGCCTTCTCCATTGGATCATTGCCGGTTCACTGGTACGGATTGATCCTGGGCTTAGGTACGCTGGCCGGACTATTGCTGTGTATTCGTGAAGGCCGGCGGTATGGGATTTCACAGGAGTTTTTTATGGATATGCTGCTGCTGGGCCTGCCCTCGGCAATTATTGGAGCGCGTATCTATTACGTAGCCTTCAAATGGGAAGATTACAAGGATAATCTCTGGGATGTCTTCAAGATCTGGAACGGAGGCATAGCCATCTATGGAGCACTGATCGGAGCGATTATATGCGGAATCATTTATTTCCGCTACAAAGGGTATTCGTTCTGGCGTGTGGTCGATATTTGTGCCCCAGGTTTGCTGGCCGGTCAAATGATTGGACGTTGGGGAAACTTTGTGAACCAGGAAGCGTACGGCGGAGTGGTTGAAGAATCTTTTTTACGGGATAAGCTGCATTTGCCTGACTTCATTGTTAATCAAATGTACATACAGGATGCTTTCCACCACCCCACCTTTCTCTATGAGTCTTTATGGAGTCTGCTCGGCATCGCTCTCTTGATGGTGCTTCGCCGGCAGAAGTTTGTGCGGGCCGGAGAAATTTTCCTGTCTTATTTAATCTGGTATTCGATCGGACGGTTCTTTATTGAAGCTTTGCGTACAGACAGCCTGGCATTCAATGGCAGCAGCGGGCTGGTCTCATTCATTAACGGTTTATGGAGTCCAATGACATGGTTTGGATTTGAACAGGGATATCTCGATCCGGATTATGGCGATATCCGCATTTCCCAGCTGCTTTCTCTGCTGCTTATTGTAGCCGCAATAGCACTTATAATTATCCGCCGCGTGACCGGGCAACCTAAAGCACACTACTCCGATCCTATCGTGAGTACGAAGGCGGCGGCTGCAGACACTGTAGTTCCTGAAAGTGCAGCGAACACACCACAGCACAAGCCGCACAGCAAGGGAGCCGAACCGAATCAACCGGTGGGTGAAGAGAAAAAGGAGCAGTAAACAACTATGATAGAATGCGTTCTTTTTGATCTGGATGGGACGATTGTCGATACCAATGAATTGATTATCAATTCATTCATGCATACGCTGAAGTTGAACGCTCTTGCTCCCCTAACCCGGGAAGAGATCATTCCCCATATGGGGACGACACTCCAGCAGCAGATGAAGGTGTTCTCAGGCCTTGAAGATATCTCTGCCCTGGAGAAAACTTACCGCGCCTATAGTTATGAGCATCATGACAGACTGGTTCGCCCCTTCCCGCATGTCAACGAGACGATGGAGGAGCTGAAACGCCGGGGATTTAAGCTTGGCATTGTAACCACCAAAATCCGGCCGACAACCATTAAAGCACTGGAAATGTTTGACCTGCTGAAATACATGGATACTCTTGTGACGGTCAACGATGTTACGGAGCCGAAGCCCCACCCGGAGCCCGTTCTTACGGCTGTGCGCAATTTGGGTGTGGACCCGCGCAGAACGCTGATGGTAGGTGACAGTGCAGTCGACATCGAGTCGGCCAAGGCAGCAGGTGTATACGTGGCGGGAGTCTCCTGGTCCCTCAAAGGTGAAGAAGTGCTGCGCAGGTATGAACCACATCATATTATCCATGACATGAAGGATATTCTTGAGCTCGTGGAGCAGGGGACAACCGAATGGCCAGAAAAGTAACACGCTATCCTACAGAGGGACATAATTCATTATGGTATATTTATCGTACAGTTAGTCCCTGGAAGGGCGTTAAGAATTTTATTTTTATCCAAATTGCCCGCTATTGTCCTATACTGCCCCTTAAGAACTGGATTTACCGGCAAATACTCGGGATGAAGGTGGGCAAACATACGGCTTTTGGGCTAATGGCTATGGTCGATGTGTTTTTTCCCGAGAAAATAACAGTGGGCGATAACTCCATTATTGGCTATAACACCACTATCCTGGCCCATGAATACTTGATTAAGGAGTACCGTCTGGGTGAGGTGGTCATTGGGGAGAATGTGCTGATCGGTGCCAATACAACCATTCTTCCCGGCGTCACCATTGGGGACGGGGCCGTTGTCGCCGCGGGTTCTGTGGTGCATAAGGATGTGGCTGCGGGTGCTTTTGTAGGAGGCAATCCCTTGCGGGAGCTGAAACGGGGACCGGACGTGGAGCCTGCCGAACAAGGATAACTGCTGCCGGGATAGGGCACCAATGCGATGCATAGCTTTACAGGAGGAAATCTGATGGGACAAAAAGAAAGAATACCTCAATTGGACATCTACCGGGCGATCGCCATTCTGGCGGTGCTCGCTATCCATGCCACTTCGCGCACACTGGCGGAAACGCTGGATACTTCGATGTTCCATCCGTTTTTGTTCATTAATAAATTCAGCCAGTTTGCCGTGCCGTCTTTTGTATTCTTAAGCGGGTTCGTGTTGTTCTACAATTATATAGACCGCCCGTTAAGCGGCAAAACTCTGGGGAAATTCTATGGCCGGAGAATGATCTACATCATTGTGCCGTATATCGTATTCTCGCTGGCCTACTTTGCCTTGAAAATGACTGCCGGTCATACCTGGGGGTTGCCTCCACTGGAGCTGGCAGCGAAGCTGTGGAAGTATTTATGGACGGGAACGGCCTATACACATCTGTATTATGTCATTATCATTATTCAGTTCTATGTGCTGTTTCCGCTGGTGCTGTGGTGCCTTCAGAAAGTCCGCCGGCTGGCGGCATGGGCGCCTATCATTGGACTGCTGATCCAATGGGGTTTTGTGCTGCTCAACAAATACATGGTGAATCACGGATATTGGAAGCTCTCCAAGGGCAGTCTGGCGATCACTTACTTCTCGTACTTTCTGCTTGGGGCTGCTATCGCTGCCTATTATCCGATCCTGAAAAAGTGGCTGATCCTAACGCGGGAGGGCTGGCGCACAGGCAAAGGTCCAGTGTGGATTACGTTATGGCTGTTATGGGCTGCCGCTGGGACCGTGCATGTGGAGCTGTGGTTTAACAACTATACCAAAAAGACGGTCATCAACAGCCTGTGGTACGAAGGTTTCTCCAATCTGCATGCCCTGCTCTCCTGTATCGTGCTGCTGCAAGTCTCCTTCCTTCTGTATGGTGCCGGAAGGAGCCTGCTTACAAGGCTGCTGTTGTCGATTGGAGCTTGTTCATTCGGTATTTATCTGCTGCATCCGGCCCTGCTCTTCCTGTATCGCAAATTGCCATTTCACGGCGGCTCGCTCGCCTATATGGCAGCGATTGCCGGGGGCTGGCTGGTAGCCCTGCTGGGCTCATGGCTTGTAGTCGCCTTAGCTTTCCGTTATGTGAATGCAGCTTGGGTAGTGTTCGGATCTGCACCGCAGAAGCCGAAGCCGGGCGTTCAGCGTTCAGGAGCGCAAGCCAAACAAATGTAGAATAACACCCAAAGCGCCGGTCCCCTTAAGGGGGGCCGGCGCTTTTTTGAATGAGGCGAAGGCAACCTTGCGATGGCTACTCTCCTGCCTGCTCTCTTTGAAATTCGGCGATCGCCTCGTATTGGCTTTCCAGACTGCGGAAGACCGAGATATAGATCGGCAGCAGCTTCTTATATATCGCAGCATGCTCATCCATCGGAGTATGCTTGTGCGTTGAACCGATCATCTCAAATACAATATCCAGCGAAGCGGTTTCTCCCGTAGCATAAAGGCCCAGAACAACGGCTCCAAGGCAGGAGCTCTCGAAGCTTTCGGGTACAATCGTCTCCTGGTCAAAGATATCCGCCATCATCTGCCGCCAGAGGGAAGAGCGGGCAAATCCCCCGGTTGCGAGAATTTGGCTCGGACGTCCGATAATCTCCTCCATCGCCAGCAGGACGGTATACATGTTGAAAATGATGCCCTCCAGTACGGAACGGATCATATGCTCCTTGTGGTGGTTCATCGATAGACCAAAAAAAGAGCCGCGTGCATCCGGATTCCACAGCGGAGCCCGTTCCCCGTTCAGATAAGGATGGAACAGCAGGCCGTTGCTCCCCGGGGGCACCTGCTCGGCAATGCGTGTGAGCACTTCATAAGGGTCGATCCCCAGACGTTTGGCGGTTTCGACTTCGGAGGCTGCGAATTCATCACGGACCCAGCGGAACAGCATTCCGCCATTGTTCACCGGTCCGCCGATCACCCACAGCTTTTCGGTTAAAGCGTAACAGAAGATACGTCCCTTGGGATCTACAAGCGGGCGGTCGACAACGGTACGGATGGCCCCGCTGGTGCCGATGGTTGCAGCCACTACACCCGGCTTTATGGCGCCCACGCCAAGATTGGAGAGAACACCGTCGCTTGCTCCAATCACAAACGGGGTGGAGGGCAGCAGGGCTAGTTCCTCCGCCAGTCCGCCTTGCAGCCCCTTCATGATGTGAGTGGTGGGCACAAGTGTGGAAAGACGGTCCGGGGTGATGCCCGCAAGCTCCAGGGCTTCACGATCCCAGTCAAGCTGCTCCAAGTTCAACAGGCCTGTTGAGGAAGCGATAGAGTGATCAATGACATATTCACCGAACAGCTTGGCAAATATGTATTCTTTCATGGAAATAAATTTATAGGTCCGTGAAAAAAGCTCAGGCTGCTCTTCGCGGAGCCACATCAGTTTGGTAATCGGAGACATAGGATGAATAGGAGTGCCGGTGCGCAAATAGAGTTCATGCCCGCCCAGCTCCGTTTTTAGACGCTTCGCACATTTGGCGCTGCGGTTATCCGCCCATGTGATACAGGCAGTCAGAGGGATTCCGGCGTGGTCAACAGCGATAATACTATGCATGGCCGAGCTAAAAGAGACGAACATGACGTCTTCGGGGGCAATGCCGCTGCTCTTCATCACTTCCGAAATCGTGTGAATGACGGCAAAGCTGATCTGTTCGGGGTCCTGCTCGGCTATGGATGGTGAAGGCTGATGAAGCGGATAGCCTTCATTCGCTTGAGCGGTGATGGTTCCATCCTTCTCGAAGAGAACCGCTTTGGTGCTTGTCGTTCCGATGTCAACGCCAATCATATACTGTTTGCTCAATCTTCAGCCCTTCTTTCTGCTTCGGAGAATGGGAAGCGGGGCGGCCAGAATACTCTGCCGTCCCGTTGCCGTAACTGATTCCATTGTTACACAAAGACACTTAATATCATAATAAAAATCAAGCCTACTACGGACAGGAGGGTCTCCATTACCGTCCAGGTCTTCAGTGTCTGCACAACAGACATGCCGAAAAATTCCTTGATCATCCAGAACCCTGCATCATTCACATGGGAGAGCACCAATGAGCCTGCACCGGTAGCAAGTACGACCAGTTCAATATTGACGCCGGTGCTTACGGCGAGTACCGGTGCAACAATACCGGCTGCCGTTGTCATCGCTACTGTTGCGGAACCGGTGGCTACACGAATAAGTGCGGCTACCAGCCAGGCGAACAAGATAATGTTCACATGGGATTGAGTAGCCACAGCGGCAATGGCTCCGCCGACTCCACTGTCAATCAGCACCTGCTTGAAAGCGCCGCCGCCGCCGATAATCAGGATAATGGTCGCTGTAGGCGCAAGGCATTCGTTGGTAAAGCGGGAGATGTCTTCTTTCTTGAAGCCGCGTGCAAAACCCAGCGAAAAGAAGGAGAACACAGCGGCAATTAGCAATGCAATGACCTCATGTCCTATAAATTTGGCAAAAGGAGTAAAGGAATTCACAGCCTCCGGATCCAGAATGTCAGCTACCGAACCGATCAGCATCAGGATAACAGGAAACAAGATGGTCAACAGTGTAATGCCAAAGCCGGGCAAATCACGTACGCTTTTGGCCGCAAATTGTTCAGCCAGTTCTGCGGGAGGTGTGACCTGGATACGCTTTCCTATAAATTTCCCGAACAGCGGTCCGGCGATAATAGCTGTAGGCAGCCCTACAAGGATGGAGTATAAAATCGTTTTACCCAAATTTGCATCATAGGCACCAATGGCGATCATAGGTGCCGGATGCGGAGGAACGAGTCCATGCACCGTCGACAGGCCAGCCAGAATCGGGATTCCGATCTGCAGCAGAGGCATTTTGGTCTTGCGGGCTACCATGAACACTACCGGAATAAGCAGAATTACGCCTACCTCAAAAAACACAGGGATACCCACGACAAAACCGACAAGCATCATAGCCCAGTGAACGCGTTTCTCTCCGAAACGATCTACAAGCGTATTGGCGATACGTTCTGCCCCGCCGGACTCCGCCATCATTTTCCCCAGCATGGTGCCAAGGCCTATAACTATAGCAATCGTCCCCAAGGTGCCGCCCAGACCACCCGTAATGGATTTAATCAGTGTCTGATACTCCATTCCGGCCAAAAGGCCCAAAGCCAGCGCAGAAACGAGCAGCGTGACAAACGGATTCCATTTATATTTGGCGATAAGCATAACCAGCACAACAATCACCAGCAGCGTCCAAATCAACAGCGTTGAATCATGACTAAGTCCAAATAAGCTTTCCATAATGGTTATTCCCTCCTAAGGGTGACTTAAACAAATGCTGATTAGGTTACGATACCCGAACCGAAAGTGTTTTAATAAAATATAATCGGTATACTTGTCGACAACATAGAGGAAAAAAATCCGCACCGTCTACCGGTCGAAGTCTGCTTAGGGCAGACTTCGGATCAGCGTTTGCCCCGAGTCGGCAAAATACTCCTGTACCACTTTGTCAATGGTCTCGATATTCCCGGTACGAAGAGCCTCAACTACAGAGCAATGCTTCTCAGCCACCCAGTTCATGCGTTCCTCCCCGTTGTCGAAGCCCTTTTCAGTTGTGATCAGAATGACAGTCATGACGATTTGGCGAATACTGTTCCATAAATGCAAAATCCGGGTATGACTCGCCTCAGTAACTATAGCCTCGTGAAAAGAAAAGTCCTGATAGGCAAATTCAACAAAGTCATTGTATTTGACGGAAAGCTTCATTTTGTCGATGATCTGCTCCAATTGCTTGATAAGCGATTCATTGTTCCTTCCGGCCAGTCTCTTCTGGGCGAAACTTTCGATAAGATAACGTACATCGTATAATTCCTTGACATCCTTCAGATTAAGGCCGACGACAACGGCTCCCATTCTTTCGAGACGGATCAAGCCTTCACTGGATAACGATTTAAGCGCTTCCCTAACCGGCGAACGGCTGGTGCCGAAGTCCGCAGCAATCCGATTCTCGGAGAGGACCTCTCCTTGTTTAATCTTCTCATTTATTATTTGCAGCCTCAGTTCACAGGCGATTGATTCTCCGAGAGAGACTCCTTGCAGCCAGGCAGAAGGGTATTGCATTCTAAACGACTCCTCTAGGTATGATGAAATTGCAGGCTAAGGTACAAGGGTACTTTAACGATTTTAGCATACAATGTCTTCAGGGTCATCGCTTTAAAATGTACCGCTGCCCCGTCCGCAAAAGGAGAGGGTGTCCCGATTTCAGTCTTCTTTGACTACGGCATGCCCGCCGAATTCATTGCGGAGTGCGGCTACAACTTTACCGTGAAAGGTATCCTCCTCCAAGGAGCGGTAACGCATCAGCAGTGACAAGGCAATCACCGGGGTACTGGCCTGCAGGTCCAGGGCGGTCTGCACGGTCCATTTGCCTTCTCCCGAGCTTTGCATCACGCCGCGGATTCCGGCAAGCTTGGGATCTTTGGAAAAAGCACTTTGCGTAAGCTCCATCAGCCATCCGCGGATCACCGAGCCGTTTGACCATAGGCGGGCAACGTCTTCGTAGTTGAAGTCAAAGCTGCTTTTCTCCAGCAGCTCAAAGCCTTCGGCAATCGACTGCATCATGCCGTATTCGATGCCGTTATGAATCATCTTGAGGAAATGCCCGCTGCCGCTTTCCCCGGCATACAAGTAGCCCTGATCGACAGCAAGATCTCTGAAGAGAGGCTCTACGCTGGTGAATACCTCACGATTGCCTCCAATCATAAGGCATGCTCCGTGCTCGGCTCCTTCGGTGCCGCCGGAGGTGCCTGTATCCAAAAAGTGAATCCCAAGCTTCTGCAGCTTCTCTGCACGTGCAATGGACTGCTGGTAATGCGAGTTGCCGCCTTCGATAATAATGTCTTCCGCTTCGAGCAGCCCGGCGAGCGTTTCGGTTACGCTTTCAACAACGCCGGCGGGAACCATGAGCCAAATGATCCGGGGGCGCTCCAGCTTGTTGACCAGATCTTCTATGGATGAAGCGGATAGTGCTCCATGCCGGGCCAGCTCCGCACCCTTCTCCGGATGGATATCACTGACTACTACTTCATGCCCGAGACGCAGCAGGTTTAACGCAAGGTTGAATCCCATCTTTCCGAGGCCAATCATGCCCAACTTCATCGTCCGTTCACTCCTTACAAAGTTTTGAATGTGTTTCGATGTATACTTGTATACAACTTATTGAGTATCTTACTTCGCGAACGGCAGTTTTGTAAAGAGGAAAATTGTAAGCGGTTCATTAATGCAGGGGAAGAGCTATACGCGTAAAGGGAAGAACGGTATATTTAATAATATATAGATTGAACCTGAACAATTAAGAATAAGGGAAAAGTGACAGAGGGGGATTTTGGAACTGTAGGAGCGGTAGCGACCGCCTTTGTCTGGAGATTTCAACCGCGAAGGGTGGTATAAATAAAGAAATCTGCAGACGGGCAGCGGCCGGAAGTCCAAACATTCGCCGTAGTCACGATCTAAACCCTATAGAAAAATTATTAGTTCAGTTTATATAGGAATTATAAATGCTATGCTATAAGCAAGGGTTGATTGACGTAAAAGTGTTGTCCGTGATACGATGTTGAAAATACTTTAATTTGCTACCACTTTACCATGGTAAAGTGGAGGGCGGAGAACTCTTAATGATATCGGATGAGGTGACCTGTGAAGATGTCCAAACCGAAGGGATTCGAGAAGCCGGCTGGCGTAAGGGATTATCTCCCGCGTGCGGTAACGAAGCTGCGCAAGATTGAGAATGATGTGCTGCATTGCATGAGCCGCTGGGGATACCGGCAGATGATTACCCCCACACTGGAATATTATGATACGGTCGGCGTAGCCAGCTCCACGTCCGATCAGAAGCTCTATAAATTATTGAACAACCGGGGCCAGGCCCTGGTTCTGCGCTCTGAGATGACAGCGCCTGTGGCCCGTGTAGTGTCTTCTTTATTAAAAGATGAGCCGCTGCCGCTGCGTTTGTCCTATCACGCCAATGTCTTCCGGGCTATTGAAGAAGAAGCCGGCCGGGAAGCGGAATTCTTCCAGACCGGCGTGGAACTGGTCGGCGATGATTCAGCGGAAGCGGACGCCGAAGTGGTAGCGCTGGCGATTGCTTCGCTGCAGGCGGCAGGAGTGAAGTCCTTCAAAATCGCCATGGGCCATGTCGGTTTCCTGAACGGCTTGTTCCAGGAAGCAGTACCGGGCTTGCCGGAGGCTCAGGAGGAGCTGAAAGGCCATTTGCTGGGACGCGATTATGTGGCTTTCCGCGAGACGCTGCGGCAGCTTGCATTGCCGGAAGCCCAAAAGCAGGAGCTGGACGGGCTGCTGCGGCTGCGGGGCGGCAAGGAAATCTGCGGCCAGGCGCTTGAGCTCAGCAGCCACCCGCTGGCCCGCACCTCGATCGACCATCTGTGCAAGGTGTGGGAAGTGCTGGTCTCTTACGGGGTTTCGCAGCATGTGCTGATTGATCTGACCATGATCGGGGACTTTTCTTACTATACAGGCATGACCTTTGAAGGGTATGCGGAGGAGCTGGGCTTCCCGGTATGCAGCGGCGGACGGTACGACAATCTGCTGCAGCAATTCGGGCGGGCGGTTCCTTCCACAGGGTTCTCGCTTAAGACCAACCGGATTCTGGATGGCGTAGCAGGCACGCCGGAGAGCGAAGAGCTGCCAATCCTGGTCCAGTATGATGCGCTCCGCCGGGGAGAAGGTCTCCAGGAAGCTTCCCGTCTTCGGGCGGAAGGCCATGCCGTCGTAACCCGGCTGGCTACGGGACCGGAAGAATTGCAGACCGTCAAGCGGCTGGACCCGGAGACGGTTGAATCGGCCGGGGCACAGTATAGGAAGATTTACACGTTCGTCTCTTTTGTAAGCGAGCATAGCTAAGGCTGGATGAATTATAGACACGCACCGGAAATGGAGGCAATATTCAATGGGACAGATCTTAAAGGTGGCCATGCCCAAAGGCCGGATTTACAATAAAGCAGCAGAGCTGTTCCGTCAGGCCGGACTGCCGATTCCACCGGACGGAGAAGCCTCACGCAAGCTGGTCATCCCGATTCCGGAAGCGGGAATGGAATTTATCCTCGCCAAGCCGGTAGATGTACCTACCTATGTAGAATACGGCGTGGCGGACATTGGCATTGTGGGCAAGGATGTGCTGCTGGAGGAAGACCGTGATGTGTATGAGCTGCTCGATCTGGGCATTGCACGCTGCCGCATGTCAATCATCGGACTGCCGGGCTGGGAGCCGGGGATTCAGCAGCGTGTAGCGACCAAGTATCCGAACGTGGCTTCCCGGTATTTCCGGGAGCAGGGACAACAGGTTGAAGTGGTGAAGCTGAACGGCTCCATTGAGCTCGCGCCGCTGATTGGTCTGGCCGACCGTATCGTGGATATGGTGGAGACCGGTCAGACGCTGCGGGACAACGGGCTGATTGAAATGACAAGCATCTTCGAGATTACGAGCCGGCTTGTGGCTAACCGGGTAAGCTACCGGATGAAGAATGAGCAGATCCAGCAGCTGTGCGACCGTCTGCAGGCGGTTATTGCAGCACCGGGCCTGCAGGTAGGCGGAAATCAACGTTAAGGCTGTCTTAAGGGAGGAACCAGCGGTGAAGGTCCAATCAAGCAAGGAGTTTGATCTGAAACGGGAAGTGGAGTACGGGACGCCCGAACAGAACCGGGCGGTCAAGGAAATTGTGGCCGCTGTCCAACAAGAAGGTGACGCGGGGCTTCTCCGCTACACCGAGCAGTTTGACGGGGTGTCGCTGCTGCCGGAGCAGCTGCGGGTGACCCCGGAGGAGCTCCAGGCGGCTTACAGCCGGGTGGAGGATTCTTTTGTTGCGGCGATCCGTGCGGCCGCCGCGAACATCCGGGCGTTTCATGCCCGGCAGAAACGCAATTCCTGGATGGATCTGCAGCCGGACGGCACGATCCTCGGCCAGATCATCCGCCCGCTGAAACGCGTGGGCGTATATGTTCCCGGCGGGAAGGCGGCGTATCCGTCTTCCGTGCTGATGAACGTGATTCCGGCACAGATTGCAGGCGTGCCGGAGATTGTGATGGTGACGCCGCCATCCACAGGCGGCAAGGCGGGCATTGACCCGTACATCCTGGTCGCCGCCGCGGAAGCGGGCGTTACCGAGATGTACCGCGTAGGCGGCGCTCAGGCGGTCGCCGCGCTGGCCTACGGCACGGCGAGCATCGCGCCGGTGGACAAGATCTGCGGGCCAGGCAACATCTACGTTGCGCTGGCCAAACGTGAGGTCTACGGCGCTGTTGATATTGACAGCATCGCCGGACCGAGTGAGATCGTGGTGCTGGCGGACGACAGCGCCGAGCCGGCTTACGTCGCGGCCGACCTGCTCTCGCAGGCGGAGCACGACGAGATGGCCTCGGCCATCCTGGTGACACCGTCGCAGAGCCTGGCGGACACGGTGGCAGCCGAGGTGGAACGGCAGCTGCAGGAGCTGCCGCGCGAGGCGATTGCCCGCGCGTCCATAGAGAATTACGGCGCGATCATCGTCGTGGAGTCCATCGAGGAAGGGATTTCCGTAGTGAACCGGCTGGCACCGGAGCATCTGGAGATTATCGCAGCGGACCCGATGAGCCTGACGGGCAGCATCGAGAATGCCGGGGCGATCTTCCTGGGGCCGTACAGCTCGGAGCCGGTAGGGGATTATTTTGCCGGACCGAACCATATCATTCCTACGAACGGCACGGCACGTTTCTCTTCGCCGGTGGACGTGGATGATTTTATTAAGAAATCAAGCTTAATTTACTATAGCAAGGAAGCGCTGCTGCGTGACGGGCAGACGATTATTGAACTCGCCAGACGTGAGGGGCTGGAAGGCCATGCCCGCGCGATTGAGATCAGGCTGGAGAACGAAGCGAAGGGTGGAGACGGGAATGGACAACAATAAGGAACAGGCCGCAAGACAGGCCGGGCTTAGCCGCAAAACGAACGAGACGGACATCAAGCTGTCTCTGGCTGTAGATGGCAGCGGAGAGGCGGAGCTTACGACAGATGTTCCTTTTCTTAACCATATGCTGGATTTGTTCGCGAAGCACGGGCAGTTCGATCTGTCCGTAGAAGCGCGTGGTGATATCGAGATCGACGACCACCACACGGTGGAGGATATCGGAATCTGCCTTGGACAGGCGCTGCGTGAAGCACTCGGCGACAAAAAAGGCATCAAGCGTTACGCGAGTGTCTTCGTCCCGATGGATGAAGCGCTGGCCCAAGTGGTGATTGATATCAGCAACCGTCCCCACTTTGAGTACCGGGCAGAGTATCCGTCACAGCAGGTAGGCAGCTTCTCCACGGAGCTGGTGCATGAATTCCTCTGGAAATTTGCGCTGGAGGCGCGGATTACGCTGCACGTGATTGTCCACTACGGTACCAACACGCACCACATGATTGAAGCGGTGTTCAAGGCGCTGGGCCGTGCGCTGGATGAAGCTACGCTGGTTGATCCAAGAGTGAAGGGTGTGCCTTCTACGAAGGGAGTGCTGTAAGATGGCCGTTGCGATCGTCGATTATGGCATGGGCAACCTGCACAGTGTCAGCAAGGCGGTGGAGCGTCTCGGAGCGGAGAGTCTGGTGACGGGTGACCCGGAGCGCATTTTGGCTGCGGACAGTGTCATTCTGCCGGGTGTTGGTGCGTTTGGCGATGCAATGGCGCATTTACGGGAGAGCGGTCTTGCGAGTGTGGTCAAGCAGGCCGCCGCCGGAGATCAGCCGCTGCTCGGGATCTGCCTCGGCATGCAGCTGCTGTTCAGCCGCGGCGAGGAGCACGGCATCCACGAAGGACTGGACATTCTGCCGGGCTCGGTGGTGCGGTTCGCGCCAAGAGACGCTTACAAGGTGCCGCATATGGGCTGGAACAAGCTGGAGTTCCGTCAGCCGCAGAGTCCGTTGCTGCAAGGCTTGGAAGAGGGTCATGTGTATTTTGTCCACTCTTATCATGCCGAAGTGGAACAGGAGAGTGACCTGCTTGCGGTGACCGATTACGGGCATCCGGTGACGGCGGTTGTTGGGCGCGGCAAGGTGTTCGGGATGCAGTTCCACCCGGAAAAAAGCGGGGAGCTGGGCATGAAGCTGCTCGGCAATTTTTTGAAGCTGACAAGATAATCTGGCGGGCCTCGGGTTAGCTTGAGGCTGCGCTGTACACATATTGTAACGAGAGCGGGGGAGCGTCAATGTCTTCTTTTATTGTATATCCGGCGATTGATATCCGGGATGGTAAGTGTGTGAGACTGAAGCAAGGTGATTATAATCAGGAAACAGTCTACAACGACAGCCCGCTGAGCGTAGCTAAGTCCTGGGAGGAGCAGGGGGGCAAGTTCATTCACCTTGTCGATCTGGATGGAGCAAAGGCTGGACATCCGGTCAATGATGCTATTATTGGGGCAATTGCAGCCAAAGCGAATGTGCCTGTACAGGTTGGCGGCGGTCTGCGTAGTCTTGCCGATGTCGAGAAGCTGCTGGGGCTGGGCGTCAGCCGTGTCATTATTGGCACAGCGGCAATCAATGACCACGCGTTTACGGAAGCGGTACTCGCGAAATACGGCGACAAGGTCGCTATCGGTATTGATGCCCGCAACGGGTATGTAGCCACTCATGGCTGGCTGGAAACCTCCGAGGTGCGCGCCGAGGATCTGGCGAAGGAGCTGGCTGGAAAAGGCGCGGAAACCTTCATCTACACTGACATCTCCCGGGACGGGATGATGCAGGGCCCGAATGTGGAGGGCATCCTGTCCATGGCCGCTACCAGCGGCAAGACGGTCATTGCCTCCGGCGGTGTAACCAGCCTGGATGACCTGCTGCGCCTTAACGTGCATAGCGGCAGCGGTGTGGGCGGCGCCATCGTCGGCAAAGCCCTGTACACCGGAAATATCGACCTGGCTGAAGCATTGCAGGCATTGGCACAGAAGTAGCTTTCGCGTATCGCTCCCTATTCACCGGGCCGTTTGCTGACCAGAAGTAACCAGTTGGTGGCTTTGTGCAGAAACAAAGCAATGAACCGGCTTGCGGAATGCAGCCGGTTTTGCTGGATTCCCGCTATTTGCAGGCAGGAGATCTGTCAAAAGAGATGAGCAGCTGAGTGTGGGCTTTGAATTGTAAAAATAGTTGTAGAAGTACCGCTAAAGTTGTATGTGAGGCCGGGGCCTATTGTGTACCCTTGGCTAAGGGGGATTTAGGGGGAGCGAACCGTTAGTAATAAGGAGGTTACCACATGTTGGCGAAACGTATCATACCCTGCCTGGACGTTAAGGACGGACGGGTGGTCAAAGGTGTTAATTTTGTGAATCTGCGTGATGCCGGAGATCCGGTGGAGCTGGCGGCGCTGTATGACCGCGAGGGGGCCGATGAGCTTGTGTTCCTGGACATTTCTGCATCTGTGGAAGGCCGGGCTACGATGGTTGAGGTCGTACGGCAGACCGCCGGGGAGATTGCCATTCCATTTACGGTTGGCGGCGGGATATCCGCTCCGGATGATATGAAGCGCATCCTGCGTGCCGGTGCGGACAAGATAGGCATTAACACGGCTGCTGTCACGAATCCGCAGCTTATTCTCGAAGGCGCGCGGCGGTTCGGGTCACAGTGTATTGTAGTGGCGATAGATGCCAAATATAATGAGGCTTGGGGCGAGTGGGAAGTATATACGCATGGCGGGCGCAAGCCTACCGGAATCCGTGCGCTGAATTGGGCCAAGGAAGCCGAGAAGCTGGGAGCCGGCGAGATTCTGCTGACTAGCATGGATGCCGACGGGACGAAGGATGGCTTCGACCTGAAGCTGACCGCGGCAGTTTGCGATTTGCTCAGTATCCCGGTGATCGCCTCGGGCGGGGCAGGGAATAACGGGCACTTTTATGATGTGTTTACAGAGGGTAAGGCTGATGCCGGTCTGGCCGCTACCATTTTTCACTATAAAGAGATTGCCATTCATGATCTGAAGGCCGATTTGAAGCAAAAAGGGGTGGAGATCCGATGAGTCAAACACAAGAGAATACAGCCCTGGACCCTAACGGGATTCTAGGGGGCATCCGCTGGAATGAGGCCGGGCTGCTGCCTGCCATCGTACAGGATGAGAACAGTCTGGAAGTATTAATGTTCGCTTATATGAATCCGGAATCACTGCGGCTTTCGCTGGAAAGTGGACAGACCTGGTTCTGGAGCCGCTCGCGCGGAGAATTATGGCACAAAGGTGGAACATCGGGCAATACGCAGGCCATCACCTCCATCCACTATGATTGTGACAGCGATACGCTGCTGGTAAAGGTTGTTCCCGAAGGTCCGGCATGCCATACAGGGGAGACCTCTTGTTTCTACCGTGAAATTCCGCTGGAGGGAGCTGCGGCTGCAAGTGCCAAGAAGGCCAAGGAAGCCGCTGCTGCTTCAGGAGCGCAAGCTGTTGATGTTCAGAAAGACAGCGAACGTTTCGCTGTACTGGGGGAACTGGTACGTGTAATTGCAGAGCGTGAGGTGGAACGTCCGGAGGGGGCCTATACTACCTATCTGTTCGATAAGGGCGTCGATAAGATTCTGAAGAAGGTGGGCGAGGAAGCCTCCGAAACCATCATTGCCGCCAAAAACAAAGACAATGCCGAGCTGCGCCTGGAGATCAGTGATCTGATCTATCACTTGCTGGTGCTGCTTCAGGAGCGCAAGCTGCCGCTGGACGAAATCATGGAAGAGCTGAGCGCACGGCACGAGCGGCCGCGCCGCGATTAAGAAAGGGGCCTTCGAAGTCATGCATATCGACTATCATACCCATCACGAGCGCTGCGGGCATGCGGTAGGCAAGCTGGAGGAATATGTGCAGCGCGGAATCGAGCTGGGGCTTGAGCAGCTGGGGTTATCTGATCATTTGCCGCTTATTCATGTGGACCCTGCCAGCTATTATCCGGAAATGGCCATGCCTCTGGCCGAGCTTCCGCGTTACGTGGAGGAGTGCCTGACGCTTAAGGAACGCTACCGGAGCGATATTGAACTGCGTGTAGGTCTGGAAGCCGATTATATCGAGGGATATGAAGAACAGATCCGCGAGCTGCTGTCGCCCTATCCGTGGGATTATCTCATCGGCTCCGTGCATTTTCTGGGGGAATGGGATATTACAGATCACCGCCAGGTACATGGATGGGAAGGCAAGGATGTGCTGGAGGTCTACCGCAGATATTACGCAGCGGTTCAGAAGTCGGCGTTATCCGGATTATATGATATTATAGGACATATGGACGTGATCAAGCGTTTTGGTTATGGCCCGCAGACAGCGGAGGGGCAAGCTGAAGTGAGAGCGCTTGAGCGCAGTACCCTGGAGGCGATCGCGGAGGCCGGAATAGCCATGGAGCTGAATGCTTCGGGGCTGACCAAACCTTGCGCGGAGATGTTCCCGGCGCGGCATGTGCTGCAGGAGGCGCTGGCGCTTGGCATTCCGCTCACGCTGGGCTCCGACGCCCACAACCCTGCCAAGCTCGGCGAAGGCCTTCAGGAGGCCCGCAAGCAGCTTTGGGAGACCGGATATCGGGAGCTGGCTGTATTTGAGGGGCGCCGCCGCACATCTGTTCCATATGAAATTTAAAATCTAATTCGCAGGAGGGCATCATGCATCATCAATTACGTATTTTTTCCGGTTCATCCAATCCAAAGCTGGCTGCTGATATTGCGGAACGGCTCGGTGTGGAATTGGGGCAGATCAAGCTGACCCGCTTCAAGAGCGGCGAGATTTACGTTCACTACGAAGAGAGCATCCGGAACTGTGACGTTTTTTTGGTGCAATCCCTCTCCCATCCCATCAATGAGCTGTTCGTAGAACTGCTTGTGATGATCGATGCCGCCAAACGGGCATCGGCGCGAACTGTCAATATCATTGTGCCTTATTACGGATACGCCCGGCAGGAACGCAAGTCCGCTCCCCGTGAACCGATATCCGCCAAGATGGTCGCTGATGTGCTGACAACAGCCGGGGCTACCCGAGTGATCACGCTTGATTTACATGCTGCCGCTATCCAGGGATTCTTCAATATTCCTGTCGATCATCTGACGGCTCTGGATTTGATCAGCGGATACTTAAAGGTGCAGGGATTAACCGATTTGGTCGTGGTCTCTCCCGATGCGGGGCGTGCCTCTATGGCGGAGAAGCTGGCCAGCCGCCTGGATTCGCCTTTTGCAATCATGATCAAGAAACGTCCGGCTCACAATGAATCGGTAATCACGCATGTGATCGGCGATGTGGAGGGGCGCACTCCCATTATTATCGAAGATCTGATTGATACGGGCACAACGATCGTTAATGTCGTCGAAGGCCTGAAGGAGCGCGGAGCAAAGGACAGTATTATCTGTGCCACGCACGGATTGTTCTCCGGGGATGCGCTGACCAAGCTGGATCATCCGAATATCCAGGAAGTTGTGGTTACGGATTCGATCGCTTTGCCGGATGATCATTCTGCAAGATTCAAGGTGCTGTCGGTGGCACCAATGCTGGCACAGGCTACGCGTATTATTATCGAAGGCGGTTCCATTGATAAGCTGTTCAGAGATGCGGGGATTTGATCCCCGTGTCTTTTTTCTTGTCTTTCAAATCAAGGTGTTTCGCCTTTCCGAATTTCCTATCATTTGGGGGGCTTCCAACTTGAGAATCTCCCTGCTACATGTGGTATACTGTGTGAAGACAGCCGGGACCATAGCTTGGAAACGGAGAATGCTTAAGTCGGGAGTTCCGGCATGCCAAGAATGGCGCCGCCCTCCTATTTTGCATGAGGATAAGGAAGCTTACAAGGGAGGTGCCTTGCTTCCATGATAGAGAGAACTTCAGAGAAGGATGAGGGCAGCAACAAGATTATCCCCGTCACTCTGAATGCCAATTTTTTCTTTGAACGAGCCGTCCGGTCTCTGGACCGCCTTCAATATGATAAGGCATTAAAGAATTTTCGCAAAGCTGTAGAGTATGAACCGGACAATCCGGTGAATCATTGTAACATGGCGGGTATATTATCAGAGATGGGGGATTATAAAGCGTCTAACGACATTTTAACCCATGTGCTGGAGAAGATTGATCCGGTGATGACGGAATGCCATTTCTATATGGCCAACAATTTCGCCAATATGGATAGCTTCGAAGAAGCGGAACGCGCCCTTGTCACGTATCTCGAAGAGGACGTGAAGGGCGAGTTTCTGGCTGAATCGGAAGAGCTCATGGAGCTGCTGCAGTATGAGCTGGACCGTCCGGCTCCGCTGAACCGGATCAAGAGCCGGGAAGGCGTGGTCGAGCACGACCGGGCCCGGGCGCTGCTTGAAGAAGGGAAGTTCACCCAAGCGGTCCAGCTGCTGGAGGAGATCGTGAAGAATACGCCGGACTTCCTGGCAGCTCATAACAATCTGGCGTTGGCCTACTTCTATATGGGCCGCTTCACCAAGGCAAAGGAATGCATCTCGGAGGTGCTGAAGCAAGACGAGGGCAACTTGCATGCGCTCTGCAACCTGGCGATCTTTCTGCAATATGAAGGGGACCGGGAGCAGCTGGCCAGGCTGCTGCGGATGCTGGAAGCCACGGTGCCGTTTCATCAGGAGCATGTGTTCAAGCTTGCGACAACCATGGGCATACTGGGCAGCCACAGAACCGCCTATGGTCATTTCCGCCGTCTGCTGAAGGATGAAGAGGTTGCGGGAGATGCCGGCTTGTATCATTACTGCGCAGCCGCTGCCAGCAACAGCGGCTTGTATGCCGAAGCCCAGCGCTGCTGGCGGCAGGCCGGCAAGCTGGACCCTGAATCGGCTGTGCCGCCGTTCTTTCTGGCACAGCTGCAGCACGCACAGGTGGAGAGCAAGCCGATGCCTTCGGTGAGCTATAATTACCAGCTGCCGTTTCAAGAGCAGCTCAAGCTGTGGAAGAACAATCAGGACAGCTTTACCGAAGAAGTCCGGAGCAATCCGCTGCTTCGCTCTTCCTTCTTCTGGGCGCTCCGCTATGGCGATGCGTCTACGAAGCGGCAGGTTACCGAAGCGCTCCGCTGGATCGAGGACGAGGAGATGTCCTCGGTTCTGCGGGAGCTGCTGGAGCAGCAGCCCCTGCAGGAAGAGAAGCTGCAGGAAGCGGCTCTGCTAAGTCTGCAGCGGCTGCTGGGCAGCGGGGCGGATGAAGCGATGCCGTCCCTGCCCCTGGAACAGAAGGAGGCGCCTGTTCTTCGCCACAAGGCGCAGCCGGAGTGGAAAGAGGAATGGCAAAGAATCATAGAACAGACGCTGGGCATGATGGACCGGAGATATGATGCGGCCCAGAAGAAGGATGCCGAGCTGCTATGGAAGCAGTTCGTAGGCAGCCTCTACCCGGATGTGCCATTCATCCGCCATGCTGCAGGCTGGTGTGCCGCCCTGGAATATTTGACTGCCAAGCTGCATGGCCTTCCGGTTACCTACCGGGAAGTGGCCCAGCAGTATGGCGTATCCGTCTCCATGGTCAGCCGGTATGCCCGGCGCATTGATGACGAATGCAGGGTCAAGGAAAGCGTGAACGACAGCTTTCCGCCGTTCACTGAGAATAGATAGACGGGCAGGGTGATCATCGCCGTGTCCAAACAAACCCTTGTGAGGAGGCCACTGTTATGTACAAAAGCATTGTAATCGGAACAGGCCCGGCCGGGCTGACTGCTGCTATTTATTTGGCGCGTGCCAATATGAACCCTTTGGTGATTGAAGGTCTGCAGCCTGGAGGACAATTGACAACGACAACAGAGGTCGAGAACTTCCCGGGATTTCCTGAGGGGATTATGGGTCCGGATCTGATGGACAACATGCGCAAGCAAGCCGAACGGTTCGGTGCCGAATTCAAGAATGGCTGGGTTGAATCCGTTGATTTCTCGCAGCGTCCATTCAAAGTCACCGTTGATGGACTTGGTGTTCTGGAAGCGGAAACGGTCATTATTTCCACAGGCGCTTCCGCCAGATATTTGGGCATTCCGAACGAGCAGGAGAATGTGGGCCGCGGGGTCAGCACTTGTGCGACCTGTGACGGATTCTTTTTCCGCAACAAAAAAATCATTGTCGTCGGCGGCGGCGACTCCGCCATGGAGGAAGCCAGCTTCCTCACCCGCTTCGCCTCCAGTGTCACGCTGGTTCACCGCCGTGAAGAGCTGCGCGCGTCGAAGATCATGCAGGATCGTGCACGTGACAACAGCAAGGTGGCGTGGGCGCTTAACCGTACACCGCTTGAGGTTGCCGTTGGCGATACTGGGGTCAAAGGCTTGACTGTACGCAATAACGAGACAGGAGCCGAGGAGCTGATTGAGGCCGATGGAGTATTCGTGGCCATCGGACACACTCCCAATACGGCATTCCTGGGCGGCCAGATTACCACTGATGCCAATGGTTATATTGTAGTAACTCCAGGCACAACAGAAACCAATATTCCGGGCGTATTCGCCTGTGGTGATGTGCAGGATACCCGTTACCGTCAGGCCATTTCGGCAGCGGGAACCGGCTGTATGGCCGCAATGGATGCCGAGAAGTTCCTGGAGGGCACCATGGTGCATGACTGGAGCGAATCGCTGGATAAATAAGCGGCTGAATCATTTAGCGTTATCTGTGAAGCCGGGAACCTGGAAATACAGGTTCCCGGCTTTTTGCAGTAATTCTTACATTATCTTAGACCATAGTCTGATGACTCCTTACTGCGGGAGAGCTGCAGTTCATGCAAATGTAACATTAGCCCGGGAAAAAGACTTGCGCATCCCGAAAAAACGTTTACAATAAAGTTAAAATGTTCACGTGAACATTTTTGATCGCAATCTGATGTTAAAGGAGAGCAGCAGACCTCATGAGCAAACGATTTATGGATGAGAACTTCTTGTTGTCGAATGAGACAGCGGTTCAGCTGTTTCACAATCATGCGAAGGATATGCCGATTATCGATTACCACTGCCATCTTAGCCCTAAGGAAATCTATGAGAACAAGTCATTCAATAACATTACCGAAGCCTGGTTGTACGGAGACCACTACAAGTGGAGAGTGATGCGGGCGAATGGAATCGAAGAGAAGTATATCACCGGGGATGCGGATGATTACGACAAGTTCCTGGCCTGGGCCCGTACAGTGCCGATGATTATCGGCAATCCGCTCTATCATTGGACCCATCTCGAGCTGCAGCGTTTCTTCGGTGTGCATGAGCTTCTGAATGAGGGAAGTGCCCCCCGGATCTGGGAGGAAGTGAACCGGCAGCTGCAGGGCCCGGGTTTTGGCGCGCGAGATTTGATTATTAAATCGAAGGTAAATACGGTATGTACGACGGACGACCCGGCTGACGATCTGGAATACCACAAACAAATCAAGGCTCTGCCTGATTTTGCTTGTATTGTCTCTCCCGGCTTCCGTCCCGACAAAGCGCTGGAGATCAACCGGGCTACATTTAAGCCCTGGATCGCCCAGCTTGGGGAAGCTGCAGGGAAGGCCATTCAGGATTACAGCGGATTCCTCGACGCCCTGGAGAGCAGGGTGAGATATTTCCACGCTGCAGGCGGGTGTGTGTCTGACCATGCGCTGGATGCGGTGATGTTCGAGCCGGCAACTCTGGAGGAAGCGGCTGCTATTTTTGCCAAAGGTCTGAATGGAGAAACCGTAAGCGAAAAGGAAGAGAAACAATACAAGGGCTTCACGCTCGTCTTTCTCGGTAAGTTATACAATGAGCTGGGATGGGCTATGCAGTTTCATATTCATGCCCTGCGGAACAACAACAGCGTAATGTTTGGCCGTCTGGGTCCCGATACCGGATATGATGCTATTAATGACGGTCTCATTGCGCGGCCGCTGGCCGGTCTGCTGGATGCGCTGGACCGTGAAGATGCGCTGCCGAAGACGATCCTGTATTCGCTGAATCCGAATGACAATCATGTCATCGCCAGCTTGATGGGCAGCTTTCAGGGCGGCGGTGTAGCCGGCAAGATTCAGTTCGGAACCGCCTGGTGGTTCAACGACAACAAGGACGGCATGCTGGAGCAGATGAGAACGCTCGCCAACCTGGGTGCACTTAGCCAGTTTGTCGGGATGCTGACCGACTCCCGCAGCTTTTTATCCTATACCAGACATGAATATTTCAGAAGAATTCTCTGTGATCTGCTCGGCACCTGGGTGGAGAATGGCGAAGCGCCGGATGATCCGGAACTGCTCGGTAATATGATCGAGAATATTTGCTACAACAACGCTAAACAGTATTTTAACTTCTCGCAGCCGGTACGGTGACTAAATAATTCAAATAGCAATGGGCTGGGGAGGGGGATTTGCCTATAATAACTGATACCTCTCCCCTTGATTCAGCGAACAAATAGAATTCTTGTTTGAAAATATGTGAAATATATCACAATATAATATTTTAATTAAAATTGAAATTTAAGGAAGTGTGTAATGGTGGGAACAGTGGCGCTTAAGAAAAGCGTTGAGCAGGAGGTGCTGGCAGTAAGCGGGAACGAACCTCTAAAGTTAAAAGAAAAAGTGGCCTATGGAATGGGTGACTTTGGAAACGGCTTTATGTTTGACCTTGGACAATTGTACCTGCTTAAATTCTTCACGGACGTAGCGGGTATATCGGCTAAATACGCCGCTGGGATCTTCCTTGTCAGTAAGCTGTTCGCGGCATTCTGCGATCCGATTGTTGGCTCTTCCATTGACTACCGCAAAAATATTGGCTCTAGAGGGAAGTTCCGGCCTTATCTTATTTTTGGAAGTCTTGCCTTGGCTATTTTGACCGTATTTACCTTTATTTCTCCCAACCTCTCAGGTACAGGCAAGCTAATCTATGCCTATGCTTCTTATATGATCTGGGGCATCGGCTATTCATTCTTGAATATCCCTTACGGTTCGCTTGGTTCTGTCGTAACACAGAATTCGGAAGAACGTGCAAAGCTAGCTTCATTCCGGCAGGCAGGGTCACTTGGTGCGTTATTCCTAACCAGTATTATCGTTATGCCATTGATTTTGTTTTTTACCAAGCACGGGGCTCATGACAAATTAGCCTACCCTCTAGTAATGGGGATGATGTCGATAGTGGGTATTCTCGCCTTTATCTTCTGTTATCGCAATACAAAAGAGAGAGTGGTTGCACAGCATGCCCCTAAAGAGAAGCTTAGTGCCAAAGTAATCGTCAAAACCTTTATTTCAAATAAGCCGCTGCTGGTGCTTGTGTTAATGACCATTTTCACAATTTCAGCTTATAACATTAAGTCGGCTATGCTTGTTTACTTTGCAGAGTATAATCTGGGTAACGTAAGTTTGATGGCGTACATGAACTTCATTATTATCGGGTCTTCGTTTATTGGTGTGCTGTTCTTGCCTAAACTGGTTAAATTGTTCGGCAAGAAGAAAACAGTCATGCTCGGCCTCGGAGTCAGCATTATTGCCGACTCAATAAACTTCATGATGCCGCCCAACGTATACATTTTTACCTTCCTGGCCAGTATCGCCTTTATCGGTATCAGTATTCCTAACGGCATTACCTGGGCACTTGTGTCCGACATTATTGACTACGGCGAGTGGAGCTCCGGAGAGCGCAAAGAGGCTACAACCTACTCCCTGTTCAACTTCTCGCGTAAACTGGCACAATCTTTGTCCGGTTTCCTGTCCGGTATTGGTCTTGCACTCGTCGGCTATGTGCCTAACGTGGCTCAGACCTCGACTGCACTGCTCGGGATTAGAGGATTGCTTATGCTATATCCCGCAGTCGCTCTTGCGATCGCGATGATCATCATCGGATTTATGTATAAGCTAACAGACAAGAAGCATGCAGAGATTATCTTGGAATTACAGGCTAAAGTGCTTCAATGAGGAATATTGTGTGAAGTAAGTTAGAAGTGGCGGAAGGTTCTGTGAAAAAAGCCTAGGGTTATGATATCCTTACATGGAAAAGCTAAACCTGTTTAATAAGGAAGGTAGACTCCATGGCACCCACTATTAAGGATATCGCCAAGCTGGCGAATGTATCACATACAACGGTATCAAGGGCACTCAACAACAGCCCGTTAATCAAAGAGGTGACCCGCAAGAAAATTGCCGAGATCGCTTCACAGGTCGGTTACGTGCCGAATTATAACGCCAAAAGTCTGGTGATGCAGCGTTCCTACACCATCGGTCTGTTTTTTACCAGCATTGCCACGGGGACATCCTCCAGTTTCTTTTCGGATACGATCCGGGGCGTGAACAGTGTTATCGATGTCGAATATAATTTATTCATCCGCGGCATTGATGATTATGTCGATTATTCCTCGATCCACCGCAAACGGTTCGATGGGATTATCCTGATGAGTCAGAGCGAAGCCGACAATAAGTTCATTTATCATGTGGTCCAACAGGGCATTCCGATTGTGGTCCTGAACCGTCAGGTTGAAGACCGGTCCATCTTCAATATCGTTTCCAACGATCGGGAAGGGGCCTGCAATGCAGCGGAATACCTCATTAAATGCAGACACCGGGAAATCGCGATTATCGAAGGTGTCGAGGGGTTCAAATCTACCCAGGAACGCAGAGACGGCTTCATCAAAGCGTTGATCGACCACAAAATTCCGGTACGCCATGAGTACATGGTCCGCGGTAATTATGATATGCCCAGCGGCTATGAAGCCATGGGTCGGCTGCTGGATCTGAAAGACCGGCCGACTGCTGTTTTCTGCTCCAATGATGATATGGCTATCGGGGCTATGAACTGTGTATTCGAGCGCGGGCTGCAGGTACCCCGAGATATATCCATTGTTGGTTTTGACGATAGCGGAGTTTCCTTATTCACGACTCCTTCACTGACTACCGTGAAACGGCCGATTGAACAGATCAGCGAGCAAGGCGCCCGCAAAATTCTGAATCTGATCAGTAAACCTGTGAAAGATGACGGCCCGTTGTTCATCAATACGAAATTAGTGATTAGAAAATCGGTCAGTGAGCCTTTGGGTTAACCGGTTAGGGAGATTAGCAAGAAGGGATAAAGACGAACCACGCTAGTGTTAAGGCCTTCGTCCCCGCTTAAAATTATAACGTGTGCATTCAGTCGCAGACTAATCCAAAAAATTAAATATAATAAAGAGTTAAATTTAAGTTTAACGTGTGCATAATATCCTTTGAGGAGGTATAATGAAGATGAGATTAGACCGTGAACAGGGGAAGGCGTTTAATCAGTATCCCGAGAAAGTGCTGCAATTTGGAGAAGGCAACTTTATGCGCGCTTTTGTAGATTGGCAGATTCATACTATGAACAGGCTAACTGATTTTAATGGAGGGGTGGTTATTGTGCAGCCCCTGGCCAGCGGGATGGCTGATCGTCTGAACGAACAGGACGGATTGTTCACGCTCTATCAGCAAGGCATCCAGGACGGCCAGGTCTGCAGGAAACATGAGGTTATTGACTGCATCACACGGACGCTTAATCCTTATTCCCAATATAATGAGTATTTGGAGCTCGCCGAGAACCCGGAACTGCGTTTTATCGTATCCAACACCACGGAGGCCGGAATTGCTTATGAAGCCAATGACAAGTTGGCGGATGCGCCGCCAAGCAGCTTTCCGGGCAAGCTGACGGCATTGCTTCACCGCCGGTATGAATATTTTAATGGAGACGCTTCCAAAGGGTTCGTGCTAATTCCCTGCGAATTGATCGACCGCAATGGCGATGAGCTGAAGGCCACGGTGCTTCAATACGCCAAGTTGTGGAATTTAGGGGAAGGATTTATACAATGGCTGCATGAGGCCAACACCTTCTGCTCCAGTCTGGTTGACCGTATTGTTTCGGGCTATCCCCGGGACTCCATGGATGAGATCACGGCAGAGCTGGGCTACGAGGATGCCTTGGTTGTGGTCAGCGAGCCTTTCCATCTGTGGGTAATTGAAGGACCGCAGTGGATCAAGGATGAATTTCCGGCGCACCGGGCCGGACTAAATGTGCTGGTGGTGGATGATATGACACCTTACCGCACGCGCAAGGTCAGAATTCTGAACGGTGCGCACACAGCGATGATGCCTGTGGCCTACCTGTATGGAATTGATACGGTTGCGGAAGCGGTCGGGCATGAAGAAGTAGGCGCGTATGTCAAATCACTAATAGATGAAGAAATTATTCCGACTCTGGATCTGCCGGCAGCGGAATTGCAATCCTTTGCGGATGCGGTATGGGAACGGTTCCTCAATCCCTTTGTACAGCATTATCTGCTTAGTATCTCGCTGAACTCCGTATCCAAGTTCAAGACGAGAGATCTACCATCCTTGCTGCAATATGTGGAAACCCGGGGACAGTTGCCCGGGAAGCTGGTCTTTTCCTTAAGTGCCTTGATCGCTTTTTACAGCGGGCGCCGGGGAGAAGAGCCGATTCCGCTCGCCGATGATGCGGATATACTGGACTGGTTCGCCGGACTGTGGAACGGATGGGATGGGACAGACGAAGGACTGCACAGACTGGTGGCGGATGTGCTGGCGGCGGATAACCGCTGGGGCCGTAATCTGAATGAGCTGGAAGGACTTGCCGAACAGGTGGCTGAGGGGCTGATTGCCATTAAGAAGACAGGAATGAAGGAAGCATTGCATTCATTAGACAGAAAGCCTGCCCATAACTAACCGTTTGCTCCAGGAGGGGACAATGATGATAAAGACGATGAAAGAGGTACTGCAAATTAATGAGGCCGATAATGTGGCTGTTGCGCTTAGGGACTATGCAGCCGGGGAAACCATCCTCATCGGAACTAAGCATGTCGTCATCGCTGAGGACATTGCCAGAGGACATAAAATTTCCCTGAATGCCATTGCCGAAGGTGAGGATGTACTCAAATACGGGTACCCGATTGGTCATGCCATCAAGCCCATCGCTCCGGGAGAGTGGGTGCACACCCACAACACCAAAACCAACCTGACCGGGGTGGAGGAATACAGCTTTGCCCAGAAGCTGTCCGAAAACCCGTTTACAGCTGAGAATCTGACCTTCAGGGGCTACAGACGCCGGGATGGCAGCGTAGGCATCCGTAACGAGCTGTGGATTGTACCCACCGTGGGCTGTGTGAACGGAGTGGCTGAGCAGATGCTCCAGCTGTTCAAGGCGGAGGTTGGGGATATTGCCCCTTTTGACAACCTGCTGGTGCTGAAACATAATTACGGCTGTTCCCAGCTGGGAGACGACCATGTCAACACCCGCACCATCCTGGGGAATGCGGTGAAGCATCCCAACGCAGCAGGGGTGCTGGTGCTGGGTCTGGGTTGTGAGAACAACAACCTGCAGGAATTCAAAGAATCCCTTGGCAGCTATGATGAAGAGCGCGTGAAGTTCCTGGTCTCCCAGGAAGTGGGCAACGAGGTAGAGGAAGGCGTAAAGCTGCTGAAGGAAATCTTTCAGGCGGTGCAGAACGACCAACGGGAAGAGGTCCCTCTGTCCGAACTGAAGATTGGCCTGAAATGCGGCGGCTCTGACGGGCTGTCCGGCATTACGGCTAACCCGCTGCTTGGCCGGTTGTCTGACTACATGGCTGCCCAGGGCGGAACGACAGTGCTGACCGAAGTGCCGGAAATGTTCGGGGCGGAGAAAATTCTGATGGAACGGGCGGCGGATGAGGCTGTATTTCATAAGATTGTTGATTTGATCAACGATTTCAAGCAATATTTTATGGACCATAAACAGCCGGTGTACGAGAACCCCTCCCCGGGGAACAAGGCGGGCGGGATTACAACGCTGGAAGACAAGTCGCTGGGCTGCACGCAGAAATCGGGAACGTCGACAGTGATGGATGTGCTTAATTATGGAGAATTCATCAGTCAAAAAGGGCTTAATCTGCTCAATGCACCCGGTAATGATCTCGTAGCTTCGTCTGCACTTGCGGCCGCAGGCTGTCAGCTCGTGATCTTTACCACGGGCCGCGGCACACCGTTTGGCACTTTTGTGCCTACGATGAAGGTATCCACCAATTCGCCTTTGTATGAGGGAAAGCGTCACTGGATTGATTTTAATGCCGGCGTATTGGTGGAGGATGGCTCTGCGGATGAGGTGCTGAAGGATTTCATCAGCTACATTATCGAGGTAGCCAGCGGCGGGCTTGTGAACAATGAGAAAAACAATTTCCGTGAAATCGCCATTTTCAAGACAGGTGTAACGCTATAATTCAGTCCTAAATGCAATTGAAAAAACTGCTTCCGGAGCTCTAACAGGCGAGGGGGCAGTTTTTTATTTTAAAGGAATAAACCGATCTTTAATTTAAAATTTAAAACTCTCTGATGATTTGTGATTACAATCACAAGGTCCCCTGAAAAGCTGTGCTAATCTGATGTTGAGAAGAGTTCTCAGTGATGGAAGGAGGCCAGTCATTTGGAAAAAGTGTTGAATATTCATGAGTCCATCTTCGATATGGTAAGCCGGCATCCTGAGGTGGTCGGAATTATGGTGGAATTGGGTTTTAAGGACATTGCGAAACCGGGTATGCTGCAGACTGCAGGCCGAATTATGACGTTATCCAAAGGGATGAAGTTAAAGAAAATGAACATGGAAACTGTACGGCTGACCTTTCAGCAGCATGGATTTCATGTGATTGAATAGAAGGGGGAATAAGAAATGAGTGAGTTGATTAACAACCGTGAGATCAGTATACCAGAGCAAAATCGCCGCCAGGAGATGCTGAAGGAAATTATCAAAGAGCTGCATGCAGGCAAAAGTGTGGAGGAAGTGAAAGCCCGCTTTGCTGAAGCGGTCGGGGATGTCACTGTAGCGGAGATCTCTGCGATGGAGCACTCGTTGATGACGGAGGAAGGAATCCCTGTATCGGAGGTGCAGCGGCTCTGTTCGGTGCATACCGCGATCTTTAAGGGCTCCATTGAGGAGATTCACCGTTCCTCGAAGCCGGAAGAGCAGCCGGGCCACCCTGTTCACACCTTCAAGCTTGAGAACCGAGAGATTGAACGGCTCGTCAACTTTCGTCTGGAGCTTCATGCCGGAAAGTTCCTTAAGCAGGACAGCGAGGAGATCATCTTTAAGCTGCTGGAGGACCTCAGCCTGCTGCTTGATCTGGACAAACACTACAGCCGTAAAGAGAATCTGCTGTTCCCTTACCTGGAGAAATACGGGATCTACGGACCTACCAAAGTAATGTGGGGCGTGGACGATGGCATCCGCAGCATGATTAAAGAAGCCAAGGCGATGCTTAGCAGCTATAAAGGCGAGAAAGAAGAAATCGGCACGCGGCTGGAGCAGATTATTCAGGAAGTCAACGAGATGATCTTTAAGGAAGAGAACATACTGCTGCCTATGGCCCTTGATAAGCTGACGGAGGACGAATGGGTCAAAATTGCCCGGGAGAGCGACGAAATCGGCTTTTGCTTGACTTCGCCGGAGCAGGAGTGGGTGCCGGAGCGGGCTGCAGAACCCGAAGGGGCTTCCGCTGAGGAGCAGGCATCAGGAACGGCGCCGCAGGGGTTCATCCGGTTCGAGACAGGTCTGTTGTCCCTGCATCAGCTGGAGACCCTCATGAACCATTTGCCGGTAGATCTGACCTTTATCGATGAGAATGATGTGGTGCGTTACTTCTCCCACGGCAAGGAGCGCATCTTCGCCCGGACCAAAGCTGTTATTGGCCGTACCGTGCAGAACTGCCATCCGCCGCAAAGTGTGCATGTGGTAGAGAAGCTATTGGAAGATTTCAAGGCTGGACGTAAGGATGCCGAGGATTTCTGGATTAACATCAAGGACAAGTTTATTTACATCCGCTACTTTGCTGTCCGTGATGAAGCGGGCCGGTATATGGGGACTTTGGAATTCACGCAGAATATCGCCCCGATCCGTGCACTGGAAGGACAAAAGCGCATTCTGTCAGAAGTTTAAGAGTTAAATATACCGCCGGGACTCTCTTGCCATTCAAGCAAGAGGGTCTTTTTTGGACAGGAGCAGGAATGTCGAAAAAAGGGAAAGCCCGGGTGTGTCGCCTTTCCTTGACCGCAGGGAGGGGTTCTATTATAGTGGGTACGTAGGATTAACTATTTTAGCATAGAAAAAGGTGGCTTGTTACATGTCTGAAAATATCTACGTTGGCGTGGATTTAGGCGGAACTACGATTAAGGTTGGGATCTGCAGCGCCGAGGGGAACCTGCTTCATACGTATGAAGGACCTACAGGAACTGCCGACGGTGTCGATGCTGTTATCGGCAACATCGAGAAGTATGTGCGTCAGATTGTTGAGGATTCTCCATACTCTTGGGATCAGCTTGCCGGTGTAGGTGCGGGCCTGGCCGGGTTCACGAATATCCGTGAAGGAATCATCATCCTTGCGCCTAACATAGGATTTAGAGATGTGCCGATCCGCTCCATCTTGGAAGGTCGGCTGAACAAGCCTGTCAAAATAGACAATGACGCGAACGTCGCTGCTTTGGGCGAAGCCTGGAGCGGTGCGGGGCGGGGCATTGAGAATTGTGTCTGCTATACCCTGGGAACAGGTGTTGGCGGCGGGATTATCATTAACGGAAAGATTTATCAGGGATTTGCCGGTCTGGCCGGTGAGCTGGGGCATATTTCAGTGGTGCCGGACCTGGAAGCCATCCAATGCGGCTGTGGCAACATGGGCTGTTTGGAAACGGTTTCCTCGGCTACAGGGATCATCCGTATGGCCCGTGATGCCGTGGAGCGCGGAGACCGGACATCGCTGTCGACCGTGGAGAAGATAGCGGCCAAGGAAGTGTTCGATGCTGCCAAGGCCGGAGATGAAGTGGCCATCCGCATTGTGAACCGGGCGGCCTATTATTTGGGCAAGTCCATGGCAGCAGTAGCCGCCGTGCTTAACCCTGAAGTATTCATCGTCGGCGGAGGGGTTTCTAAAGCCGGAGATATTTTGTTCGATGAGGTACGCCGTGTATTTGCCAAGCTGGCTCCGGCTCCGCTTCAGACAGGCGTGACCATTATCCCTGCAGAGCTTGGCAACGATGCTGGTATTGTCGGCGCTGCGGGACTGCTGCTGCGTTCTTAAAGGACCGAATTTATTCATACACTAATTCTAGGGAGGGGACGCTTTCATGACCGAATTGGAGATGCCTCCAACCGGAGGGGCCACCCTGATTATCATTACAGGTATGTCGGGCGCAGGCAAAACCATTGCTGTGCAGAGTCTGGAAGACCTGGGTTTCTTCTGTGTCGACAATCTGCCCCCAGTACTGATTCCCAAATTCGCGGAGCTGATTGAGCAGTCCAAAGGTAAGATTGCCAAGGTAGCTCTTGTGATTGATCTGAGGGGCCGGGAATTCTTCACGGCTCTGTCGGAGTCTCTATCTTATATCAAAGCGGAGTCTACCATCGGCTGTGAAATTCTTTTTCTGGATGCCACCGATTCCGTGCTTGTGCAGCGTTACAAGGAGAGCCGGCGGCATCATCCGCTCGCACCAAAGGGCATGCCGCTTGACGGCATCCGGCTGGAGCGCAAGATGCTGGAGGAGCTGAAGAATTCGGCTACTCTGTGTCTGGATACGAGCAATATGAAGCCGGCACAACTGAAGGCGAGGATTGTATCGCGTTTTTCCCATCTGGGCAAAAGCACCCTCTCCGTCAACATCACTTCGTTTGGATTCAAATATGGGATTCCCATCGATGCCGATCTGGTGTTCGATGTCCGTTTCTTGCCTAATCCGCATTATGTGGACCAGCTGCGGCCCAAGACGGGCCAGGACAGTGAAGTCTACGATTATGTAATGAAGTGGCCGGAAACACAGGCGTTCCTGACTAAACTGCTGGATATGCTGCATTTTCTGATTCCGCAATACCGTAAAGAGGGTAAATCCCAGGTGATTATCGGGATTGGCTGTACAGGCGGCAAACACCGCTCGGTAGCCATTTCCGAATATCTGGGCAAAATGCTCGGGGTCAGCGAGACAGAATCGGTAGCGGTCAGTCACCGCGATTCCGAGCGCGATCGGCACTAACGAGAGAAGGGGTCTACATTGGCTGAAGAACCGAGACAGCGTCCGCGCATTGTCGTGATGGGCGGGGGAACCGGTCTGTCCGTGATGCTGCGCGGTCTGAAGGAGAAACCGCTGGATATCACTGCGATTGTAACTGTAGCTGATGACGGCGGAAGCTCCGGCATTCTGCGGAGCGAACTGCAGATGCCGCCGCCCGGCGATATCCGCAACGTGCTGACCGCTATGGCAGATGTGGAGCCGCTGATGGCTGACATCATGAGGTACCGTTTCAGCAGCGGCGAAGGTCTGGCCGGCCACAGCCTGGGCAATCTGATCCTTGCTGCGCTAACCGATATCTCCGGTGACTTCGTTACCGCTGTACGGGAGCTCAGCCGCTTGTTCGCTGTGCGGGGCCGCGTGCTGCCCGCTGCGGAAGATGCGGTAGTGCTGCATGCCGAGATGGCGGACGGCAGGATCATCACCGGGGAATCGAAGATCCCTGAGGCCGGCGGTATCATCAGACGGGTATCCCTGGAGCCGGCGGATGTCGAGCCGCTGCCGGAGGCGCTGGAGGCGATCCAGAATGCGGATGCAATTCTGATTGGACCGGGAAGCTTATATACCAGCATTTTGCCGAATCTTCTGGTACCTAAGCTGGCGGAGGCGGTCGTCTCCTCCAAGGCGATCAAAATTTTTGTCTGCAATGTAATGACCCAGCCCGGTGAAACCGACAATTATACAGTCAGCGATCATCTGCAGGCCGTATATGACCATATCGGATTGCATTTATTCGATTATGTTATCGTGAACGATGGCGTCATTCCGGAGAAGGTGCAGACCAAATACGCGGAGAAAGGTGCGCGGCCGGTGCTGCTGGACCGGGAGGCGCTGGAACAGCACGGATACAAAGTTATAGCAGACCGGCTGGTATTATTCCGGACGTATTTAAGGCATGATACAGATAAGCTGAGTCACCATATCTATCAGCTTGTCCAAGACTGGATCTCCAGATCACCGGCTGGGAATCCGTAAATTCTGTATACTGGAGAAAGAGGTGAGACCCTTGTCTTTTGCGGCCCTTACCAAAAAAGAGCTGACGATGGTGGAGAGCCAGCCTTGCTGCGAAAAAGCGGAGATGTCCGCACTGATCCGGATGAACGGTTCGGTGCAGCTTTCGAGCAAAAAGGTTGTCCTCGACATTTCGACGGAGAACGCCGCGATTGCAAGGCGGGTATATTCTTTACTTAAGAAATATTACCAGGTTCATATCGAACTGCTTGTGCGTAAAAAAATGCGTTTGAAGAAGAATAACGTGTACATCGTCCGAATCCCAAGCCAGGTGCAGGAGATCCTGAAAGACCTGCGGATTGTATCCGAGGGCTTTATTTTCACCGACGGGATTGATGAAGAAATTGTGGGTAAGAACTGCTGCAAGCGGGCTTATCTGCGGGGCGCATTTATGGCGGGCGGATCCGTCAATAACCCGGAGGGCTCCTCGTATCATCTGGAGATTTCCTCAATGTATGAAGAGCACTGCAAGGCCCTTGTGGAGCTGGCCGGTGAATTTCATCTGAATGCCCGCTGCATTGAGCGGAAGAAAGGTTTTGTCCTGTACATCAAGGAAGGCGAAAAAATCATCGAATTCCTCAGTCTGATCGGCGCGCATCAAGCCTTGTTCAAATTTGAGGATGTCCGGATTATGCGCGATATGCGCAACTCGGTGAATCGGATTGTCAACTGCGAGACGGCCAATCTGAACAAAACCATCAGTGCAGCTGTGCGGCAGATTGAGAACATCAAGCTGCTGCAGCGAGAGGTTGGGCTTGCGAGCTTGCCGGATAAGCTGCGGGAGGTCGCCGAAATCAGGCTGGCCCATCCCGATATCAACCTCAAAGAAGTGGGTGAAATGCTTAAAGGCTCGGTCAGTAAATCGGGAGTCAATCACCGTTTGCGCAAAATTGATGAGCTGGCTGACAAGGTCCGGGGCGGCTAAAGATTTTTTTTCTAGTGTGGATTCCGTTATAATGATATAATATTATAAAATTTAATGTGAAATTTTTGGGCAGATCTCAAATAGGGGGTAAACGTTTCATGACAAAGCACCCGGTAGTTGTTCGGTTGAAGACGGGGCTCCATGCTCGGCCGGCAGCATTGTTTGTGCAAGAGGCTAACAAGTTTTCGTCGGAGATTTTCGTGGAAAAAGATGATAAAAAAGTTAATGCCAAAAGTATTATGGGGATTATGAGCCTCGCGATCAGTTCCGGCACGGAGATTTATATTAGCGCGGATGGCGCCGATGCGGATCAAGCTGTAACCGCTTTGACAAGTTTGGTGAGCAAAGAGGAGCTTGAGAACCAGTAATGGCAAGGCCTCAACTTTAAGTCTGACCCAAAGCCCCTCGGGGCTTTTTTTAATATGAAAAGAAGGGTTCAAAAATATTTATTCCCTTCCCGATTACTATGCAACTTTTGCCAAGCCGTGCCGTCTAGAGGGTACCAACAATTTTAATTGATGAAAAGGGGATGGCAAACGTGAATAAATGGGGTAAACAAGTAGGAGCGGTGCTGCTGGCGGGAAGTTTGTTACTGGGAGGGGTGCTGGTGAGCGATGTTGTTCAGGGCCCGCAGAAGGCCTATGCCGATGAAGTACAGCGCAACGTAGTCAGCGTCGTAGGCAAAGGGGAACTGTCCATCAAGCCGGACATTGTGTATCTGTCCATCGCAGTGGACACTACCGCTGCAACAGCGCAGGAAGCGCAGAAGGGCAATGCGGCCAAGATCTCGAAAATCACAGCCCTGTTGAAGGACACCTGGAAAATTGCAGACAAGGATATTCAGAGCACACAGTTCTATGTGCAACCGAATTACACCTACACCGAAAAGGAAGGCCAGAAGGTCAAAGGCTATAATGCCAATCATACCTTGACGGTTGCCTATCGCGATCTGGCCAAGGTAGGCGAATTGCTGGATGCTGCGGCCACCGCGGGCGCAAACAACATCGGTAATGTCCGCTTTGCAGTGGAGGACCCTTCTACGCTGGAAGCTCAGGTCATTGAAAAGGCGATGGCCAATGCCGGAGTCAAAGCAGGAGCAATTGCCAAAGCGGCGGGACGTACACTCGGTCAGGTGCTTACGGTCAGCCAGAACGATGGTAACACCACGCCGGTCTATTTTGAACAGAATGCAAAGATGATGTCTGCAGCGGATTCGGCGGCAGGCACAGCGGTACAGCCTGGAGAGGTTAAGGTATCGACTCAGCTCAGCGTAATGTACGAATTGAAATAGGTAACGGACTAATAAAGGGGGCTTCGCTGCTGATTGCAGACGGCGCCTCCTTTTTTACTGTGAAAAGTAACGAAGCTCTCTTATAGTTTAATAAAATGTCATATGGTCTTGTAATCATTGTAACAATCTTAACACCTGGTCCCATTATAATGGGAAGCACGGATCACGAAAGGGGAAACAAGCGATGATGAACAAAATGAACAAAAATGCCCGTAAATGGGGTGTGGGTTTGCTGGCGGCTGGTCTTTTGCTGACCGGAGGCGTAATTCCGGCGGAAACGGGGCATGCGGCTGCAGCCAGCAGTGCACAGAGCAAACCGGGGTCAAGCGTAGTGTTGAAATTTAACGGTGCGCTTACGCAGCAGACCGGGCTGTATAAGGAAGGAAAGGTCTGGGTGCCGGTAAGCTTTCTGCGTGATGTACTGAAGCTCCCGGTCACTTACAATAAGGCGGACAATGCGTATGTCGTGGGAAAGGGGACCCAGAAGGCTCAACTAATGGCCTATCCGGGCGGCGTAACGATTTCGGTGAACGGGTTCTATATTAAGGAGTATGAAGCCAAGCTGTTGAATGGCCGCATGTTTGTTCCGTTTGACCTCTTGAGTGACTACATGGGCTATCAAGGGGATTGGAATGCGGCCTCGGGCCGGTTGAATATGACGGCAAGACCTCAGAATGCATTAAAGATCACTACGGCAACTATTGAAAATAACCGGGAAGGCGTTACCCTAAAGCTGGATTATCCGCAAATCAGCGGACTGGCCGATACTAAGGTACAGAATTCCATCAACAGCCAATTAAAGCTGACCGCAACGAATTTTGAAAAAAGCGCCAAAAAAGAGATTGCCGAAAGAAACAAGGAAGACCGCCCTTATGAATATCAAGCCTCCTATGTGGTGACTTATAACCAGAACGGGGTACTTAGCCTGATTACTAATCAGTACGGTTATATGGGCGGAGCACACGGCATGGATACCCGTCAAGCCTTCACCTTCTCGCTGAAGGACGGCAAACGGCTGCTGCTCAAGGATCTGTTCGGGGCCAATTCCAATTACAAAGTGGAACTTAACACCAAGCTGGGCAATTTGATCAAAAATCATGACGGTTATCTGGGTGGCTTCAACGGGCTGGCTACAGAGAAGCAGTTCTACTTAAAAGACGGCAAGGTTACAATATTCTTCCAGGTCTATGAATACACAGCCTACGCCGCAGGATTCCCTGAATACACCTTCAGCTTCAAAGAGCTACTGCCAGATGGTAGCAGCCCGTTCGCTGCTTTAAAGTAGAATCGAAGGCTGAGAGACCCGGGCTCCGCTAATAGCGCCTGCGGACATCTCCCCGTTACCCTTTTCCTGGTATATTCATATGCTGAAGGAGATGCCAGCTTAGGGGACAGGGAGGGAGAACCAATGGGCTATCAATATACCGCCATTGGCGATTCATTGACGAAGGGATTCGGGGCATTGCCCGGCCACGGTTTTGTTCCGGTATACCGCAGGATGGCGGAGAATAGACTGGGTGCTGCCATAGCTACCGCTAACCTGGGGATAAACGGGCTGACGACGGCAGAGCTCATGCAGCGGCTGCGTGGAAGCAGTATGTACAGGCAGGCAATCCGCGAGGCAGACATCATCACGCTGTCCATTGGCGGCAATGATCTGATACGTGCGGCCAGAGGAGCAGCAAACTACCCGGGAAGCCAGGGCCGGGTGCTGCGCAGTGCTTTGCAGGAATGCAAACAGAACTTCAGTGGACTTATCGGTACGCTGGAGCAATTGAAGGCTGGTGACCGTAAGCCCTGCATTATAAGAATTGTAGGCTTGTACAATCCCTATCCTCGGATAGCGGCAGCGACAGACTGGGTACTGGAGTTCAATCGCCATGCTGCCCGTTACAGCAGCCATGTAGTCGGGTTTGCCTCCATTTACAATGACTTCTCCGGAAATGAAGGAAACCTGCTGTTCATCGATCATGTGCATCCAAATGGACGAGGCTATCGTGTTATTGCCGAGAAGTTAAGTGCACTGGGTTACGGCAGGCTGGGCTGAGCAGGGTGGACGGGATTTCTAGCACAATACGGACCGTACAGCCCTTATTGCAATTATTTGGCGTATCTGGTTGAGCTTACGGACTGAGTCGCTCTTATTGCTTGTTTAGCGGTCTTATGTGAAGGGGGATTCCGTGAATAGGTGCATCTGAGTCCGTAAGCTTGGCAAAAATGCGTTTATTTTGAAAATAAGCGCACCTCGGTCCACTACTACTTGTTATATAGATTGGACACTATCCAGTCTGCATTTTCCGAAGTCCCCTCCGCTGAAATAAGCCCTCCATGACCCGAAAATACAAAACAGCGATTCTCCAGGTAACGGAGAATCGCTGTTTTGCCGACTATTACAGTTGTTAGGACTAAGGTGAATGCTTGCTTACACGCCGCTTGGCAGTGTCTTCTCAATCACCTTATCGACGATACCATATTCGGCTGCGTCTGCTGCACTCATGAAGTAATCACGGTCGGTATCCTTTTCGATGCGCTCCAGCGGCTGGCCGGTACGTTCGGAGAGGATACGGTTCAGCTTGTCGCGCAGCTTCAGAATTCGGCGGGCACGGATTTCGATGTCCGAAGCCTGACCTTGGGCGCCGCCAAGCGGCTGGTGGATCATAATCTCGCTGTTTGGCAGTGCAAAACGCTTGCCTTTGGCTCCGGCGTTCAGCAGGAAGGCCCCCATGGAAGCGGCCATCCCCACACAAATGGTGGATACATCCGGTTTAATGTATTGCATTGTATCAAAAATAGCCATACCCGCAGTAATGGAACCGCCAGGGCTATTCACATACAAGTGAATGTCCTTCTCAGGGTCCTCGGCAGCCAGAAACAGCATTTGTGCAATGATGGAATTGGCAACCACGTCATTAACCTCCGTTCCGAGGAAAATGATGCGGTCCTTCAGCAGGCGGGAATAGATGTCATAAGCACGCTCACCGCGGTTGCTCTGTTCTACTACCATTGGAATATAACTCACGTGGAAAACCTCCTTGATATGGATCTTCGAATGTGTTCATTTTTACTGTTACCGTATTAACCACATGATAAACAAATTCAAACAAAAAGTCAAAGAAAGTCAAACTTATCTTACAAAAAAAGAGCCCGCAAGGGGCTCTTTGGTTAAACAATAGTATAGATACTGTTAAATTATATGCAAAATTAAAAATAATGGCGCGCCCGCCAAGAATCGAACTTGGATCTCAGGCTTCGGAGGCCTACGTCATATCCATTGGACCACGGGCGCAACAGAAATTATTATAATACAAAAATTATATAATTGCAATGCAATTTTAGGATAGCGGAAATATCCCTGCAGAAGCTAGTAATTACAAGGGTTAGCGGACAAGCAGGGGATCGTCCAAAGTCAGCTGAAACACGGTTTCGGGGCTTGTAAACCTGACTGTGGGGCCGCTTCATGTCCCGATCTATGTATAAGATGAAAAGAGGTTGTGAATTCTACTCTCGGAAGACTTGCGCTTCGTGCAAAATTTGGGTAGAATATGGGTGGGACTTAAAAAGTTAACCCGGGACATTTTAAGACCATGAACTAGGGGAAAGAGAAAGACGAAGTTGCAGGAGTGAAAGCATGCGTAATTTATTAGAAATCCAAAAGCAGCTTCTGCCTGATCTCATGGAAACCCTTAAGAGGCGGTATACCATTCTTCATCAGATTATGCTGTCGGATATTATAGGCCGCAGAACGCTGGCCGCTTCGCTGGATATGACTGAGCGGGTGCTGCGTGCCGAGACAGATCTTCTGAAATCGCAAGGGCTCATCGAGATCGAGAGCGTGGGCATGCGCATTAGCGATGCCGGTCGCAGACTGCTTGACCTGCTGGAACCAGCTGCCAAGAGCCTGTTCGGCCTGGATGAGCTGGAAGAAAAGATCCGTTCTACCTATGGGCTAAGTAAAGTGATTGTTGTGCCCGGAGATTGTGAAACCTCCCCGTTCACAAAACGTGAGCTCGGGCGTGCAGGCTCCAAGGCATTGCTCGGTGTACTGCGTCCCGACGATATTGTTGCCGTTACAGGCGGCTCCACACTGGCTGAAATGGCGGACCAGCTAACAACGCTGCTTCCCCTTTCCTATAAGAACGCCTGGTTTGTTCCGGCGCGCGGAGGATTGGGAGAGAGCATGGAGATTCAAGCCAACACGATTGCCTCCACAATGGCCAAACGGGTCGGGGCGAATTACCGTCTGCTGCATGTGCCGGATCTGCTGAGTGAGGATGCCTACCAGTCACTGGCCCTCGACTCCAATATTGGAGAGATTGTGAACATTATTCGCAGTTCACGGATTATCGTGCACGGCATCGGGGAAGCTTTTGAGATGACCCGCCGCCGCAAGCTGGATGAGAGCACCGTCTCGGAAATCCAGGGAGAAGGAGCGGTTGCCGAATCGTTCGGCTACTATTTCAATGAAGATGGCAAGATCGTTCACACTATGCTGCGGATGGGTATGCGTCTGGAGGATATTATGCGGACGGAAGTCGTCATTGGAATTGCCGGAGGCAAAGGCAAAGCTACGGCTATCCATGCCATGCTACGGTTCGGCCAGGAGAATATCCTGGTTACGGATGAAGCAGCGGCCCAGGAAATTGGCAGACGTATCGACATGGAAGTACAGAGCTCCCTATAATTTTACATAAAATGGGGAGCAGCGAAGATTATTTTGCATTATACTTAACATTGTTGTCTTGACAGGCTTAACGGCTTGTCTTGAATAAATAAATCGAACTCTAGGAGGAACTATTCAATGAGTGTAAAAGTTGGTATTAACGGTTTTGGACGTATTGGACGCCTTGCATTCCGCCGTATTCAAAATGTAGAAGGTATCGAAGTGGTAGCGATCAACGACTTGACTGACGCTAAGATGCTTGCTCATTTGCTTAAATATGATACAACTCAAGGTAAATTCCAAGGTGATGTTGAAGTGCATGACGGCTTCTTCAAAGTCAACGGCAAAGAAGTTAAGGTTCTGGCGAACCGCAACCCGGAAGAACTTCCTTGGGGCGACCTCGGCGTAGACATCGTTCTGGAGTGTACAGGTTTCTTCACAACTAAAGAAGCAGCTGAGAAACACTTGAAAGGCGGAGCTAAGAAAGTAGTAATCTCTGCTCCAGCTACTGGCGACATGAAAACTGTCGTTTACAACGTTAACGATGACATTCTTGACGGTTCTGAGACTGTTATCTCCGGCGCATCTTGCACAACGAACTGCTTGGCTCCAATGGCCAAAGTCCTGAACGACAAGTTCGGTATCATCGAAGGCTTGATGACTACAATCCACGCTTACACTGGCGACCAAAACACTTTGGATGCTCCACATGCCAAAGGTGACTTCAGACGCGCACGTGCAGCTGCTGAGAACATCATCCCTAACACAACTGGTGCTGCTAAAGCCATCGGCCTGGTTATCCCTGAGCTGAAAGGCAAGCTCGACGGCGCAGCACAACGTGTTCCAGTTGCAACGGGTTCCCTGACTGAGCTGGTAACTGTTCTGGACAAGACCGTTACTGTTGAAGAAATCAACGCAGCTATGAAAGCAGCTTCCGATCCTGATACTTACGGATACACTGAAGATGAAATCGTATCTTCCGATATCAAAGGTATGACTTTCGGTTCCCTGTTCGATGCTACACAAACAAAAGTATTGACTGTTGGCGACAAACAACTGGTTAAAACCGTTGCTTGGTATGACAATGAAATGTCCTACACTGCACAATTGGTTCGTACTTTGGAGAAATTCGCAAAACTGGCTAAGTAAATAGCAGCGACTGCATATAAGTTACATCTCAATAGAGCGGAAACAGAAATTCCTTGTTTCCGCTCTTTCTAAATGCATTCCTTGGATTCCTGTTTCCGCAAAAACTATGGGTGTGGAGGAAAAGTCATGAACAAAAAGAGTGTCCGTGATGTAGAAGTAAAGGGTAAACGCGTATTTGTACGGGTAGATTTCAATGTACCTGTAGAAGATGGTAAAATTACAGATGATACACGTATCCGTGAAACGCTCCCTACGATTAAATACCTGATTGAGAACGGTGCAAAGGTCATTCTGGCCAGCCACATGGGCCGTCCGAAGGGTCAATTCGTAGATTCGATGCGTTTGACTACAGCAGCTGAGCGTCTGTCCGAGCTGCTCGGCAAACCGGTAGCTAAAGTGGATGAAGCGGTTGGCGAAGCGGTTAAAGCTAAAATCGCCGAGCTGGGCGAAGGCGACGTTCTTGTGCTTGAGAATGTGCGTTTCTATCCGGGTGAAGAGAAAAACGATCCTGAACTGGCCAAGCAATTCGCGGAACTCGCGGACCTGTTCGTCAACGACGCCTTTGGTGCCGCTCACCGCGCACATGCATCCACAGAAGGGATCGCTCACCTGCTGCCGGCCGTATCCGGTCTCTTGATGGAGAAAGAGCTGTCCGTACTGGGCAAAGCCCTCTCCAATCCGGAACGTCCTTTCACAGCCATCATCGGTGGTTCCAAGGTTAAAGACAAAATCGACGTGATCGACAACCTGCTGACTCTGGCAGACAATGTACTGATCGGCGGAGGCTTGTCCTATACCTTCACCAAGGCTCTGGGCCATGAAATCGGCAAATCCCTGGTAGACAACGACAAAATTGACGTAGCGCTTGGATTTATCGAAAAAGCCAAGAAGCTCGGCAAAAACTTCCTGCTTCCTGTTGACATTGTAGTTGCTGACAAGTTCGGTGCAGATGCCAATACCAAAGTTGTGGATGTGAACGAAATTCCGGCAGGGTGGGAAGGTCTGGATATTGGACCGAAAACCCGTGAACTGTATGCCGACGTGATCAAAAACTCCAAGCTGGTGGTTTGGAACGGACCTATGGGCGTGTTCGAAATCGACAAATTCGCTGAGGGTACGATTGCTGTAGCCAAAGCTTGCGCAACCACAGAAGGATACACTGTCATCGGCGGCGGAGATTCCGCAGCAGCTGCAGAGAAATTCCACCTGGCTGACCAAATGGATCACATCTCCACTGGCGGCGGCGCATCGCTCGAATTCATGGAAGGCAAGGCTCTTCCAGGCGTAGAAGCACTGAACAACAAGTAAGACCCAAGAAGGAGGCAATCAAGTCATGAGAACACCGATTATTGCGGGCAACTGGAAAATGTTCAAAACGGTTCCGGAAGCCGAAAGCTTCATTGCCGATATCAAAGGCAAAGCAGAAGTTGAAGGCGTAGAAACGGTTATCTGCGCACCTTTCACGAACCTGCCTGCCCTGGTAGCAGCAGTTAAAGGTACAAATATCAAGATCGGCGCACAAAATCTTCACTTTGAGGACAACGGTGCTTACACCGGCGAAATCAGCGGCATCATGCTGAAAGACCTGGGTGTAGATTATGTAATCATCGGCCACTCCGAGCGCCGTGCTTATTTTGGCGAAACGGACGAAATCGTGAACAAGAAGCTGCACGCAGCTTTCCGTCATGGCATTACTCCAATCGTATGCGTAGGCGAAAAGCTCGAAGAGCGTGAAGCCAATCAAACCAAAGACGTATGCAAAGTGCAAACAGAGGCTGCTTTTGCAGGCCTGAGTGCGGAGCAAGCGGCTAAGGTAGTTATTGCTTATGAGCCAATCTGGGCCATTGGCACAGGTAAATCCTCTACTTCCCAAGATGCCAACGAAGTTATTGCCTATATCCGCAGCCTGATTAAAGGCCTGTATGATGGGGCAACAGCGGATGCGGTACGCATTCAATACGGCGGCAGTGTGAAGCCTGAGAATGTAACGGAGTATATGGGTCAAAGCGACATCGACGGTGCACTTGTCGGCGGCGCCAGCCTGCAGCCTGATTCCTTCGTTGCCCTGGTTGAGGGGGCGAAGTAAGGATGTCAGCTCCAAGACCTGTAGCATTAATCATTATGGACGGATTCGGGCTGCGCGGAACAAGCGAAGGCAACGCTGTTGCTCAAGCCAACAAGCCTAACTACGACCGTTACCTGACTCAATATCCGAATACTACACTTACCGCTTGCGGTGAAGCTGTGGGACTTCCGGAAGGACAAATGGGGAACTCTGAAGTGGGTCACCTTAACATCGGTGCCGGCCGGATCGTGTATCAGGATCTGACCCGCATTGATAAGTCTATCCGTGAGGGAGAATTTTTTGACAACGAGACGCTGGTTACGGCAGTAAGAAATGCCAAAGCTACCGGCAAAAAACTTCATCTGTATGCGCTGGTATCCGACGGAGGGGTACATAGCCACATTCAGCACTTGTTCGCTATGCTTGATCTGGCGAAGAAGGAAGACATGCATGAGGTGTTCATCCATGCCTTAATGGATGGGCGCGACGTAGCTCCTGACAGTGGACAGAAGTTCATTCAGGACCTGCTGGCCAAGATCGAAGAAGTTGGCGTAGGCCGCATCGCTACCGTGTCCGGTCGTTATTTTGCAATGGACCGCGACAAACGCTGGGAACGTGTAGAGAAAGCCTACCGCGCTATGGTGTATGGCGAAGGCCCGAAATATACGGATGCGCTGCAAGCTGTTACAGCATCATACCAGAACTCGGTCTTTGATGAGTTTGTTGAACCAAGCGTTATTGTTGACAGTGAAGGCAAGCCGTTGACGGCTGTAGAGAGCGGCGATTCTGTCGTATTCCTCAATTTCCGTCCGGACCGTGCCATTCAGCTGTCCCAAGTGTTCACCAATGCGGATTTCCGCGGTTTTGACCGTGGTCCTTTGTTCCCGCAGAACCTGCACTTTGTATGTTTGACCACCTTCAGCGAAACGGTGCAGGGATATGTGGCGTATTCTCCAAAGAACCTGGATAACACCCTGGGTGAAGTGCTGGTGCAGAACAACAAGAAGCAGCTGCGCATCGCCGAGACTGAGAAGTATCCGCACGTGACCTTCTTCTTCAGTGGCGGACGCGATGAGGAACTTCCTGGCGAGACCCGGATTCTGATCAATTCGCCTAAAGTGGCAACTTATGATCTGCAGCCAGAGATGAGCGCCTATGAAGTTGCTGCTGCTTGTGTGGCCGAGATTGAAGCGGAGAGACAGGATGCGATCATTCTGAACTTTGCGAATCCGGACATGGTAGGACACTCCGGTATGCTGGAACCAACCATCAAGGCTGTAGAAGTAACAGATGAATGTGTAGGCAAGGTAGTGGATGCTGTTGTGGCCAAAGGCGGCGTAGCGATTATTATCGCTGACCACGGCAACGCGGATATGGTGTTCGACGAGAATGGACGTCCATTCACGGCCCACACCACCAACCCGGTACCCTTCATTTTGACCGATGAGAATGTCGTCCTGCGCGACTCCGGTATTCTTGCCGATGTTGCCCCAACTATTCTGGATTTGATGGGACTGCCGCAGCCTGCGGAGATGACCGGACAATCCATGATTGCCAGCCGGAAATAAGCAAGGAATAAGCATCACCAGGCAAGACCCAAACTTTCTTTAAAAGGAGACTAACTTACATGACTATTATTTCTGATGTGTATGCTCGCGAGGTTCTCGATTCCCGTGGTAACCCAACTGTAGAGGTCGACGTTTATCTGGAATCCGGCGCTAAAGGCCGCGCTATCGTTCCTTCCGGCGCTTCCACAGGCGCTCATGAAGCTGTAGAGCTTCGTGACGAAGACAAGAACCGTTACCTCGGCAAAGGTGTTCTGAAAGCTGTTGAGAACGTAAATGAACTGATTGCTCCGGAAGTAATCGGTATGGACGCTTTGGATCAACTGGGCATCGACAAATTGATGATCACCCTGGATGGCACACACAACAAAGGCAAACTGGGTGCTAACGCAATCCTGGCAGTATCCATGGCCGTAGCCCGCGCTGCTGCAGCTGCTCTGGATGTGCCTTTGTATGTATACCTGGGCGGATTCAACGCCAAACAACTTCCAGTTCCAATGATGAACATCGTTAACGGCGGCGCACACGCTGACAACAATGTTGACGTTCAAGAGTTCATGGTTCTGCCAGTTGGCGCTCCTACCTTCAAAGAAGCCCTGCGTACAGGCGCGGAAATCTTCCACGCTCTGAAATCGGTATTGAAAGCTAAAGGCCTGAACACTGCAGTTGGCGATGAAGGCGGATTTGCTCCTAACTTCACCTCCAACGAAGATGCATTGTCCTCCATCATGGAAGCGATCGAAAAAGCCGGTTACAAACCAGGCGTTGATGTATTCCTGGGTATGGACGTAGCTTCCACTGAGTTCTTCAAAGATGGCAAGTATCACCTGGAAGGCGAAGGCAAATCCTTCACACCGGCTGAGTTCGTTGATCTGCTCTCTTCTTGGGTGGATAAATACCCAATCATCACTATCGAAGATGGCTGCTCCGAAGACGACTGGGAAGGCTGGAAATTGCTGTCCGAAAAATTGGGCAGCAAAATCCAACTCGTGGGTGATGACTTGTTCGTTACGAACACTGAGCGCCTGAACAAAGGTATCGAAGAAGGCATCGGTAACTCCATCCTGATCAAGGTTAACCAAATCGGTACATTGACTGAAACTTTCGATGCAATCGAAATGGCTAAACGTGCAGGTTACACTGCAGTAATCTCCCACCGTTCCGGTGAATCCGAAGACAGCACAATCGCTGATATCGCCGTGGCTACCAATGCCGGCCAAATCAAGACTGGTGCTCCTTCCCGTACAGACCGTATCGCGAAATACAACCAATTGCTGCGCATCGAAGATGAGCTGGGCGAATTGGCTCAATACAACGGCATGAAGTCGTTCTACAACCTTAAGAGATAATTCACTTCTGCAAGCAGAGGTGCGGAAGGCCTGCCGGTTCGGCGGGCCTTTCTTTTTGCTGTTGTGTTAAATCTTGTGCTATGATAAAATAAGAATGCTGTTTATGAATCGTGAAAAGCAAATTTACCATAGATAGTGATGCTTAGGCGTAGGAGGTGGAAGTGAATGGATATCTTTTTGAAAATTTTGCTCCTGATTTTTTCCGTCGGTCTGATTGTGGTCGTTCTTCTGCAAAAAGGGAAAAGCGCAGGTCTGGCCGGTGCCATCTCCGGCGGTGCTGAGCATCTCTTCGGCAAAACAAAAGCGCGTGGTATGGAACTTGTACTGCAACGCGTAACAGTGGCACTCGCTGCCGGATTCTTTATTATGTCAATCCTTGTAGCTGTCCTAATTGACTAAATGGTTCACAACCTAAGTCTTTGCTCTCTTCTGAATGGAATGGAGCGAAGGCTTTTTTGTTATGACCCGCCTCATTTATGTGCAGTGTTAAGCTTTGGATGAGGATATGGGAATGCAGAGGATTAATTTCGTGTATACTAAAGAGGTGAATTACAACCTTTGAAGACAGGTTATAATACACGCTCAAGAAAGGTGAATTCGGCCCCCGCAAGGGCTGGGCTGAATATAAGCTCTGGCAGGTGTATTTAAGTCCGGCAGTTAACTTGGGTTAGAATACACGCTACAGGGGTATGAAGTAGTATGAAGGTAAATTTTGCTTGCAAGGCTTTTTGCCGAATGGGACAAGACATACATAGATGCCAGCGGCTTAAAGCTGCGGAGGGCCGAGGTGACGCACATGATAACACAGGAAGTATTACTCGATTTTATGCGGGAGACCGCTTATAAACCAATGACTTACGAAGAATTAGTAGCCCACTTCGCCATAGGGGACAGTTCGGAACTTAAAGCATTAGAGCAGCTGCTGATGGAACTGGAGCAGGACGGCAGAATTATTCTGACTCGCGGGGCCAGTTACGGTGTCCCTGAACGGATGGATCTGCTGCGTGGACGGCTTCAGGCGCATGCCAAGGGTTTTGCGTTTCTGATTCCGGACGACCGGGACCATCCCGACGTCTATATCCATGCGAATGATCTCAAAGGCGCGATGAATGCCGATATCGTTCTGGTGCGTGTAACCTCCAAAAGTCCTTCGGGCGGCCGCATGGAAGGTGAAGTGGAGCGGATCATCAAGAGAGGCGTCCAGCAGACGGTAGGTGTATTCCAAAGTCTGGAGACCTATGGTTTCGTGCTGCCGGATGACAAACGGATTAACCGGGATATTTTTATTCCCAAGCAATCGTTTAAAGGGGCAGTAGACGGGGATAAGGTCGTTGTCCGCATTGTGAATTATCCGGAAGGACGCGCTGCGGCCGAAGGGGAAGTCATCGAGATACTGGGGCACAAGGATGATCCGGGTGTTGATATTCTGTCGGTTATCCGCAAGCATCAGCTGCCGGAGGCTTTTCCCGCCGAAGTCATGAATGAGGCGGAGCAGGCTCCGGACTCCATTACGGAAGAAGAGATTGTCCAGCAGGGCCGGCGCGATCTGCGCGGGCTGAACATTGTCACCATTGACGGCGAGGATGCCAAGGATCTGGATGATGCAGTGAACGTCGAACGTCTGGAGAACGGGCATTACAAGCTGGGCGTGCATATTGCCGATGTCGGCTACTATGTCCGCGAGAACTCGGAGCTGGATAAGGAAGCCTATGACCGCGGGTGCAGTGTGTATTTGGTTGACCGCGTGATTCCGATGCTGCCGCACCGGCTGTCGAACGGGATCTGCAGCTTAAACCCGCAGGTAGACCGGCTGACGATGTCCTGTGAAATGGAGTTCAATGAGCATATGAAGGTTGTGAAGCATGATGTCTTCACAAGCGTGATTCGCACCAAAGAGAGAATGACGTACTCCAATGTCCGTAAGATTGTGGAAGACCAGGACCCCGAACTGCTGGAGCGTTATAGCCCGCTGATTGACGACTTCATGGTGATGAAAGAACTGGCGATGAAGCTGCGCGATGCGCGGATGCGGCGGGGAGCGGTTGATTTTGACTTTGAAGAAAGCAAAATCATCGTCGATGAGAACGGCAAAGCTATAGATATTGTGAAACGCGAACGTTCGGTGGCCGAGCAGATTATCGAAGAATTCATGCTGGCGGCCAATGAGACGGTGGCGGAGCATTTTCATTGGCTGAAGGTTCCGTTCCTGTACCGGATTCACGAAGATCCTGATCCGGAGAAGCTGCAGAATTTTATGGCGTTCGCCGCCAACTTCGGCTATCACGTCAAAGGCCGTGGCAATTCTGTCCATCCGCGTGCCTTGCAAACCCTGCTTGAGGAGATCCATGGCACCAAGGAGCAGACAGTCATCAGCACGATGATGCTGCGCTCTATGAAACAGGCGAAATATGACTCGGAGAGCACCGGCCATTTCGGCCTCGCTGCCGAATATTATTCCCACTTCACCTCGCCGATCCGCCGTTATCCCGATCTGGTCATTCACCGGGTAATGCGTGAGGTCATCGAAAGCGGCGGGACACTGAGCCAAAAGCGCTTCGATTACTTAGCCAGCCGGATGCCGGACATTGCCCAGCAGTCTTCAGAGCGCGAGCGTGTAGCGGTAGAAGCGGAGCGGGATACGGAGCAACTCAAGAAAGCGGAGTATATGCTCGATAAGGTGGGCGAGGAATTCGACGCCATGATCAGCAGTGTGACCAGCTTCGGCATGTTCATTGAGCTGGATAATACGGTCGAAGGCCTGATCCGGCTCAGTGCGCTGACCGATGATTATTACCACTTCGACGAAGCTCATATGGCGCTAATCGGTGAGCGCACCTCCAAGGTGTTCCGTATTGGCGACGAAGTGAAGATCCGGGTCGCCAAGGTGAACATGGACGATCATACGATCGACTTTGAGCTCGTGGACATGAAGCCGCGCGCGGCAGGCGAGCGCCGCAGCGGCGGGTTCGGCGGCCGCCCGGGTGGCAAGGGCGGACGTGGCGCTGGCGGCCTCGGCAAGCCAGCCGCCGGGGGTAAGGCCGGCGGCGGTAAAGGCCGGAGCGGCAAAGGCAAGCCCGGCGCTGCTGGCGGCGCGGGCTTCGGTAAGCCCGGCGCAGGTGCGCGCGCCGGGGAAGGGCCACGGGCAGCCGCCGCAGGGGCTGCGCCAAGCGCCCGCGCTAAGCGTAAGCGCGGGCGTGGCGCCGGCGAGGACGCGAGCCGGGCGGCGGCGGTGCTGGCACCCGGCGTGAGCGCGGGTGCGGAGCGCGGCGATGCCGCTGCTGAGCGCCCCGCTGGCGGCGGCGAGCGGGAGCAGGGCCGAAGTGGAGCCGGAGGCATCAACTTCGGCTTCGGCTCCGGCAAGGGCGGCTACAGCGCGCCTGGCAGCGGGCACGACCGCAACGGCCGCGGCAACTACCGCGGCGTGGACGCCAGCACGAAGTTCCGCAGCCGCGAGGACCGCGGCCCGAACGGTGGCGATGCTGCAGGCGGTGCGGGCAAAGGCCGCGGCAAGAAGAAAAAAGCCAAAGGCGGCGTCTTCATCGGCCAGTCCGTGACTCCTGGCAACGTGGAGACCTCGGAGCAGGTCTCGGCTAGCCGCGAGGGCGGCGGGCGCAAGAAGAAAAAGAAGTAACTAAGTAACGAACGGCTTTCTCGGCAGGATAGTTGACCCTATGCCCGAATAGTACGTGAACGCGACAGTTAGATTTGATCTTAGTCGGAGAAAATCCGCTTAAATCTGCATTTTTAGGTAAATTGAGCTTTTTGGGTGGAGAGGGGATCCAACTAATCCTGCTGTCGAAGCTCGATTTAGCCTAAGGGGCTGGAAATAGGCCGTATTCTCCGACTATTTGTTGATAAAGCCTCAAGATCGTTAGAAGAATAGGTGGGCGAAATTAGACTGTTGAGAAAGTCTATTTTAACTACTGACACTCACTCTAACGGAGGAGTGAAGGCGGGGCGGAAGAGCTTAGAGGGAAATCCACCCGCTAAATAAGGTAGAAAGCCGGTTCCAAGCAGGGTAACGGGAATATCGCCCGTTAACATCGACAAGAACCCCCAATAATAGGTATTTCCACAAAATTAGCGGGCATATTTCCCTGTAGTCATCCCGCTCTAAGGTAACGGCCTGAATTAACGGGTGAAATTCCCTCTCTTCTCATAGCCGATCTCAGTCGTCTGCTGCACGGAACTTGATCCATCTATCTTTCACTTGCAAAGGTTTCTCAACAGTCCAAAAAAACCCATTATGGGGGAGTAAGCAGCTTTAGTCTGATGAGAATACATTACCCTAACGCGCCGTTCCCTTTATGGGAAGGGCGTTGTTTTTTAACAGAAGTCAGTATTAAATAGTTATAATCAAGTTTCATTGGGGCGCTTCCTTGCGCTTCGGTGAGTGCATTTGTTACAATATAGATCTGACGTTCGATACAGGAAATATGATTCAAGGAGTGATCCTCATGGGTAAAAAAGCAGACGGGAAAGTACTCGCCCAGAACAAAAAAGCATCCCATGATTATTTTATCGAGGACACCTATGAAGCCGGTTTGGTGCTGACGGGAACCGAGATTAAGTCGCTGCGTAACGGTCGTGCGAACATTGGTGACGCTTTTGCCACCATTCGTAATGGCGAGATTCATGTGCACAATATGCACATCAGCCCTTTTGAACAAGGGAACCGCAATAATCCGCTGGACCCGACACGTACACGCAAGCTGCTGATGCATAAGGTGCAGATTCACAAGTTGCTTGGACTGTCCAAACAGGATGGCTATTCGATTGTGCCGCTAAAGATTTATGTGCGTAATGGGTATGCGAAGCTGCTGATCGGCCTGGGTAAAGGGAAGAAGCAATACGACAAGCGCGACACCGCCGCCAAAAAAGATGCTCAACGCGATATCCAGCGTGCGCTGCGCGAGAAACAAAAGATCGCCAGATAAGCCGGATACCTGGCTGTGCCTGACGTTCCAGATTCAACCTTCAATTCCTTTAACCCACGTGTTAAAGTGTTGATAAATGTGCTATACTGTGTAAGTAAGTTAATTGCTTCGTGACAGTCCTCTGGAATAGAGGCTGTGATTGGATCTCTCTTGCTGGATGATCCGCTTGATCCGAAGCGCCCTTTTCTAATGAGGGGCCGTTCTTGGATTCGACGGGGGTAGTTCGAGCATGAGCAGCGAGTAGTGGGGACGCGTCCGCTTCATCAACGCTAAAGCCTATTAAACGGCAAACAACAAAACAACTACGCTTTCGCAGCTTAATAACCTGTGTGCGTGCTTCTACCCTGCATCGCCCATGTGACAGGGATAGGGGCTAACAAGTAGTGGGATACGCTGTCTGGTCTCCGCCTGGGGTCAGCAGAAGAAGACAATCAGGCTGACCCAACGTATAGCCGGTTACGGGGCGATACTCGGGTGACATCAAAACTGTGACTACACTCGTAGAAACTTATGTGCCGTTATCTTCGGACAGGGGTTCGACTCCCCTCGGCTCCATATGGAGTAAAAGTAAAAGACACCCCTAAAGGTGTCTTTTTTTACTTTTAAATATTTTTGAAAAATGGTTAGTCAGCTTGTTATCATAATAGATTAACCTACTATTTGTATTCACATTATCTAGAATTTTGCCGCATGAAAATCGCTGGATGGTAGCTGAAAAGAAGAGGGAGAGATCTCCTGTTCATTTTAAGTGTTATGCTATTGGTAATCATTTAATGTAATGGGAATGGATCCAATTAAAATTACTGCATTCTTATCACTATATTTCTGAAACCATAATACTTCAAAGGTTAAGGAATTTACATGCAGTTTAGTGAACTCGCTCTTAGGAAAACTCAGGCCCAATTTAAATGTGGCTAAAGTATCACTAACACTGACTTGTTTAAAATCAATAGTCTTACGTAGAGAAATTAAATCATCAGGAAGAATGATATCAACATCTTGCTCCGCACTTTTCTCTTTGTAATTAAATTTAGCAGAATAAGTGATTTTGCCTAATTTATTTTGGAAATTTCCTGAATCAAGGAACTTAAGTTTGTTTTCGGGTATGTTTTCTTCTGATATATACTTTTGTAAAATGTATTGACCCGTATTAATTACAACAGTTTTTCCATTATCAAGAGTTAGTTGTGCTTTATTAAAAGAAGGTATAAATTCATTCAAAGTAAAGTAAAGTTTGTTATCAAGAATGTTAGGAGAATTAACAGTAGTTTTATTGGTGACCTGCTCATTATCTTGAATAAGAGAAATTTCTTTAATATTCATATTATTTACAGAATATGGTAGGAAAAGAGTGATTTTTTTATTAGCCGTTGTGGGGCTCTCCACAAACAGAAGATAATTTGATTCATTAAGTGTATATGATTGAATCTTTTTAAGAATAGTATCTTCAACTTGATCTTTTTTTGTAATATTTTTCTGCGAAGTGCAAGACACAGCTATAAATACAATTAGAACTAGAGACATTATAGTAAGTAAACGTTTCAATAGCGCACACATCCTTGTTTAATATAAAAAGAGAAGCCACTTTACTTAAAGTGGCCACCACTCTGTTCATTCTATTTAGTGAGGAATAGGATTAGACCAGAACCAAAACTCAGAGCCTCCATTTAAATCAATGCTCGAAGAACGGAATGTTTCGTTGATCCATGCAGTATCGTAATATACATAATTACGCTTAATGGTTTTTACAGCACTTTTTAAAGAGTAAACATGATATCCTTCAGTAGTAAACTCTTGAGTAAATGTTTTGGAAAAAGTCTGTCCTACAGCTAAACTCATGGATGCTTTTGCAACAGCAGAAAATCCGTATTCAAGGCTGCCAGTTAATGTTGCGGTTAATGAAGAGCTTGTTTGAAGGGTGATTTTAATTTTACTATCAGAATCATTGTTGTAAGTATCCATATTTTGTCCTGAATAATATGTTTCTGATCCTTCCATAATCCAGGTGTTTGTAGGTGTAGCTAATAATGAAATGCGATTACTAACAGAGGGCTCAGAAATCTGTTCTAGATCTTCTTGTGAGGCGTAGGGGGTACCATCAATGTATAACCTGCCATCTTCATCATATGTTTCAACAGGTGCTCTAAAGTGTCCGGTAACCTCAGTGTCTTCTGATGCTGCAAAAGCAGATGTGGAGATTGCACTTGATAATAACAATGCTCCCAGCAAGATTTTGGCTGTTTTTTTCATAATAACAACTCCGTTAGCAATATTTGATTGGCCAACCTGTTTCCAAATATATCATATATACCAAAAAAATACATCTGTTTTTTTATTTGGATTATATTAAATATTTTAGGTGTTTTAAAAGGTTTCTCAATAGAAAGCGTTCAGAATAATTTTAATCAGTATTTTTAATAGATTGTTTCAAAGAATGGATAGTATTAGTTGAGTGGAAAATTTTTAAAGGATGTAAAACTGGATATATGTGATTTTGGACTTGCAAGTCCTCTCTCGGCTCAATGGAATATCAGTGAAGACACCTTTAGGGTGTCTTTTTCGTTTGAGGTTAGTTTCCGGAGTTGAATAAATGTGTGACGACTAACATTTTTTAACTATTAGTTCTTGAAGAATGAGCAGGGAAACCATAAGAATTTAAAGGCAAACCTATCAAACGCAAGGTATGACTGGTCTGAACCTGAATCGTTCTCCTGGACAACCAAAAAACTTACGGAGGAACAACGTCATCAGTGAGCCTCAATGCTCGAACAGCAACAGCCCGCAAATTTGAAGCCCGGTACACCTAGACTCTTTCGTCGCCGACGTACGCTTACCAATACCGACGAAGAGGTTCAAGCATTTTTAAAAAGCAAACCTTGACAGCTCAAGAAGCAGGTGGGGGCTTAAAAGATCGATCATTTGCTCTTTGAAGACGAATCCATGATTCACTCTTATTAAGCAAATCATCTCTCTAGCTTTGTAAGACTTATGATCACGCATGAAAGTTATAGATTAGTTGTTTAAGAAAGCATAGATTCTATACACTGTGACTACACTCGTAGAAACTTATGTGCCGTTATCTTCGGACAGGGGTTCGACTCCCCTCGGCTCCATATGGAGTAAACTAAAAGACACCTTTAGGGGTGTCTTTTTTGTAAATCCAGGTTTCTAAAAAAGTAGCAGTATTTAATTCTATATAGACCGCAATTAAGATCATAACCTGACAAGCAAGCGATCAACGGTATCCAGCG
>NZ_BMKR01000044.1 GCF_014644435.1 Paenibacillus albidus | reverse complement strand
CGTTAAGTCCTCCAGCGCCGATGGTACTTGGACCGAAGGGTCCTGGGAGAGTAGGACGTTGCCAAGCACGAGGAAGCCATTGTTGAGTAATCAACAGTGGCTTTTTTTGTTGTATAATGTGTAGCTTAAATGGAGTAGGCAGGGATAGAAGGGTGAAGAAGGCGCATTCATAGGGTGACATTTTTGTTACCGACGCTGTGGATGATCCAAGTATAATAGAATAGTGCAAAACATTAGCATACCCTTTAATACTAATGAACTACTGATAAATTCTAATCTTGAATTTTCTTGTGTCTTTTGATGCATGGTAGAGGTAAGGAGGATTTACGGTATGAAGCGAATCAAGCCTTTATGGATAATAATTATATTTTCTATAGTTGGTGTAATGCTCACAGGCTGTGGGACTAAGGCGCCTTCCTGGGATTCGTTTGAAGGTGCACTTAACGAGAAGAGTTTTCCGGTACCCAAGGAAGCCAATTCACCGGATCGCACGACTACCAATGTAGCCATGGATTATGTACGCTACACCTTTCCCGGGATCAAGGAGAAGGATGGCGTGCCGGAGCCTTATCTGGAAGCCATTGAGGCATGGGGATGGCAGGAGCAGGAAGGGGAAGAGACGGGCACTTCCCGTATTTTTCAAAAGGATAAGCTGATTGTGCATTTAACGATGCATGATGATTATTTTATAGTAATGGTTCCCAAAGAAAAAAAGGTCTCCATTCAAGGGTTGGTTGGAGAGTAAATAGAACAACGCCATCTGTAATAGGATGGCGTTGTTTTTTGGATAACTGAGGGGAATTTCCGTTGTATGTATATGCACGGGTGCTGTTATTGGGAGTAGTAGGACGCATCTGTCGGATTAAACTTGAGCATGCCGTCGATTTGATCATGTCTTAAGCGGATAAGGGTGTACAGGCGCGGCAGCAGTAGCCAGAGGTGGCATACGATTAAGGATACGGTAAAAGCCGGTGGTGCCCATACCACAAACATGGCGGAGACGCAAAGGCCAATCCATAGGTTATGCAATTGCACCTTGCGGAACAGCCGGTAGCTGATGTATTGATCCGGTACCGGAATGTATCCCAGCCAGGGAAGCTGGAAGGAAGACTTCCATCTTTTTGAGAAAGGATGACCTGTGATCAGCAGGACCGAACGTGAGATCACATATTGAATCCATAACATCACCGGAGCTGCCAGGATAAGAAAAAAGAGGCTCCACCAAGAAAGAAATACAGTCTCCAGTAGAAGACATAAGAGTGGGAGCATTACATAAATACGCAGTAGCGTTAAAGTAACCGGGAATTTTTTGATAAGCTTGTATTGATAGAATGTAGCTGCGCCTTTGCTGTTGGGTTCCATAAGAAAAGGACTGACCTCCTCGTGAGTTCTCATGTTAGTAATATCGGTGTATGAAGGCTTTTTATTAAACTGCGTGGTGACGATCACGCCTGGCAAATAACCGAATATATATAATATACGATAAAGAAGGATATGAAAAAACTATGAAAGGGTTTAAAATGGTAGAAGGTGTAGCATACTGTTCTTAAAAGAGTCAAGGTGGGATGATTATGGAACAGCAAACCCAGCAAGCTTGCATCATCTGTGGACAGATGAAAGAGGAAGGTATTGTGATTGTCTCTCATTTTATATGTGAGGACTGTGAGGCAGAGATGGTGCGAACAGAGGCCGAGGATGCGAAATATCGTTTTTTTATCGGCAGGATGAAAAAGATTGGATTACAGAAAAACGCTTGAGTGTAGCGCAGAAAAAAAGCGGGCGGTGGATTGTTTCGCGTTGGCTATATACGTTAGAAGGCATCTAACGGCTTCACCGTCCTTGGGCGGGCGGAGCCGTTTTGTTGTATGCCCTAAAGAATTCATAGGGTAAACATAGGCGTTTGTGCATATTTGCGTTAAAATAGAAGGTAACCCTAGGGGAAGGAATATCAAATGAACAAGGAAGATCGTAATAGGGCACCTTTATATGAAATGTTGGAACAATATAGCTTGAAGGGTAATACCTCTTATCATGTACCTGGCCATAAGCATGGCAAGGCCTATGAGGGATCTGCAGGCGCTGGATTTCTGGCTGACGTCATGAAGCATGACCTTACTGAGATTACCGGAACGGACGATCTTCACCATCCCGAAGGGGTTATTGCGGAAGCACAGGTGCTGGCGGCGGATTGTTTTGGAGCGGAGGAGAGCTTTTTTCTGGTTGGCGGGAGTACGGTAGGCAATCTTGGGCTTATTCTTACGGTCTGTCCCGAACCCGGGATGATTCTTATTCTTCAGCGCAATGTGCATAAGTCGGTTATCCATGGATTGATGCTGGCCGGTGTACGGGCTGTTTTTCTTGACCCGCTGCTGGACCCGGCCAGCGGCCATGCGGTGGCTCCGGCGGCAGAAACGGTGAAGGCTGCCCTGGCAGCCTACCCTGAAGCCGCAGGCGTATTCGTTACCATGCCGAACTACTACGGCATGGGCAGCGACTTGGCGCCTCTCGCGCGGGTCTGCCACGACAGCGGCGTGCCGCTGCTGGTGGATGAGGCGCACGGGGCGCATTACGGGCAACACCCGGCGCTTCCAGCCGGGGCTCTGGCGTGCGGGGCTGACGGTGTCGTACAATCCACGCACAAGATGCTCACGGCGCTCACCATGGGCGCTATGCTGCATGTGCAAGGACCGCGGCTTAACCGCGGTCTGCTGCGGCAGCGGCTCGCCATGGTGCAGAGCTCCAGCCCATCGTATCCATTGATGGGCTCGCTGGATCTGGCCCGGCGGCTGTTGCACAGCCAGGGCCCCCGGGCCTTCACGGCGGGGCTCGCCGCCGTGGAGCTGCTGCGGCGCGGGCTCGCGGAGCTGCCGCGCTTCAGGCTGCTGCAGCCGGCTGCGCCGCTGCAGCAAACGGACATGCCGCCGCTCCGCGGGGCGGCGTATAGCACCCAGGACCCCTTCAAGGCCGTCATTTATGACGCCACCGGGGTCCTGAAGGGCTTCGAGCTGCAGCGCAGGCTCGAAGAGAGGGGCTGCGTGCCGGAGATGAGCGATGACCGGCACGTCGTACTGCTGTTCAGCCTGGGCTCCAGGGCTGAAGATGCCTTAAGGCTGCTGGCTGCGCTGCGGGACATTGCTGCAGAGGTTCCCTCGGGCCGCTGCTACAGTGCCCTGGAGGCCGCAGCCGCAGCAATTCCTCCGGACAATGTTTCCACGTGGAACATTTTCGTGGAGCAAGCCGTTTCACAGCCGGTTCCTTTTTCACTAAAACCGGTAGTGGCAAGTGATACCGAAAGTGTGCCGCTTGAATATAGTGTGGGAAGAATAGCTGCGGAGATGGTCATTCCCTATCCTCCGGGTATTCCACTCGTATATCCCGGCGAGGCCATAACAGAATCCATTTGTATAAGGCTGAGCAGTTTAGCGGAAGGCAACGCCAAATTTCAGGCCTGTGCAGACCCGGCCTTACAACGTATAGTGGTGTACAACATTCAGAAGGGCGGAGAAGGATAAGTGGCACAAGAAGGGTTGTTTATCACACTGGAGGGAGGGGATGGCTCCGGCAAAACAACGGTAATGGGCAGAGTAGCGGCTTACTTGCAGAACCGCTCCATGCCCTACCGGATCACACGTGAACCAGGCGGAGTGGAGATCGCTGAGAAGATCCGTTCCATTATTCTCGATCCTGCGCATACTGCCATGGATGCACGAACAGAGGCGTTATTGTATGCGGCTGCCAGAAGCCAACATTTGGCCGAGGTTGTGGAACCCGCGCTGAAGGAGGGGCTGACGGTATTGTGTGACCGTTTTATCGACAGCAGCCTTGTCTATCAGGGGTATGCCAGAGGCCTGGGAATGGAGGAGGTCTATGCCATTAACCGTTTTGCAGTTGGAACACGGATGCCTGACCTTACTTTTTATCTGGATGTAGATCCGGAAGTCGGCCTGTCGCGGATAGCGGCCAATCAGAACCGGGAGATGAACCGGCTTGATATGGAAAGTCTGGACTTTCACCAGAAAGTCCGGGAGGGATACCAACAGGTCATACACGCTTATCCGGACCGCATTGTGGTTTTGGATGCCAACCGTCCCGTTCATATGGTGGAGCAAGATATCGTAAGAACGCTGGAAGAGAGAGTTTTAAAGGGTTTTTAGCTAGTTTTGTCTAATATACTAAGAGAAGACGTTAGACCATGCGTTAATGGCCTGAATATCAGGTAGATGCCAGGCTTCATATAATTTGAAGGAGGAATGCGAAGATGAAGTTGATCATTGCAATTATCCAGGATAAGGACAGCAACCGATTATCAAGTGAACTGGTCAAAGCCAATTTCCGTGCGACCAAGTTGGCGAGTACCGGCGGGTTCTTGCGGGCTGGAAATACCACGTTTATGATCGGGGTGGAAGACGGTCAGGTGGAAGCTGTATTAACTGTCATCCGCAACAGCTGTAAAGTACGTGAACAGCTGGTGACTCCAGTGACACCTATGAGTGGTACGACCGATTCCTATTTACCGCTACCTGTCGAAGTCCAAGTTGGCGGGGCAACGGTATTCGTTCTCCCTGTTGACCGTTTTGAGCATTATTAAGAAATATACTGGAATGTACAGAAACGGTTAGATATCAGCGGAAGCTGGAATAGCCGTTTCTGTTATAGGAAAGGTTATTTTATAACCTATAAAAGGCGGTAGAATTCCTTTGAAAATAAATCCGGGCTACAGGCCCCTAAAAAGCGAGTTGTCAACTGCGGAAGGTGCCAATAAGCCCATTCAGCCCAAAACGTTCTCTGATGTATTTCAGCAACAGGGTGAACAAAAAACGAGAGATGAACTGAACCGTCAGATCAAGGAGATTCATCTGCAGGGTGAACGGTTATCCAAATCCATGACCGTCCGCGAACTGACCATCTACCGGACGTTGATTAAAAGGTTCCTGGAGGAGACCGCCCGGAGAGGTGTAATCCTCAAGGAGACCCGCGGCTGGGATCGGCGGGGACGGGGAAAACGTTACAAGCTGCTGGAAGAAATAGATGAAGCTTTGCTGTCGATGGCCGATGAACTCCTGGAAAATGAACAGGGGCGGATTGATCTGCTCGGCCGGGTTGGAGAAATCCGCGGGATGCTGATCAACCTTTCTTTTTAACAGCGACCTATGGAGGGAATTATGCCTTTTCAGGATATAGTGGGCCAGGAGGATGCCAAACGGCTGCTCCAAAATGCCCTGCGCAAGGAAACCGTAAGCCATGCTTATTTATTCAGCGGACCGGCTGGCAGCGGACAGATGAAAACAGCCCTTACCTTTGCCCAAGCTATCTTTTGTACCCGATTGAAGGATGATGCTTGTGGTGAATGTCTGGAATGCCGCAAGGTGGAACATGGCAACCATCCCGACTTGACCTTAATGAAGCCGGAAGGGGCCAGCATCAAAATTGATCAGATCCGTGAACTGCAGCGTATCTTTTCATACAGATCCGAAGGAATCAATCCGAAGGTCTATATTATAGAGGGAGCGGACAAAATGACGGTACAAGCCGCCAACAGTCTGCTGAAATTTTTGGAAGAGCCCTCTGCCCCTGCAGTAGGAATCCTGATTTCGGAGAACAGCCGTTCCTTGCTGCCAACCATTCAGTCCCGGACCCAACGAATTCCATTCAGTCCTGTTCATCCCGAACTGATGCTGCAGGTATTGGCCGATGAGGGAGTCCCGCTTCCCATGGCACGCTGCGCAGTATCCCTGACATCCGGGATTGAGGGCTGTAGGGAACTTTTGGAGCAGAATTGGTTTGCAGAAATGAGAAATCTAGTGTTACAATTAGCTAAGGAGTCTTTGGGCAAAAGCAGCTCCGCGGTAGCAACCGCAGGGCAGAAGCTGTTCAAGACCGGCCTCGGTGAACATTTGGATACCCTTTTCAGCATGTTCCACCTCTGGTTCAAAGATATGCTTTACTTCCTGTACCGAAAGCACGAAAGTATCGTTTTTATAGATCAGTTAGATTTTATTTCCAGACATGCCCGGCAGCGAAATACGGAACAGTGGGTGTCTTATATGGAATATGCCGCAGAGAGCAAGCGGAAGCTGCGTTCCAATGCCAATGCCCAATTGTGTCTGGAGCAGTTTTTAATCCGTCTTGAAAATTAGCGGGCAATATATAATATATATCCTCCGGATGTCGCTTCTGGCCTGGAAGTATGGGTTAAATGGATGAGGAAGAACAAGTATGGATCATCAGGAGTGGACTTGCCCATAGGTTCCTTTTTTACCGGCAAACAAGGGGGTTAATTTTTGTACAGCGTAGTAGGTGTCCGCTTCAAAAAAGCGGGTAAAATATATTACTTCGATCCGCTTGATTTTCCGATTGAACGGGATCAATGCGTTATTGTGGAGACAGCGCGCGGGGTCGAATATGGTAAGGTTGTCGTTGGCAAAAAGGAAGTGCAGGAGTCTGATGTGGTCTTGCCTCTCAAGAAGGTCATGCGTATTGCGGGAGATACCGATGCACGTGTGGTTGAGGAGAACAAAGGTGCCGCTAAGGAAGCTTTCACGACCTGTTTAAATAAAATCCGCGATCACGGCCTCAAAATGAAGCTTGTGGATGTGGAGTTTACGTTTGACCGCAATAAGATTATCTTTTATTTCACGGCTGAAGGACGCGTTGACTTCCGTGAACTGGTAAAGGATTTGGCCAGCATCTTCCGTACGCGTATTGAGCTTCGGCAAATTGGTGTACGTGATGAGGCAAAAATGTTGGGCGGACTTGGACCTTGTGGACGAGTACTATGCTGCTCTTCATGGCTTGGCGATTTTGAGCCTGTATCCATAAAGATGGCCAAAGACCAGAATCTTTCACTAAATCCAACGAAGATCTCCGGATTATGCGGCCGGCTGATGTGTTGTCTGAAATTTGAGCATGATAATTATGAAAGCACAAAGGAAGAAATGCCAGCGGTAGGCAAAATTGTCGTAACCTCACTTGGTGACGGCAAGGTTGTAGGCATTAATGCCGGAATCCGTACGGTTCATGTGCAGCTGTTTGAAGTGGGCAAAGTTAAGGAACTTCCAATGGATGATGTTGTCGTCAAGTAAACCATATAAGGTTACTTTCGGGGTGGAAACTTGGAGAAGAAAAATATATTTGCACACATGCAGGATATGGAAGCGCAGATGGAAACGATGCGCGCCAATCTTGGCGATTGGAAACAGACGGTAAAAGAACTGATGGAAACCAATCAAAGGCTCAGTCTGGAGAATGAACAGCTGCGCAAAATACTAAAGAGGGAAGCCCCTCTAGACCCTAATGTAGATTCTGCAGAGGCAGAGGCTCTTTTAGCGGCCAGTGAGGGTACGGAAGAGGTTGTCGGGGAAGGTTATGACAATCTGGCCCGCCTGTATCATGAAGGCTTTCACATCTGCAATGTTTATTTCGGGCATTTGCGTACTGAGGGTGATTGTCTGTTCTGTCTTTCTTTTCTTAATAAATGAGGATATCCAGCCGTAGGAGCTTCACGCCTACGGTTTTTTTGAATTTAAGCATACATTTAGGAGAATATAATGACAAATCCATTAGACGAAATATCCGTACCATTGCTCCCCACGGAGAGGGTAGATGATTTATTAACTCATGAGTTGCGCATTATCCAAAGCGATGAGGTATTCAGCTTCTCGATGGATGCTGTATTGCTGGCCCGTTTTGCCAGTATTCCCCCGCGGGGCAGGGTGCTTGATCTGTGCACGGGGAACGGTGTTATTCCCATCCTGATGACTACCCGGACGAATGCTTCTCTAGAAGGTATCGAGATCCAGCCCCGGCTCGCCGACATGGCCCGCCGCAGCGTAGCTTTAAACGGCCTGGGAGAGCGTATTACCATTCATGAAGGTGATCTGCGTGAATTGTACACGGTGGCAGGACACGGCGTTTATGACGCTATAACGGTCAATCCGCCGTATATGCCGCTTAACGGCAGTGATTTGAAGCTGAACACCCATCAGGCCATGGCCCGCCACGAGCTTGGTTGTACACTGGAGGAGGTCATACAGGCTTGTGTCCGGCTTGTCCGCACCGGAGGAAAAGTGAGCATGGTGCATAAGCCGCAACGGCTTGTCGATATCATCAGTCTGATGAGGAAATATCGGCTGGAACCGAAGATCATCCGCTTTGTACATCCGCGGGCGCATCTCGAAGCCAATATGGTATTAATTGAAGCGGCACGGGACGGAAAGCCTGAGGTCCGCCTGCAACCGCCTCTTATCGTCTATAATGAAGACAATCAATATTGTCCGGAGATTATGGACATCTACTATGGAGCAAAAGAGGGTAAATTATGACCATATCATGTCAAAGCAGCTTTCAGCGCACAAATAAGGAAATTGGTTCATTATATTTGGTGGCAACGCCTATCGGGAATCTGGAGGATATGACGTATCGTGCGGTCAACACCTTGCGTGAATGCGATATTATCGCAGCTGAAGATACGAGACAGACCCGCAAGCTGCTCAGCCATTTTGAAATATCACCTTCGATGCTGTTCAGCTATCATGAGCATAATAAGGCTGCCAGTGGACCGGAACTGATCCGTTATATAATAGAAGGTAAAAATCTAGCGCTCGTTAGTGACGCCGGTCTGCCGGCCATTTCTGATCCTGGGGCTGACCTTGTGGCACTTGCCATCGCCCAAGGGATCCCGGTAATTCCTATCCCGGGTGCTAACGCGGCGTTGTCAGCTTTAATTGCATCGGGCCTGCCGACCACAACCTTCACCTTTGCAGGATTCCTGCCACGGGAACGTAAGGATATCCGGGTTGTGCTGGCTCCACTGCGGGCTGCTCAAGGAACATTGTTGTTCTATGAATCGCCGCATCGGGTGATTAAGACATTAGCGCATCTGCAGGAGAACTTCGGCAATCGCCGGATTGTGCTGGCTCGTGAGCTGACGAAGCGGTATGAAGAATTTCTGCGCGGAACAATTGAGGAGTGCAGCGCCTGGCTTGCGGAACACCCGCCGATTGGCGAATATGTCATAGTCCTTGAAGGGGAGAGCAGAGAGGAAGCAGAGGAAGCCAGTTCGGCTTGGTGGCGGGAGCTGACCATTGAACAGCATGTCGCTCATTACGAAGCAGCGGATCTCTCCCGCAAGGATGCGATGAAAAAAGCCGCAGCTGACCGCGGCGTGGCCAAGCGGGACATTTATAATGCCCTGCTCAGCCAGGATGAGGAATAAACAAAAGGTTAGGTGCCACGCCGCCGTCAAGCGTATCCCGAAGGGACAGCGATCTAATCTAATGCTCCATTCGTTGCTCCCAGGCCGCGCAGCCGCCATAATAGCGGAGCATGGCGCCCCCTTCGAATGACAAGGCCCTGAGGGCACCCAGAGGGAAGCCCGATCAGGGGCCGGTCCTGCGCCAAACCTCACACCCTTCCGCGCTCTCACCCAGCTAGACAAAATTCCGGGTGTCCAGAGGGCCGGGGCCCTTGGGGCCCTCCCTGTAGGGAGGGTTTGGGAGGGTGTCCCCGACAAAAAATACCCTCCGCATACGCGGAGGGTCAAGGAGATATTAAAAAGGTTAGAATTAACAATTAGATTAGTTCTTATTATAACTGATTTGTTCTAGTTTGTCACAGGGGTAGGAATAGAAGAAATACATTCATGACAAACAATTTTACCCTTGAAGTACGTTACGTTCTCGGCATTGCCACAGAAGATACAAGCAGGCTCATATTTCTTAAGCATGATCCGCTCACCGTCCACGTAGATTTCGAGCGCATCTTTTTCACCGATACCGAGGGTACGACGCAATTCAATAGGGATAACAACCCGTCCAAGTTCATCGACTTTTCTTACAATTCCTGTTGATTTCATCATTATAAATCGTTGCTCCTCTCAATTATCAAAAGTGTCATTATTCGACATTGTTCACTGTTTTATGATATTCATAATACCAACGATTCCCAAAACAGTCAACCTTTTTTCAGGCGAATTTTAAGGATTTTTTTTAAATTATCTCTATACAGCCTACGCTTAAAGGATGATCTCTCTAAACAGTCAAAATAAAATTTGTCGATTATAGCGGACTTAAAATGTCATTATTCGACAAAGTGCGACATAATTACTTATTATACCCTGTTGTTAGCGAAATGAATACAAAAATTGTATGAAGGAGCTGATATCATGAAACGTCCGCTTACGGAGGAAAAGGTATTCAAAGATCCGGTTCATAACTACATTCATGTACAGGACACCATTATCTGGCGATTAATCAATACAGAAGAATTTCAGCGTTTACGCAGAATTCGCCAGTTAGGAACATCCTATTTGACTTTTCACGGGGCAGAGCACAGCCGGTTCTCACACTCTCTTGGTGTCTATGAAATCACCCGCCGCATTATTTCACAGTTTGAAAGAAGCGGTTACAAGGACTGGATTTCGGAAGAAAGACTGCTCACGTTATGTGCTGCGCTGCTGCATGATTTGGGACATGGCCCGTTTTCCCATTCTATAGAAGAAGCTTTTGCGATGAACCATGAGGATTGGACCTGCCGGATCATATTGGAGAACACTGAAATCACCCGGATTCTGCAGGATGTAGAAGCGGATTTTCCGCGTAAGGTGGCTTCGGTCATTGCCAAAACCTACGAGCATGAAATTGTTGTCAATTTGGTCTCCAGTCCCCTGGATGCGGACCGCATGGATTATTTGCTCCGGGATGCCTACTATACCGGTGTGAATTATGGAACGATCGATATTGACCGCATTCTGAGAATGCTTCGTCCTTATAATGGACGGGTGGTTGTGAAAGAGTCCGGTATGCATGCTATTGAAGATTATCTGATGTCCCGGTATCAGATGTATTGGCAGGTGTATTTTCATCCCGTCACCCGCAGTTCGGAAATTATATTGCGCCAGATCTTCCGCAGGGCCAAAGAGCTGTTGCTGCAGGATTATCCTTTTCGCTTCATGATTGAACCCTTGCCGGATTTATTCCGGGGAGAAGTGACGGTTGAACAGTATTTGCTGCTTGATGAAGCGCTGGTGCAGACTGCTTTTATGCAGTGGACGCTGGAGGAGGATGAACTCCTCAGTGACTTGTGCAGTCGTTTTATTCATCGTAAACTGTATAAATATGTAGAGATAGAGAACCTGGATGCCGACACCATTGGCGAAATCCGCCGCAGCTTTGCAGCGGCCGGGCTGAATGCGGAATATGATCTGGAAATTGATTTTCCGAGCGATCTTCCTTACGATGTGTTTCGTCCGGGGGAAGGCTTTGACAACAAGCAAATATTACTTCTTGACCGGGAGGATAACCTGCGGGAAATCTCGGAAGTATCGGATATTGTCCGCTCGATCAGCGGCATACACCGTGGAAGATATCACCTCTATTTTCCACAGGACAAGCTCCAAAAGGCACTCCCGCAGCTCCCGCCTTCGATAGCCCGAATTTTTGCGAAATAATACAAAAAGGTTCGGCAAACATTCTAAAAATTGAGACTGGAAGTGAATATTGTATGCATCTATTCGACACCCATACCCATCTTGATGCTCCGCAATTCGACGAAGACCGCGAACAAGTGATTGCACGTGCTGTCGAAGGCGGGGTCAGCAAGATGATCAATATTGGATTTAACCGGGAGACCATTCCAACGACGATGAAGCTGGCGGAATCGTATGATTTTATCTATGCCGCTGTAGGCTGGCATCCCCAGGATGCCATCAACATGAAGGATGGAGATCTGGACTGGATCGCCTCTTTGTGCAGCCACAAGAAGGTGGTTGCCATCGGAGAGATCGGTCTGGATTATTACTGGGATACGTCTCCCAAAGATGTACAGCATGAAGTGTTCCGCAAACAAATTGGACTGGCCCGGGAGCTGAAGATGCCGATCTGCATCCATAACCGGGATGCCCATGAGGATGTGGTACGTATTTTGCGCGAGGAAAAAGCAAACGAAATTGGAGGCGTCATGCACTCCTTTTCAGGCAGCTGGGAGACGGCCAAAATGTGCCTCGATTTGGGATTCCATCTGTCCTTTGGAGGACCTGTCACGTTCAAGAACGCAAAGGTGCCCAAAGAGGTGCTGGCCCAGACTCCACTGGATCGTTTACTCATCGAGACGGACTCTCCATACCTTACTCCGCACCCCTTTCGCGGCAAGCGGAATGAGAGTGCCCATGTGAAGCTGGTGGCCGAGGCAGCGGCGGAAATTAAAGGGATTAAATGGGAAGAATTAGCTGAAATCACGTATGCGAACGCACTGGAACGATTTGGAATTGTGTGAAAACAGGAGAAATAAGCATGAAAGATTGAGTATGGCCGACATATTAAATCTTTTTAATGAGAAAACGGCCGAATATTACAATATTTTAACCATATTTTTGCGTAAACGTGGTTGAATCGTCCTTTACAACATGCATCAAAACAGGATATCATCTTTTCAGTGCAGTGAGCTGTTGTTACAGTGACAGCCACGCTATCATGAATCGTCTCGCTGAGTCTCCGTATGGAGAACGGGGGAACCAATATTGTTCTTGCCGCATGCACGTACATAGAGTACAGCATAGAAGTGCCGCAGACATTATTTGATTTCTTCACGTGGTCTTTGGGGTGAATTTGAGGGCAACCGCCGTGAGCGGGTGACCTGAGATAGGGCGTCTCTCTTTCGTCCGAACCCGACAGCTAACCCCGTAAGCGTAAGTAAGAGAGGAAACCTCGTGCATGAGCCGCGTATTCAGACATCCGGAGAAGCCACGAAAGAGTCCTCTGTGAACTCTTTTTAGGCTTTTTTTGTTTTGAATAAAGCGAAACTTCCCGGCATACTGTTATATAACAGGTGTGGGAGGTGCTGTGCCGGGCAGGCGATCCATGAGCAGGAGACGCTAAAGCAGTGTGAGCGAATCCTGTGATAATCTCAAACTAGTTTCGTCAAAGTGATTCAGTCATCTTGAAATTACGGGCAGACGACGGGGCTATGTAAGGAGGATGGAGAGAATGGGCGTATTCCAACCAGAAGTATCCCATGATTCGCAATCATCCAGCAGGTCATACTCATTACGGTGGGAACAGGTGAATTTCCGCGTACTTTCACTTGCAGGCGTGGTTTCTATTGCAATTGCGCTGCTTGTTCTGCTGTACGTACACGGTCAGAGCAGCAAACAAATCGTTTTGGTCATAGACGGGACAGTGCATACCTTTGAAACACGCGATTCACTTCTCAGTGATGTACTCACAAAAGAACAAATTTCGCTGCAGCCGAATGATGAAATATCCGCCGGTTTAAGTGATGAGATACAAGACGGGGACCGTGTTATAATTACCCGTGCGCGGCCATTGGTCCTGACTGCAGACGGAAAGACCCGGACACTGCACACGACTGAAAAAACAGTTGGTCAGGCAATCAGCAAACAGGGGATCACCCTGAAAGGTTCTGATAAAGTTTTCCCTTCGCTCAACACCCCGGTTTCTGCTAACATGGAGGTTAAAGTTGTCCGCATCAACAAACAGACAGTGCAGCGGACGCAAAACTTGCCCTTCCGGGTGATCAAGACAGCAGACCCCTCTCTTACCAAGGGAACAGTTAGAGTCGCACAAGCAGGCAAGCCAGGCGTAATGATACAGCATATTGAGAAGATCTACCAAGACGGTAAGCTTTCCTCTATGCGTATGATTGGGAAGGAAGTACAGAAGGTTACCAAAGACAAGATCATTGCCGTAGGTATCAAACCCAAACCCATTCCTAAGCCGGTTGCTGTTGTCGCAACAACGACTTCCAAATCCACAACAACCAAAACAACTGCCAAATCATCCAAAGTCAGTGCAAGCAGCAACAATGTTGCCAGCAAAGCGGGCGTAGACTTTGAATACAAAAAAGTAATTAAGAATGTTTCGATGACGGCCTATTCCTCGGAAGAGCCAGGTATTGGAACCCGTACGGCTTCCGGCACACGTGTAACGGAAGGGCGCACGATTGCTGTGGACCCGAATGTGATACCTATGGGCTGGTGGGTGTACATTGAAGGACTGGGATTCCGCCGTGCAGAGGATACAGGCGGTGCCATTAAAGGCAATAAGGTGGATATCTATTATGATTCACTGAGCCATGCCCGTAATTTCGGACGCAAGTCACGGACCATATATGTGATTGGACCTGTAAAGCCGGAGCTGAATTAATCGTTTCGTTTTTTGCAAAATAATTGTGAATAGGATATAGTGAGGGAAGCAGTTATGAAACGGCCCCGGTCAGCAATGATCGCAGAGCTACCGCTCATCACTTATACATTCTTTAGCCAATAAGAAGGGGAGCGAATCCTCTTCTTTTTGCGTTTTGCGAGAAGGAGTCAAGACCTATGATCAAGGAACTGATTGTCGTGGAGGGCAAAAGCGATACGGTTGCCGTGAAGCGAGCAGTAGAGGCAGATACCATTGAAACGGGTGGTTCCGCTGTGAACCGAATGGTGATTCAAAAGATTGCTCTGGCCATGGAGCGCAGAGGCGTCATTATCCTGACGGATCCCGACCATGCCGGTGAGCGCATACGCAAGATTGTCTCCTCCAAAGTACCGGGGTGCAAGCATGCGTTTATTCCGGAAAAGGAGGCGACCCGCAAGGGCGATATCGGTGTGGAGAATGCTTCGCCTGAGGCGATCCGCCATGCCCTGGAGCATGTACATACCTCGTTTGAAGGTGCACCAGCCCTTATCGGAATGGATGATCTGCTGGCTGCGGGGATGCTTGTACACTCCCGTGCGGCCGAGAGGCGAATGGCGCTTGGCAATCTGCTGGGTATCGGGTATTGCAACGGCAAACAGCTGTACAAGCGGCTGGCTATGTTTGGCATCACGCGGGAGGAGTTTGCCGGCGCTCTCGCCCAAATTGATCAGGGAGGCATTACGTCATGAGTGGCATGGAGAGTATTTCAACCCCAAAACGGACGAAGGAAATTATCCAGCGTTACGGGTTTTCGTTCAAGAAAAGTCTGGGACAGAATTTTCTGATTGATCAAAATATATTGGACAAGATCGTAGAGGCTGCGGAACTGGACAAGGCCGGAGGGGCGCTTGAGATCGGTCCGGGAATCGGAGCGTTGACTGAACGTTTGGCCATGGCTGCCGGAGCTGTGACCGCAGTGGAGATTGACCGGAGGCTGATTCCGATTCTCCGGGACGTGCTATCCCCGTATCCTCATGTGAAGGTTCGCAATGATGATGTGCTGAACGTGGATCTGAAGGCGTTGTTTGCCGATGATTTTGCGTCCGTGGATAAAGTCAGTGTGGTTGCCAATCTCCCGTATTATGTAACGACACCGATACTCATGAAGCTGCTTGAAGAGAAGCTGCCGCTCGACAACATCGTGGTGATGATCCAAAAGGAGGTTGCCGAGCGCATGGCAGCCTCCCCGGGAGGCAAGGAATACGGAAGCCTGAGTATCGCCGTGCAGTATTACAGCGAGCCTGAGCTGGTCTGTATTGTACCCCGTACTGTGTTCATTCCGCAGCCGAATGTGGAATCGGCTGTCATTCGCTTGAAGGTCAGAGAACATCCCCCCGTGGAGGTGGCTGATGAGAAGCACTTCTTTGAGGTGGTTCAGGCCTCCTTTACGCAGCGCCGCAAGACGATAGCGAATAATCTGAAGGCCCGTTACTTTGCCGAAGAGGGACGCGAGCGCCTGGAGGCGCTGCTGGCCGAGGCCGGCATTGAGCCAACTAGACGCGGCGAGACGCTGAGCCTTGCCGAATACGCCAAACTCAGCGATGTGCTGCTGGCTGCCGGAATCGTTTAGCATAAAAGCTGCCTGATTACGAACCAACATGGACCTTTGCCCATACGATGGGGATAGAGGTGGTGTTGTAATGAATTTAGGAGACTTGGTTGTTCGCAGATCATATGGCGGAGATGTGACCTTCCGTGTGGAGAATATCATGCAAAGCGGAGCCGTGATTAAAGGCACGGAGTTCCGTCTGCTGGCGGATGCTCCATTGGACGACTTGGTCCAGGTTCCTCCCAGCCGCGTGACAGAGCGGGGACAACAGGCGCAGATCAAAGCCAAGGAATCCTTAACGCTGCTGCACAAGGAGCGTCAGGAACAGAGCCGGCGCAATGGGGACAATCTTGCCGGGACATGGTCGCCGTCTGCTTCGGAAGCTGCTTATTTTGAAGTGCCGGGCAAGGTGCTGCATCTGGATGGAGATCCATCTTATTTGAGCAAAAGCCTCAGCCTATACGAGCAGCTGCGGATTCCGGCAGAGGGACATCATGTGCATGAAGCTTCGATGGCGGAAACGCTGCACCGGATCCTGCCCAGGGTGCGCCCGGACATTGTGGTAATTACCGGCCATGACGGAGTACTGAAGCAGCCCCATTCCTATGATCTGTACAATCTGAACAGCTACAAGAATTCACAGAATTTTATAGCCGCGATTCGGACGGCCCGGGAATACGAGCGCAATTTTGATGCTCTGACCATTGTTGCGGGCGCTTGCCAGTCGCATTTTGAAGCGCTGCTGGGTGCGGGGGCCAACTTTGCCAGTTCCCCCGGGCGGATTCTGATTCATGCCCTGGACCCGGTCTATGTAGCGGCAAAAGCTTCGTTTACGTCGATCCGGGACACGGTGAACCTGAGTGAGGTGCTGACCCATACAATCAGCGGGAGTCAAGGGATAGGCGGTGTAGAGACCCGGGGCAGCTTCCGGATCGGCATGCCGCGCCTGCAGAATCTCTCCAAGCTGAAAGTGACACCTTCAGCTATTTAAAGGGTACATCCGGCCCAGCAGCGGGCAGTACAGGAGGGCTCAGACCTTTAAGAAAGCCCTAATGAAGCGTAAACAAAAAGATGAGCCTCTACGGCTCATTTTTTTTATGATTTGTAAGTGGATTTACGGGCACACTATACGGATAACAAGGAAACTATTCCGCTGCTGTTCCTGTCTAAAAAAATTCCGTTGACAACCTTTTTGGCATGAATTATAATTATTTATTTGATTTGACAACTAATATAAAAAGCTGTATAATGGACAAGGAAAGAGGTGGTCGTCAGGTAATGGCTAATAACGCGCTGTTGGAAATTAAACGCAGTCTGGAAGCTCATGTCGGTCATAAGATCACGTTACGTGCAAACGGTGGCCGTCGTAAAACCGTTGAGCGCACCGGTGTCCTGGAAGAAACGTACCCTTCTGTATTTATTGTCAAACTGGATCAGGAGCAGCAAACCTTCAAGCGAGTCTCCTACAGCTATGCCGATATACTTACCGAATCTGTGGAAATCACAGTTAACGAAGATGATGGGCAGATGCGGATTATGTATATTAAAGCATAATGTTTTACAGGGCAGCCTTCCTGCGGGAGGGCTGTTTTTTTGTTGTCATCTTTAGCCCATGGCAAATATTCTTGAGTATGATAACCGTCTTCGGCAAGCATACTAGCCTTATGCAAGATGCACACATCATCTGACTATAGCGAAGGAGGTCGTCCATAATGAGCCGAAGAAGACGGGGCATGATGTCGGAAGAACTGAAGACGGAATTAGCTAAGGAGCTTGGATTCTACGAGACTGTGGAACGTGATGGCTGGGGTGGAATAAGGGCACAAGATGCGGGGAATATGGTCAAAAGAGCCATTCAGCTGGCAGAGCAGGCTGCCAAAAAGTCATAATCATTCTGACATTAGGGTCACAAATGTTATGGAGCGCTGCCCCTTGGGGGCGGTGCTCTTTTATTTCTGAATGGACTTCATTACAAGTTTCTCATATAATATGTTAAGTTGTTTTTACGGGAAAAGCTGAAGGTGGGTGAACGCCTTGAAAATGTATGAGAAAGCACCGGCCAAAATTAATTTGATGCTGGATGTGCTGCATAAACGGGCTGATGGTTTTCATGAGGTGGAAATGATTATGACTATGGTGGATCTGGCGGATCGTTTGGAGCTGTCGGAACTGCCGAGGGATACCATTATAATATCTAGCCAGGCCGGATATATTCCCCTGGACGAGAAGAACCTTGCTTTTCAGGCAGCGAGGCTTATTAAAGACCGCTACAATGTTAAGAGTGGGGTACATATCCATCTGGACAAAAGAATACCTGTGGCTGCCGGCCTTGCCGGAGGGAGCAGTGACGCCGCGGCCACCCTGCGCGGCCTGAACCGGCTCTGGCGCCTTCACATCCCGCTGCAGGAGCTGCAGGAGCTGGGGGCCGAGCTGGGCTCGGACGTCCCGTTCTGCGTCACCGGCGGCACCGCTCTGGCGACAGGCCGGGGGGAGAAGCTGACACCGATTGCCAATCCGCCGCAGTGCTGGGTGGTGCTGGCGAAGCCACCCATCAATGTGTCCACGGCCGAAGTGTACGGGCGTGTACGCAGCCAGAGCATTGCTGTGCATCCTTCGGCCAGCCGGATGCAGGAAGCGCTCGAAGCAGGCAGCTTCCAGGACGTATGCGACAGATTGGGCAACGTGCTGGAGGATGTAACCCTGAAGCTGCACCCTGAGGTTCAGCAGCTGAAGGAAGCGATGATTAAGCTGGGAGCGGATGGCGTACTGATGTCCGGCAGCGGGCCTACCGTATTCGGTCTGGTATCAAGGCCGTCCAAGGTAGCACGGATTTATAATGGTTTGCGCGGATTCTGCAAGGAAGTCTATGCGGTTCGTTCGTTGTCTTAGCAACCTTCCCTTGTATAAACCCGTACAAAAGTGATATATTTTTCTATAATATTCGGTTTTGGCGAGGAGTATTCCGTGAAGAAATTAAAAAGAAGTCAGCGTTTGGTCGATATGACCCAATTTTTGCTTGAGAAGCCGCATGACTTGTTACCTCTGTCTACATTTGCTGACCGTTATGGAGCAGCGAAGTCATCTATCAGTGAAGATCTGGCTATTATAAAAGAGGTATTTGAGGGAGAAGGAATGGGTGAGCTGCAGACCCTTGCCGGTGCTGCCGGCGGAGTCCGGTACATTCCAAGAATACCCAAGGAGATGGCACTCTCCTTCGTGCATAAGCTATGCGGGCAACTGGAGCATAGCGACCGCATTCTCCCCGGCGGTTATCTGTATATGTCCGACTTACTGGGGCTGCCCTCTTTGATGGAGCAGGCCGGTAAGATCATAGCGACGGCATTTTACGGACTGGAGATCGATGTGGTGATGACGGTGGAGACCAAGGGAATTCCTTTGGCGTATGCCACGGCTGCCCAACTGGGTCTGCCGGTAGTCCTGGTGCGGCGTGACCATCAGGTGACCGAAGGTTCCGCGGTAAGCATCAACTATGTATCCGGTTCCCACAAAAGCATCCACACCATGTCGCTGTCCAGACGGGCGCTCAAAGAGAAGTCGCGTGTGCTGATTGTCGATGACTTCATGAAAGCGGGAGGAACTGTGCGCGGGATGGTCGATCTGCTGGGTGAGTTCAATGCCGAGGTGGCCGGTGTAGGCGTGCTGGTGGAGTCCGGTGCTGTGGAGTCCGAAGAGCGGCTGTTGCATGACTATGTTTCTCTGGTGAAGCTGAGCGAGGTGGACTCCAAGGAACGGAGAATTTCAGCACATCCGGGAAACTACTTCTCTACCTAAGGGTAAAAGCTTTATAACGTGGAGAATGTCGAATCTGTGAAGAATCCTCAGAGAAGCGCACGAAATGTGTCGGAATCAATGGGTCCTTAAAAATATTCTTCTTAATCAGGTATTTTATGGAATGAAAAAGAAGGATTTCGCCTTGCTGTGTGGAATTATACACCAAGTCTCTGATGGAAAAAGGTGGTGAACACACACATGGAAATTACGGATGTCAGACTCCGCCGCGTCAACTCTGAGGGGAGAATGAAAGCAATTGCATCCATTACCATCGACAACGAGTTTGTTGTTCATGACATTCGGGTCATCGACGGGAATAACGGGATGTTTGTTGCTATGCCTAGTAAGCGTACACCGGATGGAGAATTCCGCGATATCGCACACCCGATCTCTTCGGGAACACGCGAGAAGATTCAATCCGCTGTTCTGGCCGAGTATGAACGCGCGGCCAGCGAAGAAGAAGAGGTCATCGAAGAGGGTGCATAAACGCGCTTTCTCTGCAGGCCGGCTGCCCCTTTGGGCGGAGTAAGGGCATGCTGTTTTTTGATCGCTTTTCTTATTGGGGTTCGAAGAAAAGGGAACCATGGCTTCATGGTTCTCTTTTCTTTTTGCGCGGAATGAGATATATTCAGTAGTGAGTTCAAGAGTAGGGGGTTGGCATTCTTGAAAAGAATGGCTGTGGTACTTGCTGCAGGACAGGGCAAGCGAATGAAATCAAAATTATACAAGGTGCTGCATCCCGTTTGCGGAAAGCCAATGGTTGGGCACGTGCTTGATACAGTAAAAGCGACCGGATGTGAACGAAGTATTGTCATCGTCGGACATGGCGCTGAAGCGGTTCAGGCTTATTTGGGCGGGCAGGCAGAATATGTGCTGCAGGAAGTGCAGCTGGGCACCGGCCATGCCGTAAAACAGGCAAAGGGCCTGCTGGGCAGCGAAGAAGGCACAACCATTGTTATTTGCGGAGATACGCCGCTCGTAACGACGGGGACGCTTGAAGGGCTTATGGCACTTCATGAGGAACGCGGGGCTGCTGCGACGGTATTGACAGCTGTGATGGAACAGCCTGCAGGCTACGGACGCATTATCCGCGGCGAAGACGGCGGTGTGCTGAAGATCGTAGAACAGAAGGACTGTACGCCGGAGGAAGATGCCGTTACCGAAATTAATACGGGAACGTATTGTTTTGACAATGCCAAATTGTTTGCAGCGCTGGAGAAGGTCACGAACAGCAATAATCAACAGGAATATTATTTGACTGATGTCATTGGCATTCTCAAAGCCCAGGGAGAGACTGTACTGGGTTATCAGGCGAACGATTCAGCCGAATCCATCGGTGTGAACGACCGTTTGGCCTTGTCGGAAGCCGAAGGTCATATGCGTCAGCGCATCAATCGTTACCATATGCTGAATGGGGTAACCATTATCGACCCTGCTTCGACCTATATCGGCGCAGAGGTGATCATCGGTCCAGACACAACGCTGTATCCAGGAACCACCCTTAAGGGCAAGACGGTGATTGGGGACAATTGTGTGATCGGACCTGCGAGTGAAATCGAAGACTGCCAGATCATGGACGGAGCCACTATCAAGCAATCCGTGCTGAACGGCGCACAAGTCGGCGCACGGACTTCCGTTGGGCCTTTTGCCTATTTGCGCCCAGGGAGTGTGCTTGGCGAAGAAGTTAAGGTCGGCGATTTCGTGGAAATTAAGAATGCCACCATCGGTGACGGTTCCAAAGTGTCCCATTTAAGCTACATTGGGGATGCTACTGTCGGCAGAAATGTGAATGTTGGCTGCGGTGCTATTACCGTCAATTACGATGGATATAATAAATCAAAGACGGAAATTGAAGATGATGCCTTTATCGGCAGCAACGTCAACCTGGTGGCTCCGGTTACCGTTGGCAAAGGCGCTTTTGTTGTCGCCGGTTCCACCATTACCCGTTCCGTTTCCGAGAATGAGCTTGCCATTGCCAGAGTGCGGCAGGAGAATAAGCCGGGTTATGCAGAGAAGATACGTGCCCGTGCCAAAGCAAAAAAAGATCAGTCAAGTCCATCGTAGAGGCTGTTAGGAGGCGCCGGACGGACTTCAAATTCCGCGCGGCGCATTTGGATAGTTAAATTCCGTCACGGAGGGTTTATATTTTATGACTTATTGTGATTCCAAATTAAAAATCTTCACCTGCAACTCCAACCCTAAACTCGCCAGTCAAATTGCTGATTACATCGGAATTCCGATGGGCGAGTCGCATACCACAAGCTTTAGTGACGGAGAAATTCAAGTGAAGCTGTCTGAAAGTGTCCGCGGCTGTCATGTATATATTGTGCAGTCTACCTGTGGGCCCGTGAATGACAATCTCATGGAGCTTCTGGTAATGGTGGATGCGCTCAAACGTGCCTCAGCGAAGAGCATCAATGTGGTTATCCCGTATTATGGTTATGCCCGTCAAGACCGCAAGGCGCGTTCCCGTGATCCGATTACGGCCAAGCTGGTAGCCAATCTGATTGAGAAGGCAGGAGCCCACCGGGTTATTACGATGGACCTTCATGCGATGCAAATCCAGGGTTTCTTCGATATTCCAGTAGATCATCTGCTCGGCGTTCCGATTCTGGCCCAATATTTCCGTTCCATGCAAATCCAGAATCCGGTAGTGGTATCGCCCGATCATGGGGGTGTGGTAAGAGCCAGAAAGCTCGCCGATTTCCTGAATGCTCCACTGGCGATTATCGACAAGCGCCGTCCGGAACCGAATGTCAGCGAAGTCATGAACATTATCGGGAACATTGAAGGCAAAACTGCCATCTTGATTGACGATATCATCGATACGGCCGGCACGATTGTGCTCGGAGCGAATGCTTTGATGGAAGGCGGCGTGAAAGAAGTATACGCCTGCTGTACGCACCCGGTCTTGTCCGGCCCTGCCCATGAGCGTCTGGAGAACTCTCCCATTAAGGAGATTATTGTGACGGATACAATCCCGATCCGCAGCGCAAATCCGACCTCCAAGCTCAAAGTGCTGTCCGTGGCTCCTCTGATGGGTGAGGCGATCATCCGCGTCCATGAAGAACTGTCGATCAGCAAATTGTTCGAGATCGAGTAACTTGCCCGTGATAGAATTGATTATAGAACCCAATCAGCCATGAATAGCACAAAAGGGTTACACCTTCCGCTTAGGAAGTTGTAACCCTTGTCGGCGTGTTGCCCGTGGACGCCAGAAGCTCTAATAACCGGGGCGGGAGATAAAAGTGTACCGGCTGCGGTTATACAATGTTCCTTGCAGTTCGGCAAAGCTCTCATCCGCAGCTGTCAATATGCCGATATCCACATGAACGTTGCCCAAGTAGATTTCAACAGGCACAGCGTGCTGGATATGGTAATGGAAATGGCGCTCCAATGTCAGAATTTCGCCCTGGTGTAGCATGAGTTCATCACCTGTCTTCATGAGTGTGATACGTAGATAAGACTTATTGTACCAAAAACGGACTTCTCCTGCCGGAGAGCCGGATGGAAAGGAAAGGTTCGTTCATGAAATGGATTGTCGGATTGGGAAATCCCGGGCCGCAGTACGCCAAAACCAAACATAATGTGGGCTTTATGGCCCTGGACGAACTTGCGGCCAGACATGGAATTTCCTTTAACCAGAATAAATGCAAATCGGTCATCGGTGAAGGGATTATAGATGGCATCAAAACGGTATTGATTAAGCCGATGACCTTTATGAACCTTTCGGGTGAAGCGGTTCGCGCCTATATGGATTACTACAAAGTCCAGCTTGAGGATATGATCGTTGTATATGATGATCTGGACACCGAATTCGGTAAAATCCGGCTGCGGTATCAGGGCAGCGCCGGAGGCCATAACGGAATCAAATCGATCATACAGCATACAGGTACACAAAGTTTCAACCGGGTACGGATGGGGATTTCGCGGCCGGAGCCAGGTTACGCCATTGTGGATTATGTCTTGTCCACCTTTGCCAAGAAGGACGCAGAGAAACTCAAGACCATGACGCTTGACACGTGTGATGCCCTGGAATTCAGTCTGAAGCATTCGTTTGAGCAGACGATGGCCAAATTCAACGGATGATCTTAAGTCCTGGCTCCCCTCAGGCTAAATACGGCGGGAGCCGGGCATACTGAAGGTATATACTACCTTCAGGAGGCATATAGATGGCAATAAACTATGTTTGCAGGCACTGTCGTACATTTCTTGGAAGTATTAATCAAAATGATGCTACCGAAATGCAGTTGGGCCTTCATTCCTTGACCCCTGCGGAGCGCAGAGATATAATAGCGTATGATTCAGACGGCGAGACTACGGTAAAGGTTACCTGCGATTACTGCAAGGAAGCCTTGGATAATAATCCGGAGCTCAGCCTGCTGGCCAGTCCGCTTCAGTAAGGTGGAAGCGCCTGTCTCTATCGTCATCCGCAAGCCTTGGCGTTACAGCTGAGGCTTGTTTTCGATTCCAATTATAATAGGTGAGGGCAGCTGTACAGCCGTCCTCAGCCTGTTCAGTAAGAGAGGTGCGCCTGTTGTTACAAGGTCTTATAGAAGCTTTTTCCAAAGATCCAGATTTTCAGTCTGTCACCCGTGGTGTCGCTGCAGGTATGAAGGAGCAGCTTATATCGGGTTTATCCGGCTCTGCCAGACAGATCATGCTGGCGGCGCTGCATGAAGAGACCGCGCGTCCGTTGCTGGTCGTTACCCATAATATGTTTTCGGCCCAGAAGATGGCCGATGATCTGCAGGAAGCGCTTTCTCCGGAACGTGTTCTGCTGTACCCGGCCAATGAGCTTGTGGCTGCGGAGGCTGCCGTGTCCAGTCCGGAAACGCTCGCTCAGCGGATCGACGTTCTGACCAAATGTGCGCAAGGTTTCCGGGGCATAGTGGTAGTGCCTTATTCGGGTGTCCGGCGGCTTCTGCCCTCCCCGCATGTGATGGCACAGGCACAGCTCACTGTTACCCAGGACGGGACGCTTGCCCTCGACGAATTCCTGATGTCCATGATTGAGATGGGCTATGAACGGGTGGAACGTGTCGAGAATCGTGGTGAGCTCAGCGTTCGGGGCGGTATTATCGACTTTTATCCGATGACTTCTCCCCTTGCTTACAGGGTGGAGCTGTTCGATGATGAAGTGGACTCCATCCGAACCTTTGATCCGGCGGATCAGAGGTCCATTGATAAGGTGCGCGTTGTAAAGATCTCACCGGCCAAGGAAATCATTGCAGACAGGTCCCGGCTGGAATCGGCTGCGTCCGAAGCAGCGGCCATGCTGGAACGCCAGCTGGAGAAAATGACGGACCGCCAAGCCAAGCTTCGCCTCCGGGAAGAAATGGGCCGTGAGCTGGAGATGCTCCGTGAAGGGACATATTTCACGGAAATCTATAAATATATAAGTCTTCTGTATCCCGAGCGTTCCCATCTGTATGATTACATGCTGGAGGATACGCTGCTTATTCTAGACGAGCCGGCCCGGCTTCTGGAGACGGCGAAGCAGCTTGAACGCGACGAGACGGAATGGAATCTGCATCTGCTGCAGAACGGGAAGAATCTGCCCGATCTGCATCTTTCTGTAGAGAGTGACACCATCATGTACCAGCGTCCGTTTCAAAGCCTCTTTATGTCTATTTTTCTGCGTCAGGTTCCGCATATTCAGCCCCAGAACATTCTGGGCTTTATCAGCCGCGGCATGCAGGATTTCCATGGGCAGATGAATGTGCTGAAGTCGGAGATGGAGCGCTGGCAGAAATCCGGTGTAAAGGTCCTGATGCTTGCCAATGGCGAGGAGCGGATTGAACGGGTCCGCCGTGTTCTGTATGATTACGGCATTGATGAGCCTACGATCCTCCAGGGAAACCTCGGGTCCGGGTTTGAGCTGCCGTCCATTCATCTGGCTGTAATTACCGAGGGAGAAATGTTCTCGCAGAAGCAGCGGAAGGCGCGCAAGCTGTCCAAAAGCGTTGATAACGCGGAGCGGATCAAGAGCTACACGGAGCTTAAGATTGGTGACTACGTCGTTCATCAGAATCATGGGATCGGCAAATATATGGGCATTGGTACGCTTGAGGTCAGCGGCATTCACAGGGATTACATGCATATCCTGTATGCGGGCGGCGACAAGCTTTCGGTACCCATCGAGCAGATTGATCTAATCCAGAAATATGTCGGTTCGGAAGACAAGGAGCCCAAGGTCTATAAGCTCGGCGGCAACGAATGGACAAGAGTGACCAACAAGGTCCGCTCTTCGGTGCAGGATATTGCGGATGATCTGATTAAGCTGTATGCCGAACGCCAGAGTGCGCAAGGTTACGGCTTTGACAAGGATACACAGGAGCAGCGTGAATTCGAAGAGATTTTCCCTTATGAGGAAACCCGGGACCAGCTGCGGGCCATTGAAGAGATCAAGAAGGATATGGAGCAGAACCGCCCGATGGACCGGCTGCTCTGCGGAGACGTCGGTTATGGCAAGACAGAGGTTGCCATTCGTGCTGCGTTCAAGGCGGCTATCGAGGGTAAGCAGGTGGCAGTGCTGGTGCCGACTACGATTCTGGCTCAGCAGCATTACGAGACCTTCAGGGAACGTTTTTCCAATTATCCGCTAAATATTCAGGTACTCAGCCGCTTCCGCAGCCGCAAGGAGCAGAACGAGGCGATTAAAGGCGTCCGGCAAGGTACGGTCGATGTTGTCATCGGGACACACCGGCTGTTGTCGCAGGACTTGGTCTTCAAGGACCTGGGGCTGCTCATTGTCGATGAAGAACAGCGGTTTGGCGTTACCCATAAAGAAAAGCTGAAGAAGCTGAAGACCAACGTTGATGTGCTAACCCTTACAGCGACGCCGATTCCCCGTACTCTGCATATGTCAATGCTGGGCGTACGCGATCTTTCGGTTATCGAGACCCCGCCGGAGAATCGGTTTCCTGTGCAGACTTATGTGGTTGAGCACAGCCATACCCTGACCCGTGAAGCGGTGGAGCGCGAGCTGGCCCGCGGCGGGCAAGTCTACTATCTCTACAATAGAGTCCAGGGGATTCAGGAAATGGCCGCACAAATCTCAATGCTGGTACCGGAAGCCCGGGTAGGCATTGGGCATGGGCAAATGTCGGAATCTGAGCTGGAGAAGACAATACTTGATTTCCTGGATGGAGAATATGATGTGCTGGTCAGCACAAGTATTATAGAGACCGGTGTGGATATTCCCAATGTAAATACGCTAATCGTACATGATGCTGACAAAATGGGGTTGTCTCAGCTCTATCAGCTGCGTGGACGTGTAGGGCGCTCCAACCGGATTGCCTACGCATACTTTACTTATCAGCGGGACAAGGTGCTGACAGAAGTAGCGGAGAAACGTCTTCAATCGATCAAAGAATTTACGGAGCTGGGTTCGGGCTTCAAAATAGCTATGCGCGACCTCTCCATCCGCGGAGCGGGTAATTTGCTCGGCGCGGAGCAGCACGGATTTATTGCTTCGGTCGGTTTTGACCTCTATTCGCAAATGCTGGCCGAGGAAATCCGCAAGCGGAAGGTAACGGTACTGGGGGAAGAAGATACTTCGCTTCAAGAAGGCAATACAGTCATTGATCTGTCGATCGATGCCTACCTGCCTTCGGAATATATTTATGACAGTATCCAGAAGATTGAGATCTATAAAAAGGTGGCGGCGGTATCCTCCTTCGAGGATGCCTCAGAGCTGGAGGATGAGCTGCTTGACCGGTTCGGCGAGCTGCCGGAGGCGGTCATTAATCTGTTGTCCGTAGCCCGTCTGAAAGTATACGGGAAAATGTACGGAATTGACTCCATGATCCGGCGCGGAGATGAGGCTACGCTTAATTTCCATGAAGGGCGCATGGCGGCATTGGATACAGCCAAACTCGCCAAGATTGGAAATGGCTTCGAAAGACGTGTACAATTTGACAGGGATGCCAAAGCGGCAATCCGGGTGAAAACGAAAGGCCTGGAAGATAAAGAACTGCTTGGCTTGCTTGAGCAATTTCTGGAAGCCATCAAAGCAGCGTTTAAAACGAAGGGAGAACTACACAATGTCGTTAAATAAACCAAAAACCTGGAAGGTGCTGCTTGTTTCATTGGCAGCAGCCCTTTCCTTCTCCATACTGTCCGCATGCAGCGGCAAGGCTGAGAATGCAGAAGACACCGGTACAGCTGTAGCTACCTATGAAGGCGGCACAATCACCGCGAAAGAATTTGAGCTGGATCAAAAAATCATGAAATTCCTGAATCCGCAGCAGGCGCAATATCTGGAAATTGAAGCTTTTCGGGAACCTGTCCTGAAGCAGGAGGTAGCATTTGAGTATCTGTCCGGCAAAGCCAGCCCCGAAGCCAAAAAGGAAGCCGAAAAAGAAGTCGATATCGAAATTGAAAAGATGAAGAAGGAACTTGGCGAAGGCTATGAGAGCATCCTTAAAGAGCAAGGGATTACAGAAGCTGAAATCAGGGCTTACATGGTGCGTATATTAACTGTGTACCAGGATATGATGCTGAAAGTAACGGACGAGCAGGTAAAAACGGAGTTTGAGGCTACCAAAGGAGACTTTACCGTAGCTACGCTCCGCCATGTGCTGATTGGCTTGACCGACGCAAGCAACAAGGAACGCAGCAAGGAAGATGCGCTGAAGCTGGCCAATGAAGTCAAGACGAAGCTGGAGGGCGGAGCGGATTTTGCAGCCACCGTCAAGGAATACTCCGATGATACCGTTTCTAAGGAAACCGGCGGTGAATATAAGGATAAGAACCTCGGAACATTTGTAGAGGAGGAATTTAAAAAAACAGCCCAGACGCTGCCGCTGAATAAGATCAGTGACCCTGTAGAGACTTCACTCGGGTATCACATCCTTAAGGTGGAATCACGCACGGAGAGAACGTTTGATCAATTGAAAGCTGAGGAAAAAGAAGCCATCAAGAGTTCCCTGGCTACCAAAAGCCTGGAGAGCTTCATGGAGAAGGAGCTTGAAGGCATTGTAAAGAGCATTAATCTGCCGAAGAGCTCCGCCGCTCCGGAGGAACAGGGCGGCGCCAATAACGGCGCAGCGGCTACTCCTGCGCCCACAGCAGCAGCTACTCAAGAAGCACCTGCAGCTACAGCCGCCGCTGAATAAAGGTACCCCCTTTGGACAAGCCTTGGCCTTTGGTGAGTGAGCCGCTCTGTTTGTTCCCGTACCGCCCCTGCCCGGGCGGTATTTTTGTGTATGCAAGACCGCCGAAACGGCTGTGAAAAACGGTACTTGACCGGCCTGAGGTCTAAAAGGATAAGTGATTTGGGCAAGATATTTTATACCTGTAACCTTATGTATAAGGAACTGGGAAGAGATGAATACTATGGTCAGATATTACGATAAATCACTGGGATTATCCTTTCCCATAATGGACAGTAGTTGGACCATACTTCTTAAGAAAGCGGGGCAACATGTGAAATGAAAGCTACTGGAATTGTACGCCGTATTGACGACCTCGGTCGAGTGGTTATCCCCAAAGAAATTAGACGCACACTGCGTATCCGGGAAGGAGACCCCCTGGAGATATTCGTCGATCGTGACGGTGAAGTCATACTGAAGAAATATTCGCCAATTGGCGAGCTCGGTGATTTTGCCAAAGAATATGCCGAATCTTTGTTTGAAAGCACGGGACATATCACCATGATTGCCGACAGGGATACCTTTATTGCGTTGGCCGGCGGCTCCAAAAAGGAATATCTGGAGAAGCAGGTTGGCGTCCTTCTGGAAAAAGTGATGGATGGCCGAAAAACGGTACTTGAAACAAGCGGAGGCAGTTACGAAATCAGCAAGGATCATGCGGAAACGGTCTCTTCTTATGTCGCTGCACCGATCATTTCCGGAGGAGATCCCATTGGCTGCGTGGTCATGCTGAACAAAGACGACTCGGTCAAGATGTCGCAAATGGAAGTGAAAATGTCTGAAACTGCTGCGGCGTTCCTTGGAAAGCAGATGGAGCAGTAATCTCTTTTGTACACCCCGCTTTTCTTTGGGCAAGCTCCCGAAGGGAGCGGGGTTTTGTTGTCTGGGGCCTACATACGTTATAATATAGAAATTCATCCCATTCTAGTTGTAGAAGCAGGTATAATTTATGAAATCGACGACACCGGCTTCGCGGCTGTTGCAGGGCGCTTTTATCCTGAGTGCTGCAGCCATTATTTCGAAGCTCTTAGGGACTTTGCAAAAGATCCCGCTGCAAAATTTGGGCGGAGATGCTGTATTTGGTATTTACAACACGGTGTATCCTCTCTATACGATGATTGTAACAATAGCCATGCTGGGGCTGCCTGCGGCCGTATCCAAGTTCGTGGCCGAATCCTCGGCGGGACAGGAGGAAGGCCAAGGGCGTCGGGTATTGCTGGTATCCGTTGCTCTTACGGGAATCAGCGGCCTGGTTATCGGAATACTGACCTATACGGGTGCACCCGCTATTGCCGGATGGGTCGGGAACTCCCATGTGATTGCCGCGCTGCGGGCGAGCGCCTTCGGGCTGGCATTTGTACCGCTGATGGCTGCGCTGCGCGGCTACTTTCAAGGGCTGCACGATATGGTGCCCACCGCCGTCTCCCAAGTCGTGGAGCAGTCCATCCGGGTCGCTGTCATGATCGCCCTGCTGCTGTATCTTAGCCGGCAAGGTGCGGGGGCCGAGAGCATCGCTGCGGGAGCCTTGCTGGGCTCGGCCGGGGGCGGCCTGGCCGGCCTGGTGGTTATGCTGCTGTATTGGCGACGTCACCGCCGGCGCAGCCAGCAGGGTTTGGCCGCCCGGGGAGCAGATACCCGGCCAGCTCCCGGCAAGGCCGTGAAAGCGGGCAGTCTGCTGGCCTACGGGATTCCGGTGATGCTGGGAGCGCTGGCTGTGCCGCTGATCAGTCTTGTGGACGTGTTCACTGTTCCGCGCCTGCTGTCTTGGGCCGGAAGCGAGACGAATGCCATGTCGCAGTTCGGCATCTATAACCGCGGGGTGCCTCTGGTGCAGATTGTAACGATGCTTGCTACCTCCTTGTCCGTGGTGTTCATTCCCGCGCTCGCTGAAGCGCAGTACAAAGGAGATCTGAAGCTGATTGAGCTCCGCTGCAGCCTGTCGCTGCGCTGGTTCTGGCTGCTCGGGCTTGCAGCCTCGGCAGGGCTTGCAGTGCTGGCGGAGCCGATCAACATCGCGCTGTACGGCGATGCCGCCGGCACTGCCACGATGATGTGGCTGGCCTTCACAGCCGCCGGGGGCACGGTCAGCATTATCTCGGCCGCGCTGCTGCAAGGCCTGGGCACGGTGCGCGCCCCGGCGCTGCACCTCCTGGCCGCCGCGGCCCTCAAGGCGGCCCTGAACCTGCTGCTGGTCCCGCAGCTGGGCATTACCGGCGCAGCCATCTCCGGCGTGGCTGCGCATCTGTTCGCGGCAGCGCTGAACGTGCTGCTGCTGCACCGGATGGGCCATCTGCGGCTGCGCTTCGCAGATGCCCTCGGCCGGCCCGCGCTGCTGCTCGCGGGCCTGGCCTTGGCCGCCGCGGCCGTCAGCCAGGGGGCTGGCGGGCTGCTCGCGGCGGCGGGGCTGGCGGGCGGGCGCACCGCCAGCCTGGCGCAGGCCCTGCTCGGCGTGGGCGCGGGCTGCGCCGTCTTTGCCCTGGGCGCTGTGCTCCTGCGGCTGCTCAGCGAGAGCGAGCTGCGCCAGCTTCCGGGCTTCGGACCGTCCCTGGCCGACAAGCTGAAGAAGCTGCGCCTGTTCCCCTAAGGTGCAGCTACAGTAACTTTGCGGCTTGATTCCTGGATAACCGCCGGTCTGACGGCAAACCCATAAACAGGCCGCTTGCCTGTACAAGCTGCAGGGAGCGGCTGGAGGAGAGAAAAAGCATGAGTGCAATATTAACGGTGGTCGGTCTCGGGTCCGGCAATCCGGACCGGCTGACGCTGGGCATTGTCAACAAGCTGAAGGCGGCATCTGCCGTCTACGTGCGTACCCGGGAGCATCCTGTCATGACGGCGTTATCGGAGCTTGGGATTGTCTCACAGTCCTTTGACGGACTGTATGAAGCGCTGGCGTCATTCCCGGAGGTGTATGAAGCCATTGCTTCCAGACTGATCGAGGAGGCGGGATCGGCACCACAAGGCACAGAAATCGTCTATGCGGTTCCCGGACATCCAATGGTAGCGGAATCTGCGGTATCCCTGCTGCGCGAGCGTTGTCCGCAAGCGGGCATTGAACTGAACATTCTGGGCGGCGAGAGCTTTCTGGATGAAGCCTTTGTACGCCTCGGCTTTGACCCGATTGAAGGTTTTCAGCTCCTTGATGCTTCCGGCATCCGCAGTTCCCAGCTCCAGCCGGAGCTGCATACCCTGATTGGGCAGGTGTACGATACCTTTACGGCTTCGGAAACCAAACTTTGTCTGATGGAGATATACCCCCCGGAATACGAGGTGGTGGTCGGCCATGCGCTGGGTGTGGAGGCCGAGGAGTCCATTGTAAAGGTTCCGCTTTACGAACTTGACCGGCTGAGTGGGTTCGGCAATTTGTCGCTTGTCTATATTCCGGCCAACCGCTCTGCCGACTTACGGCAACGCACCTTTGCACGGCTGCATGAAATTGTCGATATTCTGCGCAGCCCCGAAGGATGTCCTTGGGACCGTGAGCAGACACACGAATCCTTGCGCAAGAATCTCATTGAAGAGACCTATGAGGTCCTGGAGACGATTGATGAGGACGATCCTGACCATATGAAAGAAGAGCTGGGGGATCTCCTGCTCCAGATTATGCTTCATTCGCAGATGGAAGAGGAACTTGGTACATTTAATGTATATGATGTGATTGAAGGCTTAAACGACAAGCTGATTTTCCGCCATCCCCATGTATTTGGTGACAAAAGTGCCGGAGATGCGGAAGAAGCGCTGCAGAACTGGGAAGGGATGAAAGCGGAAGAGAAGCGGCGCAAAGGCGTAAAGCCGGAGGAGCTGTCGGTACTGAGCGGCATTCCCCGCGATTTGCCGGCGCTGATGAAGGCGTACAAGCTGCAGAAGAAAGCGTCCAAGGTGGGCTTTGACTGGGATGATCCCCGGGAGGTGCTGGCCAAAATCCGTGAGGAAGTAGATGAACTGGAGGAGGCTATCGACACCGGAGCCTCAGCCGAAGAGCAGATGCTGGAGCTGGGTGATTTGCTGTTTGCGGCGACCAATGCGGCCCGGTTTATCGGAGCCGATCCCGAAGAGGCCTTAACCCGTACCAACCGCAAATTTGTTCAGCGGTTTCAATACATTGAACAAAGTCTGCAGCGCCAAGGAACTACGGTACAGGACAGCAGTCTGGAAGTGATGGAAGCGTTATGGCAGGAGGCCAAAGTCCTGGAACGTGAATCCTAGGCATGGCGGCCTTTGAATTACGGCTTTGGACAGACTGCTTTAGTATATACCGGCTGGAATGGGGCAATGCTGGGAAGATGCCCCGCCTGGCGGTGATTTGAACCCGGCACGGTGGTTTATTATAATGTAATAGTCACGTTGCTTGGCTATTGTGGCGGCTTCGGAAACCAATGGCTCCTTTTTTTAAAAAAACGGCAGGCCATGGCAGGATTTCAAGACGTTATCCAGAATATCATAAAGACGAAATGACAATTTGCGGCATGTTATGGCAGCAATACTCGTTTCATTTATTTTTTTGTATCCTAGGAGGAACTTTAAATTATGAACAAGACAGATCTGGTAAACAACATTTCCGAGAAAAACGGATTGGCCAAAAAGGATGTAGAAGCAGTTCTGAACGGATTCTTGGGTGAAATTACAGAAGCTCTCGCCAAAGGCGATAAAGTTCAACTCATCGGATTCGGTACCTTCGAAACCCGCAAACGTTCCGGCCGTACCGGCCGCAACCCGCAAACCGGCGAGACCATTAATATTGCTGAATCGACTGTACCTGCATTCAAAGCCGGCAACAAGCTTAAAGAAGCTGTCAACTAATGCGTCTGGACAAATTTTTGAAAGTGTCCCGTTTAATTAAACGGCGCACGGTGGCCAAAGATGTGTCCGAACAAGGCCGGGTAATGATTAACGGACGTGAATCCAAACCGAGCAGTACAGTCAAGATCGGCGATGAGATTACTGTGCAATTCGGCCAGAAGCTAGTGACCGTCAAGGTAGAGAAGCTGGTCGAGACGACCCGCAAGGATGAGGCGGCGGGTATGTACACTCTTGTGCGGGAAGAGCCTGTAGCCAAAACTGGCGGCCTGGACTGGTAAGCGTTGATTTGTAAAAAAGCCAAACAAGCAGCACAGCTCTGTAGAGCTGTGCTTTTTTATGCTGCCTTGAACTCTCTCCCTTTCTCCTTGGCAGAACTTGTTCTATAACCGGACTCCCCGCCATAGATTAGAGGTAAGAAGGAGGGGTACATGCTATGATCGAGCCAGGAAAGGTTAACAAACAGCACGATCTGCACATGCGCAGTCGTAAACAGCTGGAGCTTACAGGCGTGCAAAATGTGGAGAGTTTCGACAGCGAGGAGTTTCTGCTCCGTACAGAACTTGGCCATCTCACCATTCGCGGAAGTCATTTACATATCAAAAATCTAAGTCTGGAGAACGGAATTCTCTCGCTGGAGGGTAATGTCCATTCCCTGATTTATCTTGATCCCGGGACGCAGGCCAAAAACAAGGGATTCCTCGGCAAAATATTTAAATGAACCCCTCGGTCCAGTGGATAACACTGCTCTATATGATTCTGGCCGGCGCGGCTATGGGACTGGCCTATGACAGCTACCGGGTGCTGTCGCTGAGACTGCGGTTTCCCAAATGGCTGAACGCCGCGCTGGATGTGCTTTATTGGTTGTGGGCAGCTTTGCTTGTGTTCCGTATGTTGTATGCCGGCAATCAGGGGCAGCTGCGTTTTTACGCTTTTCTCGGTTTATTTCTGGGTGTATGGATTTATTTTTTGATCTTCAGTGTCACGGTAAGGCGTTTTGTGGTAATGTTAATTCATTCGGTTCAGTATGTAGGCAGACTGCTGTTACGACTCGCAGGCATTCTCATAGGCACTCCGCTGTTGTGGCTCTGGAGTCTTCTCAGAGGAACGCTGGTGCTAATTGGACGAATTCTTGTATTCATACTGAAACTGCTGCTGCGTCTAACGAAACCTATTTGGGTACTACCTGTAAGATGGATCTCTCCATGGTGGATGCGGCTGGCCCAAAACACATGGGTTGTGAAGTTTAAGGAATGGATTACCAAACGGTGGAAACGCTGACCTTGAAGTGGAGGTACGCAACATGAACAGATTCTCTGCGGAAGAGAAAGAGAAAGCCGGCAACAATGCTTTGGCCGCAGGCGCGAAGCGAAGACGATTTATATGGGTGTTCTCAGTAGTGGTGTTTTTTGCCTGGGCGGGGTATACATTTATCGCTCAGAATACTCTGATAACGGACAAGAGTCAGCTGCTGGCCGAGAAACAGGAAAGCCAGAAAAATGTGACGGCATCCTTAAATCAACTGAAATATGAAGTCACACGGCTCAACAATGATGAGTATATCGGGCAATTGGCACGGAAATGGTACAATATGTATCCAAAGGGAGAAACTGCTATCCGAACAGAGCAAACAGAATGAATAAAAGGCCAAAAACAGGCTTTTCGCTCTGTTGCCTTGCTCTGCTCTTTACTGTATAATCAAATCACCGCAGACAGGATAACCTTAATATTCGTCTGTATATTTTTAAGGGAGGATCATTTTATTCTATGGCAATTGAAGTGGGCACCAAGTTAGAGGGCAAAGTGACAGGCATCACGCATTTCGGAGCATTTGTGGATCTGTCAGGAGGTGTCACAGGACTCGTTCACATCTCGGAAATCGCCGATAATTACGTCAAGGATGTTAACGATCATCTGAAGATCAGTGATGTAGTAACAGTCAAGGTGATCAATGTTGACAAGGATGGCAAGATCGGACTTTCCATTAAGCAGGCTGTAGATAAGCCGGCATCGGAAGTACGTCCGCCCAGAGCTCCAAGACCTGAACGTCCAAGCGGTGGAGACCGTTTCGGCGGCGGTGGCGGCAGTGGTGGAGGCGGCGGTGGTTACAATCGTGAACGGGGTGGGCGTCCATTCAAGCCTGCAGCCGGTAAACCTTCATTCGAGGATAAAATGTCACGCTTCCTGAAAGATAGCGAAGAACGGATATCTTCGATCAAGAAGAACACAGAAGGAAAGCGCGGCGGCCGTGGTGCCAAGCGCGTATAACCGAATATCTGTAGATCATAAATAACCGCAGGGGCGTTTCTCGCCTTTCGCGGTTTTTTTGTCGGGTTCATAATGAATTGCCGACAGCATCCATGACATTCCCACACAACATGGGGGCAATCGCTGACGAAAGACAGACGGGCCATGTCCTGAACGAGAACGTCCCTCCTGCTCCAATCCTTATGAACCTGCTGTCCCGCAAGGCTTCGGCAGGCCTCTCCGCCGATTGTCGGCTCAGGCTTTTTTGTCGGAAATTTCTTAGAAACTACCCTCCGTTTCTGACAAACTTTCTCAATACGCCCAATATATAATGAGAACCATAAATTTAAACGGGTGGTGTAGAGGAATGAGTAAAAGCAATGTGGTGAATTTGCCGGAGTGGACAAGAGCAGGAAGCAAAGAGACAAGCCAAAAAGAAACTTGGGGAGCACGCTTCAAAATGTGGAGTCAGAATCAGCGCTTTCTCCAACTGCTTGCCGCGAAGAAATGGATGATTCTGCTGAGCTTCATGGGATTCCTGCTGGGACGAGCCATGATCCTTGACGAGCTTTCTCCTTTTGCCGCCGCCTTCTTCGCCGTTGTTGTGTTTTTGCGCAGAGACTCTATTCTTCCGGTTGCCGTAGCCCTTGTGGCTGGAGCCCTCTTCACTCCGTTTCCCGGTGCACTGGTTGTTGCCGCCGAGCTGGTTATTTTTTTCCTGATCTACAGGGGGATGGAGAGCTTTCAGCGAATTGATCTGTCCTACGCACCTTTGATGGTATTCGTGTCTGCTTTTATGGTGGGACTGTTCCAAATGGTGATTGGCCCATCCTTTGCCTGGTATTCGATGATGATGATGACCCTGGACGCCTTGCTGGGATTTGTACTTACCCTTGTATTCTTGCAGGCGCTTCCCTTACTTACCTATAAGCAAAAAAGCCGTGTGCTGCGCAACGAGGAAATTCTCTGCCTCATTATTCTGCTGGCTTCAGTCATGACTGGTCTCGTCGGTTGGACGGTAAGCGGTTACTCGCTCGAACATATATTGTCGCGGTATCTGATCCTGCTGTTTGCTATGGCGGGTGGCGCGCCTCTTGGGGCTGCCGTCGGTGTTGTAACCGGGCTGATCCTGAGCCTGGCTGACATTGGCGCCATCTATCAGATGAGTCTGCTGGCTTTCTCCGGCATGCTGGCCGGAATGATGCAAGGAGGAAAAAAAGGAGCGGTTGCTATCGGCATGCTGCTGGGTTCGAGCATACTTTCCGTCTATTTTACCGGTCCGGGTGATATGCTGGCTTCGACCTGGGAGACTTGCGCTGCTATATTAATATTTTTGCTGACTCCGAAGGGGCTGATTACAGCCATTGCCAAATACGTGCCGGGCACTGCGGACCACAGCCGTTCCCAGCATGAGTATGCCCGCAGGGTCAGGGATATTACGGCAGAAAGGGTGACACAATTCTCACAGGTGTTTCAGCAGCTCTCCAGCAGCTTTGGGCAGATTCCCCGGGCCGCCGAGGCAGGGAAGTCAGACCGTGAGATGGAGGATTTCATGAATACGGTCACGGAAGGCGCCTGCTCGGGCTGCATCCGGCGAACACATTGCTGGGATGCGAAGTTCTATCAAACGTACCGATATATGACGGATATGATGACCACTGTTGAAGAATGCCCCGACATTACGGCGGCCCAGCTGCCCCCTGAGTGGAGCCGTATTTGCGGCAAGACGGGGGAGGTGCTCGAGGTGATGAAAGGGCAATATGACCTTTACCAGCATGATATGCGGTGGAAAAGACAAATATACGACAGCCGCCAATTTGTTGCGGAACAGTTGTCCGGGGTGTCCCAGGTCATGGAGGATCTGGCCCGGGAGATTAAACGGGAGGGACAGGCGATGTACCGCCAGGAGAGCCAGATTCGTGAAGCTTTGGAGAAGCTGGGACTCTCCATTCATGCCATTGAGATTCTCAGCCTGGACCCCGGACGTGTTGAAATTGAGGTCGTGCACGCCTATACCCGTGGATTTGACGAATGCCGCAAAATGATTGCGCCGCTCCTCTCCGACATTCTTGATGAGAACATTGCTGTCATCAGCGAGACTGCTGTACATCCCCGGGAGGGTTTGTCGATGGTCACCTTTGGTTCAGCCAAGGCCTATGAGGTGAACACAGGCGTAGCCGGTGCGGCCAAAGGAGGCGATATGCTGTCGGGGGACAGCTTCAGTACGGTAGAACTGGGCAACGGAACCTTTGCGGTGGCCATCAGTGATGGAATGGGCAATGGGGAACGGGCAAGAATGGAGAGCAGTGCGGCGCTCTCGATGCTGGAGAAGCTGCTGCAATCCGGCATGGATGAGAAGCTGGCCGTGAAATCGGTCAACTCGATTCTGCTGCTGCGTTCTCCAGATGAATTCTACGCCACGGTGGATATGGCGCTTATCGACCAGTATTCGGCGCAGACTACCTTTATGAAGATTGCTTCGGCTCCAAGCTTTATCCGCCGGGGCAGCGAGGTGATTCCGATAACGTCCAGCAATCTGCCCATAGGGATCATTAAAGATATTGATGTCGACCTGATCAGCATGCAGCTGCACCCGGGGGACATTCTGATTATGATGACCGATGGTATTTACGATGCACCCGGTTATGCCGTTAATAAAGAAATATGGATGAAGCGGATGATTCAGGAGCTGGAGGGGGACGATCCGCAGGACCTGGCCGACAACCTGCTGGAGAAGGTTATCCGCTATCAGGGCAACGACATCCATGATGATATGACCATAGTTGTCAGCCGCCTCGATCATTTCCATCCGGAATGGTCCAGTCTGCATCTGCCCGGTGTCGGCCGGATGGAGCGCCCGCGTACGGTGAGCTAGTCTGGACATGCATCACCCGTTCTCCATCTGAGTTTGGAATCTCTCATTTCTGGACATGCTAGAAATAGAGCTTTCAAACCAAGGGGAGGGATAGGCCGTGAAACAAATATTGCTGATTACTGACGGATGTTCGAATGTAGGGGAGAGTCCGGTGATGGCGGCGGCGCATGCCCTGCAGGAAGGAATTACGGTCAATGTGGTCGGCGTTGTTGATTATGGAACGATCGGGGAGCTGGGCAGCCGCGAAATTGCGGATATTGCCAAGGCGGGTGGCGGAATCAGCAGGATTGTCGGAACGCCGCAGCTGGCCCAGACCATGCAGATGATGACACGCAAAACCGTGGTTCAGACGATTCAACTGGCGGTTAATAAAGAGGTAAAAAAGATATTGGGCGAGGGCTCCCTGGAAGAACTGCCGCCGCTGCAGCGCTCCCAGGTCGTGACCGTTGTGGATGAGCTTACGGAAACGTCGGACCTGCGCATTGCGCTGCTGATCGATACGAGTGCAAGCATGAAACCGAAGCTCAGTGCCGTTGAAGATGCAATCCGGGATTTGGCTCTTAGTCTGGAAGCCCGTGAAGGCAAAAGCGAAATTGCTGTATTTCATTTCCCGGGGCGCTTAAGCGACGGGGCGGATCTGGATATGGACTGGACAAATGATGTATCCGGTGTCCGCTCGCTTTTCTCCCGGCTGCGGATGAAAGGGGCCACACCGACGGGACCGGCCATTTTCAGGGTGCTTGAACACTATCGTTATGATACACTGGATGGATATCGTGACCGCCGCCCGGCGGAAGATCAAGGTGAAGGGGAAGGGATGATTGGTGGGTATGTCGTCTAATCCGCCCTATCCTGCCGGTACCGTTGTTGCAGGCAAATGGCGGGGGAACCGCTATGTTGTGGAACGGCTGCTGGGAAGGGGCGCTAACGGAACCGTATATCTCGTAAAGAGAGAGGGAAGACGGGAATGGTATGCGCTAAAAGTCGGATACGATACACTGGATCTGCAATCGGAGATTAATGTGCTGACTTCTCTGCAATCTTGCCGCAAGCGCAATGAACACCGCGCCCGCCGTGAGAATCCCCTATCGTCCTTTTTACTGGAGGCCGATGATTTTGTAGACGGGAATAATGTTCCTTTTTACGTGATGCGTTATGTGCAGGGCAAGCCGCTGCATCTTTTTTTATCCAAGAACGGCCCTTCCTGGCTGGGGCTGGTGGGGCTAAAGCTGCTGAACAATATACGGAAGCTGCATGAATGCGGGTTTGTCTTCGGGGATTTAAAGCCGGAGAATGTAATGGTATCGGATTACGGGGAAGCTGAATTGATTGATTTTGGCGGGGCAAGCCCGATTGGCCGCAGTGTGAAGCAGTTCACCGAGTGGCATGACCGCGGCTTCTGGAATGCCGGCAGCCGGACGGGGGATGAGGGCTATGATTTATTTGCCTTCGCCATTTTATGCCTGCGATTGCTCAATGAGCAGGGGCTGAAGACAGCGGCCACCCAGCTGCCGCAGACCAGAAATGTGGAAGAACTCCTGAGGCTGGCCCGGACTCTGCCGGATAAGAAACTGGCCTCCTGGCTGATATTAGCCATAAAGGGCGGATTTTCAGGATCAGAGCAGGCCATGCAGACCTGGAAGGAGCATATTTACACCCCGCGAACGGCTAAGCAGGAGAACATAGCAACACCCCGCTGGCTGAAGAGTGCTTTTGCGCTATCCTTATTTGTACTTGCCATTACGATGTTTTGGTTATTCCGTTTGTAACAAAATACATACAGCTGGATGCTGACCCTGCCCGGGCAAGCCATGTAAACCACCGGTCAAGAAAAGGAGCCGCTTATGGAGCAATTGAATGGACTGGTAGAGTCTGTATTGGAATCTGCGGCCGAACATGAGCTGTGGTCCCCTCATGACACCATAGTAGTCGCAGTCTCCGGAGGGCCGGACTCTGTGGCTCTTTTGCATGTTCTGCATGAAATTTCGCTTACCCGGACACCGCTGTCCTTAATATGTGCCCATGTCAATCACGGGTTTCGGGAAGAATCACGGCAGGAAGCCGAGCTTGTCCGGAGTTTGGCTGCGGAGCTTGGGATTCCCTTTGAGCTGGCGGAATTCGATATTCCGTCTGTGATGAAAGAAAGCGGCCTTGGACCCGAAGGGACCGCCCGGGAGAAACGATACGAGTTTCTTATTGAGACTGCCCGCCGTTACGGTGCCCGCAGTGTTGCGCTGGCCCATCATGCCGACGACCAGGCTGAAACTGTAGTCATGCGGCTCTTGCGCGGCAGCGGTCTTGCGGGCCTTGCCGGTATCCGGTGGAAACGAATCGAAAAAAAGGTGGAACTCATCCGCCCCTTTCTCCGTATTAACAAAACGGCTCTTGTCGGGCTTTGCAAGGAGCAGGGTTATACGTACGCCGAGGATGCCAGCAATCTTCTGACCCACTATACACGTAATGCCATTCGGCTGGAGGTATTGCCTTTTCTGGAGAGCTATAATGGAAAGGTGAGGCAATCGCTGCTCCAGCTTGCGGATATAGCCGGAACGGAAGACGAATTCATGGAGACGGAGACGGCAAAATGCTTTGCAGGAATCGTTTCGGCCAATCACGGCAAATATACCTTTGAAAGAGCAGCGTTTGCGGCCGTACCCGCCGCTTTACAACGGCGTTTGATTAAACTAATATTAAATTATCTGTCGGCCGGTTCATCGTCCGCGGATTTCCCCAAGATTGAATCCGTACGCCGGGGAACGCTGCAAGAGCAACCGACTACTTGGATACTGGATCTGGGCGGAGGTCTGACTTGTGTGCGGCAATACAATACCATTTTGTTCTCGTCCAAGCCTCCGAAGCGGCAGGTAAGCTATACATATCAGCTTTCTTTACCCGATTCCAGGTTATGGCTTACGGAAATAGGGAAAGTAATGACGATGACGTTGCTGGAACGAGTAGACTTTTTTACACAGGGGGAGGACTCCGGGAAGTTGTTGGCATGGTTTGATGGCGATGAGCTGATCCTGCCGCTCACCATTCGTTCCCGATTGCCTGGAGATACCATAAAGGTTATGGGATTAAACGGAAGCAAAAAGGTAAAGGATATTTATATTGATGACAAAATACCCGCTTCCGAACGCTCAGTCATCCCCCTGGTTTGTGATGGTTTGGGCAATATCGTCTGGATTCCGGGCGTAAGACGCTCGATGCATGCCGCGGTAGGGCGGCACACGACCTCCGTAGTTTTGCTGTTCCTGGAAGAGGCGGGGAAGAGCGAAGTAACGTAATGGTCGAAGTAAGTCTTTCATAGTATATCTTAGGAGGTTCGCAAGTTGCAGAACGATATTCAGGAGATTTTGATCAGCGAAGAGGAAATCCAGCAGAGAATCCGGGAGCTTGGCGCTCAGCTGAGCATAGAGTATGCCGGGCGCACCCCGCTGGTGATCTGTGTTCTAAAAGGTGCGTTTATATTTATGGCAGATCTGGTTAAAGTCATCACAGTACCTGTTGAGATGGATTTCATGGCTGTATCCAGTTATGGAGCATCAACGAAATCGTCCGGTGTGGTCAAAATCATCAAGGATTTGGATGTGCCGGTGGAAGGACGCGATGTCCTGATTGTTGAAGACATCATTGACAGTGGCCTTACGCTCAGTTATTTGATTGAGCTGCTGCAAGCCCGTAATTCGAAGTCTATCTCTGTTGTTACCCTGTTCGACAAACCGGCAGGACGCACCGTTAATCTGGAAGCCGGATATACAGGCTTTGTATTGCCTGATGAATTCGTAGTTGGCTACGGATTGGATTATGCCGAGCGGTATCGCAACCTCCCTTACGTCGGAGTGCTGAAGCCTGAGATATATTCCAATTGACCTATTGACAGCTGCAGATCATTCCGATCAAGCCCAGGACCTTACAAATTTGAGGTGTCCCGGCAGGCTATGGTACAATAACTTGAGTGTTGTGAGAGGAGGTAGGGGATGAATCGGTTCATCCGGAATTCTGGTTTTTATTTGATTTTATTTTTAGTTGTGGTGGGCATTGTCCAGTTTGTGAGCAATGGAAATGAAGCCGCCGATTTCCCTAGATACGACCAATTAAGGCAGCAACTCGAAGCAGATAATGTGAAGGAAGTGACAGTGCAATTCGAGGACAATGCCTTTTTGGTAACCGGTAAATACAAAACGGTTCCGCAAGGTGTGAAATCGGAAAGCTTCTCCACATACATTCCTCCTACAGATTCAGCTATCGATGAACTGGTCAAGTTGAGCGAGAGCAACAAGATTCAATACACACAAAAGAAGATGGAGGGCAACAGCATCTGGCTGACGTTCCTCTCTTCCATTATTCCGCTGGTTATTATGTTCCTCCTGTTCTTCTTCCTGTTTAACCAGGCTCAGGGCGGCGGCGGAAAAGTGATGAATTTCGGCAAGAGCAAGGCCCGGTTATATAATGAAGAGAAGAAGAAGATCAGCTTCGAGGATGTTGCAGGGGCTGATGAAGAGAAGCAAGAGCTTGTCGAGGTCGTGGAATTCCTCAAGGATCCCCGCAAGTTCGCTGCTGTAGGTGCACGGATTCCTAAGGGCGTACTGCTTGTCGGTCCTCCCGGAACCGGTAAAACCTTGCTGGCCCGTGCGGTGGCGGGAGAAGCCGGAGTTCCGTTCTTCAGCATTTCCGGTTCCGACTTTGTGGAAATGTTCGTCGGTGTCGGGGCTTCCCGTGTCCGTGACTTGTTCGAGAACGCCAAGAAGAATGCCCCTTGTATCATCTTTATTGATGAGATTGATGCTGTTGGCCGTCAACGCGGCGCCGGACTCGGCGGCGGACATGATGAACGTGAACAAACACTCAACCAGTTGCTCGTTGAAATGGATGGTTTCGGCGGCAACGAAGGAATCATTATTGTTGCGGCTACCAACCGTGCGGACATTCTCGACCCTGCCTTGCTTCGTCCGGGACGTTTTGACCGTCAAATTACGGTTGACCGCCCTGACGTGAGGGGCCGTGAAGCTGTACTGAAGGTTCACTCCCGCAATAAGCCATTGACCAAAGACGTGAGAATGGATGTAATCGCTAAGCGTACTACAGGCTTCTCCGGTGCAGATCTGGAGAACTTGCTGAACGAAGCTGCGCTCCTCGCAGCACGCCGCAACCGCAAAGATATCTCAATGCGTGAAGTGGATGAAGCGATTGACCGTGTAATCGTAGGTACTGAGAAACGCAGCCGCGTGATCAGTGACCGCGAGAAACGCATCGTTGCGTATCATGAAGCGGGTCATACCATTGTTGGTTACTTCCTGGAACATGCTGATATGGTACACAAGGTAACTATCATCCCGCGCGGTCGCGCAGGCGGATATGTCATTATGCTTCCTAAAGAGGACCGGATGCTTGTGACCAAGCAGGAACTGCTGGATAAAGTAACCGGGCTGCTTGGCGGCCGTGTAGCTGAGGAACTGTTCATCGGTGAAATAGGTACGGGTGCTTACAGTGACTTCCAGCAAGCTACGCGTATTGTACGCAGCATGATTATGGAGTACGGTATGAGTGATAAGCTTGGACCTTTGCAGTTCGGATCAACCCAAGGCCAGGTTTTCCTGGGCCGTGATATTGGGCATGAGCAGAACTACAGTGATTCCATTGCTTATGAAATTGATCAGGAAATGCAGAACTTTATCCGCAGCTGTTATGAACGCTGCAGAGAGTTGCTGACCAAACATTCCAAGGAAATGCACCTGATTGCCAATACGCTGCTTGAGAAGGAAACACTTGAGCTGGATCAGATTAAAGAACTGATCGAACAGGGTTACCTGAGCGAGGATGGCAAGAAGGAAGGACACGACGATACAATCAATGAAGCCGGGGAACCCGTAATTGATTCGATCGGTGATGTACGTGTCCGCATCCAAGGCAAGACGGAGGATGAGCAGTCAACAACTCCGGATTTGTCCAAGGATATTCCGAATAATCCGAATCCGGAAGGTGACGGTACGGATAATGGCAGCAATAACAACAATGGCGGCGGCGGAAGCCTCTCCTAGCAGTCCAGGAATTTCATGAACTAAAGATATCCGGAGAACGCAACTGTTCTCCGGATTTTTTGTATCCTTTTGCAGCGGTTAGCAGGGCTATATCACGCACGGGTTACATTGACAGGGGCTGGAACGTTGTGTACATTAGTGATTAATATTACTTAGGTGAAAAGGTATAAGGGGGAGAACATCCGTGGAAGCTCTGGCGCTCCAGCATAAGCAGGAACAGAATCGCGAACTTCGTGTACGTCTCGAACAGCTTAAGAAAGAACGGAATGCTATCATTCTGGCACATTATTATCAACGTGATGAAATTCAGGAGGTTGCTGATTTTCGGGGCGACTCTTTTTTATTGGCTCAAAAAGCTGCTGAGACTGATGCGGAAGTTATTGTATTCTGCGGAGTTCATTTCATGGGAGAAAGCGCCAAAATTCTGGCTCCGGGCAAAACGGTAATTATTCCCGATGAACGTGCGGGCTGCCCGATGGCCGACATGGTAAATGTAGAGGGTCTGCGTAAGCTTAAGGCTGAGCATCCCAACGCCAAAGTAGTTACCTATATCAACTCGTCTGCAGAGATTAAAGCAGAGACAGATATTTGCTGTACTTCTGCCAATGCGGTCAGAGTTATAGAATCACTGGACGCTGAGGAAATCATCTGGGTGCCGGACAAAAACCTGGGCCAATATGTTCAGGATCAAACCGGCAAAAAGATGATTATCTGGGAAGGCTATTGCAACACTCATGATATGCTCACCGTCAAGGATGTAGTAGAAATGAGAGCCAAATATCCGGAGGCTGAGTTTGTCGTTCATCCCGAATGCCGCCCGGAGGTTGTGGCCATGGGTGATTTTGTGGGAAGCACCACAGCCATCCTTGAGTATTGCCGTAAATCGGACCGCAAGCAGTTCATTGTTGGAACTGAAGATGGAACCGGGTATCAGCTCCGTAAGGACAGCCCGGATAAAGAATTCTTTTTTGCTACAAAGTTTCTTGTATGTCCCAATATGAAAGTGAATAATCTCAAAAAACTGGTGAAATGCCTGGAGACGATGAAGCCGCAAATTTACGTACCGCCCGCTGTCGCCGACAAAGCCAGAACATCCCTAGAGCGCATGCTACAAGTCCGGTAGCATGCGCTACTCTTTCGTTGAAACAGGTGAACAGCGGTCATGATACCCCAATATTTGGTTGATTTTGATCTTCAGGAAATTCCCAGAGTACAGACGGATTGTATTGTTATCGGTTCAGGCATTGCCGGGTTGTTCACAGCGATCCAAGCCAGTAAAGACCGCCGTGTCGTAATGATAACCAAAAAATCGGTTATGGAGAGCAACACACGTTATGCACAAGGGGGAATTGCCGCCGTCATCGCAGAAGATGATTCTCCGGCATACCACCGTCAGGATACTTTAATGGCTGGAGCTGGACTGTGCTCTTCTGCTGCAGTTGACGTATTGGTTAATGAAGGCCCCGAAGGTGTACATGAGCTGATTCGGCTCGGGACCTTGTTCGACAAGGAGGATGGGGTTCTGGCCCTCACCCAGGAAGGAGCGCATAGTCATCGCCGCATTCTTCACGCCAATGGGGATGCTACAGGCTATGAAATTGTGCGCGCTCTGGCTGAGCAGGTAGCCGAACACGAGAATATCGAGGTGTGGGACGATCATTATGTAATAGACCTCATTACGGAGAATGGGGAATGTGTAGGCGTGCTGTTACAGCGGTCGGGTGGTGGGCGTCTTTTCCTGCAGGGAGACGCCACTATCCTCTGTTCGGGGGGCGCAGGCCAATTATACCGTTACACTACCAACCCTGAAGTAGCAACTGGAGACGGAGTGGCCATCGCCTACCGGGCCGGCGCTCAGATACGGGACATGGAATTTATCCAGTTCCATCCGACCGCACTCAGTTATCCCGGAGCGCCCCGGTTTCTGATTTCCGAGGCTTTGCGTGGAGAAGGTGCGGTGCTGCGCAATATTAAAGGGGAGCGGTTTATGGACCGCTATCACGAGCTGTTGGAGCTCGCGCCCCGTGATATTGTAGCCCGGGCTATTGTCAGTGAGATGGAACTGACCAAATCGACCTTCGTCTATCTGGATATTACGCATGAATCCTCAGACCTGGTGAAACACCGGTTTCCGACGATATATGAGACATGTATGGGCTATGGTCTGGATATTACAACGGATTGGATTCCTGTAGCCCCGGCTGCGCATTATATGATGGGGGGCATCAAGACTGACCTGTACGGTGAGAGCAGCCTCTCCCGGCTGTTCGCCTGCGGCGAGGTCTCCTCTACAGGATTGCACGGTGCTAATCGTCTGGCGAGCAATTCCTTGTCGGAAGCTGTTGTATTTGGACGGAGGATTATTGAACGCATCCGTGAGCTTGCGCCGCTGGGGCGGGAGGTGCTCTCGGTCAGCAGCCGGCTCGGACGCTTAGAGTCGCCTACACAGGCCATCGTGGAACGCAGGCTGAAGCTCCAGAAGGTTATGGTCCGTTATGCCGGATTACGGCGCAATCAGGAAATGCTGCTCAAAGGGCTGGAAGAATTGAAACGGCAGCTGCCGATCTTCGGGTCCATGCTGTCCAAACGTGAAGAATACGAGTTCGCCAATATGTTGACCTGCAGTTTGCTGGTAACAGAATCGGCACTGGCCAGGGAGGAGAGCCGCGGAGCACATTACCGTGAGGATTATCCGCAGCGGGATGATGCACAGTGGCAGAAGCATCTGCTCCAGATTCGCGAACTTGGAATAGTGGAGGAATTAAGTGATGATGTTTAACGGCTATAATGAAGAGTTAGTGCAATCGATCAAATACTGGCTGCAGGAGGATGTTGGCTCAGGGGATATAACTACCCGGACCACCATTCCCGCTGGCCATGAGTCCAAAGGCATTATCCATGCCAAAGAAGATGGCATCATCTGTGGCGTGCCTGTAGCAGAACTGGTATTTGAGATTGTTGATCCGTCATTGACCTTTAAAGCCCTTGTAAAGGAGGGTCAAGCGGTCAGTAAAGGAACCGTGATTGCCGAGGTGGAAGGCAGCACTCATGCCATCCTGACCGGTGAGCGTCTGGCGCTTAATCTGATGCAGCGTCTGTCCGGTGTGGCTACCCGGACGTCTTCATTTGTGCAGGCCCTGGAGGGACTGCCAACAAGGCTTGTGGACACCCGCAAAACGACACCCGGGCACCGGATGCTGGAGAAATATGCGGTTCGCATCGGGGGGGGAGCCAATCACCGGTTCGGCCTGTATGATGCGGTGATGATTAAGGATAATCATATTAAAGGGGCAGGCGGGATTCGGCAGGCTGTAAGCCGTGCCCGGGCCAATATCCCCCATACCATGACTATTGAAGTAGAGACTGAAAGTCTGGAGCAAGTGGACGAAGCCATCGCTGCCGGAGCGGATATTATTATGCTCGACAATATGTCGGCCGAAATGATGAAGACTGCAGTCAGCAGGATTCATTCGAAGGCGCCGCATGTCAAGACTGAAGCCTCAGGCAACGTGTCGCTGGAAACCGTGCGTGAAATGGCAGAATCCGGCGTTGATGTGATATCGGTGGGCCGCCTGACGTATTCCTTCTCCAGTCTGGACATCAGCCTGGATCTGAATGGAAAAAAGGAGGGCACACAATCATGATGCTCGCCGTAGATATCGGAAATACGAACATTGTCCTTGGAGTATATAAACAGCGTGAGCTGCTGCACCATTTTCGGCTGAGCACAGCGCGGCAAAATACTGTTGACGAATATGGTGTACTGATTCACAACTTGTTTCATATGGCGGATATCTCTGTGAAGGATGTGGAAGGAGTTATTATTTCTTCCGTAGTGCCGCCGCTGGTTCAGGTTATTGTAGATATGTGCGAGAAATATATTGGCAAAGAGCCGTTGCTGGTGGGGCCCGGGATTAAGACCGGGCTCAATCTGCGCTATGAGAACCCGCGCGAAGTGGGTGCTGATCGCATTGTTAACGCCGTTGCGGCCATTGAACAATACAAATGCCCGCTTGTGGTCGTTGATTTTGGCACGGCAACTACCTTTGACTGTATTGATGCCGATGCCAATTACCTTGGCGGAGCCATTGTTCCGGGCCTCGGAATTTCAACGGAAGCCCTGTATCAACGGGCTTCCAAGCTGCCGCGGATTGAGCTGGAGAAACCGAAAAAAGTAATTGGACGCAACACGGTCCATGCCATGCAGGCCGGGATTATTTTTGGCTATGCGGGTCAGGTTGAAGGGATTGTAAGACGGATCAAGGTTGAGATGAATGCGCCCCAGCTCAAGGTCATTGCCACCGGGGGGCTGGCTTCGCTGATAGCAGGGGAAACAGACTGTATTGACGAAGTTAATCCGATGCTTACACTGGAAGGTCTGCGCATTATTTACGACCGTAATAAATAATATACTAAGCCGGAACAGGCGAAAGGGCAGGAGGAGTATGCACACAATGGAAATAAAGAAGGATCGCCTGATCCGCGGAACTGCGATGAACGGCAGGGTCAGAGCCTTTGCTGTCCGTACGACGGGACTGGTGGAAGAGCTGCGCCGCAGACATGATACGTATCCGACAGCTACAGCCGCACTGGGGCGTACGCTTACCGCTGCAGCCATGATGGGTGCCATGCTCAAAGGTCAGGAGAAGCTGAGCATTAGAGTGAAAGGCAATGGCCCGCTGGGTCAGGTTGTCGCTGAATCCAATGCACTTGGAGAAGTTCGGGGTTATGTGCATCATCCTCACGTACATTTACCAAGCAACAGTGCAGGCAAGCTTGATGTCGCGGGAGCTGTGGGTACAGAAGGATTTATAGATGTCATTAAGGATTTAGGCATGAAGGAGCCCTACCGGGGCAGTATCCCCATTGTATCGGGAGAGCTTGGTGAAGATTTTACGTATTATTTCGCGGTTTCTGAGCAGACACCTGCTGCGGTAGGTCTGGGGGTGCTGGTCGACACCGATAATTCGGTTCTGGTGGCCGGAGGTTTTATCGTACAACTGCTGCCGGGACTGTCCGATGCCGAAATTACCGAGATTGAAAAAGCGGTAGGCGCAATGCCTTCCGTCACCTCACTCCTCGACCAGGGGCTGGAGCCGGAGGAGATGCTGCATTTGCTTTTGCCGGATGTCATAGTCATGGATGAACTGGAAATCAGGTTTGCATGCCAATGTTCACGTGAACGGGTAGAGCAGACATTGGTCAGTCTGGGCCAGCATGAACTGGAGCGTCTCATTGAAGAGGATGATAAAGCGGAAGTGGTCTGCCATTATTGCAATGAGGCGTACGTGTTTGATAAAGAAGAGTTGCAGGTAATCCTGGATCAAGCGAAATCCTAGGGCAATGAGATGATGACCAGACAAGAACGCGCGCTGCGTAATGCCGTAATTTTACTTGCTGTGGTGACAATCATGCTGGGTGGGCTCCTGTTCTGGAGCCTGCGTGTTATGGCTGCGCTAAAGGGAGATGTATCCGAAACGGAATCACCCGATGTTGCCTCTGCGGGAGGACAGCCGATAACGGATCAGCAATGGGTGGATGAGTTGAAAAAAAAGCATGGTGATGAAGTGCTGATTGCCATGCTTAATCATATCGTGGTGAGCAAGGAAGCCGAAGCCTTTGATATCACCGTGACTGATGCTGAGGTGGAGAAGGAGCTGGAGCTTACGATGGCCGGCTATGGGTCGGAAGAGCAGTATTATGCCCAAATGGAGACCGAGTTGGGTCTCTCCCGTAAGCAAGTGCGTGAAGAAATTGTCTATCGTCTTACCTTACAAGCAGTAGCAACCGCCGGAATTACGATCAGTGATTCAGAGATTGATGATTATTTAGCGAGCAATGCAGAGCGGTTCCTTCCTAAAAAAGAGATGCAGCTCTCCATGATTACTGTCTCCGCCTATAAAGAGGCAGAACGGGTGATGGATCGTCTGGAGCAGGGAGAAGAATTTGCCGCTTTGGCCAGAGAAGTCTCTATTGATGAAGAAAGTGCCGTGAATGGCGGGAGTATAGGAATGGTGGAAGAAAATGATCCTTTCTGGCCGGAGGAGCTGCTGGAGACAGCGGCGGGCCTGAACACAGGGGACATTGCAGGACCGCTTGTGAACGGGGATAACTATGCAATCATCCGCTTAGAGAAGATCACCATGCCGAAGCAGCCCTCTGAGAAGGAGCTTCGGGCCCAGGTTCGGCAGGAACTGGCATTGGAGCAAGCGGCGCCTCTGCAGCAGCTCGAGAGTGATTTGCGCGCCAAGTATGACACTTCAATAAATATTGACAACAGCTTGCAAGATTGATAATATGAAATTATTGAAATACCTACTGATTTAGTCGGAAATAATTCGTTTACCATCCCAAGGAGGTCTTTTCTCATGGCTAAAGTCGTCAATAACGTAACAGAACTGATCGGGGGCACTCCGCTCGTTCGTCTGAACCGCACTGCTCCTGAAGGTGCTGCTGATATTTATCTGAAGCTGGAATACCAGAACCCGGGTGCGAGCGTCAAGGACCGGATTGCCATCAGCATTGTGGAAGAAGCGGAGAAAGAGGGACTCCTCAAACCGGGCGGCACCATTGTTGAGGCGACCAGCGGCAACACAGGTATCGGTCTTGCACTGGTAGCGGCAGCCAAAGGGTATAAAGCGGTTATCGTTATGCCGGAAACCATGAGCCTTGAGCGCCGTAACCTGCTGCGCGCCTATGGAGCGGAGCTGGTATTGACTCCAGGATCGGAAGGCATGAACGGAGCGGTTAAGAAAGCAGAGCAAATTCTCAGTGAGAACCCTGATTATTTCCTCGCTGAGCAATTTAAGAATAAAGCGAACGTGAAGATTCACCGTGAAACCACCGGACCGGAAATTGTAGAAGCCATTGAATCCATTGGCGGACCCCTCGATGCTTTTGTGGCCGGTATTGGTACAGGCGGAACCATCACGGGTGCTGGCGAAGTGCTGAAGAGCAAATACCCTGATGTGAAGATCTATGCCGTTGAGCCTGCGGCATCTCCTATTCTGGCCGGCGGCAAGCCGGGCCCTCACAAGATTCAGGGGATTGGCGCCAACTTCATTCCCGATATCCTGAATCAGGATATCTATGATGAAATTATTCACGTGGAGAATGACGAAGCCTTTGAAACGGCACGCCGTGTTGCCAAGGAAGAAGGCGTTCTGTCCGGCATTTCCTCAGGCGCAGCGGTATTTGCCGCCATTAAAGTGGCTAAGGAACTGGGTGCCGGCAAAAAAGTGGTAGTTGTTATCCCAAGTAATGGCGAACGTTACCTGAGCACTCCACTATACAACTTTGAAGTGTAATTTATAAGATTTTCCCTATAGGGGGCCTTCCTTTCGCGGCGTGATTGCGGATGAAGGCCTTTTTTTAGTGCCCGGGCTTTTCAAAAGTGCCTGCAGTACAGTATACTGACAGGCAATATACAAAAGGATGCTTACGAAGCCCTTTGGTTACGAAGACTAATCAGGGAGCTAAGCTTCACAAAACTTTAGGGGGATGGATGTGAACATCTTAACGGCTTGGCAGGAATGGGAACGCTGGGCGAAAGAAGACTGGAGCATGTTCCCTATGCTTATACAATCACCCCTGAAAGGCGGGCTGCCCTCTTCCTGGATGAAGGCCTGGGAGATGGCCTCTCCTTATTCGGTGGTCCTGGAGAGCGGCAAATCCGGTCGCTATACGTATTTGGGTCTGCGCCCCGTTTCGGTTTTGCAGGGAAAGGAAGGCACTGCCGAGGTGCTTAGTCTTTCCGCCGAAGCAGGCGGCAGTCTGGCGGATGATATAAGGTACGAGCGGCAAACGCTGCATGGGTTACCTTTACAGCTGCTGCAGGAGTGGATGGCGGAATTTCGTTCACCGCCATTATCTGCAGGGGAGCTGCCACCGTTTACCGGAGGCGCCATCGGCTTTCTCGGCTACGATGTAGTCCGTTCGCTGGAGCGGCTGCCTCTTCTGGCCCAGGACGATCCCGGTTTTCCCGATTATCTGTTCATGCAGCTGGAGGAGGTATGGATTTACGATCATGAAGAGGAACTGCTCTATTGCGCGGTCCATACGCCAATTCAAGCTTCTTTTGCCGTAGAGGATTTGAGACAGCTCTATAGTCAGGCTGTGGAGCGGGCAGAGGGCATGATGGAACAGTGGCGTAGCCTGTCAACGGCAGCAGCCTATTGCATGGAAGAGGCCGAAGAAGCTGATGAGAGCCGGGCGGCTTCGGGCGAATGGCCCGGCATGACTTCGGGCTTCTCGCCCGGGCAGTTCCAGCAGGCCGTGCTGGACGTGCAGGAATACATCCGCAAGGGGGATGTATTCCAGGTGAACCTCTCGCTGCGCCAGGAAGCGCAGCTGAAATCTGCGCCGGAGGCGGTATACGAATGGCTGCGCAAGCTCAACCCGTCCCCGTACATGGGGCTGCTGCGGTCGCCCGGCTTTGCGCTGTCCAGCGCCTCGCCGGAGCTGCTGGTCAAGCTGCATGGGGACAGGGTAAGCGCGCGGCCCATCGCCGGCACCCGGCGCAGGGGGCGGACTCCCGCTGAGGATGCCGCCATGGAGGCGGAGCTGCGCGGGAGTGACAAAGAGATTGCCGAGCATATTATGCTCGTCGATCTGGAACGCAACGACATCGGCCGTGTCGCTGCCTATGGCACGGTCAGCGTGCCGGAGCTGATGACCGTGGAACGTTATTCTCACGTCATGCATCTCGTTTCGCAGGTGGAGGGCCGTCTGGCTCCCGGCAAAGATGCCTATGATGTAACGGCGGCCTTATTCCCGGGAGGCACCATTACCGGAGCGCCTAAGGTAAGAACCATGGAGATCATTGAAGAGCTGGAGCCGGTCCGGCGGGGTCCCTATACGGGATCGCTGGGCTGGATTGACTATAACGGCAATATGGAATTAAATATTATTATACGAACGCTGGCCGTGAAGGACGGGATCGGATATATACAGACGGGAGCCGGCATTGTGATCGATTCCGATCCGTACCGGGAGTACCGGGAATGCCATAATAAAGCCAAAGCGGTAGTGAAGGCGGTGCTGTGCAGTGAAAGACAGCAGGAGGCCCAAACCACCAAAGGCGCCGAAGGGGAGGCAACACTATGATTTTGGTCATCGATAATTATGATTCCTTTACGTATAACCTCGTGCAGTACTTAGGTGAGCTGGGGGAGGAAGTGAAGGTGTACCGCAACGACGAAATCACTATCCAGGGAATTGAAGAGCTGGCCCCGGATCATATCCTGATCTCTCCTGGGCCTTGCACGCCGACAGAAGCCGGCATTAGCCTGGAAGTGCTGCACCATTTCAAGGGCGTGATTCCAATTTTCGGGGTTTGCCTGGGGCACCAGGCCATTGGACAAGCCTTTGGCGGGAAAGTGATCCGTGCCGAACGTCTGATGCATGGCAAGACCTCGCCGATTCACCATCAGGGGACATCGGTATTTGAAGGGCTGGAATCTCCGTTCACAGCCACACGTTATCATTCTTTGATCGTGGAACGGGAAAGTCTGCCTGATTGTCTGGAGATTACAGCCGAGACAGCTGAAGGCGAGATCATGGCACTGCGCCATAAGGACTATCCGATAGAAGGTGTACAATTCCATCCGGAATCGATTATTACCAATCATGGTCACACGATGCTGCGCAACTTCCTGAAACGGAGTGCCGGAGAGCCGGCATGAACTATATAGGTTTGAACGGGGGCGTGGTGGACGCCCGGACTCCTGTAGTTTCCGCCCTGGATCACGGCTTTTTGTATGGCATGGGTTTGTTTGAAACCTTTCGTACCTACAAAGGATCGCCGTTCCTGCTGGAACGGCATGTTAAAAGGCTCGCGGACGGCTGCCGGCAGCTCGGTATTCCGTTTGTGCCTGATCTGGAGTACCTAAAGAGCTGGATCACAGCGGTTATGGAGGCCAACCGGCTTGAGGAAGCTTATGTACGCTATACCGTAACGGCTGGTGAGGATATCCTGGGGCTGCCTGCGGGAGACTACCATACACCGACTCATTTGCTCTATATCAAGGCGCTGCCGGTTGTGCCGGATACGCTTTACACGCAGGGCAGGCCGCTCCAGCTTCTGTTGACCAGACGCAATACGCCGGAGGGGCCGTTACGTCTGAAGTCCCTCCACTACATGAATAATATTCTCGCCAAGCGTGAGCTTAGCGGATATGCCTCTGCCGCCTACGGAGCGGAGGGGTTAATGCTGACCGCAGGGGAGGCGATTGCTGAGGGGATTGTCAGCAATATCTTTTTTGTAAAAGATGCTGTGCTCTGCACCCCCGATTTAAGCACAGGGATTCTTCCTGGAATTACCCGGGAAATGGTGCTGGAACTGGCCCTTGCTGCCGGGATAAGAGTGGAAGAAGGGATTTATGGCTGGGAACAGCTAAAGCATGCGGACGAAGTATTCATGACGAACTCCGTACAAGAGATCGTTCCAGTGACAACGTTGTGGCAAGAGGATCATCAATGGCTGGTGAGTGAAGGCCGCTGCGGCCCGTTAACCGGACAGCTAATCCATCTATACAGAGAAAAGGCGGGGCTGTAATTATGAAGCCAATCCTCTACAAGCGGACCTACCGCTGCGGAGAAACAGAACTGACACTGGGAACACGAACGTTAATTATGGGTATTCTGAATGTGACTCCGGACTCTTTTTCGGATGGCGGATTGTGGGATGAACCGAAGAGGGCTGCCGAACATGCGCTGCAAATGGCTGCAGACGGTGCAGATATCATTGATATTGGCGGAGAATCGACAAGACCCGGCCACGAGCCGGTCAGCCTGGAGGAGGAGCTCGCCCGTGTGCTGCCTGTCATTGAGAGCATTCACCGTGCCGCTCCCCACTTACCCTTGTCTGTAGATACCTACAAAGCGGAAGTAGCACGCCAAGCTCTGGCTGCCGGTGCACATATCATTAATGATGTATGGGGCTGCAAAGCCGACCCCTTAATGGCCGCGGTGGCTGCAGAAGCGGAATGCCCGATTATTGTTATGCACAATCGCCACGACCGCCGCTATACGGATCTGATCCCCGATATGATTGCGGATTTGCAGGGAAGCGTGAACCTTGCGTTGGAGGCGGGAGTGAAGCCTTACAATATAATTTTGGACCCCGGTATCGGATTCGCCAAGGATTACCATGAGAATCTGCAAGCCATGATGTCGCTGGACAGTCTGCATGCACTGGATTATCCTCTGCTGCTCGGAACGTCCCGCAAAAAATTCATCCGCACCGTACTGGATTTGCCGCCGAATGATGTTGTAGAGGGAACGGCTGCTACGGTGGCCTTCGGTATTGCCCAAGGCTGCCAGATTGTCCGTGTGCACGACGTAGCCAAGATCAAACGGACTGTCGCGATGTGTGACGCTATGCTCTATACCGCTGCACCGCGGGTCCAGGGATAAATAATCAGTTGGACAAATTATATTCGCACCCAAAAGGCGGTTTGGCAAATGGATAAAATGATGCTGCATAGAATGGAATATTACGGTTATCACGGAGTATTTGAAGAAGAACGCAAGCTGGGACAGCGTTACTATATTGATTTGGAGCTGGAATTGGATTTGCAGGGCGCAGGACTGAACGATGACCTGGATCAGACCGTCAACTATGCCGAAGTGCATACGCTGGTCAAGAACATTGTCGAAACAAAGTCCTTTAAATTAATTGAAGCTTTGGGAGAACATATTGCATCCGCGTTACTGGACACTTATACTATTATCAATGCAGTAACGGTCAAAGTGACCAAACCGCATCCGCCGTTCGACATTCATTTTCAGGGAGTGACCGTAGAACTGCGAAGAACGAGGAAGTGAGACCCAATTGATGAATAACCATTCCACCTCTGAGGAATCAGAGGCTTATATTGCTTTAGGGGCTAATCTGGGGGACCGTGAGGGGACCCTGGTTGAAGCCTTACACCAACTGGAAGATTCCGAAGGTGTTCAAGTCGTTCGTTGTTCGGGAGTATATGAGACTGAGCCTGTGGGTTATTTGGACCAGCCGCAGTTTCTGAATATGGCAGCATTGCTGCGAACTACACTCACACCGGAAGCCTTGCTGAATGTCATGCTGGAGATTGAGAACCGGCTGGGCCGCACACGAGATGTCCGCTTTGGGCCGAGGACAGTAGACCTTGATTTATTATGGGTAGAAGGCCGGTCACTGGATGTTCCGGAATTAACCCTGCCGCATCCGCGTATGTTTGAGCGTGCCTTTGTCCTGGTGCCTCTTAACGATATCGTTCCACAGAATGAACATTCCGGACTTCGAGGTCTGATCACCAAAGCGCTGGAGGACATCGATGGAAAGGAAGGAATTCGGCTGTGGACAACAAGCGTATGGGACGGCGGGTCCGGGCATTCCGTAAGCTAAAGGGATATACCCAGCAGGAGCTGGCGGATCACGCCGGGATTTCCTTGGCTGTACTTGGTGCAGTTGAGAGGGGTAATAGACGTTTAGAGGATCAAATTTTAAATAAAATTGCGGATGTTCTCGGGGTTTCCACCGAAGAACTCGCAAATCCATCTTAGATATAAAAGTAGAGGAAGTGAACCGAATGCTGAAGATTGGCGGCATTGAAATGAAGAACCAGGTCGTTCTGGCCCCTATGGCTGGCGTATGCAATCCGGCATTTCGTTTGATTGCCAAAGAGTTCGGCACAGGTTTGGTCTGTGCGGAAATGGTGAGTGATAAAGCGATCCTGCACGGCAATACGCGGACCCGCGAGATGTTGTTCGTGGACGAACGGGAGAAACCGCTGAGTCTGCAGATTTTTGGAGGGGACCGCACGTCGCTGGTGGAAGCCGCCAAAGTGGTGGATAAAGAGACAAACGCTGATATTATTGACATTAATATGGGCTGTCCCGTGCCGAAAGTGACCAAATGCGATGCGGGTGCACGCTGGCTGCTGAATCCGGATAAAATATATGAAATGGTCTCTGCGGTTGTTGATGTCGTGGATAAGCCCGTAACAGTCAAAATGCGGATCGGCTGGGACAGCGAGCATATCTTCGTCGAAGACAACGCGCGTGCAGTCGAGCGGGCCGGCGGTCAGGCAGTCAGCGTACATGGTCGGACACGGGAACAGCTGTACACCGGCCACGCCGACTGGAATTATATCAAAATGGCCAAAGAAGCGGTATCCATTCCGGTTATCGGCAACGGGGATGTGAATACCCCTGAAGATGCCCGGGCTATGCTGGATCAGACCGGATGTGACGGTGTCATGATCGGCCGGGGAGCGCTTGGCAACCCGTGGATGCTGTATCGCACGATTCAGTACTTGAGCACGGGGGAATTGCTGCCGGAACCGGGTGTCGAAGAGAAGATCAAGGTTGCAATTCTGCATATGGATCGTCTGATTGCGCTTAAGGGCGAAGCTGTTGCTGTACGCGAGATGCGCAAGCACTTGGCTTGGTACCTGAAAGGTATGAAAGCTGCGGCACGGGTTAAGGATGTCATTATGGAAAAAACCCGGCGCGACGAAATGGTGAACATTTTGAATGAGTTTGTCGAACAGATTAAGAACGAAGAATCCGGCGGCAATAAGGGCGTTGAGGCATCGCTCTCAGCGGTTTAAGGGTAATTTACGTGACATTTCCTGATTACACGGAGCATTATATGTGGCATCATTGACATTTTGTAGCGGTTCCAATATAATTTCTCAGTATAAAATCGCCGTTACAGTTAAGTAAGGTGCAGCAAGGAGGGTTCTTATCCCTCCAGATTCGCATATAGTTATGGTGTTTTCAATAAATGTATACGACAGGAGAATCGGTTGAGATGAGCGATAAAGAAGTCATCCTTACCCCAGACGGGCTAAAGCGCCTGGAAGAAGAACTGGAGATCCTCAAATCCGTGAAGCGCCGTGAGGTTGCCGAGCGGATTAAGGTAGCGATTGGTTACGGAGATATCAGTGAGAACTCCGAATATGAAGACGCGAAGAATGAACAGGCCTTTATAGAGGGACGCGTAATCACTTTGGAGAAGATGCTCCGCAACGCGCGGATTATCAATAGCGACGAAATCGTTACTGACGTGGTGAGTATTGGCGTTACTGTAAGTGTTGAGGATATGGAATATGGCGATATCATGGAATATACCATTGTCGGCACGGCCGAATCCGACCCGCTTAATAACAAGATTTCCAACGAGAGCCCTGTAGGCAAAGCCATTATCGGCAAGAAAAAGGGCACCATTGTTGACGTAAGCGTTCCTGCCGGCGTTATTCAATATAAAATCCTCGATATTCGCATGAAGTAACAGACAGACTTTGCGTCTGCCAATAGAGTGGCTGCCACTGTATACCGCTTAGGGTATGCAAGGCAGAACAAGGGAACATGTTTGGGAAAGCTTCCTTAGGGAAGCTTTTTCAACATTATCAATACCCTTCATTGAAAAATACGGGTGAACACATACTGCTTGTATTTGGAGCTGGAACGGGACTGTCTTCTGCTACGTTGACGGAGCCGTTTCTTCTTGTGTATATGACATTACTTGAGTGAATAGGGGATGAAGAGCATGACCGAAGAAATGAACAATGCGGACAATGTGGAGATGCCAGAGAATGAACTGAGTGAGCTGCTGCAGATCCGCCGTGCCAAATTGGACGAGCTGCGTGGACTAGGAATTGACCCGTTCGGCAAAAAATATGAGCGTACAGCTAACGCAGGAGATCTCATCGCGAAGTATGACGGAATGACTAAAGAGGAACTGGATGAGCTGGCCGTAGAAGTTAGTATTGCAGGCCGTATTATGGCTAAACGTGTTATGGGTAAAGCCAGCTTTTCACATGTGCAGGACCTTAGCGGCAAAATTCAGCTTTATGTGCGGCAGGACAGTATTCCTGAAGCCCAATATGCAGCCTTTAATGTTCTGGACCTGGGCGACATCATCGGTGTTCGCGGAACGGTCTTCAAGACCAAGACGGGTGAAACCTCCATTAAAGTAGACAATCTCGAAGTTTTGTCGAAATCCCTGCTGCCGCTTCCTGAGAAATACCATGGTCTAAAGGACGTGGAGCTCCGTTATCGCCAGCGTTATGTCGACCTGATTATTAATCCGGAAGTTCAACAGACCTTTATTGCCCGTTCCCGGATCATTCAGTCGATGCGTCGCTACTTGGATTCTCTTGGCTACCTTGAGGTGGAGACGCCAACCCTTCATGCAATTGCCGGGGGAGCCGCTGCCCGTCCGTTCATCACACATCATAATACGCTGGATATGCAGCTGTACATGCGGATTGCCATTGAGCTCCACCTGAAACGCCTGATTGTAGGCGGACTCGAAAAAGTGTACGAAATCGGACGGGTTTACCGCAATGAGGGGATTTCCACGCGTCATAATCCGGAGTTCACCATGATAGAGCTGTACGAAGCTTATGCCGACTATAAGGATATTATGCATCTCACCGAAAGCATGATTGCCCATATTGCCCAAGAGGTGCTCGGCACACAAAAGATTAACTACCAAGGTCATGAGATAGATTTAACGCCACAATGGCGCCGGGTTTCAATGGTTGATGCCGTTAGGGAAGTGACCGGTGTGGATTTCAGCGTTCATATGAGCAATGAAGAAGCACAACGCCTGGCTAAAGAACATCGTGTGCCGGTTGAGAAGCACATGACCTTCGGACATATTCTTAATGCTTTCTTTGAACAGTTTGTGGAAGAAACGCTAATTCAGCCTACCTTTGTAACAGGTCATCCGGTTGAGATCTCACCGTTGGCCAAGAAGAATGATCAGGACCCGCGCTTTACTGACCGTTTTGAGCTGTTTATCGTAGCACGCGAGCATGCCAATGCTTTCAGCGAGCTGAACGATCCAATCGATCAGCGTCAGCGTTTTGAAGCTCAGATTTCGGAAAAAGAACAAGGCAACGATGAAGCTCATGAGATGGACGACGATTTCATCCGAGCTTTGGAGTATGGCATGCCGCCTACCGGCGGGTTGGGCATCGGTGTAGACCGTCTCATTATGCTGCTGACCAATGCTGCTTCGATCCGTGACGTCTTGCTGTTCCCGCATATGCGCAACCGTACTGAATAAGCAGGCTGCCCTGTTAATACAACCCCTGCCAGAGAAGACTGCAGCGCTGCAGTCTTCTCTGGCAGGGGTTGGCTATTAGGGTAGTGACCAGTATAAGCAGTACTAGTTAAAATTCATAGAGTGATATATTGAAAAAAGTCTTGCAATAGTATGTCGATCCATGATATATTATATTTCTGGCCGCGAGACACCAAGTTGAAGCTCAGAAAGAAATTAAAAAAAGAGCTTGCATTAATCGGCCGGACATGATATATTATAAGAGTTGCTGGTGACGAGATAATCGCCGCTAACAACGAGCTTGATCTTTGAAAACTGAACAACGAGTGAGTGGGAATTCACGAAAGTGAAATCCAAACAAAGAGGATTCTCACAGCATGCAAATGCGGGAGATGAATCGGTAGAGAATGCAAATTCTCGTCAGATGTTTCAAAATGAGCAATCGCTC
>NZ_BMKR01000043.1 GCF_014644435.1 Paenibacillus albidus | reverse complement strand
CAGGCCAGAGGCAAATTGAAACATTTGTACCCTGAAATTTGATGCAGTCAAGGTACTAGTGCAGCATCAGATTAAAAACAAGAGATTTCTGAAGGCTATTTGATATGGATTAGCGTTTTTCACCAGCCTTCGACCTGTTCTAATGTATTTAGTACCTCAGAATGGTTTAAACAAGCCTCGAACATCCATCATGATGTATTTTGTACATTCAAAGGATAGCCATAAGGCACTTTTCGGCGAATACAGCAGTTCCTGCTGCACCAAATACACTGAAATCCTAAAACGAGCCTTCTTTTTCCCATCCTGATGTATAAAGTGCACTCTAGCTAGCTCCGCCTTAGGCTAACAGCGCGCCTCCCGGGAGGCACGCTTTCGAATGTTGTATACCTATATCTGGCCAGCAGCATTCCCTACATCTCCAGAACCTCTACACCATACGGCTCAAGCGTGAGCTTCCCCGAGAGGGCTTTGCCGCTCAGCAGGCTGCTGTATTCACGCGGCAGCTGAACTTGCTGCGGGATACGGTCCAGATTAAGCAGGAAGAGGAAGCTGCCGTTCTCACCTGAACGCACCGATGCCTGCACTCCATCCGGAAGACCGGCAAACCGGAACAGTTCCTGCTCCTCGGCCAGATTCGCCAGCAGCTCGGACCAGTAGCGCTCCTCCACATGTGTGCCGAAATAGTATACCTGCCCTTTCCCCCATGTATTGACCGTCACAGCAGGAATGCCGGCATAGAAGTCTTCCCCGTACCACGCCACCGGTACCGCCGTCGTTGGTGTCAGCAGATCGGACCATTGGCAGCACGCATAGCTGTTTCCTTCACCATCCACGATAGTATGCATCTCGGTGCCGATCGGATCATATTCCGCCACCTCCACCCCGGCGCAGCGGCTCAGCAGTCCAGGCAGCGGCAACATCACACAGACGTTGTTCATATTCTTCACCCCGCTGCGGTTGGTGATCAGCAGAATGCCTCCGGCAGCGGCAAAAGCATCCAGGCTGGCAGCGATTTGCTCATCCAGCAGAAAAAGATTTGGCGCAATCACTACCTTGTACCCGTCCAGCGGCTGTCTCAGATCAATCACATCACAGCCGATGCCCAGTTTGGTCAGTGCACGGTGATGCTGCTTGATATTCTCGTAATAGTCCAGATTCGCGGTCTGTGGCTGAATCTCCAGGGCCGCAAGCTGCTCAAACGAATGGAGAAGGGCTACTTCATTCTTCACTGTGGTGCCTTGCAGCTTATCGCTGACCGCGTTCACCTCCGTACACAGCTGGCTGAATTCGGCAAACCTGCGACCCGGCACGTTGCTGTGATCGATCAGCCCATGCCAGAATTGCTCCGCTCCGGTCACGGCACTTCTCCAGCGGAAATGAACTACTGTATCTGCCCCTCTGGCAATCGTCTGCCAGGCATACGCGCGGATCAGTCCCGGATACGGGGTCCGCCACATCGGCATCCAGCAGCCCGGAGTTCCGCTAAGCTGCTCCATAATCCAGAAATTCTGCCGTTTGATTCCCCGGGTCAAGTCCAGGGATAAGGCGCCGCTGTAAGGAGTCGTCTCCTGCTTGGTTGGCGAAGTATTCGGATAATAGTCAAAGGCTGCGACATCCAGATCGGCTCCGACAGAGTACATGTCCAGACGCTGCGGATAGCTGTGGAAATTATGCGTGATGAAATGCTCGGGACAGGCGGCCCGCAGAATATCAATCTGCGTCTTCTGGAACGCGGCCACCGCATCCCACTGGAACCGCTGGAAGTCGAGCAGATACGATGGGTTCTGATGACGGGAACCGCCAAACGGTACATTGAACTGGTCCCAGTCACTGTACTCTCCGCTCCATACCTCGGTTCCCCACTCCTTGTTGATCGCTTCCAGCGTACCGTATCTAACCTTGCTCCACTCGCGAAAAGCGGAATTGCACTGGCTGCAGTGACAATTCAGCAATCCGAATTCATTGTCGGTCTGCCAGCCGACCAGCGCCGGATGCCCCTTGTACTGATGAGCCAGCCGCTCAATAATGCGGCTCCCGAAATGCCGCAAAGACTCACTGTTGTAACAGCGGTGCCCGCGCACTCCGGGATGAAAGATCTGCCCGTCCGCAAAAACCGGCAGCACATCCGGATAATTGGCAGTTAGCCAGCGCGGCGGTGTAGCCGTCGGTGTGCCAAGCACAACCTGAAGGCCATACCTGTGAAACAGGTCCATGGCCCGGTCCAGCCAGGCGAACTGGAAATCCCCCTCTGCCGGCTCCAGCCGGCTCCAGGCGAATTCGCCGACACGTACAAGGCGGACTCCGGTTTCCTTCATTAATCGGATATCCGGCTCCCACATTGACTCGTCCCAATGCTCGGGATAATAATCTACACCGATTTGAACCTGCTCATAGCTCCTCATGATCCATTCCTCCCCAAACTTTTAATTTATTGACGCCTCTTCCCCTCAAAAAACGCCCCCCGCCTCATCAAAATGAGAAATCACGGGGAGCGTCTATAGATCCTTTGCCTATCCAGTTAGAGCATTCTCTCCCGGAGAGAATGTATTACTTCTTAAGCTTGTCCCAAGCGGCTTGCATGCCTTCCATCCAGCCGTTGACATCAAGCTTGTCGGCGATCAGCTGCTGGATCACACTGGCAAATTCTTGAGTAACGCCATCAGGGAATTTGGAGGACTGCAATCCGTATACTTTTTCTTCCTTCACGTAGTTCCATACATCGGAACCAAGCAGTCCGATATCTTCAGGCGTTGCTTCGATTGTGGAAAGAGCCGGAATGAACTTCCATTTTTTCACGATATATTCTTTACCCATGTCTGAAGTGACCAGCCAGTTCAAGAACACTTTAGCTTCTTCTTTTGAAGCGGACTCTTTGTTGACCACCAGGTTGGCCGGGATGCCTACTGTCATTTTGTCATTTTTGGCGGCATCTTCGTTGATTGGCATCGGGAACATGCCGATGTTCATACCAGGAGTAATGTTGTCAACCAGAGTTTGTGCCCAGTTCCCTTCCTGCATGATGGCAGTTTCACCCTTAGCGAACATAGCCAGGTGTGTATTGGCATCTGTAGTCAGCGGGTTCTTCTGGCCGTATTTCACGGTCAATTTGAGCAGGTTGCTCCAATCTTCAAAGACCTTGTTGCCTACAATGCTGCCAGTACCATCATTCAAGCCCTTGATGAATCCATCTACATCATCTTGTTGGGCAAAAGCTACGCTGATCCCCTGATTGCCCAGGAGCCACCATTCTTGATACGCGTTGCCAAAAGGAGTTACACCGATAGCCTGCAGTTTCTTGGCTGCATCTTCAAGCTCGGACAATGTTTTTGGAGTTTCGGCAATGCCAGCTTTGGTGAACAGGTCCTTGTTATATACAAACCCGATCCCTTCCAGGTTCATCGGCATACCGTAGGTTTTGCCGTCTTTAGTCATAGGCTCGGCTGCCAAAGGAATCAAATCCTTTACCCATGGCTGGTCGGACAGATCCTCCAGTTTATCTCCCCACAGGTCCATTTCCGCATATCCGCCGTTGGAGAAAATATCCGGCGCATCGCCGGAAGCGAATTTGGTCTTCAATGCCGCTGCATAGTCTGCGCCGCCGCCTACGGTTTGGATATCCAGCTTGATGTTTGGATTTTCCTTTTCAAATTCGACCTTCAGTTCATTAAGACCTTCTACAATTTCAGTTTTAAACTGAAATATTTTAACTGTTTTTACTTCTCCAGCTGCATTATTGCCAGCGCTTCCATTTTGTGCGTTATTTGCAGCATTGTTGCCGCCGCAAGCAGCCAGTGCTAATGACATAGTCATCACAGACGACAGAAGCAGTGCAGAACGTTTCTTCATCATTTCTATTATTCCCCCTAGGATTATTGTATTGCTATATTTATTTGGAACGGAGGGCCCGGTGTTAACCTTTCACCGAGCCAGCCGCTATTCCCTCTACAATGTAACGCTGCATGAACAGATAGAACACGATAATCGGAGCTATGCCGAGCACAAGTGCCGGAAGCGCCATATCCCATTGCTTGGTGTATTGACCAAAGAACGAGAAGGTGGCCAGCGGAATGGTACGCAGCTCCGGTGCCTGAAGAATCAAGGAAGGCAGCAGATAGTCGTTCCATATTCCAAGGGCGTTCAGTACGATCGTGGTCATCAGCATCGGCTTAAGCAAAGGAAGCACAATCCGGAAGAACACCGAAAACGGGTTGCAGCCATCTACCGTGGCAGCTTCTTCAATTTCCAAAGGCACCGACTTGATGAAGCCGTGGAAGAGGAAAATCGCCATGGGAACACTTATCCCCAGATTGGTAATAATCAACCCCAGGAAAGAGTTGTTTACACCAATTATATTAACGACCTTCAGAATCGGAATCATAATCGTCTGGAACGGGACCACCATAGCCGCTACGAACAAGAGCAGCAAAATCTGATTAAACCGTGTATTGGCCCGGACCATACGGTAAGCCGCCATGGCACTGAACAGAGAGATCAGAACCACACTGATGACAGTGACAATGATTGAATTCCGGAAAGCTTCAGAGAAACGGGCCAGTTTCCATGCATTGGAATAGTTCGACCACATGAATACTTCCGGCCAGCTCGCCGCATTGCCCAGAATTTCCCCGAAGGATTTCACGGAGTTTGCCAGCAGGAAATAAAATGGAGACAGGAAAAGAAGCGCCAGCAGGATCATCAACCCTTCAATCCCGATATTCCATCTGCTTTTTGACTTTGCACTCATTAAGCTTCTACCTCCTTGCTCTTCGTAATACGGACCTGAATCAGCGTAATAATGGCTACAATTACGAAGAACAGCAGCGCTTTAGCAGTACCCAGACCGTAACGGTTGTTCAGGAAGGCTTCATTATAAATGTTCATGGCCACGGACTCCGTCGATTTGAACGGCCCGCCTTTGGTCAGCGACAGATTTAGATCGAACATTTTGAAGGACCAGGAAATGGCCAGGAACAACCCTATGGTTACTGCAGGCATAATGAGCGGAACTACAATACTGCGCAGTACCTGGAACCGGGATGCACCGTCAATATCTGCGGCTTCCAGCACCTCTTTGGATACATTGCTGAGTGAAGCGATGTAGATAACCATCAAATAACCCGACGACTGCCAGACAAATACCATTACAATCGCCCAGAAGCCGGTAGTTGCATCGCCAAGCCACGGAAGATTAAAAAAGGACCAGCCTGTAACCTCGCCCATGGTGGCGAACCCTTTAATGAAGATGAACTGCCAGATAAAGCCGAGCAGCAATCCCCCGATAACATTCGGCATAAAAAAGATGGTACGGAGCATATTACGCGTTTTTAACGGCTTGGTCAGCAGATAAGCCAGGAAAAAGCCAACCACATTGGTTAGAACGACGCCGAGCACAGTAAATCTTACCGTAAACCAGAAGGATGACCAGAAGTCCGAGTCGTTTGTAAAAATACTCTTAAAATTATCAAAGCCAACCCAGCTGACATTGCCGGATACACCGTTCCAATCTGTGAATGAGTAATACATCCCCATCAAAAATGGAATAATTGTGATTAAGGTGAAGAATAAGACCGCCGGGCCAACGAAGAAAAACTGTTGACCTAACTGGGACAACTTAGAGCCGCGCATTTATTGGCCCCCCCTTTCTTTTGCTCACTTACTTGTATATGATCTAATCATATTATCTATTTTTTCACCGCCCCATCACACCTACGAAAGTGATCTTTCAGGTGTAAAATATTGATCGGATGTGACAAGTTTCGATGAAATGGAACACAATTCGCACCAAACTCATCATTTTTATCCTGGTGCCTACACTGCTCTGTATTTTGGCTACAATGTATATAAGCTATACCTACACTACCCACTCCCTAAGAACCCGGGCCGTGGATGAGAACAAAAATTTGCTGTATCAAGGCTCCAAGAATATCAGCGGCCTGATCCAGGAGATCCAACGTCTGTCTCTTATCGTCTATTCCGATTCCGATGTGTACAGGCTGCTGGAAGCCGGCTATGATGACATGACATCCAACAGCCGGATCTATTCAGCACTTAACTACATTTCCTCCTCGATGCCTGATATATCCCAGGTCTATTTGTATGGGGTCAAGGGCAGCAATGCCACGCTGCTTACCCAGAATACCCCCAAACGGTGGCAGGGCATTCCGCCCTATGCAGAGTCCAGCCTGAAGCGCGACTCTACCGTCTCCATACAAAGCACACATCTGAGTCACAGCTATGGCCTGCCTTCCCCGATCCTGCAATTTATTGTGGAGCCGGTATTCACGCTGCACAGAAGAATTGAACAAATCCCCACCACTACACCGATAGCCTATCTGTCCATTGATGTCAGAGCTACTGCACTCGCCGATATCGTCAGCCAGCTATATGTGCAGGGACAAGAGAATATTTGGCTGCTCGATAACAAGGGGGCCATGCTGTATGGCAGCTCCGACGGTGAATACGGCAAGCCGGTGGATGCGCCCTGGTACAGCAGACAGGTTGCAGGTAGCACGCCCGACCAGGGCTATTTTGAAGAGGACGGCGCCGTGTTTATCTATCAGAAAATTAAGGACGCAGGCCTTGAGTGGACGCTCGTGAAGCAGATTCCGGTGACCTACCTGTACCGCGAAGCCAAGGAAGCCGCCACGATCAATATTGTGCTCCTGGCTTTGCTGCTCGTGATGATCACAACGTTGACGGTTCTGATCTCTTTCCGCATCACAGCTCCGATCAAGCAGCTCAACCGCTACATGAGCCAGGTGCAGACCGGTAATCTCGCTATCGACATCCGTCCTTCGGGCAAAGACGAGATCGGAGTGGTGACTGAGCATTTCCGCAATATGATGGATACGATCAACAACCTCATCCTGCGTGAGTATAAGCTGGAGCTGTCCAATAAAACCAATGAGTTGCGGGCCTTGCAGGCCCAGGTCAACCCGCATTTTTTGAACAATACCCTGCAAATTATCGGTACGCTTGCCTTGGAGCTCAAGGTGCCGCAGATCTACTCCCTATTGTCTGCACTGGCCAAGATGATGCGCTACAGTATGCACAATGACGAGAAAATCGTTACCGTCCAGAGTGAGCTGGAGCATGTCAAAGCCTATATTGAACTGCAGAAGGAACGTTTTGAGAACAAGTTCACTTTCCGTTATGATATGGAAGAACCGCTTGCGAACGTGTATATGCCTAAGATGATTGTGCAGCCGATTGTCGAAAATTACTTTAAGCACGGTTTCAACCATTCCCGCAGCGACGGAGAAATAGAGATCAGCGTCACCTTGCTGAAGCCCGGGCGGATGCAGATCCTTATCCAGAACAACGGAAGAGCCATTCCCTCCTCCAAGCTGGATCTTCTGCGGCAAGAGCTGCAGCAGCCCACTGGAACTAATATAGAGCTCTCCAAAGCTTCAGAGGCCCGCCTGGACGCGCCCGGCTCCGGCATCGGACTGCCGAACGTCCTGGCACGGCTGCAGCTGGTCTGTGGAGACAACGCCACTCTCACTGTAGATAACCGTCCAAGCGGCGGTGTTACGGTCAGGCTGGAATTTGATATTATAGCGGAGCGTGAAAGCATATGAAGGCATTGATTGTGGATGATGAGGCAAGAGTACGAAAAGCGGTGCGGCTGCTTGTAGATTGGGAAGCCCATGATATAGACGACATTCTGGAAGCCGGAAGCGGCAACGAGGCCATTGAGATCATGCGTGAAGCCAAGCCGGCGCTGGTCATTATGGATATGATGATGGAATCAGGCAGCGGCATTGAGTTAATGACCTGGGTTAATGAATTTGCCGGCTCTGCCAAGTTCATCGTTGTCAGCGGGCACAATGATTTTGACTTCGTACGTCAGACAGTCCTGCACGGCGGCATTGATTATATCCTGAAGCCCATCGAGGCCGAAGCTATCAATGCGGCGGTCGCCAAAGCTGTGGCGGCCTGGCGTTCCGAGGAAGAGGACCGGAGACAACGGCAGAAGCAAAGCATCAGGCTGAATGAATTCAAACCTATTTATGGGGAAAAGCTGCTCTCTGCGCTGATTGATGACCCGCTTAATGCTGAATCCTCCATACGAAGGCTGCAAGCTGAAGGGGTGATTCCCGGGAATACGCCTACTTCACAGCTGATCCTGGTGCAGACCGACCCGGGCAACAACCCGCTTCTCAAACGTTTTGGCGGGGACAGTGAGCTGATGTATTATGCGATTGTCAATATCTGCAATGAATTTGTGCAGCCGTCCGGAAAAGGCATCGCCTTTCGTTACTGGGGAGGCCCCCCGGAGATTGCCATCCTACTGTGGGATACCCGGGAATCTGTGATTGAGCTGACCGGCCGAATGAATCAAGGCATGTTCCATACCCTGCAGTTCCGCATGCATTTCGGAATCAGCAGCATCGGCAGACTGCCCGCAGAGCTCCCGTCCCAGCGCTCCGAAGCGGCAGAGGCCCTGCTGCACCGGAACTTGTTGCGGCATGAGGATTACTGCCATTTCCCGGGATCAACCCTGCATTCCGCCGAACGCAAAGAAAAGACTGCAAGCCCGATTGGAAGCGGCTCGCGGCCCATCTTTGCCCATGTGCAGGAAGATTGGAGAATGGCTGTTATCAGCGGGAGTGCTGAAGTCATGTCTGCTGCGGCCCAGAACTGGATTGATGAGCTAAGCCGCAGCGGCGTGGTGACACCAGAAATGCTGAATACCTGGAAATCCGATGTTTTGCTTTTCCGGTCCCGTCTGGTGCGGGAGGTCCTGGGGCGGGAGGCTGAAGAGATTGTGGCCCGGCTTGAGCAGGACGACAGGCTCCATCCGGCTCCCTATGCGAACGGTTACTCCTTCTCCTTGTTTGCCTGGCGCGACTGGTCATTTGCCTTGATGTTGCGTTTGTCACAGACATTGACTGCCCAGACGGGCAAGGAACGCCATTCCATGAATGAGATCGTTAAATATATTGAACAGAATTATCCATCCGACCTTTCCTTACAGGAAGTAGCCGGCAAGTTCTATGTCAGCCGTGAATATGTCTCACGCAGATTCAAGCACGAATATGGCATTAATTTCTCCGATTACATCGTTAATATCCGGATTGAGAAGGCCAAGCTGCTGCTGGAGAATCCCCATTACAAGCTGTCCCAGATTGCCGAAATGGTTGGATTCCATGATGTGAAGTATTTCAGCAAAGTGTTCAAAAAGCAGACGGGGAGCACGCCCAAGGATTACCGGAACCAATTAAATGCCTGAACCATACCAGTTCAGAAAAGCGTCCGCAACGGCTTGTCCGGCTATGCCGTTCGGGTGCGGATCTTCCGCTCCGCTCATATATTCCGGCCGGATAAGGTGCTCATGCGGGGCAGGCATGGACAACACACTGGCTATATCGAACACCCGGTCTGTGCCTGCAGGCGGGCGGCTCAGAATTTCCCTGTTCACATAACGCCAGGCCTGTTCCTTCTCAGCCTGGAAGTTGAACGGCGGCACCGTACCCAGAAGGATGCTGACCTCCGGGTTCGCTTCCTTGAGGGCAACGATGATCGCCGCCAGATCCCTGAGAAGCTCATCTGCCGTTCGGTTCCCGATATCCAGATCATTTACACCAAGGACAATCAGCACTTCGTCGCCTTGTTTGGCCTTCTTCAGCCACGATCCGCCCGCCGCCACGTCATACGCCCGGCCCCAGCCCGATCCGATATTCCAGAGCCCGTATTCCTTTCCCAGCCCCTCTGCAATCCTAGCGGCCCAATACTCATACCCATCCTTTGCGGTCCGCACTCCCTGGGTAATGGAATCCCCCAGGAACACCAGTCTGCGGGCACCCTTCTTCCTGTATCCGATATAAGAGGGCAATACCAGCAGATTGTCCGAACCGGCAAAACCCTCAGCCGATTCGCGATCCGCCAGATCACCCGGTGCGTCATAGGCGGTAACCAACATCCCTTCTACGTTAAAGGGATAGGATTTCCCCGGATGTTGTGTACGAATGGTCCAGGTGAAGGCCAGATAATGACCCTCTGCCAGATCAAGCTCTGCCTCATCGCTCCAGAAGGTTTCGCCCGGTGTTACCGCTTTGGACGATTCCCCGTCAAAAGTAACGGCGACCTGTGTCCCTGGGATCACTTGACCCTGAGGCTCCTGTCCGCCATCGGCGACATAAGCCGCTTCAATAACCCAGTCACCCCCGGGTTCACTGCCCTTCGCTTCCACGCCTTGATCCCAGGTGGAGTCTACATTGTTGCTGTGCCACAGTCTCAGATTCAACACACCGGTCTCTCTCAGCCGGATGTAGGTTCTGAAGGTGTGGGTAAAGGGCTTTTCCTTGTTCATTATATAATTGGCTGCGGACGACAGCACCGTTGCAGAGGAATAGTCCTTCTGATTCAATATAACGTTGTCCTGGTCCATAGGGTTGCTCATGCTTCGTTCTCCTTTATGTGATCTTGTGTAGACAATCCTATTATACCGGCAAAAAAACCTCCCGGCTGACATGAAGCCTACTGCACTTCAATGACTTGCCGAGAGGTTTATTCAATTAGTGCCGCATGTTTATTTCAAGGTAAGGGTAAACGATACCGATGGGGAACCGGCATCCACCTTCACGGTAGTCTCATCCACCTGTGCAGCACCGTTGACGGAAGCAATAGCTCCCAGATCCTTCAGAGCCAGCGTGAATGCTTTGCCGCTGCCTTCTGCAGTTACCGATACAGTGTTGCCTTTACGCTCAGCCTTCACAGTCAGTTCCACAGCACCAGTCATATCACGAACCGTTGCAGTTGCAGAAGTGCCGTCTGCCAGCGAGTACAGGCCGAATTTGGCGCCGTCGGCAAAATCATAATCCGGACGATTGTCCACACTGCCGAGGGCCAGCAAGGAATTCTCGCGGACGTAGAGCGGCAAGCTGAAGAAATCATGTGTTTCTTTGCGCCATGCTCCGCCTTGTACAGTTTCGCCGCTAAGCAGATGTGTCCAGCGCCCAGCCGGCAGGTAATATTTCACGTCGCCATTCTCCTGGAAGATTGGAGCCACAAGCAGGGAATCTCCCAGCATATACTGGCGGTCCAGCACTTCACAAGTCGGATCTTCCGGGAATTCCATAACCATGGCCCGCATCGAAGCCCAGCCATGTTCCGCTGCCTGTCCGGCTACATCGTACAGGTACGGCATCAGGCTGCATTTGAGCTTGGTGAAGAAACGGGTAACATCCACTGCTTCATCGTCATACGCCCAAGGCACCCGGTACGAGCTGCTTCCGTGCAGACGGCTATGGCTGGAGAGCAAGCCAAAAGCCAGCCAGCGTTTGAAGACATGCGCCGGAGCGGTATTCTCGAAGCCGCCGATATCATGGCTCCAGAATCCGAAGCCGGACAAGCCCAGTGACAACCCGCCGCGCAGGCTCTCAGCCATCGACTCATAATCTGCGTAGCAGTCGCCGCCCCAGTGAACCGGGAACTGTTGTCCGCCGGCCGTTGCCGAACGCGCGAAGACAGCCGCTTCATTTTTGCCAAGCTTCTCTTCCAGCACTTCAAAGACTACCTTGTTGTACAGTTGTGTGTAGTAGTTATGCATCTTCTGCGGATCGGAGCCGTCAAAATAAACAACATCCGTAGGAATACGCTCGCCGAAGTCCGTCTTGAAGCTGTCTACGCCCATATCTACCAGATCCCGCAGATACCCGGCATACCATTCGCAAGCTGCAGGGTTCGTGAAGTCCACAATCCCCATGCCTGCCTGCCACAGGTCGGTTTGATAGACATCGCCGTTTGGTTTTTTGATCAGATAGCCATTTTTCCGGCCTTCTTCAAACAGCGGCGAACGTTGTCCAATATAAGAGTTGATCCATACGCAGATTTTCAGCCCTTTTTCCTTCAGGCGTTTCAGCATACCCTGCGGGTCCGGGAATACGCGTTCATCCCACTGGAAATCCGTCCATTGGTATTCACGCATCCAGAAGCAGTCGAAATGGAATACATGCAGCGGCAGATCACGTTCTGCCATGCCGTCTACGAAAGAGTTCACAGTCGCTTCATCATAGTCGGTTGTAAACGAAGTAGTCAGCCACAGGCCAAAGGTCCAGGCCGGCGGCAGCGCAGGTTTGCCGGTGAGGGAGGTGTATTTGCTGATAACCTCTTTAATGGTCGGACCTTCGATGACGAAATATTCCAGGCTTTCGCCGGCTACGCTGAACTGGGCTTTCTTCACTTTTTCCGAAGCGATTTCATATGACACCAGCTCAGGATGGTTTACGAATACACCATACCCTTTGCTTGTAACATAGAAAGGAATGTTCTTATAGGCCTGCTCGGAGCTTGTGCCGCCGTCTTTATTCCAGATGTCCACCACTTGTCCATTTTTTACAAAAGCCGTGAAGCGCTCGCCTAGTCCGTAGACGAATTCACCCACGCCGATATCCAGCTCTTCACGCATGAACGTATTGCCGTCCTGATCCGTGATATAAGCCATCGATTTATAACCGCTGCCGGTAATCCGCTCATTGCCGCGGTAGAAGTCCACTGCCCACTGCTCACCCTTGCGGATAACAACACGAAGTCCGCCGCTGATCAGTGCAGTCTCCTGCTCGTTCTCTTCAATCTTCACATGGTCTCCGGTGCCTTTGGTCAATTCAAAAACCGGACCCCGTTCCTGTACGCCCTCATGATGAATAATCTTGATCCCTACCACACCCGGAAGCGGGGAATGGAATTTCACGGTGAGCAGCGTAGAGTTGAGTGTTGCTGCCCGCCCTGTAATTGGAGTAGTCTGCGTTATCGCTGTCAAACCTTCAGTGGTTTGTTCTACTGCATAGTTTTGCACAGCACCGTTGATTGAGATCCCGTCGCGAACCAGCCAAAGACCGTCTGTAAATTTCATTTGTGTACTTGCCACCCTTCGATTTGGTGTTTATAGTTGCATTATAACGATAATAAATGTGTAAAACTAATATAATATAGCTAATTTATAACACTATTCTGATATTCATTAAGGAAAGGAGGCCCATATGGACCGCACTACACAACATCTGCTAAAAGAAAACCGTGTACATGGCGATGTCATGTTCCCGGTTGCCGCCTACTGGATTGAACTTCCCGCGGGAACCCATGTGCTGGATACCCACTGGCATGAGGAAGCCGAGTTTTTTATGCTGCTTGAAGGGGAGGTCCAGTTTCAGGTTGACACCGACTATTTTCCGCTCCGGGCCGGTGAAGCTGTGTTCATTGAATCCGGAGATATTCATGCCGCCTTTAGCTTGAAGGAAACACCCTGCAAATTCTGCGCCTTTGTCTTTCATCCCGATTTCCTGGCCAGCGCCCAGTATGACGCCATCCAGCAGCATGCCGTTCAGCCGCTCCTGGAGAAACGCCAGAGCTTCCCGCGGCATATTACGCCCTCTATCCCCTGGCACAAGGAGCTGCTGGAACATCTTGAACGGATCATGGAAGCCTATGCTGTTACCATGCCCGGACTTGAAGCTTTTATGAAAGGATCACTGCTCATTATGCTCTCCCGGCTTGCGGTTGAAGGCCGTACGGAGAACCGCAGCCAATCGGACAGTGCGGACACGACCAAGATCAGCCGGCTGAAGAAAGTTATCCTATATATCCAGGACAACTATCAGGAGCCGATTCGTACCCGTAATCTATCGGAGCTCATTCCAATGAGCGAGGGGCAGTTCTGCCGTTTTTTCAAGGCAATGACCCGCAAAACCCCGGTCGATTACATTAACTCCTACCGCATTCGCCAGGCTGCGGATTTACTCCGGAGCAGCGAACGCAAAATTTCCGACATCGCACTAGAGGTCGGTTTCGATAACGTCAGTTATTTTATCAAAGTGTTCCGCAAAGAGATGAAATGCACACCTTCGGAATTCCGCAAACACTCCGGGCAGGCCGCCGGAGGCTGAAATTGATCACCAATTTTTTCTTCAATCAGGAGGTATATATATGAGCATTTATCATTTACTTGAAATCGAGTTTGAGTACAACGGACAACAACAGGTCATTACCCCGATCCTTCTTCAAGACGAGAACGATGTGATTCTCATCGACTGCGGCTATCCAAATTTCATCCCTCTTCTTGAAGAAGCGGCTAACCGGCACAACATCCCCCTTACTTCGATTACGAAACTGATCGTGACGCATCACGATATGGACCATATCGGATCGCTGGCTGCCTTGAAGCGGACGTACCCGCACATCGACATCATCGCGTACGAGCTGGAAGCCCCCTACATTGAAGGCGCGAAGAAGTCGTTACGGCTTGAACAGGCGGAGGCATCGTTTAACACATTGCCGGATGAAGCCAAGCCGGGTGCAGAACATTTCATTCGTTTCTTGCAGTCCATCGAGCCGGTTGGCGTTGATCAGACGGTATCGGGTGGGGAATGGCTCCCCTGGTGCGGCGGGATAAGGGTAATCCACACTCCCGGCCATATGCCTGGGCATATCTCATTGTATCAACCGGCCACCCAAACACTGATAGCTGCAGATGCCCTCATTATTGAGGAAGGCGAGCTTGCCATCGCCAACCCCCAATACACACTCGATCTGGATGAAGCCATCCGCTCTGTAGAGCGTTTGCTGGACTACGACATTGAACAGGTCATTTGCTATCATGGAGGTATATTTCATGGCGATGTACAGCAAGCACTCCAACAACTCATTCATAAATATAGGGATTGAATGATCTGGCTGCACGATATGTATTGGGGGGCCACATGCCAACACTGACTTTTTATTGCAGCGCAAAAAGACCCGGAGCCAAGCTCCAGGTCTTTTTGTTGTACATCAGGCTCTCACGTGCCGTCCATGAAGCAGGGCGGACAGGGCGGCCCTGGGAGCTGTCCTATCGGGAAATCCGCCCGCTAATCCTGGCGAATGGCCAATTCCAAGCCGTTTAGCGGGAATTTTGCCCGCTATTATCGTCAAAACCACCCCCGCCAGGGGTGTTCTACACTATTAACGGGCGCTATTCCCTATAATCACCCAGCCAAAGCCCCTATCCCAGGATTAGTGGGCAGCAATCCCTATCGCACACAGCTGTCACGGATAACTTAAGGATATCTTTGATCCGTTGGGGCCACAGGCTCCGGCTGCTGCTGCATCCGGCCTGGCATCTGCCAGGCGGTAATCACTGCCAGGATGACGAATACGATGTCCATTGCACCAAAAAATTCCCCGATATTGTCCATGAACAAGGAGAACAAGTCGGCGGAGAACATGCCGGTAATCTCGTCTCCATTCATCACATAACCGAAGATAAAATATTTGCCGAGAAAAATCCCCAGCAAGCTGGCAATTACCGCAATAATCCGATGTGCGGCATTCGTCTGCCGCCGGCTCAGAATGGCGACCGTGTATCCGGCCAACCCACCGATGGCCCACGCGAGCAGGCCTATTTCATATTCAGTCTGAATGGCAATCGCAGCCCACACTGCACCCCCAAGTATGGCGACCAGCAGCGCCCCCAGCGCAGGTATAACAATTCTGTTTCTCTGTTCCATTTCATGCCTCCAAATTATGTATTATTCATACCCTTTTTCATATAAACCATTAAAGGGCTCCTGAATCAACTCCGTCTTCCGCCGCCTTACGGATAACAACAAAACAGGTACTGTCCGGCAGCGGCACCTCCCGGCCATCCTCGTCCATGATCATGATCCTGCCTTGTAGCGCTTCGGTGTATCCTGCCTGCAGATAGTGGCGGAAAACTTCTATCCGTGCCCCTTCCCCGAGTGTCTTCTCAATAAAGGCCACATACTGCGAAGGGGTATAATATCCAAACTGCTCCTGCACCTCATGGATATACGCCTCTTCTCCCCAAGTGTACGTATACAGAAACTCCATGGCATCATTAACAGGCAGCAGCACCTCATTGTCGCCTATACGCTCATAAACAATCCGGCGTCCGGCAAAATCCTTGGCATACCGCTCCAGCCGTGAAAGGCCATCGGCTTCCAGGAAACGCACTCTGCGCTGCAGCGACTCCGGTTCGGTCATGATCCCGTCACGAATAATAATGGCTCCGCCTTCCGCGAGCACCTCAAAGGCGCTGCGCAGGGCAGCGGAAAGAGTCTCATGATTAAACTTGCGGCCATTAAAAGGCACATAGGAGTATAATTCATGCAATATGGAGGAAAAAACCACTGTGTCCACCGTGCCGGGTTCCACGAAATCCCTCAGGTTCAGCGCATCTCCCTGCAGCACCTCCCAGCGCCGGCCCTCCCGCTGCTTGCGCTGCTGCAGGGCTTCGACGACATTGCTGGAAATATCAATGCCTACCGGCCTCGCATCCGGCATCCGTTCCTCAATGAGATCAAGCAGTACACCGCCGCCCGGCCCAATATCCAGCACCTTCCTCCCGGTAATATGCTCCAGAATAACCGCCTTGTAATCAGCGGTACCGTTCATTTGACTCAGGTAGCTGTCCTCGTTGTGGAAGCGGTCAAAGGCATCCCGCCGCAGCTCGAACAGATCGAACAGCAGCAGTACCGCCCGTTCGTACAGCGCCGATTTCTCGGCTTCGATGCAGAATTCAATCAGCTTCTCCGCCGCAGGCGAGAACTGAAAATCAAAAAATACCGTATCCGGCAAATAAGACTTCGCGTATATGCGATGCGTCAAATGCGGATTGGCCGCCGCAGCCTTCCCAGCCGCAAGTTCGGACCAGGTTAGCTCCGACAGATATTTTTCTATAATCCGCTTCTTATATACATTGATCTTCTTAACGCCCTTGTAATCATAATAAATACTGTTCATGACCGCTTCAAAACTGATATGACTGAGATTCAGGCGCTGCTCACCTCCGGCCGCCAGCGTCATAATCTTCAGAAACTGCTCCAGCGAGAAGGTCTGCAGAGCTGATTCCACATACCAGAAGGTCATATTGTGTAAATGCTCCAGCGTCTCCGGACGAAACCCTTCCTGCTCCACCCGGCTCCATTCCCCAGCAAAATCCTCTCCCCTGTGAATCGGGCCTGAGCGCATTCTCCGCAGGCGCTCCTGCATGGGCAATGGGGCATACGCTTCCCCTGAAGCAATTGCGGCAATCAGCTCCTGCACTTCATCCTGCACCAGCTGCCACAGCTCCGGGGAGACGGCGCCGATAATACAATGATTCAGCGCCTCAAGCAGCCGCACCAGCTCTTCACGGGTCAGCAGCTGTTCCTCTGCCATGGCGGACAAAGGCCGATTGACGGACGGAGGTACCTCGCCGCGTATCTGCTGTCCGATCAGCCCATGGGTCTCAATGAGACGATGAACCATGCGCTGCCGGTCAGAATCTGCAGCGGCCTCTGCTCCCCCCGCATACAGCCGGTATAACTGCGCCGATCCGATATTATGGACAAAACAGTTAATCCCTTCCTCCTGCCAGATCAGCCGTTGGCGCGAGGTGCCTCCTTTGGCCGTTTCCGACCAGATCAAGACCTCTTCGACCAGCTCTTTGATCCAGAACGATACAGGCAGCTTCTCCAGCAGCAGCAAACTCCGTTCCACATAATCCAGTACAGGGTTCCTGTAGTTCAGCTCCTGCAGCGACTCTACCCGTTCCAAATTTACGATCTGCTCTTCGGCTTGGACAATGACCTTCAGCCAGAAGCAGCTCTCCAGCAGCTCCTGTTTGCCTTGACGATAGTGATGAATGGCTTCCAGCGATTTCAGCATATGCGCCTCCTAAGTGAACAAGCTTATTATGATTCGTTGTCTGATACAAAAAACAGCTGACAAGCCGTACAGCAAACAGCAAGCTTCCTGGAAGCTTGCTGTTTATCCTTCCGGCCCCCGGCCCTTTTTATGTCCCAAACCGCTGCCGGTACCCGCACTTGCGGCACAATTCCTCCACAGCTTCCCGCCGGGAGAATCCGTAGAATAGATTATTCGCCCGCTCACCTTCGACAATCTCGGAGAAAGGTTTCTCATGGATATTACCCAGATTAATGACCCCTTCGCCATCCAGGCAGCAGGGCACCACCGTACCGTCAACCAGCACCGCAGCCTGGCTGCGCAGCGCATGGCAGAAACCTTTGCCTTCATCCTCCGGCTCCGTCAGACTCGGCCATTTGAATTCGTGATCCTGATTGAGATAGATACGCGGCGCAATTTTGACACCGCTGCCCGGCACTACCTTCTCCTCAATCTTGAAGTCCAGTCCGAAGGCTTCCTCTAGCAGCGCCAGCGTCTCGCGGTTGCGGCTGCGTTCCAGATTCGTCAGATTATCCTCCGTCAGATTCCAGAGACGGAAAGAAATAATCACTCCCTGTGCCGAAGCTTCCCGCACAAATGAGATAATTTCCGCCAGATACCCCTCCCGGTTCTCGGAGCCTTCATGCCCGTCAAAGCTGTGCAGCGAGAAATTCATCTGCCGCAGGGCAGGTTTGCCCAGGATCTTCGGCCCCGCCTTGTGGATCAATGTTCCGTTGGTCGTAATGTTGACCTTGAACCCTTTGGCATGGGCCGCATCCAGCAGCTCCCCGATCTTGGGATGCAGCAGCGGCTCTCCCTTCACATGCAGATAGATGTGATTGCTGTGCGGTTTGATCTCGTCAAGTATCGTGTTGAAGGTATCCAGCTTCATGAAATTCTTCTGCCGGGCGGTTTGCGGGCAGAAGCTGCAGGCCAGGTTGCAGACACTTGTAATCTCGATATATACCTTTTTAAAAGTCTTCAAGTCCCGCTCCCCATTCGTCTTATAGATCCGAAGTATAACGCAGCCCGATTTGCGCTCTCGCTTCCTCCATCACCTCGGCTACTGCAAGGGAATTGGCATGGCTGTTGACCTGACTCTCCCGCTCCCCACTCTGCAGCAGCGTAATGAATTCATCAATTTCATAATACATCGACTCAAACACCTGCGGCAGCGTAAGCTCCTCCACAGTTCCATCGCGGTAATGAATCTTCACCTGGTAGGGCTGGTTGATCTTGTCGATCACCATCGTACCATTCTCACCTTGAATCTCAGCGGGCAAATAGGAGTCCGCGATCTTGGAATGCATGACCACAGCATCCATATCCGCATATTTCATCACAATGCTGCCTTCCCCATCCACTCCGGAGGAGAGCAGCACCCCCACCGCCTGCACCGATTCCGGCTTTCCGAACAGCGCCACCATTGGATACAGACAATAGATCCCCAGATCCATCAGCGAGCCGTTGGAATAGACAGGATTAAAGGCATTTAATACTGTGCCTTGCAAAAAAGCATCATATCTTGACGAATATTGACAATAGCTGGCGAAATACCGCCGGACACGCCCGATTTTGTATAAATTATCCCGGATGACGCCAAAGTTAGGCATAAAGGTCGATTTCATCGCCTCCATGAACAGAACGTTGTTGCTCCGTGCTGCTTCGATCATGGCCCGAAGCTCCGCACTGTTGGAAGCCGCCGGCTTCTCGCATAAGACATGCTTGCCATGGTTCAGACAGAGGACAGCCTGCTCCGCATGCATCGAGTTCGGGCTGGCTATGTAAACTGCGTCCACTTCTTCGCTTTGGACCAGCTGCTGCAGATCGGTATAAATCGCGGCACCTGCATACTTCGCAGCAAACGCCTGACCCTTCTCCATGGTGCGGGAATACACAGCTGTCAGAATAAACTCCTCGTTCTCCAGACCGGCCTGGATGAAGCGGTCTGTAATCCAGTTGGTTCCAATGACCCCGAATCGAATTGTCATGATGTGATCCCGTCCTTCTTTAGTTCTAACTGACTCTCCCTGTTATTTTCTCACTCTATGGTAGTCATGTCCACTTTTAACGGGTAATTTCCGACAAATTCCGATAAGTTTCCTATGTGAAAAAAAGCACCTGCATATATGCAGGCGCTTCTTCAAAAATACCGCTGTACATTATATAACCGTCCAGCCTCCGTCAACGAACAACGTTTGCCCGGTGGTGTAGCTGGAAGCATCCGAGGCAAAATACAGCACAGCTCCATTCAGCTCACCGGGATTTCCGGGACGGCCCATCGGGCATACGGCGTTATACATTTTCAGTGCCTGCTCCGTGAACAGCGTGTTCTCCGTCATTTCACTTTCGAACAGGCTCGGTCCAATCGCATTGACCGTAATTCCGTGCTTCGCATACGTTGCTGCCACCCCCCGGGTCAGGTGGATAACTCCGCCCTTAGCCGCGTTATAGGAATGTGTAGGTATGGAAGCCGAAGCGGTAAGCCCCAGCATGGAGGCGGTATTGATAATCCGGCCGTATTTCCGTTCCTTCATATGGCGGATGACATGTTTGGACATCAGGAACACGCCTTTCAGATCGGTATCCAGCACCCGGTCCCAGGCCTCCTCCTCCAGCGCCTCAATCGGCACCGCATCGACAATACCGGCATTGTTCAGCAGGATATCAATTTTGCCGAACTCAGCCATAACCTTTTGGACGGCTGCGATAATCTGCGCTTCTTTTCTCACATCACATTCAATAGGGATAATCCGGCGTTCCGGATACTTCGCCCCGATCTCCTCCGCCACTGCAGTCAGTTTGTCATATCTTCTGGCTAATACCGCCACATCCGCCCCTTGATCCGCAAGCATTTCCGCAAACTGCACACCGATCCCGCTGGATGCACCCGCCACAATCGCTGTTTTCCCCGTTAAGTCAAAAAGATTGTTCATCGAAACCCCTCCTAAAAGTTTTGTTAGCCCGGGTTTTGCAAGCATGATCTGCCGGGGCTGATCCTCGGGTTATACAGACGCCCCGTCATGCTTCGGCTGCAGCTTGTTCTCCCACCAATCCCAGCGGAGATAGCAATAAGGCAGGAACTCCATTGGATTCAGCGGTTCCAGCACCTTGCCTTTCTCCAGCACATTCGTGCTGACGGTATAGACCGCTCCCAGCATGTTCACAACTTCAAGCTCGCTCCATGGATCATGCGGAGATTCCTGAAAGGCAATAGAAGCTTCAGCAGCCTTATATACCTTGACATCACTGACCAGCCGCTGAGTCACCAGCACCGGCAGCAGATCGAAGCCGCTTCCGTCAACCGCATTGGCGTACTTGATGTTGTACAAAGGAATGTCCTTGCCATAAAACTCCTTCAGGACCCCTTCGGCCCCATCATCATTGAACCGGTCCCCCATACGGGCATTGACGCTGAAAAAGTCAACACCATGCCGGTTAATCGCCCCTTCGATGGCACCGTCAAGACTGGTCATGCGGACATCGGCCATTTTCTTGGGCAGGCCGCAGACCTCGCGGCCCATCGCCATGCCGATATCGCTCGTAATCGGCATCGACAGGCAATAGTTGCCCGGTTGGCCGTTGTAGTCAGCCAGCACGAATAATCCGGCCTCACGGTAAGGCGGGCAAAAGTTCGTTGCCGGATAGTTGGCCACAAACGCATTTACGAGCGGACGTCTGGACGGCTTCAGCGGCTTCGGCAGCAGGCGTTCGATAATTTCCGGCTTTGTCTCCCAGTACACCGTAAGCATGTCCGCATCATAAAAGGTAGTGGGTCTGCCTCCGTACTTTTGGATATCCTCGTAACTTTTCACAAAACTCCCCATCCTTGAACCCTCCTTCATGTAATATCAGTCCCGTAAAAATAGGATCAGTTCAGTACAAAGGCCGTCTCGAAGCCGGACTGAATCGCCTGCCCGATTCTGCCGGGCTGACCGGCATCGCCAATCACTTTCACCTTAGGGAGCGCCTGCTTGAGCCCTTCCGCGTATGAACGTTCAGGCACAACTCCAATGGACAGCACTACGGCATCAGCTTCCCTCACTGAGGTTTCACCCGTGGCGGTGTTCTCCAGCACAATGGCTCCATCCTGAACTTCGACCAGCTTTGTCGATCCCAGCAGCTCTACTCCGCTTTTTTTCAGCCGGGTGACAATGTCGATCAGATTCGGAAGATACGCATCCGGTCCGACCCTCGGCTGCATTTCCACTACCGTGACCTGATTTCCGAGGTCAGCCAGATATTCCGCCGTCTCCAGTCCGGTCATGCCGGAACCGATAACCACGGCCTTTTTGTTCTTGATTACAGCAGTTCCGCTAAGCACGTCGACAACCGTGCAGACTGAGGTCTTGTCAACTCCAGGAATGCCGGGCACCATTGGCCGTGCTCCGGCGGCGACAAATACCGCATACGGATTCAGCGCCTGCAACTGCTCCAGCGTAGGTTTCATTGAGAGCCGGACATCCACATTCAACAACTCCAGCTGATGTTGCATATTGCCGATGAACCAGTTGAGCTTCTCCTTAAGCGGCGGGCGGCTTCCCAGCTCCACGCTGCCTCCCAGCACGCCGCGCGCCTCAAACAGCACCGGCTTGAACTCCCGCAGCGCCAGAATCCGTGCGGCCTCCATGCCTGCCGGGCCGCCGCCGATCACCGCGACAACCTTGCCGCCGCCATCCCGGGGCGGCTCGGCGAATTCAAGCTCCCGTCCTGCCCGGGCATTGACGGCACATTTAATGACCTTGCACTCCATCACCTCCTGGATGCAGTACAGGCAGGAGATGCAGGTTCTGATTTCAGCCTCCCGGCCTTCAGCCGCTTTGTTTCCCCACTCCGGATCGGCCAGCTGAGCTCTGCCGAGCGCCACGAAATCCGTATTCCCTTCCTGCAGCAGACTCTCTGCAAATTCGGGTTTGCGGATCACATCACATGCGATGACCGGAATTTGAACAGCCTGCTTCATCGCGGCAGCCAGATGCCTTTTCCACCCTTGCGGATAGGAGATCGGTTCAATGATCACATTCGACGACTCGTAAGTACCTGCGCTTACATTTATACAGTCCACCCCGAGCTGTTCCAGATGCTTCCCGGTGAGCAGCGCTTCTTCCAGCGCAATACCCCCTGGAACAAATTCATCCCCGTCGATTCGGACAGATACCGGGAACCCGGCCCCGCAGGCCCGCTTGATTCCTTGAACGATCTCGCTCAGGAACAACATCCTGCCTTCCAGCGAACCTCCGTATTTGTCGGTCCGCAGATTGGTCAGCGGGCTTAGAAACTGTCCAATCAGATACCCGTGGGCTCCGTGGATTTCCACACCGTCGATCCCCGCAGTTTGAGCGATAACCGCGCCGAATACGAATTTGCGCACCAGACCTTCAACCTCTTCCGTAGACAGCTCACGGGGCATTTCTCCAATCGCCGATGACATAACCGCGCTTGGAGCCACAATCTGCTTGCCGCCGATCAGCCGCCCGTGATTCTGCCGTCCCGGATGCTGGAGCTGGAGAAAGATTTTGCTGTCATGACGGTGTACAGCCCTGGCCAGCTTCTCCAGCCGTGGAACGAACAGCAGATCGCTGGCGTTAAGCTGGTTGGGGGTTCCCACACCCGTTTCGTTGTCCACCCGGGTAATTTCTGTAATAATCAGACCGCAACCGCCGGCGGCACGTTCCTCATAGAAGGCAATCATCTCATCCGAAGCTTCGCCGCTGGCCGCTGCCAGTGATGTGCCCATTGCCGGCATTACGATCCGGTTCTTCAACGTAAGACGCCCTATTTGTCCTGCTGCAAACAGTTTCTCATATTTCATCTGCTCAGCACCTCCACCTATAGTGTAAGACCGCCGACACTTTGTGAATATAGTTACAAGCGTCAAAAATCACTTCTTAATAGTGCACATTGCACTATAATAACAAGGGGGCGATACCGTTGGATGTTACCTTAAATGAACAGCAGCGTGAAAGAATTGAAATCGAACATTACACTGCATCGTTGTTCACGGCATACATTTCTGGCACAGGCCTTTCGGCAATTGTGAACACAGCAGCAGAGCTGCTGGGAAATCCCGTTATTGTGGTTGACGCAAGCTTCAAAATTGTAGCCCACTCCGGCCAGGAAGTTATAGACGATTACATATGGCGTGAGAATATCCGCAAGGGCTATTGCTCTTATGACTTTATTGCGGCTGTGAACAGAATGGAAAGTGTCCGGCGGGGGAAACAAACCGATGTTTCCTATGAAGTGGCCTGCGAGGAAACAGCAAATACCAAGCTGATCTCCAAAATAAAGGTAGGCGGCAAACAAATCGGCAACGTGCTGCTGCTCGGCGGCAAGATCCCTTTCCGGCCCAGAGATCCCGAACTGCTGGCGATTGCCGCCACCGTCCTTGCGGAAGAAATGAGCAAGAGCAGCTACTACCGCAACGCCAAAAATATAAAGGTGGAGGATTTCATCTGCGGACTGCTGGACCAGCAGCCACAGGATCTATGCACCATCCGGGACCGGATGTTGTCTGCAGGCTTAAAGTTCGGAACACAGCTGCTTGTGCTGCTGTTCGACCTAACCCGCTATGAGAACTCGGGTCGTTATGACGACTATTTAAGAGAGCGTTTACAACATCTTTTCCCCGGCAGTCCCTGCACCTATTATGAGGGGCGGATTATGATGATCCATGACGGCCCCCTTTCCAAAGAGCTTGTCCGCAGCAAGCCGTTGCAGCAATTCCTGAACCAGACCGGCATCACCATAGGGCTCAGCAGTATGTTCTCCAGTCTGGCCCAGTGCAGAATATATTACCTGCAAGCCTTAAGCGCAATCCGCATCGGCCAGATTCTCTGCCCCGGGCAGCAGCTGACGTACTATGCCGATATCCAGCTCTATGAGCTGCTTTCAGCCGAAGTGATGTCCGGCGAGACGCATGGATACCGCCATCCCGGACTGCTTATGCTGCAGGAATATGATGCCGCCCACCAGTCCACTCTGTACCACACCTTTTTTGTTTATCTCAAAAATAACCGGAACATGCAGCTCGCTTCCGAAGAACTGTATGTTCACCGGAATACACTCAGATATAAACTGGAACATATCGGCAGACTGCTGGATACCGACTTCTCCGATTCGGAAAAAATGCTCGCCTATTACGTCTCCTACAAGGTCGCTGATTTCTGTGAGAAAGCCCGGGAACAGCAACAGGCAGCACTGTATTTGCGGTGATCTGTCTAAGCAGTTGACAACCTTATGTACAACATAAAAGCCCCCGTTCTTCGCCTGAAGAACGGGGGCTCTATGATGTTTATAGGAATCAAAGGACTTAGTTCTACCTTACGCTGCCTTCATTTCCGTAGAAAGCCTTCAGCTCACGCACAACCGCCTCTTTGTCATGCTCCACCACGGTCTGATGCTGGGGCATAGCGAACAAGGCCGCGATCTGTGCCGGAAATTCCTGTTTGATGTCGATTAAGGCAATCGCCTCATCAAACTTGGCCGGGTGGGCTGTCGCAAAGGTAATGCCGATCTCTCCCTCGCCGTTAAAAGCCTCATACGCAGCAATCCCGCAAGCGGTATGCGGATCAAGCAGGTAGCCAAATTCATTCTGGTATTTGCCGATAGTATCCAGACACTGCTGATTCTTCACGCCCAGTGCGGCAAAATCCGTCTGCACCTGCTCCAGGTCTGTGCCGTCAATGGTGATTTTACCTTCACTTTGCAGTGCCGCCATGTAACTGGACAGCTTCCCGGAGTCTTCGCCTGTCAGGTAGTACAAGTACCGCTCGAAATTGCTCGCCACCTGGATGTCCATGGACGGACTGTATGTGCTGGTGAAGTCGCCTGGTTTGTATTCGCCGGTGTTCACGAAGCGCTCCAGGATGTTGTTTTCGTTGGTGGCGATGATGAGTTTGCCTAAGGGCAAGCCCATTTTTTTGGCCAGATAACCTGAGAAAATATTCCCGAAGTTGCCGGACGGTACGCTGATGTTGATCTTCTTGCCTGCACTGCCTTCAACATGCAGATAAGCATAGAAATAATAGACTGTCTGGGCGAGAATACGTACAAAGTTAATTGAGTTGATCGCCCGCAGATGATATTTGCTCTTGAAATCGAGATCGGCGAACAGGTCCTTGATGACCTTTTGGCAATCGTCGAAGTTGCCGTGTACGGACAGGTTCAGCACATTGCTGTCATCCACCGTCGTCATTTGCAGCTCCTGCACCCTGCTGACCTTGCCATGCGGATGAAGAATACAGATCTTGATGCCTTCCTTGCCGCGTACACCCTGAATGGCTGCCGCACCCGTATCTCCCGAGGTTGCACCCAGGATATGAATAATCTTGTTCTGCTTCCTGGAGATATAGGAATAGAGTTCGCCCATAAATTGCAGCGCCACATCCTTAAACGCAAAGGTTGGCCCGTGGAACAGCTCCAGCACATATAAGGAGTCGCTTAACTTGCGCACAGGTGTCACTTCCGGGGCCCGGAAATTCCCATAGCTGGTGTAAGCCATCTCTTTTAAATCCTCGTAAGGAATTTCGTCATTGGTATAATAGGAGAAAATCTTCAGGAACAGCTCCTGGTAGCTGAGTGTTCTCCACTCTTCCAGCTCTGCTGCCGAAACAACCGGGATCTCCGAAGGCACCATTAGTCCTCCGTCATCCGCCAGTCCCATCAGGACCGTATCGATAAAGCCTTTAGCTTCCACATTGCCTCTTGTGCTTATATACTTCATACCCATCCTCCTACAATCCCCTCTTTATTATCCTATATAGTAACACGTTTACGCGTTAAAGTCCGTTCTTTTATAGGATTAACCCTTTCCCTGGAGCTCCTTCCAGACCGTTTTGTTGCTGTATTGACGTTCGACACTGACATCCTTGCCGAACCACGCCGGAGCCTGGAAGCTTTCCGCCTCCTCAAGCGAGTCGAATTCAACCTCAAGCACGGCCAGCTCCAACTGGGTGTATACGTCTATCTCTACAATAGTACCGTTCCAATTGCCGGTGAGACGCGTTTTGATTAGAGGGATCGCCCGGACGGCTTCAATCATCTGATTATAGAGTCCAGCCGAAATGCTGTATTCCACCTCTTCGCGGCTAATTCCCTTGCCATCCTTGAACGTGTGTGTATAAGTAATCTTACCGGTGTCGAGATCGGTAATTTTACGAACTCTCAGCTCCTGGGCCCCGTCAATCGCCAGGTAGGTCTGGTCCATGGTCTGCCGGGTCAGAATCTTCAGCTCCCCGGCCTTTATTAACCGCTCCGGATATTCCGGCAGCAGAAATTTACGTTCGATCTCCAAAGCCATGCTGTCTCTCTCCTCTTAAACCTCAAGGTTCTATACTATTATTATTTATCATCATAGGGGTGTGTCATACGCAAGTCAATCCACGGTACAGAGAACGGCCCGGCACCGGCTGGAATTCCATGAGGCAGGATATTTTTTCCGGCTTACCTTTAGAGACAACAACTCATAATCACCCTTTTGTGTAATATAAAATAACATCAATTATCTGAACCATGAATATATATGTAATGTTAAATGACTTTCAGTTCATTTTTTTTACATATAAGTAAATATATCATATTGACATTTATAATCAATGTCATATACACTTACAAAAAAATTTGAGGAGGTTGTTCATGAACGTTTCTCACAAAAAAGTAATCAGCCTTTTTGCCGCCCTTGCCATCTTTTTCACTGCATTCCTTTATCCTTCCACTACCCATGCCGCCGATGCCACCACATCCGGCAGAATTATCCCCAACGTGGTTGTCGTCGGCGTTGGAGGAACCATAACCTCCACTTCGCCTTCCAGGGAACTTTTTCAGACTTACGGCACAGAACGGGTACCGATTAACGATATTATCCAAAGATTACAACCCGAGTTGTCCAAAGTAGCCAATGTCACCAGCACAGAACTAAGCAACATCAGCTCCTCACAGACGACATCCAAAGATCTCTACAACCTCACCCTTGCTATCGACAAGCAGTTAAGCAGTCCTACTGTGGATGCGGTAGTCGTCACCACTGGCACCAATATCATGGAGGAATTGGCCTACTGGACGGATCTTACCGTTCAAAGTCCGAAACCCGTGGTTTTTACAGGCTCCATGCGGCAATCCAATACCATTTCCTTTGATGGCGAAGGCAACCTGCTTAATGCCATTCGTCTCGCCGCCAGCCAAAAAACAACCTATTACGGCACCGTCCTGATGATGAACGACGAATTTTTCGCTGCCAGAGAGGTAACCAAAACAGATGCCCTGCGTCTTGATACCTTTGGCGGAGGCCGTTACGGCGCTCTCGGCACCGTTGACGAGAACAGGATCCGCGCCGTCCGTGCTCCGGCACGCGTCAAGGAAGCCACTACAGGTAAATGGCAGACGCCATTTAACCTGAACACCATCAAACCTGAGGATTTGGCCAAAGTAGAAATCATCTACAGTTACACCGAAGCATCGGGCGCACCCATTGCCGCTCTTGCCGCTGAAGGCGTTCAGGGAATCGTCACTGCAGGCCACGGCGCCGGAGGAATCTCTACTCCTCAGCAGGAGGCCCGCAAAGCAGCCATCGAAAGCGGCGTCCTTTTCGTCAACGCAACCCGCACCGGCTCCGGTGCAGTCTATGACACCGGCGCCAAGGGAATTATCGGGGCCGGCGACCTGCTCCCGCAGAAGGCCAGAATCCTCCTTCAGCTGGGACTCACCTTCTCCAAAGATCAGGAACAAATCCGCCAGTGGTTCTCCACGATCGGCATGCCCGATTTCGATATGAGCAAATAAGAAGCTGCCCCATACGTGGATTCCCCTTACGAATGAGGCATCCTACTCTTCTAAAGCAAGAAAAAAATCAGCAGAGCAGCAATCCTCCAGTTATTGGAGGATCGCTGCTCTGCGTTTTTGGTCATTGGTGGCTTTCTTCCAGCTTAAACAGCGGAGAGGACGGACTGATTGTGGAAAAGCGGAAGCGGTCGCCTTTGTCCCCGGATTTTCACCGCTAAGGAGAATCAATAAAATCCGGGGATAACAGCGATTGGAACAATGGTCTGTTCGCGCAGCGTCCATACGAAGTGCCAAAGTCGATCCTACTACAAAACAAAGGGCCATTCCAAGCAGCCACCTCACCGGCCATTATCCCTGCAGGATATAATCGGCCATCGACTGCACCTGCAGCCCCTGCGGTGCCGCCGGAATCCAGTCCTGTCCCTCTGTTCCCCGCAAGGCGAACGAGACCGTCTTTTTCTGCCCGGGAAGCAGATCAAAGTAGTTGTCCGAGAAGATCCCCTCGGCCTCAGCCGTCAGATACACCCCTCTGGCCAGCACGTTGCTTTCCACGGTAAAGCTTTGCCCTTCACTGCCCGCCACCTCATTTACAGTGATCGTAGCCTCCGGCAGCAGCATGTCCTTGGCCCGGACAAAATAATGCTCCTTGCTGTCCAGCTCTACACCATCCGCCGATTGCAGCACCGCCTTCAGCAGCACATTTTCAGGCTCATGCCCATCCAGCAGTTCAGCCAGCGGAGCCGAAAAGACTGCAGCAGCGGAGTCAAGTTCCAACACTACATCGCGCGTCCATTCCTTTATCACCGAACCATCCAATTGATGCAGGGTAATCTGCAGGCCGCCTGCACATACGTCTCTTAAGTCGGACACCACATGGATCTCAAGCTCGCCTGCCTCCGTATTTACCACAGACAGCAACACATCCTGGAAGCTGCGGCGCACCGTGTATTGCAGTGCTTTCCAGCGCCCGTAATAGTCCATCCCCGCCCAGGATGCTACCGGCCAGCAATCGTTCATTTGCCAGTATAGGGTTCCCATGCAGTAAGGCTTGTTTCTTCTGTGGCTCTCAATAGCGATCCGGATCGCTTCCGCTTGCAGGATCTGGCTCATATATAGGAAAGCTTTGAAATCCTTCGGCTGCGGCAGATACATCTCCATATAGTCCTTGATCAGCAGATTGCCCCGTCCATTCTTCTGATGGGCCAGCATCACCTCACTCGTCAGCTCCATATCCTGCTCTTCCGCGTAGCTTAACACGGACTTGAGCTCCGGGAACGACTGGAAGCCGTATTCGCTCATGAAGCGGCCTACCTTGCTGTTATAGTTCTCAAAAGGTTCAGTCGCATGCCACACGCCCCAGTAATGAACATCTCCTTCACCCATAATACGGGTCGCGTGCTGGCTGCTGTCTCCGGTAAGCTCGCGTAGCGGAGAGGACGGCCAATAATCCACACCGGGATGATGGGCCGCTACTGCCTCAGGCAGAATGTTATGAAAAATTTCCTCGTAATGTGCCCACATCTCCTCCCGCTGCTCTGTGGTGTACCCTTCTTTCCAGCCCCAGCCCATATTCTCTTCATAGTGCGACCAGGCTGAATCGATCTCATTGTTGCCGCACCAGAGCGCGATGCAGGGGTGGTTCCGCAGTCTTTTTACATTATATTCGGCTTCTTTCCGCACACTGGCCAGAAATTCCTCATCCCCCGGATACATGCTGCACGCGAACATGAAATCCTGCCAGACCAGCAGTCCATACTCATCGCACAGACGGTAAAAGACCTCTTCCTCATAAATGCCGCCGCCCCAGACGCGCAGCATATTCATATTGGATTCTGCCGCTGTGGCAATCTCATGCCGGTAACGCTCCCCAGTCACATCCGTCAGGAAGCTGTCACTCGGAATATGGTTGGCACCTTTGGCGAAGACGGGAACCCCATTCAGTTCAAAAGCAAAAGAAGCGCCCTGTTCATCCTTGGCCCGGATCAGCTTAATCTCCCTCAGTCCGGTCCGCACCTCCCTGGCCGCCTCGACAGACGCTCCCTGCACCAGCTCGGCGCGGAACAGAAGCAGCTGCGGTTCACCAAGGCCCCGGCACCACCACAGCTTCGGGTGATCGATCGTTATATCCAGTTCCAGCGTCTGTTTGCCTTCTTTAAGGGTAACAGCCTGCGTCCATTCTTGGCCGTCGGCACTGATCCGCAGCATTCCTTCCCACGCCGCCGGAGCATCCACTTCGACTACAGCGGTGAGGTTCGCCTCTTCCGGTCCTACTGCATTCTGACGGATATAGAGATCACTGATTGCGGCGGCATCCCTGCCCTCCAGCATCGCTTCGCGCCAAATACCGCTGGTCAGAAATCTTGGGCCCCAGTCCCAACCATAATGATAGGGAGCCTTGCGGGCAAAGATGCTGATCCGCTGATCCGCAAGTCCTCCAAGCTCGGACTGGTCATTGCTGGCAGGCAACGAATACCCGAGCTGCTCCAGCTTGGGCAGATCTTCCTGAACTGCGGAGCGGAAAAGAATACGAATCACGTTGCTGCCTGTGCGCAGCAGGCCTTCCACATCTACACGCCACTCCCGGAACATATTATCTGCGGACAGTGCAAGCACATCATTTACGTACACATCGGCATACGTATCCAGCCCCGCAAATACAAGCTCCTTACGGTTCAACTGCTTCCACTCTTCACCCAACTTGATGGTCGTACGGTATTCCCAGTCCTTTTTGTCTATCCATTGCAGTTCATGTTCATTTTTCCCATAGAAAGGAGGAGGAATCAGACCGTTATTCAGCAGATCCGTATGCACCGTCCCCGGCACCGTTGCCGCCAGCCACTCCCCTTCACCCGATGCTCTGAATTCCCAATTGCCCAGCGTAATCTCTTGTTGTCTCATAATACCTCCTAAAAGATGATGTAGAATCTCTTCGTACCCATTCTATTTTGTTATGTTATTGTTAGCAATAAACTAATTATATCTTTAAAAACACAACAAATAAAGACAATAAATAATAATTCAGAGCCTTTATTAGCAGAAAAATAAGCGCTATAATATTCATGTAAACGCTAACATAAAACGAAAAGGGGAATAATTATGAGAAATAAGTTATTTTCGTTATGTTTTGTTATCATTATGATTTTATCTGTATCCCTCACAGGCTGTGGTTCCGGCAATGGAAACCAAGCGGCCACCGCCACGGATAAGCCTGCGGACACAGCCGGCAATACAGGCGGCGACAATGCCGGCACAACCACAGAACCCGCAGCCGGAGGCGCAGCGGATATCAGCGGCACCATCACCTTCCTGACCAACAGAACCGACATGATCGGCAAAGAGTATGACGAATATGTAAAGCGCTTTAATGAGAAGTATCCGAATATCAAAGTTGAATTTGAAGCTTCCCAAACGGACTATAACCAACAAGCCAAGGTCAGAATGGCCAGCGGTGAGCTCCCTGACGTGATGTTCATCCCTACCATCCCTAACTCGGATCTCCCGAAGTATTTCGCACCGCTGGATGATCTGGGATTGAACGATCAGATTACATTCAAAGATTTCAAATCCTATGAAGGCAAACTCTACGGCATTACCACCGGCAACTCTACTTCGGGCATTGTTTACAACAAAAAAGCCTTCGCCGAGGCCGGTATTACCGAAATCCCCAAGACTTGGGATGAATTCCTGGCTGCCGCCCAAAAGCTGAAGGACAAAGGCATCATCCCTCTGGCTTCCAACTTCAAGGATAAGTGGCCGCTGAACAACTGGGTGTATGATATGCCCCGCATCATTGAAGGCAAAGCAGACTTCCCGAATGACAAGCTGAATACCGATACTCCATTCACAATGGACAACGGATACGGTAAAGCGCTCAGCCTGCTGAGAGAACTGAATGAAAAAGGCTTCCTGGAAAAAGACATCAACTCCACCAACTGGGAGCAATCCAAAAAAGACATCGCTGCCGGCAAATTCGCCATGTACTACCTGGGCAACTGGGTCATCAATCAAGTGATCGGCGCAGGAACCACTGAGGACAACGTAGGTTTCTTCCCGCTTCCTTATGATAATTCCGGCACTCCGGCGGCTGCCCTCAGCCCTGACTTCTTCTACGCGGTTGCCAAAGACAGCAAAAATGTCGATGCGGCCAAAGCTTTTGTGAAATGGATGATTGAAGAGTCCGGTTATGAAGACTTCGCCGGCTTCATCTCCCCGCTGAAAGGCAAAGAATCCAACCTGGCACAGCTCAAGGACTTCCAAGCTACAGGCGTGGTTCTGCAAGAAGGAACACCGGACGATGCTGCTGTCACAGACATCAGTAACAAAGCACAAATTGATCTGCCGGCCATCGCGCAAGAATTCGTACTTGCCAAAGATCCGCAAGCCGTCCTGGACAAATGGAACAAGGCCTGGGCCAAATCCAAAAAGGATCTCGGCAAATAAATCCGGCAACTGACGGATCCTATTCACGGCGCAAAATGGATTATCTTCTTCTTCGGATAATCCATTTTGTTTTCAACACCATGCTTTGATGAAAGAAGGGTTAGCGATGTTCGGAACATTATCCTATAACAAGCAGAAGACCATTATTATTGTCTCGTTCCTGCTGATTCCATTAATACTGCTGGGAACCTTTACTTATTATCCGGCGATCAAGCTGGTCTATTACAGCTTCACCAACTGGGATGGCTACAGCCCGGAGAAACCGTGGGTCGGACTCGCCAATTACCGTGAAGTCTTCTCCAATCCCGATATCTTCAAAGTCTTCACCCATAACTTCGCTTATTTCGTGATGGGGATTCTCCAGAACATCGTTGCCATCTATTTTGCTGTTGTACTTAACAGTAAGCTGCGCGGCAAAAATGCGTTCCGGATTCTGCTCTTCCTCCCTTATATTATGAACGGTGTCGCCGTTGCCTTTATGTTTGGCTATGTGTTCGATACGACCAATGGCTCACTGAACCTGTTCCTGAACAGTATCGGCCTGACCGGACTCGGACAGACCAGCTGGCTCGGAACGGAAACACTCGTCAACTACTCGCTGGCCTCCACCGGATTCTGGCGTTTCATGGGCTACAATATGGTGATCTATATCGCTTCCCTGCAGGCGATTCCGCGTGACATTTATGAAGCGGCCAAAATCGACGGGGCCGGTTCGATGCAGACCCTATGGAGAATTACGCTTCCCAACATGAAGCCAGTCATCCAGCTGAATCTTTTCCTGACCGTTACCGGTGCACTCGAAGTCTTCGACCTGCCGTTCGTGCTGACCAAAGGCGGCCCTGCCGGTGCCAGCCAGACTTACGTACAGCGTGTGGTTGACACCGCATTCGCTTTTAACAATTACGGGCTTGCCTCCGCAATGAGCATCATCCTGCTGTTCTTTGTCGTCGCGGTACTGCTCATTCAACAACTGGTTCTGAGCCGGGGAGGAGATAAATAGATGGCACACTCCAAGTTCCGCTTCACTGATTTTTTCAAATACTTCACACTGCTGATCGGGGTCTTCGTCGTTCTTTTCCCGCCGTATGTGGTGGTCGTGAACGCCTTTAAGTCGACGGAGGAGTTCAACGCAAGCAGCTCCATGGCGCTGCCGAACAGCTTTCTGAACTTTGACAACTTCATTGCCGTGTTTCAGCGGGGCGGCCTGCTGAGCGGATTCGGCAACGTACTGTTTATTATCATCATTACATTGACCCTGAACATTCTGTTTGGGACAATGGTTGCATATGTGCTGGGCCGGTTTTCTTTTAAATTGAAACCGGTTGTATTCGGCGCTTATCTGGTTGCTACCATTATTCCGAGCATTACTACCCAGGTCGCCACGTTCGGCATCATTAAGAATATGGGCCTGTACAACACGCTTGGCGCTCCCATTGTGCTCTATATCGGCGCAGATGTTATCCAGATCATTCTCTATTTGCAGTTTATCCGCAACATTCCTGTGGATCTGGACGAAAGTGCTATGGTCGAAGGCGCTTCCCTGTTCAAAATCTACCGCTCGATCATCTTCCCTTTGCTTACACCGGCTACAGCTACTCTGGTGATTCTGAAGACGATCAGCATTTATAATGACATGTACATCCCGTATCTCTATATGCCCAAACAGAGCCTTGGCGTCGTCACCACCATCCTGATGCGGTTCCAAGGGGTCAATTCAGGCGAATGGAACTTGATCTGTGCGGCGATTCTGCTCATTCTGCTGCCCACGGTGGTGCTGTATTTCTTCCTGCAGCGGTTTATTTTTGAAGGGGTGACCAGCGGCGCAGTCAAATAAGGCAGTCTTACCGGAAAGGAATAACAATGATGCTGTCCACACTCTTGAGGATTTTACGCAAAATATGGTTGTTCCTTGCCAATCTGCCCATGGAGCGCAAGCTTATCGTCGTATTCGTATTTCTGATCTCCTTGCCGATTACTTATGTAAGCTATCTGTCTTCGCGGTCCATGTTCAATTCCGTGCTGGCCAATGCGACCGAAAGTGCGGGTCAAATGACAACAAACGCCTCGGATACGATTGACCGTTATGTAGCTGACCTGAAACGGTATACAACCTTGCCGCTGTACAACACCGATGTACAATATTATCTGACACAGTCCTTTACGGATTGGGACAAAAATACGGGCATGGCGATGTTCCTCAGTTATCTCAAGCATACCAAGGGCGAAATTCTCGCCGTTTATATGGTGGATCAGTACGGTTCCATTTTCTATGATACCGCGCCGGGTGTTAATGAGACTGCTCCGGCAGAACGGCTCGCCGGGTGGAGAAACCTCAGCGAGGCGGGTGGAGCAGCTCCAATCATTCAGGGCCGCCACACCATCCGGGTGAACTCCACTGCGCACAAAGAGGTCTTTAGTGTACTCCGCACCATTAACTCTGTCAGTACCTTAAAAAATATCGGGATTCTCGTCTTTGACATTGATATCGGCTTATTCAAAGGCATTGTCGAGCCAGTCAATGCCGTTACCCAGGGCAACACCCTGATTGTGGACGATAAAGGGGATTTGATGTACAGCGGGGAAACTGCGAAGAATACGATCCCTGAAGAACTAGCCTTGAACAGACAGCTGCTTCTGGATCAGGTGAAGCTGGACCATGGGCATTTTCAAATTATGCTGGGCGGTGAGCCCCATGTGGCCGTGTATACCGTATCCCGGCAGACCGGGTGGACGACGATGGTCACCATCCCGCTCTCCCGCATATTGTCCCCGGTGGAAAAAAACCGCAATGCCCTGATCTTCACCACGCTGATCATTATCGCTTTTGCCCTGGTCGTCGCCACCTTTATCTCGCATGCGCTGACCAAACCGCTCAAGTCCATGGTCCGCTTGATGAAGCAGGTGCAGCACGGCAACCTGGAGGTATGGCTGCATCCCAAATATAATGATGAGATCGGCATACTGGGCAGCCACTTCAACCGGATGATTATCCGGGTGAAGGATCTGCTCCAGGAGGTCTCGCTCACCGAGAAACGCAAGCAAAAAGCTGATATGCGGGCCTTGCAGAATCAGATCAACCCGCATTTCATCTACAATACACTGGAATCCATCCGGATGCTGGCCGAGAGCAACGATGATCCCCGGGTGGCGAAGCTCACCTATCTGCTGGGTCTTCAGATGCGTTACAGCATCGTCCGCAGCGAAGAGCCGGTGACCATCCGGCAGGAGCTGGATCATGTCCGGAACTATTTTCATCTGCTGCAAATCCGCTTCCCGGACAAGTTCAAACTGGAGATCAATGTTCCTGAAAACTTTCTGCAATTGCCCGTTATCAAGCTGGTGTTTCAGCCGATTGTGGAGAATGCCGTGTTCCACGGGCTCGACCAAAAGGTCGGCCTGGGCACCTTGCGGATTACCGCCTGGGAGGAAGAAGGCAAAGTGGTATTCAGCATTGAAGACGATGGTGTAGGCATGGATCAGGAGACACTGCGGTCCTTGAACAACAGTCTGGCTAACGGAGCTACCGGAGAGAAATTCGGTATTGGCCTGCGTAATGTGAATGAACGGATTCGCCTGCATTACGGCAGCCCCTGCGGACTGCTGGTAGACAGTGAGCCGGGGAAAGGTACCCGCGTCTCCCTGCGGATTAATACCGCTGCGGGAGACGCGGACGAAGAACAGTAAGCTTACACAGAAAGGGGAGAACCGGATTGCTGCGCATTGTAATTGTGGATGATGAGATCCTGATTCGCGAAGGTCTGGCCCGGATGATCGGCAAAGAGAGCAGCCGGTTCCAGGTGGTGGGCACCTATGCCGACGGGCAGCAGGTACTCGATGAGCTGCCGGAACTCCAGATCGATGTAGTCATTACGGATATACGTATGCCCCAGGTTGACGGCCTGGAGCTGATCAAACGCCTCAAAGCCAGCCATCCGCAGATCCGCTCCCTGCTGATGAGCGGTTTTGTCGAATTCAACTATGCCAGAGAAGCGATCCGCAGCTCGGCGGTGGATTATTTGTTGAAGCCCATTAACAAAGAGCAGTTGTTCGAGATTCTCTACCGGCTGGATGAAGAACGGGCCAAGCAACAGGCCAAAGAGGAACGCCAGCGTTCCGGGCTGCTGCTGTCCCTGCTGCATATGGAGGAACCGTCTTCCCTCCTGTTAACCGGCCTTACCTTGCCCCAGCCTTATTTCACGGTCATCCTGTTAAAGGGCAGCAGACCGGAAGTCGTCTGTACCTGTATAGACAGTCTGCGGCAAGAGAAGGCGGCGGTGTTCGATCAGCTCGCTGTCCTGAACGGACAGCAAATGCTAATCTGGTATTCCATGGAGCTTCTCCGTGCGGATGAGCTGCAAGGGATCGCTGCCGAGATTCACAGCTATTCTCCCGGTGACATCCTTCATGTTGGAACAAGCTGCTCCTATACGGACCCGGCGAAGCTCAAAACCGCGTACCTGGAAGCCAAGCGGGCTTGTGATACAGGGATTTACTATAGCGGCAATCTGCACTATGCTAATATTCAAGAGATCCGGCCCCCAGGAAGCGGCCAGCTGGATGCCTTCATTGCCACCCGTGAGGCACTGGTTCATGAACTGCAAATTCTCAACGTGCCGGGGGTTATGGAATGGATTCATGGCTTATTCGCAGCATTGAAGTCAACGCAGGCCGATGGTGAATTGATTCTGCAGGCCTGCCGGATGATCCAAGAGACAACGGCCAAAGAAATCCAGGAATTTGAAGCCGTATATGGCTGTTACGGCAGTGCCAAGCTGGCCGAACAAATCGCAGGCATTATGACCTTTGGCGGGATTGAGCAATGCTTTATCTCGGCCTTCTCGGCTGCGCTCAGCGAGATTAGGAACCACCGGCTAACGATGTCGGGCACCGCCGTTGAGTCGGTGAAGCGCTGGGTCGCCGCCAACTATAATCAGCCTGCGGAGCTGAATGCTCTGGCAGGCATGGTTTTTTTGACACCCAGTTATTTAAGCAAGTTATTCAAGCAAGAGACGGGACATACGCTGACCGACTACATTATTGAGATCCGTATCCGTGCCGCCAAGCAGCTTTTGAAGAATGCTCCAGACCTGAAGGTGCACGAGATCGGAGCCCAGGTTGGCTATGCCGATCCCGCCTATTTCAACAAACTCTTCAAACGGGTAGTCGGCGTGACGCCGAACGAATATAAACGGATATCGATTCATTAAGGAGATATGGCGGATTGCAGGAAATCAGAGTATACGACACCACAGAGTTATACGGCGAGAAAGGCCGCTTCCGGGTGATGGAGTTCAACAACCAGGCAATCCAGGGTGCGCTCGATTTGAACCGGCCCAAGCGGGTTGTATTTGAGTATCCGCGGGCCATCATTCATCTGATGGAATACAACAATTCTTTTTTTGCAGATGTGTTTGCCATTGGCCACGGCATCGGAACGATTCCCGGTTATTTTGCAGAAAAACGCTTTAAAGTGGCCGAGATTAACGCGGAAGTGGTGGAGCTAAGCAGGAGGTCCTTCGGATATACCCTGGATAATGTAGAGATCGGGGATGGCAGACAGATTCTGGAGCATGAGCCTGCGAACCGGTATGACTATATTATTCTGGACGCTTTTACCGCCAAAGGAACTCCGCAGCATCTCACTTCGGACGGATTCTTCCGCATGACCCGCTCCAAGCTGCACCCGCAAGGCTCCATCATCATGAATCTGATGGGTAAAGGCGGGCATGACCCGTTGATCGGCGCAATCCATACCACGCTGAGCGGGGAATACGCCTATATCAAGACCTTCGCCCTGCGCTCCGGCGGGGCGGCCGGCATGCTGAACATCCTGATGATGGGCAGCAGCCGCCCGATCCGCTACCAGGCGCGCTATCTGGCCGGCTTCACCGAGATCCACCCCGCACCGGGGTATGTCATCGGAGACACCTGCGAATAAACGTCTGGAGCACGGATCAAAGGCAAAAATGCCTTCCATTCGCGCCCTCACGACGTCTAGAGCACGGATCAAAGGCAAAAATGCCTCTCATTCGCTCCCTCACGGCCCCTCTACCTTATCCCCCCAGCTGCATCAGAATCTGCAGATCTTTGATCATGGTGTCCTGCGCCAGCAGCATCACCTTGGAGAGAATCTCCGCGGTGCGCGGATCTTCGTCCAGGAATGGCAGGAACAGCCGCCCGCGGTGCTGAGAATGCACCGGGATGATATGAAGCGCTCCCGTAGCCTGCTTATAGGCTTGTCCGCTGCCCAGATGCACGGCATACTCACCCAGTGTGCCTTCAATCCGCGCATAATTCCCATCCATACGTACATTGCCGATCTTCAGCAAACGCAGCGATTCATTCACAATGACCCGGCGCATTTCGATGGTCGTCAGACTGGCCTCCGGATCAACGCCGCCAACATGAGCAACGCTCACCACCAGATCAATATCACGCATCACTTCGGAGAAGATGAGCGGCGGCACCTGATCCAGCGCTACTTCTTTATAAGTGGTCCTGTCGAAGAACTGCACCGTCTCCAGTGTCGGCGCTTCGGTATCCGCCGGGGAGAACCAGTCAGCCATAGCGTACAGGCGGACGATCAGATTCTCGGCATAAAAGACCCGCTGCAGCCCTTCCTCATAACTTACCGTCCACTGCCTGCTCTTCAAAAGCGCCACCGTCTTGCTCGGCTGTACCTGATGCCCTGCGTAACGGCGGGACAATACCCCATTCGCCAGCTCATCCGCATTCGGCAGATACAGCTCGCGGAAGATCTGCTTAAACGGCTGGCGCACCTGGCGGTCGAACAGATCCTTCTGGTACAGGCTCCATTGCCCGCTGCGATAGAGATCCAGCGGATGGGCAATTTGCAGCATATCCTGTCCGCCAAGGGCCTGCTGTACCCCGTCCGGGTCCACAAGTGCCGGCCCCTCCGCAGCAAAGTACCCTAAGGCTTCTTCTCCGCTCTTCAGCACCAGCGGGCGCAGCAGCGGTGCCAGCACCGGATTGCGGGTAATTCCCATAATCTCATCCACGGTGAACGTGCTGCCGGATTCCATGGACCGCTCCAGCTCGGCACGGGCGCGGCGGTATTGTCCGGTCAGTTCCGCCTTCGCTTCCTTCAGCTTCTCCACATGCTCATGTTTCTTGAAGCGGGACGGCACCGATTTCAGCGCCTTGCCCTTGCTGATTACGACGTAGTCACTCTGCCCCTCATCGTCAATGCTGAGCATGACGGTAGTCTCTTCATCCAGCGCAAAGGGGTGGAAGAAGACCGTAAGCTCATCAAGCTTGCGCGACTCCAGATCCCACATCATGCGGGTGACATCGGCATAGCCGGCATTGCGGGCCAGATTGCCCAGGGCAATCCGGACGATCAGCGCTTCACTGGCACGCCGTTGCGCCCCGAATTTCTTGCTCTCCAGCAGGAACTGCTGGATGAACTCATAACGCTCGCGGATATCCTGCTCGCGGTCAGCACGAATTGGAATCAGGCTGTAGCTCAGCAGATGATCCTTGTTGCGTTTCTGCGCCGCAGAAGTCTTCAGCTCCTCAAGCTTCAGCTTGCCGAGTGTGGCATCGGCGAACAGCTGGGAGCGGCGGTGATTCGCACCCGCGGAGATATATTTCGCGCATTCATAGAGCAGCTTGAACCGTTCCTGGCCCAGCGTCTCGTACGCTATCTGAAACCACTTGACATCGAATGCGCCGTCATTGAAGTCCTGTGGTGTAATGGGCGAATAATGCGCAACTACGGTCTCTTTTTCCGCAGAGAAACCTTCATTGATGTGCGCATGGAAATACCAGGCGGCACTGCGCAGCCCTTCCCAGCCCAGATACTCGGCAATAATTTCAATCCATTGCGGGGCATACATAGCCGCTTCCAGCAGTTTTTTGTCAGAGAGTTTATATTCCTTCAGCAGAATCTTCAGTAGCCCGGCATCATCACCTTCCCGGGGATGACAGACCTTGAGCAGATGGCTGAATGACTCCTTTTTCGTAATGTTGTCTCCGTAGCCGTACACATAACCCCGAATAAACGTATCCTGATCCAGCCCGGCGAGAATGCGCACAAAGTACTCCATGCCCTCAATCCGTTCCAGCCCCATAGTCAGCGCGGTCACCTCTGTCGGCAGATCCCCACGTCCCAGCTCAATGGCCAAGAGACGCTCAATCATCCGTGCACGCAGCTCCACCACCTTCGGGCTGTTCTCAATCCATTCATGGCTGCGCGAAGTCATCCACCGCATATGGTTACGGTTATCTTGGCCGAGAAGCAGTTCTTTAAGAAGTGTCCCTTCACCAATCATTCCGTCATTAAAAGCTTTGATATAATTTTTCAGCCCAATGACGGAATGGTTCTCTTTGCTCCCGAGCATACGCTCAAGGGTATAGGAGGTGAGGAACATCGCTTTGAACTCCTCTGATCCGCTCCAATGGGAGTGTTCCATCTGAATGAAGGGCTGGATCAGCAAATTCAGCAAAGGGCTCTCCTCTTCCAGCTTCTCTTCCGGGAACGCCGCCATGAGGGCATTAACAGCTCCGTCCGCCAGGCGGAACTCCTCTGTCTTCGCACTGTCTGCAAAAAAAGCTGCGACCAGTGTTTCCGTCTGCCACTTATAGCGCAGCTTGTCCAGTACCTTCTGCACGTCCCGAATCTGCTGCACCGGGTAGACCCGTTCGGCAAACTCAGCTCTAAAGCCTTCCAGCAGCTTTTGCTTGCGGAGGGCCTCGTAATTAGCAGAACCGTTATAATAGCCGTAATAATGATCCAATGTCTTGTCCAGATCCGTCAGGGTTATATAGAAGTTAAGCTCCAGCAGATCCCTGGCCTCCCAGCCGCTCTCCTGCACATAAGCGGACCATACCTCATGCAGGGGATATTGCTCAAGACGGGAGGATGTATGATCCTCATGACTCTGAATGTACCCTTGCAGGGGCCGGAAATTGGTCCCGATCAGCAGCGTTTCTTTGTAGCCGCTGTAATACTCCGCTTCATACTCTACATCGCGGTGCTCATGAATCTTTTGATCAAGTCCTTCCAAGAACGTCCGGATCTGCTCCAAAGACAGCTTGAATACGTGCTTCCACTCGAAGCTGCCGGGCTTTGGCCCTTCAGCCAGCCAAGGCTCCGTCTGCTTGGGATCAAACAGCCCATAACCGTTCGCCCGGATGTATTCGTTCTTCTGCCCCATCTTAGCCATCAGCTCGCGTTCCTTGGCGGAAGGCTCTGTAATCCCATCGACATGTGGCTGCACCGCCAGGAACAACTCTTGCCGTGCTTCATCCTCGAACAACACCGTAGCAATCTCCAGCCCGGCGAGCCGCTGCAGGCTGTTCTTGCCCTGCAGCAGCCGGCTGACCGCAGTCAGCAGAGCAGGGTCCGGCTGCTTCAGCAGCATCCGGGTAACACTCTGGCGCAACGTTCCGGTCTTCAGCTTCAGCAAGGCTTCGGCCATTTGCAGCTCTTCCTCTGACAGGATCAGCTCCTGGGCCAGTTCGAGCGCGAACTCCCGGTTCTTCATGCTCTTATCGGAGAGGCTGGCGAAGATAAATTCCCGCTGTACAGCCTCCTCGGGCGCCAGCACGAAGTAATTCAGCAACTCCCCACGCAGATCTGCACTAAGCTTGTCCCTCAGCGCAATGACCTCATTCACCCAACCCGGGTCCATATCGTAAGAGATCAAATAGAGCATTTTTTGTACCGGCAAATCACGGGTATAAGCAATCTGGAGGAAATCAAGCACTTTCGACGGGCCCGTCCGGTCCCCGCTGGCCGGGTTCAGGAATATCGCCTTTAGCGCATCGAAGTCCCGCCGCCGCTCCTCTTTATCCTCCAGCTGCGGACTGGTTCTGACCTCGATCCTTGGCCCCTCATCGTTAGATGCTCTCCACATCCGGTCATAACTGTAATTATAATTCGTCAGAATCCAGTACAGCAGCTCAGGCTCCTGCTCATCCAGATACTGCCGGGCGCTGGCCAGGCGGATCTCTTTATTCTCACTGTTCGCAAGCACATACTGGGCTACGATTCTTTGATACAGCTGCCCACCGGCCATAAGCGTATCAATCTTCCCGTACAAGTCTTCTTCCTCATACACCGCTGTACTCCATAGGCTTAGGTACACATGGTTCGCGTTGGCGTCGGACAGCCAGGCTTCCCGCACAGCTTCATCTGTAAGCACCTCATAAGCACCTTCAATCAGCTGCCTGGCCACCCGCTGGTTCTGTGCTTCCAGGCCCATGCCTGTCCATGTCCCCAGCGCCCGCACCACCGAGCTGTACCGGATCAGATCGTTATCGATAATCAGCTTCAGCATATACAGGTTGTTCGACAGCGTCCCCATATCCATCGTTTCGACAATGGATTGCCGCAGCCCCTCTTGCAGACGCGCTGCAATCAGTAATTCACCCGTCATTTTAAGAGCCTCCGGGTTATGGCTCAGAAAGACACCCTTAATCATACTCTGGCTGAGTTGCGCTCCCTGATTGTCGCCATATACCGCTTCCTTAAGCAGATCCAGCATGCCCCCATCCCCGTGGTCCAGCTCATAGGCCACTACATCAGCCAAAGCCACGTCAATACGGTAGCTGGTGCTGTAATCTTTCTCATGATTGGCTTTCAGATATTCCGGCAGCGAGAACTCCAGGATTTCCATAAAGATCAACGCATTGATCTTATTAAAGATTCGCATCCGGTGAACTTCAAGCTCCCGTGAACGGAAGGGCCGGCGTGCATAACCGATTCCGTAAGGCTGTTCCTGGGCATGATCTACTATGTAACGTACGATTTCAACAGTATGTGCGCTGTAGAGCAACTCCATCACTTGAATAAGCGGCTGCCAATAACCAGCGAAATCCGTCTGTTTTTCGGCAGCCCGCTGTTGCAGGATAGCTACACATTTTTCGTATAGTTCTTCTCCTTCATGCAAATACCGGTTTTTGCTGAGTTCAGCGAGGACAACGGCAAGTTCAGAACCTTCCCCTTCAAGCGCCTGGGCTTTCTTCTGCATATCGGCATACCCATTTGTTTCCCACTCCGCGTTCCCTATTTTCATGTAAAAAGCTCCTCCTCTACCACATTCGTCCTGCAAGCATCGTAAACCTTATAAATACCAGATCGTCGCCCTCTTCCATCTGCAGGGGACCATCCAGTGCCGTACATTCCTTCTCCCCTACAAACACTTTGTACAGCCCATCCTCAAAAGCCAGCAGCGCAGCCGCAACCGCCTTATCTTGATCAGGCCCTGTTTCGTTATACACTGTGCCGAAGCCTACTTTTCCATTGTCGCCGCGTTCCCCGATTTCATCTCCGGTCAGAAAAGGGATTATTCCCCCCTGCCCCTGCTTGTCCTGCAGCTTCTGCACCTGCTCCGAGACTACCTCCACAATCAGCTCTCTGAGCGTCTGCGGCGTATTCACAAGCTCAAGCTTGCGGCGCTCGAGAACTGGCCTGCGTTTGCCCAGGCTTTTGACGGTTACATACAGTTTCACTTCGCTTACCTCCCCAAGGCGGGCCTGAAAGACAGACCTCCTTGTCTATTACCCGATTCCCTTTCAATCGTACCCAATTCTCGCCATAAAACTCAAATTTACCCGCATGCATTTCCAATTTCCCGTAAGCCCGCATTTTTTGCTAAAATAGAATAGTCGGCGCATTTTAAGGCAACCCTAGCGCCAGTCACGGAAACGGAGGCAAGTACCTTGGATTATATTATTCTGGACATCGAATTCAACGGCCGCAAGTTTGCCAGCGAGCATCCTATGGAGGTCATTGAGATTGGGGCAGTCCGGTTAGATTCTTCATTGCAGTACAAGGATGAATTTTCTTCCTTAATCAAACCTATATATTTCTCCACCCTCAATTCGTTTATCAAGAAAAAAACCGGCATCCCGCAGGAGGATATTGATATTGCCGCACGTTTTCCCAAAGTGATCACCGCCTTTCAGACCTGGTTGGATCAGAGTGAAGACGGCGTATTGCTTCTTACCTGGGGCGGCGAGGATATGAAGCGGATCATTCAGGATATCCGTATGCATAAGATGGACGACAGCTACTGGATGGCTGCGACCTATTTTGATCTGCTGAAAGGCGTACTCCGTGCCCGGGGCCTCAGCAACGATATCAGCGTTGAAGGTGCCATGGCACTTCTTGGGCTGGAACCTTCCGGGTCTGCCCACCGGGCGCTTGATGATGCCAAGATGACTGCGGAGATCTTCCGCGCAATCTTCAGCGATCTGGATTTCGGGCGGTCCCAGCATTACAAGGATACCTTCTCCAACGCCCGCGAGCGCAAAACCGTCAAGGTGGCCATCAAAGCGATGACCTCGCAAAAAATCGTTCCGACCTGGGAACTCGTAGTCGAGCATTATTTTACTGACAAGGCTACGCTTGCCGATCCGCGGAAGGTGGCCGAGTTGCAGGAATATTTTGCTGCACAGGTTGGACGCCGCTAAAGCCTCATGATCTCCCTGCTCTATCCAATTCTCTTGAAATGAGCACGCTGCTGCTTTCTGTGAAGCACACATAAGCGGCTGAATCCCCTGTATATGAGCAGTAGGGACTTCAGCCGCTTTCTTGGTGTTAGATGCGGGATGCCTTTCCAATTCGTTTTTTTCAAAAAAACACTTGAGCTTGACGCAACGTAAAGGTGTACAGTGAATTTGTCAGGAGGGGTTGCATATGGAATACACGGTCCAGAAGCTGGGCAATCTGGCTGGAATCAGCACCAGGACGCTGCGTTACTACGATGAGTTCGGCATTCTCAAGCCGGCGAGAATCAACTCATCCGGGTACCGTATCTATGGCCAGGCAGAGGTCGACCGGCTGCAGCAAATTTTATTTTACCGGGAACTGGGCCTCAGCCTGGAACGCATCAAAGATATTATGAACGCCCCCTCCTTCGACGGAGCCGCTGCACTAAAGGAACACCGCGAGCAGCTGCTTAAGCGCAAAGAACAATTGGAACTGCTGATTGCCAATGTCGAGAAGACGCTGGCACAAGCCGAAGGGAGAATAACAATGAGCAACAAGGAGAAATTTGATGGCTTCAAGCAGAAGCTGGTAGAGGATAACGAACAGAAATACGGACAGGAAGTCAGAGCCAAATACGGCGACAGCGCTGTAGACAAGTCGAACAGGAAACTGGCCGGCATGAGTGAAGAGGATTATACAGCCATCCAGCAGCTCGAACAAGACATGTTCCGTCTACTGGGCCAAGCGATGGAGCTTGGCGATCCTGCCAGCGAGCCCGCGCAGCAAGGAGCCGAGCTGCACCGGAAGTGGCTGACCTTCTATTGGGACAGCTATACCAAGGAAGCCCATGCCGGTGTTGCACAAATGTATGTGGACGATGAACGTTTCACCGCCTATTATGACAAGGAAAAACCCGGTTTCGCGGCATTTCTGCGGGATGCGGTATTCATCTATACCGGGATGAAGGCGTAAGAACGGCCTCAATAGAAAAGGACACGGCATAAGCTGCCGTGTCCTTTTCCTGTTAACTGATCGGCCGCTGGATCTTTTGACTCCAGCCCTCCGCTTACAGCCTATTCTTCATAGATCACTACGGAGCGGGATACGGGTTCCCATTTTACAGTAGCCTTCAAGGCTTCGCTCACAAAGCGCACAGGCACTACAGTACTGCCGTTTATAATCGCTGGAGGAGCCTGAAGTGTGACTTGTTTGCCATCGACGTAAGCCAGCTTCTTATCAATGAACAATTTTACTGTAATTCCGTCACGGGTTACGGTAACAGAACGTTCTTCCTTGTTCCAGATCACCTCGGCTTCCAGAGCCTCGGAAATTGCCCGGAATGGCACGAATGTGCTGCCATTTTTGAGGATTGGAGCCACTTCACTTGCAGGCTCTTCACCGTTAACGTACAGCTTCACACCGTTTTTGCCGGTTTTCTCGTACAGCTTGCCCAGTTTTTTATAAGAGTCAAGATTTTTAACGTTGGCTTTGATGGCTTCCTTCTCCACGTATACCGCATCGGTAACGCTTCCTTTTTTGTCCAGTATGTCGGCAAGTGCTGACAGAGCCGCATCTTTCTCCTTTATTGCCTCCAGTTCAGCCTTCTTTTCAGGAGTTAGCTGCAGGTTATATCGGGTCAATAAAAGCTCGGCAATTACAGCACCGGCAGGTTTGTCTTTTACATTCTCAATCGCTTTTAAAAGTCCCTTGTACCCATTGTGTCCATTGCCGCCATAGGTAGCGTATGTAACTGAGGTTACGGTTTCTTTCACCTTGCCTTTGTCCTCTTCCTTTACCGTTTGGGCAACGGGCTTGGCTTCCGTGTTTTTTTCCTTCTTGTCTGCGCTATTGCCATTGCCATTACCATTGCCATTTCCGGGCTTGGCCAGCACCGTTCCTGACATCAGACTTACTGCCAGCAGGCAGCTTACGAGGATCATCCAGCTTTTTCTCATATGTCCTATACCTCCTCAAGAGTTGTAAATCTCTTATTATTTCGGCTGGGAGAATACACTTTGTTAGAGCCGGCTGACTTTTCAGGAGTTAGGACTCGGGCCGATAAAAGCAACGCTACTGCAGCACTAGTGGAGGACCTGCCGCATCATCCCCTGCACATGAGCATCATCCTGCGATGAGAGCTTATCCTAATGTATATTGTGCAGCACAATCGCTCCCAGATAGCTTAAAAGTCCATTTGGATGTATTTCATACAGCGGAAATTTAGAAAACGGGCATTTTCCAGCCATTCCTTCTATTCCCAATGCATCAAATGCAGTCAAATCGACCCTGAGCTGCTTTAATCCACAGCCTGATGTACAAAATGCAGTGAAATGACTCCGAAGTATGGGCTGTCCCAAACCAAGATAACAAAAGCGGCAACCGGGATCAAAATCCCGGTGCCGCTTTTAGGATCACACTATTTATAGTCTTATAGGCTGCGGTGCAATAAGGCCAGCACCTCACGCAGCTCTCTGATCCCCACCTGTCCCGGTGCCGACGGCCGGTAAGCCGCGCCGAAGGTGAGCGCCGAGCCGAAGATTTCTCCGGCCAATCGGCTGATCACACCTGACCCTGCCATGGACATCGTAATAATCGGGCGGTCCGCATACTCTTCCTTCATCATATGGGTGGCTGCCAGCAGTATCAGCACATCCGCCGGGCTGCCGGGCATAACCGCGATCTTGGGCAGATCTCCCCCAAGCTCCTGAGCCTTGCGCAGACGGGAGATGATCTCCTCCTTCGGCGGGGTCCCGTGAAAATCATGGTTCGAGAGAATGACGAACACATTGTTATCATGCGCAGCCGCGATAAGCACCCGTACATCCTCTTCCTCATTGAACAGCTCTACATCGATAATATCGACCAGACCGCTCGCGGCAGCCGCCTTATTCAGCGCGATATAATCTCCGGTGCTGATTTCCTTCTCGCCGCCTTCTTTGGCGCTGCGGAAGGTGAAGATCAGCGGCAGATCCGGAAGCAGGGCACGAATCACGCCAAGTGCGTCCATAACGGCCTCCAGCTCTTCCACCTGCTCAAAAAAATCGGCACGCCACTCCACCAGGTCGGGAGCCAGCGCCTTCAGCGCCGCTGCCTCCTGCTTTAAATCGGATAACGTCGCCCCCACAAGCGAAACGCAAATCTTCGGCGTACCCTCGCCTATAATTACATTTTTAACGGTTACTGTGCGGCTCATAAATTACAGCTCCTATCCTGGTATGTAGATCTGCTCCTGACTTTTGCCGGTCCCGCTATATCCTCTATCTTATTGGCTTTAACCCGGATAATCAAACCCTTTCGTCCATCCTCCACAAGAAAAGGACACAGCAGCTTATGCCATGTCCTTAATGATAGCTGATTTCGCCAAATATTAGCCTTTAACAGAGCCGGCCAGCCCGGAAACAAAATATTTCTGAAACAGCAGGTAGACTACCAATGTCGGAATAATGGAAATCAATACTCCTGCATTCATCAGGGTATAATCCGTCGCATGTTCTCCCTTGAATGACAGCAGCCCGGTAGTGATCGTTCTCATTGAATCCTTGGTAATAAAAATTTGGGCAAGCAGGAATTCATTCCAGGTTGCCATGAAGTCAAAGATCACCAGGGTTGCGATTGCCGGCATGGCCAGCGGAAGAACGATGCGGTAGAATTTCCCCATATCCCCGCAGCCGTCGATCAGAGCGGATTCATCAATCTCCTTGGGAATCGTCCGGAAAAAGCCCCGGAGAATCAGAATGCCAAACGGTATGCCGAATCCGACATAAACGAGAAAAATACCAGGATACGTATTGACCAAATGTGTCTTGTTCAGAAAAATATTGAGCGGAACCAGCGTGGCCTGAATCGGAATCATCATACCCACCAGAAAAAAAGCAAACATGGAATTGCTCCATTTAAAGTTGAGCCGGGTCAAGGCAAACGCCGCCAGTGCTTCAATCATAATCCCCAGCGGGACCTTGACCAAACAGATAAAAGCAGTATTGCTCATATACATGCTCATTTTACCCTGATTCCAGGCTTCAGCGAAATTCCCCCACTGGAACTTCTGCGGCAGGGCGTAGAAAGGGCTTGTCAGCAAATCCGACTTCGATTTCAGTGCGGTAAATGCAATAAATAATACGGGAATCAGAAATATGGCGGCCAAAAGGATCAATACGGTGTACCTCAGCGCCTGGATTCCCGGGTGAACCCTTAACTCTTCCATTCGTTCCCACCCGCTTTCTATCCTTTACACATGTGATTTCTTTGTTGTGTAGTAGACATAAGGAATAATGACAATCATGGAGATCATAACCAGAAAGAATGAAATGGCTGATCCTGTCCCGATATTTGCAAACTTGAAGGTTTGATTATACATCCACGAGGATAATACCTGCGTGCTTTCTGCCGGTCCGCCGCCGGTCATTCCGTATATAATGTCATAGACCTTCATTGAAGCGATAAGTGTTGTCGCAATGACAATTACAAAAGTCTCCCGGAGCAGTGGAAGTGTAATATACCAGAAGGATTGATGCGGCTTGGCTCCGTCGATGTAAGCCGCTTCATAAGGGTCCTGCGGAATCGTCTGAAGACCTGCCAGAAACAGAACCATCGGCTGTCCGATACCCTGCCACAAAGCCGCGACAAATACTGCATACAGAGCAGTTTTGGGTTCAGCGAGCCAGGCATGTTTCCAACTCTCCAGACCCAGCAGCTCCAGCGCTTTATTCACAAATCCCTGGGTAGGATTATAGATCCAGGTCCAGCCGGTTGCGACAATAATACCGGACAGCACATACGGAAAGTAGAAGATGCCGCGAAACACAATACGCCCCTTCAGCTTCTTGTTCAGCATTAGAGCCAGGATTAGACCAAAGCCCATAATGAGCGTCAGAGAACCGATCGTCCACAGTAAATTGTTTCGTAATGCCCTCGCAAAGACGGTGTCATTCATGATCAGGTCCGTATAGTTGCCCAGCCCCACGAATTCCTTGTCCGGAGTGACTCCATTCCACCTGAAGAAGCTGAGAAAAAACGTGTAGATGGACGGTACAAAAATCACCGTCAAATAAATAACCAGCGCAGGCATCAGGAACAGCCATGGCTTCAGTGTTCTTGTTGTCACAAGGAACGCTCCCTTCCTGCTTGGGATTACAGCCTCTCCTTTGCTATAAGACTGCAATCCCCCGCATTCATTCATCCTCTTATTTCTGCTTGCTCTTGTAGGCAGTTACAGCCTTGTCCATACCTTCCGCTGCCTGCTGCGGTGTCCATTCGTCAAGTGCTACCTTATCCTGCGCCTCGAACAGCTTCTGGGCCACTTCCTGCGGCAAGGCCTGGTCAGTAATCAGGAAACCTCCGTCACCCGCGCTGTCGAGCAATGGCTTGAGATGGGGAGTAGTATCGGAAATATTGAATTCAAGCGCCGCCGGTGAACCATAATCTTCAACGTACTTGTTGATTACATCTGTACTGGTCAAATATTCACCGAACTTAATGGCCGCCTCCTGTTTAGCCGCTTCCGTTTCAGCATTGATCTGGAACATCTCGGCGAACACAGAGGCCCTGGACGGCGTCTGATCGTTCGGGAATTTAAACACATCAAAGTCTTTCGGATTAAATCCGTTCGTAATAATCGTTCCGTCAAACCAGGTACCTTCATTAATTATTCCTGCCGCCTCCTGATAGATCAGGCTTTCAGCTTCGCTCGGGTCCAAGGATGAATAGCCCATCGGAAAGTAACCTTTATCCGTGTATTCCTTGATCTTCCCGAAGGCCTTGACGACAGCCGGATCATTCCAGGAAGCATCCAGGCTGTTTAACTTATCATGCAGCTCAGGGCCTGCAAAGTGTTCCAGAAGCTGTTCGGTCAAACGCATCGTATGCCAGCCCCCTTTGCTTCCAAAAGCAAGCGGGGTGATATTATTGTCCTTTAGGGTTTGAAGCTGGCTTTCAAACTCGGCAAAGGTCGCAGGCGCTTGCAGATTGAGCTTTTGATAAACATTTTTGGGATACCACATCCCCAGTACATTGAGATGGATCGGGATGCCGGATACTTTCCCATCATAGGTCGACATGTCGATAGCTGTTTGATTGTAAATTTCGGACCACTTATGATCTGCGGCGACTTGCGTCAGGTCCATCGTCATCCCGTTTTCCGCATAGAAGGAACCCAGCGATCCGCCCCAGGTAAACCACATATCAGGCAATGTTTTGGAACTGGCGGCCACCTTCAAAGCTTCCTTAATCGGGTCCACCTCGTATTTGGTAACCTCTACACTGATATTCGGATTCGTCTGTTCAAAATCCCGTACCGCCTCCGGCAACCATTCCCAGCCGGTATTCAGCACCCATAAGGAGATATTGACCTTTGCCCCGCCGTTTTGGGTATTATCCGCTGAGGGGCTTGCATTGTTCACCGTCCCGCTGTTATTACCGGAAGAGCAACCCGCAGCAATTATAGAAACAAGCAACACACCCGTCAGCAGCAAGATCCATTTTTTCATGTACATTCCCCTTTTGATGATTTAGTTGTGAACGGCTGTAATACGCAGTGCCTGATAAGGCTTGCCCGGCAAATCTATACGGCTTCCCGCTGTATATAATCCGGGTAATGCCGTTATCGTCATCTCCCAGGTGTCGATTCGCTCAATGGTGAAGGTAATGTCTTCGGGGAGCGGCAGAATGCGGAAAGCCGGCCGGCTGGAGCCAAAATAAACGAGATAATATTCACCATCCACACCTCCGGCCGATGTATCCCATTCAAAATTAATCGAAACCTTGTCTAATTGCGGACCTTCCTCCACAATTCCGCGCAGGAACCTGATCCGCTCCGGGCTGTCCCCATGCAGCATTCCTCCATGCGACCACCAGAGGATAGGGTCTTCTTGAAGAAGGGTCTCCCCATGCGTCACATATCCTCCCTGCAACACACCTTCCCAGAAACAATCGTGCATTCGCTCCGCGGTGATATTGCCCCAGCCATGGTTCAGGTTCCCCTCGTATCGGCATTCGTCAATGACCACCGGCTTCTGAAATTGCTCCCGCCATTCGGATACGAAATGAAGATCGGGATGCTGGATGCTGGCATGTGTCACCCACGGTTTGCCATGGTCATACCAATGCAGATTGCTCCGGTAATGAATCCCTGGATGATGCCAGTTATGAATGGACCGCAGATGCTGGTAAGGATCATGCTCTTGAAGTAAGCGGAAATACCGATCCCAATCCTGCATCGACTTCGACTTCATCAGATCATATTCATTGGCAAGCGACCACCACAGATTACGGAAAGAAGATAAGCGGGCGATGGCATAACGCAGGTACAAGCTATCCTCTTCGCGGCTCATCTTCGAGAAGCCCCAGCGGTCATAGGGATGGAACAGAATCAGATCCGCTTCGATACCCAGAGCTTGCAGATTGCTTAAGCGGCGTTCCAGATGCCTCCAGTAGCCGGGATTGAATGAGTTCAAATCCCATCCGTTCTCCAGTGATCCTTCATAAGGATAGAATGCCGGCTCGGTCAGGTTGTAGTCATAATGCTTCGGAAACACACACATTCTAATTTTATTAAAAGCCGACGATTCGGCCAGACTGCGAAGCGTCTGTTCCTCCAATTCTTCCCCTTGGTGATTCCACACATAACAGGTCGTTCCGAATGGATAAAAGGGGGTTCCGTCCGCATAAGCGAAATGGAATGTCTTATCGACGCCTACAGGACCTCTGTTCCCGGCTTCGGGATCTACACAATAGAAGGTACCCCGGATGCCGCTCAACTCCTGAACATTGCTTGTAGTTTCATAGGACCATTCTCCGACCGTATCCGGCATAAACCGGATAATGTAGCGCCCTTCCCCGTCATAGAATCCGTCCACCTCAATTACAAGGTGCCGCAGCCGGAACTTAGCGGTTAACGTTATTTCTGTAAACGGATTTCCCGATGAGGGTCCCTGTAGATTCAATTCAAATCTCCCCCAGCGCTGTGTTCGGAGGCTCCCCAATTGTTCTTCATCTTCCATGTGATACTCCCCTTCCTTTGCTGATCTGTTCTGCTTCTATTTCTATTGTAGAGAGGGAAAGCGGGGAGCAGTAGCCAGTAAAAAGGCTCTTTCCTACACTATTTGCACGTCTACCCGGGATAATATGGGCATTCCGTTTTTTCAATAGCTGAATCATGACATCTCCTATGTTTTTTTGTCATTCCCTTTCTCCTGAACGGCAGCCCTGAAATGCCAAACAGCAAGCCTCATGTCTTTCGAAGCTTGCTGCTTGAAGTCTTACGGGCCCTTACTGCCCTTATTGATTTCGGTATTCCAGGGGCGTAACGCCCATGCGGTCTTTGAACAGCTTGCTGAAGTAATGGGCATTCGTATAACCAATATCGGCTGCAATTTCATAGACCTTCCGGTTTGTCCTGCGGAGCAGCTTTTGGGCATGCTCTATTTTGTTGCGGATAATATAATCGCTGAAATTCTCACCAAGCTCCTTAATAAAAATCCGGCTTAAATAACCCGGGCTCACGTGAATGGCCTCTCCTACTTTTGCCAGTGTGACCTCTTCCAGCAGATGCTGATCAATATATTCCTTAGCCTTGCGCACAATGAGATTATCGCTTTGTTCATGCACGGGAAAACGCAGCAGCGCTCCCAGATAAGCCTCCGGAAGCCGGGTCATATCCATGCAGATGGGACTGACGGCAAAAATCAGCGCGACATTGAGCAGTTCCAGTACCTTTTGGCGCAGGATCTCCAGATATTTGCTTTTATCCGCCTGTTCTGCTCGCGGAAGTACCGGTGCAATCCAAATAATCTCACGGAAGCTGCGGTGAAATACAATCCCGCCCCAGTCCTTGGTTACAAATTCGGTAATTAAATACTGCAAAGATAGAAAGCGCAGATGATTCGAATCCTCATCCCCCAGAACCGCATCATCCCTTTTGCGGAATACCACCAGTTCATAACCTTTTTGGTAAGCATCGTCCGCAAATTCAGGGATAACAGGACTTAATGGAAAAGTGTATCTATCCAGAAGAGATAAGTACAGCGCATTCTTCTCCTCCCCCGTCAGTTCCGGCGGCACCGCAGAAGTTATTACATTGAGTTGGGCAAGCACCTTCTGAAGGGTGGAGACAATTTCATGCTCATCCATTGTCGGCTTGTGCAAATAATCAATGGCCCCCAGCTTAAATGCTTCCCGTACATAAGTGAAGGTGTCATAGCTGCTCAAGAAAATAATCTGTACGAGCGGATACTGGACTTTAATCTGTTTGGCCAGCTCCAGCCCGTCCATTCCCGGCATCCGGATATCTGTCATTACAATATGAATGTCTTCCCGGGCCATTACCAGGAGTGCCTCCTCGCCGCCTGCGGCTTCAGCATGCCAATGAATACCCTGGCTTTCCCAGTTGACCATATACCGCAGGCCCATTCTGACGATAGACTCATCTTCAACGACCAGTAGATTCCACATGGCTATCCCCTCCCAACTGCATACTCATCAAAGGAATGCTTACCCTCATTATCGTCAGATTGTCAATCCGCAGCATCTCCAGTCCATATTCTTCCCCGAACCGCAGCCGGATGCGGTCCCTAACGTTGCGCAGCCCGATCTGCGAGGAGTCCGGGGCATCTGGGGCGTTATCCAAATTTATGACTCCGGGCGGGAAACCTGCGCCATCATCAATAATCTCCAGAATCAGAGCACGCTGATCCTGCCCGGGCATCGCTGTTACCGTGATGTGCAAATTCCGGTCCAAACCTTTGGCACCGTGAAAGATTGCGTTCTCCAGCAGTGGCTGAAGCAGCATAGGAGGGATTGGAAGATGAAGAAACTCCTCCGGGACCTTCCAGTCGACCGTAAACACATTGGTATATCTCAAATCCATCAGACTGACGTAATCCCGCAGCATCTGCAATTCTTCCTGCAATGAGACGAGCTCACTGTCCAATTTCATATTGGCCTGGAGCAGCTTGTTCAAGGCTTGAATCAGCTTGGCGATATGGGGCGACTGCTGCAGAATGGCAAGCATCCGGATCGAATTCAAGGTGTTGTACAGAAAATGAGGCTGGATCCGGGCACGCAGTGCATACAATTCAGCGTGGCGCTTCTGGCGTTCCTTCTCTTCAATAGAATGCACCAACTCATCCAATCGGGTGACCATCCGTCCATAGCTGCCCTCCAGCCGCCCGATTTCATCACCGCGTCCTACGGGAACAGTGACCGCAAATTTCCCTTTTTCTACATCGCGCATGGAACGGATTAATCGGTAGATCGGCTTGGACAAGCTTCTGGCCAGGAGCCAAGAGGCTGCCGCAGTAATGAATACAAGGGCAACTATAATAAACAGCGTGAACCTGCGGATCGAACGGCTCCCTGCCAATAATTCTTCGCGATCCACTCCCAGATAGGTTTTCCAACCCAAGTAATCGCTTTCAAGAAAAACACCATTGTATCCGATCTGGCGGGTGTCAGAAGAGGCCTCCGTTTCCCAGCCCCCCTTCGTTTGTCCTTGGCCGAAGGACTTAAGCTTGTCTGTCAGTGCAGGTTCAGAACTGTAAATAACCCGCTGGTCCCTGTCAAACACCGCAACTTGTACAGTCGACAGCTCCAAAGACCGTACAATTTTTGGTATAAAATTGGGAGAGATATAGATGGCCATAACCGCCAAAGGTTGATACTCTTCATCCATAAGCAGCCTTGCACCAACAATAGCCTGAAAAGAATCAGTGTTGAACTGATTGATCTCCTGAACGCCGGTAATGGTAAAACCCCCATTTTTCGCTATAACCTCGTCGTACCACGGATTGTCAACAAACCGCAGGTTCGGATTCATCACAGAGTTTCCACTTAGCCGGTAAGCGTTGCTTGTGCCGTTCATACCGTAAACCACAAGCCCGTTAATAGAAGAATTGATGGATGGATAAGCGCTCATCAGGCGGGCCATAGTTTTCTGGGCATTGATCTCTTGGCTCCCCCATTGGTCCTTAGATAAATAGGGCTGATTCAGAAAACTGAAGATATCCGGCAAATAATAAGGAATCATTGTGAATCGGTCAAAATCACTGATTTGCCGTTCAATGGACGTATTTAACTGTGTCAGAATAACACTCAAATCCTGTTCTGTCCGGTCCTGCAGCATCTCTGAGGATTTATGATAAGCAGTTGTCCCGATCAGCAGAGCAGGGACACTGCTAAGAAGGATAAACACAACAAAAAGTTTCGTCTGAAAACGTATATTGGACCATCCGCGCATGCTTGCCCCCCAGAAATTTGGCATCGCTTTCATTACATATTGATATCCCCCCCAATTTATCACTCCATAATTCATAGGTCAACAAATAACTGACAAAATCCAATTAAACCCACCTTAATCCGACATAATTCGACTAACTGCGCCAGACAACAAAAGCGGCAGCCAGGTTCCAGCCCCGGTGCCGCTTTGAGAATAATAATCCTTCCTTGACGTTTATCAAATTATTTCAGACTTTTCACGCTATTGCGTCCGCCCGCCTTGACTGCATAGAGCGCTTGATCCGCCAGAAGTATCAGCTTGCTGAAATCTGCCGCATTTGAAATCCGGCCTGTAGCCGTTCCCAGACTCACCGTAACATAAGGATGGATTGCGGAATATTCATGCCGGATCTTCATTTCACTCACGTGCTGCCGTATATTCTCCGCGAGCTCCCCGGCTTGCTTCTCCCCGGTGCCAAAAGCGGTCAATACAAATTCCTCGCCTCCAAGCCGGGCCGCAATATTCGAGGGGGTGTCTGCAGCTTCGTGAATGACCTGTGCGATCATTGTAATTGCTCAAAAGCCCGGCGGTTCGGAATCCCGGTCAGCACGTCCACCAGCGAGAGCCTTTGCAGCTCTTTATTCGCCCGTTCCAGCTCAACATGGACTCTTTTATTCTCGGTGATTTCCTCTTCCAGCCTTTGATTGCTTTGCTTCAGCTGTATCCTGCTGTGGAAATTGCTGCAATAGGTGACATACAAAATTCTGGAGGCCACCCAGGAAAAGAACAGGAATACAATCAGATTTACATAATGGCCAGCCAGCACTTCACTGGAAGGCTGGACAAACGGCAGTCCTGCAAACAGCAGCAGGGTGGAGATCCCGTACAGAATAATCATTTGCCGGTTGCTGAAGTAAAAAATAACCGAGATACTGATCATATTAACTACAAATGCCATCAACTGCCCATATAACCTCTGATCCGCCAGAGTGACAATGCAGCCCCATAACATAAACACCATGGCATAGAGTTGAAAAGCACGTTCATAAGCGAGGAAATTTACTTCTTTCCTTTTCTTATCTTTTTCAAATTTAGCGGTTCCCCAAAGAAATCCGATATTTATTAGAATCATGAACATATACATTTATCAAATAAAAGCTAAACCGAAAGCTCTCATGTACTTTTAGCAAGGACCCGGCAATACCTACAGCAGCCATTGCGCATTCAACGCCGATGATGATCCTGGCAAACAACCTGCCTCGAAAAAGATTCTCTTCCAATGTAAACTTGCGCAACTTCTCCTGCTCATCTAAAGACATGGAGAAAGGCATCATAACTAATTTTTTAAGCATGTCTATCCTCCTTTAGCTCCATTGTATATCATATCCCAGGTCTTTTTCCCCCAATATTTATTCATATTCACCTCTATATTTTGATGATTTAATTATAATTATTATAAAAAAGGATTGCATTTTATAAGATATTTGTTATTATAGAACTTATACTAAATCTAAATTTAAATCCTATGAGGTGACTATTTATGAGTTCCAACAACAATAATCTTACGACAAGCTGGGGTGCACCGGTTGGAGACAATCAAAACTCAATGACCGCCGGTTCCCGCGGGCCTACATTGCTGCAGGATGTTCATCTGCTGGAGAAATTGGCACATTTTAACCGCGAGCGTGTGCCTGAACGGGTTGTACATGCCAAAGGTGCCGGAGCCCATGGATATTTTGAGGTTACCCAGGATTTGTCCAAATACACCAAAGCAAACTTTCTTTCCGAAGTAGGCAGACGCACGCCGATGTTTATCCGCTTTTCTACAGTGGCCGGGGAACTTGGTTCTTCCGATACCGTTCGTGACCCCCGCGGGTTTGCTGTGAAGTTCTACACCGAGGAAGGTAACTATGACTTAGTCGGCAACAATACACCGGTCTTTTTCATTCGTGATGCCATTAAATTCCCGGACTTTATCCATACCCAGAAACGTCATCCGCAGACACACCTGAAGAACCCCAATGCAGTCTGGGATTTCTGGTCCTTATCGCCCGAGTCTCTGCATCAGGTAACGATTCTAATGTCTGACCGCGGTATCCCGGCCACTCTCCGGCACATGCATGGCTTCGGCAGCCACACCTTCAAATGGGTGAATGCGGAAGGTGCTGCTGTCTGGGTGAAATATCATTTCAAGACAGAGCAAGGCGTGAAGAACCTGGATGTTGAACTTGCCGCCAAACTCGCCGGAGAGAACCCGGATTACCATACAGAGGATTTATTCAACGCCATTGACAAAGGGGACTTCCCCGCCTGGAGACTGCATGTGCAGATTATGCCTGTGGAGGATGCGAATACGTACCGTTTCGATCCGTTTGATGTAACCAAAGTCTGGTCGCAAAAAGACTACCCGCTGATCGAGGTCGGCCGGATGGTGCTGGACCGCAATCCGGAGAATTACTTTGCCGAAGTGGAGCAGGCCACCTTCTCTCCAGGTTCCTTTGTACCCGGCATTGAAGCTTCGCCTGATAAAATGCTTCAGGGCCGCCTGTTCGCCTACGGTGACGCCCATCGCCACCGGGTCGGTGCGAATCATAACAGTCTGCCGATCAATCGTCCCAAGGCTGATGTGAAGAACTATCAGCGTGATGGGGCAATGACTCATGGAAACAATGGCGGCGGTTCCGTCTATTATGAGCCTAACAGCTACGGAGGACCGGCTGAGTCTGCTCAGAACAAACCAGCCCCCTTTGAGGTATCCGGGCTTGCAGACAGCAGCGCCTACGACCACAACGATCACTACACACAGCCGGGTGATCTGTATCGTCTGCTGAGTGAGGAAGAACGCACCCGGCTGGTGCGAAACATCGTAGGGGCCATGGCACCCGTGGAGAGAGACGAGATTAAGATCCGGCAAATCGGCCATTTCTACAAAGCCGACCCGGAATTCGGACAACGGATTGCAGAAGGCCTGGGGTTACCTGCACCAAGCAATCCATAAGTAAATACACTTCCAAAGCAAAGAAGTCCTTCAACCGAATCGGTGAAGGACTTCTTTGGATATAAGCTGCTTAGCGGATGAACAACAAATAGATGGCGACAATTACAATAGCAAGCGATGAAGCAACAGAAAGAAAGGAAAAAAAAGTATGCCAGCTATTGTTTTTCATTAGTCTTATAAACGATCAAAATGGTACTTCTCTGGTGCTCTGTGCCATCGCGTGAAGATTTAACCACGGAACCGTAGCATACCTTCACTACCTGTTCCTCCTGCAGTCCCGCCAAGAACTCATTTGCTTTATTCTCTGCATACGAATTATCCGTATCTACGAACTCTTTTACTTGTATCATTGTAAACTCCCCTTTAAATAGATTTGGTGGTCAGACGAATTCATGAATTCCCTTCTGTTCAATCATAGGCCGGAACTTATAAATGTGCACATAGCGCATCACCCCTCCGGTAACATTAAATGTAAAAAAATCCTTTACATAGACTAAGGCACTCCGCTGCTTTGCGGAATGCCCTATATATCAGCCTAGCTTAGCACCCAATGCGCCAAGAGTCAACGATAATATGGATTGTATTTACAAGTGCCAGCTGATACACTGTTGTGAAGGTTTCCTATCAGGGAACCTCTATTTATATAGGAGGGATTATCATGGCACAATGTTGCATTACTGCCGGACGAACTGTGTTTCTTAGAGGGGGGGAAATCTACTATGAACCATAGTACACTGAAGCAAGACTCGCGGACACAGTTGATTAGACAGCTGGTTTATTTTGATGAAGAAAAGACCGGATTCCTAACTCATTATTTCCCGGAGCCGGGTAAGCAGCGGGCAGCTGCGGAAGAGCTGCTTAACCGCTATTGCTCCGCTCTGGAGGAGCGGCTGGCCGATTTTCAGGAGGATCAGCTGGATAACCAAGTCCTGATCGGCAGTGAGCTTCAGCTACGCTATCTCGATGACGATGCTTTGGATACCTACACCCTTGTGTTCCCCGAATCAGCCAAGCCTGAAGAGAACAAGGTTTCCCTGCTGTCTCCAGTGGGAATGCAGCTGCTGCTGGCCGAGCCGGGCCGGACTTATGAGCTTCAGGTTCCTTCCGGCCAGTTATCCGTTCAGATCGAAAGCTGCAGGTTCATAAACTGCGGGGAGGTTGGGTAACCGACACTGGGCCCCTTCCGTAACACTACGGAAGGGGCTTTAATTTTTGCCCATAACCACATTGGCATCAAAAGGATAAACCAAAAAACACCTGCCCAGGTTATGGGCAAGTGTCTTCTGCAGTAAATGAATTGTTGTAAGCGGGTGATGGGAATCGAACCCACGCTATTAGCTTGGAAGGCTAAAGTTCTACCATTGAACTACACCCGCAAAGAAGTAAAATCGGGATGACACGATTTGAACATGCGACCCCCTGGTCCCAAACCAGGTGCTCTACCAAGCTGAGCTACATCCCGAAAGTAAATAATGGCGCGCCCTGAGAGATTCGAACTCCCGGCCTTTTGATTCGTAGTCAAACGCTCTATCCAGCTGAGCTAAGGGCGCAAATCTATATGGAGCGGACGACGGGAATCGAACCCGCGACCCTCGCCTTGGCAAGGCGATGCTCTACCGCTGAGCCACGTCCGCAAAAACATGGTGCGCGTGAAGGGACTTGAACCCCCACGTCGTGAAACGCCAGATCCTAAGTCTGGTGCGTCTGCCATTCCGCCACACGCGCACACTTCTGAGAATAAATGGTGAGCCATGAAGGACTCGAACCTTCGACACCCTGATTAAAAGTCAGGTGCTCTACCAACTGAGCTAATGGCTCTCACTTTAAAAAATGGCTGGGGATATAGGATTTGAACCTATGCATGACGGAGTCAAAGTCCGTTGCCTTACCGCTTGGCTAATCCCCAACAGTAATCATGCTTCACTTGAAGCTGTAAAGATGGCGGAACCGACGGGATTCGAACCCGCGATCTCCTGCGTGACAGGCAGGCATGTTAGGCCAACTACACCACGGTTCCAAATTGGTTGCGGGGACAGGATTTGAACCTGTGACCTTCGGGTTATGAGCCCGACGAGCTACCGGGCTGCTCCACCCCGCGTCAGTAACTAAATATTCCATTGTATTCTCTTACCAAGATAATTTGGTTGCGGGGGCAGGATTTGAACCTGCGGCCTTCGGGTTATGAGCCCGACGAGCTACCGGGCTGCTCCACCCCGCGTCAGTAAAAGATATATATGGATGTTTATGGTGGAGGCTGAGGGGATCGAACCCCCGACCCTCTGCTTGTAAGGCAGATGCTCTCCCAGCTGAGCTAAGCCTCCGTGATATGACCCGTATGGGATTCGAACCCATGTTACCTCCGTGAAAGGGAGGTGTCTTAACCCCTTGACCAACGGGCCATGCTGTAATACTAGTGGCGGAGAGAGAGGGATTCGAACCCTCGAGACGCTTGTGGCGCCTACACGATTTCCAATCGTGCTCCTTCGGCCAAACTCGGACACCTCTCCAAATGGCTCCCCGAACAGGACTCGAACCTGTGACAACTCGATTAACAGTCGAGTGCTCTACCAACTGAGCTATCAGGGAATATGGTGGGCCTTAGTGGACTCGAACCACCGACCTCACCCTTATCAGGGGTGCGCTCTAACCAGCTGAGCTAAAGGCCCTTCTATTGTATGCAATTATTAAGGGCAAAAAAAATACCACAGTTTATTGTGGTTGTCCGCTTGGCGACGTCCTACTCTCCCAGGACCCTTCGGTCCAAGTACCATCGGCGCTGGAGG
>NZ_BMKR01000042.1 GCF_014644435.1 Paenibacillus albidus | reverse complement strand
CAGGCCAGAGGCAAATTGAAACATTTGTACCCTGAAATTTGATGCAGTCAAGGTACTAGTGTAATGTCGAATATATTGCAGCGTAGATTGAAATTTCTCATGTCCGAGTAGTTCCATAATGGTAAACAAGTCTATGCCTTCATCACGCATAAAGGTAGCAAATGAATGCCGGCTGCTATGAATGTGCATATTTGGTAAGTTTGCTTTTGTTAAGAACTCTTGAAAAAGTAGGTTAACATCATATCTTGACATTGGCTGATTAGATTCTCTACCAGGGAAAAGGAATACAGATTCATCATTATGGTATTTACTGAGGTATTCACGAAGAATTTCTCCAAAGCCTTCCCGTAAAACAACCACTCTTTGGACTTTAGTTTTAGTTTTGATTAATAGCATCATTTCATTAGTAAGATCAAGTTCACAGACATTAATATTTAGAATTTCAGAAATTCGACAACCCGTTGAAAATAGTAACCCGAAAAGGAGCGTATCGCGCACCAAATCTTTACTATGTGTTACCATACTATGGAGAAATCTTAAAAACTCATGTCGGCTTAAAATACGAATAGGTTCAGATTTTGGTTTATAGTGACTTAGTGAAAATTCAGAATAAGCAATAACATCCGGGAAATTTTTGTTATTCTTTAGAAACTTGAAAAAACTCCTTATAGCGTGTGTTGTTGTTGAAAGCTTAGAATAGGTATTCCCAACAAGATCAAAGAGATAGGAGTCAATAACCTTACTGTTTATTGGTTTATATCCAATGATGTTATCTCCTGCTTTTATGGTGAATATTTTATCGAGTTCAACCTCCGAGGGATCACAACTCAGTTTGATGGCTAAATATTGATTGAACTCTACAAGAGCCTTAGAATATATTTCGAGAGTTACTTTGGAGTATATAGTTACTATCTGATAGTTATGAATTTCCTCTTGGAAATTAATCATTACTTCTATCACCAATCCCCATGATGCTTTGTAGTAATTTTTCCAAGGGGAAAGGATACTTTAATACAGCATTTTTAAGGTCGCTTGGGTGACGTTTTGTATAAATTCTCGTGGTTTCAATGTTTTCATGCCCTAATATTTCTTGTAAATCATAAATTGCCATACCTTCCTTTAGTGCATTTACTGCAAATGTATGTCTAAACGAATGTAATGTAAATGATCCCTTTACACCTATCGCTTCAAAAATTTGAGTTATCATGTATTGGATATTTTTAATAGATAGAGGCTTTCTTGTATCGAGACATCGCTTTGAGAATAGGTATTCGGTGTTTCGGATATCCCAGTTGTGACAACCTGTTCGAGCAAGATAATTTAATACAACTTTTTTTACTTCAGGATACATCGGGACATATCTCTCTTTTTGACCTTTGCCTTTTCTAATGAAGATCAAATCTTCATATATGTTGAAGTCGCAAATTCTCAAGTTTACTACTTCGCTGACTCTACAACCCGTTCCTAAGAAAAAGTAAATTAACGCAAAATTAAGAAAGGGCCATTTGCCCTTTTTTGCTGCATTTAGTAGAGCAGGTAGGAGTTTATCCGGGATGTACTTTGGTACTATAACATCTTTATTTCTTTGAAATTCAATTCGGAGCTCATCGCTTATATACTTTCGCGTGTATGCAAACTTCATGAGGTTGCTTATTATAGCAGCATAGGTGTTGATCGTGCCGGGACGAAGCTCATCCCCTTTTAGAGGCTTACATGTAGCTAAGAACTGGTGGAACAAATTTTCTGTTAGCTTCATCATTTTGAATTCTGGCCCTGTTGATATAAGGAACTGAGCAAAGCTTTTTAAAATGGTTGTATAAAATTCTAAAGTTATCGGTGATTTTTTTTTGTTTAGTTTTAGTATTGAAATATAATCCTCTATAACGAAAAGGATTGTTTTTTCATCTGATAGCTTTTTCTTTCCTTCAATTAGATTTAAAAAATCCGTAACGTCAATCTGGTACATCTCTGCTATAACATCAGGCGTTATGTTAACTTCAATATTGAAATCCATATCATGCATCGCTCTCTTCTATTCGTTTTAGTGGATTGTGTGGAAGGGTCCGGTTTAACAACCTTTGAACACTACGATGTATATACCATTCTGTTGAGCAACGGTGTTTGTGTCCCATAGAAGCAGAAACTTCATCAAAATCATTTTCATTATCCAAAGCATTTGTTGCATAAGTATGACGCAATGCTTTTGCATTGAATCGAAGTTCACCGAAAGCTTTCCTATTAGTACGTTCAAATATGGATGCTATACCTTTGCGGGTAACCGGTTCCCCAAATGCATTGATGAATAAATACTCGTGCTGAACGTTTAAAATTGAACGAATCTCTAAGAACTTATTAATTACCATACAAAGATCCTTACTAATTTTAAGCTTGCGTAACCCGGATTTTTCACAGTAGAGTGTAATTTGTCTTTCAGATAAGCTAACATCTGTTAACTTTATATTTGTAACTTCAATTGGCCTGCATCCTAATTCCATGACAAGCAATATAACTGCTAAATCTCTCGTTTTAACACGACTCTTGCTCAACACGATTGAATCTAGTAGAACTTTGATTTCTTCTATTTCAATATAATCATTTGATCGTTTTGCTCGACCTCTAAGTGATTCTGGTATTACATAACTAATTTTCACAATCGATTCTTTTGAAAGCATCTTCAAAAACAATCGAAGAGTCACCAGATATTTAGTAACAGTACATAGTTGTAGCTGTTCAGAGTTTAAACGATCGACCAAGTATTCTTCATACGCATGTACCATCATTTTTGTTAATGATTTCATATCATTTAGAGATGAAAAGGGGCCATCTTCAATAAATGTCTTAGTCAGAAAAGTTAAGAAGCCTCTAAGAGTCCGCATATGAATTTCAAGCGTAGTCGAAGCATACTTTCGTTGTGAGTAATATTTTTCGAAATATAAGATAACTTGTGGAAATAACTCATTGTTGTTCAGTGGTGCTTTTTTGCGTTTGTACGTTGTTTCTTCGGGTTTTCGTGGTATAAGAAGTTGATTGATTAGATGTAAAAGTTCTTGTGCATCGAGATGTATCCTACCTTCAAATAATTTTAAAATTGATTTTACTGATAACTGTTTATTTAATAAATGTTGTATTTCATTGATTTCTGTTGATTCTATAGTAGATAAAATAGCATTCATATTAAATCACCTCAACATTAGTATTTCTGTACTGATAGACTTATATACACCACCATGGTAAAATCTTCTTATATGAAATTTTGCACTTTAACTTCCTGCCAGGCGGCTCAAGGAAGCATTCTAATTTTTAATTGCCAATATTAAATTGGCTAGGTCTGTCCAAAATGGAAATTCACAATTTTGTGCTAATGAACAAGCGATAAGGTCCATAGACCTGTCGCTTTTTTTACATTAAAATACATTTTTGATACATTATTTTCGTAATGTTACAAATCCTTCAACCGACTAAAGGAATTTAATTGTTATTTCTATATCCAGTCTGATGTATGTGGGTTATTATGATTAAATTTAAACTGGAAGGAGGTTCAGACTTATAATGATGAAAAGCATTGAAAGTATTTACGCTTGTTTATTTCTAAAGTTCAATGGTTGTTTCACTCCTTTTCTTGTAAGATCTGTACTAGAGCTGGTTAATCATGATACCCTACAACGGGAACATAGGCTCTAATTCACTTTATAAAGTGAATTAGAGCCTATGGAATCACACTGTTATACGCTTTTTCTGGTGATATAACATGAGGAAAAGGCGGAATGGGATTAAGCTATCTGATATTATTGTAAGACTTACTCGAATAAGAAGTTTAATTACTAATAAAGATCCTATGTCTATTGAAAACTTTCTTGAATATAAGAGAGACACAAGTAAATATAGTAGATTTACAAATGATTGGACGGAATTATATTTCTTAAGACAAAATCTTAATGAAGTAGCTGCTTTCTTGCTGCGCTTAAAGCACGTGCCCGTTAGACACGTAGTAATAATGAGAAAAGAACTAATTGGCTTCAGTAAGAATGAATTATATACTCATTTCCGATTAAATAATAATCAAATGACCAGTTTTACGGACACCAGTGATCGCCTAAAACAGGAGATAAACTTTTCGACTCCACTTCATCAGTCATTAGAAGGACGGCAGGTTGTATCTGATATACATTATCCAAGTGAGTTTCTTGCCTTTATTTCCTTGCTATCAAGGCTACCGCTTCAATGGCTTATATTGCCTGAACCCGATCTGGTTTGGAGTATTGATCATTTTGCTTTATTAAATGATGTCTCACTAAATTATAGTAAGCGAGAATTTAGTACATTCTTGAATGGACTAGACCATAACTCCCACGATGTACGAGCAGTGATCATAACAGATAAAGTTACTAAAACAAAACTATATCTCCGCGTGGAGCATCTTTTCGGAACCTTAAGCATTGAGCTTTGTAATATTAATGCTAGTAATCTAGAATATGAGAGCTTTATTGACTTGTTTCAAGGAGAGAATTATTATAAAGGCTTAATGCCTACAGTTATTTCAAGTCAAATCAACCATACAGTCGTAATGAGGCATGTGCTTTGTAAACGTCCACTTTGCTATCCAGTGGAATTCATAGCTATACCACCTTCACTGTATTGAGTGAGTTACAAGATATAAATAAATAAAGGAAAACCTCTAGATATCAAAATATCTGGAGGTTTTTTATTTTGAATGAAAAATGGCCTGTTGATGAATTTGAAAAAAGAAAAGCACTTGAGATTATTGAGAAATGGATGAAAGAAGAAGAAAGACGAGTAAAAGATAAAGATACCTATAGTGAAAACGAAAAAAATGAATCAAAATAATGAAGGAATGACCTACCATCAGTCGATCGAGCTTTTACCAATCACGGTAAATACTCAAATAAAAAAAGATAAAGTTATCGACTACATCTTGAAAAAAATATTATCTAAAACCGACTGACTACAGGTCGGTTTATTTTGCTTTCAAATGGACATAATACCTACTACGAACATATGTTCCTAATTGGAGGAATGTCCATTGCCACTCAATAAAGGTCTAGGATCAATTACAGCACAAGGCATCAAATTCAATGGTAAGTGTTATTCATGTTCACTGGCTATTAAGGAGCAATGGTTTGAGCGCGCTCGTACAACAGGCCCAACAGATGTCAAAGTGTATTATGATTCACTAAACATCACGGAGATTACTGTATTAATTAATGCAGTTTTCGTCCTGCTGTATGTTGATTGAACACAATATTACACTACAAGACCAAGATGAGTATTCGGAAGTTTCAACAGCGTCGCCAACAAAGAAAACCAAATAATAAGTAAAAATAAAGGAGGAGACTAATGTTCACAGCAATTTATGTTCGTGTATCGACAGGCATGCAGGCTGCAGAGGGACATAGTCTGGATCACCAGATTGAACTATGTATGAACAAAGCTAAGGAATCGAATTTTGCGTTGGATACGATTAAGGTCTTCCGTGAAGAAGGCTTTAGCGGAGAAGATATTGAGCGGCCGGCACTGAATGAGCTGCGGAAAGCAATTAATGATCATATAGTTGAACGGGTAATCATTACACACCCAGATCGATTGTCACGTGATTTAACAGACAAATTGTTTATCTGCCGTGAATTTGAAACGCGCATGGTTCAGTTGGTTTTCGTTGATACAGAATACCATAACACTCCGGAAGGTCAGCTGTTCTTCAATTTAATGAGTGTCATTGCTCAATACGAGCTTTCGCTTATTAAAAAGAGAACGGTTAGGGGAAGGCTTAAGGCGGTGGAAAAAGATAAGAAGATCATGCCGATGCGGGTCCCGCCATTTGGATACGATTGGGTTGAAGGCCAGCTCATTGTAAACAAACAAGAGGCAGAGTATGTGAGGAAAGTTTATCAATGGTATCTAAATGATAATATGACGATGCGAGAAATTGGTAATAAGCTATTTGAGATTGGGGCTTTGCCAAAACGTTCTACCAATGGAAACTGGGGGGCAAGCTCAATCGGCCGGATACTTAGTTCTGAAATATACATTGGGCGGTATTACTATAACCGTAGAAAGGTGAAGAAACTCAAAGGACAACGGACCCGAACTGGTGCACCTAAAAAGACTTATACAGTACGAGAGCGAAATGAATGGATAATGGTTCAAGTTGAACCTATTGTCTCAGAGGAGTTATTCGAACAAGCTAGGCAACAACGCATCAAAAACTACACCCGCTCAGGAAATGTACACTTTGATTATCTGCTGAAATCACTGCTTCGCTGTGGTCATTGTGGGCGTAAGTGGGGAGGAACAACATACTCAGGTAGACATGATAAAATAACAGGTTTACGACAGAAATACAGATGTTACCGTTGCCCCAATGTTTATCCAAAGTTATACGGTGTAGTAACCCGATGTCCTACACATAGCATCAGGGCAGAAAAACTTGAGGAGTTCATTTGGGAAATGGTTATGGAGGCATTGTCTAATCCGGAAGACTACATTGAGCGATTAGAAGGACAAGTCGAAAACATTGTCGATGAGTTAATTTTAACTGCTGGTATTATTAAGGGCTATGTTGATGAAAAAAGAAAAGAATCGGACAAGTTAAAAATTATGTTCCGTAGAGATGTAATTTCTGAAGAAGAGCTCGCAACGGAGTCAAGTAAATTGACTAACGAGATCAACAATCTTCAATCGCAAGTCGAGTTGTATGAACAAAAGATCAAGGTACACAGAGAACAGCATTTTTCTCACGAGGAAAAAATAAAGGCAGTTGAGCGGATAAATGCATTTATCAACAGCAAAGGAGATGAACTTACGTTTGAAGATAAGCGTTTTATCATTGAGACACTCATTGATGAAATAATACTCAAATCTGAAGAAGGAAAGCTTAGTATCAATATAGTTGGGAGTTTAAACGAGCTTATTAAAACCCAAGGAGAAGGAAGGGCAAGGAGTATTCCACTGACTTTGAACAAGAGAATAGATATGTAATAGGGACTATTGGGCATACGAGTGATTAATTGAGATTAAGGAGAAGGTGTAGATGTCAGGTAGAATTTTTGAAATTACCGAAGAGATGGAACAGAAAATTATTGATTGGGATTCATGTAATGCAAAAGATGTAACCGGAGCTAAGTTTGCATATATCTTCATCCCAACAGGAATTGGGTTAGTCGTCAAGGTGCAGTGTGATGTATGTAAGCGGGAGCTTGATCTCTCGGACTGGTAGCTATAAAAAGTTCTTTGACAACAAATAAACAACGAGTAAGTAATTTGTGCTTCTGTTTCACTGTACATGCACTTCTAGGCACTAACCCACATACAATAAAAGGACCATGAACCCGTAGTGCTCACTACTGACTGGTTTCATTGTACATGTGCGGGAGGTGTCGCCAAGTTGCCAGGAATAATAAGCACGATAGCGCTGCTGATCAAAGAACTGACACTGCTGGTATCTTACGTAAGGAACAATGCTTTTCCCCAACCGCTCTCCGAACAGGATGAAAGCAAATACTTAGGGAGGATGGCGGAAGGAGACGCCAAAGCACGGAATTTGCTGATTGAACACAATCTGCGCTTGGTAGCCCACATAGTAAAAAAATTCGATAACACAGGGGAAGATATGGAGGATCTGATCTCCATCGGTACCATTGGATTGATTAAAGCCATCGAGAGCTACCGTCCGAATAAGGGGACGAAGTTGGCTACTTTTGCAGCCCGCTGTATTGAAAACGAAATCCTGATGCACCTTCGCTCGCTTAAAAAAACACGCAAAGACGTATCCCTCCATGATCCAATTGGGACTGATAAAGAAGGTAATGAAATCACGCTGATTGATATTCTTGGCTCAGAAGCCGACGATGTTATTAAGGAAGTTGACCTCAAGATCGAAAAAAGCAAAATTTACCGCAATCTCGATATTTTGGATGAGAGAGAAAAGGAAGTCGTTGTCGGACGGTTTGGTCTGGATACGGGGGGCGAGGAGCGGACGCAGCGGGAGATCGCGAAGGAGCTTGGCATTAGCCGCAGCTATGTGTCGCGGATTGAGAAGCGGGCGCTGATGAAGCTGTATCATGAGTTTTATAAGGCGAAAAGATAAACTTAAATCACAATATGACAATTCGGTATCTATTAACAATAGCGTCTAGAAAGCGGCTTGTCTGCGGATGAGTTGCTTTTTGTCCTTTTTTAGGAGAAATCGGATGGTTGGCAAAAGTAGATGCACGCCGGGACGGAGCAACTTCTCCAGATCTAATCGTTTCGCCCAATCCGCCATATGTACGAGCGCCTGACGTCAAGTTAACATGTCCATCACGATCATTTGGACGACTTCACCCGGACTCACATTGCATTGTGCATCAAAGGGAACTTTCGCATCAATCGTCTGTGGTATCCGCATGACTTTCATTATTTGGCTGATGAGATTCAAGTATCCTTGCGGGTGGACAGCTTCGATCTGGATAGGTGGTTGCATGGAAGACCTCCGTACGTCATGTGTTCTGTAGAGAGATTCGACACGAACCGGCCATTTCTTTTTTTGATCAAAAAATATTATTCCACGCATTGATTAAGGTGCGAAATGCGAGCTGAAACAGATTCGCGGCTGAATAACCAAATTAGTTGTTGGTTTTCACATTTCAAGTGCTTGACCGCCTGCCCAATTGCTTTCAGTTCATTTCGTTCAATGCTATTCCCAGTAGCTCACGTTCATCATCACGAATTCGAGAAAGCGCTTCAATACATCTTTGAGGAATTTCGCTATTTTTCGTCACATTATATTTAATATATAAAAAAAGTAAGCTTTGAGTTTTTATTTCTAATTTTTCATAGCCCTGATAAACTTTTTCCGAAAAAATGAAATATTTATTTTCTTTAAGATATCTAAGTTTTAAGTTCATAAATTTTTTATGTTCGTACAAAGTGTAAATTGGTCTATGGTCATTATTAAAATCCATAGAATAAAATTCTATAAGCTTATTGTAAATTTCAAGCCCAGTGCTCAGATTTTCAGCACTATTCAGATTAAAACTTACTTCAGGATTTAATGCGGGAGCAAAAATAGAATTATAGTGATAATAAAGCTGATCTTTAAATAAATTAATATTATATCTAAAGTTGTTTAGAGAATAATTTTCATTATAAGTAATTAAGTGAATATATCGAGAATCAATCGCAGAAATTGAATGGAGAAATGCTTTTTCTAAATCTTTATATTCAACGTATCTTAATGAATATTTTTGTTGATTATAAAATCCATATATCAAAAAATCAAGAGTTTCATCATCATAACCACAAATCATTGTATGATGGATAAAATGTTTCTTTTGATAACGTTGTGAACAGGGTAAATAAAATTCATCTACATCTAACACAATGTAATTATTATCATCAATACTTTCTTTAATAAACTGTATAAAGTCCATTTTATATTTTATTATGATATTTTTATGCAAGCGTTGTGATCCTTGGAACCAAGGGTAAAGATGGTATTCTGGAGTCTTAATAATAAAATCGCAGAATCCTGCCTCATCAATAAATAAATTGCTGTAATTTGAATATATCCATGGAAGGCATTCTTCTTTTTCTGAAATTATTGACATATAGAATGCATGCTGTGGATAACAAGAAATAAGTGGATTGCATGTTGATAATACTTTATTAGACATTATGCTTTCCTCCATTGCTGAGTAGTCACTATAGATCTCTTAAACCTGCATTCCCGAATCTACTGTAACGAGGCTGGTGGCGAGATACCCATCTTCTCGTAAAGCTCCGCTTGACGCTTAGTGACTTCTCCGATGCGGATCTGAGCACCATTCGGTGTGCCCCAATCCATGCATAATTATATCAAAGGGCATCCAAAATCCAGTAGCACATAGGTAAACGATATTCGGTTCTGGCAAATTCGTACTACAAGTAGGAACTTGAAATAATGGGATTCCCAAGTAAAATGTGACAACGATGCTTGGTTCAAGGATTCTATGCAGCTTTCAGTTACCGAATTTCTAAAAATCCATGAATAGCATACACTTTTACGACTTTGATTATTAATTCCGGATGCTGTTGCTTGGCGGCTGATTATATCCTAGAGAAATTATGGCCAAAGCTACATAGAGAATTTGTTACGATTTAGTTTCTGAAAGTTGGCAAGTCAGTTTTTGTAAATAGCATCATTGATGTTTTATCGTACCTACTGACCACTTGCTCTTCTGCTTTGTTATCATTCATACAATTATTACTAAAAACAGAAAAGTTAAATAGAAAAAGTGTTTGTGGCGTTTAAAAGTTATTAATTAGGAGACTGGACAGTGAAAAGTTCTTGTCGAAAAATCGACGCATAGAAAAATAACCCAATCGAGCGAATTATGGTGTCCTTTAGTTTCCACACGAAAGGAATAATCGCCAAATGGGTTACAACAAGCAGTTTACCCTATTTGCAGGCGATTGAACATACCTATGCTCAAATACATGAATGAACTTCTCCTTCCATTTCGCGCTTGTTTCTCTAGACAAGCCACCTTCAAGTGGTTTGTTGTTATCGTCATCGGCTTTATGTTGCGCTCCGACCATCTGGGTGTGACTTCCGTGATACGGGATCTCTCGCTGAATAGCCGCTGCTACGAAACGCTGATTCACTTCTTCCGTTCGTCCGGCTGGTCCATCTCCTCATTGCGGCAGAGATGGCTTCAGGTGGTGCGCCAACATGCGCCTTTGCTGGTGATTCAGAATCGCGTGGTCCTCGTCGGCGATGGCATGAAACAAGCCAAGGAAGGCCGCCGAATGCCCGGGGTCAAGAAACTCCATCAGGAATCCGAAAATGTCTCCAAGGGTGACTATATCTTTGGTCATTTGTTCGGCGCCATCGGCATTCTGGTCGGCGATTCCCGGAAGTGGTTCTGCTTGCCCTTGTTTATGAATCTACAAGACGGTGTCCAAACCATTCTGGGCTGGAAGAAGTCCAAGAGCGAAGCGCAGACGCCTTCCCATGTCGTTCAGATGATTGAACAAGGCTTCGAGGCGGCAAAAGGCTTCGGTCAAGCGCTGCTGCTTTTGGATCGGTACTTCTTGTCCGTTCCGGCCTTAGAGCGGCTGAATGCGTGCCACCTCGCTTCTGAAACCCGCATGCACCTGGTGACGAAAGCTAAATCGAACGTGGTCGCCTACGAACGCCCCCCTGCGAAAAAGCCGGGACGTGGCCGACCGCCGAAAAAAGGCCAGGCGGTCAAATTGAAGGAGTTGTTCGCGACTCGCGCTGCCGATTTTCAAACCACAACCCTTCCGCTGTACGGCAACGAAGAGACGGTTCAATTTCTGTGCCTGGATCTGCTTTGGGGCCAAGGCTTGTATCAGGAATTGCGCTTTGTGCTGGTGGTGCATGAGGGCCGCTGCTCCATTTTGGTCAGTACGGATTTGAGCCTGGCAGCCACGGACATCATCCGCTTGTACGGGTATCGCTTCAAGATCGAGTGCACGTTTCGGGAAATGAAGCAAGTCACCCACGCCTTCGGCTACCGCTTCTGGAGCAAGTCCATGCCGAAGCTGAACCGGTTTTTGAGAAAAGAGGAGGTTCATCCGCTAGAAGCCGTAACGAACGAACAAGACCGGCAGCGCATCCAGAAAACGATTCAGGCCATCGAGGGATTCGTGATGTGCCAGTGCATTGCGATGGGACTCCTGCAACTGATCGCTTTGCGTTTTTCAGGCCGGACATCGGGGTTGTTTTTCCGCTATCTGCGAACGCCCTCCCATGCTGTGGTCTCAGAGGCCAGCTTTGCCGCTTATTTACGCAAGTCTATTTTTCGCCTGTTTGCTCAAAATCCTCACTTATCTATAACGCAAATAATTAAATCCAAGCAGGAAAACGCTGATGTGGAGCGCGATTCGCTGGTTTCTTAGCGTTGTAGAACTTTTGACTGTCCAGTAGGAGAGTGAAAGTTATAAATATCGTTTGCGTGAGAATTGCAGGTATTGAGCATATTACGTCGATGAATGAATATATGTTTTACTTGAAGTTTCTATCGGCAGAGAAATGTGAACGCTTCACAGAATAAGCACCGCATTGTAGATGACCATATGGTAAAGCGCGTGATCCAGGGTGAATTGTCATGATTTTCCCTGCTTTTCTATCCAGCTGCGGACACATTGACCGTCACCAGCAGGACAACTTACACTGTCAATTTCCGGACATTAGGGGTTAGCAGTAACAATGATCGACCGCATAGAGGCCAGTTCTCCACTTCTACAGGATGTAACTTTTTTCTGGGTTATTTATATCGTTCAGTTTCCTTTTTACTTGAGTTGAAATCTTTTGTACATTGCAGAAATTTTCAAATAGCAGCTCGTTGTCTTCAAAAAAAATAGAGAAATAAACTTCCAATTCAACAATTAATGAAATGACCTTCATGGAATTCAAACCAAGGTGGTACAAATTTTCCTCTTCACCAATAGGTTGTAACAAGGTACTTTCATCAAGAAATACTTTTAAAATCTTGGTGATTTCCTCATCGACTTTCTTCGAATCTATTTTCACGTTGATTAACGGCCTCACTTTCAAGTAACACCCAAGCTTCCCGACGATATTCAACAGGAGTACAGCCATTATAGTGTTTAAACATATTGGAGAATTGAGAATTGGACACATAACCGAGACCGACGGTAATGTCTTTAATACTTATTTTTGTGTTTATGAGCAATTCTTTCGCTTTTCTCATCCTGATAATTTGCAAGTACTTCATCGGTGGAATCTTGAATATTTTCGAGTACGTGTTACTTAAATAAACAGGATTGCACTTAATTAAATCGGCAAGAACCTGCAAAGTAATAGGCTGGCTATAGTTTTGACGAATATATCGATGCACAATAATTAGCCGTCTATCAATTTTCCCAAAAGGCTCAACAACATACGGGGTTACATCAAATGGTTTACTATTCAAATCTAATAGAGATTGGCAAAGAAAATTAAACTGAGACTCAGCCTGAGGGATTATATGTTGTGGTATTTCTTCAACCGAGTCCAGCAGATTTTGTATATACGAGACAGAATCACTTGTTATGTCAATAAGACCGTTTGATAAATGGTAAGTGAAAGGAGTCTGAAATACAATTCCTTTGATTTTAACGAAGTTTTCAGTGGTATTAGTAATTTCAACATCTTGCACTAAAACAATATCTCGGCTGGAAGTCTGCCTCTCTAGTTGCTCCCATTTGATTTGAAGGGAATCGGTTAGTCTAATTAGCATTAATCTTTCCGGACCAGATTGGAGTTGTATTTTTTTCTGCGGAAGAATAACTTCAGAGAATAAAGACACTATGGTAAACAATTCGAATTTCACCCTCCTTATTTAACTCTTTATCCAACATATGGTTAGTATACATGATTTTTAATTGGAATTTTGTTGTATTTTGTCGTTTGTTTCAATATTTTCTTACAACATTAATACTAGGGCTCTCCTTACCGATGATCTTTAAGCCTTTGAGTTGAATAATATGTACATTCATTGAAGTTAAATGCATCTAATTATAAAGATAATTACTTGTATCACATATTAAAACATAATTGTGATTGATAGATACTAGGGTTGAAGATAAAATCGAAACAGCTAATAGTGTGTTTGCAATTGGGTTTAAACGGAATGTAATTTATTCATTCATATTAGGAGAGGATTTCAATAGAAGCACTAATATTAAGCATCCGAACGAACGTAGAGAACGGAAATGTCCGTCTGGTAGAAGAAGAAGTGTCTTTGGCAATTACCTCGAATATCAATCCATTTGAAATCTTGAATCGTGCCTTGATTAAGGCTATGGAGAATATAGGAGAGGCGATAAAAAAAAGAGAAATATTTATTCCCGAAATGATGATTGCGGCAAAAGCGATGAATGCCGGACTTGAGATATTAAAGCCGGAGCTGGCAGGGCGCAGCAATGATAATATCGGAAAAGTCGTAATCGGAACTGTGCAGGGAGATCTTCATGATATAGGAAAAAACCTGGTTACAATCATGATGAGAGGTCTTGGTATTGAAGTTATTGATCTGGGAGTTAATGTGTCTCCGGAAATGTTCGTGAACAAGGCGGAAGAGGCGCAAGCCCGGATTGTATGTATGTCTGCCCTTCTCACCACAACAATGACAGGCATGAAAGAGGTGATTGAAGAGTTCAAGAGAAGAGACATCCGTCAGAAGTATATATTCATGGTCGGTGGAAGTCCGGTGACACCCGCCTTTGCAGAGGAAATTAATGCTGATTTCTATACACCTGACGCAGTCAGTGCCGCTGAGCTTGCCAAGAAGCTGTTAATCGAAATGCAATCTTAGATTATCACTGTGAGAGGTTGATATAATTGTGCAACTCAATACACCAATGGATTTACAGCTCGAGGATCTGGATGTAGATGAAGTGGTCAGACAATTAGGTTATGAGAACGATATCAAGAACCCGAATCCGAGAATGACGGAATTATTGGAACTCATACAGGCCCGTTGGAATGAGATATCCGGGATATGTATCCCTAAAGCAATATGCAACAAAGAGGCGGTCAAAGCCATAAAGGAACAGGGTCTGGAATTGATGAACGGAAGTATTCTGGAGAGCAAGGTCTTGGCCTCCAGATTGAAAGATGCTGAAGATGTTATCTATGTGATTATTACTCTGGGTAGTGAGTTTGGAGATTATTCCAATGACCAATATAGCTCCGGCGGGTCTTTGGACGGGCTGATCATTGACACTATCGGTAATGTGGTACTAGAACAAGTGCTCCGGCAGGTATGGGAGGCACTGGCGCTAGACTGTATAGAAGCGGGACAGGGGATAAGCCGCTCTCTTAGCCCCGGAACCTTTGATTTCAAGCTGGAAGAACAAAAACTGATTTTTGACAGGATTAATGCCATTTCTATTGGCGTCGAGCTTCAGGACTTTGGATTGATGAAGCCCTTGAAAACTGTAAGCTTGCTTTACGGTGCCGGAAGAAGAGTGTCTTTTCACAATTACTCGGGAATATGTGAAAGCTGCTCCAATGTGAATTGCAACACAAGAAAAATAGATGGAATTGAATTGCATACCGGAATGATTGAGGTGACTCTGGTCCATCCGGAACAAGGATTTGTAAGATGTGAGGTTAAGAAAGGGAGCAATCTGCTCAATGCTTTGATTCAGGAGGAAATGGATATTCCTTCAGATTGCGGTGGAAGGGGAACCTGCGGCAAATGCAAGGTCAGGGTGCTGACTGCAATGGAGATCAGTGACTGGGACAGCCGACATTTCCATGAAGGGGAATTGGATTCGGGCTACCGTCTTGCTTGCAGGCATGAGGTTAATTCACAGACTGCAGTATATGTACCAAGCTATGATTCAAGAATGGATGCAGCAACTGATGGGGCAAGAAGTGATCTGTTGGAAATAGGCTGGAATTATGTTTCGAGTTGTGAGCTTGATTTGGGATTGCTGCATGTGCAAAAGGATATTGGAGATTATTGGGAAGCATGCAGAAACACCTTGCAATTATCGGATCTGAAGCCTACGGTCTCCGCGCTTAGAAATATCTCAGCGTTAATACGTGAAAATAAGAACAAAATCAGATTTGTCATCTGGGACCACAAGGTTCAAAAGGTGCAGGTTCAAGAAATTGAAAGATTGGGTATTGCTATAGATTTGGGCACGACAACCATAGCCGTATATTTATTAAATATCGATACAGGTGAAGAGCTCGGCGTAATTAGCGATGTTAACAAACAAAGAAAGTTTGGCGCTGATGTCATTACCCGGCTGCAGTTTTGTGCGGATGAAATGCACGGTTCGGGAAAAATGGCCGCATTAATCGTAGAACAATTAGAGCAAATGATTGATGATATCGTAAAAACTAAAGAATTGCTTATGGAGCAGGTTGACTATATTACAATCTCAGGCAATACATCGATGATCCATCTGCTTTTGATGCTTGATACGAGCTCCTTGTTGAGGCATCCTTTCCGGCCGGTCATTATGGATGCGATCAATATAAATTCCAGTGAAATAGGATTCAAAAAAATCCATGCAGCCATAACGATTCTGCCTGCTGTCTCCATATTTGTGGGAGGAGATATCACGGCAGGGATTTGGGCCAGTGAAATCTTCAAAGGAACCAAGCCGGAGTTGTTTATAGATTTGGGAACTAACGGCGAGATCGTTCTGGGAAGCGCGGACAAGCTGTACGCATGCGCCACTGCTGTGGGCCCCGCTTTTGAGGGAGCCCATATCAGTTGTGGTATTGGTGGTGTGCCCGGCGCGATCAGAAGAGTCACCTTTGAACCTTCTGCGCAATTTGAGACGATCGGCAATCAGCCGCCCGTAGGTATTTGCGGATCGGGTGTTATCGAGCTGACGAATCAGCTCTTGATGCGTGGAATTATCCTCGGCAGCGGGCGCCTGGATTACTCCAAGCGTGATGAGCACTTTCCAATGGAAAAGGACGAGAACGGCAATATTATCCTTCACCTGCAAAGCCAAATGGAGGGAAAGCATCCAGTTTACTTCACACAGGAGGATATCAGGGAGATCCAGTTGGCCAAAGCCGCTGTGAGATCCGGTATTACCCTTCTTCTTCAGGAAGCGGGCCTGAATGTTAAGGATATCCATAAAGTCTATCTGGCAGGCGGTTTTGGCAATCAAATTGATATCCGAAGTGCGATTAATATCGGTCTGCTGCCTGAGGAATTGGAAGATAAAGTGGTGCCGGTGGGCAATACTTCCGGTGTTGGTGCGAAAGCCGTTCTACTGTCCGGCAAGCCAATGCAAGAAATGGCCCGGTTTGTGAGAAACGTAGAGTATGTAGATCTGTCGGCGAGCGTTGACTTCCAGGAGATCTTTGTGTACGAGCTGTCATTTGCTAACCAATAATTGCAATAGACTACCAAGCCGCTCGGTGGAATTTTGGAGAAGGCCTCGAGTGTGGCTTCCAACGTCAGTTCGGACAACATTATTTTAGGATAAGTTGAAGGGTGTGTGTGTAATGAGTGGAGAGCCTTTGATTATTTTAGTAACCCCTGCGCCTCTAAGCAACAGAACCTCCGAGGAGAATTTGGGACTTGGATACATCGCCTCCTATAGCCGGAACAAAGGGATCAAAGTAATTATAATTGACGGCTGGCTCCAGAATTTGACGCCCTCTGAGATTGGTGACCAGATTATGGAGCAGGATAAACCTTTGTTTATTGGTTTTTCCTGTTATCAGCTTAATAAAGGCAAGGCTATTGAAACTATTGAATATTTACGGTCTAAACAATACGATGTCCCGTTTATAGCAGGCGGCTTCGGGCCTACCTTCCATGCGGAGGCTTTTCTGCGGTCGGGATTCGATATTGCAATGCATGTAGAAGGTGAAATTCCAACCTATGAGCTGGCCCGGCATTTTCTTACAGGGACCCCCAGGCTGAATGAAATTTCAGGGATTTCCTATTTGAATGAAGACGGGAAATTTGTGAGTAACAGAGGTTGTCTTGTTCACGATTTGGATTCGCTGCCCTTCCCGGCCAGAGACACGATGCACATTCCTATTCAAGAGAGGACTCCGGTAGATCTTCTTACCTCTAGAGGATGCACGGGACACTGTTCGTTTTGCAGTGTAATTTCATTCTGGAGGCAGGCTGAAGGTAACAACTGGCGGTCACGAAGTCTGGAGAATGTGGTAGATGAGATCGAGGATCTCTACCATAAAGGCGCGCGATATTTCAAGTTTGTCGATGATTCTTTTATTGAAGGCTCCAGGGATGGGGAATGGTGTAAACGGTTTGCCGACGAGATTCTCAGACGTAAGCTGGACATCCGCATGAGAATCTCCATACGGGCGGACAAAATTAATGAAGCTATCATTACTGAGCTGATGAGAGCCAGATGCAATTCCATAGCTTGCGGTATCGAAAGCTTTTCCAACTCTGCTCTGAAACGAATGGGCAAAAAAGCGGATGTCAAACAAAATATGGAGTCTCTGGATATTTTGAAGAAAAAAAATCTGTATGTGCAGACGGGTTACATCCTGTTTGATTACGGAACGACAATGGAGGAACTGAGAGAGAACTTCCAATATATGAGAAAGTATCATTGGACGGTATGCAAAGGAATTTTTACAGAGATGTACGCCGCAATAGGGACACCCTATACAAGATCCATTCTCAAAATGGGGATTGTTAAAGGGGACAAGCCTATATTAGACAATTATCAATACTACATAATCAATGAACAAGTACAGATTGTATATAATGCGCTCAAAACCTGGCATGCGAGCCACATGAAGGTCTACGATATGGCAATTGATCCCATCAGTAAGCCCAAGGCGCTGGATGATTTAGAGATGAGCCGGTTCTATGATATTTATCTGGAGATCAGAAACAAAGATCTGGATATGTTCGAGAATATCCTGTGTTGGGTTGAGGACGGGGAAAGTGAACAAGAGGTGTATGAGCGGACGAACAATCAGATTCAAGCGCTGGCGCCATGGTACAACAACATTGAGCTTAAAGTCATGGAACTGTATGAGCTGGAGAAAATAGCTTATAAAGGCATTGATAATCCATTCGTAAATTTGCAATAATCACATCATTTCCGAAAGAAGGTTGCTGTATGTACAGAGAAAATATACTTCCCAAAGCTGCCGGGATTTATATTACCAGAAATTGCAATTTGCGATGCGGTTACTGCAATGTCTATAAGAAAAATTTAGCTGAGCTGGATTATGACCGGTGGATACAAACATTTGATGTTTTGGAGTCATTAGGCATTCAAAAGCTGACGATTTTAGGCGGTGAACCGACAACTAGGGCTGATTTACCACAGCTTATCTATCATCTGGCCCATAATACAAGCTTTGATTTCAGTGTAGTCTCCAACGGAACGGCTAATCTGAAAACTCTGCGGTCGTTGGTGGAAGCAGGAATGCAAAAATACTCTTCCAGCGTGGATACCATCAATGGTGATAGCCTGGACCCGTTCACAACGCTTAAATCCAAAAAAGCAATGAGCAATTTTCGTGAGCTCAGAGAAATGGGAGTACCTCATCTAACTGCCTATCTGGTACTGAGTGCTAGTTCATTGCCGCAAGTTGTTGAAATTGCCAAAGCGTTATCGGAAGAACAAATAGGCCTGTATCTGCTCCCTTATCATTATGCGCAAGGGGGGGAGACGTTCTGGGAGACGCGTGATATCCACAAAAAAGAAGGTTTTGCTTTTGAGACCTCCCAGATTCCCCAGGTCAGGGGAGTCATGGAAGAACTTATAAAAATGAAGCATGCAGGCTATTTGATTGAGAACGCAGAGCATTATTTGAGGAAGATTCCTGACTATATTGTAGATTGCAATTGGCATTGCCCGGATACGCTGAATGAGCTGCGCATTGATTCTGACGGCTCGCTGATGTGCTGCCATGATTACGTTGGAACACGCACGCCAGAGTTCAATATCTTTCAGCTGGCCGAAGAAAAAGGGCTTTCAGAATTCTTGTCACAACGATGGAAGGATTCCAGAGATTGTCCTGGCTGCTTCTGGCCAAGCCAATTTCACAACGCGATCGTCTAGTAGAACTTAGGAGGTCAATATGTTAGAAACGGTGAGCTTTCATATTACAAATAAGTGCCACAGCAACTGTATACATTGTATGTTCAAGTCTGGCGAAGAAGTTATTAATGAGCTGAGCAAGGATGAGGTTTTTGATTTTATCGGGCAATTCGCCAAGCTCACCAAAAACGCCGGCAGATTAAATATATATGGCGGGGAGCCTTTGATCCGTGACAATATATTTGAAATCATGAATGAAGCCCGGAATCATCAATTGAAGGTCGAGGTTGCTACGGGTGGAGTCGTCGAAGATGAGCTTATGGAGCAATTTCTTGAAGCCAGACCCGATTACATCTGCTGTGATCTCGATGGGGGGACTGCCGAAAGTCATGACTGGCTAAGAAATCATAAAGGAAGTTTCAACCGGATGAAAGGCTTAATTTCCAGATTTGTACAGACGGGCATCAGCACCTCGGTCACCATGGTTGTCAACAAAAGGAACATGGGGGAAATCATCGAGTTCTTGGAATTGTGCAGAACGTTGAAGGTTTCAAGCGCAGTAATTTATTTGTTCACACCTACAGGCAGAGGTACAGAGATGCAGGATTATGTTGTCGGTGCCGAGGAATGGCTGGAGCTACATAATAAGGCTTATGCATGGTTCGACAATGCACAGCCGGACTTTACGCTGCGTTGGCAAATTGCCTATTACAAGGGACCAAGAACATCTCTCCAGAATAATCTCTGGGATTGTGGTCCGGAGGCTGACCGGAAATTCTATATGCGCTGCGACGGCAATGTATATTCCTGTTCGCTATTAACAGGAGCAGAAGATCACTGCATGGGCAATGTGAGGACCGAATCACTGGAGAGTATTCTAGAACGAAGAAAACAGTTTGCCTTCTCCAGCCAATATGGTTGTCCGGGGATCTCGCATCATGTGTACGGGGATCCGAATGCTGCGGACCCCCGCGCCGCTACACAAACGATTATGCCTGCCTGTCCGCGGGAGACCGAATTGTGGAAGAAAAACATTCTATGAGCAGCAACCATGAATATTTTAATGCATTAAAGGTAGGGATTATAGGAACTGGATTTGGTGTGAAGGGCCATCTTCAGGCTTTTCAGTATCATCCGTATACAGAAGTGATTGCGCTGTGCGGCAGAAATACAGCGAAGCTGAGAGCTGCGGGGAAAGAGTTCGGCGTTGACTTCCTATATACGGATTATATGGAGTTAATGTCAAATCCATTAATTGATATTGTATGTGTGGTGGTTCCTAATCATTTGCATTTATCAATTATTATGGAAGCTGCAAGAAGAGGAAAGCATATTCTATGCGAGAAGCCCATGTGTGTGAATATTGCAGAAGCCAAAGAAATTTTTGCTCTGCTTGACGGAAGCGGTGCAGCCTTTGGCATGAACTATATCTGGCGGTATACACCGGAACGGTGGACCATAAAGCAGCTCATTGAAAGCGGACAGATTGGAAATATATTATCCGTGAATACCAGCGCCTATGCCGATTTTCTAACGAATCCTCCTCCATGGAACTGGCAGGCCGATGCAGCCAGCGGAGGGGGGACGGTCAATGCCTGGGGTTCCCACGCAGTGGATACCTTGTTCTGGTGGTTCGGAGAGATTGAAGAGATTTATGCTGTGAAAAGTAAAAATCTCACAAAAAGACGGGATGGCGCTGGCGTGCTGAGACTTTCAGATACTGAAGATGGTTTTACATTTGCAGGCAGGTTCCGCTCAGGAGCAGAACTGGGAGGCCAGTTCAACATGGTGTCCAATTCTGCCAATCCCAATTTTCTTTTTGAGATTAGAGGCAGCGAGGGCACTCTTCTTTTGGATAGAAGTAATCAGATCCATTTGTCTGATTTAAGAGGGAGAGAGTGGCATGTTGCATTGGTGAATCCTCCATGTGTCCAAGGGGATTGGAGTTTTCTGAAAGAAGACAGGCTTCTCCCGCAATTCTTTAATTTAGCGCATCATTTTGTTCTGAGTATCTTGGAAAAAAGCAGCTTTTCTCCCGGATTGCGGGAGGGAGTCAAGGTTCAGGCCATTCTTGAGGCTATTCATCAATCAGGTGAAATGAAAAAAGCAATCAACCCTATGCAATATTATGAGGAGACAGAGATATGAACACTAGTGAAACCAACTGTGAATTGTATTCTGCACCCAGCTTGACTCTTACATTGACCAATAATTGCAATAGCAAATGTATGATGTGCGATTATTGGAAAAACTACAGCCATAATTATGTTTCGCTTGAGGACGTAAAGGTGCTACTGCCGCAAATGCTAGAATTGAAGACACAAACCGTAACCCTGACAGGGGGAGAACCGCTGCTCCATCCTAACTGGACTGAAATTGCAAGGGAAATCAAACGCTTCGGGATCAAGATTCATCTAATGACCAATGGATTGCTGTTGAACAAATACCATGATGAAATTATTAATTTGATTGATGACATTACGGTGAGTATGGATGGAGGAACAGAAGCGACATACCGTACCATTCGCGGAGTCAAAGCTTATGACAAAGTTACAAAGGATATTAAAAAAGTAACAGAAAAAGGCGGGAAGGTTAGGATACGAGCAATCATCCAGCGCTTAAATTACAATGAAATTCCCTTGATGATAGAGAATGCCATGAGAGCAGGAGCTACCATAACATTCCAACAAATGGATATCCTAAGCTTGCAGGCATATGGAGTTGGCGATAGCGAAATGTTGAAGGTCCGTTATGAAGAGCTTAAGGAATTTTTGTTATCGGAAGAGGATCTGGTTGAATTCGAGAGATTGTTATATAGGATCACTGATGAATATCAGGAACAATTTAAAACGGGAATGATCCGTGATACGCCTCAGCAGCTGTTCACAATGCTTGACTATTTTAAAGGGGTACAGGGTTTGGCGGAATTCTCACCTTCTAAATGCAATCTGCCGTTTTTCTCACCTGTAATTGACTCGGATCTGTCAGTGCGTCCATGCTTCTTCTTACCGAGCACCGGCCTGCTGGATGTAGATCGCTTATGCCTTTCTTTGAATACTCCTTCTGCAATAGAAAGCAGGAAGAAAGTCATCAATCGTGAGTATAAAGAATGTGTCCAGTGTGTGGTATCGCGTTATAAAACAGTCAATGGGGTGGGATAATGATTCATACGATTCTGCTGGAGAGCTTTCGTAAATACAGCGACTTGGTGGCAATTCACTGCGACGGGAAAGAGGTTACGTACACTGAACTTTACAACCAGGCAGAGTCATTAACGTGTCAGTTTTCTGACCTTGGTGTTCCTAAAGGCTCACATATATGCCTGTTCATGAGCAATTGTGTTGAATTCATTAGCTGCTTCTTTGCGGTAAATGCATATGGAAGTGTAGTTATCCCTGTGCAACCGAATATTTCAATGAAGAAATTATCGGAGCTCTGCCAAGCTTATCATATTGGAATGATTATAACCAAAGGCAGCAATGCTAAAATAAGTGTTGAGGAATTGAAAGAATATCACTGCTCTGCTAGTGTCTATGAAGTGTTGGAGAATAGTATTTCCTGTAAATATTCTCCTTACCGGCCTATCCATTCCGGAAGCTTGAATAATGATTTGGCTTTAATTTTATTCTCTTCAGGTACTACGGGGCGCCCCAAAGGGATTATGCTCTCAAATAAAAATATTCTTAGCAATGTTAGAGCGATTTCCGAGTATTTACAGTTGAATCAAAAGGATCGGTTGTTACTGGTAAAGAGCCTGAGCCATGCATCAAGCATTACTGGAGAAATGCTGGTAGCCCTTTTGAACGGATGTGAATTGTGTATCACGGAGAAGGTCATTACTCCTTCATCCATCAGTCAAATCATAACAAAACAATCCATTACGGTCTTTTTTGCAGTTCCGTCCATCCTGAACATGATTATGTATTCCAGGCAGAGATTGAAATTCGACTTCTCGTCACTTCGTATCATTCATTTTTACGGTGAACCCATCAGTGAACATAATTTATTGGAAATTGACCGCTCCTTTCCACATGTTAATTTAATTTATTCGTATGGTCTTACCGAGGCATCACCGCGTGTCACCTATATTCCCAAAGAAGAGCTTTTACGAAAACGGGGTTCAAGCGGCAAGCCTATTCGGGATGTGCAGGTGAGAATAATGGATGAGGAGGGGAAGATCCGGGAGCAGGTGCATGTTACCGGACTTATTGGAGTAGAAGGCCCTGGAGTAATGCTGGGCTATTATAATGTCAATTCCACAGATCAGAGGGGAGACAGAGCCTCTTTGTTGATAACCGGTGACCTTGGCTACATGGACGAGGAGGGTTACCTCTATGTAGTCGGCAGGAAAGACAATATGTTCACTTACATGGGCAAGAATATCCATCCTGAAGAGATTGAAAAAATCATTACTGCCTATCCTGGAATCAAGGAATCTGTACTAAAAGCCGAAGAGCGGAATCAGACAGGGGCCATAAGAATGGTAGCTGAGGTAGTATGCGAAAACCGTACAGAAGTCACTAAAATTGAACTAATCAACCATTGCAAAATCTATCTTGAGGACTATAAAATTCCGCATGAAATCGTTTTTGTTGATGAACTGGAGAGAAATCCCAACGGGAAAATTCTTAGAAAGAAGGGTTAACATGTCCATCTCACTTAAGGAAAGTCTTCAACAGATTGTGCTGAATAATAGTAAAACTTCTGAATTAGTCCGGTTTGACCATGATATTAATCTGCCAACAGATTTGGGCTTCGATTCGATCATGCTAATGAAACTAATTACAGATATTGAAAATGAATATGACCTTGTTTTCGATATAGAAGAGCTTGAATTTGAACGCTTTTGTTCATTTGATGCTCTATTGCATACTGTTCAATCCAAAATTCAGCGAAAAGGTGAATCATAAGATGAAGACCCTGCCGATGAGCAAGTTCATCAAAGAAGGGAACTCCAATAGAATTCCCTTCTTTCCTGTACTCGATAATTATTATTCCTATAATGCTTCACTACATTCGAAAGATACATGCGGAATTAATAATTTCCTTATTCAAATCTCCAAGGAATGCCAGTTGGACGGTTTTACTGCTTATTTCAATAGTGCGAATTTTTTGACTACAGAATTTTTGATGGACGATGCAGAACGTGTATCGGTTAGCTGGAGTATAGACGAGAACAAATTTGCGGAGGAACTGGCGTGCATTGCCGATGTAGTGAACCAGATTGGTAAAACCCATCATATCACCGTTCCCATCAAAGCGCCTTTTGAATTCGGAGCCTTACAATTCGGTCCTACCCCGTTCTATACGGCTTTAATTTCTGATGAAGACAATGTCATGAAAATCATGGATGAGATGCTGAAGATAGATGAGGTGATCGTGGACGGTTTGAGGACAATCAACATTGATTCCATAACCGTAAAAGATTCTCTTGCTTCCACCAGCATTATAAAAAAAGACCATTATGTAAAATATGCGTCTCCTTATGAGAAAAAAATAATCGCAAAAATCAAGGAATATCTTCCTGTGGTCTTGCATGTGTGTCAAGACAGCAGTCCAATTATCGGAAATATGCTGAACACTGGAGCAGATGTGCTAGAGATTGACTTTCTGGTTCAACTGGCGGAGGCCAGGGATATTGTGAACAGTCAAGCGATCATTAAAGGAAATCTGGATCCGCTGTTTCTGCAAACCAAAGATATGGAGGAACTGAGAAATACCGTCTTGGAGGTACTCCATGCAATGAAGGGTTTTCCATATATTTTGAGTACAGGCGATTCCATAACTCCGGATACTCCTGTAGAGAATATTAAATTTATCGCTAATATATGCCGAAATATGAACATTTAGGAGGCTGGTTTCATTGCTTAGAATGGAAGAAATCGAGTTTGAGAAAAAGAAATCAACGATTATACAAGCTATGCAGACAGCAACTCGTTCCAGCTACTATAATGAGCTGTTCAAAAGCACTCAGATAGATATTGACAATCTTCAGACCTATGAGGAATTTGCAAGAATCCCCATTCTGACCAAGGATACGTACAGAGAGCACTCCTTTGATTTCATCATTGATGAAATCAGGGACCGGATGGATATTGACTATATTAAAACCTTAAAGAGAGCCGAGAAAAAACAAGAACTGAAAAAATTCGATATCAATATGATTTCGACCAGCGGGTCCACCGGCAAGCCGCTGGATGTAATTCGTCACAAAGTCGATGAGTACAGTGATTATTTTGTTCCTAATCTATATAGAAAACGTCATTTAAAAAACATACATAACCAAGCGCTTTTATGGCTGTGGCCCGTTCCTAGATTTCAGCAGGAACAATATTATGGTACCAATCAGGGCTTCCATAAGATAGACAACGGATATAAATATTTTTTGAACGAATATTCACCGGAAACATTTGAGAAGATGTTCCAGTTTATTATTGAAAAACAGATAGAATGGATCTCCGGGTTCCCTTCAGCACTTCATTTGTTTGCCCATTATGTTCTTGCAGCTCATCCCTCTGAACCGATTGAGACCGTTAAATATATTGAATGCAATAGTGAATATTTGCATGATTACCAATCAGAAACCATCCATAAAGCGTTCTGCGTACATCCGACAAGCATATACGCCTCCAATGAGTCTTTATTTATCGGAAGAACATGCTCGAAGGGCCATATCCATGTGTTTGACAAGAATGTTTTTGTTGAATTGATCCCCAATGAGGAAGGGGTTAATGAGGTCGTGGTAACTAAGCTGACAAATCAGAAAATTCCGCTAATCAGATACAAAATCGGGGATTATGCGCAGTGGAGCGGGGAGACATGCGCCTGCAGCGAGTTCAAGTCACCGGTTCTAACGCTAAAATCCTTCCGCAAGAATGATTACATTGTTAAAGAGAACGGAGAGAAGATTGAGCCGTTGAATATCATTGAGGTGATGTTGAATCTAAAATATTCAAGAGGTTTGGCTATACAGCAGTATCAATACATTCAACATGCATTTCATGATTTTGAAGTCCAGTTGAGTTCATCTGAAAGTATGCAGGAAGCGGATAGACTCGTAATTCATTCCGAGATTGTTCGCTTTCTATCCAGTTTAGTAGACAATCCTGTCACTGTGGATATCAAATATACTACAGAAGCGTTACCGCCGGATCCGGTAAGTGGGAAATTCAGATACTTCATTAATACTGTAAATTTGCGAATGGAAGTGTGAACCAGTGATAGAGGCGCAAAGGTTAAAACGGGTATATAAGGTTGCGGTACGTGATAAAGGAATCAAAGCAGCTTTCAAAAGCCTTTTCCAAGCGAAATACACCTCAGTAGAAGCTGTTAAAGGCATCGGCTTCTCCATTGCCAGGGGAGAGATTGTGGCTTTGCTGGGACCGAACGGTGCCGGGAAAACAACAACCTTAAAAATGCTAGCCGGTTTGGTGCATCCTTCAGAAGGAGAATTGGCGGTTAATGGGTTTAAGCCATTTAAAAGGGACAGAAGTTTCCTGAAGTCCATTTCATTGTTGATGGGCAACCGCAAACGATTGAACTGGAATCTGCCGGTCGTTGACTCTTTCGAATTATATAAGGAGTTATATGATATCCCTGAACAAGAATATCAATCATTCCTGGACGAATTAATTGAGCTCATGGATGTGGCGGAGATTATTCAGCGTCCTGTCCGTAATTTGTCGCTGGGTCAAAGAATGAAATGTGAAATTATTCTCTCGTTACTCCATAAGCCTCAGGTACTTTTTCTGGATGAACCAACGATAGGATTGGATAACATCGCCCAGAAAAATATCAGGAATTTCATAAAAGAATATAACAAAAGGTATAACGCAACGGTTATTATCACGAGTCACAACATGGATGACATTGAGTCTTTGTGTAAAAGAGTGCTGATTATCAACCGAGGGGAACTGGTATATGACGGTGACATGAAACGTCTGACTGATTTGGTATCCAATGAGAAAAGAATTGTAATTACGTGCAAAGACAATCCCATCAATATGGAGCAATATGGAACGGTCCAGTCAATGGAAGACGGCAGGATTGAGTTGTTGATAGAACGGGACAGAGCAGTCGAAATTATACCAGCGATTATGACGAATCCATGGGTTCAGGATATTGATATTACGAATATTCCGCTTACCGAAATTATTGAACGAGTGTACACTTATGGACTGAGTTATGAACCAAAGTGAGGTTATCAAATCATATGCGAAGATATTTGAAAATGTATAGAGCTTACGCCAAGCAATACTATTTGGGACAGCTGCAATACAAATTTGCAACATACTCCTGGCTGGTCGGAAAGATTCTCGAGCCTCTAATCTATTTAATCCTGTGGAGGGAAATAGCGGTTCAAAACCATGGGCAGGTAAATGGCATGACTACAAATGATGTGATTGCCTATTACATTATATTGATGGTAGTGAACCAATTCACGTTTACAGATTTAATCTGGAAATTCAGTGCTTATGTAAATTCGGGTGAATTCTCAAGCAACTTATTGTTGCCTGCGCATCCGATCCATAAGGATATTGCTGAGAATATAGGCTATAAGCTTTTTTCCTTGCCGGTAATACTTGCAGCCGCTATAATAACATCATTTTATTTTCATGTTGCTTATGACTTCACATTCTCCCAAATTTTGCTTTTTATACCTGTATTAATGGCAGCTTTCCTGTTTCGCTTTTTATTTGAATGGACGATATCTTTGAGTTCTTTCTGGTTTATCAACATGAAAGGAATCAGCTCGTTATATTACATCTTAATTCTATTTTTCTCAGGCAGAGTGGTTCCGTTAAGCATGTTTCCGGAGCAATTACAGACGCTTGTAGAATACCTTCCTTTTAGATATATGGTGTCATACCCTATCGAAATCCTGGTTTCCCCTGGCAGCACAATTCCCATGGGGGGGGTGGTGAACATGGCGGTTTGGATCATTATCATTGTATTTATTCTCAATCTTTTTTATAAAACCAGCGTCAAAAGATTTATGGGAGAAGGAATTTAGGATGGATTTAATAAAAGTATTGAAAAGTATTGTAGGCATAAATTTATTAAATGAACTGCAGTACAAGGGCGATTTCTTTATACAGTTCATTTCAGTCCTCTTAGATTTCGTCTTGGCTATATTAACCGTGGACATTATGTTCTCACAAATCAGTGCACTCAACCAATGGAATAAGGTTGACATTCTCGTACTTGTCGGGATGTACCGCATTTTTGTCGGGATTATTAATGTATTTACAATCCCAAGTCTCAGTGCCCTGCCGGGAAGCGTGATTTCCGGTGATTTCGATTATGTACTGTTAACGCCTGTGGATTCACAATTCTTCACCTCTATGAAGGAAGTCCGGGCTTGGAAGCTATCCGATGTCATTCTTGGCCTCATATTTATTATCTATATTTACGCAACTAACGAGCTCTCGTTTTCTCTTTCCAATTTGATAGGAGCTTTATTGATGTTGATATGCGGAGGAATCATCGTAGCCTGCTTTTACTCGATTATTGCCTCGTTGTCCTTTTGGTTTAACGATGTTTCGAATTTATTGATTATTATTCCGCAATGCTTTGAATGGGCAGGCAAATGGCCTGTAACTATTTTCCCCGGATTTCTGAGAATTCTGTTTACCTTTCTTATTCCAGTGGGAGTAGCAATCACATTGCCCACACAAGCTTTGTTGAATTCTATCAATTCGTCGGATGTAGCGCTAACGGTTGGATTCTGTCTCTTGCTGATTTTACTGTCAAGGATCATATGGAAAATGGGAGTGAAAAGATATTCTGGCGCTTCTTCGTAACGTCAGGGAGGGAGTTTCAATTATGAATTCTTTGTTTACAGGGGTTCAGGGAACGGAGTGCAGACTCGCATGTTATCAGAACTATTTTCACTATCATAATATTCCCTTAAGCGAAGCTCTGATGTATTTCTCTGGAAAAGGGTTTCAGACAGTGTATCGAAGGGATACAGAGGGAGCCAACAAACAATGTAATCTGACTTCTGATGTGAACGGGGCAATCCGCACATTCTGCGGGAAGTATGGAATCAATATCCATCAGTCTGTGCAGAAGCTGGAGCAATTCAAGCAGGAGCTGAGCCGGGCTATACAAATCAACAATCCCGTTATACTCAAGGTGGATGCGGGTTCTCTGAAGTACCATAGAGCGTTCAGTAACAGCAAAGGAGTAGAGCATTACTTTCTGATTATCCAGATGGATGATTCCGGTGTGTATATCAGTGATGGATATGTCCCTTCTACTCCAAACACTACTTATGAAGGCTGGATTTCATGGAGTGATTTACAACATTCAATTGATACGGGAAATGTCCAGTATGTAGAAATTGATGCCACTTCTCTTGCTTCATTCCGGGTGGTTTGGAATGCTGAGTGGGAGATGTCAGAACTGTACCAGTCGGTAATGGATGCTGTTGATGATTATTTGATTGGAGGATTTGCTGCGGAAGAAGGCATATATTATGGGATTTCGGCACTGGAGCAATATACGGATGATATGTCTCATTTTACAGACTGGTTTGCGGGGGACTACACAGGTAAAATGCTGGAACAGCAAAATATACTGAAAAACTGGGGCTTTCTGACTGGTAGAAAATTATTGCTAATAGCTTTGAAGCTGCTCAAAAACACGTTGCCTTTTCTGGAGCCGCATCTTCGAATACTGGAGCAAACGGATGCAGAATGGAAAAACGTAAATATGTACCTTGTCAAAGCTGCGTTATCCAAAAGAGAAAGCGATCTGTTATTAATACAAAACAAGATTGTAAATCTGGCAGCCAAGGAAACCCATGTATTGATGGAACTTCAAAAAGGCAGGGTAGAGGGTATCTATGCAGGCAATAAGATTATCAGCAGTTAATCCGCCAATAAAAGTATATCAATACTGAACCTATCCATTGACAGTAACCCTCCAATTTCGAGACCACGGCCTCATGGTATTACAGTAACTTTATCCATTTTTAGTGCAGTTCGAGATTTGTTGAGCTCAATGATCTGCAGGTAGATTTCATAGTCGGCAATGTGTATCGATAAATTTTTTCGAATATGATCTTGGCATAAAAGATTTGCGTGATGTCAGTCCAGAGAATCTCACCCCGTACTTCCGGAAGATTTGGCTTATATTATCTATACCTCGGGGTCGACCGGAGATCCTAAGGGGGTGGCCATTGAGTATCAAAATTCGGCTAATTTTATCGGTGAAATCTCAGAGCGGATTTCCTTCAGCGAATGGCTACGGTTCTGTGTCAGGAAGATTTGCATCATAAACGTTTGGTCGCCTTCTATCAGGCCTTTTCAGACATTTAGGAATCAGCGGTTTATGAATATTTGAAGCAATGTCTTCCCCAAGCAGCTATTCCCTCTATCCTCATTCCTGTTAGCAGCATGCCGTTGACTCTTAACGGAAAGCTAAACAGGAGAGAGCTTTCCGCCGCTTGCTGATCCTGATGTACGGATTCTGCAGAGAACTATAGATTCAATAACCGGGCAGTTGAAGCTTTTGTTGAAGAACGTTATACCGGATTCTTTGATTCCGGATGAACTTGAGGCAGGGGATTCCTTTGTGGCACAGGAATTGTTCTCTCTTGATTATATTAGATTCATTGTGGCTATAGAATCCGAATACGATATTGTTCTGGATGTAGACAGGCTGTTGTTCAGTAAGAATATTACGATTGCCAGTCTTGCGGAGGATATCCTAAGCGGATGCTCCGGCAAGTGAGGCAAAAGTCATGCTTCAGCATTCATTTCTTGAAAAGGAAGAGGGAGTAATTTGAAGAGCATAGTCGTTATTGGAGGGGGAAGAATTTCATTATTGCATCTGAAAAGCTATGCTAAGCTTAGTGCCAGGCTGAAGATCAGGATTGCTTATCTGGTTGAACCCAACGACCAGAATGCGGCATTCTGGATGTCATTGTATCAAGAATTGTTTCCTGCATCGGAAAAGCCGGCTTGGGTCAGAGTAGTAACAGCAGTAGGTGACTTGGAAAATTATATTTCAGATCTGTGTGTCCCCAATCATATCCATTATTCTATGGCAGCTGCCGTTTCTGCACTTGGCTGTAGAGATATCATTCTGGAAAAACCCTCTGTAACCAATATGGATGAATTAGCAGGTCTGTCCCGGTTAAAGGCTAATATTTTTCTGCAGGAGAACTACATCCATTCGGATGTTGTCAAAAGCGTAGAGAAGATTATGCACCTCTATAACATTAGAGTAAATAACATGCGTTTTGTATTTTCCAAGGACAGAACAAGGGATTCTGCGGAGGGAAGAGGATTCACCGGTCATGAAGCCCCGCACAACTTTATGGTGGAGCTGCCGCACTCCATAGCCCTAGCTTATTATTTTTTGGGTCAGGGGAATTGTACCTATGCGGCTACGAAAAACATGATATTGTGTGACCGGATTCTCCCCAAACATGGTGAAGGGACGATTATCTTTTCCCATAAGGGTGTGTTGTCTTCGCATTATTCCAATCTGCAGCAAGAATCAAGAGAGCGGTTTATTACGGTGTCGGGAGAAGATATCCGCGGTGTGAAATTTAAAATACAAGGTGAATTCGCAAAAATATCAGATGATTTAATAGGGAAGGTAGACTTGTACAGGGAGGGGCAACTGCTCCATAGCGAAAGGATGCTTGATGATAGCTTGACCAATTCGTTGTATTCTATTTTGGATGCGGACAGTCCTTGCAATTTTTCTTTTTTATATGCAAGCACCAAGCACATTTTTGAGGCTATCCAATATGAAGAGTACCAGGAAGCAAGTGAAAAATTTGAGAATCAGCTTGGGAGATCATGAAATGGAAAAAAGAATACTTGGATGCACAGGACTGGAAGTGAGCGTTCTCGGATTTGGAGGCGTTGAATTAGGAATGGAAAATGTTGATGTCAAGAAAGCATCCATTCTGCTTAATCATGCACTCGATTCAGGAATTAATGTTATAGATAGTGCCGAATGCTACAAAAACAGCGAATCATTGATTGGCCTGACCCTCGCACACCGCCGGCAGGAGTTCTATATTTTTACCAAATGCGGTCATTCTACTCACCCTTCATTTAAAGACTGGGATAAGAATCTGATTACATATAGCATTGATCGCAGTTTGAAGCAACTGAGAACAGATTATATTGATGTCATTCAGCTACACGGCTGCCCTGGTGATCTATTGCATGAAGAATATATCATTGATGAGTTATTGGCAGCCCAAAGGGCAGGCAAGGTTCGTTATATAGGCTACAGCGGTGATGGCGACGATGCGCTACAGGCAATCCAATCAGGTGTATTCGATGTTCTGCAGACGTCGATCAATATTGCGGATCAGTCCTCCATAGATTTACTGCTTCCAGAAGCAATCAATAAAAAGATGGGAGTTATCGCCAAACGGCCCATTGGAAAAGCAGCGTGGAGAGTGGATTCCAAAGCAAGAAAAAATGAGCAGCAGCCTAAACATGCTTCGGAGCCCTCATTTCGACGCAAAGCCTCGCATCAAATTTATGCAGAACGGCTGGATGTATTGAAATACGATTTCTTACAGAATAGGGATTGCGACGAGGATATCGGGACGGCTCTGCGTTTCACTGCCGCGGTACCCGGCGTTCATACAGCGATTGTGGGTACGACCAACCCCAGACGTTTTTACCAGAATAACAGTCTGCTGGAAACTCCCATTTCGCAGCATGATTACTTGGCCATTCGAGAAACATGGAAGGCTAATGCGGATATGTCGTGGGTGTCCATGAATTAAGCATCGCTTAGATCATCCAAAAATCAAAAAATGGGGAGAGAACAATGAACCACAGAGCCGAAGAAGAATTTAAGGTTAATGAAGCAAACAGCGATGTCTATAACTTTACCTTTGCCGTTATAGCGCTGGATCATATACATATATACGGAATGTGCGGGGGCTTGACAGAGGCGGGTGCAACAATGAAATGGGTATATGATCCCGATCCTCATAAAGTCTCTAGTTTCCTGAAAAATTTTCCTCAGGCAAAAGTGGCACGCTCCATCGAAGAGATCTTGGAAGACTCTGAAGTGAAGCTTGTAGCATCGGCTGCAGTCCCTTCGGAGCGGTGGAAGCTGGGAATGAAGGTCATGTCTCACGGCAAGGATTATTTTACGGACAAAACACCGTTTGTTCAGCTGTCGCATCTGGAAGAAGTGAAGCGGCATGCAGTATTAACAGGAAGAAAGTATATGGTCTACTTTAATGAGCGGGTACACTCGGAGAGCGTATTGTCTGCCAAACAGTTAATCAGCGAGGGACAGATTGGGCGAGTCCTACAGGTAATCGGCCTTGGGCCGCATCGGCTCAATATTAACAGCCGTCCGGACTGGTTTTTCAGAAGAGCAGATTATGGTGGCATTTTGTGTGACCTGGGCAGCCAGCAGATTGATCAATTCCTGTATTTTACAGATAGCCAAAATGTTGCTGTGTCGCATAGCAACGTTGCGAACTATAATCACCCTGCTTATCCCGAGCTGGAGGACTTTGGAGACTGTATTATGATTGGGGAGAGGGGGGAATGCCTGTATTTTCGTGTGGACTGGTTCACTCCGGCCGGATTAAGCACCTGGGGAGATGGGCGAAGTATGATAATGGGCACGGACGGGTTCATTGAGATCAGAAAGAATTGCGACATCGGCCGTTCTGGCCAAAGTGACCATATTTTCTGGTCCAACCGTTCGGGGGAGCATTATAAACATGTTAAAGGACAGATAGGATTCCCCTTTTTTAAAGAGTTGATTATGGATTGTCTATGGAGAACCGAGAATGCAATGACACAAAGCCATGTATTCAGGGTTGCGGACTTGTGCCTTCAAGCTCAAGCCAATGCTAATCATTTGACGCCTGATACGTTAAGCTTATTGGCGGTAGACAGCGGCAGTTGAAAAAAATAAGAACCAGAGATCCGAGGCCTCAAGGCTGTCGAGGAAGTCTCAGCTTTATGTGCGAGGAGTGCCCTGCAAACCATTGAGCAGAATAAGAATGCCTCCTGGCTGGCAAGAGAAAAGATACCACTTGTATTTAAAGTCAGAAATATATAGTGAAAGGAGGAATTTGAAACAATGGATGAATGGATCGATTGTAGGATTAAAAAGTTGCATTATTTGATGCCTGACATCAATTTTCTCTGTCTGTTACTGAATCGTTGGGACTTTCAAGCAGTGTTGGACGTCAATAATCGAGAGATCAACTATGAGTTTAAGCAACAGGAAGAATATGAGGATAATATCATTCAATTTTAAAGCTATAAACTTGAATACATCCAAGATGCTATCGATTCGTTTTCGAGTTTATCTATGCCTGTGCTTTTTCCTTGTGATCTGTACTATTTGCCATACTCCCAACAATTTTACCAAAAAAAACACATGATGCATTATGTAGTGGTGGAGCGTTGTCATTCTAATGGACATGTAACCATGTTTGATGATAATCCGTTTCATCATCAAGAAATTGATTCTGCTGTGTTATGGCAGGGTTATAAAGCACTGCAGGAGCAAGAAGATCACCTGATAGAGAAATATACACGAGCATTGAAGGTCGAAAGAAGTATAAAGGAGGTAGTCTCCTTTTTGAAAGGCAATGTGAATGTAGAATCTTTCAATAAGAAAAAACTGATATTGCAGTTGTTAACACTGAAATGGAAAAGAAAACAGTTGCACAACTTATTCAAAGCATGGTGTTGCTCTCCAAAAGGTTCTACTCCCTTTCTTATTTTATTGAAGAGTTAAATAAGTATTTGCCTTATGAAAACGCCAGCGAGCACTTTGATATCCTAAAAAAATTACGCAGAATCTTGGACTATATTGACTAACCTTGCAAGAAAGTATACAGGCGCCAAAATAGACCGGGTCTGGGATCGTTTTGAAAAGAGGTTGCTCGCTTTGATTGAGCTGGAAAGTTTGGCCAGAGACACTATATTGGATTGTATCAATGGATTGAATATCCAAAATCAATTTTGATAGAGACGTGCACAAATTGAAACGGGCAATGTAAGTTTTGTCCACATACGATTTATCGGAAAGGACAACCGATAGAGTATTTGGAGGAAGATCGGTTCGTAAAGTTGTTTCATGAGCTGTCTCAGTTTGACGTTCAGTGAATAACATTGTTCTGCAATAATGAGCCGCTATTAGATAATCGATTGTCCGAGTTTGTTACCATAATGCGAAAGGCTAACGTAAAGGTGGAAATCACCTTAAGACCAATGGTATGCCTTTAACTCGGAAAATCGCAAGCCAATTACATGAGTGCGGTTGGATGTATTGTACGTGAGTATCCCTACCCTTGATCCCATCGAATTTAAATAACTGATGAAATACTCCCTAAATCGCGTGTTAGACAACTTGGAAAGCATATTTAAACACCGGCTAAATCAATTATACATATAGCCTTACCGGAGATGTATGCGTTCAACCGTCACACATTTTATGAGTATTTTGGAAGTCGGCAAATTGATATATCCTTATGGCCGATTGGATAGAGACACTCGTGGAATTTAGCGAAATCCCCATTTACATTACCGGTCCACGAATTGGCGATGTAAAAAGATCGGTACTGGATAGTTCACGAGCTCAACAACTTACAGGATGGTTGCCCAAGGTTGAGCTAGGGAGGAACTAGAGATTGTTCGAAATCATATGAAAGAAAATATTTTGGTTTGATCACTAGCATGCAAGGAATTTGAATATGAAGGGGGAGTAACTATGGAAGAAGATCGTAGCTTGATAGAGACAATAGTAGACCGGATGAGTAAGAATGCTGATTCAACGGCATTGCGTTTTAATACTGAAAAATTGACATACCGTGAATTGGACGAAAAGTCACTTTATTATGCAGCTATTTTACAGACCGAGGGAATTAAGGAAAATGATATTGTGGGTATCTCTGTAAAACGCGGGTTGGACATGATTTTATTAATCTTGGCTGTATTAAGGGCTGGTGCTTGTTTTTTGCCCATTGATCTGTCTCTGCCAAAATCCAGAAAGCAGTATATTATTACGAATTCGAATATGCGTTGTTTGCTGGTTGATGAGGAATGTTGGGGGAAGTTTCATGATCTGCAGGTCATTAACATAGCAACAAGAAAAGCTTCACAAGGAATGCCCCAGTACACTGCTCCACGCATTAAGAGTAATCAATTGGCTTATGTCATATACACTTCAGGCTCAACGGGTTTGCCCAAAGGAGTTATGATAGAACATGGGTCTTTAAAGCAATTTGCATTGGATATTCAAAAAAAAATAGATTTCTCACAGATTCAATCGATTTTATGTTTAACTAATATGTCGTTTGATATATTTATTGTTGAATCCCTTCTCCCTTTGTCATTAGGCAAGGAGGTTGTTATGGCCGAAGAAAAATACCAAAGAAATCCATTGATATTAGCAAATTTAATACGAAATGAAAAAATAGATATGGTTCAAATGACACCTACGTCAATGTCCATGTTGCTTCAATTTAAAAGAAACAACCATTGTCTGCTCCATTTAAAATTAATCTTGATAGGCGGAGAACCGTTTCCTTTACATTTACTACATACACTAAGAAGTATAACTGATTCCGCAACTATATATAATATGTATGGTCCGACAGAAGCGACTATATGGGTAACTGCAGCAAATGTAACCGATGCATTGGTAATTCATTTAGGCGATGTTTTTGAGAGTTCTCAAATCATGATAATAGATGCGGACGGAAATTCCATAAATCAAGGGGGAATAGGAGAACTCTATATATTGGGCCAATGTCTGGCCAGGGGATACTTGAACAATCCTGAAAAAACACGTGAAAGATTTTCAGAATATAAAGACGATCTGCATACGAAGAAAGTGTATAGAACGGGCGATTTAGTCAAACTATCGGAAAAAGGCCAGTTGTTGTTTGTTGGACGAGTTGACAATCAGGTGAAAATTCGAGGCCATAGAATCGAACTAGAGGAGGTGGAACAGATAATGATCTCCTATGATGGTGTAAAGCAAGCTATTGTTTTTGTGGATAAGAATGAACGGGGGCATGAGAATTATTTGTCTGCCCTTTATTGTTCTGACCATACGATCTCTGCGTCCTATTGGTATGAATATCTGGCTGAATGGCTTCCAGACTATATGATACCCGTTTTTTTTCGAAAGGTAGATCATATTCCAACTAATAGCAATGGGAAGATGGATCGAAATTTCATAATAAGAGCATATACTGATCGGGGAGAATCATATGGAAACCAATGAAATCACGAGCCAACTAACTGAACTGCTGGCCGATGTATTACCCACAATTAAAGGTATGGATATTTCAATAGATACAAATCTGGTTGAAGAGGGATTGGATTCTTTTTTGTTTATACAACTCTCTGTTGTGGTGGAAGAGAAGTACGGCATAGAAATTATGGATGATGACCTGGATTTACAGAAATTTAGAACGATTCGCAATTGGGTGGAATACATTGAAAGACATTCTGCCATTATTAATTATTACATATAAAATTCAAGGTTAACATTCGCCTACCTTTGGATCAATAAAGATTTTGTGATGAATTCACACCTTAACTATATTAAAATAACTGTCTTGACATCTTGTAGCACCATAGAGGGTGATTGGCTTCCCAAACTTCCTCTAATGGAGAGAGTGTTTTTCTGAAAATGCTAAGAATTTAGGAGTGATTTAGTGGCTGCATTATATGGGGTTTGTATTTCAGATTTTCCACCTCTTTTATTTAGGCCATTACTTGAGTTTGTCAACAATAAAGAAAAAATATTAAAACTTCATTTTGATAAGGATAAATTAAGGAGCTTAGTCGGAGAACTACTTTTAAAAAAGATCATAATCACATTATTTAACGTTCCATGTGAGGAAATAGAAATTGCCAGGGATGAGTATGGAAAACCCTTTTTGTTGAGTCCCTTAATTAATTTAGAGTTTAACATTTCACATGCAGGGGATTGGGTTGTTGTAGCAATTGATAGTACAGAAATAGGTATTGATATAGAGCAAATTGTTACAATAAATTTAGATATAGCTGAACGTTTCTTTACACAAGAAGAATATAAGTATATAGCAAATCAAAGGTTACAAGAACATAAAAACGAGCGATTTTTCAGAATTTGGACAATGAAAGAAAGCTATATTAAAGGGGGGGGGAAGGGGGTTGTCGATACCACTGAATAGTTTTACAACGGTAATCAACAATGGCTAATACCAAGCGACAAGAAGAGCAAGTTGTAATTCGTTTGAAAACAGGGAAAGTGCTGAATCAAATGCTCGTTAATTTTCGTCAGCGTACTTTTCAAAAAAATTAATTAATTGAGGTGTAATAAATGAAAAATCATAGTGATAGCATTATTGAGATTATAACAAAAATTGAAAGGCTATTTGAAGCGGCTATTATAGCATCAAATAAAGCAACTGCTAAATCATTTCTCCGCCACATAAGATCATTAGAAGTTAGTTTAAACCTAACTCCTTATCAAAGGATTGTTTTTAATGAATTTCTAGCGTATGCGGAAAACGCTTCTGGTCAAGTGAAAGAAAAAGAACACTGGAAAGCAGCAGCAGAACAAAGCCTTTACAAATTAACTTCTGGATTCAGATAACAGAATTTAACAAGTAATCATTAAGCTCAACAAATCATGATTCTATTAAACGTCCTCTGAAGGGGGAAATGTGGAAGCGAAGTTAATAAAAATGAACAGCGCTCAGCAGAAAAAAACAGGGAGTGTAGCTATTCGTGAACAGGAAAGGCATTAAAGACTACAGCGACAATATGAACGTGAGAATAAGCGTGCTATTAAAAATCTATACTTTAACAAAGGAATCATGACTATGTGTCTATAGTTGGGGGCTAGGAGCGGTAACGCACTAGCATAGCAGCTCCCGGAAGTAGGCCCAATGCGGTAAAACATGAAAAGACACCCGAAGCTCGCCGTCAAGTTAGCTAGAGCAATGGTCGACTTTCTTTTCTTGTCGTGGGAGGAGCAACCAAAATAATGATAAAATGGGCGCTATCAGTATAGGAGGGGACATAAATATGTCTAACATTTTTGAAAATTTAAAGTTATTAAAAAAAGATATGGAAGTAAAAAAGTGGGTGATTGACTCGTTTATATTTAGCTATAATAATGAAGATTTTATCGTATTAGTAAAGTTGTTTGTGGAAAATGAAAAAAAGAAAGAAAAATACGCACTTGTAAAATTAGAATTTTTAAGACAGTCTGACTTGAATAGTAGTTTGCAAGTAGAAGCGAACTCTAATGCGTTGTTTGTTGATACAAAAACACTGAGAGAATATTTTAAAATAGAATATAACGAAAATCTGGGAGATATACTTCAACAATTTAAGAAGTGTTTTTCAAGATTCATTCCTATAGAAGTGATTGAGGATAAGAGTGATGACCAGTTGAGAGTAATTGTTGCTTCTTTGAGTAAAAGTGACTCAGAAAATCCTAATAAAGTGTATTGTTATCGAGTTAGGAGGAATGGATACAAATCGGACGGAACTTTAGCACAAAGAAGTTATTACAATGATAATAAGTCTAGAATCTTAAGGCCATTTTTGTACCAGAAATTAAAAGATGAAAAAAATATAAGTTTCTGTTTTTCGGAACAAGAAAATGAACAGAATACCGATGAAACAATATTAGCAAATTGGGTGAAAAGCAAAAAATAATTATTGAGTCACAGTTTACTATCAAGGGCTACTTTCATTCCACTGTCCGCTTGCTTTCTGGTAAGAAATGACTTCATTTTAATCGGTGTCTGAGCCTTATACGAAGGTACTCGCTGTATTAAAATGAGTACAATATATGGATTATAGGATAAGGTGGGGGTCAATTGAAAAACAGCATTTTTTATTCATGGCAATCTGATTTACCGAATAACGAGAATAGGGGATTCCTAGAAACTTGTATTCTAGGTGCAATAAAAGAATTAAGTAAGTCAGAAGATTTTAATTTGGAGTTAAATATAGATAGGGATACAAAAAATGAGATGGGTACACCTGACATTGTTAACACGATTTTCTCAAAAATAGAAAAATCAAAACTTTTTATTGCTGATATTAGCATTATAAATAGTAATGCAAAAGAGAGAAAAACACCAAATCCTAATGTACTATTGGAATTGGGTTACGCTGCAAAGGTTTTAGGATGGGAGAGAATAATTTGTTTATTTAATACTGATTATGGGGATTTTAACGATTTACCATTTGACTTGAAATTTAGAAGACCTCTTAGCTATAGCATAAAAGGAAAAGATAAGTCAGAGGTAAAGAAGTTTATAATAAAATCAATTTCACAAACGATCAATAATTTATACACAAGGGGAATGCTAGATGATGAATTAAATGATTATTTAAAGATGCAAGTAGATACACAGATATTATCAATTATTAACCATTTAATAAAAATAGTGTATGGGTATGAAAAAAAAGAATTGGGCTTTAAAGCATATAGTCTTTTTTTAAACTTGGAACTTGAAGAGATCAAAAGCACCATTAAAGATAGGAAGTTTATTGGATTCCAAGTATATAAAAACTTTAAACTTATAGAAAAGGATTTAGATGAAATCCTTGGCAGTGTTACTTCATCAAGTTACTTTAAAAGAGATACAGGAATTATAGTTGTTAACTTAATCAAATGGATAAATAGGTTTGATAAATATAATAGCTTAAGGCAAACGCCAGATTTATTTATTGACACATACGAAAAGGTCAGTGGATATAAACCAGTTTATGCTCCAGAAATTAATCCAAATAACAATGATGGTTACTTATTACTAAAAATATTAGATGAGGAACATGGACAGGTTGTTGACTTTGGTCAATTTCAAGAACAGCAAAAGGTTGATTCCATGCTCAATTATGTTTATCTAAATGAGAAGTACAGTGAAGTTTACTCAAATATAATATATGAGCTAATAAAAATAATTGAAAAATGGCTGTTATTAACAAACGGCGAGTTTATAGTTGATAATCTGAATCAATTTGAAGTACAACAAAAAAGCTTTTCACGAAAAAAAATAGAAGAAATCATTAGTCGGCCAGTCTCCCTAGAGAATGAAATTGGGATGTTAACAAAAGATAATTTTGGTTTCGACTATTTTAATATAGCTAAAATGAATGCTCTTATTCACTTCATTCGCCAAGGATTTATACTAAAAAATCATAAAAGCATATTGGAAAATATGAACCAACTGATTAAGGGTAAAATTAAAGTAAATAGTGATCATTCTATAATCTCATTAAGTGATGACTTAGAAATAAAAAAGGAGCTCTCAGAAGAATCTAGAATCGAAGGACCTGAAGATCTTAATAAGATACGTAATGGTATTTATAGTGTTGATTATATATATATAACCCATAAGTACGGAAACATTGTAGAAAGACTATCTGAACTTAGCAATAATGAACTCCTACAGACTAGTGTGAGAAAACTACTCTTAGATATAATTGAAGATAGCAAATTTAATTTAACGAATCATTTGGTTGAGCCTGTAAGAAATTTTGTTGTTAAATCAGTAAACCAGAAACTAGTAAACCCAATAGATGTTTACGATGAATTTAACAATGCAAGAATTTATCATGAAAAAGATATTAATAAACTTATTAGCGAGATTAGATATTTAATTAAAAGAGAATTAGCGATTAATTTAAAGTAACTTGGATCAATTTGATCTCTGGTTAGAGAACTTCGTTAGGTTATTCTCATTGATTACTCAGCATATGTGGAGTATGGTTATATGAGAACAAACTTCGTTACCAAGGCTTAAATTCTTATAACCCAGAACTGTGCTTATTTACTTGTGCTAAGTTATTTGAGGATGTTGGAATTTTAATTTAAACCCCGTTAATTTGAGTAGTAGTATTATATAAATGAAGAAACGGAATGACTGGTTATCCAAAGTAGTCGTTCCGTTTTTTGTTTGCTTCCTGGACCTTAGTTATGAGAAATAATAGTTCTTAGATTGAATGTGTTTCTTTAGGGATATTAATACAGGGGAATTATTTAAATTCAGCATTATCAGTGGGTTTATAAATCGAATTAAATGTTTGTGGATTGCTTATTATGCATACTAAATTCGTTGAGTGGTTACTGATTCCAATCCGCCGTCTCGTTTATCGTTCTCAGTGAATCTGGTGGAACAATCATTTCTTACTTGAGTTTTATTTCTAAATGGCAGATGTCTCAGCTGCTGTTGGCAAAGCTCGACAATTATAGATGAACCAAGCTCCCAAAAAAGGTGGGGAGTACGATCAAAACGACATCGCATCGTGTCGTGTCCATAACCTCAAGAAATTCGACAACACAGGCGAAGACATGGAGGACCTGATTTCCATCGGCACGATTGGATTGATCAAAGCCATTGAAAGCTACCGCCCGAACAAAGGCACGAAACTCGCCACTTTTGCGGCCCGTTGTATTGAGAATGAGATATTGATGCATCTTCGCTCGCTGAAAAAGACCCGTAAAGACGTATCTCTCCACGATCCGATTGGGACAGACAAGGAAGGTAATGAAATCACGCTGATTGATATCCTCGGCTCTGAGGCCGATTACGTTATTAAGGAAGTTGATCTGAAGATTGAGAAGAGCAAAATATATCGTAATCTTGATATTCTGGATGACCATGAAAAGGAAGTTGTGGTAGGGCGGTTTGGGCTCGACACCGGCGGGGAAGAAAGGACGCAGCGGGAGATTGCGAAGGAATTGGGGATCTCGCGGAGTTATGTGTCGAGGATTGAGAAAAGGGCGCTAATGAATCTGTATCATGAGTTTTATAAGGCGAAGCGGTGAATTAGGAAATAGAAATCTGCCTGTAGGAATGAGATATTACTTATCTCAATCCTACAGGTTGTTTGTGTTTTTTTAAACTCAATAATCACAGTATTATTTATAAAGCTCTAAGCAGATATAATATGTGCTGTACTGTGGTATACTCGAAATATAAGTGGAAATGAGGTGTTTCTATATTGATGAATCTTACTAAGGACCTTGCCAAATTGATTCGATTAACGGGTGACCGTGCAAAATTGGATGCTAAAGCAAATGGGACATATATAGTATATAAGACAACTGAGGGGCAAATTGTTAGAGAATATAGTACAGGGGAAATAGAAAAAATGAATGAACAGGACTTTACCCATGAATGAGACAACTGCAACGATGTTTGTGTTTGCCGGTAATAATGGAAGTGGTAAAAGCACAATTCGTAACTTGATCGTTGACCGTCTGGGGGTAAGTGTAAATATTGATCCGGATGCACTAGCCCGCAAAATCAATAATGGGCATCCTGAAAAGAGTAAAGTATCCGCTGGAAAAGAAGCTATAAGAATAGCCAGGGAATGTATCCGAAATAAGTGGGACTTTACCGTGGAAACTACTTTAGCCGGTGGTAACGTTATAAGACAGATGAGAGATGCAAAGGAACAAAGTTTTGGAATTATTATGTTTTATGTGGGACTAGGGGATGTTCGGCTAAATATTGAACGTGTTGCTTTGCGCGTGAAAAATGGTGGTCATCATATTGAAACCGAGGATATTATTAGACGCAATGTAACAAGTATGAATAATCTGTTATCTCACTTAGACCTGATTGATCAATTAATTGTTGTTGATAATAGTAAGGCTGATGGGGAGTTTATCCTTGAAGCAGATAAAAGCGGGATAAAATATTATTTAAATGAATTACCTGAATGGGTCAAAATAATTGATAAACAATTACAGATTAAATTTAAAACTCAAAAATAAACCAATTGGAATGAGGATCGAGCCCAGTTGGTTTATTTTTTGACATCGCATCGTGTCCACAACCTCAAGAAGTTCGACAACACCGGAGAAGATATGGAGGACCTGATCTCCATCGGCACGATTGGACTGATCAAGGCCATTGAAAGCTACAAACCCAATAAAGGAACCAAACTGGCCACATTTGCGGCCCGCTGTATTGAGAACGAAATCCTAATGCATCTGCGTTCGCTCAAAAAAACCCGCAAGTACGTGTCCCTGCATGATCCGATTGGAACTGACAAGGAGGGGAATGAAATCACCCTCATCGATATCCTCGGCTCCGAAGCCGACGATGTCATCAAGGAAGTCGACCTGAAGGTTAGAAGAGCAAGATTTACCGCAACCTCGATATCTTGGATGACCGGGAAAAAGAGGTTGTAGTTGGCCGGTTCGGCCTGGACACCGGCGGGGAGGAGCGGACGCAGCGGGAGATTGCGAAAGAGTTGGGGATAAGCCGGAGTTATGTGTCACGGATTGAGAAAAGGGCGCTCATGAAGCTGTATCATGAGTTTTATAAGGCGAAGAGGTAGGATCTAGAGGATAATTTAGATAATAATTAGAGATTCACAATAGAACATTTAAAAAAGCAACTTGCCAACAGGGAAGTTGCTTTTTAAGTTAAGCAGGTGGCACTGAATGAATATAAAAAAAGAAAATTTAACTTTTTAGCTGCTGAGGGGTGTTATTATGACATACACAAAAATATATGATAACCATATTCAATTGTTACATGTATATAAGAATAATGAATAGCACCCAAGGTCCATATCAGACACAAGATATAATAAAAGTAAGTCGTTGTGTGATGGTTCTCTGCAAACATCCTGTTTCGGATATCAATTCACCCTAAGCTTCTCCTAATGCAAACGGTACAGTTCAAGAGCGGAAGGAATATCGGTTACATGAACTGCTTTATAGAGATCATAGTTTGACATTAAAACATCGTAATATTCGATAAGCCATTCATCTGAGCTATACCCTTGCAATATATAAACCTTGTCACGCTCGTCTCCATCCACAATGCCTATTTGTCGGCCTTTCAATTCTCCAACCCCTGAACCAAACAATGAATAAGTAACCTCGCCTCGTTTAATTTTAACAGTAGATTGCTCAGTATTCGTTATTCGCGAAAAACGTTCAAAAGGTTCCGAATGAGAATCCGTCAAAAACAATAATTTAATCACAAAGAATCCTATCACTATTACAACAACAGAGAGAGCAATGAGCATTTTTTTCATTTCATGTCCCCTTTGCCTAAAAGGTATGGCTAGTGCAACAAAGCAATGAGCCGTGTTAACTTAGTCTCACATAAAAAAATTAATTGTGCGTGTGTGCTTCTTCTGTATGCCTGATCCCAGTAAACCAGGAGCAGCTGATGTGGCCGCCTTTACTATTCCCATTACGCATGGTGGTCTGCCCGTTACAGTATATATTTCCAGCACTACTATTATCCTCAGACCCTATGGCTTCATCAACACAATAAATACTATTTCTATACATTGAGAGTTGGCTATTTTGAAGAGCCATTACACCAAGTTTCCACTGAAACAGAGCAGTCGGAGTTTTGAAGAGCAAATTGAGCTGTTGTAATTGAATTCAAGTTCATGTCGTGCTTATTGCAGCCAACAATATTTATGTTTTTGTAAACCTTGGATCTGCCAGATACAAGGTTTACCTCGTCTGTAGGCTTAAGATATGGATGATAGGAGGGTGATATAATAAAAAGTAGAACGAACAGGCATATCAAAAATAACATTCGGAAAAGTGAATTCTTCATAATGTTATTACATCATTCCTTAAATCTATTGCTAGATGTTTTTATAATAGAGTTTAAATTTTAAATAAATTACACAATTTGACAAATCTAGCTTGTGAGATCAGCATATCCGAACATCCCCAAATAAACAACCTATTATATTGCATTTTTTCATCTATATAAACCGTAATAAAGATTATAACATCATAACCTGACAAGCAAACGATCTATGGTTTCCATCGGGCGCTCATTGATGCGTTTCATAAAATTGGCTGACATGAAGCTTACGCTTATACAATTTTTCAAAAAAAACATTGTTCACAACATCGGCTTTGAGCCACAGTCATAGCCCTTCAATCGGATTGAGATTGGGACTGTACGGAGTCAGGAAAACTACTCTTTTAATACAAGAATATTGATTTTTTTGTATGTTAAAAGTAATATTATTGTAATATTACTTTGCTTTTCAAGAGGAGTGCAAATCTGTGCTAGAGCTCAGTTTTAATGATCCCGAGAAATTGGTTATGGTAGCACACGCATTATCCACACGGTCACGAGTTGATATTCTTCAGTTATTAATATCCCAAAAATTGAACGTAATTGAAATTGCAGCATTGCTCAAGCTTCCCGTATCGACGGTTGCCAACAATATTAAGGTGCTGGAAGCGGCAAAGCTGATCAATACAGAGTTACTCCCCGCATCGCGTGGAGCAATGAAGGTATGCAGCCGTAATTATGACGACATTCACTTTGCATTGAATATTGAAAAGGCGGTATTCAAGGAGGAGTTTCGCGTCTATGAAGTGGAGGTGCCCATCGGTCATTACAGCGATTGTGAGGTCTCACCAACCTGCGGAATGGCCAATTCCGAGGGGATGCTTATCCGTGAGGATGAGCCCGCGAGTTTTTATCATCCCAAGCATATCAATGCGCAGATTATATGGTTCCGCAAAGGGTATATTGAATATTTGCTTCCCCTTGAGGTTCCTTCCGGATCGCGGATTGAGTCGCTTGAATTGTCGATGGAGATATGTTCAGAGGCTCCGAACTACGACAATAATTGGCCATCCGATATATCAGTGTGGATTAACGGTGTAGAGATTGGAATGTGGACTAGTCCGGGGGATTTCGGGGACCGGAGAGGCAAGTTGAATCCGGCATGGTGGTACGATTGGTCAACCCAGTACGGTCTGCTGAAAACCTGGCGGGTGGATAATGAAAAGACAACGCTTGATATGGTAAAAGTGTCGGCGGTTAATCTGGACCTTCTGAATCTGATGCAAAGCCACAAAGTCCGGGTGAGGATCGGCATTAAACCGGGAGCTGTCCACCAGGGCGGGATCAATTTGTTCGGCCGGCAGTTTGGGGATCATGAGCAAAACATCGTAATGAAAGTGAACTTTATTCCCACTGGGGATGATAAATAAAGCCGTTAGTTACATAAAATATGTAACTAACGGCTTTATTTTATTTTAATTACAATAATGACGTTTGAAAGCGTTGACAAAATGCTTTGTTAGACCTATAATTCGATTTAAAGATACAAGATTGATGAAATAAAGTGAAATTATTGTTTTGTATCTTTTAATCATTTAAAAGGGGAGACATGCATGAAAAAGAGAAGTATCGGAGTTACGGCTATGGCATTGCTGCTTTCGTTCTCAATGGTGTTAAGCGCGTGTGGAGGCAACGGCAACAGCGGGAGCAACGCTAATGGCAACAATAGTGCTGCAGGCGCGGGCAATGAAGAAGGCGCTTCCGGAAATGCAAGCGATTCCACAGACAACGGCGGCGAAAAGGTGAGTTTGTCTTTCTGGACCCTGTTTGACGGCGGAGATGGAGCCAATATGCAGACGCTGGTCGATGAATTCAACAAAACACATTCCGATATCCAAGTGAAGAATACAAAGCTGGCTTGGGGAGAGTATTACACTAAACTGATCACGGCTGTCGGAAACGGCAACGGACCGGACATCGGTATTTCCCACACCTCCCGCCTGCCGGATTTGATTAACCAGGGCGTGGTGACAGACCTTGATACTACGGCGACCGATGCGGGTGTGGATTGGAATACATTCAATCAGAACCTGTTAGATGCTACTGTCGTAGATGGCAAGCATTATGCGGTGCCGATTGATACGCATCCTTTTATTATGTACTACAATGTTAAATTGCTGAAAGATGCCGGTCTGCTTGGTGATGACGGCAAACCGGTTATGGAGCAATCGGCCGACGGCTTCCTTAATTTCCTCAAAACCCTGAAAGAGAAGCTTCCGAATAAGGTTACCCCGTTTGCGCTATCTAATGCCAATGATGACCCTTATCGTCTCTGGTGGGCCTTGTATTCGCAGCTTGGCGGCAACGATCTGATTTCCGATGATTTGACTGTCGCGGATATCGACAAGGAGAAAGGCATTCAAGCCGCGGATTATATCCAAAAGCTGTTTACCGAGGGGTATATCAAGAAAAACGATCCGGACTTTTATAAAAATTTCCAAAGCGGAACTGCAGCCATCATGATGACCGGCGTATGGGCGACGGGAACCTGGGAATCCACAAAGAACTTTGAGTTTGGTGCGATGCCAATCCCTAAAATCTACGATCAGGAAGCCACATGGGGCGACTCTCATACTATTATTTTGCCAACTACGAAGAAAGAAGATTCTGCTAAGCGTAAAGCGGCGATCACTTTTGCGAACTGGGTTGCCGACAACGGCCAAATTTGGGCCAAAGCAGGCCATATTCCATCCAAGCCCTCCGTTTTGGAGAAACAGGAATTTAAGGATATGCCTTACCGCAGCGACTACGCTTCCGTAGCAAGTATGGTTAAATTCAACAAACCATCCGTCAAAACGGCACAAATTCGTGACAACGTCTCCTTTAAGTTTTTGAATGAGGTCTGGGCTAACAAAATGACTCCGGCTGAAGCGATGGACAAAATGCAGGAGAATGTGCAAAAAACGCTGGACGAATAGGTTATAAACCGGCTGTAGCAAGCTTGCGGTTGGGACCGCAGGCTTGCCCGCCGATTAGAAAGAGGGTGGAATATGAATGAAAATGAAGAAAATAAGAGCGGACATACAGGCACTGCTTTTCCTGCTTCCTTTTTTGGTGGTATATATTTTATTTACTCTATGGCCCATGGTCAAGGGCGTTGAAATGACCTTTTATAAATGGACACTTATCAAAAAGATGGATTTTATCGGCTGGGATAATTACCGGCAGGTTCTGCAGGATAGAGAGGTATGGGAAGCATTATGGCATTCGGCTATTTTTGTTGTTCTTACGACACCAACCATGATTGTGCTTTCCATTTCATTGGCTTTGATCGCCAACCGCAAATCGCTGCTACAGAAGTTCTATCGTAGTATCTTTTTCATTCCCAGTGTTCTTTCTGTGGCAGTTGCTTCTTATCTGGGGCTGTTTGTGTTCCAGCCGTACACCGGCTTGGTGAATTCCATCTTGCATTTGATTCAACTGCTTCCAGGGGATCAGGAAATATTTTGGCTAACCGAAACAAGCCTGGCTTGGATTGTAATTACGTTAATCACGTTATGGTGGACGGTCGGCTTTAATTTTATTTTGCATTTGTCAGCTATTCAGGAAATTCCGGATGAAATTTATGAAGCGGCCCGGTTGGACGGTGCGAATAACAACCAAATTTTCTGGAGAATCACACTTCCGTATTTGACTCCGATTACCAAAACGATTATGATGCTGCAAATTATCGCTTCTTTCAAGGTATTTATGCAAATTTATATTATTACTGGTGGCGGACCGCTGGATCAAACCCGGCCGATCATTCAACTGATCTATCAGACGGGCTTCAGAAAGAACAATCTTGGCTATGCGGCGACGATGTCCTATCTGCTGTTCGTTATTCTGCTAGTGCTTTCGGCGCTGCAGTATTGGATCAATAACCGGAAAGGGGCGGAAGATCGATGAAATGGCTGTATCGTATAATTTCGGCATGTATGGCTACCTTGTTCGCGGCACCGCTGGTATGGATGCTGGTTGTCTCCATCAAAGAAGAAGGGATGAAGATCATCACCGTTCTGGACTGGTTTAAGCCCCCGTATTCATTGGATGTCTATAAGGAGATACTCACCGGAACGAAGCTGACTGTCTGGATCGGCAATAGTTTGCTGGTGGCCGCGCTGGTTATGGTTCTGACAGTGGCCGTAGCGGCTCTGGCCGGTTTTGCTTTGTCAAAGTTGCCGTTCCGTTACCGCACCCTTATGTTTTTTGTTGTGCTGGCAGGTCTGCTTATTCCCGGGGAAGCTACAATTATTCCGCTGTATCAAGTGGCAAAGGATATGGATCTCCTGAATTCATACCAGGGCCTGATTATTCCTGCACTTGCGTCACCAGTGGCGGTAATCGTACTCAAAAGTTTCTTCGACGGCATTCCGAACGATTTGCTGGAGAGTGTTCAGATCGACGGTGGGGGAACATGGCGGATTTTTATCCGTATTATACTGCCGCTCACGCGTCCTGCTCTGGCCTCTATGGCAATCCTAACTTTTATAGGTTCGTGGAATAACTTTTTATGGCCGTTCCTTTCGATAACCGATGATAATTTATTCACGCTGCCGATGGGCATTCCAACACTGATGGGCCAATATTCGGAAGACTACGTGAAACCGATGGTTATCAACGCTATTGCTTCGATTCCAATTATCATTTTGTTTGTTACGTTTGAACGGCAAATCGTCAAAGGGATCAGCATGTCGGGAATTAAAGGGTGAGTAGCAAAATGAATTTTCTTCTTACCGGGAGTGAAATGAAATGGGTATACATTGGCGGACTGGTATTTTGCTGTTTTTGTTTGTTCTTAGCGGGAGCGGATGTAGCCCGGATATCCGGGAAGCGCCCGAACCCCAACTGAAAATGTATACGAATCCCATTACTTTGGCAGACGAATGGGGCGATTACGGACTTGGCGACCCCTTTGTGTTCGCCTATAACGGAGAATATTATCTGTATGTCAGTACGCGGGATACGGATGCAGGCGTAAAGGTGTGGCGCTCAGAGAATCTGGTAGATTGGTCCTACGAAGGATTATGTACGGAAGATCCGGTAACCATGGGGGCCTATGCACCTGAAGTAAGGTATTGGAATGGCAAGTTCTACATGTATACCTCGCCCGCCGGGCAGGGGCATTATGTTCTGGAGAGCGACAGCCCGACCGGTCCGTTCCAGGTTGCGGCCGGTAATTTCGGTCGGACCATTGACGGCTCTACTTTCGTCGACGATGACGGCAAGTGGTACTTTTATTATGCGGGAACCCTGGGGATTCAGGCTGCGCCTATGACCGATCCGCTGACCCTGGCGGAAGAAGAGTACCAAACCCAGGCTTATATGGGCGGCTGGACCGAGGGGCCGACGGTATTTAAACGCGGAGGCAAATATTATATGACCTACACTGGCAATCATGTGTTCAGCAATGGCTACCGGGTGGACGCCGCCATAGGCGATTCCCCGCTCGGGAACTTTGCCGGATTCGCCAATAATCCGCTGCTGCTGGGTACCGAAGGAGCTACTGTAGGAGTCGGCCACAATTCTGTTGTCCGTGGTCCTGATTTGGATACGCAATACATGATCTACCACAATCTGGAGGGTCATGGTGTAGTCGGACCGCTGAGACACATGAACATTGACCGGATCGTCTGGAACGGGGAACGTTTCAGCGTGTGGGGACCTTTATCGGGCCCTCAGCCTATGCCGGCCTTGCCGGCTTTCGCCGAACGTTTTGGAAGCGATGGAGTCCTGAAGGATTGGGAGTCTGCAGGAAGTGGAAAATGGTCTGTAAATCCCGGCGAAGGGTTGCTGGCGGAGGCGGAAGGCGGGGAGCATGAAGGCGCCCTGCTGCTGGCCAAGCCGCAAACGCAGGATAATTACACGGCCGAATTCCATGTTCAAGTCAAGGAGGGTGTATCGGCGGGTGCTGTTTTTTCATATAAGGACAAGGCTAACTACGGTACCGTTCTGCTAGACAGGACGGCTGGAGAAATCCGGGCAGAGATTCGCCGTGGTGGCAAGATCGAGACAACAGAATCGGCGGTGCTGCCGAAGAATTTCGATATCGGCCAGATGCAAAATTTACGGCTTGAGGTTCAGGGAGGCAATGTTCGAATCTATGTCCAGGAGATGCAGATTCTTCAACTGAAGCTTCCAAAGCACGCAGGCGGCGGCCGGATTGGTTATGCCGCCGTAGAGGCCAAAGCTCGCTATGGATATGTGGCTTTCAGCAATGAAGTGGACGGCAGCGGCGTACAGAAAGCTTATGCTCCGCTGCCCGGCGTGATTGATGCCGTTCATTATGCACCAACGGATGTACAGACGGATACGGAAGCCATCACTCTGAAGCCGGACGGCGGGGGAGGTTATACGCTCGCGGACCTTGGCGCGGGAACTACGCTTGGCTATCGGGTCAATGTGGCGAACAGCGGCAGTTACAGTCTTCGCCTGCGCCTTGCGCCGGGTGAAAACGGAGTTAAGGGGAGGCTGCTGGACGGCGGCAAAGAGATTGCCTCTTTTGAAGAGGAGGCCTCCACCGGACAGAACGGAGCGTGGAGGACGGTATCGGTCCACGGAGTGGATTTAGAGAGCGGTCTCCGCAAATGGAAGCTGGAGATTGAAGAAGGCACGATGGATTTGGACTGGATCAAGGCGGGGCTGTATACACCGCTAGAACCGGCCTCGGATGATTTTGAAGACGGAAATGTGTTTGGCTGGTCCCGTTATGAGGGGGATTGGTCGGTTAAAGACGGACAACTCCGTGCCTCGTCGCTGCAGCCCGGCAAAATATTGTACGGCGACTACGGGTGGACGGATTATTCGGCAGAAGTCGATCTGACCGTCCCGGAGGAAGGCGGCCAAGCCGGTATTCTTATCAGGGCAACCGAACCGGCAAACGGAATGGAGCTGAATCAGAACAGGGATGATTTTCTGAGGGGCTATTCTATTTATCTCGAAGGGCAGCACATTTATCTGGTCAAGCACAATTACAATACGGAACCGCTTGCAGATGTGGCTTATGCTTTGCCGCCGGAGGGCGAATGGGTGCATATGAAGGTACTGGCCGAAGGTACTCATATCGCAGTTTATATGGAAGGCGGAGATGAACCGGTCCTGACTTTTGATGACCGGAGTGAAGAGCCTTGGCTGCAAGGGAAAGCCGGATTGAAAACGGGAGAAACCGCTTCACGGTTCGACCGGGTTGATATAAAACCGGCAGGTGCACAGTGAGGTTCTGCCGGAACAAAATTTCCATGTGAAAATAAGATTGAGAGAGGAAAGTGCATACTAATGGCAACACTAGCTTACATCAAAAATTATCCGCGTCCGCAATTTGTGCGCGAGGAATGGCTTGATTTAAACGGAGAGTGGGATTTCAGCTTCGATGATGAGAATGCCGGAGAAACAGAACGGTGGCATTCGAATTTCCCTGCAGGACAGCAAATTAAGGTTCCTTTCACCTATGAAACCAAGGCAAGCGGTATCGGGGTTGAAGAGTTTCATCCCCGGGTATGGTATCGCAAACGATTGGCGATTCCGCAGGAGGCAGCCGGCAAAAGGGCCATTCTGCATTTTCAGGGCGTCGACTACAAAGCTAAATGCTGGGTGAACGGAACCTTTGCCGGTGAGCATGAAGGCGGATATGCAGCATTTTCATTTGACATCACCCCTTACCTTGTTTACGGCGGGGAGAACAACCTGGTCCTGGAAGTGGAGGACAGCCAGAGCTGTACGCAGCCACGGGGCAAGCAACGATGGGTTCATGATAATTTCGAGTGTTTTTATGTGCAGACCACCGGAATCTGGAAAAGTGTGTGGATTGAATATGTCAATGAAGTTCGGATTGATGCAGTGAAAATGACGCCGGATATTGACCGCCATATGATCCGCTTTGACTTTCAACTGACCGGTGTAGAGGGAAGGGACGGCTTAATGCTGGAAACCCTGATTACGCTGAAAGGACAGAAGATACAACAGCTCGGCTTGTCCGCCGACAGGTCCTGGATTACGGTTGAGGTGAATTTGTTTCACGAAGCGAGCGGTCCATGGAAGCGGTGCCTGTGGTCGCCGCAGAACCCGAATTTGTTCGATGTGGAGTTTGTGCTGTGCCAGAACGGGGAGCAGGTTGACAGGGTGCATTCTTATTTTGGCATGCGGAAAATATCAATCGAAAACGGGCAGATTTTGCTCAATAACGAACCCCTCTATCAAAGGTTAATTCTGGATCAGGGGTATTGGCCTGAAAGTCACCTGACCCCTCCATCCGAAGAGGCTCTGATCGAAGATATCGATAAAATCTTCGCCATGGGCTATAACGGTGTGCGTAAGCACATGAAGGTGGAAGATTCCCGGTTTTTGTATTGGTGCGATGTGAAGGGAATGCTGGTCTGGTCGGAAATGGCTGCCGCATTCGAGTTCAACGACCAGGCGGTTGTCCGCTTTACGAGGGAATGGATGGAGGTGTTGCCCCAGCAATACAACCACCCATGCATTATTACCTGGGTTCCGTTCAATGAATCATGGGGAATCTCCACAATCGCCCATGATGTCCAGCAGCAGCGTTTTACGGAATCGATCTATCATCTGACCAAAGCGGTTGACCCTTACCGTCCGGTTGTGACCAATGACGGTTGGGAGCATACAGTCTCGGATATTTTGACGCTGCATGACTATGTGGAGAGCGGAGAAGAATTTCTCAAGCGTTATCAAGACAAAGATGCGATTGTAAACAACAGGATCTCATTTAATAACGCGAAACACGCCTTTGCGGAAGGATACAGCTACACGGGGCAACCGATTATAGTAAGTGAGTTCGGCGGTATTGCCTTCCAGACAGAAAGCGGCTGGGGGTACGGAGACCAGGTGCAGTCTGAGGACGCGTTCATTGAACGTTTCCGCAGTATTACCCGAGCGATTAAAGCGACTCCTTACATTGCCGGATACTGCTATACACAGGTTACCGATGTGCAGCAAGAGGTTAACGGGTTGTTGACTGAAGACCGTAAGCCGAAGGTTCCGATTGAAGTCATCAGGGAAATTAATCTGAAGTAGGCCGATACTGCCTGTCAAAAAGCTATCGAATCCAGCGGTCTTCGCATCCGTTTTCCTATCCGGGTTTACGGCGGCGGAGGCCGAATTCTGCACTAGGAGTAATCAGCCGCCGTAACCTAAAGGGCATGTCGCTTCATGACATAATCAGAAAATGGTGATGATGGATGAAGAAGGGGCTTCCGCTATATCGCGAGATACAGTATCAAATCAAGCGGCAGATCGAACTGGGGAACTTGAGGCCCGGAGACAGGATTCCATCAGAGAAGGAACTGGCTGAGCGGTTTTATGTCAGCCTGATTACCGTAAAAAACGCTTTGACCGGTTTGGCCGATGACGGAACTCTGATCCGAATCCAGGGCAAAGGAACATTTGTCGCTGGTGAATCGCTTATGCGGTTTTTTACCGGCGGGGCTAATGTGAAATAAAATAAGCGGATTTTCCGGCAGAAACACAAAGCAGCAATTTTCCAGTTAATTGGAGAATTGCTGTTTTGCTGACGGATTGCGGTAATTAGAATACGGAATATATTGCTCAGGGATAAACCTGGAAATTATCAAACTGGGTGTTGTTGTCCATGACGCGTAGCCCTGCTTTGCCGTGAGTAAACGGATTGGCACTGTTGTCGTTGTAGTCGATTTTAGGTACCTTCATATCTCCGACAAAGATTTTGATATTCGTACCGTTCACAACAACCTTCATATGATGCGCTGTGTTTACCGGCAGCGTGGCAGTTGCGTTGGCCAAAGCCGTGTAGCCGTAATTCATTTTGCCGAGAAATATGCCATCCGGTTTAAGAAATGCGTAATAACCCTGCAAGTAATCGGCATTGTTGGCCAGTTCCTTCCCGTTTGACGGATTATTGACCCGTACAAGAATGCCCGAATCTCCCGAGGATGTCAGCGGCTTAATATCCGCCTCAACAGTGTAATCAGACCAGCGGTCATTGCCGATAGTCGTTTTGGCGAAGGAAGTGGCAGCGGTTGCTGTGTATTGGCCTCCTGTCACCGACCAATTGCCTTCAAACCGCGTCCAGCCGTTATCATTGCCATCGTTGAAATCATCAAGAAGAGGACTGGCCGTCTCGCTGCGCGAAAAGACCATGCCGCTGAAATCAAACTCGCCCTCCGCAATTTCAAACCGCAATTCGTGATTGCCTGCGGTTAGATAGATACCCTTCTTACTTGTTGTCTGCCAATTCTCCCAATCTCCCGTATTCTTCAAGTTCACCGCCCCGGTAAGGTCCTGTGTCCCGTCCCAGATACGGAACTTGGCATCTGAGAATGTGGTTGCCGCCCGGACATCCAGATCGTACATTCCGGACTCAGCTACGTTGATTCTGTATTTCATCCATTCACCGGTTTGGTTCCAACCGACCACATGCTTACCCTCAGCTCCTGACAGTCTGATATCCACTTCACCGGCACGGTAGGTTCCGCCTATATTCCCGGCACTGAGATCATGAAAGGCCGTTCCTTCAACGCCATTAATATAATGTACGGCTTCAATAGTTCCGGGCACGGGCTTATAGGCGTTCCAAGCGCTGCTGCCGCCTACTTTGTTGCTGAAGGCGACATAGCCGAAATCGGCATGGACATCGGAAGTGGTGTAGCCAACCTTGCCGCCGCCAAGCCCTTGGACTGACCGGGTCTGTTTTTTCATGCCGTCGACATAGACGGTGAAGGCAGCACCGGATTTTTCTATCCGGATCTGATGCCATTTCGTATAGTCAAATCCGCCCGGCAATGAGGCATACTGCCAGCCTTGGCTTACTCCGCCTACGACATATTGCGTTTCCAGCCGGTTCAAATTACGGTTTAACACGGCAAGACCGTAGTTGGACTCGTTGGTATAAGAGAATACCGCTCCATACAGCGGGTTGGCGCCCGTTCCTTGCTTCATTTGCTTGGTATTAAATTCTGCTGTGTAATCGGAGCCTGTCGGGGTTGCAGTTATCTGCCGGTACCATGCCGTACTGCCGGTTGTATCCTGCCACATGAGCTCCTGATTGTAAATGCCCCAGGTTCCCCCGCCTACATTGCTCCATGAGGCGCCGATTCCCGTGCGGTTGAACCGGTCGGAAAAGTCGGGCAAATCGGGGTTAGGCTGGGCAGCAGTCGTTGGTCCAAGCACCGTCATCCGGTCACCATTCCAGGCGATCCGGTCAAGATTCATTTTGCGGCCGGGATACCTGATATTCCCCTGATGCGCATGGCTGTGGTACACCATGTAATCGGAATCAAGGTCCGGACCGCGCACGATACTATTATGGCCCAACCCGATATTGGCCCCTTCTGTATCGATTAGTACAGGATTCTGGCCGGCAGCGGGAATATAATTTGCCGCAGGTGAGGAACTGACGGCATAATCCACCCGGTAAGCCGTGCTCCAGACATGGTTGCCGGTGTAGGTCATAAAATATTTACCGCCCCGTTTAAGCACTGTAGGTCCCTCCGTCCAGCCGGCCATTGACAGTCCGCTTGAAACTGCCGCACCAAAACTGGTCGGGCTGCTCATAGGCCGGATTGTGATCTGGTCAGATCCCGTCGAATAGAAGTACCATTGGCCGTTGTCGTCAATAAACACGGAGCCGTCAATGCCCATGCCCACATTTCCTGTTACCGGAATAAAAGGTCCCAGAGGACTGGAGCTTTTTAATACATAGTGGCCCCCACCTTGCGGAGATGTGTACATATAGAAATTTCCATCCACATGGTAGAATACTTCCGGCGCATAGGCTGCCTTTGTAATGGGATCGGTGGCGCAGAGTCCCTGGTAGGTCCAATTGAGAAGATCGGCCGATGACCAGACCTTAATCCCTGTCTGATCGTCAACGGTGCTGACATACAGGTAATAAGTACCGTTGAATTTAAGGATATAGGGGTCGCCTTCGCCATGAAAATCAGTGTTGGCCCATTTCCATGAATTGCTCATGCTCAAAGGATTGCTGTAAGCAAAGGTCTGGGCTGGAAATAAAAGCAGCGTCACGATACCCAGCAGCAGTGTTTTACGCCATTTCATACTCGATCATCTCCCACTTGTAAAATAAAAAACTGGTATTTCCGGTTGTTAGTTAGTTTAACAACTCCTCCCTCAAATTTAGTAAGCGGTTTCACCGACCAATATAACAAAGAGTGATGGATTTCTCATATACCTAATACAGTATAAAATGGATTGTTAATAAACAGAAAACGGTCTGACATTATTTAACCTGATCGTCTTACACTTTCAGGGAGTCTGCCTTCGCCGCCGTCTATTTTGGCGCATGCCGCAACCTCGATATCTTGGGTGTGGGAATTTAGTTGTACCGGGAAAAGTGTAAGAAAGCCGGTTGTCCAGACGAATCTGGATAACCGGCTTTTCCTTACAGGAAGCTATAGAGGCGAACGCCATGCGGTGGTACAGTGGTCTGCAGCGAGCCTGCAGTAAGCCCGGCGGGCGCTCCGCTCCACAGCTCGGTGCCGGCGGCAGTGCCGCTCAGGCCGATCTCTTCAAGGGACAGTTCCGGCTGCAGAGGGCTATCGCCGACATTGAATACGGCAGCATAACGGGTGCCGTCAGTGTGCTCGGCTGTCCAGACGATAAGATCGTCTCTGCAAAGCGCCTCCTTAGCTCCGTGGCTCTCGCGGTGCATGCGCAGAACCTCACGGTTGGTCAGCAGCGACAGCGTCCAGTCATCGTTGTCCCGCAGTTCACCGCCAAAGATCAGCGGCGAGCGGAAGATGCTCCAGAGCGACATCATCGTCAGCTGCTCGTCACGCGTGAACCGGGTCCAGCGGTCTGCCCCGCCGCCATCCACCGAGCGGATGCCGATGTGCCCGAGCGGCAGCATGTCGCAGTCCGGCCAGCAGCCGGCCTGCGGTACGCCTTGCCATTTCCGGCAGCGGTCGAACATATCCAGCAGCAGCGGCCACAGGTCCCAGAAGTCGTCCGTGACCCGCCACATGTTGGCATGCCCGGTGAAGAACTCTGCGTATTCCACCGGAGCGGGTCCGGGAGAGAGGCTCAGCACCATGGGCCGGCCGCAGCGCTCGATCGCCTTGGAGATCAGGGCGATCTCCGGCTGATGGGTGTCGTACAGCCTGGAAGCGGCGATGTCGTCCACCTTCACCAGGTCGACGCCCCACTCTGCGTACAGTTCAAAGAGAGAATCATAATACGCCTGTGCCCCTTCTTTTGAGGCGTCCACACCATACATATCTGTATTCCATGGACAGATGGAATTCGTATGAGCAATATCGCGTGCGGTTGCGGTTGTACCCAGAATAGGAGTAGCAGCGTGGGCAGCCTGCCGCGGAATGCCGCGCATGATATGAATGCCGAATTGCAGCCCAAGACTATGGACATAATCGGCTAACGGCTTAAAGCCTTGGCCGCCTGCTGCGGAAGGAAACCGGTTCTCGGCAGGCATCAGCCGGGAATACTCATCCATCACCAGCGGAACGAATGGACGGTATTGTGAAGAATTCGCCAAGGGCTCGTACCATTGAATATCGACGGTGATGTAGCTCCAGCCGAAGTCTTTGAGATGTTCTGCCATATATTCCGCATTGCCGCGGATTTCGTCTTCTGTTACGGCCGCGCCGTAGCAATCCCAGCTGTTCCAGCCAAGCGGCGGAGTTGGTGCTATAAGCTTATGATTCATTGTAAAGCTCCTTTACTGATTAATTATTGCTCTTTCTTTAGTTCATCATAATAAAGGAGAATAGCGATATCTATAGTAATCTTACGAGTGGAATAGCACTATATTGCGGTTAATCAAAAAAAAGCCTGCGGTAGGTTAGACTTTCGCCCCCGCTCCGGAATTCTCCCGGCGTAAGCCCGGTCAGGCTGCGGAACGCCTTAATGAAATAACTTCCGCTGGAGTAGCCAATCCGCTCGGCTATGGCTTCAATGCTCAGGCTGGTTCCCCGAAGCAGTTCCATGGCCTTCTCAGTGCGCACCCGGGTCAAATAAGCGCCAGGTGTCAGGCCCGTACTAGCCGAAAACCGGCGGATCAGGTGGTATTTGGATAGGGAGACATGCTCGGAAAGCTGATCGATACTGATCATCCGTGAATAGTTATGCTCTATAAATTCGGCGGCGCGTCTTACGTTCTCCGACCAGTTATCCCTGTTCCGCAGCGTAGTTACCTGGAGTCTGGATAGTTCGGTCATGAACTGGTAGATGCAGGACGAGGCGATCAGGGGGTCGGTGATTCTGCCTGCCGCCGCATCGTTCACAATCATCCGTAATAGCCGGACAGGCACACAGTCTGCGGGCAGATAAGGAACCTCCCCTGCTTCACGCAGGAACTTACGCCAGTGGGGAAGAATCAGATCGGGCCGGAACAGCAGGAACAGGAAATCCCAAGGCTCTGCCGATTCCGGGTGATAATAATAGCGGTGGGCTCCGGGAATTTCGGCGAGAAAAGCCTGCCCGGCGGTAACACGGTGAGTCCGGTTCTCCGACTCAAACACGCCTTCACCGGAGACGGTGTATTGGAACAACAGAAGAGGCCCATCGTTCCGCTCCAGACCGTCCCAGCGGTAAGAAGGCGTGGTGATTGAATCACTGCCGGCCGCAAATAATACGCAGAGCTGGAGATCCTTGTCTTCCGCGAACCGAAAGCCGTAGGTGCCTCTGGGGATGTCCATAAATGTCCTCCTAGCAGTAAGTGAAGATGCTTCAGCATTGATCTTAACATACAACCCGCTATCCGAGGCAATACAAGCAAGTTTAGAGCGACTTATTGAAAAGAGAAAATACCTTTGTTACTGTTACTAGTATACAACCCATAAGCAGCGAAGGAAGGTTCATTATGTCCCCAAAAACTCAAGGTTTTAAAGCGACGAATAAACATGTGAAAATCATTGGACGGACCCACTATTACAACGATGTGTTGTGTCTGGCTCTCTCAGGCGGCGGTGTAGAATTTTCATTCTATGGCACGAAGGCGGAGATTACAATCAAGGGCGATTCAATTGCATCAACCGGCAATAATCTGGCCAGAATCGGCATCAGTGTAAACGGCATACGGGTGATTGACGATCAGGTGGATCAGCCGCTCAAAACGTATACGGTATTTGAAAGCGATACTGAGCAGGATGTCATAGTAAGAATCACAAAGCTGTCAGAGGCAGCGATGTCAACGGTCGCGATTCAGGAAATCGCTGTTGATGCCGCGGATGGCATTAAGCCAACCCCGCCTAAATCACATACTATTGAATTCATCGGGGACTCCATTACCTGCGGCTACGGCGTAGATGATGAGCACGAGCTGCATTCTTTTTCCACGCAACAGAAGATGTTACAAAAGCCTATGCCTACCTGACCGCAGAGCAGCTTGAGGCTGACTACAGCATGGTTTCCTACAGCGGATACGGCATTATTACAGGCTACACGGAAAATGACCAAAAACTGCTCACACATCTTCTTCCGGATTACTATGAAAAAGTTGGTAAATCTGAAGGGGAGTTTGACGATGGCATGCTGCCCCAAGACGTACGTTGGGACTTCAATAAGTTTGTGCCCGGTCTGATTGTCATCAACCTTGGCACAAACGATGATTCCTATACCCAAGAGGATAAAAGCAAGCAAACAGAATATGCTGAAAAGTATGTTGAGTTCCTTAAAATGGTCAGACTCAATAATTCTCGGAGTCTCATTCTCTGCACGCTGGGGATCATGGGAGACAGGCTGTATCCTTTTATCGAACAAGCAATGAAACAATATACTCGGGAAACAGGCGATAGCAATATTACCGCAATGAAGTTTGATGTGCAGCTGGCAGCTGACGGATACGCGGCCGACTTTCACCCGTCCCAGGCCACTCACTGCAAAGCGGCGGAAAAACTGACTGCTCAAATTAAAGAGCTTATGGAGTGGTGAACGTTAGTGAATGAAGTGATTTGGTTGCGTTACTTCTATTAGAATAATTGACATCGTTTCGTGGCTACAACCCAAGAAGTTCGACAACACCGGAGAAGACATGGAGGACCTGATCTTCAGCTGTATTGAGAACGAAATCCTGATGCATCTGTGTTTGCTCAAAAAGCCCCGCAAAGACATGTCTCTGCATGATCTGATTAGCACTGAAAAGGAGGGGAACGAAATCACCCTCATCGATATTCTGGGTTCCGAAGCAGATGATGTTATAAAAGAAGTCGTGTCGTGCGCTTCATCCTCGATACCAGAGGAGACGAACGGACGCAGCGTAAGATCGCCAAGGAATTGGGCGTCAGTAGTAGCTACTTGTCGCGGATCGATAAGATGGCGCTGATGAAGCAGTATCATGAGTTTTATAAAGCAAAACTTTAAGGAAATGGAAAGAGACCTGTCAGATGCTGATACCTTAAGGGCTTTTTTGAAGGAGCTTTGAAAGAAAGCAAAGGCCGTTATATCGAATTTGGTTGGTTGGCGTGCGGCCTGCCAGAGTATATATTTCTTAAACTCACATCCGGCTCATTCGAAAGGACCTATATAAGAGCTGGAAAAACTTACAAGTTGAATCAATAGCTCAAATGAGGTATATTATATATCCGGTCGTTGATATAACAACTTCTGGACGATTGGTGAAAAAATAAAGCTTGCATAAATCATAGGTAATATGATATATTATAAGAGTTGCTGGTGACGATCTGATCGCCGCTAACAACGAGCTTGATCTTTGAAAACTGAACAACGAGTGAGTGGGAATTCACGAAAGTGAGATCCAAACAAAGAGGATTCTTACAGCATGCAAATGCTGGAGATGAATCGGTAGAGAATGCAAATTCTCGTCAGATGTTTCAAAATGAGCAATCGCTCTTTTCAATACCAATTGGAGAGTTTGATCCTGGCTCAGGACGAACGCTGGCGGCGTGCCTAATACATGCAAG
>NZ_BMKR01000041.1 GCF_014644435.1 Paenibacillus albidus | reverse complement strand
AAATAAATATAGAACGCAAATTCGATTCGGATTCAGTTTTCAGGCGATTGAGCCTGAGCAGAGTGTCGTTCCTTTTAAAGGTCTGATATTCTCTCGCAGCGATTTTGAGGAGCGGAAGCTTCGATAAATCATGTTTGGTGGCGATAGCGGAGGGGTTCCACACGTACCCATCCCGAACACGACCGTTAAGCCCTCCAGCGCCGATGGTACTTGGACCGAAGGGTCCTGGGAGAGTAGGACGTCGCCAAGCGTATATTCCCTGATAGCTCAGTTGGTAGAGCACTCGACTGTTAATCGAGTTGTCACAGGTTCGAGTCCTGTTCGGGGAGCCATGCTCTCATAGCTCAGTAGGTAGAGTGCTTCCATGGTAAGGAAGAGGTCACCGGTTCGAATCCGGTTGAGAGCTCCACAAATTTACAAGGCCCGTTGGTCAAGGGGTTAAGACACCTCCCTTTCACGGAGGTAACATGGGTTCGAATCCCATACGGGTCACCAATTATTACTTATCCTTGCCCCTTGTGGGTCACCATACATATGGAGGCTTAGCTCAGCTGGGAGAGCATCTGCCTTACAAGCAGAGGGTCGGGGGTTCGATCCCCTCAGCCTCCACCATATTGTTCTTCATAAATTGAAGAGTTTATGGACAATATAGAGGTATCCAACAGTGGGGATTAGCCAAGTGGTAAGGCAACGGACTTTGACTCCGTCACTCATAGGTTCGAATCCTATATCCCCAGCCACTTCACTTATATGGTGAGGTTAAGCTTTGGAGGTTAAACCGGACATTATCGGAGACCCCTAACTTATGAGCCATTAGCTCAGTTGGTAGAGCACCTGACTTTTAATCAGGGTGTCGAAGGTTCGAGTCCTTCATGGCTCACTTTTCTTAGTATTATGCGCGTGTGGCGGAATTGGCAGACGCACTAGACTTAGGATCTAGCGTCTTTGACGTGGGGGTTCAAGTCCCTCCACGCGCACCATTATTAGCGGACGTGGCTCAGCGGTAGAGCATCGCCTTGCCAAGGCGAGGGTCGCGGGTTCGATTCCCGTCGTCCGCTCCATTATATTTGCGCCCTTAGCTCAGCTGGATAGAGCATTTGACTACGAATCAAAAGGTCGGGAGTTCGAATCTCTCAGGGCGCGCCATTTTCTTCATAAGTCATGAAGAACTTTATATTATCGGGATGTAGCTCAGCTTGGTAGAGCACCTGGTTTGGGACCAGGGGGTCGCATGTTCAAATCGTGTCATCCCGATTTCATTTCTTTGCGGGTGTAGTTCAATGGTAGAACTTTAGCCTTCCAAGCTAATAGCGTGGGTTCGATTCCCATCACCCGCTCCATAATTTCATAGTTTCGGGATGTAGCTCAGCTTGGTAGAGCACCTGGTTTGGGACCAGGGGGTCGCATGTTCAAATCGTGTCATCCCGATTCTTCAACATTATAGTTGGCATTTAACTCTTACTTCGGTAAGAGTTTTTTGTTGTTTTCTTTTAGTATGTTGCCGTCTGTCACTAGAGCCCGCTACGGGTTCAGGAGTTCTTCCGATCGCTGTTAAAGCTAGTGCTTCATGTATAGTCCTCCCCTAAATAACGAAGCTCCGGTGGGATGCCAATCCGCTGGTAAAAGCTTGCTAAAGGTTCATCCTGATGGGGGATATGATCGGCAGACAGCAGCTTGTAAGCAAAGTTATTGGCTTGCCTTTCCAGCTTCCCCGGGGAAAAATAGGATTGTTCCTCCAAGAAAAAACGGTTGATTCCTTTGTGAAGGCGATCATGTCCTAATTCATGTGCACAGACAAACCGTTGCCACTCCAAGGGCAGTTCATTATGAATAACAATAAATCTTCTCCGTAATTTGCGATAGTAAAGACCCTTAGTGCCTGCGCCCAAGTTCATGAACCGAATATGGATACCCAGTGCCCGGGAAAGTTCAAATGGACAGTTGGTTTTATACTTCTTAATAAGCTTATTGATTAAATCATCCATTGTTTTCACCTGCAGCATGATAGAGTATTTAGATCTTCGGTTTCTTGCGTTTATTCATTTGCTTGGCTTCCCAGAACAGTCCCGTGAGCACATCCTTAATCCTCTGTTTATCCTCTTTGTCGAGAGGAATCCCGTCGAACATCAACTCGCCGTCATCTTCCAGCATCTTGCGGAAGTCCCGCTTATCCTTGCTTGTGGCCCACTCCGGGGCACTCTCGGCGGGGGGAAGCCCCTGTTCCTGCAAATACCCGGCATGATCCATAAGCTCCTCATATGACACACCAGTGGCATCTGCAATCTTGCGCAGGGTGGCCGGCTTCGGTACGCCCCTTAAACCATTTTCTATTCGTGAAATTTGTGAACCACTAATGCCCGCTGCCGCTGCCAATTGGTTAATTGTCAGTCCCTGAGCTTCCCGAAGCTGTTTTAGATACACTCCGAATTCCTGTTCCATCCCTAACCACTCCTTATCGACTGTTGGCCTGTTGTAATTAATATAAGCCATTTTTGCCAAGAGGTAAACAACAACAGGCGGTTTATTGCCAAAAGGCAAGATAATGAGGGATTAATGGCATTAATTCGGCTTAAACGCTCTCAAACGGGATTTTACTGGATTGGAAGAGAAGTGGTATATTATTGAAAAAGGCGAACAATATGCGAACAACTGAATTTTACCATAGTTCTGTAAAGTTTTCCGCAACTATTCTCTTAAATTGAATTCACAAAGGAGCGTGTACCCATGATGAACTTATCTTCTTTACCGGAGCTGGACCGTAGGCTCACACAGGTTGCTATAGAAAATATGCTGGAGAAATACCGGATTTTTAAGACGGTAACATTTGAAGCGAAAGAGGCAGGCACTACTTATTCCTATACGGAGCGGTTTCACGGACCTACACATACCGTTACAGATCAGACAGCGGCCATTGCCGCCCATAATGTAGATGTGCCTGCGGCGCGGAGAGCTTATTGTGCAGCTATTGATTCCGTAGTGGAAAGGCTGGACAGCAGGGAGCAGCAACTGGTCCGTGAACGTTATATGAAAAGAGACGAGCTATACGACTATACCATTTATAATCATGTATTTGATCCGCCGGTCAGCAAGGATACTTATGTGAAGATCCGGTCGAAGGCTTTTTACAAAATGGCTCTGGCGCTGACGGATCTGGGGATGTTGTCCCTGGAGGCTCTATTGAAAAAAGACCTGGGATAAAAGCGGGAGATCTATAAAGCATACCAAGGCTGTATCATCCACAAGATGATGCGGTCTTTTTTTGTTATAAAATACGAACGTATGTTTCTACTTTTTATCGCCATAACTCGTCCCTAACCCCTCCCTATGACCACCTCCATGCGGACAATAAAGGGCTATGATTATAACATGGCAAATGAAGCAGAAGAACACCACAGGAGCATGAATGCTCTACCAGAGACTCCGTATGGATTCCGGAAAAAATTAACAGGTGGTGATTGTTTCTTCTCGCATAGGCCAGGTTGGGAGGTTGATTGATATATCAGCGGCCGCAGGTTGTGGCCGGGAAAGGAAGGAAAGATGTCTGTACAGCAATTACGGGCCAGCATTACGGCGGCGCTGGAGCTTTATTTTCCGGACGTGCCGGTATATGAGGAAGGGGAGAAGCCGCAGCAGGCTTATTTTCAACCGGCTTTGATCTCGGCTACGTATGACCGGCAGCGCCAGGACAGGTACTTGGCAGTCTATCGGTTTGGCATTCGTTATGAACAAGGAAGTCCGCTGGATGCGGAGGCGATGGCGGATCGGCTGAGCGAGGCACTGACCGAGATGGAAGACTCCTATCGGATGGTGCGGCAGGCCTGGGAAGCCGGAACAGATGGACGTGGGCCGCTGGTGACGGTGGATTATATGCTCTATCTGCAAAGGGAAGCGCCTGATGCGGTGAAGATGGGCCATATGGCAGGAGGCGAACGACTGAAATGAGCACACAGGAAGCTGGCACTACCGCCTTCAGTAAAAAGCAGATGCTGGCATCGACGCTTTTTACGCCGAAGCATAAAGATGTGCTGGACGTCATTTTGCAGGATGATAATCGTTACACGTTGGATGAGGCAGAACAATTACTTAAGCTTTTTTTAAATGAGGAGGTTATCTAATGGCTGGAGGAACATGGACAACACAAAACAAGGTGCGTCCGGGAGTATATGTGAATGTCGCTTCGGAACAAAGCACGATCGGTAAAATGGGGGAACGCGGCATCACCGCACTCGCACTTGCATTGCCTTGGGGGCAGTCCGGAACGATTGTCAAAGTAACACCACAGGATGATATGCACAAGCTGTTCGGATACGAACTGACGGATGCGGTTCTGCAGCCGGTGCGCGAAGCGCTGAAGCGGGCAGGCACGCTGCTGCTGTACCGTCTGAATAGCGGCATCAAGGCGGCTGTAACCGGCAATGGACTGCAGGCAACGGCTGCTTATGGCGGCGAACGCGGGAATGATCTGACGGTCGTCATTGAACAGAACATTGAGAACGAAGTGTTGTTTGATGTAAAAACGCTGCTGCAGGGGACAGAGGTAGAGAAGCAGACGGTGGAGACTGCCGCTGATTTGAAGTCCAACAGCTATGTACAGTTTCAGGTCAATGGAACTGAAGGGCTGAAGACCGCCGCTGCTATGCCGCTAACAGGTGGCGCGAATGGTACCGTAACCAATCAGGAGCACAGCAGTTTCCTCTCAGCTCTGGAGGTTCAGGATTTTCAGACGGTGGGCCTGGTATCGCAGGATAATTCGCTTAAGGCGCTATATACGTCTTTTGTGAAACGACTGCGGGATACGGAAGGAAAGAAGGTTCAAGCCGTGGTGGCGGATTATGCGGCCGCCGGGCATGAAGGTGTCATCAGCGTCAAGAACGGCGTTGTTCTGAGCGACGACACGGTGATTGATAAAGTGGCTGCCGTAGCCTGGGTAGCGGGTGCTACAGCAGCGGCTGCGGTGAATGAGTCACTGACCTATCAGGCCTACGATGATGCGGTGGATGCGGATGTCCGCCTGAATCATTCCGAGACAACGGCTGCACTGCTCAGCGGGGATCTGCTGTTCACCTACAGCGGCGGCCGGGCGGTGGTTGAACAGGATATCAACACCTTTACGGCGTATTCGCCGGCCAAGGGCAAAGCTTTTTCCAAAAACCGTGTGTTGCGTGTGCTGGACGGGATTGCGAACGATCTGAAGCGCATTTTCGAGAATTATTATGTCGGCAAGGTTGCCAACAATGAGGATGGGCGGGCGTTGTTCTGGTCGCAATGTGCGACATATATGAATGATCTCCAGAATATCGGAGCGATTGAAGGCTTTAATGCGCAGACGGATGTGGTGGTTGTGGCCGGGACGGACAGTGACAGCATTGTGCTGGATGTAGCGGTGAAGCCGGTGGACGCCGTAGAAAAAGTATATATGAAAGTGAAGGTGGTTTAAGATGGCATTTTTGAAAGCCAGTGATACCCTGTCGGGCCAGGAAGGCCGCGCTTATGCCGTTATCGGCACACAGACGGAAGAGATGTTTTATGTGAAGACGCTGGAAGCCACGGTGGAGAAAACAAAAGCGGAAGTGAAGACACTGGGACGGCGCGGGGTACAGCATAAAGCGACCGGCTGGTCGGGCAGCGGGACGATGACGATTTTTTATATGACCAGCCGTTTCCGCCAAATGATGCTTGATTATATGAAGACCGGAGTCGATCAATATTTCGATATTGAGGTTACGAATGAAGATCCTTCGTCCAGTGTGGGCGCGCAGCGGATCATTCTCAAAGGCGTCAATCTGGACAGCGTAATTATGGCCTCCCTGGATACCGAATCGGATGCGCTGGAGGAAGAAGTAAGCTTTACGTTTGAAGATGTGGAGATCGCCCAATCGTTCAGTGCCCCTGCGGGTTCGGGACAGTAAGCGGCAAGGGGAATATAGAGGGATGAGAGAGTGCAAGGCCCGGGCGTGACGACGACGGGTCTCTTCTTTATTCTGTACACAATCTGTGATCTGAAATTTTAAGGAGGATAATCATGAGTGAATTAAGTTTGTTTTTTGCGCAAAATGTGGCTTGTGACACGACGGAGGAATTTGTGGTCTCGTTGCGTTTTAAGGATAAGGAGGGTCACCCGGTGGCCTGGAAGCTGCGCAGCATGACCGAGGACGAGAACCAGGAATGCCGCAAAGCGGCTACCCGCAAAGTGAAAGGCAAAAACGGCGTATACACCTCCGATATCGATCCCAATGAGTATATGGCCAAGCTCATGACTTCAAGCGTGGTGCACCCGGATCTGAAAAATGCGGAACTGCAGCGCTCCTATGGTGTGCTTGGGGCGGAAACGCTGCTGCGCAAAATGCTGCTCCCCGGCGAATTCGCGGCGCTTGGTGAACGGGTGCAGGCGCTTAACGGCTTCGGCACCGACATGAACGAGCTGGTGGATGAAGTAAAAAACTAATTAACGGGGGCGACAGTGAGGCCAACCTGGCCTACTACGCCCTCCATGAGCTGCATATTTTGCCGCATGAGCTGATGAAGCTCTCCTCCCGTGAACGTGCCGCGATCTATGCGATGATCGCAGTCCGGGTGGAGAAGGAGAAGCGGGAGCAGTCGCGTAGCAAGGGGAAAAGGAGATAGTGATATAAAGGGGGTGGGAAAATGAAGATAGGTACTTCTAAAGCAATGATGCTGCCTGTAAAGTCTCTGGGCATTTGGAAAAAGGTACACAAACAGTGTCTGCGCATAGGTACAAACCTGGATCTTGTCAACCGTTCGATTAAGGGCATGCAGGGAACCCTAATACGCTCAGCCAATGATCTGAGCCGTTCTATGGACAAGGTGGGCCAGTCTTTGCAGGATATCAATGATACGGTGCTGGAAGGGTTCAAACAGATTCCGCCACAGATTGTTGTATCCAAAGACATCATAGTCGAGCAGAGTCAGCAGGCCAGTCAGTCACAGCAGCTGGGAATGAGTATAGTGAATACTTCTCCTCCTGAGAAGCTTGCCAAGGCGGAAAAAGAAAAGGCCAAGAAGGTGGAATGGTGGAAAGGGTTCGATAAGCAAGCAAAAAAGGAAGAGAAGAAAGAAGAAAAAAAACCTGAGGTTAAGGTTGAGCCAGTACCTGTACCCAAGATCAATCTAAAAAAAGATCCTCCGGTGCCCCCTACACCTCCAACACCGCCAAGACCTGACTCTAAAATATCAAACTTTTTGAAAACAGCCGATTGGGTTACTCCCTTTAACAAGATTAAGTCTTTCGGGGAGAAGGCGGTTAAGGCTGCTGTAAAAAAACAACCAGGAGATATTGCTGATTGGAACAAGATGAATAAAAACGTTGATGCGGCAATGGGGAAAATCGGTGAAAAAGCGTTGGGAGCCCTGCGGCCTGTAATGGATACGCTGAATCAAGCGCTCATCTCGGGCCAACTGGCCCCACTGATTAACACAATGGCAAATGGTTTTCTGGTGATAGCCAATGCTATCGGGATCATTGTGGATGGACTACTTTGGCTGGCCGGTGTGGTGCAGGAGAATTGGTCTATTATTGAGCCGATTCTTATAGCAATAGCGATGGTCTATCTGGCAGCCATGATCGTTCAGGTATATTTGCTTGCTGCAGCCTGGCTGGTTGCCAACTGGCCGATTCTGATCGTGATTGCAGTCATTGCCATCCTGATATTCGTGCTGCAGCAACTCGGCGTATCGGCAAGTGAGGTGGTTGGCGCCATTGTAGGAGCTTTTGGCTGGTTAATGGCCGTCTTTCAGAATATATGGATTGGGCTGCAAAATGGATTCAATTATCTTTGGGATGGCATTGTTAACGGCGTTAATTCTGCTATTGATTTTGTGAAACAATTGTTTTATGACATGGGTATGGGCGTGCTTAATGCTTTATATAATATGGCGGTTGGTGCTGAAAGCTTTGCGGGCGGCTTTATGCAGGTGATGGCAAAGGCAATCAATTGGGTGCTTGGTAAATTTAATGCCATGATTGATGCGTTAAGCACTATTCCGTTCTTTGACATGATGGGGATTGGAGAAATAAAGGTTGATATGCTTGAACCGAAAATTCCCCATAGTGCCAGCGATTTGATTGATAAGTATCGTCAAGGCTTTAAAGCGCTCGAACCGACGGACAAAGCTGCCCAACAAAAGACAGAGTCCAAAACTTATGTGGATACTAAGGATGCCTTTAATACCAGTTATCAAAAGGGTAAAAACTATGCTGACGGTATTGGAAGTTCATTAACGGATAAGGGAAGAGACGCTACAGAAGAAATGAAAAAGATGGTTACACCGCCACTAAACGGAGGTCAGACGCAGGGTACCCCTAATCTGTTCGCCAATCAAGGCGGCAACCTGAATAACGTCAACCGAGTGAATGAGGTCGGTTCCATAGGCGACACCGTGGACATCTCCAGTGAGGATCTCAAGATGATGCGCGAGCTGGCGGAGATTCAGGCGATTCAGAACTTTGTGGAGCTGACGCCAACGGTGCAGGTGACCACAGGCAATATCAATAATGCCGGGGACATCGATACGATCATCACGAAGATCGGGCAAAAGCTGAATGAGGAATTTGTTTCAACGGCGCAGGGGGTGTATACGTAACGTGGAAGAATACGGTTTTTTCTTGAGTTTTAATGGGCTGGAGGATCTCTTCCGATTGCCTGTGAACCCGGAGACGCTGGAAATCAAAGAGTCGGGAGACAGCAAAAGCTATACCATTGTCGGTCTGGGTGAAATCAATGCCATTGCCTATCCGAAGCTGACGGAGATTACGATTGACAGTGTCTTCCCTGCACAGCACTACCCCTTTGTCGTCGTAGGCAAAAAAGGACAAAACCGGCTGCTGCGGCCTTTTGAATATGTGCTGATGATCCAGAAATGGATGAAAAGCCGACGGCCGATCCGTTTTGTGTTATCTGGAGTGAGCTTAAAGGGAGAGCGTGAGGATTCGTCCGCACCGAATGATTTTGCCTTGAATATGGCTGCCAGTATTGAGAGCTTCAGCTGGAAGCTTAGTGCGGGAACCTCCGGAGATATTGAATATTCGCTTTCGCTCAAAAAATACGTGTTCTATCAGGCCAGTCCCGTAAAAATCGTCAAAGGTGAAGCGAAAACAGAGCCCAAGCGGGCGAGTGATAAAACGGCACCCAAGACGTACACGATGAAAGCGGGCGACAATCTGTGGAGTATTGCCAAAAAGATCCTCGGTGACGGACAGAAATACAAGGTGATACAAAAGCTTAACGGCATAAAGGACAGTGAGCTGAAGAAGCTGCCGATCGGCAAAGTCCTTAAGCTGCCGTAGGAGGTGAAGCGGATGGAATTGCTTTTGAAGAACAAAGAAGGGCTCATGTGGGATATTTCGGGGATTGTCTCTGATATCTCCTGGAAGACCGCCCGGACAGGCAAACCATCGACGCTGGAAATGACCGTTGTGGACAGTGGAATCTACCAGCACCCCAAATTCACGGTCAGCAACGGCGATATTATCCAGTTCCGTAAAGATGGAATCGATGTGTTCTACGGGTTCATCTTCAGCATCGATTCGGGCAGTGATCAGGAGATCAAACTGACAGCCTATGACCAGATCCGCTATCTGCTGGGCAACGGAAGTTATGTGCTTCAGGATGTTACAGCCAGTGAGCTCATCACGAAAATTGCCAAGGACTACGGCTTGAAGACCGGAGTGCTGGAAGAAGCCACCTACCGCATGCCCTCTTTAATAGAAGATGATAAGAAACTGCTGGATATCATTATGGGGGCCATTGGCGGTGAGATGGAGAAGAAGGGGCAGCTGATGACTTTTTACGATGACTTCGGCAAGCTGACGCTGCGGGGGATGGATTCGATGAAGCTGGATCTGGTGCTGGGCGAAGGGCATTATCTCTATGAGTATTCGCTCAAAAAAAGCATCGATGATGACACCTACAATACGATTTATCTCTATAAGGACAACAAGGAGAGCGGCAAACGGGAGTTCTATCCGGTCAGCGACAAGGACAATGTGAAACGGTGGGGGATTCTCCATCTGTACAAAAAAGCCGACGACAAGGCAAATGCCGCACAAATCCAGGAGAATGCAGACATGCTGCTCAAGCTGCATAACCGGGAAAAGCATAGTCTCTCCGTGCAGGCCATTGGCGATTTGCGGGTCCGTGCAGGCAACCTTATCTATGTACTGCTGGATGCCCTGGAGACTCAGCTTTTTCTGGTGGATCAGTGCAGTCATAAGTTTTCCGGCGGGGAGCATACGATGTCGCTCGATATAAAGGTGGTGTAGAAGGTAATGCTCGATATTATAAAAAAAGCAAGCCTCGGGGCGGTCTCCAATACCAATCCGGTGGCTTTTTCTTATGGAACGGTCACCCTTGCGGAGCCGCTCCAGATTCAGGTGGATCAGAAGTTTATTCTATCCGGCCATGCGCTCGTTCTACCTGAATCGGTCTCCGAAAGCAAGCTTGAGCTGAACGGCCAGGAGGTCGTGCTGCGTCGCGGGCTTGCTGCGGGGGACCGTGTGCTGATGGTTCGGATGCAGGGCGGGCAGAGCTATATTGTGCTGGATAGGCTGGTGACGCCATGATGATTCCGGAGATTGGGCAAGCGGGCCCCATTCCTTTCCGCCAGGCAGATCCGGCAGCTCTGGAGGATATGGAAAGTCCCAGCCGGACTTACCGGATGGACTGGGACAAACAGCGGATTACGGGGCAGACAGACGGACTTGAAGCGGTAAAACAGGCCGTGGCCAAAATTCTGCGTACACTCCGGTACGAGCACCTGATCTACAGCTCCGATTATGGAACAGAGTGGAATCTGGTGCTTGGACAGGACCGGCTGCTGGTACGAGCTGAAATCAAACGGATCGTGAGTGAAGCCCTGCTGCAGGATGACCGCATTACGGCGCTGGAGGACATGTTGGTTACTTTTAGCGGAGATGATCTGGCGCTCTCATGCACGGTAGTTACCCGTTACGGGAATTTTCAGTGGAGAAAGGAGATGGATGGCAATGTATGAGGATCAGACGTATGAAGCCTTGCTGGAGCGGATGCTGGACCGGGTGCCGGAAGGACTGGATAAACGTGAAGGCAGCATAATCTACGATGCGCTGGCTCCGGCGGCTGCCGAAATGGCCCAGATGTATATAGAGCTGGACGTCAACAGCAATCTGTATTTTGCGGATACGGCGACAGGCGAATATCTGGAACGCAGTATTGCCTGGTCCGGTGTGGTCAGGCAGGCGGCGAGCAAGGCGCAGTTGAAGGCGGTTTTTGTGAACAGCGCCCAGGAACCTTTGGATGTGCCGCTGGGCAGCCGTTTTTCGCTGGACAAGCTGAATTACACGGCTGTAGAGAAGCTGGCTCCGGGGACCTACCGTCTGGAAAGTGAGCTGGCGGGCAGCGAAGGCAACCGTTATTTCGGTGTGCTGCTGCCGGTGGATTATATTGCGAACCTGGCCCGGGGGGAAATTACAGCCCTGCTGATCCCCGGCGAAGATGCCGAATCGGACGACGCCCTGCGTCAGCGGTATCTGGATGCGGCCAGACGTCCGGCAACCAGCGGCAATAAATATCACTACATGGAGTGGGCGCAGCAGATTGCCGGGGTGGGTGGCGCACACGTTTTTCCACTATGGAACGGTCCGAAGACCGTCAAAGTGGTCATTGTGGATACCGGGATGCTACCGGCTTCTGAACTGCTGGTTGCCCAGGTGCAGGATTATATTGACCCGGCTGCGGGAAAAGGGGAAGGCCAGGCCCCCATTGGAGCGGTGGTTACGGTTGCTGCGGCCGTGGCCAAAACGATCAATGTCTTTGCAAAGGTAGTCTTGGCCAGCGGATATTCGCTGCAAGGGGTGACTGATGTATTTCAATCCGGATTGGAAGCTTGGCGTAAAAGCCGCGGATTTGAGACGACATATGTCAGTCATGCTGTAGTCGGCGCTCTTTTGCTTGCCACGGATGGCGTTCTGGACTATAGGGATCTGCTGCTTAACGGCAGTACCGGGAACGTGGCCTTATCCGATGAAGAAGTGCCCTTAATAGGCACAGTGAGCTTGGGGGTGTAACATGGCTTATCCAGATAACATAGATGTATTTGAAGAAAAACTAAACAAAAATCCCACAGGCAAGAATTATGTAATTGAAGAACAGCTGCCGATCCCGGCGGGAGTATATGAGGGGCCATTGCGGCACGACAACATCAACAATGATACGGTCCGGGTCTATACCGGCTCACGTTTTACAGGGGAACGCGTTACGAATTTTACGATCTCCATTCCCGACTCCACACCGTGGCGCAGGCTTATTAAGATATATACGGCTGCTGCGGAGGTCTACGTCACCTATGAAACCCCGGGCGATACCGTAGAGGCTGACGACATTAACGTGCTGCAGGATGCTGTAACGGTTACGCAGACCGAGATAAACCGGTACAAAGGGGTTAATGACGCACTTGTGGCGAATACACGGACCCGGCTGGCGGCCGTGGAGAGTGGTAAGGCTGAGAAGACTTACGTTGACACGCAACTGCTGTCCAAAGCAGACAAAACCAACACTTATACCAAGACGGAGACGGATGCCCGGATACAATCCGTCGTGGCAGCCGCCCCGGAAGCGTTGGATACCTTGAAGGAAATTGCCGATGCTCTGAATAATGACCCTGATTTTGCCGGTACAATGACAACACAACTCGCGGGCAAGGTAGAGAAAGAAGCAGGGAAAGGACTTTCGGCCAACGATTATTCCACCGCCGAAAAAACCAAACTGGCCGGAGTAGCTGCTGCCGCTAACCATTATGTGCACCCTACGAATCATCCGCCATCTATCATTACACAAGATGCTGGTAACCGTTTTGTAACGGATGCGGAAAAGCTTGCCTGGAGCGCTAAAGAAACGCCATCCGGGTCGCAGGCCAAGGCTGACGCCGTTGCTGGCGATCTATCCGACCACGAGGCGGATAACGTCCGCCATATCACTGCTGTGGAGCGGACGAACTGGAATGCTAAAGCTTCCACCGCAGCCGCAACCGTGAGCACAGCTGGACTGATGAGTGCAGCCGACAAAAGCAAATTGGATGGGGTGGTAGCGGGGGCGCAGGTCAATACCGTCACGAGTGTTGTGGGCCGTACGGGAGCAGTTGTTGTAGATAAATCCGATGTGGGCTTATCCAACGTCGAAAACTATGGACTCGCCTCCCAAGCGGAAGCAGAGTCCGGAACGAGCGGTGCCAAATACATGACACCGCAGCGGACCATGCAAGCCATACAATCTCAGTTGGCGAGTGTAGGTGCCGGGGATATGAGCAAGTTGATTTACGATACCAATAACAGTGGAATCGTGGATGCTGCTGAGTCGGTTCCTTGGACTGGAGTGAGCAATAAGCCAGCGACATACCCTCCCAGCGTACACTCCCACAATTACATGCCTTCCGGTCCGTTGACCTGGGGCCAACTTAGGGGGGGTGTAACAGGTGCAATATAGTGATCTGCAATACGGTAATGGCTTATTTGCTGATGATACATCGACAGTCGATCCCGAAGCTGGGCAGCCGGTTGACTTAATGCAGTATTTACCGCTGTATTATCAAAATATTATGGAGATGACCGAACTTCAAAAGATCCTTGGAATTGAAGCGGGGGATCTAAAGGGGAATTTGCCCGAAATTGTTGATCAAGCCTTTCTTGAGTCAGCCACGTGGGGCTTAGGACGTTGGGAATCCGAACTTGGACTGCCGACAGACCCGTCGAAATCTCTTGTGAACCGCAGAGAGATGGTCAAGGCCAAAATGCGCGGGACCGGAACAACCACCCCCGAGATGATCCAGCGGACGGCATCTGCCTTTAGCGGCGGGGATGTATTAGTGGAAGAGGTGCCAGGGGAATACCGCTTTGTAGTGCGGTTCGTCGGTATCCTGGGCATACCGCCCAATATGGCGGGGCTCATTCAGATACTTGAAGAAATCAAGCCGGCGCATCTCGCTTATGAGTTTGCTTATACCTTTACGTATTGGGAGTCCATTCAATCCCTATTATGGGGAGCACTGCGGCCGATGACATGGAAGGAACTAAGAACTTACGGATAGGAGAGTGAAGAATGAAAACAACCGGAAATTTAAATTTGAAAAAGCCGGAAGATACGGACTTAGTAAACATTGATGATCTCAACGGCAACATGGACATTTTGGATATGGAAGTAGTCAAACAGGCCTCTGCAACGGAGCCGGGCCGGATGTCGGCTGCCGATAAGGTGAAACTAAACGGGATTGCAGCAGGAGCCAACAAATATACCCATCCCAACCACACGGGAGACGTCACCAGTACCGGTGACGGTGTAACGGCAATCGCTCCGGGAGTTATTGTCAATGCGGATGTGAATGCGGCAGCGGCGATCGATGCCTCCAAGATCGGCACGGGAGTTGTGTCCAATACGGAGTTCGGGTATTTGGATGGGGTCACGAGCGGGATTCAGGGGCAGTTAAATGGGAAGGCGGCGGTAGCGACAACACCGCAAAAGACGACTGCTGCACTCACGTACTATGTCCGTACTGATGGAAATGACGCCAATAACGGTCTGGCAAACACAGCAGGCGGGGCGTTTAAGACGGTAGGTAAGGCGATAAGTATGATACCGCAAATCGTTAACCACATCGTGGCTATTAATGTGGCGTCTGGAACGTACGCGGAGGACGTCACATTATCGGGGATTTATGGTTCCGGATATGTTGGTATTTCGGGTAGCAGTGCCACCGTGAAATCAATATCACTAATACGTTGTTCTCGCGTGACTGTAGTCGGTATGACTGCCAACTCTACAACCCAGTCAGGGTTCGCGGCGTACGATGGGGGTTTTGTTACGTTTTTGTCATGTGTTTGTGTGGCACCCGCAACAACGGCAATAGGCTTTGATATTCAGGGGCAAAAAGGGGTAGTAGAAACCTGCACCATTTCCAACCGGGGCATAGGTATTTATGGGGTTAGTGCCGATATTATGATAAATAATAATACGGGCGGGAGTAATGCAACGGGCGTAGTGGCTGGCTTGGGGTCATTAATCACAAAGTATGGGACACAACCGACAGGTGCAACACATGAAGCTACCTATTCCAGCATTATCACCAGCGGTGTACTTAACCCCTGGGGAGACAATAACACGCAGTCAAGGACTGGAGCGTTTGCGGTTAAATCAGCCGTACAGTCCATAGCTGCTAATACTTGGACACGTGTTACGTTCCAGGTGAAAAACTACGACTATATGAACGAATACGACGCGATACAGTCGCATTTCACAGTCCGGCAGTCGGGGGTGTACTTACTAACGGCAAGACTATACGTAAATGACGCAGTTGTAGGCGGTAATCTTGTAATGCGGGTTAAACAGAGTACTGTATATTATACTCTGGACACAACAGCCATTACGCACACTGGGCACTACTACTGTCAGGCGTCATTCCCGATAAGCGCGGACACGGGCAATGTTATTAGTGTCGAGTTATTTTCCACTAGTACTGTTACTATAAACCCTGCGGCAGACGCTACGGGCGTCCACTTATTCAGAATATCTTAAAGGAGGACTAAGCTGATGAACATAGCGTCCGCTATCCTACACTTATTTCCAGGTAAAAGCCCGCTGAAGGATTTTGAGATCCGCGACGACAGCGATGGCAAAGGACCATACATCGCAGAATGGAACCTGGAGGAACCACAACCGACCGAAGAGGAACTACAGGCAGCCTGGGAAGCCTACCTGGAAGCAGAGGCCAATAAACCGCCGGAACTAACTGAGATGGAGAAGCTTCAAAAAGAAAATGCCCTGCTCAAGGCACAGATCACTGCTCAATCTGAGCGATCCGATTTTATTGAGGACGTAATAGCCGAGTTGGCTACTCAACTGTACAAATGATCCTGCGGCTTCCATATTGGTTTCTCGCCTAGAGGGGAGGTGATGTCATGATGGTCATGTTCTTCGCGCAACGTGTAATACTGGGTAAAACCAAGTACAATGAGGTTCCATTCACGCTCAAATCGGACGTAAAGGATATCTTGGTGGATTCCGGACTGGAATATTTGACTGAAGAAGATAAATAACGATGGCGCCCAAAGAGGCGTTTTTATTTTGCCCTCGGGACTCCCCGGGGGCTATTTTCAGAAGAGGAGGGAGCGGGGAATGGACGCGGAACGTATAGCAGATATTGAGAAGTTACTTCCACTTGCCGAAAAATACGGCCTCGCCGTGATGCTGGTTTTCATCCTGCTCATCGTTGTCATGTTCCAATGGAGAGCGGTAATGAAAGGCAGCCTCGTGCCACGGGAACTGCTGGACCGTGCCGAAGAGGACCGGGACCGGCTGCAGGCCATTTTGGACAAGGAGCGCTCGGAATTTATGCAGCCGACACTGGATGTGCTGCGCAAACTGAAGATTGACCACACGGAAGACAGGGGGAGTTAAAGCATGTTGTCACAATGGATTCGGCGATTGCTGCTCCCCCGGCACGCGGATAAAGAGTGGGAACTGCGCAAAGCCTCTACCAGCGTCACTTTGACCATCAGCCGTTATCAGAATGTCTCGCAGGAGATTCAGGAGGAGATTGAACGCAATAAGTTTGCCAAATATTTGGTTTATGATCGAGGGGATCATCATGCAAATGATTGATATCGTAAGAATGGTGATGTACGGTGCTGCCGTATCTTGCTCAGGGTATATCATTTTTTGCCACCGAAATTATTTCTATGAACGTTTTCAAAAAGGCGTGGTCAGCGTATTTATGCTGGAAATGCTTTTTTTTCTGACAGCCTATACGGTCCACATGCTGCTTGTGTTGCTGGTAGAGCTGGCTAAGCTGTTGGGAGCCGAGCTCCCGGAGCTTAACTTTTGGCTGCAATATGCCTGGGCCTTAGCCCAGCTTGGCACGACAGGCGGATTGATTGTTCTGGCGCTGCAGACCCGTTCCGGGACGTATGACCAGTTCATTCATTTCGAAAGAAAGAACCCGAAGGAGGAACAAGATGCTCACACTGGCTCAGGTGAAAAATAAATCGGCGTCCCGCTTACCCGGTCTGCATCCCGTAGTTCTAAACGCTGCTACGCTGTTGATTGAACGCTGTTATCAGCGCAGGATCGCGATTCTCATTACGCAGGGGCTGCGGACGATTGCCGAACAGGACAAGCTGTATGCGCAGGGACGCACCGTGAAGGGAGCGATTGTGACCCATGCCAAAGGCGGCAATAGCTACCACAACTATGGATTGGCTGTCGATTTTGCCCTGCTGCTGCCGGATGGGAAAAGTGCCTCATGGGACATGAAGAGGGATGACAACAGTAACAGACTGGCAGATTGGCAAGAAGTGGCGCAGGAAGCCAAACAGCTGGGATTTGAGTGGGGGGGCGACTGGACCCGCTTTAAAGACTATCCCCATTTCCAGATGACGTTCGGGCTGACGCTCACGCAGCTCAGGGCGGGGAGCAAACCGTCTGCGGCGGCTGTAGATGCGGCGAATAAGCTGCTGAACATTAAAGGGGGAGAGGAATTGAACGTTGCAACAACTGCTGTGGTCAAAGTCAATGGAGTGAAGATTGCCGACGGCATTCTGGACAAAGGCATCACCTATGTACCGGTGCGTGTGCTGGCGGAAGCACTGGGAGTACAGGTGGGCTACGATTCAGCAACCAGAACCGTTGAGCTTACAAGCAAACGCTGATCTATCGGCAAATAACTAGATGAATAGGAGGGATTTACGATGACTACGAGTGATATTCTAAATAACGTGCTGGCCTTTGCTTCGGTTCTGGCTGTATTTGTGCTGGCTCTGGTGCAATTGTTCAAAAATAGCATGCAGCTTCCGGGCCGGCTTATTCCTTTTATTGGATTGTGCATCGGGCTATTGGTAGGTGCTGCGGCGTATCCGTTCAGCGATCTAACGTTGGCACTGCGGCTCTGGTCCGGTGGCCTGGCGGGTTTGTCCGCCACGGGATTGTTTGAATTGGCTTTTCACAACCGGTCCGGGTCGGCAAAGTAAGAAATGAACTATATAGAATGAACTAAAAAATACAATAACAAGGAGAAAGTAACGGAGGGGGATTTTGGAACTGTAGGAGCGGTAGCGTCGGCCCCAAAGCTTTCCATAGGAAAGCTCGCCTCGTAAGCATAAGCTGTCCCCGGATTTCCACTGCGAATAGCGGTATAAATCAAGAAATCTGGGGACAACAGCGGCCGGAAGTCCAAACATTCACCGCAGTTGCGATCATTACCTCCATTTGAAAAATTTCAGTTCAATCAATATAGTTACATAATAATACAATTCTAAAAAGAGATCCGGCTGCCCGGCAGCAGGGAATATAGCTCCGTAAATCCTTCACCGTGTAAAAGGTTAACCACGTGATCTGTCCCTTGTTTAGCTGCATGAACCAGCACAGTATGGGAACTCGGCACGGTTGTCAGCATGCTGCGGATGTCCGGCAGACCCTGATGTACTTTGTAGCGGATAAGAGACACGGGACAGGCCGTGCTGCTCTGCTCCTGAAAGAGACGGCGTGCGAAGCCGCCCTTAGGGAGATGCCCGGTGAAGATCACCTGATTGCCGGGGGAAGCGGCCAACTGCGAGTAGTACCACTGTGCTTTGGCGGAGGCCATCATCCCGTCGTTCGTGAACACAAGGGCCCCATGCAGCTTCTGCATGGCTTTTTCGCGTTCGGTCCACGTGGAGACTACATCCAGATTCGGATGACGCAAAAGCGCCTGCAGGCGCTCACCAGCATCCGGCCGCAGCCACGCGGAGCCAACGCTCCAAGATCTTATTGGGGCGAGCAGAGCTTCCTCCACCACCAGCCGGGTGGAGGGGAACCGTTCGCTGGCCCACAGCAGCAGCTCCTGGCCCCGCCCATGGAGCGGCACGGGCAACAATACCGAGCCGCTCCCCGCCAGTGTCAGGCGGAGGGCAGCCTCAAGCTGCCCCAGCTTCGCGGCTTGCCCGTCAGGATCGGTGCCGTAGGCGGCATCGACAAGGGCCAGGTCAGCGGGGACTGCTACGCGGCCGGGTTCCCCGGTTCCCCCGGAGCAGTCTGCAACCTCCTGTCCGAAAATCCCCTCCGGCCGGTCCACGGCCAAGAGCAGCGACTCTTCCGTATAATCCCCCGAGAAGAACAGCTTCTTGCCATTCCACTCCAGGGCAAGCCAGACCGCTCCGGCCAGATGCCCGCTGCGGCCCCACAACACGCGAAGACCGGGCGCAAGGGTCACCCATGTCAGTGGTTCGGCATGATCCTCCAGATACATAAACCGCATTGCCGCCAGGTCGTCTTCCCCATAAGGTAAGGCTACGCCCTTGGCTTCGGCATACCTGCTCCAAGCCGCAAAATAGCCCGGGAGCTGCCCCGCGGTTTCGCGGGTGGTCCATATTTCACCTGTATATCCGTATTTATAGAGCAGGGGGAGGGCAATCGAATGGTCTTCGTGGGCATGGGACAGAAACACCGTCTGGAGCTTCCGGACAATCTCCCGGTCCAGCAAAGGATATTCGCCGGGCCCTTCCTTCTTAACGCCGCAGTCCAGTAGGATCGCGGATGTTCCGTGCTGCAAGAGATAACAGGAGCGCCCATGCTCTCCCGCACCTCCCCATATCGATAGAGTAGTTGTTGTCATGAATGTCTCCGCTTTCTGTCTGGGCTTACATATTGGATCACGAGCAGCAAGGCGGTGGTAATGCCGACGGAAATGACGGCCATCGCCATACCCATCGCTACCGCGCCTTGTTCAAACTGGGCAAAAATATACGTCGCTGCCGTCTGCATCGACGGCGGCAGGATCAGCAGGGAAGCGACCAGTTCACGATTGGAGATCGTGAAGGTCATCATCCAGCCTGCGGCCATGCCCGGCAAGAGCAGCGGCAAGAGAATCCGGCGGAAGACATACGCCGGGGTTCCGCCGAAGATTTGCCCGGCCTGCATGAGCGCCGGGTCGAGCTGCCCATAGCTGGCTTTTACATATTGTACGGTGTACGGCAGGAACAGCACGACATAAGTCAGGACCACCATTCCGTACGTATTATAGAGCGGAATGGGCATCCAGCGTGAATTCCAGAAGAGAATCAGCCCGACTACAAGCACAATACCCGGTACGGTGTTCGGCAGCAGGCTGAACAGATCGGTTATTTTTTGCCGCAGGGTGCCGGCCTTGCCGATCGTCAAAGCAAACCATGTGCCGAGAATGACCGCGATACTGGATGCCACAAGGGCCAGACCGAAGCTGTTCAGCAGCGCTTGTTGGCCCGGTGACCCCGGGGCGAGCAGCTCGGCATAATGCCGCAGCGTGAGGTTCCCCCACGATAGTCCCTCCCCGCGCAGCTTCAGCAGCGAAGCCGTTACGATCGAGAAATAAGGAACGCCTATCGAAGCCGCCAGCAATACGACTACGTATCCCCAGCTCAGCACACCTACAATCCCTTTAGCCGGATGGCGTTTGCTGCGTATCCCTTTGCCTCCAACCAAGCGGTAGGAGAAGCGGCTGCTGATGATGGTCTGGATATACCACATCACCAGGCATACGCCGAGCAGCAAAGAAGCCAGGGAGGTCGCCTTGCCAAAATCAATCGGCCAGCTGGAGATGTATTTATGAATCTCCGAGGTCAGCACGTAGAAGCCGATTTTACGGCCGAAGGTGGCTGGTGTCCCGAACTCGGCAATCGTCTTGACGAAGATCAGCAGCGCCCCCAGCCCGTAGCTGGACAGCAGCAGCGGAATTATGACTCTTTTGAACTTGTAGAAGAAGGGTGCTCCGTGTACAGAGGCCGCTTCTTCCAGACTGCCTCCGATCTGCAGGAGCGCGTTGCGCAGCAGCAAATAGAGGAACGGGAAGAGATGCAGGCTCATAATCAGCACCATTCCCCCATACGAGAAGAAGTAGGGCGTCAGCACCGCAGCCGCCGGCACGAACTGCTCCATATATCCTCCGGTCTGCATGAACAGCATCCAGCCCATCGAGCCGATATACGGCGGAGTCATGAACGGGATCAGCAGTACCACATCGAGCCAGGCGTGGCGTCCCAGATCGGTTTTGGCCATAATCCAGGCCAGCGGCAGAGCGAAGACAGTGGTCAATGCAATGACACTGACGCCTAGACCCACAGAATTAAGCAGAACCTGCAGCAGATCAGGATTGCCGAGTATCGTCCGCAGCGGCGCGGCAAGATCAAGCTGCCGGTCAGGATATATACTGGTCCAAAAAATCAGGAGGAGCGGCAGCAGCACCAGAATCGCCAGGAGAAACAGGGCCAGACTGCCGCTCACCCATTTGAGTGAGCGCAGAGAGTGAATGTTCATTGTGCTTACTTGAACATTGTTGTGAATGTCGTGGATACTTCATCGCCGTGTTCGTTCATCCAGTCCCATTTCACATCAAAGGTTGTGATCTCATCCAGGCTGGCGCGGCCCTCTGGGGTGACATCAGTTCTGCCAGGCAGCAGATAAGCTTTGGCTACAAGGCCTTGGGCTTCATCAGAGAGCAGATAGTCGATAAAAGCTTTGGCGTTATCCACGTTAGGGCTGGTTTTGATAATCGCGGCCGGACGCGGGCTGATTACTGTGCCTTCTGCCGGATAAACGATATCGAGCGGTTCGCCGGCTGCTTTGGCGTTGTACGCCATATAGTCGACACCTGCGGCAACGACAGATTTAGCACCGGTAATCACGGGGTCCAGCGCTTCCTGATTGGCGCCCGCCATTGCCACTTCATTCGCTTTATATTGCTTGAAAAGATCCCAGCCGCCCTCTCCCTTTGCACTTAGATAACCCGTCATGAAATCGAGCGCCGAACCGGACAGTGACGGGTCAGGGATGTTCACCAGCCCTTTCCACTCGGGTTTGCCAAGGTCTGCCCAAGAGGTAGGAGGAGTGGTCACTTTCTTTGTGTTATAGACAATGCCAAGCGCAGAGGCGCTGTAGCTGAAATAACTGCCGTCCGCATCCGACCATTCACTGACGAGCTTGTCCGCATGGACAGCTTCTTTATATGGAAGCAATAATCCGTCGTTCTTCATGCCTTGCATGGATGGGAGGGAGGCCAGCACGACCACGTCAACGACGGGATTGCTCTGTTCGGCTTCCATCCGGGCAAGGATTTTACCGGTAGTACCCTGGAACATTTCGACTGTTACCCCGGTTTTGGCTTCAAAACCTTCTTTAATTTTATTGGCGAGCCCCTCAGGGCCTGCGCTGTACACGACAAGTTTTCCGCTAAGAGTCTTCTCAACAGGCGCGGAGGTCTCTGCCTTGGCCGCCGAATTTCCGGTGTTGCCTGTGGCTTCGCCGTCTTTTCCCGCCGCAGGGGTGTTCGCAGAACCGCACCCGGCCAGAGTCAGACCCAGTATAGTGGTTAGAAGAATGGAACCCAGCCGTTTTTTGTTTTGTGTTGATGTCAAAAGAATTACCCCCCAGAATTTAAATTAGATGATGAATGTCTTGCGGCAAAACGTATAATTGCAGTGTTTCTCCGGCAGCCAGCCGCTGATCGTGATACGCCGTCCAGCTGCCCCGGCCTTCTTCCATGTCCACAATAATCTCGTAGCGGTCGCCCAAATAGCTGGCATGGCGGACCGTCCCGTGAAAAGAAAGCGCAGCAGGGCCCGGCTGGGCAAAGTGAAGCTGTTCGGGCCGCAGCATCTGCTTCCCGGGCTCGATCCAGTTGGTTTTGCCGATAAAGTTCGCCACAAACGGATGGATGGGCTTGCGGTAGATACTCTCCGGCGCACCCGTCTGGAGCACACTTCCTCCATGCATAACAACCACTACATCCGACATGGACATCGCTTCGGTCTGGTCATGGGTCACATACAGGGCGGTGATGCCCAGATGTCTGACCAGGGACAGCAGCTCCAGGCGCATTTCGTCCCGGAGGACGGCATCAAGCGCACTTAGCGGCTCGTCGAACAGGACCAGCCGGGGCCGGGTGACGACGGCTCTCGCAAAAGCGACCCGCTGCTGCTGCCCGCCGGATAGCTGATGGGGGAAGCGTGACTCCAGCCCCTCCAGCCGGACGGAACGCAGCGCTTCCTGTACGCGGCTGCGGAGCTCCTTGGTCTGGCCGGAGGCCCGCAGGCCGAAAGCCACATTCTCAAAGACCGTCAGATGCGGCCAGAGGGCAAAGTCCTGAAAGACCATGCCGAAGTTCCGGCGGTGGACAGGCTGGCTGACTTTCTTTTGAAGCGAAAAAATAGCCTCGCCATCTACCCGTATCTCCCCCGCATCCGGGGTTTCAAGTCCGGCCAGCAGCCGCAGCAGCGTGGTTTTGCCACAGCCCGAAGGGCCGAGCAGCGTCGTGAAGCTCCCCGCAGCAAGAGTCAGATGGACCGGCTGCAGCGCCTGGACTTCTCCATATTTTTTGGCCAAACCGTTCAGTGTCAGTTCTCTCATCTCATGTACCTGCCTGTTCTTAAGCTTGTACTCAGTGTAAATCCCAACGATTTCCCCTATATTTGCCGAGTGTAACGACGATATTAACTTTTTTGCTGATTTCTTTTAACATTCATAGAATTTTTCGATGGTATGGTGGAAGAATCAGAGGGGAGAGTGGACCAGGGTGAATCTGAATTTGATCAAGCTGCAAATCGTGGAACTATTGGACAAGCACAAGAAAATTACATCAGTGGCCGATGAACTCGGACTCAAGCAGCCTACGGTGACGTATCATTTGAAGAATCTGGAGCAGCAGCTCGGGGAGAAACTGTTCGAATCGCGAATGGATAAAATGATCCTGACGGAGAGCGGAAGGGCGTTCCTCCATTATGCCGTCAAAATCAACGCACTCGCCGCAGAAGCGGAGCGGGTCGTGAAGGAGTTCAGTCAGGCGGACCGGGGAACGCTGAAGATTGGCGCCAGTTATGTGCCCGCTACCTACATTTTGCCGAAGATCCTCGGAAAATTTGGAGAGCAGCATCCCGGTGTAACGTTGTCCTTGTCGGTTAAGCCGTCGCCGGTCATCAAAGAAATGCTCGCCAGCCATGAGATTGACCTGGGAATACTGTCTACAGAGTCTTTCTATCTGCCCAGCCTGCACAGTCAGGCGTTATGCGAGGATGAGCTGGTCCTTGTGTTCGCTCCTTCGCATCCCTTTGCCGAAATGATCGAACTAAGTCCGGCCGCTATTTTGTCCGCCAATTTCATCCTGCATAACAAGGAATCAAGCACACGCCAGTTAACCGACAAATGGTTTGAGAGAGGCGGGGTTCAGCCCAGAGCAGGCATTCTGCTCGACTCTTTGGAGGCTATCAAGCAATCGCTGTCCAGCGGCAAACATGTCTCTTTCATATCAAGGCTGGCTGTCCAGGAGGAAGTGGATAGGGGAGAACTGCTGATGTGTCCTATCCCGGATTATCATTTTCACAGGCATATCTTCTACTCCTACAACAGGGACCGCCATTATTCACCACTGGTCGGTTTGTTTATTGAGCTGCTGCGGTCGGTAAAACTATAATTACCTGCTGTGTAAAGTCTTGATTTGGTGTATAATCGAAATTACTGTATCGCTTTACAGCGTAATAAAGATGAAGATTTCCGGGCGGTTTTATTGTATGATATGAGGAAAGCTTCAATAGACAATGGATAAACATTGATCCAGAAAATAGGATGGGGGGAGCAGAATGACCGAACTTACGACTACCGTCAGCAAAAGCAATTCAAACAATCTGCTGCGGCGGGACGTACGGTTCCTGGGGAATATTTTGGGCGAGGTCTTGGTTCACCAAGGCGGCAACGAACTGCTGGAGATTGTGGAGAAGATCCGCGAGACCAGCAAATCGCTGCGCTCATTGTTTTTGCCTGAACTGCACAGTGAATTTAAGGAGTTAATCAATTCCCTGGATTCAGAGAATCGCCACCAGGTGATACGGGCGTTCGCCATTTATTTTCAATTGGTGAATATTGCCGAACAGAATCACCGGATTCGCCGCAAACGTGATTATGAGCGTTCCGCCGGGGAGACGGTACAGCCTGGTTCTATCGAGAGCGCGATTCAGGAGCTTCGCGAACGTGACTTCTCCCATGAGGAAGTTTATGAGATTATCAAGGGACTGTCGCTTGAATTGGTCATGACAGCCCACCCTACGGAAGCTATGCGCCGGGCTATTCTTGATATTCACAAACGGATTTCTGATGATGTGATGGGCCTGGACAATCCTACTCTGACCTTCCGGGAACGCGAACAGCTTCGTGAGAAACTTCTTAATGAAGTGATAACCCTGTGGCAAACGGATGAACTGCGTGACCGTAAGCCGACCGTACTCGATGAAGTGCGCAACGGGATGTATTACTTCCACGAGACGATTTTTCATGTATTGCCGGACGTATACCAGGAGCTTGAACGCTGCTTAAGCAAATATTATCCGGGACAGAACTGGCATGTGCCCACGTATCTGCGTTTTGGTTCGTGGATCGGCGGTGACCGGGACGGCAATCCTTCGGTAACCTCTTCCGTCACCCTGCAGACGCTGCGGATGCAGCGCAAGCTGGCTATTCGGGAATACCAGCGGATTATGCGCGAGCTGATGCAGTATTTGAGTTTTAGTACGAGCATTGTGAGTGTGACTCCTGAGCTTGTGGATTCCATTGAGTCGGACCGCAACATTATTAATCTGGATCGGGTCGATGCTTGGCGCAATGACCATGAGCCCTACCGGATTAAACTCAGTTATATGATCTCCAAGACACAGAACGTGCTGGACGATGAGAAAAAAGGCACACCGGAGCGTTACGCCTCTCCTGAGGATTTCATCCATGACCTGAATGTTATCGACCGCAGCCTGCGGCATCATTATGCCGATTATGTGGCCGACACTTATATTAAGAAGCTTATCCGCCAAGTGGAGTTGTTCGGATTCCATACGGCTACCCTGGATATTCGCCAGCACAGTCAGGAGCATGAAAATGCGATGACGGAAATTCTGGAGAAAATGAACATCACTCCGGATTACTCCAAGCTGTCGGAGGACGATAAAGTAGATCTTCTGGAGAAGCTGCTGAACGATCCGCGCCCGCTGACTTCGCCCTACCAGACGTATAGCGAAGGAACAGAAGAGTGTCTGGCAGTGTACCGGACTATCTTTACGGCGCAGGACGAATACGGAAAGCATTGTATTACCAGCTATCTGATCAGTATGGCAGAAGCCGCCAGCGACATTCTGGAGGTGATGGTCTTCGCCAAGGAAGTCGGTCTGTTCCGCAAGGACAATGATGGTACCGTGGTCTGCACTTTGCAGGCTGTGCCACTCTTCGAAACCATCGAAGATTTACACGAAGCGCCGCAAATTATGCACCGGCTGCTCAGCATGCCTATATACCGGGATGCCGTAAGAGCCATGAATGATATGCAGGAAATCATGCTGGGTTATTCGGACAGCAACAAAGACGGCGGCGTGGTTACCGCGAACTGGGAGCTTCGCGTTGCTCTGAAGCAAATTACAGCTACGGCCGATGAATTCGGCATCAAGCTGAAATTCTTCCATGGACGGGGCGGAGCGCTCGGACGGGGCGGTATGCCGCTGAACCGCAGTATCTTGGCTCAGCCTGCGTCAACCATTGGCGGAGGCATCAAGATTACGGAGCAGGGCGAGGTCATCTCCTCCCGCTATTCTATGCAAGGAATTGCCTACCGCAGTCTGGAGCAGGCAACTTCGGCGCTGGTGATCGCGGCAGTGAATGCCAGAACCCCGCATACCGATCTGTATGAAGATAAGTGGGAAGAGATCGTGGCCCGCATTTCCGAAGTCTCGCTTCACAAATACCAGGATCTGATCTTCCGTGATCCGGATTTCCTGACCTATTTCAAAGAGTCGACACCGCTGCCGGAAGTGGGAGAACTGAATATTGGCTCACGGCCTTCCAAGCGAAAGAACAGCGACCGCTTTGAGGATTTGCGTGCGATTCCATGGGTATTCGCCTGGACGCAGAGCCGCTATCTGTTGCCGGCTTGGTATGCAGCGGGTACAGGTCTGCAGAGTTTCTATGACGGTAAGGAAGAGAACCTCAAGATCATGCAGCATATGTATGAGAACTTCTCGTTCTTCACTACCCTGATCGATACCCTGCAGATGGCCATTGCCAAGGCTGATCTGGTCATCGCCAAGGAATATGCCAGCATGGGCAAAAGCGAAGAAGCCAGACAGCGGATCTTCGGACAGATTGAGGCCGAGTTCAAGCTGACCTCCGAACTGATCCTCAAGATCACCGGCCAGCAGGATATTCTGGATAACGTGCCTGTTATTCAGGAATCGATCCGGTTGCGCAATCCGTACGTGGACCCGCTCAGTTATTTGCAGGTTCAATTGCTGGCCGAGCTCAGAGAGCTGCGGGACAAAGACGGGGATGACCCTGATCTGCTGCGCGAAGTGCTGCTCACGATCAACGGCATTGCCGCCGGACTGCGGAATACGGGCTGATCCTTCTATGGAACCAACCGCCCGCCCTTTTTTAGAGGGCGGGTGTTTTTGGTTTTGTGACGGTTGTCTGGGGGCTTCGAACTCCGCTTGACGGACAGGAGGGCCGTTATTTGCTGCTGCGGCACCTTTTTAGAGCATAACCGGACTGGGAAGCCGATATTTGCTCGAATGAAGCTCTATGGAGCATACTTTCTTTGCAATAGCGGATCGTCAGTCCGCAAAAGGGCGCAAACCGCTATTTTCGGTAAAATAGCGCCTTCTGAGTCCGCATGTTGCATCATCCATGAGGTGTTGGCAGCAGCTCTACTGGCTGCGAGGGAATTTGGAACTGGAGGAGCGTCAGCGTGCGCCTTTATTCTCCGATTTCAACCGCAGGTGCGGTTATAAATTAAGAAATCGGAGGAAAACAGCGACCGGAGGTCCAAATGTTTCTCGCAGCAGCCTCGATCACCGGCCGAGGGCCTGCAGCTTTTGCCACACTAATACAGAAGGTAACAACACAAACCTTGATTTTTCCACAAACTTGAATTACGATTTAAATGCTTGTACCATGGACATTCATTTGAGAGGGAAGACCAGGGGCGGCAAGTCTGGGGGAGTTAACAGGTGGAGAATTTGGAAGGCAGATTGACAAAGCTCGCCTTGAAGGGCGACCAAAGGGCATTTGCCGAGCTTGTGGAACTATATAAAGACAAAATTTATCATTTAGGATATCGGATGCTGAACAACCGTCATGAGGCGGAAGATATTGTTCAGGAAACTTTTTTGCGTGTGTACAGAAATTTGGACCGTTATGATGATAAACAGAAGTTCTCCACATGGATTTACCGGATCGGGACGAATCTGTGTATAGATAAATTGCGCAAACGGAAACCTGTGTATTCGCTGGATGCTGAAATGAACGACCAGGAGGGTATTGACGGCTATTCCATGATCCCTAGTGATAATGTGACGCCGGAGACCGAACTTCTGCTGTCCGAGACGCAGAGACTGATCTACGAGGCCATTGACAGCCTGCCCGTGAAATACAGATCGGTCATGATTCTCAGATATCTGCAGGATTTGTCGCTTCAGGAGATAAGTGATGTGCTGGACATGCCCGTGACGACAATCAAGACCCGCGTTCACCGGGGCCGTGAATTTTTGCGTAAAAAATTAGGCCCTAAAATGTAAAATTAGAATTTATTTTATGAAACGTCTGTCCGGGAGGGACGTATGTAAGTTAAGCAAGTCTTATGCACTGTCCCATGGTCTTGAAATAATTAAATAGCACTCATGAAAGGATTGGCTCCTATGGAATGCAAACTGGCCGTCTCTATGATGCATGATTACTTGGATGACGACTTGCCCAAACCGCAGCAGAGGGAACTGAAGGAGCATCTTCTGTCCTGCACGGATTGCCGTTTGAAGTTTAAAGAGTTGGAACAGACTGATATGCTGATGTTCTCCCTGATGCACCAGAATCCCGTAGCCTCGGAAGATTTGGTGGAACGGATTATGAATTCTATTCCGAAACCCAAGAAGGAAAGACGGTTTATTACCTGGATCAAGAAGCATCCGGCGCTAACAGCGGCCTCGGTGTTTTTTGTGGTGATGCTGATGAGCTCCGTTACTTTTTGGAATCAAGAGAGGCAGCTGGTGGTCCGCGGGACGGATCTGGACCAGGTTGTCATCAAAGGGGATACGGTAATTGTTCCTTCCGGCAAAGTAATCTCCGGGAATCTCACGGTGGAGAATGGTGAAACTCAGGTGTTTGGTGAAGTGAACGGCAATGTCACTGTCATCGACGGCTCGCTGTATCAGGCTTCAACGGCTCATATTTCCGGGCAAGTTCAAAGTATAGACCAAGCAGTAAGCTGGCTCTGGTATAAAGTGACGAACATGTTCTCTGATGTCGCCTACCGTTAATAACAGTAGCTGCACCTGCCAAGAATATCATCTGCGCCTCTTTTTCCGGAAAGAAGGCGCTTTTTGTTGCCTTAAATTTGTCTGTGTGATATTTCACCGCCCGGAAACTTGCAACCTGGGCTTGTTCGTTATAACCTAGATATGATACAGAGCTAACAGACAATTTACATAAACCCAGCTAATCTGATGACGGGGGTTTTGGGCAATGAGTTATTTTACCGACCTTACATGGAAAGAGTCCATTAAAGATATAATCGATATCCTGATTGTTAGCTACATTATCTATAAGGTACTCAATATGGTGCGGGGCACCCGGGCGATTCAACTGCTGAAGGGGATTCTCGTGCTGGTGGTCATTTGGGCCGTAAGTACCCTTCTGGACCTGTACACACTCAAGTGGCTGATGAACCAGATGTTTACCTTTGGTGTGTTTGCGATATTTATTATTTTTCAGCCTGAACTGCGAAGGGGGCTGGAGCAGCTGGGCCGGGGCAAGTTCTTTGGACGGGCCGGTGAGAATGATGAGGAGATCAGCAAGCTGATCGGTGAAGTGATCAAAGCTGTGAATTATTTGGCTGAGCGCAAAATAGGGGCATTAATTGTCTTTGAACGGGCGACGGGACTGAATGAATATACGGAGTCCGGAATTCCCATGCGTTCTGTCGTCAGCTCCGAGCTGCTGATTAATATTTTTATTCCCAATACTCCGCTGCACGACGGTGCGCTCATAATGCAGGGCAACCAGATCGCGGCTGCTGCCTGTTATCTGCCCTTATCCGAGAACCCGTTCATCAGCAAAGAGCTGGGAACCCGCCACCGTGCGGCTATTGGCATCAGCGAAGTGGCCGATTCTGTCTCTGTCATTGTGTCCGAGGAGACCGGCAAGATTTCGCTGGCGATGAACGGGCAGATTGTGCGGGATATTAAGGAAGAGTCCCTGATTTCCAAGCTTTATGAAGAGCTGCGTGCGAATTCTCCGCTGAAGGAGAAAGGTTCTGCTTTCTGGAAACGGAAGGGGGCCAAGGACAATGGATAAGTGGATTAATAACAATACCTTCACCAAAATTCTGGCGATTGCGCTCGGAATCGTCCTCTGGGCGATGGTGCATGCAGATACAGACCCGGTGTCATCCACCACTGTCAGGCTGGATACAAAGATCATTGAGAATGTGCAGATTGAGGTCACCGGACTGGATGAGGAGAAGTATGTGCTTCAATCCAAGGATGCCGACAGTGTAAGGATGGAGGTCCGGGGCAACAACTCCGATCTCACCTTCAAGCTCTCGGATGCTTATAGAGTGACACTTGACTTAAGCAAGGTGGAGCCGGGCGACAATACGCTTCCGCTCAATTATTTTCTGCCCAATGGTGTAACTCTGGAGTCCATGACGCCCAGTGAGGTGAATGTGCATGTGGAGCTGCGGAATACCAAAGCTTTTCCGGTAACCGTGAATACCAGTGGAGCGCCGGCTGAGGGCTATCAGGTTGGGACTCCGGTCATCGAGCCTGAGACAGCAAAGGTTACACTGGCTGACAGCGAACTGAGCAGGGTGGTCAAGGTACAGGGGACGATAGAGCTTGATGGGGAGAACGAGACGTTTACGGAGAAAAAAATCAAGCTCTATGCCTATGACAAAAATGGCAAAGAGATTAAAGATGCCGTCATTGACCCTTCCTCTGTATCGGCAGAAATTCCAATAACCCTTCCGAATAAAAGCGTTCCTCTCGATATCGGCTTCACCGGGAAATTGCCGGATTCACTGGTGTTGTCCGGAGTGACACCGGAACTGGAGAACATAGTGGTATATGGGAGCAAGCAGTCCTTGGAGGCCTTGTCTTCCTATCAAGCTACTGTGGACCTGGGCTCCATTGACACCGCCGGAACGAGGCAGCTGGAGGTTGAGCTGACACCGCCTGCCGGAACACAAAAGGTAGAACCCGGTAAGGTGAGTGTCTCGATATCAACCTCTGAGGTGGTTCAGAGAACGTTTGATAATATTCCAATCCGGGTGGAGGGTGCAGGCAGCGGGCTGGAGGCCGTAATTACGGACCCTCCCGGCCAGACGGTATCGCTCACATTGTCTGGGGCCGCAACGCTGCTGGATCCACTGGACCCGGGCAGTCTAAGCGTAGTCGCCGATGTGGATAACCTGAAGGCAGGGACACATCAGGTCAGATTGAAGGTGTCGCTGCCACGGTTCCTTTCGCTGAATCAGACAGAGCAAAGTCTGACTGTGACTGTGGAGCTGAAGTCGAAGACGGCCCCGCCTGCCACTGAAGCACCTGAGGCCGGGGTAACGGGAAGTGTACCCACCCCGGAGCCAAGTGCAGAGCCTGTCTCGGGTGAAGAGGACGTTACCGAGGAGATCCCTACCAGTAGCCCCGAGCCCTCAGCTACGGCGACACCTGTACCTACCCTGCTCCCTGAAGCCACTCCGGAGAATACGGACGCAATTAGTGGAAGCGAAGGCACTGGGAACGCAGGGAATGTAGGGGGCACGGCGAATACTGGGAACAACGGGACCAATGGGAATGCGGGAACCGGAGGCGGGACGTAACCTTTTACCCGGAAATACGTCTGTATAGTGCTTAAGGATACACGGAATTACGGATTAACCATAGAATATTACATTAAGCTGCAGCAGCATACTAAAGGAGAACAGATATGGGGAAGTATTTTGGAACTGATGGAGTACGCGGTGTTGCAAATAAGGAATTAACGGCAGAGTTGGCTTACAGTATTGGACGCTGCGGGGGTTATGTACTTGCCGGAAATGTAGAGAAACCCAAGGTGGTTATTGGCATGGATACACGGATCTCGGGGCCGCTGCTGGAGTCGGCACTTGTTGCCGGCATGTTGTCCATCGGGGCACAGGTGATCCGTCTGGGGGTAGTCAGTACCCCGGCTGTAGCCTACATTACAAGACTGCTCAAGGCAGATGCAGGCGTGATGATCTCGGCTTCGCATAATCCGGTTGAAGATAACGGCATTAAGTTCTTTGGCGGTGACGGCTTTAAGCTTACGGATGAGACCGAGCTGCGGATTGAAGAGCTGATGGACGCAGAGATTGATGAGCTGCCTCGTCCAGTAGGTTCAGGTCTGGGTACGGTTACGGTGGACAATGACGCCAAATACCTCTATCTGGAATATTTGAAAACAACCATCTCCCAAGACTTCAAGGGTGTCAAAATCGTACTCGACTGCGCCCATGGTTCAGCCTATGAGCTTGCACCACGCCTGTTCAACGAGCTCGGTGCCGAAGTTATTGCCATCGGGGCGGAGCCGGACGGACTGAACATTAACGACGGATTTGGTTCCACACATCCGGAGAAGCTGCGCGGGGAAGTATTGCGCCATGAAGCGGATTTGGGGCTGGCTTTTGACGGAGACGCCGACCGTCTGATTGCCATTGACAATAATGGCGACGAGGTCGATGGCGACTTTATTCTGTGCATTTGCGGAGATGCGATGAACCGGGCTGGCAAGCTCAAGGATGGTACCATCGTGTCCACCGTTATGAGCAACATCGGATTCTACAAGGCCACCGAGAAGCTGGCGCTGAATACGGCCAAGACCGCTGTGGGCGACCGCTACGTCATGGAAGAAATGCGCCGCGGAGGCTTTAACCTGGGCGGGGAGCAATCGGGACATGTGATTTTCCTGGATTACAACACGACCGGTGACGGCATTCTTACAGCGATTCAACTGGTGGATACCATGAAGTCATCCGGCAAAAAGCTGAGCGAGCTGAAATCCATGATGACCAAATATCCCCAGGTGCTGGTGAACGTGCGGGTGCAGGATAAGACTAACTATCCGAACAATCCGGCGATTGAGGCTGCGATTAGTGAGGTAGAGCGCAAGCTGGGCGACAATGGCCGTGTGCTTGTACGTCCTTCAGGCACTGAACCGCTCATCCGCGTTATGGCAGAAGGGCCGGATAAGGCTGAACTGGATCTTTTTGTAGGCCAGATTGTGGATGTTGTGCAGCGGGAATTAGTGTAACCAGCCGTTGGATTCGCGGAATTAGCCGGTGGATGGATGGTTTTTGAATTTGCTCCATCGGCTTACTTCCAAGGTAGAGGATCACCCAGCGTGAGTAGGCTAAGCTAAGGTTTCATGAGCTGTGGCATTGCAAAAGTGACGTAAGGTGCATATAATAGATAAAGTGTCATTCCAGAAGGAAAGTGAGGATCGTAAGGTTTCCGTATTACAAGCGCCAGAGCTTGGTCTTGCGCGGGGGAGAAGGGAAAGCCGATGATGCCCGTAAGGTTGGGCAGGCTTGACCGGATCACGGCAGATGTAAGCTGACGAGGTGGAGGTGTTCGAAATGTTCGGCGGGGACCTCCCGGTGATGCACCAGAGCCGTAAATGGAGAACGGAAAATGGAAGGGCGACCTTTCACACAACGTTGCCATGGGTGCACTATAAAATGTACGATTTCATGGGTATGTGCATTTGAAGGAAACATGCATTTCTGCCTGGGTAGAGGAGAAGACTGTACATTTTACATTTTTCGATAAATGAGAAGGCTGTTGTCCATTGCAGGACAATGATTTTTCTTTTTGCAAAAATTGAATGCTAATCACAGTTATTTTGTTGAGCAGGTACACAACAGAATAGTTTCTTTTTCTCAAAAACATGCCGCACGGCAGGTTTCTTTCCTTATGCCGCCCATATTACAACAACTAATTGGACGGGGGAAAATATAATGTGTGGTATCGTAGGATATATTGGTAATCAGAATTCGCAGGGGATCTTGGTAGAGGGATTGAAGAAGCTGGAGTATCGCGGATATGATTCCGCCGGTATTGCTGTATTCACTCAGGAAGGGCTGCAAGTGGTTAAGGCTCAGGGCCGTATGGCAAACCTGGAGTCGAGACTGGAAGCCACTCCACTCACCGGCAGCGCAGGTATTGGACACACCCGTTGGGCGACACACGGCAAGCCTTCGGATGAGAACTCCCATCCGCACACGGATAACAGCCATAAGTTCTCGGTTGTTCACAACGGGATTGTCGAAAACTACCTGGACCTGAAAGAAGAGCTGATTGCTGGCGGATGCCACTTCACTTCCGAGACGGACACAGAGGTGATTTCACACCTGATCGCTCGTGAATATGATGGAGATATCGTTAAAGCGGTACAACAAGCCATCAAGCACATGCGCGGCGCGTTCGCACTGGGTGTTCTGACAGAATATGAGCCGGATAAACTGGTGGCTGTACGTCAAGCCAGCCCGCTCATTATCGGTCTTGGCGAAGGAGAAAACTTTATCGGGTCGGATATCCCGGCATTGCTGGAATATACCCGTAACGTATATATTTTGAACGACGGCGAAATGGCCGTATTGACACGGGATGCTGTCGAACTGATGACCATCGAAGGTAATTTTATTTCTCGGGAAATGATTACTGTCGATTGGGACGCAGTGACCGCAGAAAAAGGCGGATTCGAGCATTTCATGCTGAAAGAAATCTTCGAGCAGCCTAAAGCATACCGCGATACCATGCGGGGCCGTATGAATGCGGAAGGCAACAAAGTAATCCTGCCTGAGCTGAACCTGACCGAAGAACAAATCAAGAACATCCGCAACATCCAGATCGTTGCTTGCGGTACTGCTTATAACGCAGGTCTGGTTGGACGCAACCTGATTGAGTCTCTGGTTCGTATTCCGGTAGAGAATGACATTGCTTCGGAATACCGTTACCGTTCGCCAATCGTAACGCCGGAAACACTGGTGATCGTAGTCAGCCAATCCGGAGAAACTGCGGACACTCTGGCTGCGCTTCGTGAAGGGCAAGCCAATGGTGCGCATGTACTTGCTATTACGAACGTAGTGGGCAGCTCCATTGCCCGGGAAGCCAACGATGTTTTGGTGACTTTGGCTGGACCGGAAATTGCCGTAGCCTCCACCAAAGCTTACACTTCGCAGCTGATTGCTTTCACTTTGCTGGGTCTGTATCTGGCTGAAGTGCGTGGAACACAGTCCGAAGCGCAAGTAGCCGAGATCCTGGCGGCAATGCAATCCTTGCCTGAGCAAGTCGAAGAGATTCTGGGGCAAAAAGAAGCACTCCAAGCTTATGCCGAACAAATTTCCGACAATAAGCACCTGTTCTTCCTTGGCCGTGGCGTAGATTACTCTGTCGCTCAAGAGGGATCGCTTAAGCTCAAAGAAATCTCCTACATTCACTCCGAAGCTTATGCTGCGGGAGAATTGAAGCATGGTACACTGGCTCTGATCGAAGAAGGTATTCCTGTGATTGCCTTGGCAACCCAAGAATCCGTGCTGGAGAAGACCGTCAGCAACATCAAAGAAGTGAAGGCCCGTGGCGCAGACGTCCTCGCCATCACTTACGAAGAGCATGTCAGCGACCTGCTCAGATCCGTTGACCAAGTCTTCGCGATTCCTAAGACTCTGCCACTGCTGAGCCCTGCACTGTCCGTAGTGCCTTTGCAACTGCTGGCGTACTACGCTTCGCTGGCCCTGGGCCACGATGTGGATAAACCGCGGAATTTGGCGAAGAGCGTTACTGTGGAGTAGTTCAAGGGAATAGGAGTTATAAATGTCCAGTGGAATAAAACAGTGAAACCAGTTAAAAATAAGTGAAACTAATGACAAAAGTGTAAAACCGATTGCTCAAGATCATGCACCTAGAGGACAGCCTGAAGGAATAATTCAGGCTGTCCTATTTTTATCAAAATTAGTTGTTCTAATTTTGATATGGGGACGGTATAAGAAACCATCGAGTCAAACAGAAATGGGATATAAAATCTACAAAGAAGGTATTTGATAGATGGTTTTTTAACAAAACTAAAGCAATCGCTTTGATAAATTGGCCAGTACTTTTCGCGCATTCTTAATGCTCGCATCGATTATGTTCTGGCTTGCTAGCATTTGAATAAACACCCAAATAAAACAAGGCAAAACGAGCCTCTATAATCGCTTCTAGGCTCGTTTTAGTTACGTGAATCGTATTATTTTGAGTTTGTAAAAAATAATTGTTCAGTGGCTTATATCTACTTTATTTTAGAATCCTGCCCACTGCCAATATATACTTTAAAAAGTCGCCATAATTACCAGCTGCAAACTCTGTTTTCTGCTGAAATACTTGACCTTTTGTAAGGGCTGGACGAGGACGTTGTTCTGATGTTGTGTTAAGATCAGCCTCCATTTGATAAGTGTTATTAAATAAAAACATAACATGCAGATCTTCTTTACCATTAGGAATAGAATTTCCACTAATATTTTTTGCAGTTAAATGGATACTTCCCTGTTGAAGCTGATTTTTACTTATTTCACTAAGTGTCAAATCAAAAGTGGTTGTCAAGATACCGTTCTGATTAGCAATTTTATCAGAAGGAATGTCCCATTCCTTAATATCCTTTAACATATTAAAGTTATTGATCGCATCATCGTCCACATGCAAAACACCTGTTTGGCTATCGTGAGTTGCCTTTAAATTCATATTATCCAACAATACACGAATAGGTAACATAAAAGATTGTTTGTATACTACTGGAACAGTATCTATTATTTTCACTACACCATCTACTATTATTTTATTCGAATTCCCTGTTAAAATAATTTCCTTGCCATTCTTTTCAATTATTGCTTGTTTTAATTCGGCATTATACGATACAGAAGCTCCTAGTAGTTCACTTACTGCACGAAGGGGAACAATTAGCCTTTGTTTCTTATCAATATAAGGCTGCTTTGGATAAGTGTAGAGAATATGGTACTCATTGATTTGCAATAGAACAGGGGACTTTATTGCAGTAGACGCTGCAAAAGAATGATAAGAAAAACCAAATAATAGGGTGCTCGCTAAAGTAACAGCTAAACCGAGCTTTAATAATTTCAATCAAAGTCACCTCCAGATATTTTTTTAAAACCAACAGGGCTGAAATAAAGAAAGGGATGAGAAGAACACTCATCCCTAAATATTTTACCATTTAAAGCTGAATATTAACAGTTTCATCACCTGCGCTGATATAGTTTACTGATACATGAGTGGCCTGACTATTGTTCCAGATATGATAACCACCAGTTTGGGAAGAGCCCCAGCTTGAATAAATTAAATTAGCTGAAGAAGTATTACTGTCATAGCGGCCAATTGTAATATCGTGCCAGTGAACACCTTTCATATAGGATCCAGTGGTCATAGATTCTCCGCCTTTTTGACCAATAGTGGTCATCCGTTTTAGACGTGATCCAATTCCATCCTTGTTCCAACCAGAAACACCTGCTCTAACTATAGTAACTGTTTTGCTTACTCCGTCAGTACCAATGCCAGAACACCTATTTTAAAAGTTAACCGAACACCAAAGGTTACAACCTTCTGCATTTAAATGCAGCCTATGACTTATGCAATAGGCTTTATGTGGATGCTATTATTCAGCCTAGAAGATGGTGTAATGAAAGAAGGGCGCTGGCTACAATAGTAGGCCGTTCCCCAATTTCAAGAGAAAACGATTGTTATTGCCGATCGAGGGTATGAAAGCTACAACAATTTCGCACATCTTGAACGCAAAGGGTCGAACTATGTTATATGGGTAAAGGATTTGGAATCGAAACAAGCGTTTTAGCGATCTGTTTATAAGTTACAGGTTTGTATTGAAAAATCGGGTATTTATGATCTTTATGTTGTCAACGATGCTTCTTTTTTCAATGGAAAGTCATTTTAGTAATTATATAGCTACCCGTTTTCAAAAAGAGGTCGAACATTTTCACATTTCTGCATTGAATAAGTCCTTTGACGGGTTTCAGATGTTTGGTTTTCTAAGAGTAGAAAATACTTTGCTGGTCATATTATTTTCATTAATAGCCTCACGTCTAATAAAAAGACTAAGTGAGCGAGGCTCTTACTACTTTGGTGCATTATTTTATGTAGTCGGATACTCCATTCTTACCTATTTCAATCAGCCGTGGATTCTCTTGTTGTCAATGGCACTGGCTGTTATTGGTGAGATTTTTTTTATCCCATCTTATGAGTCATGCCTTGGTGATTTAGCACAAGATGAATTGAGGAGCTCATACCTTGCTATGAATAAAATTGCCCTTAAAGGCAGTATGCTTATTGGTTCCTTGGGAATATTTCTTATTGATGCATTACCTGCTTCTACAGTCACATTCATTATTTTCTTTACAGGCATGGTTGCGCTCTATCTCGGAAATGTCGTTATGAGAGCCCTTCAGAATCAAAAAACAAAACCTATTGATATGTTGATAGATAGGGGATATTAAAAGTAGAAGTACGTATTTATTTCTTCATGGCTGCGCAGCTAATCTAATTGACATAGAAATGGAAAATAGATATACTACAGGTAATTTTATATTCGATATACGCTGAACGAGTCAGTAGAAGACCTGTCCCTGTCCCAGAAAGCCGGGGGATGATGCAACCCGGTACAAACACGGTCTACGAATTACACTCTGGAGTATCTTGGGTAATGCCAAGCGGAGCAGGGCAAACGTTATCTTGCCTAGAGTGGTGCGGTTTGCTGTATTGGCGGCCTGCGCAATGTGGGTGGTAACACGGTTATACTTAATCGTCCCTGAGTCAAATAGACGGGGGGCGGTTTTTTTGTATCCGGAAAAGAAAAAAATGAACTCCTAACGCTTAGTTCAGCGTCGCATTGAAAAAAAGGAATATTTAAAGGCTTGGAAGTGGTTCGTACTGAACAAGAATTGAAATTGGCAAATTTAAAGCTGGAAGAGGAGCTAATATGATGGGAATTATTGATGAATTAGAATGGCGCGGTGCTATTAATCAGCAAACGGATGCAGAAGGGCTGCGCGAATTAACTGATTTAAAGAAGATTTCGCTTTATTGTGGTATTGACCCGACTGGTGACAGCATGCATATCGGCAACCTGATACCCTTTATGATGCTTAAACGCTTCCAGCTTGCTGGTCACCGTCCGGTTATATTAGTAGGTGGCGCAACAGGCAGCATTGGTGATCCCAGTGGTCGTTCCACCGAGCGCTCCTTGCAGACAATGGAGCAGGTGCAAAAGAATGTGGAGGGACTTACAGCTCAAATGACCAGACTGTTTCTAACAGATGGTGACAATACCGTTCGGATGGTGAATAACTACGAGTGGACTGAAAATCTGAGTATGCTCGACTTTCTGCGTGACTACGGCAAAAACTTCAGTATCAATACGATGTTGGCAAAGGATATCGTATCTAGCCGTCTGGATAGCGGTATCTCGTTTACAGAGTTCTCTTACCAGATCCTTCAATCCATTGACTTCTTACATTTATATCGTCGTGAAGGTGTACAGGTACAAATTGGAGGTTCGGACCAGTGGGGGAATATCACAAGCGGTCTTGACTTAATACGGAAAAAAGAAGGCGCAGACGCCAAGGTTTTCGGCCTCACTATCCCCCTCATGCTTAAGGCGGATGGTACTAAGTTTGGTAAAACAGCCGGGGGAGCGATTTGGCTTGATCCCCAAAAGACGACGCCGTATGAGTTCTACCACTTCTGGGCTAATACCGATGATCGGGATGTGGTCAAATATCTGAAATACTTTACTTTTCTTGATCAGGAGCAAATCCAAGCGCTGGCAGAAAAGGTGGAAAACGAGCCTCACAAACGTGAAGCACAAAAAGCACTCGCAGAAGAAGTGACTCGTTTCGTGCACGGTGAGGAACTACTAGCTCAGGCTAAGCGTATTAGTGTCGCCTTGTTTAGCGGAGATATCCGCTCCTTGACGGCTGAAGAGATTGAAGAAGGATTCAAGGAAATGCCAACTTTTATTGCCTCGAAGGAAACGAAGAACATTGTGGACTGGCTCGTTGAGCTTGGTATTGTGCAGTCGAAACGCCAGGTGCGTGAGGATATCTCGAAAGGTGCAATCTCAATAAATGGTGAGAAAGTGACCAGTATTGATCTGAATATATCCTCTGCTGATGCAATCGGTGGACGCTTCGTCATTATTCGTAAGGGCAGAAAAAATTATAGCCTGGTTAAGCTTGTTTAAAACATGAAGAAGTAACATTAGTCGGATGATATTTTAAAAAAAGAAATACTGTTCATTTGTTTATTCAAATGAACAGTATTTTTTATTGTTGTGGTGTGCCCAGCTAAGCACTCATTATCTAGATAGCCAGTGAAAGTCCGGTCGTGGGAGGGACCAAGCTCCCGCGTAGCTAGGATTCTTAAGTATGGTGAAAGCTGTACGTAAAAGCGAATCGGCAAAAGTACCTGTCAGAGACAGGGTAGCAAACTACCAGGCCGTAACATCAAGTGAACCCTGCCGCGTTGTCAAAAAGGCCTCGCAAGAAGGGAGAGAGGAAGCCGAGCCTCGAGCAATTGGGTGAAGGCCAAGGAAACTGTCAAGAACTTGGAGCAACAGCGAAGAATCCTCCAGCGTAAGGATAGGCATGGTAGTAAAGAGGATGCAGTGAACTGGGGAGACCCTCCCCCACACAGGATTTTTTTAGAAACCCGTAAAGAGAAGCTCTATAAGTCCAAAAGATGAAATGAACCGTCTGTGGAAGGGAGTCCGAGGGGCTCATAATGCGTGCGTGGCTGCACGATTATCAGGCGGGTTAAAGTCCCGCTGAGCCCCGGACTAGGGGGCTCATATCCAAACTCGGGGGTAACGCCTCGGGGGGCCGGTAAAATTTTTTTGCTGGAGGACAGGGCGTCTGCCGTGAGGCAGAGTCTGAAAGGGCTTGAGGAGAAGTACCAGGCCGTAGTGAAACGGGGCTACCCGAACTCGTGAACCGGTCCAAAGATGGGAAATTTCTAAGCGTTTAGGTAAAGCGAGCCATTTCAATTATAACACTATTGATAAGTTGCCGAGGGTGAAAGCATATATTACAACGGTTGTTGAATCAGTGGAGGATTTTCAAATCAGAAAGTTACACTGGGCATATAACAATTTAATGGAGCAATCATCCGTAATATCCAGAAGTAGATTGATTTCAACCGCTGGTGTTGCCTACAATCCGACTTCAAGGAAAGTAATTAAAGAAATTGATCGTATATTGAACTTATAGAATTTATGACGAAGCTTCCAATAATAATTTGGGGGCTTTTCTACAGTTTTCGACCAAAATATACAAGGGAATTCAAGGGATTTGTGGAATTATATAAAATACGGATCATGATGAATTCTACCAAGTAATTTGATCAAGACGACATAGAGGACTTTCAAACGATTATATTAAGTCAAATAAAGCAGGTTGGATTAATGTTTAGCAGTATCCTAAATCAATAATTAGGGTTGTGGATTAATGGAGTTCATTAATTTCGCGAATACTTTACATATGGAGTTTTATGAAGTTTGTAAATTAGACGCTATTTGCATTGTTAAAAAAAAGTGGAGTGATATCATTGGAGTGGAACCCTTCTAATTACTTACTTGATAAGTATATTTCTGCTGACCTATCTAGTCTAACCGAAAATAATACTCTTCCATATAATAAAGAAATACAGTGGGTTAACGCATTTGTATTAAATGCTACACTTAGATTTAGATATGAAGAAAAACAAAGAATATATTTGATGAATTTTTTAAGAAGAATTGAATCTACATTCCATCAGTATAACTATGGAAGCCTTGAGCTGGATGACTTTTTAAATCATGACAAAGCAAGTGTATCTAAATATTTATCTGCAGTTGTTTGTATCGAGACTTCAGTTTCTCATTTGTATCAAGCATACATGATTGGGAGTAAAATGATCGGTGAGAATTTATTTGTAAGAAATGATGGTTCTTCTATTGAAAGACTTAACAAACTTTATAATATAGTAAAGCATTATGATAGCGCTATAAGTAGTGACAGTGTAGAAGAACTAAATACTAACGAAGCTACAATGGATTGGCTGGAGAATTCTGCAGCACTTCAAAATGATGATCCTTTTTCGTTCATACTTCAAGATTTGTACATTGATGATATTTGGGAAGAGACTCAAAACGAAAATGAGAAAAAACGAAAATCTTTAATTAAGAAGATTGAGAAACTGGAGTCTTTTGCAGAATTAAATCAATTGTTGCTGAAGGAATATAGGGATGAACTTAAAAAGTATGAGTATTGTAAATAAACCATTAAAGAGATTATCATTATGCCCCCTATGTTGAAAGAAAATAAAATTTTAGATTAACGACGGCGAAGAGGCAGGATAATGGAGCTTCATACTGGAATAGGATACAAAGCAAAATTAAGGAGAGTCCGCACTATAAATCAGTTGCATATCTTAGCAAAGGTGGAGTTGTGAAGATGAGATTGAAATTAGAGGGAATTACTGTTTTGGCGCATGATGTTCCTAGATTGACTAGTTTTTATCGTGATGTACTCGGATTTAAGACTGTTACTGAAGAGAACCATTATGCTGAATTTATGAATAGCGGCATTCGTCTTGCGATTTGTTCAACACCATTAATGGCGGATAACACGAACAATCATCATTCCTTTATAGAAGAACGTAAAGGGCAGGCCTTCGAGCTTAACTTCGAATGTGATTCTCCAGAAGCTGTCCGCACGATGTATGAGGAGTTAGTTTCAAAAGGGGCTACAGGAATTACAGCACCGAAGTCGATGTCTTGGGGGCACACCACGGGGTTCTTCGCAGACCCGGAAGGTAACATTCATTCCATTTTTGCGGTTAACCCGGTTGCGGCGGAGAATGGATAATTCGTAGACTACATCTTACTTGACTCCATAAAAAAACTAGAAATTGCGAAGGCAGTTTCTAGTTTTTGCTTTATATTCTTTTCTCTCGCATTTTAAAATCTTCTTTTAATAGCCCCATGATAACGGTATCGTAGTACTTTCCATCTACATAGGCATCATTGCGTAAACGTCCTTCGACAACAAAACCACATTTTTCATAGGAGCGGATCGCACGCACATTTCCACTCCACGTATACGCCGTGAGATAATATTCAATTCCCGGTAAACAATCAAGCCGATATGCTTCGTATGTTCTTCTAAAATCCTCCAGCGACACAGGTCGTAATTCGACTTTTGTTCCTGTATTCAACGGGTGTAACACCGTCCTTTGATGTGTTTTGTTGAGTATTTCAACTAAAGGGTAGATTGTTTTACTGTGGATGAAATTAGGTTGAGTTGAACCTTCGCTCTATTCAGTTTTTTTGTTACAAGGAAAGGATAGAGAATGTCGTGTTTTCACGATAATCCAAAGGAGGGGATAACTATGTTTCCAGTAATTTATGGAGATGATTGGCCTGAGAGATTTTGGTGCTAAATCTGGCCCAATGATGGTTGTGATTTCTTTGACTAATTGACTAGCATAGATCTGCATAGAAGGCTAACGGGAGACGATAGCCAATAAACAGCAGTAGTCCAGGACTTTATTTCGTCCGGGGCTGCTGCTGTTTGTTGTATTTGATATTTACAAGTCCAAGCTTAGAAGGCAGTGCAGCAGGCTTTGTAAGATGAAGCTGGAGGATTTGTTGTGTTATGTTTGACGGGGAGTTAGTATCGCTACGCCGGACAGGACGCCGTTGATGACTGAGGCGCTGTATGAACAGCTCCTCTTCTTTCATTGTGAAACGCAGCTACCGGTAGATATGGCGGTCTGGGCGAAGGTGATATCGTCGGGAATTTCGGCCCCATCAGGCCGGTTTTAGCTCCCTTGATGCTTGACCCCTTGAACGGACCATGCAACACACCAAGGGCGCTGATTCTGCTGGCCCTTTGGAATCCAGTAACAATGCTGGAGCTGATTCTCATCGGGCACGAATACAAACATGCGGACGACCATTTTCTTCACATCCTCCGGGTGATCGTTCCGGGGGAAAGGGAAATCGAGTTTGGCACCGACCTTCTCGGATACATCCGAGTAATGAGAAATCTCGTACTCATAGGAGGCATTCCCGCCGATATTGAAGATGTTTGGGACGCCTTGAGTGATTTCAGCCGAGACTTTACTGCGCTCGATCTCGACAGCTGCTGTTTTTCTGTGAAAGAAGACGGTGATTTCCCCGGGTACCCAGCTTATATCCAGCGAAAGGCTCCGCTTATGATCTACATAAGAAGGAAGGCTGGGGAAACGGTGTTCAAAAGATTTGTAGTCATGTGTATTCGGATGTTTCTCATAGGTATGAAGAATATTATGCACGTCAAAATCCACATCGGCCGATGTCGCGTGGAACAGGTAGCTTTTGATGCCAAGGGGATGCGTTCCGTTCCAGTCATAAAGCTCGTAGGTCCTTTTCACCACATGCGGAGCGAGATAAATGTAGGTCACTGCATTCTCTCCCGGTACGGGCACGATGGACTTGTCGAATGAGGTTGTGATTTCCGTAATTTGATTGAAGGCTTCCGCATGCTCTGTTGAGAATTTAAGGGTTACATCCGCGACGACCGGCAGGCTGCTGCCTGCTTGAACGTATGCACCCATATTGAATTGTGTGGAGATGGACATCTGTTCCGTCTGCGAACGGCCGTAAAAGAAGGAAGAGCCGAAGCTGTCTGATTCGCTGCCATTGCGTACATAGGGAGGAGCACCTTCCACAACCCCAATCAACGCCCGGAAATCCTCGCTGACAGTGGCATCTTCTGTAGCAATCAGCTTGAATTGGCTGGACTTGTACCGGCAGAACACCAGATTGCTGCTACCGGGTTTTAGAACACTATCATCGTTATAATTCATATACAGCCAGATTTCCTGCTGCATTTCGCCGTTGTCCCCGTTCGGCACAAAGTACTGGAGAGCGCCCATGTATTTCCAGGTAGGGTACTTCGTATGTCCATGGGAACGGGTGATTTTGGGTCCCCAAGTACCGGTGCGGATATTATACTCCTTCATCTGATTATTTTTGTATCCTGCCCAGATATGGGGACGGTGCCAGCCGTTAATGAACAACTGCACGGCGGAGTCATGGATTCCCTGTTGAACAGTACCAGTCTCCAGAGCGATGAAATCGACAAGCCCGTCGTATTCCTGATGATGGTGGCTGATGATCTGCCGCAGTCCGCTTCCCTCACCCTTGCTGTTCACTTCGCATTGATAGCACGCGGTCCAAAGGTTTGCGTGGGTAGTGACCACACCGATCATCAGGCTAAGCTTACCGGTGGAGTCATGATAGGCGGAGGCTGATATATTTTTTATGTTTTTCCAGCCGTTATCTACTTCGGAGTGCCAAATGCCTTCGTTGTCCATATAGAGAGTAACCAGCCGGTGTTCGGAATCGATATGCCGTCCGCCGATCAGATAAATTCGCCCGTTCAGTGAAAGGGCGGCAAACTGCGAACGTCGCTCGAAGGCGTGGTGAAGTTTCTCCTCCTTGGTCCAGTTCTCGCCATTGGCAGTTTTTTTGTACCAGAGATCCCCGTTCTCCGTCCAAAACAGATACAGAACTCCTTGATGCACCACACTGGCGAGGTTGGAGATTTCACTGTGTCCGTTGACGTTGTAGTTCTTATTGTTATGTATCTCTACGTTGGCTTTTAAGGTCTCCAGCGTTTCTTTGCCCTGATCAATTTTCAGATGAATTCGGGTGTACAGAATACGGTCACCCACAGTGGACGATCTTTTGTGATAGAAGAAGTAGGCACTGGCATTAAAATAAGTTCCGTTGACACCCTCAAAATCGGGCTGGGCTTCTTTGATCCGATGGTTGGTATAGGTATTTGACATGGGGTCACCTTCCTTTTCGGGATATGATAACATGGATTTAGAAATGTGGAATCTTACTTTAGTTAACAGTTCCCAATCAAAGCCCGTTGTCATATTGGTTATAATTAAACTCTCCCTATTCCCCCTCTGAACCCTATGGCATACTAAATTGTAGCTGGCATTGTATTAATTATGAAGCTGTGGATAATAGAGGAGGGGAAAGATGTCCATTCAATTGCGGGAACTGCGCTTGCCGGAGGATTATACGGCATTGGCGGCACTTTTAAATACAGATTGGTCAGAGCCAACGACGGCTGAACAACTGGAAGAAGAAGATGCCAAGCTCTATAAGGTGGGTCACACCTATAAGGATGAAGAAGGGCGGCTGGCTGGATACGACCGGAGCCGGCGGGTAGCCGTGACTCCCAAGGGCGAAATTGTAGGATATGTAACTACTTGGAGGGCGCCATGGACAGCTCCGGGACATTTGAACCAGACGCTGCTTGTGGACGTGAACAGCCGAAAGCAGGGAGTGGGGCAGCTTCTGCTGCATCATGCACTGGAATGGAGCCGCTTACTGGGAGCCGATACGCTGGTTACCCAGACATGGGATGACAGTCCGGAATCGCTCCGGTTTGCAGAGCGGAACGGATTTGCCGCGGAGCGGCACACCTTTCAGTCTGTAGTGGAGATAGGGAAGGTAGATTGGGGGGCAATAGGCGGGGAAGAAGCGATCCGGTCCATACAACAGAAAGGGCTGCGGTTCACGACGCTTGCGGAAGAGCAGGGCACAGACAGCGAACAAAAAATCTACGAGATCTATAAGCAAACGTTAGTGGATATTCCCGGCTTTACAGGTGAAGTTCCGGTGATCGAGGAATGGCGTAAATGGTATCTGCAGTCGGACGGCTATGCTCCTGAACGGGTGATTATCGTGGCTGATGGAGACACCTATGTCGGCGTTTCCAATGTACTGTATAATCCGCAGACCAACGGAATGTATCATGAATACACCGGAGTAAGCCGGGATTACCGCAGCCGGGGTATTGCTTACGGGTTGAAAGTACAGGCGATTTTGCTGGCCCGGCAGCAGGGGGCTGCCTACATCCGCACGGATAATGACTCCACCAACGCGCCTATTCTGCACATTAACCGGCGTTTGGGATATGAGCCGCTGCGTGGTTCTTATCGTATGGTAGGTGAGGTACAGAGTATTTTGCAAGAGCAGCAAGCCCTCTAAACGAGCTGCGTAAGATAAAAAGCCTGCGGATGCCGGAATCCGCAGGCTTTTAGAGTTAGACGTGTCTTACTGTTACTTATCCGCTGCAGCGTTTAGCGCCAGTTCCTTGCGTACCAGTGGAGCTACTTTTGTGCCGAGCAGTTCAATTGCACGCAGCACTTCGCGGTGCGGCATCGTCCCGACATTCACGTGCAGAAAGAAACGGGTTACCCCCAGGTTTTTATGCAGCAGAACGATCTTCTCAGCCACATATTCGGAGTCGCCGACATACAGGGCGCCGCGCAGACTGCGGGCAGCATCAAAAGCGGCGCGGTCATAACGTTGCCCCCAGCCCCGTTCACGCCCGATAACATTCATTTGGGCGGCGGTCGGAGGGTAGAACAAGTCGGCAGCCTGCTCGCTGGTCTCCCCGACAAAACCATGGGAATGTGTCGCAATTTGCAGCTTGCTCGGGTCATGCCCGGCGCGGGCGGCAGCCTGCTTGTACAAGGAGACCAGCGGAGCGAATTGCTCCGGCATGCCGCCGATGATCGCGAAGGCAATCGGCAGGCCAAGCATACCGGCCCGAATTGCAGATTCCGCGTTTCCCCCGCTCGCGATCCACACCGGAAGCGGGGTCTGGACGGAGCGGGGGTAGACCCCGAGATTGTGAATAGCCGGACGGTGTCCGCCGCGCCAGGTCACCCGTTCCGATTCCCGGATCGCGAGCAGCAGCTCCAGATTCTCTTCAAACAGCTCATCATAATCCTCCAGGCTGTACCCGAACAATGGGAAGGATTCCGTGAAGGAACCACGACCGGCCATGATCTCCGCACGGCCATTAGAGAGGCCGTCCAGTGTGGAGAACGCTTGATACACACGGACCGGATCATCCGAAGACAAGACCGTTACCGCACTGGTGAGCCGAATCCGCTTAGTTACCGAAGCGGCTGCTGCCAGTACAACAGCAGGCGCCGTGCCGGCATAATCGGCCCGGTGATGCTCCCCGATTCCGTATACATCCAGGCCGACCTGATCGGCCAGTACAATCTCTGCCACCGCTTCACGCAGCCGCTCCGCATGACTCATAATCTCACCGGTTACCGGGTCCGGGGTAGTCTCCAAAAATGTGCTGATTCCTATTTCTATGTGATTCGCCGCATGGGTCATGTGAAATCGCCTCCTTCATAATCTGTAGAACATTTCTTAAATTTTATAATACTATATTTTATATAGTTTATCAACTTTAGTAAGTTATGAACTATATAAGTTGAAACATGTCCTTTGGCCACATAATTTATGTTGACAAGCTGTAGGAAGGAGGAATATATTGTAGAAGACACATAACATATTTTTACAAAAAAACCGATTTATTTCTGCCTGAAGAGATGAGGAGGTGTATCGACCGATTTTGTCGTATGCTCGTGTAAGCGATTCCAACTTGAAAAGGAGAGGATTTCGTGATGAGAAAAGATGTGCAGCCCGTGTTCGTCTGGAGAACTTTGATGCTATTATGTCTGGCCCTTATCGTTCTTCCGGCGGGCTCAGCCTTTGCGGCAGTCAATAAGCCATTTCCTCAGCATACAACGTATACTAGCGGTTCGATTAAGCCCAATCATGTGACTCAGGCCACGATGGATAACTCGGTCAAGACCAAATGGAACGCGTGGAAGGCGGCTTATCTCAAACCGGCAGGCACCGGCAAATATTATGTTAAATATAATTCTGCCGGAGAGACGGTCTCTGAAGCCCATGGCTACGGCATGTTGTCCACCGTATTAATGGCCGGTTATGAGGCGAATGCCCAGACGTATTTTGACGGTCTATATTCTTATTATACAGCGCATCCAAGCGCCAATAACCCATATTTGATGGCCTGGAAGCAGAACAGCAGCTTTCAGAATGTTGAAGGTGATAATTCTGCAACAGACGGTGACATGGATATAGCGTTCTCGCTGCTGCTGGCCCATAAGCAATGGGGGAGCAGCGGTTCGGTCAACTATCTGCAGGCAGCCCAGAACATCATCAACGCCATTATGGAGGATGATATCAACCAGACCCAGTGGACTCTTCGGCTGGGTGATTGGGCGACCAGTGGCTCCTACAATACGGCAACCCGGCCTTCGGATTTCATGCTGAACCATCTCAAGGCTTTCCGGAGTGCGACGGGGGATGCCCGCTGGGATAACGTAGTGAATAAGACCTACACGATCATCAATAGTTTGTACAACGGTTATAGTTCAAGTACGGGTTTGCTGCCGGATTTTGTGATATATTCGGGGGGAGCCTACAAACCGGCTCCGGCTGATTTCCTGGAGGATCCCAATGACGGTCACTATAACTATAATTCCTGCCGCACCCCTTGGCGGATCACGACCGATTATTTGCTGACAGGAGATAACCGTGCCCTTTCGCAACTCAATCAGCTGAACAGCTGGATTGCCGCCAAAGCCGGCAATTCGCCGGGCAATATCAAAGACGGCTACAAGCTGAATGGCACCTTGTTCGGAAGCTACAACAGCGGTGCTTTCTACGCTCCGTTTGGTGTCAGTGCGATGACCTCCTCCTCTAACCAAAGCTGGCTGAATTCACTCTGGAGTCATACGGCAAGCAGTCCTCAGGAAGATTATTATGAAGACAGCATCAAGCTGTTCTCCATGATTGTCATGTCCGGCAACTGGTGGACCTATTAAACCATAATGGCAGTAAGCCATAGAGGAACTGCACGGGGAGTAGACACTGTACTCCCCGGACAGTTCCTTTTTGATCTGGATATTGCAGGATTAAGGTTGTTTCACGGGCGAGTTCCATCTAATATAATAGACAGGTTACTTTACAAAAAGAGATCCACAGAGAGCAGGTTCAGAACAGATGACAAGTGACTCACCACAACGTTACCGCTTCAGTGAAGCCCCGATCTGGGAACTGCAGCGCGCTTATTATGAAGAACAGGGAATCAAGGCCTGGAATATCGACCAGGTTCCGCAGTATATCACGAGCAACCCCATGATCGGGACGGCTTATGCCGAGATGATCTTCGGATTTCTGCAGGACCGGGCGATGCAAGGCCATCTGTCGGAGACCGTCAACATCCTGGAGCTGGGGGCGGGAGCGGGACGCCTGGCGTTTCATGTCTTGCAGAAGTTATGCGAGCTCAGGGATTATGCGGGTATTCCGCTGCCGCCTTTTCGTTATATTATGAGTGATTTGCCTGTCAAAAATATTGCCAGCTGGCAGCAGCATCCCGGCCTGGAGCCTTTTGTGCGGGAAGGTGTGCTTGATTTTGCCCGTTTTGATGTGGTCAATGACACCGAGCTGCAGTTGGTTCATTCCAACACGCATATTGGGGCAGGGGATTTGCAGCAGCCGCTGATGGTTATTGCGAACTACTTTTTTTGCAGCATTCCGCAGGAACTGATCTACGTGGATGAAGGCAAAACCTTTGACTGTGATGTCTCGATCCGGATTCCCGATCCCGCCGCTGCCGCCGTGCCCGCAGAGCTGCTGCAAAGTGTCGATCTGGAGTATCATTACCGCCGGGCAGAGAGTTACGAACAGGAGGTTTATCCCTATCACGAGGTGATCCGGTTCTATCAGGAGAAGCTGGGCGATTCCCATGTGCTTTTCCCGGAAGCGGCACTGAGATGTTTGGAACGGCTGGGAGAGCTGTCCCGGGAGGGTTTTCTGCTGCTGACTGCGGATAAAGGCGACCATCGGCTGGAGAACTGGGAGTTCGTGGAGCCTCCCAAGCTGATTTATCATGGGAGCTTCTCGCTGACGGCGAATTATCACGCTATGCAGTACTTTTTTGAGCGCAAAGGGGCCTATTCGTTATTCACGGGCCACCACTACAAGAATCTGAATGTCGGCTGCATCCTGATGCTCCCGTCACCGATGAGCTATATCCAGACCAGACTGGCTTACCGGCGGGGGATTGAGCGCTTTGGGCCGGATGAATTCTTCAGCATGAAGGAATGGGTAGACCCGCGTATTGATACGATGGGCGTACAGCAATTCCTGGGCTTCTGGCGGCTGGGTGGTTATGATGCCGAGTTCTTCATCCAAAGTGCCGAGCATATTTCCAGCTTGCTTCAAGATGCCAGTGATGAGGAACTGCTTGATATTCACAAGGGGATCCAACTGATGTGGGAAGGTTATTATCCCCTGGTGCAGAATTATGATTTGGCGCTGGACAGCGGACTTTTGCTGTTCGAGATGGGGATGTATGAGGCGGCGCTGCCGTTTCTGCAGCGCTCACTCGAAGCGAACCCTGAGGACCCGGTCATGGCAGTGCTCTACAGTCTGGCGATTTGCAGCTATGAGCTTGGAGATGAGGCGGGCGCGGCTCATTACACCCGCAGAGCGCTGGCTCTGGAGCCTGACAATGAAGAAGCAAGAGACTTGCTGGCTGCACTGAATGCCGCCGGCACGGAATAAGCGGAATTCCCGGTGAAGAGAAACATGTCATCGGGAATTTTTTTGTGCAAATTAGAGTAGTGGAGAGCGGGCTTATCGTCACCGGTCATATCGGCAGCAAGTATCGCAGCGGTACTGGCACCCTCCCTCTTTCCGGGCTATAATTACGGAATAAACCAAGGATATGAGGGGGCGCTGGATATGCAAAGCGGAGCGATTAAATCGCTGAATGTGGGGATGCCTAAGCAGGTACCTTATTTAAAAAAAGAAATTATGACAGGTATCCACAAGGCTCCGGTTCACGGGCCATTGTATCTTTCCCGAATTCAGCTGGACGGGGACGGCCAGGCAGATCTGGTGCATCATGGGGGGGCCGATAAGGCGGTATGTGTGTATCCGTATGAGCATTATCCCTACTGGGAGCGTGAAATAGGGCGTGAGCTAAGCTTTGGTGCTTTCGGCGAAAATCTGACCATCACCGGACTTACCGAAGAAGAGGTCTGTATCGGTGATGTTTTCTCTCTGGGCGGAGCTACGGTTCAGATCAGCCAGCCCCGGCAGCCCTGCTTCAAGCTGTCGGTCAAATACGGACTGCCGGACCTTCCTCAGCGTGTGCAGGAGACCGGTTACACCGGATATTATTTTCGCGTATTGGAAGAAGGACAGGTGGACCCTCAGGATGAGCTGATCCTCCGGGAGCGTCATTCCGCCGGACGGACGGTGGCCTATGCCAACAGGATTATGCATCAGGATAAGGATAACCGGTCAGGGATTGAGGCACTGCTCGCAGTGGATGCCTTATCCGCAAGCTGGCAGGCTACGCTGAGAAAACGTCTGGGCGGCGATGAGACTTCGACGGCTGCCAGACTGAACGGAGAGCAGTAGTCTGAGGACGGGTAGGGCAGGCCACGTCTATGGGGAATTTCAGCCGGTAGAGGATGCCGGTCAGCTGAAGCGGATCATGGAGCAGACCATCGCTTATTACGGAGCGGGCATGGATTTACCCTGGGACGGCCAGATTCCGGACCATGTCTACGGACGTTTGATCCAGGGTGTGGTTGGTTTCAAAATCCGCATCAGCCGGATGGAAGGGCAGTGGAAGCTCCATCAGGACCATTCCACGCAGCGGCGCAGCCGTCTGATTGGCCATTTGCGGCAAACGGGTGACCGGGATGCCATCCGCATCGCGGATACGATCGCTGCGGCGCATGCGAAACCTGGAGAGTAGATTACGAATAGAGCAAGGACAATATTGGATATGATGTGACACAATTAATAGCCCCTCAGAACGATGTATACGTTCTAAGGGGCTATTTCTGTGCAATCATTAAGCGAATGGGCAGGATAGTTGAACAGTGACAAGGGGAGCAGCATCACAAGTGACGGTAAAGTATAATTATAACGGTACAATACAGGGTTACTTTTCAAATAATTATTGTAGTATAGTTTTACACTCATAAATTTGAAGATACTATCATGAATTTCCATATAAAAAGGAGACTCGGCCGTGAATGAAAAAAAACCTTTATTTTCGTCTAACCTTGTCATTAGAAGCGCAGTCGACGACGACGTCGATACTCTGCGCGACATCTTTCGCTCTGCGTCGCTGACAATTGAGGGCGATCGTGATCTCTTTGCTGCTCATCCTGAGTGGCTCGTGTGGGACGACGAAATGTTGCCGTTCGCACGTGTCGCTGTTGTTGACGGCCGGGTCGTCGGCTTTGCGTCGGCGCGTCCTGTCGACGACTTCCTCGAACTCGAGGATCTGTTCACTGATCCTGACTGGATGCGCCAAGGCATCGCGAGTGCCCTGCTCGAAGACATTGCGCGGCGCGGTGTGCGTGTAGAGGTGACGGCCAACCCGCACGCGATAGGATTCTACGAATCCGTTGGCTTCATCGCCAGCGGCATCGCCAACACACAGGGTGGGCCGGCGCCGCGGATGCAGCTCAATATCACGCATGCTCGACCTTGAATAATAACCCCTGATTACGCCAAGTTTGTCAGCCAAACACTTTGACTTTCTGCGATAAATCACGATTCGGCTTTAAGTGTTCGAACTTAAAGGAGTTCCGATGCTGCTCCAACCACGGCTTTTTCATCTTTTTGTGTTAATGGACGAAAGCGGCTGCTAACTCCGGGAATTTCCCAGCACTATCATGCTAATGGATCACATTATCTGAATACTGTTCCCACAAGCCAAGCCGGCCCTCCATTCAGAGGGACCGGCTTTTTCAGGGTTCAGACACTAAAGCTGCTTCTCCCGATACTCGGAAGGGGTGCAGTGGAAGCTGTTTTTGAATTGTCTCGCATAATAGTTCTGATCGCGGAATCCGCTCTCCATGGCCACACGCGAAATGGACAGGCCGGGATTGCGCAGCAGGGTGCAGGAATAATCGAGGCGTTTGCGGATCACAAAATCCATCGGGGTCGTATGGTAATTGCGGCTGAATACCCGCAGGAACTGGCGTTTCGACAGGTAAGCCCGGTCGGCGAGCTCCTGCAGGGTTATGGGCTGGAGAAAATGTTCTTCCAGATAGGTCACGGTCTCGGCAATACGCATTGCCTTGTTCTCCGTCTGCCCGTTGTTGCGCTGATAGGATCTGGAGAGCATCCCGATCAGGGCCGTGAAATAAGTGCGGATCATTAACCGGAATCCCTCCGGCTGTGTCTCGTACTCCTCCAGAATCTGATCCAGAAGCCGGGTAGCCTCTCCCAACTGCTGCCCGTTCAGGGTGAGCATCCCCTGGTAATATCTTTCCTTCCGGTAGAAAGGCTCAATGTAGAACAGGGCCTGAAATCCCGGAAGGAGCCGAAGCTCCGGCAGCTGCAGAAGCTGGTCTGGATGAAACATAACATTGACGTATTGGATATTCTGCACATCCTTGTACCCGTGCGAGATATCGCCATGAATCAAAAAAACCTGGCCTGCCGAGACGGGGTACTCTCTCCCTTCAATAATGTGGGTGGCGCTGCCTTCCAGGATGACTACAAGCTCCGAAAAATCGTGGCTGTGAACGTAATAATCATGGGTCAGCGGGCATTTCTGGATCTTGAAGGTGAAGCCCGGCTCCAGACCCAGGTCCCGCGACAATATTTTAATATTCATGTCATTATTATGCTAAACAAGGTCATTATCGTCAAGGTGAAGAGGCGCTCCATGCTTTAACATAAAGAGTACAAAAACAACGGATGGAGGTGCAGTATGCAGCGGTATTTATACAGGGCCCAGTGCGAAGCATGGAACAACCCGGAGTTGCATTCGTTAATGCGTTCGCGCAAGATGCACATACAGGAAAAAATGGCGCGGGGGAAGGTTTCAACGCTAAGTCTGTTTGCCCATCAGCATGATTATTTTCTCTATTATGAGTGCGAGGGAGAGCCTGTCGAACCTGCCGGCTTGCTACTGGAGGAGCCCGGGCTGTTCGCCGCATGGCCGGGAGCTTCGAAGCTGCGGCTGTGGGTGCCGATGATGGATATTTTTCATTATCAGGCTCCGGTGAGTGCGGAACATTGGAAGCGCAAACAACCGGGGGCTGAAGCGTATGGAAGAATAGCCCTGCTGCGGCCGGAATGGGTGGCCAGTTATATTTACTACCATTACCAGTACCAGGAGGAGCAGCCGGGGGCAGGCCATAAATACGGGATCATCGGGCTTCATGAGAATCTGCTGTTTTTTTATTCGGAACGTCCGGCTGTTCTGGAAGCGGCACCCTATAGCGGAAAACTCCAGAGCCGACAGACACCGGAGAACTGGGTAGAGCTGATGGAGCCGCATTTTATCAAATGGGAGCATAGGCCCCCGGACCAGACCATCTGGCTTAATCTTACCCTTGTGCTGCAGGCTGAGCCCGCTTATCAGAAAGGAGATGTAGATATACATGCGTAAACAAATGAGCCTGAACGGTGAATGGGATTTCATGCCGCTCTATGAGCAGCGGTTCTGCCGCAGTCTGCCGGAGAAGCTGGTCTATGAGGCCTGCAAAATACAGGTCCCTTCCAGCTGGCGCAGTACCTATGAGACTGCGGCGGGCAGAGTCTTCGGGGAGATTCCTGAACATGGCTTCTGTCCTCTGGATGTCTACGGTTACCCCAAGGAGTGGAATAAAGCGGAGGCTGGTGTGCTGCACCGCAGCTTTCGGGTGCCGGAGGCGATGGCCGGGCAGAAGATTGTATTCCGTCTGGACGGGATTATGCAACAAGCCGCAATTTATCTTGACAGGCATCCGGTGGCGGTCTGGGAGGATGGTTACCTGCCGCTGCGGCTGGATATTGGTGCCTTCGTCACCCCAGGGCGGGAGCACCATCTGCATATCGTCTGCGGAAGCTTCGATCAGGTAACTTTGCCTTCCGGAGACAAAAAGGTCACCGGTCTGACCGGCTCCTGGTTCGGTTACATCTCCCGGGGAATCTGGCAGGATGTGTTCCTGGAGAGTTATCCCCCCATAGCTATAGAAGACCTGACCCTGCGTACGTCTTACCGGGAGCAATCTTTGGAAGCGGAGGTTGTGGTGGGCAGTCAGACATCCGGTGTGGTGGAGGAACCGCTCAGACTGGTGCTGAAGGTTCGAGAGAAAAACAAGCCGGACGGCGCGGCAGTTCTTATGGCGGAGCAGCAGCTTAACGGAACCACCTTCACCGCCGGGGAGAACGGGCGGCTATGTGAGAATGAGCTGCCGGGTGGCCTGACCGGCCGCGCCGTATTTCGTCTGGAATGGAAGGACGCCAAGCTTTGGAATCCGGAGCAGCCGTTCTTATATCAGGCCGAGCTTACGCTTTATGCAGGGGGGACAATCCTCGACTGCAAGGAAGAAAGCTTCGGGTTCCGGGAATTATGGTGCGATGGTCCACAGTTTGTGCTGAATGGCACGCCGATTAACCTGCGGGGCGACTCCTGGCATTTCCAGGGGGCGGCACAACAGACGGAAGCTTATGTCCGCAGCTGGTACCGCATGTGCAAGCAGGCGGGTGTCAATTCGATCCGCCTTCATGCGGAGCCTTACCCTGAGATGTACGTGCGGATTGCCGATGAGGAGGGCATGCTGATTATCGACGAGACGGCGATCTACGGTTCGGGCAAATCCATGCTGGCAGATCATCCGGACTACATTGCCAATTGCCGGGCGCATGTGCGGCGGCTGGTGCAGCGGGATAAAAATCATCCATCGGTCATGATGTGGAGTGTGCAGAATGAGATGCGCTGGGTGGATGGCCGGGATGGCTACAAGCTGCATATTCCCGGGTTCATGGACATCATCCGAAGTCTTGATCCTACCCGCCCGATCATAGTGGAAGGGGACAACCGTCTGCTGCCTAAGGAACATACGGAAGTGGAGAGCCGCCACTATAATATCGACGGCACCATCGCGCAGTGGGACCGCAGCGTTCCGCTCACCTTTGGCGAGCATGGCGGCTGGTGGTATATCTGTCCCCAGAACAGCAGCATGTATGTAGGGCTAAGCGCGTACAGGCATACGGATGAAGCTGCCAGAGGCCTTGCGGAGAAAGAGCGTCTGTTCGTGGAATACGCCCGCAGACAAGGGGTTTCCGGTATTTCAACCTTTAATTTCGCCCATTATTTCATGCGGGCCATGCCGGAGCGGAATCTGCCTGTGACTCCCGGCAGCCCCGGAGATAGCGGTCCCAAGCCCAAGGTGACTCCTGCCTATTCCCTTACGCTTCATAATGGACTGCTGCCTGAGGAGTATCCGGCTTACCGGACCAACCCCTCCTTTGAGATATTGTCATCTGTCTTCCAGCCGGCTGTGATAATCGCGGCTGAATACAACCGGGCATTTTTTGACGATGCTCCGATTCACCGCAGCTTTGATATCTATAACGACACCTTGCACACCCGCGAGGTGAAGGTGGAATGCCGGATTGAGCAGGGCGGGCAGCTCGTGCATGCAGAGAGCTTTGCCTTTGAACAGCCACCGGCTGGGCGGCGAGTGATTGAGGTCGCCTGGACCCCGCGGGCGGCAGAGTGTGGAGACGCGGCAGTCTTGACGGCAGTGCTGTATCACGGGGAGGAGCGGATACAGGAGCTGAAGCTTGAGTACAGGCTGTTCCCTTCCAGGTACAAGACTGAAGCAGTGGATCTGGGCAGGGCTGCCGCTTTCCTTGGAAATGACGCGGATTATGATGTGATCGCTGCGATGGTGCCCGGCTGCAGAAGACTGGGTCCCGAACAGATCTTGGAGCTGGACGGTGAAACACTGCTGATTATCGGCAGCAAGCAGGAGGATCAGGACGGGCGGCTGGAGCAGGCGCTGAAGCAGAGGGTAGGCGCAGGCGGAAGACTGCTGCTGCTGGAGCAGCGTCACCTGTCCATCGGCAAGCTGCCTTTGGTCCGGCGCGATTTCATTCGCGCCCATGCGGGGAGCTACGACCACCCTGTGCTGCGGGGGCTGGGCGATGACGACCTGATGTTCTGGCACCCCGAAGTCCGGGAGGAAGGGCCGCTGCCGATCATCAGGGCGGCCTTTGAAAAACCGGTCACCGGCGATTTCAGCATGCTGCTGGAATGCAGCGCGGGAGATTTCGGAGACGGCGGAGACCTGTGGTCGCCGCTGCTGGAATACCGCAGCGGTCAGGGGAGTTTTGTGGCCAGCCAGCTGGAGCTGATGGAGCATATCCGGCAGGTTCCCCAGGCCTGCCTGCTGCTGCGTAATCTGCTGGCTTATGCGGGGAGGACGGAGCCTTCGGCACCCGCCGCAAAGCCGGCAGCGGCCTGGGTCCGCAGCGGTGGTGCAGCGGACCATTTCTTGAATACGCTGCGGCTTAATGCGGATCGGGTACAGGGTCTGTCCGCTTCCGCGCTTGCGGGGTACGGCCTGCTAATCGTGGAAGCTGCCTTGCTGGAAGCGCCCGAAGCAGCGGAGAACCTCAGGCGGTATGTTGCTGAGGGCGGAAGCTGTCTGCTGCTCCCGGCAGAGAGCAGTGACTCGCCGGCCTTGTCCCGGCTGGTGGGGGCTCCGGTCAGCGTAATCCCTCACGAGACATATCATCTGGAAGCAGATTACAGGTATGATGCGGTGCGGGGCGTAAGCCCTGTGGATCTGTTCGGCTTCGACAAGGTACATTTGTCACCGAGAGAGGTGGTGAACCGTTCCCTGGCAGCTAACAGCCTGGAGGTTCCCGGCGCAGAAGTGTTGTGCACCAGTGTGGAAGGGACGGCCTGGAAAGATTACTTTGTGGGCGGACATACGGCGGAATACAGCAGGCTTGCGCTGGTTGAGCTGAACCGCGACAAAGCCCGCGAGCCGGGGGATTATCTGCTTCAGCTGAACGTAGGTGCGGGGTGCCTTCTCTTTTCGCAGCTATTGCCCGAAGTGCAGAGCGACAAAAGCATCCGCCTGTACACCCGCTTGCTCGGCAATTTGGGCGCTTCCTTTGACGATGGTCTGCTGACGGGTGTCAAGGGGGATGGGGAGTGGGCGGTGGAAGCCGTTATGGCACTGCCCTGTCTGCCGCATATGGATGCGGAAGCCATGAAGGCCTATTATACCGACCCCTTGTTCTCGCTGAATAATCTGGGCGAAGGCTTATATGGCTGGATGAAAAAGAAGGAGCGGAATACCGCCGACGGCCTGTTCCGTATCCCCGATCCGGCAGGTAATCTCTGGTTCCTGAGCTGTTTTGTCCTGGTTGAGGACGAAGCGGCCGGTAATGTCTATCCGGCCGCCAGCCACCGCGAAGGGTATTTACGTATATTGTCTCGAACGCCTTGCGAGATTTATCTGAACGGCCTGGCTGTTCCGGAGCCGGAGGCCGGAATTACCCTGTGCCCGGGCGTGAACCGTTTGATGGCCATCGTGCAGGGCGGGGAAGAGGAGCTGCGGTTCGGAATGGTATTTATGAACCCTGACGGAACTTATATGAACAATCTGCACTACCGGATGACAATGGATGAGGTGGAGCCCAAGTAGGCTAAGCTGGGAACTTTTTAATAAGAGTGAGCTTGAATATAAAGGAGTGGCCGATGGATGAGATATGAACATGAAACGCCTGAAGATTACTATTCCTTTCGGGATGAAGCCAAGGAAGTGGAATTCAAACGGCATGATATGCCGACACCCTGGATGAACTACCTCTCCAACGGGACCTTTCATACGATGTTGTCCCACGCAGGTGGAGGAGTGGCGTTCTACAAGTCCCCGCAAATCTGGCGGATCACCCGCTACCGGTTCTTTCACCTGCCGACCGACCGCTCGGGGCCGTATATTTATGTGCAGGATGCAGAGTCCGGCAGCTACTGGTGCCCTACCTATGAGCCTGCCCTGAACAAACCGCAGGCTTGGACAAGTGCCCACGGCATGGGGTATACCCGGTTTGAGGCCTGCTCAGAAGGAGTGTCCGCAAAGACGCTGTATTTTGTCGGCCCGTTTGAGAATTCCCTGATCTGGAATCTGACATTGACGAACAACAGCAGCGTTGTGAAGACGCTGAATGTATATGCCTATGCCGAGTTCGGCATGATGGAATTCATGCGTGAATTGCAGTGGCAATGCTACAACAAACATCAGGTGTCGGTGATGTATCACGGGCAGGAGGCGCTCGTATATAAGTACGGCGTAGAGAATCAGCCCAAACCAGAGGAAACGCCGCTTGTCTATTTCATGGCGGATAGGCCGCTGCACAGTTATGACGGGGACCGGGATGCCTTTATCGGAAGCTACCGCAGCGAGTCCAATCCGGCAGCGATCGAGCAGGGCGGTTGTACAGGTTCGACCCTGCTGGGCGGTGATCCCTGCGGTGCGCTTCAGGTGAAGCTGACGCTCCAGCCGGGCGAGACGCGCACCGTCAACTTTTTTCTCGGAACCGCGATGTCGGAGGCAGAGATTGAAGCAGCAATGGCCTGTTCCAGGGAAAAGGACTTTGTCGCCCGTTCGTTTCAGGCTTTAAGCGGGAGCTGGGACGGTTATCTGGAGGCATGGAATTGTGAACTGCCCGATCCGGATGCGCAGCGGATGATCAATATCTGGAACCCCTATCAGGCCCAGCGCAATTTCCTGTTCTCCCGCAATATTTCGTTCTATGCAACCGGCACATTCCGGGGTGTGGGCTACCGCGATACCGCCCAGGATGCACTGGCCGTTGTCCCCTTTGATGCGGAAGCGGCCAAAGACAAGGTTCGTCTGCTGCTCGGCCAGCAGTACCGGGACGGCCATGTGAATCATTATTTCTTCCCGCATGAAGGCTGGGAACCGGTAACCAGTATCCATTCGGATGATCACCTGTGGACGGCGCTGTCTGTGTGGGACATTCTGGCAGAGACGGGCGATGCCTCGTTCCTTCAGGACCGCATTCCGTTCTATGACGGCGGGGAGGCTACCGTCTATGAGCATCTGAAGCGGGCGATAGACTTTACGGCTTCCCGGCTCGGACCAAACGGCTTCCCGCTGATGCTGCGTTCCGACTGGAATGACCAGCTGTTCCGGGTATGCCGGCAGGGCAAAGGGGAGAGCATCTGGACGGCGATGCAGCTTGGAATGGTATTGCTGCGCATGCAGGAGCTGGCGCCACTCGCGGGACATCCCGAAGATACGGCGGGGTATACAGCCATGTATGAGGAACAACAGCGGCTGGTCAACAGCCTGGGCTGGGATGGGAAGTGGTTCCGGCGGGCCGTGATGGATGACGGGCGTTTTCTGGGTACTGCCGAGCATGAGGAAGCCCAAATCTGGCTTAACGCCCAGACCTGGGCCACGCTCTCCGGCATGGCGGAACCAAGCAAAGCCTTACAGGCCATGGACAGTGTGCGCGACATTCTGGATACGGAGCTGGGCATCAAGAAGCTACATCCTTCCATTACTGTTTTTCCTGATCCGGCCGATCCGCTGACCAATTACAACAAGGGGACCGGGGAGAATGGAGCTGTCTTCTGCCATGCCAATACCTGGGCGATCATCGCTGAATGTATGTTGGGAAGAGGCGATCTGGCCTACAAATATTACCGCCAGCTTTTGCCGAATGTAGCCATGGAACAAGCCGGACTCAGCCGTTACAAGGCGGAACCTTACGTCTATGCATCCAATCTGTTCGGGCCCGAGTCCGACAAGTTCGGTCTGGCCAATGTATCCTGGCTCACGGGCACAGCCGCATGGATGTATGTGGCGGTCACTCAATATATACTGGGGATCAAGCCGGTGCTTGAAGGATTGTCGATAGATCCGTGTATTCCCGCCGAATGGCCGGGGTTCTCGGTCACCCGCAGATTCAGGGGCTGCAGGTATGAGATCAAGGTCAATAATAGCAGCCGCAGCAGCAAAGGTGTGCAGGAAATACGGGTCGACGGGCAAAAGCTGGAGGGGAATGTTATTCCGGCGTATGCCGGGAAAGTTTCAGTGCAGGTTGAAGTGATAATGTAGCTGTGTAAACCAGCTTAAAGACCGTCCAGCCTTTCTTCAGGGGAAAGAAAAGGGCGGTCTTTAGTTTGTGCACCGACTCAAACAGAGGAGCGATGGTCTACATTTTGCCGCGGACATCTTTGGTTACCTGGCCTGCGGTATGGATAAGCTGGGAAGCTTCCCGTGTCAGCCCATGGACCGCATTCCTTATTTCGGCCAGCGTCCGGGTCGTTTCTCCGAGTGTGATACTGAGCTCAATAATCATGCTGCACCTCCTTTTCATGTAAAAGAAAATAAAGTATTAGACTGTCATGGCCTCATTAAGCGAATGGGCAGTTTTGCATAAATACTAATTTTTCATTAGTATATTAATATACTAATTTTGTACATCTCTACCAAAACTTCGGAACGGAGAGTTTAAATGATGAAAAGTCGATGGATAACTGTAGCTGTGCTATTTTTGTGTCTGCTTTTGCTGTTAACCGCCTGCAGCGACAACACACCAGTAGCTGAGATGCAGAACACAGCAGGGGCACTAAATACATCTGAGGTGATTGAGTCAAGTGCTGCTCCGATAACTGTGTCAACGGCGGAAGTGGACTTGCCTTCTAACGAAGCTGGACTCACCTACGAATTAACCATGAAAGCTGCCAAGGAGAAAGCCGAACTCCTCACGGCAGCTTACGATACGAACAGTGTGCAATACACCCTTATCGATCATGGCAACATCGTCGTATCCGGCCAGTTCGGCAAGAATGACGAGCAGGGACAGAAGCCGCTCACGACAGACACGATGTACGGAATCGGCTCGACGAGTAAAATGTTTACCACGGTTGCCGTCATGCAGTTGGTTGACCAAGGGAAAATCGATCTCGATACGCCGGTCGTCCATTATATTCCCGAGTTTAGGATGAAGGATGAACGCTATAAACAGATTACGCCGCGCATGCTACTGAATCATTCTTCCGGGCTGAACGGGTCGACGAATACGAACGCCTATTTATTCGAAGATAACGATACCTACGCCCACGACACACTGCTGAAGCAACTGGCTGGTCAGACCTTAAAGGCGGACCCAGGCGCTTATTCGGTTTACTGCAATGACGGATTTACGCTAGCCGAGATTCTGATCGAGCGAGTCAGCGGCTTGAACTTCACCCCTTTTATCCATCGATATATTACGGAACCTCTGGGTATGGTCAATACGAAGACGCCGCTCGATTC
>NZ_BMKR01000040.1 GCF_014644435.1 Paenibacillus albidus | reverse complement strand
ACAGAGGCGCTCTTTTTTGTTCAAAGTCTAAATTATTCATTCTACAGGAATTCTAACGGGTAACATTAGCTTAGCAAATCAAGTTCTTTACAAGGAAAGGGCCATCCCGCAAAGGATGGCCTTAAAACTTGCCGCTTCAGACAGCGCGGTGAACCGTATCATCGGTAGTGGTAAAACAAAGAATCGAGTTTAAGATTGAGGAAGCGATGCTAGACCTGAAGATAGGAGCTTTAAGTAAACACACGAGACATGTGGAATGCTGTGTGTTGCTGGTGAGGAAGTAACATATTGAAGCCACATTTACCTTAAAAATTCGTAAAACTCAAGCTCAACATTGCTTGAGTTTATTTTCAATTGACGAGAAAGAGAATTTATCTAAAGAGCTTGCATTAGAGTTAACTCGAAAGTTTATACTGTGTTCATGGACAAATTACTAACCATCCAACAGGTTGCTGCTGCTACAAGTCTAAGTGTTCATACACTTCGGTATTACGAAAAAATGAATCTTATTACTTCAATTCAACGCGATGAAAATGGATATCGGTGTTATTCATTAGAAGATATCACTTGGATTGAATTTTTGAATCGACTGAAGGCCACAGGAATGACAATCAAAAAAATGATTGAACTCGCCGAACTTAGGAGGCAGGGGGATTCAACTTTAACAGCAAGGAGGAAATTTCTCGAAGAGCATTATAAAGAAGTTCAACAACATATGATTGAGCTTCAGAACAATCTAAATTTGCTTGCAAATAAAATCGTTACGTATAAGGAAATGGAAAATAATTATTTGAATAACCGGCCAAATAAATAGACAGGGGACACACTAATGAAAAAGTCATTGCTAACATCCATCATTGCCCTCGGCGTATTTGGCATAACGAATACCGAGTTTGGCGTTGTGGGCATTTTACCGCAGATCTCGAAGCACTTTCAAGTCAGCGTTTCTCAAACAGGTATGCTTGTAAGCCTGTTTGCACTGATCATTGCCATTTCTGGTCCATTCATGACTTTATTATTTTCTGGAATAAACCGCAAAAAAATTCTAGCAGGTATACTTGTAATTTTTGTAATTTCCAATGTACTTTCGGCTTTTGCTCCCAACTATACGGTCTTATTGTTACTTCGACTACTACCCGCATTTTTTCATCCGGTTTATTTCTCAGTCGCATTTGCGGCAGCTGCAAGCTCAGTTCCAGAAGAGCAACGTGCCACAGCTGTGGCCAAAGTTTTTACTGGGCTAACAGTGGGGATGGTATTGGGCGTACCGATCACATCATTTATAGGTGATCAGTTTTCACTCGAAGCTGCCTTTCTCTTTTCCGCTGTCATTAATGCCATCGCTTTTGCGGGAATTTTAAAATGGATCCCATCCATGCCAGTAGAAGAGAAACTATCCTATGGGAACCAGCTGAAAGTTCTGGTAAAACCTCAATTATGGCTTAATATTGCTGCAGCCAGTTTCATTCTTGCTGCACTGTACGCTGTATATTCCTATTTTGCTGAATATCTTACGGCAGTGACAAGCATGAACGGTAAAATGATAAGCATTATGTTGATTCTTTTTGGAGCAAGCGGAGTGATCGGCAATCTACAGGCAGCTAAGTTATTAGGCAAAAGTGTCGTTAAAACAATCCTTTTTTATCCTATTCTTCTCGGAATTATTTACTTGCTGATATTTATTGCGGGAAGCCATACCATTCCGATGATCCTTATTATTATGGCATGGGGAGCAGTGTTCACCGGAGGACTCATTGTAAGTCAAACATGGATAACCTCAGAGGCTTCAGAAGCGCCCGAGTTTTCCAATAGCTTATTCGTATCTTTTGCAAATTTGGGTGTCACAATAGGAACCACCTTGGGAGGCTGGTTCCTATCTCGGATTGGAACACACCAGATTATATGGAGCGGTTTATTGTTTCTGACCCTTGCATTTATGTGCATTGGAATGAAAATCAAGCTCTTTGATGCAAAAAGAATAGAAGGTCACTACTGAGTAACAGGATTACAAGTCTCCCACACATAGCACTTCCACACATGTGGAGTGCGTGGTAAGGATATATCGGGTGGATATTTACGAGTCAGAGTTGTATCAGTAAAAACTAGGCGTTGGTAGGTGATACATTCATCCACCAACGTTTTTTATATGCAAACAAACTTGTCCTGTCAGAGAGTTGTCGATGGAAATGAGTTGGTAATCGGTTTATTGGCAGGAGTTTGCCACGGCTCTTAACCAATGCGGGTTATACAGATGTAGATTTAGATGTCGTTATTCAGCATAGCGATCTTCATGGAATTGAAGGATTTACTCGGCAATTGGATATTAACCGTTTTGAGGTTTTTTTTCAAAATAGTGTTATCAATGCAGAAGAATACGATCAGTTAAAACAAGCTTCTGAGAAAATTAACAATTCCTCTGAAGCGTATGCGATGATGACCTTTGTTATGGCATGTGGCCAAAAACCCAAGTGCGATTGAGCTAACGGAGAACGTTAGTTCAACGAAACAGCGACAGTCTGGGACTTTATTTTCTCGTCCTTGGCTGTCGCTGTTTCAATTTCAAGGGTAAGTCAAAAACTTACTTTATTGAGTCTGACGGTAGACAATTCGAAAATCCGCGTGGAATATAGAGATACAGTCTAATACTTTATTTTCTGCTAACAATAGAGCGGCAGCTCCTGAAATTTCGAGAATTGGGGATTGAGGGAGCGATTTGTTTTTGTCGATAAGCAGAGTGGCAAAGATTTTGATCGTCCACGTTATCAGGCAGATGCGGCTAATGATTCGGGAAGGCGATCTGGTTTTTGTTGACGCCCTGGACCGGTTGGGCCGGGATTATGACGGTATCATTGCGGAGTGGAAACATATCACTCGCGAGATCGGTGCGGACATTGTATGCCTGGATAACGAAACGCTTTTGATTCCCGAAAGTTTAAGACAATGAGGGATTTTGGAAGGGTCATGGAGAATCAGTTTCTTAGTCTGCTGGCGTATGTGGCTGAGCAGGAGCGTAAAAAAAATCGAACACAACAGGCTGAAGGCATCGAAGTGGCTCGGACTGAAGGGGTTACGTTTGGTAGGACAAAACAAGAAATTGATAACAAATTCATTGAAATATATGAGGTGTGGAAATCTGGTGAGTTTACTACAACGGAAGCGATGAGAAGAATTGGCATGAGGAAGCCTACATTCTATCGTAGTGTTAAAGAATACGAAGGTAAGCTATCTTGAAAAAAAGTAGGAACCTATGTTCTGATTCATCCGTATATAACCTTTGGAAGGAATACACCAAGGGAGGACTTGAAATGTTATATTTGGATAGCTGTATTGAAGGTGCTCAAAAATTAATCGAAGATGAAACCGTAGATTTAGTAATTGCCGATCCACCGTATAATTTGAAATTTGGAGGAACCACTCAAACCAAGAATAAAAAACCTCGGTTTCAGATCTTCCCCAACGATAACCTACCGTTTCCTGACTACCGCAGATTTTGCCTCGCCTGGCTGAAGCAAGCCTATCGTATCCTGAAGCCTGGCAGCCATGTGTATATTTTTATCGATTGGCGTACCTACCCGGATATGGCCCGGTGGCTTAAAATTTCAGGGTTCACGATTAAGAACTGTATTGTATGGGACAAGAAGAATATGGGCATGGGGTGGCAGTATCGTTACCAGCATGAATTCATCATCATGGCAGTTAAAGGTAAAAAGAATGTCCGGCGGATACGCACGCGGAGTCAAACGGATGTATGGCAAATCTCTCGCATTCCGGGAAATCAAACGATTCATCCCACGGAGAAGCCTATAGACATGATGAAACGCATCATTGAGAATAGTAGTGAAGAAGGCGAATATGTCGTAGATTTCTTTGCAGGCAGCGGAGTAGTCCCGGATGCTGCAGAAATTCTGAATCGCCGCTGGGATGCATTCGAAGTGGACCCGGGTTGGTATGCAGTTTCTACAGAGCGATTGAAGGAGAAACGTACATAATCATACTTTTTGAACACTTTTATAGAACGCAAATCAGTCTTTAGTCTGATATTCTCATAACATATTATCCTTGAGCTGCCTTCGGGCGGCCTTTTTACGTTTTCAGAGAAAGAGAGGTGATAAGTGATCGGAAAGTGAATCCATAACCCATACTTTTTCAGAACGTTCTTCGAACGTTTGTGTTGCTTGAAAGAGCTATGATTGTAGAGTAGACATATTGTTCAGAGGAGGTAGATCATCATTGCACATTATACTTGTTGGCGTAAGACCAGAAATCAGTGATCCACATTTTAAATTTCATGTCTGTGGTACACCTGAGGAAGTAAAGGAAAGTTCTTTGATTCTTATGCCGGAATACGTCTTGATCCATGAGGACCAAGCCAGAGGCATCTTATTATTAGCTGAAGAAATACAGGTGAAGTTTATAGTGATTAGTCAGGCGACCAGTTTGTCGTCAACGGCGGTAAGAAGTTGGACCGCTTTGGGTGCATCGGATGTTTGGATGAACCAGAACTGGCAAGAGAAACTCCTGAAAGATCATAATCTGGTGGAGGCGATGATTCAGCAGATCGCAATACCTGACATGGAATTCAGTAGAGTAGGTGAAAGGGTAGTTATAGCTGTAGGAAGTGTTTTTGGAGGAGCTGGCAGCACACATACTGCGCTGCTTATCGCACACTATTTGTCCAGATACACAAAAACCAAAGTGGCCTTGTGGGAAGGCGGAAGTCGTCCTTGTTATTCATTTTTGGAGTATATAAAGGAAGGGAACTTTTCAAACCATCCACGTTATGACTTGGGCGATGTCTCTCTATATAAAGCAGAGGTATCGGAACAATGGATCAGAACGCTGATGAACGATTACCGTTATACCGTGCTAGACTTGGGGAATTTACAGTCCACCAAGCAGGCAGACTTGTTTGTACAGGCTAGTTTACCGGTGCTGGTGGGTTCAGGTAGCGAATGGCGTATAAATGAACTCATTTCCTTTTGCCGTGAACATAGCCGTGTGCCGCAGGAATATTGGCGCATTGCCTTGCCCTTGGCGAATGAGCAAAATCGGGAGATCGTGGCCGGATGTTTAAGTGGAAGACCAGTGTTTGCAGTCCCAAATCATCCCGATCCCTTTGGTTCCCAAGCGGATACTAACGAGTTGCTAGAAGGATTGCTTTTCCCAGTTTTGCAAAAACAGAAGAAGAGAGGATTCAGTCGATTCTTCTAACTCTGAATAGTTGAAAGACCTGAACTGCTTCAAGTAATGAAGCGGTTATTTGTGCTGTCCCGGAAAGGAGGTGATATCTAATATGAATCGACAAGGACATGTGGGGCTGGCTATTCTGGCAGGATCGGCAGTTCTCTATTTTACGCCACACGTACCAGTGGTGCCTTCTGCTGTATTGATTTCTGCTGCGGGAATCGGTGGATTGTTGCCGGATCTGGACCACAAGACCAGCACAGTAAGTAATAAGCTTCAGTTTTCGTCAAGAACCAGAAGAAAATTAAAAGGATTATCCGGTCTGTCTCTGGGGATGGGTATCTTGTGGTATGTTCTGCAGCAACCCATGCCCTGGGTATGGATAGTAGTTGGCCTGATCCTTGCAATGGCATCTCGTCTGCGTATGCTCATTTTGAGTGGGCTTGGACTGTTGCTCATTGCCGGATATGAACTTTACGGCCTGCATTGGCTCTCACTTTTGGCAGGCGCTGCTTTGCTCGTTATGCCTTTTGTCAAGCATCGCGGGATTATCCATAGTCCGGAGTTTGCCGGTGTCTTGAGTGTTAGCGTGGTTTCGTTTACTGCTACACAGCCGCTCTTGTTCCAGGCACTAGGCTTAGGCCTGCTGGCCGGATGGTGGTCGCACTTAGTAGGGGATTCAGTGACGGTGGAGGGGATTCGTTCGGTGCTCATTCCACGCCTCAAAGTGGCGCTCAATATTCTGAGAAACGGCGGCGCCGCCGAACGATGGATTGCCAGAGGTTGCTGGGTGAGTAGTATTGCATTGTGGCTTATTACATTCTAGTAAACCCAGAAGGGAAGAGAAAAATGAAAATAAAAAAGACATGGACCCTACTATTGGTCCTTTTTAGCATGTTTGTAATGCCGATGATGGCCTATGCCGATGATAATCCAATCACCAAGATCAAGGAAAAGTTGAAGTTCAACTGGAAGGTGCTAGACGGACTGGACTTTGTCTTTACACCGATTGGACTGTTTATCTCTTTAATTACAATTGCAACATTGATTTTTGTAGTGGTCCGAGTCATTATGAAACTGGTAAAAATCAGTACAGGTAAAGGTACAATTAAGGACAAATGGTTTTGGATCGAAGCCGGTATTCTTGTATTTATTGTCTTCCTCTTTATCAGCGGGGCATTCTTTAGCTTTCTGGAAAACGTTTATAATTGGACCTCCACCCAAGATCTCGGGGAAACCGTGGAAAAGACTTCGTTTATCCAATTATTGGATGATACCCGTAAATTCTCTTAATGGCTGCGCTGAAGATGGACGACGATTATATCTCGAAAATGAAAAAAATGTATACCGTTGATCCGGGTGTGGTGGATGATATGAACTGGTTTTTGGTCTTAGCAGGAGCAGCAGGGACGATTCTTTGTGTCCTTGCTCTTGCCTACTGGTTAATCCGTTTTTTTGCTTTCCTGCTCTCTGTTAGCCGGGGAGTTAAAAATTTGAAAGATACCAAGTTCTGGAAGAACATGGGCGTAGCGATGCTGATCATTCTCTTATTCATGACAGGCTCTGTTTTCACCTTGTTGTCTCAGTTTTATGATTATATGGCGCTATGGGGGTGGGGAGCGTGAGGAAACGTATTGGTCTACTGACAGTCATACTGATGATGTTGATCGGCATGACCAGTAGTGTAGTTCAAGTTCAGGCTGCATCCAGTCAGGTCATGCAAGCATCTGATATCAGCGGGGTGAAGACAGCATCTGCACTGCCCACACCCACAACAGCACCGAACGGTGCAGCAGAACCTGCGGAGCGTGAGACGAGTTGGTATATCCCCGATTGGGTAGACGACATGATCCATAAGGTTGATGAGATGATCCAGTCGTTTAAAGACCTGATGTCCGGCAAGCTGATCAAAGATGCCATTGAAGGCCTCATCGTGCTGTTGGTGGATGAGCTCATGACTCCTCTCTATGATGCGTTCGCCAAGAGTTATTTGTTTACACCACAAATAGCCGAAATCGCTTTGGTGCAATCCGGTTGGTCCATATTTATGATCATCGGCCTTGTGTCGCTATTTATCGGGATTTCTTGGCTTGCTTTTAAAATCATTAAAGGTAAAAAGGACCTGGGCAGTTTGCTCAAGGTCTTTTTAATTTGCTTTGTTGCTACCTATTTCTCCTTAACAGCGCTGAACATTGCCAATGTCGGCATCAATTGGATGGCCAGCAAGATGTTCGAAGGCATTATCGGCACCAGCAGTGTTACGTATGAGGGACTAGATGGCCAACAAATTTTAAAAGCCATGATTGTTGGCTCGGATGGAATAACGGAAGCCTCATATGCTGCTCAAACCCTTGGTGAATTAACGGCATCTACAAGCGGCGGGATTTTTAGTCTGCTCAGTTATTTGTTACTGGTAGTACTACCTTTGTATATCGTAGCGGTGCTAAAAACGTTGGTTCTGATGTTTATGGCCATCCTAGTGAATCTGTGGATCACCCAATCTGCCTATACAGGTAAATTGGAGACGATGATTGGGTTTGCCAATTTGTATTTGCGGACCTTAATTGTCGGACTGATCTGCGGATTACACTGGGCCATATTTGTCAAAATGCAGACCGACTATGGTGAGGGTACCGGCTTTTCCGCAGCGATCGGAATTCCTCCGATCATCTTCGCAATTCTCAGTGCACTAGCCTTGCTGGTATTCTTTTTCTTTTTCTGGATAAAGCCGCTGATGAAAGCGGCGCAAAGCCCGATGACGCTGAATGGAGCCAATGTAGTGGAGTCGATGGGGAAATGGGGAGAACGTACTTCAACGTCTCTGGATTCCATGGGAAAACGGATGGGTTCCGAGGGTGTGCAGAAGAAGGCGCTCAGCATGAAAGAGGGGAGTAAACGGATGCAGGAAGCGGCAAAACGCATGCGTACCCAACGCAGCGTGGGCAAGGACAAAATGGTGTCCAATCTCACAGGAGGATTGTCTGAATCGGTGCAAGGTATTGTCTATCAAGAGCCGGAGCAATGGCTGGAAGAAGGCGGACAGGTCCATATCGGTGTTGAACATGAACTGGCGTTTGGAGAGTCAGAAATTAAATCGTCGGCACTAAACATTTCCACGGTTTTGGGAGAAGAAGGATTTAGAAGTGTTTCCCTCCTGCAGGCACCGGTAGCCCAGCGTAAAAAACTGACCGAGAAGCTAAGTACTCTTAAGAAAGAATACAAAGAAGATGTACAGTGGGACGAGAGTACTGGAGAACTAATTTTGGCTGGTGAAACCCTCGATATGCTGCCGCAACTGCAGAAGGAAGGGTTTAATGTATCGGATGTGCGTGAAGGCATGTATAAGGATGGGGCTTTCGTGGATCTGAACAACACACCAAAGATTACGAAGCTGGAGGACTCCTCCAAAGCTGAGCAAGCGGTGGAACAAATTAAAGAGTCCTTACCACTCTATACCCAAGCCAAATTGCCCCAAGACAAAGCCTCTGCTGCTTATCATGCATTGCAAGATCGCACCGATGAATACCCTTGGGTTAAAGAGTTGCTGCTGGAGCAGGGGGCGTTATGGGTGCCCGATGATTACATGGAAGAAGCCACTGAAGTGCTGGAGGGGATGATGGCCCAAACCAGCCGAAAGATACGGTGTAATTTCCCGCGTCACTCGCAGTTTGCTGCCAGCATGTTGGATGAATGGAGGCGTTCCAGTACATCGAAAGGGCTGTCGGAAGTGCTGGAGCTCGCTAAAGATGAGTCCCATGTCTTTGTTCCCGAAGAACTCCTAACGGAATTCCAGAAGGCCTACGACTCGTACCGAAAAGACCGTACCCCTTACTGGCGTGCTAAGGATGGCACGGTCTACGTGATAAAGGATCGGGTACCAGTCAACTATGGACAACCGCCATTGGATGGATTAGATATGGGGAGTTTCGAGAAATTGCAAAAGGAAATGCTGCACCGGCATGAGCAGCAGCGGGAGAAGGAAAGCCAGGATGCAAAAAAGAAGGAAGCTTTGTCGAAATCGAAAACGGCCGGAAAACCGAAAGAATAAGGGCAGGTGAATAAAAATGGATCAGGAGAATCAGGACCGGGAAGATGAGCTCCTGCGGGCAAGCTTTATGGGCGATATCCGTGAGGACGTACAGTTTTTGGGACTTTCCCTGAGAGATATTGGCTGGATTGTAGCGACGACTCTGGTGATCGGGGGCTTCCCTTTTCTAGTTCCGTTCCCGGTCGTGTTCAAAATGACATGGATTGTCGTGATTTTTATGGTGAGTACAGTGGGGCATATGCTCAAATGGCCGTATCGCGTAAAGCGCTACATCCATGATGTACAGCAAAAAAAAGAAGGAACCGGTGAAGACATCGGTTCCTTCCTTGGCGTGGAGGAAGACGGATGGCTCTACCGCAGCGGGAAGACGTTGCATGTGGTTTTCTCGTTATCGGCAGTCCCCTGGAAGACTGCTGTATATGGGCAGAAACGGACACGGGTCGGTGGCTTTGAACAGTTTCTGCGTGCGATCGTACAGGAAGGATTTTCTGCCCAAATCTCGGCAGAGCAAATTCCCGATGTAAGGCATGAGCTGTGGAACGAGAAACGAAACCGCCCGGCTAAGAGTGAAGGCATTCAGCAAATGAAGCAGAACCGTATCGAGATGTGGGATCGGTTGGCGCGAAACGGCGAGGCATTACGCAGTGAATATACCCTGACCCTCACCACGTCGGAATCCAAGATCAATATCAGGGAGCGGGAGGATGAACCTGCCGATCTCAATCCAGGCGAGCTGAAACGGTTCCGACTACTAAGTGAATTGAAGGAGAAGAAAGATCGGGTGCTGAACACACTCACCGCTCATGGAGGGCATTCTACGTCCCTATTATCCGGTTTTTCACTGCCGGAGATCCTAGGGCGCTGGTGGGACCGCACCACTTGGGAATCCTGGAAAATGGCTGAAGGTACGTGGGCCGAACCCAGCTTGTCTGAAGAATTTGAGGATTTGGAAGAACAGGAGGAGCAAGCAGTGGAGCGTTCGATATTTAGCCCGTCCCTTGCAAAATCCATTCATGATGAACCCATGGAAGATGAACTTGAGGATGCAAAAAGCTCTGAGATCAAGGAGGAAGAACACTTCCTGCCATTGGTCGTCGAAGAAGTTCTTCTGAACTCTAGGATGTCTAAGAAGGAAAGGTGGCTGCGTAGCTGCAAAAAGGGGTTCTCCAGCCTCAAGAAGACCTGGAGTGACTCCATCCTTCCTTTGTTAAACAAGTGGACGAGGATCTGCCGTTTGGAGTGGCAGAAATTCAGAAAACGTAAAGTTGTAGACCCAGATGAGTTAGTGGAGGAAATGCTGGAGGAGCTGCCTGGAGAGGAAGTGCTGCAGACAATTCTGCCTCGCACCGAACAACTCCGAAAGGGGCTTCAAGGGATTGTGCTGCTAACCTCACCTGTACCGAGTGGAGTGTCTTTTTTAGCCGCAAATCTGGGGGTGGCTGCAAGCCTGAGTGGTAGCTCAGTGAGTATTGTGGATTTATCGAAGGACCAGGGAACCAAGACGGTGCTGAATCCGTTAAAACATCCTTTGGATTTGGAAGGATGGGACACCTGGTCTGGCAAGGCAACAGACTGGTTATTGTTTACGCCAATGTGCTATCCGTCTTTGATGCAGGTGGAGCAGCTGCTTCATCGCCGCGTAGTAGAAGACGGACTGGTCATTGCCGAAATTCCGTGGAACTATCCCGAACGGGAGACGCTGATGCAACGTTATCGTTCCGTGGCGGTCGTGGACTGTGACTATCATCATTGGCTGCAGTTAAAAGAAGCGGTCTCACGTTGGGAGGGTGAGTTCTGGCTTAACCGGAGTACCCCGGAGATGACTTCCAAGATGATTTCACTGCTTAAGGAGCAATATAAGCAGTCCTTCGCAGAGGTCTATCCGTATTTTCCAGCAGCAGATTATTGCTTGTACCAAGGCCGGCCCCTGGCTCTTGATCCGGCGCTTCGCACATCGTTGAATGTGAATGTACAACTGAACAGAGAGGGGAAATCCAATGAGCCTGCTCAAACATACGAATCGGTTAGTTAAACGTTGGATGAAACGTTCACGGCATGTCGTCGTGAATGCACTGAACGGAAAAGACGATAAGACAGGACACTTTGTTCGAGTGCTCATGGTCCAGGAGTATCCTCCTGAGATTATTGCTGGATATCTCGATCACTTGGATGGTGTCGTTACCAAAGCCGGGGCAACTTTGCGCAAGACGATTCGTTATGCACAAAGCGATATCAAATTTAACACCGGGATGAAATATAAACTGAACCGTTTGACGGCAAGCATCGATGATCAGAGCGAAAACGACCCGGCGCGGAAGGCAGAGATTGCTGCGAAGGAAACCATTCTTGCCTTGCGGGACTCTACTTTATCGAATGACCACAAACTGGTTGAAGTTCAAACCTTTTTGACGTTATCCGCACCGAAGCTACATCAGATCGAGGCAGCAGAGGCGGGTCTGAAGCTTTGGTTTGATAACATGTCTGGAAGGCTCAATGAATTAAAGCGTGAACAGAATGAAGCTATGCGGCAGACCGCCCCCGCGTGCGATCCTTACACGAATCACAGTGAATTTTATAACAAAACCCATTATGGGCGTGTCACGACAGATTCTGTAGCGGCACGCACGTATCCAATGACCCGAGGCTCGTTTTCAGACGCCGAAGGGCTTTATTTTGGTCGCCGGACCGAGGACGGCGGCTTTTGTTTTGTCAATTTATGTGACCCGGATGATCCACGGGCGCAGAATATTACCGTGTTTGGTAAGACGGGAGAGGGGAAAAGTTACTTTCTTAAGGCGCTGGTAGTATCGCTCCTGGAAGAGGGGGTTCATGTGTTTGTCTTCGATCTGGACGGGGAGTGGCGTGAGCTTTGTGCATATGTCGGAGGCGTGTACATCGATCACACGACGGAAGAAGGTCGTTACTTTGAACCGCTAACGATTATGCCAGCCATCACTGAGATCGATGAGGACTGTGTGCAGTATAATCGCTCTCGGTACAAGATGGCCGAAAAAAGCGGTGTGCGAACCTTTTCGCTGCTTGGGGAGAACTTAACACGCCCGGAAATTTTTGAAGTAGGTGAAGCGATCCGCAGAGTGTACCGGGCAGCAGGGATTGATAAGAAAAAGCCGGAAACCTGGAATGCTCCCACCGGGCCGAAGCCGACGATTCACGCCGCGTTCGCGGAAATTGAAGAGGCTTCTCGCACGAATGAAGATGCCAAAAGCTTGTACGACAAGATCAAAATTTATTTTATTGGAATTTATGATGATATTTTTCAAATTGAGGAGGCTTCCAGTTTTCATCTTAAAGCCCCCCTTGTGGTTTATCGAGTGGGCTCCGGTGAGGAAGACGAATCCAAGAAGGATGAATCGACCAAGCAAGCACAGATTAAAATGTCGATGGCTTTTGAACAAGTTAATGCCAATGTCCACCTGCTTAAAATTGCCGGGCAAGACTTCTCTGCTGTGCTGGTGGATGAAGGTCAGCGGCAGTTGCAAAATCCGGAGCTTCGCAGTTATGTATTCACCTGGTACACGGCCATTCGTAAGCAGAATGGCATGATGATTTTGGCAGGGAATTCTCCAGCCATAATGCTGGATACCGCAGCAGGTGTGGGAATGTGGGAAAACACAAGTGTCCGTGTCTACTTTTATATGGAACAATCGGCCGTACGATTACTCTCCTCCCACGCGGACCTTCCCGTGGAGATTCAGGAACTGATCACCCAAAATGAAGGTACGCAGCGGTACATTTTAGAGAATCACAAGAGGTACGATGAACTGATCATGCACGTGCCGCCTGAAGAACATGTCCTGTACAAAACGCGGGGTCTTAAAACCGCAGGATAAAGGAGGGGGACATGTGGAAGTCGTCAAAAAGGCCAAAGATATCAAGAAAACGATTGCTCTGATTTCGGCATTGGGTTCCCCAGGTATCGGTTTGGTGCTTATCTTATTTGGAATCGTAGCACTTATTATATTGTTTGTATTTTTACCATTTATGATTTTTTCGGATGCGGACACATATAAGACTCAGCCTGCAGGCGAGTATGCCTGGGGGGCTCCGGTGCAACTAGATGTAGACGGCTCCGGATATACTTGGCCAGTGCCTACGATTCCCCGGGTGTCTTCTCCTTTTGCTATGCGGGATTTGTTTGGAACAACCCGAATGCATAAGGGCATAGATATCGCCAATGGAGCCGCGAACACCGAGCTGCAGCCTGTCTATGCGATGGCTGCTGGAACGGTGACTGTAGCCGGATCGGCCAGCGGATATGGACAAGCGATTTACATCGATCACGGTTCTGGATTGGTCACTAAATATGGACACCTATCCACACAGATGTTTGTGTCGGTGGGCGAAATGGTGAGTAAAGGTCAGCTGATTGGTACAATCGGACAGGGCATTGTAGGGAGATCTACCGGGCCGCATTTACATTTTCAAGTCGAACTGAACGGAACGCCGGTCAATCCATTGGATTATATCCAGGTACCCGGCACAGAATTGCCAAGCTTGCCAAGTGAGCTGGGGTATACGCCTTTAAATATTGATTATGTGTTTCAGTTTTTGGATGAGCGAAAATCAGCACTGGCAGATCGCGGCTTGCTGCAGCTGATCGATGATGCCGGAAGGACCAAAAATGTATCCCCCTATCTCCTGATCGCAATTACTGGCCAGGAGCAGTCTTTTGTTCCACGGAAAAATAATCATGCCTCGCAGATTATCAAGAATCCTTGGAATGTATTTGGCTGCTGGTGTAAAGGCAAGGGGGCTACACTGACAACCGGTGAGTCTGCGCAGATCGCGGCCAACACCATTATTAAGTTATCGAAGGACCGACCTGACGGACGAGACCCCATCCAGTGGCTATCAGCGAAAGATAATCCTCGTGGGTACTACGCGGAACACAATGGCTGGTGGATTGGGGTATCCAAATACTTCAAGCTTTTATTAAAAGGGGGCGGTTAAGTGAATTTAACAGTGGTTATTATTGCGATACTACTATGGGTGTTTTACAAGAAAGGCAGTAACGGCCTACCGACCTGGTTAGTCAAAGCTTTAGGTGTGTTTCTAGTAATCATGTTGCTACGTAACTTGAATGAAGCCTATCATTTTATTTTTGACGAGTCAGACGCGTGGTGGCCACTGGTGAAAGAAAATGCTGCTCGTTTTAATCAGCAGCTTAGAGACTTAATCCAAACCATGATGAAGGGAAGTTGAGTCACAGTGAGCACTCCAGATCCACCGAAAAAGGAGACGTTTAGCCAGTTCGTAAACCGATTAACAGTCTTCGCTGCACTCGGGAGTGTAGCCGTACTGTTTTTGGGCCCCGTCCCGGAATTGAGCAGTTTGGCACACATGGTTCTTCGATATGCTTTGACATTATGGATATGTATTGTGGGCGTGCCTCATCTCACTGCACTGACTTGGAAGAATAAAAGTAGCATAAGGCTAAGGCTTGTACAGGTCCAGCAAATGATTCGGAATCGTGAATGGAGATTGAGTAGATCATCACCGGACATCTCGCTGACTAAACTGCCGAGTGCCGGAGGCATTGAGTCTATTCCAACGGCACCTCAAAGTGCTGAATCTGGTAGCTCGCAGAATTCGCTAACAGGGGATCGGAGTAGCCACCAAGTACCCTATGCTCTATTCCCGCCGAATCCCCGGCCATATTCCTCATCAACCTTATCATCGGAGCAGGCTTCTGAGCTCATCTTCAACACTGTACAACTGGCGGGGCTTAAAATGGATGAACCTCCTGAAATCTTGTCCATCGATGCAGGTCCTACACTGCAAACCATCTCGTTTCGCCTCCCCGCCCGTCTGCAGCTGAGTGATCTGGTTAAAAAAAGGGATGATCTGGCCAACCATATCGGACATGACCGTAGCTTTTCAGTAACCTCATCCCCTTTTTCCAGTGCAGCAGCTTTTGTGCTTCCGCATAAGGAAAGAGCATTTGTCTATATGAGTGACATGACAAGGGATCTGATGGTATTCGCAGAAAAAGCTCAACTGCCGATGGTCTTTGGGAAGGACATGGAAGGGAATCCGATGCTGGTGGATTTAGCGAAATTGCCGCATCTTCTGGTAGCAGGGGCTACCGGCTCGGGGAAATCCGTTTTTATCAATGGGTTGCTCACTTCGTTGGCCACTACGCGTTCTCCGCAGCAAGTCCAGTTTCTGCTCATTGATCCCAAAATGGTCGAGTTTACGATGTATACCGGGTTGCCGCACCTGATCTCCCCACCGGTAACTGATCCGAAACGGGCGGCACTGACGCTCAAAAAGCTTGTTGTGGAGATGGAAAAGCGGTATAAGCGTTTTGCTGAAGCTGGAGTACGCAACTTGCTTCAGTACAACCGGAATCATCCTCTGGATCAGATGCCTTATATCGTCACCGTGATTGATGAATATGCAGACTTGATGGTGATTGCCCGGAATGATGTGGAGGACACAGTACAGCGGCTGACCCAAATGGGACGAGCTGCAGGACTCCATTTGATCTTGGGGACCCAGCGCCCCAGCGTGGATGTCGTGACGGGTGTTATTAAGTCCAACCTGCCGTCCCGGGTAGCTTTTCATTTATTGAGTGTCTATGACTTTAAAACGGTGATGGACACAGGTGGTCCGCATTTGCTCGGTGGCGGGGACGGCATTTGCATGCTGAACGGAGGAGGGCAGAAGAGATTCCAATCGGCAGCAATCAGCGCTGATGATGATGATACGACTCGTTATATTGAAGAGTTAAAACGTTATTGGCAGAATGAAGTACGGCTAAAGAAAAAAGATAGGGGAGTGGAAGCAAATGGGGTTTCATCTTCACTCATTACAATGACCGATGAGGAAGAAGTGGAGCCATTGGAAGTGGAGGATGAATTTCTAGAAGAGACACCGATGAACACAGTCCCATCGCAGGAATGGACTAATTCGGAAGAAGAAGAAGAGATGCCTTCCATCAATGAAAGTGTGTACGATCAAGTGATTCGCATAGCGAGTGGGCATAACGGTGTTTCTGGAAGGCTGCTGCAGCATGAGCTTAACATTGACTATGTCACGGCAGCAACATATGTAGAACAACTCAGCAAAGAAGGGAATGTCGCACCCGAATATGATCCGGAAACGGGACTGAAACCCTGGCTGGTGGATACCCGGGAGAGCGATGATGAAATACTGCTGCGTGTGCAGCGGATGATTTGTCAAACGAGATCAACCCGTTCTATTGATGTACAGCAAGCACTAGGTATTCGCAAAGAGAAAGTGCTGCAGCTGATGAGCCAACTGGTGAAGCTTGATTTCTTACTCCCCCCAACCAGCACCAAAGGGGGATACACGCTGGCTTGGGATGAGGATCAAATACAGCAGTTTTTATTAAATGTAGGAGAACAAAGTCAGTTCAATTGATTTCTAGTTCCCGTTTCTAGTTCCCATTTCTAGTTCCCGTCCTTCAAAGCCGAAAACCCGCGTGGTTATTGGCTTTTTTCTTTTTGAAGTATTGTCACTCTAACCGGGAACTGGAATGGGAACTAGAAAATACAGCCTAACAATGATTTCGGAGTAGATCGCAGATTTATCGGAGCAGTTGCTTGACGAAGTATCCCGAGAACGAGGTAAGAGAATTGCGACGTACATTTAACCAGACGCGAGAGCGAATAGCATAGGGGCTGGATGAATTGGAGCAGGATGCAAATGAATATGCTCGAAAAATTGAATATCTGAGAGGATTAGACCCTAAGCAACTGGGACAAAACGCTTGAATGATTTGATCGAATCCTATAAAAACGGAGAGCTTTCTGCAGATGATCTACGCCGATATACCAATATTGATCCAGAAAGCTTGTAGTCATTACTTTATCAGTTAGGAGGAATGAGAGGATGAGTGAGCGTGATCCATCGGTAACGCCCTGCTCTATTTGTGAATGCGAAGGTGATGAGGATTCGGGTGTCATCTGCGAGGAATGTCTTGAAAAATACGAGAATGGAGGGATGGGGAGATAAGTTAGTTCCCTTCTGTCAGTATATTCAGAATTTAAATGATTAGGAGGAGTTGTGATTATGATTGATACGATGGCGAATTATCAATTAGCTATTCAGAATACGAAAGAGGCTATTAAGCGTGCCCAAGCAGCTGGTAACACCCATGAAGCAGATTTTCTGACTCACAGAACATTGCCTAGACTGGAGAAACTGCTGGGCGAGACTCGGATGCTGCAAGACTAAAAACCCATACTTTTTACGTACTTTTATAATACGTTTCACTTGAAAAAATGAGGTAATCTTAGATCATGCAAGAAAACAAAAAGAGGCCGCCCCAGTATTCAGAGGGGTGGCCTTTGCGCTTAGGGAGGAGAGTGTTGTGCAGGAAGTTGGATTTAAAGAAGCAGGGGAAATGTTGAAGACGCCGGTGAGCACACTTCGGCGCTGGGTCTTATTGCTGGAAGAGCAAGGGTATGCCTTTAACCGCGATGGGAAGCGTAGGCAGCTGGACTGGAAAGATGTCGGTATACTACGAGAAGTCAAAATGGGGTTGCAGGAAAGCCCATTGGAAGAAGCGGTTCGCAAAGCCCTGTCTGAGGTTGTGAAGGATATCGAATCGGAACCTCAGTCAAATCGGGATGGAGAGTCTATTGAGGTTTTCGATGCTGAAATCGGAGAGTTGAAGAAGAACCTGTTCTGGCATGGGCAAGATCAGGCAGTGAGCACTCTACTCACAGCTTGGACAGCACTGAAGAACACGATAAGGAGGGAATAGAGATGGCGAAAAAGTTCACACTCGGGGATTTAAAGGCATTACCTACCCTGCAGCAGTCGCATACCGATGAGCTTAAGCTAGACACCGGAAATGATCGAATTTGGTTGTCCCGAATGACCGTAGCTGATGGCATGGCATACAACAACCAAGTCACTGTAGAAGTGTATACAAACGGGAAATGGTCAACAACAGAAACCTATCAAGCACAGTAGAGGAGTCAGAGCATGGTAAAAACTTATGAAAACTGGAAAGGGGATCTGGAGGATTACCTTCAGCCCGGAGATGTAGTGGATGAGGAGATGGCTGATCACTTTCTGAATGTGTTGCCCCCGGCCTGCTGGACAGCAAAAATAATTCAAATTGGTGAGCCGAATAACCACATTGGTGGAAGAGCAACATATGCCACGCTGGAAAAAACAGTTGAAGGATGGGTATACCGTGGAAATTGTTACCGTGGCGAGACTGAGGCCAGATCGTGACCCTGAAAGGAGGGAGTTCCCTTGGAATTGACTCGCAAGGCTCAGGTTGTTGCCTTTGCTAATATTGGGGGAGGGGATGCGATTCAAGGGGTTATGAAACTGATTCGCACCTTTCCCAAAGAACATCGAATCATCGTGGCTGAATTACCCTGCGTTGGCCTGCCACGCATTGCTTACACGTTTAATGAGCAGATTGCGGAGCTGAGCAAGGAACGTACGATCGATCAGTTCCTGCTGGATCTGGATCGCATGGCGTTAAAACCGATGCAAGCCTACATGGTGCAACGCAGCGGGGTAGATTATCTGCTCGTTAATCCGCGTTCCCAACCAGAGGCACCGGTTATTCGCAAACTGTCGTCCAACCAGACGCTTATTTCAGCACCAAGCGTGCTGCGGCAGCAATTGGAAAACGCTTATGATGTGATCGTTTTGGTGTTGCAGGGTTCGCTCATTCAGCCGACCACGCACTTTGCCCTCAGGACTTCGGATGCAGTGGTGCTATATAGTGCCGATGCGATTGATTTCGTCGGCAACTATACCCATTATCGCCGTTTAATCGAGGTGTTCGGCGTAGAGCAGGAGCGGTTATTTCTGTTCACAGCCGATTCCAATGTCAAAATTCAAGAAGCGCCGGTCTATTCCAAGTTCAGTGATTTGCTCAAGGGCTGGAAGAATCTTGCGCCCAATGTGTTTCCTGTACGGGAGGAGATAGAGACCGGGCGTGAAGGTGAAACTGTCGGTATCATTGAACCGCTGGAATACCTGGATGTCCACGTATCCGTACAGCCGGTGAATACTGAATATTCGGAAGGGGATTACAAGAAGCTTGAATCCCTCCTGAACTATGTGCGCTTTCGGCTGCAAGAGGATCATCTGGACGAATATGTACAGTCCTTGACGCATGAGCCTTCCCGCCAAAAAATACGTTATTACATTTCCGATTTGGTGCGCGAACAGACCGATTACGCCCTGACCATACCGGTTAATGTAGCGGTGGAGTGGGTGCAGAAGGAAATTACGGAGCTTGGTGTGCTGCAGGGGATTTTGGATGATCCAAGTATTAGTAGTATAGAAATCAATGGACCGGATCAAGTGATTGTGGAGCAAGGCGGGGAGGACAAGCATCTGCCCGATATTCGTTTCCAGAGCATCACGCATCTTTATGAAGTGATCAATAAGATGCTCATGCCGATTGGCAAGCCGATCTCCAGCACCGATCCCATTGTGGATGCTAACTACCGTGGATTCCGCATCTGCGTGGTGGCGGATACCAAAGAATTTCAAGGTGTGAGTGCGAATGCGCCTTTGATTAGTATCCGGAAGTTTCCACCAGATGTGTTCACGGATGAGCAGTGTGTCCGGTACGGAAACATAACACAGGAAATTGCTGACTTTATGCATTTCATTGTACCCAAAGGGGCGAACATTGTCATTGGAGGCGGGACGAACAGCGGGAAAACTACACAACTGATTCGTCTGCCAATGTGCGTAGAGCCGATTACTCGGATCATCTCTATTGAGGATTCCGAAGAAATGCTGCTGGCCAGCAAGACTCAATATCAGCGTTACCCGAATTTGCCTTCCCTGCTCGTCAAGGAGCTGGAGGACGAGAAAAAAAGCTTTGGCATCGCCAAGCTGATCAAAGCCTGCTTGCGGCTGCGGCCAACCGTGATGTGTATCGGAGAAATCCGTGATGAAGCGGCAGCGCAGCAAAGTCTGATCGGGATGAACACGGGACACACCGTGTGGACGACGATCCATGCCAACAGTGCGCGGGAAGCGGCTACGCGGTTTTTGCAGTTGAACGGTAATACAACGGCTGCTGCCAGTCAAATTTCAGGTTCCATTGACCTGATTGTATTTCAGAAGAAACTGCGCAGCGGTGTGCGGGTCGTGACCGAAATCTCCGAGCTGATCGGGTATAAAGGTACGGAGGAACCGATCCTGAATCCGATCTTTAAATATGACCATCGCTTGAAAAAGCAAGTGAAGGTGGGCCGGATCAAGTCAGAGTCGCTGATGGAGAAAGTCTACCTGCAGGAGCCAGGGCCTGAAGAATTACGGCTCTGGTGTGAGGTGAAGGAGTTGAAGGCTGTTCTATGATGCTAGGCTATTGGTTAGTAGCAGGACTGCTGATCTCCTTCGGGCTTTTTTCGCTTGCACCCATTAGTGTCAGCCGTTCCAAGAGGATGCGGATAGCCTTTGGGTTTGAACAGACGGAAGCAGAGGCAAAGGCAGCGGGAATTCGGCTGAGCGGGAAGAATATGATACAGATTCTGCTGGCGGCTCTCCTGATCGGTGTAGCGATTGCTTATTTTACAAGAAATATCTGGTTTGTTGGCGTCGGTGGGGCGATGGGAATTATTGTCCCCAAGATGGTGATTTCAGCGGTGAAGTTTAAACGCCGTATGGAGGTCCTGATGAACCTGCCCGGCAATCTGAGACTCTTGTCATCTAAGTTTCGGGATTGTAAATCCCTGCAAAAATCACTGGAGATGTCGCTCTCTATGATGAGCGGTGTGACGGTGCCTCTATTTGAGCAACTGTATGCTTCGCTACGGATTGGCCTCGATGTGCCTACGGCATTGCAGAATATGAAACGATCTGTTCGCTTTAAGAAATTCGACGATTTTTGTGAAAAAGTCATCGCCGGTAACAAAGACGGCTTCCATCTGCGATCCGTCGAAGGTATTCGTGAAAGTATCGCGGATATCGCATCCGATATGAATTTGCTGCAGGAGATCGATATTGAGAACGAAAAGAAACGCATCGAGCCTTTTGTGGTATTCGGGTTTAGTCTCGTTTTTCCGTTTTTGTTCGGGTATTTGGAAAGCCAAATGGTTGAAGAATTCAGACTGGCGACTACTCTGCAAACCGGGTTTGGTAAACTGCTTTTGGCCAGCATGATTGTTTCCGTGCTCGTGGGGCTTTGGAAAAAGGATAAGCTATTACGCCTGAATCTGGATGATCTGTGAACACATCAGTGAGCACTGTGAAAGGGGGTGAAACATGCTAACATCCATACTGTTTTTCCTTGCTGCAGGCTGTATCGCATTTCCAATCTTGCGTTTGGTAATTCCGGGATTCCAGCGGCAGAAGCAAATGGTACATCTGGCCGCACTGGTCAATCAATCCGAAGCGCAGCGTTTGCGGATGGGACAAAATGCTATCGTACGCTCTTTTGCGGATCGGATGGCCAAAGGAAGCGATAAGCGTCCCCTGAGCAAACGGAGAAAGATGTATCAAGTCCTGGCCTATGAAGAAAGTTACGAATTGTATACAGCTAAAGTGATTGTGCAGTCGCTGTTGCCAGGACTGTTCGCGCTGGCGCTGGCCGGAATGGTTCAGCACTTCTTTTTCCTACTGGTAGCTCCTGTCCTATCCGGACTGTTTTTCTGGATGTCCTTACGCTGGATTCCCCAGGCTTACCAACAACGGCAAGATCGGCTAGTTGCGGACTTGCCGTTTTTAATTAGTAAAATGATCACGGCACTTGAGGTGGGGAAGCCACTGAATGTGATCTTTCAAGAGGTCAGTGGTCGGTGTGGTCCGATTCTTTCGGCACTACTTAAGCGTTTGGTTGCCAATATGGGGACAATGTCTCAGAAGGATGCCCTGCACCTGTTTGCCAAAGAAGTCAATGTGCCGGTCGTCTATGACTTTATATCTGTCGTCAATATTGTCGCAGAGAAGGGATTCCATGAGGCAGAGGACGATTTAAATCATATCAAAAATGATTTGCGAAGTTTAAGTAAATTGGCTTTGAAAGAACGCACCCGAGGCAATCCGGCGAAGATGAATCTGTACTACGGAATCGTCATTGTCCACGTGGCAGTGTTCTTTTTTTTGATGCTCATTAAAATGTTTGCTGCTTTTAATGCGCTGTAGTACCCCTAATATAACCCATTTGAGAGGATGAATTTATTTATGAAAAAGCTGCTGAACAAAGTGAAACGGGAAAGTCAACAAACGATGCTTTTCGCCACCACTGCATTTTACACCCGAATGGAACGTTTTCGGAAAGAAGAACGCGGGGATGCCATGTCATGGGTGATCAGTATCCTGATTATGCTGTTATTGTTTATTGGAGTGTACATCCTGTTCAAAGCCCAAATCGACACCTTTGTCAAAGATAAAATCTTCGGCAAAATGAATTCCTTGGACTAAGTTCATTATGAAGCGCAGGCTGAACACCTTTAAAACATCGGAGCAGGGGGACGGGATTATTTCCGTCTTCTTTCTGATGATGATTACACTGATCATTTCGCTCCTCGCTGTCACGATCGTGCAGTACGTCATGATTCGTTCTAACCTTCGTACCGCCACAAATGAAGTGTTGCAGGTGATGAAGGTAGAGAATGGTGCGGATGCCCTAACCCGGCAGCGTTTTGATGACTTGCTCCAGAGCATGGGCATGAACCCGGGGAAAGTTACCTTTACTGCTACGAATAAGCCGGTGCAGCGCGGTGATGTGCTGGAAGTGACGGCGGTCAGGCAGTATGACGTTTTTGCATTGAAGGCGGTTGGGGTTTACTATAGCGTGCCAATTAAAGTGCATGTTTCCGGTCTGGCGCATAAGTTTTACCGAACGGGGGAGTAGGCGATGTGGATCAAGGTATGCGGGGCTATTTTGTTTGGTCTGATTCTGATCGTACTGGTCATGGATCTACTAGTCGTGGACAGTGTGTATGATTCCACCGGCAGGGCCATGGAGCATTCTATTGATGCAGGCATTGTGCGCTCGGGAATTGTGACGGACGCGCAGCAGGGCAAAGTACAGTTAGAGCCAAACGCTTTGCGTTCAGCCACCCGTGAGGCATTCCGGCAGGCTTTAAGTTTGAGTGGAAACTTGGAAAATGCGGTTATGAAAGATAGCCAATTTGAACTGCAACTGAGTTACGATGCCGATGAGGTGCCGTGGATTGATGTGGTGTATCGTACCCATGTCTCCTTTGCCCTGCCCGGTGTACAGTATCCGGTGACCGTTCATCGCAATATTCCATATGAGAGTATCTTTAAGTAAGCAAGGAGGAGAATCACTCATTGAAAAAGCTTTGGAATAAGTATACACGTAGCGCACTCATCGTCCTCCTCGGACTGGTGATTGCGCTTGTTGCCTTTAAAATGAATCAAAATCAGATAGCCGAGCAGGTGAAAACCCAAAAAATCATTGTGGCTAAAACGGACATTGCGCCTTACGCAGCCATTACCAAAGAGGTACTAGAATATCGGGAGGTCGTGCTCAGTGAGGTGCCCGATGATGCTTTGAAGTCGCCAGATGAATTGGATTTCAAGGATGCTTATGCCTCCAAATACGGCTTTCTACAGAGTACACCGATCCGCAAGTCACTGATTACAACTGCGGCGGCTTCCGGGATGGGAGCGGCAGTTTCGCTGAAAGCGGGTATGCGTCAAATCGGGGTCAAGACGGATCTGGCCATGTCTTCCGGAGATGAGGTGAAGCCGGGGATTGTCGTCGATGCTTACGCCTATGTTAGTGATCCTACAACAGGCCGTTCTACAAGTGTAGTTGTACCGGAATTATCCAAGCTAAAGGTCATTAAACGACTTAACTCTGAAGGTAAGGTTCCCGATCCAGTGGAAGGTGGAAGCCTAATTCCGGCAGTGGTTGTGCTTGAGGTGACACCCAAACAAGCTAGTCTGCTGATGGAATATCAAGAGAGTGGGAAGGTGTACTTGCTGCCAGCAGGCACAGCCTCTCCATAAGAAGGGAGAGACTGATGGGAATGAAAAAGTTAGGGTTGACGTTTCTACTACTGGGGCTGCTTCTTTCAATAAGGGCCGAAGCGAGTTTCGCAGAACCACTGCCCACTGCGCAGCATGTATCTGACCAGGTGTATAGCGCAACATCCGCCACATACCAAGTGTATTCGTTCGGCCGGTTGAGACTGGCCGAACCTACACTGCCGCTCGTTCTGGATGCCTCCGGAAATTTGCAACTCAGCAAGCTTCTGTACATTGAAGTGGAACATGGCTCGGACTCCGGTTGGCAATATGCGGTGACACTCGATCATTTTTCGGTACGGCACGCGTTGTCTGACGGTGATCTGCTGGCCACGCTGCCCGCCGGATATGTCTCTTATGCTGTTCAGGATGTGGTCACCGAGGGCAGAGACACTCAAGTCTCTGGAAACACTGGGGTATTTTCGGAGGATGCGCCGCAAATGATCATGCAGGCTGAGGAGGGGGCGGGGCGAGGGAAAACCAGTGCATCGCTTGGCCTGCTCATTGATTTGCCGCCACTCATCGAATTGAACCAAGTGAGTGGTACAGACCGACTTGCCTCTGGTCAAACTATCGGACGGTTCAGCGGGGATTACACTGCCCATTTTACATTTACCCTTGTGTCAGGGATATAAAGAGAATAGAGGTTGAAGATGGTTATCAAAAAGGTGAGTAAGTTGGTGAAGTTATGGATGCTGCTGCTGGTGGCGGCTTGCTGGGTGAGCCTGGCCAGTGTAGCCAGTGCGGATGGCTCATCCTTTGTTCTTTCTCCGGTGAAAGCGGTGGAGGAGGGGCGCGGCTATTACAAGGATACGGTCCAACCCGGTGAGGAGAGAGAATACACGTTTTACCTGAGAAATACCAAGGAAGTTCCGGTGCAACTCAAACTGTATCCCGCCGATGCACTGCCTGCACAAAATGGTGGTCGCAGTTTTTCTGAAAAAGAGCAAAAGTTACGCCTGGTGGGAAAGTGGTTATCCCCGCAAGGCGTGCAGCAAATCACACTGAAAGCTAAAGAAAAAAAGAACTTTACCTTCAAGGTGGCTATTCCCGAGGATATCCAGCCTGGTCAATATGTGAGCGTTATTGCAGCGGAAGAATTGATCAAGGCTGAAAATAGCGAAACGAATGCTTCCGGGCAACAGGCATCTGTCGCCATCGATGTCGTCAATCGTGCGGGTGTCCAGATGGTCATGGAGTATCTGCCGGATCAGGCCAAACATAGCATGACCATTGATCACTTCAATCACGACTATATTGCCTCTGGTAATTCGCGGCTTACCGTGTTGCTGAGTAACACGGGTACGATTCTGGAAAAACCAAAGGGCAAAATTATCTTGCGGGATAGTAAACGTCAAGTGATGTTCCAGCAGGACTATCAGGCGGAATCGATCTACGCGGGGACAACCGCAGATATGGTGTACCTAGTCAATGACAAACTGTTATTGCCGGATACCTATGAGGTATATTACGAAGCTACATTCTCGGGGCAAACCATAAGCCGCACTTTTTCGTTTACAGTCACCCCCGAGCAATCCCAATCGTCACAGTATGCCTTGACTGAAGCCGGGAAAATTGAAATCACGCAGACGTTTTGGGATTGGCTACAGCTCCATATCTGGGTGCTCATCCTGATCATCGTAGTTATTATTCTATTTATTGGCGTATTATTTTGGCTTTTGCTGCTCTTGTTCAAAAAGAAAAAAGAGGAGAAGAAGCAATCGGAAGAAGCGTCTGCTGCTCATAATGACCAAACACACTAATGGCCGTAAGGAAATTAGTGTGTTTGGTATGCCTTGAACCTAAAGATTTCCTGCTGAAAGGGGGTGTTGCAACTCAGAGAACATCGCATGACAAACCGATCATCAATCATTTTAAGGAGGAGTACCATGAGAAAAATAGTATTAAGCCTGTTGGCTGCACTGACCTTGGCATTGCCCGTTTCGTCCGCCTTTGCGGCAGAAACGGGAGAGTCAGAGGTCGTCGTCACGGGGGCCGGGCTGCAAATGACACAAACGAAGCCGGTATTCAGCACCGTTACACTGGATACTAAACAGAATCAAACCTCGGCTGCAGCGAGTAATTTGTATGTCATGGATGCACGTGGTACGGCGGCAGGTTGGGGTGTTTTGCTGCGAGCTACCGATTTTAAATTAACCAAAAGGGTGGGTGAACAGACGGTTGATTTTGTCATTCCTGCCTCAGCGGTTACGATCTCTGCAAGTTACAAAAACGCAATCGTGGGTACACCGGTTGATTTTGCCGGAGCCAAGGGTGAATTGGCGAATCATCAGGTGTTGTCTGCGGCAGACACCCGAATTGTGGGAGTGGTCCCATCCGAAGGTGCAGGTACGCACCAGATCGGAGTGGACTATACGTTGAACGTCCCCAAATTGATCCAAGGTAGTAATGGCAAAAGTGTAGGTTTGCTCCAAGGCACGTATACATCCACGTTTACGTATACCGCAGCAGCGGGCATTTAGGCATATCATGAATGGAGGATTGGCGAATGAGTAAAAACAGAAAAAAGGTGTTTTTGAGTTTTATGGTACTGGCACTCCTACTTCCGGGGTTTGTGATTCGCTCTGATGGTGCTTTCGCAGCGGAGTCAAAGGCGATTAAAGATTTATTCCTTTCCCAGAGTTATAGTTATACTGGGAAACCGTATGTACAACTGCAAGATGATGTCACTGTGACCGATAAAGGCTCTGTGGCGGGGTTCAAAAAGTACATCGCCATCACACCCAGCAAGGGAGTCACTGCTGTTGGTTTAACAGGGGCAGGAGAACTGTACACCTTGGATGCGACCAATAACAGAACGTTGATCACGAGTAACGTCAACGATTTTACCTATACGTATCGGGCCTACAGTGATGGGTTTGGCGGCAACTTTTATTATGCGAGTTTTTATATCATCAAAAATGATGGAACTGCGTATGCCTGGGGAGATAATACGGGTGGCCAACTCGGGATTGGGGGTCCCAATCAAGATAAATTAACGCCAACGCCTATCGTGGACGCACAAGACAATGAATTAACTGGGGTTAAAAAGATTATCCGTCTAACCATCCATAACAAATATGATTACAAAAATACTGCGATCTACCTGATTACGGACAGTGGGGCATATGTTCTTGGTTCTCTGGAAGGAACTACGGTTAATCATGCCGTTAAAGATACGGCCTTTCCGGCCTTCAGTGGTGCCAATCAGGTCAGTTATAAGTACATGGGAGAATTTGATCGCGATCCGGGATTGGCAATTCAGACGGTTTGGTCCGCCAAGAGCCTGATCTGGACGATAAATGGTGTGGACTACACTGTCTATGATTTGTATTCTACAAATCCTGCTCCTGGATATTATGCCTTGCCTAAGACATTCAGTTACTTGTACACCCCAACGCCAGAGAATAACACATTGACACTTGGGGTGACTGGCGGGGAAATGTCTGTGTGGTCAAAATCGACACCGAAGTATACCGCATCCGGAGTGATCAAAGGACACATTCTGAAGGATGGGACGTATTCCTATTTGAAAACCAATGGGCGAATTTACTTTGTTGGAGACGGTATGCAGTTGGGAATTAGCGGATCTTTTCCTGCTGAAACACGATTTTCAGGAACCAGCAATGAGTTGACCGATGTGGTCGATTACAGAGTTACGTACGGTGTGCAAGCTGCATTAAAAAAGGATGGGAACCTTGTGATCTGGTCCAATGGTGCTACGAAAATATTGGATAAAAAGTTCACCAAATTATATCAGCCTGCCGGTGCTATGGGAGTTATCTATAGTTTGAGTGTAGATGGAGGCATATACCAAATAACGCCTTCCGGATACACCCTGATTTCTTCGGACTATACTTATGCCGCACCGGATGGTTTGGATTTGAAGATTCCGGTTCCGGTTGGAACACAATCTGTGAACAAGTTCAAACAAACGGTTGTCACTATAGATTATGGTAAAGCAAAGAGGAAGGAATATTCCGTTGACGGTGGAAAGACCTGGGTTCACTACACTCAGCCTGTGTTGTTAACCGAAACAGGGACGATATCCCTATCAGCACGGGGTGGAGATACCCAAGGCAACTTTAGTGATGTCCTTCTTTTGAGCATCGTGAACAATCCTATCGTGATAGAAGCCGGACATCCTAAGATCGTTGATAACGGGAACGGCAGCTTTGCAGTAGAAACAGGAACGACGAGTCCAGATGCCAAAACTGAAGTAAGAATCGATAACGGAACTTGGTTCGAGTATTCGGGTCCAGTTACGCTGGCGGTGGGTAGCCATAACATTGAAGTCAGAATTATCAATCTAGAGGGTGAGACGCTAGCGTCTGGACAGCAGATGATCAACGGTCCAACACCGGCGCCGACGGTATCTCCAACTGCTACTCCAGTACCAACGGTAGAACCGACGACAGCTCCGTCACCCGTGCCAACCAGTGTGCCTACAGCGTCTCCTCTTCCAACGGTAGTACCATCGCCAACGGCAACACCGGCACCTACAGCCACTCCAGTGCCTACGGTGGCACCTACACAAGCCCCACAGCCTACCATGGACCCAACTTGGGGCCAGCCGATCGGATCTGAGGATGTAACGTTCACGGTGTTGAGCGGTGGATTCAGTTCTCGTTTCAGTGGCCTGCTGCTGGACAACGTAACTATCAGCACAACCAACCCTTATCAGGCGATCAACTCTGTCACTCAATCTGTAATTGAGGACTCGCGTGGGACGGGGGCTGGGTGGAATTATTCTTTAAAAATCACGGACTTTGTAAGTGATCCGGTAGTGGACAACAGTAAGGGAAGCAATGATTTAGTCGTTAAAATGCCAACCAACTCGTTGAGTGTTGATGTTACCCCATCGACCACTTTAGCTGGACAGCCCGGCGATTTGAGTTTGAGTGGAAATTATGTCTTTAATTCGGAAGCGATTGTCCTGGCCCGAGCTAATGAATTCCAGGGGATGGGGCAATATCAGATCCCAATGAGCTACAATTTACGTGTTCCCGATAAGGTGGAAATTGTATCTGCGGGAGCAGGAAGTTCCTATCAGGCCGGAGAGAAAACAGGCCTGCGGGTAGGGACATATCGTTCACAATTTACATTCACACTGGCTTCAGGGATATAATTTATACACTTTCAAGTTGCCCATCAGCTGCGGCTGATGGGCTTGTTTTTGGTTCATTTAGTTGCTCAAAAACCCATACTTTTTTCATACGCAGACCTTGAAGTTTTCCATTATGATTGGTACTGTGGGATTAACGAAGAAAGGAGCATTGCCATGAGCCAAAGAGTTACGGAGATAATGACTGGAATCGAAGCTCTGCCAGAAGAGGAACGTCAACAACTGCTGCAGCAACTGAACTGGAAGTATGCAGGGGAACATATTGGCTTATGGCGGAATGAATTGAATGAGAACAGCCATATCCCTAAGGAGGGGAAAGAAGTGAACCAAAACATTGAGTTACAAGAGGCAAATCGTAAAGTAGACCAGGTGCTTCCGGACTTGTGGGTCCAGGCAGAGCGGAATTTGAAGGAAGCGGAAGCCGAATACAAACGAAAAAAAGGGGAGAAATAGACTAATATCAATATATTAGTTTAGCTTACACATGTATCATAATCGCGGAGATGTATACCTTGTACTGTATCCTTTTGACGATGAGGAGCGAGAGAAACTGAGGCCTGGCATTGTGCTGGATACTCAGGGGGAGCGCTCCATCGTCATTAAGGTGACCACACACGCCGAACGTGCTAATGACAGCAAAGACTTGGATATCAGATTTTGGCAGCAGGCCGGCCTTAGTCAACCTTCAGTGGCACGTTGTTCGCAGTTTGTGCCACTACATCATGATAAAATCCAAAAATATCTTGGCAAACTGCACGATGAAGATCTCTTAAACATTTTAGAATTGTTTTATCAATAGGTTCACCGTGAGCGCCGATGAGGGGCTTTTTATTTTGTCTTATTAACGGTTAAGGGGTCGATAGGGGAGAGGGGAAAGGGCGGAATTGGTTTAAATGGAAAATAATTCTTTACTAATGGTATTCTTTATGTTACTTTATTTGTATACCATTAAATAGGAGGTAGATAGCTTGAGTTCTTCAAGAATGGGCAGGCCTCCCTCTTCAAATCCTAAAGATAAAGCTATACCGGTACGACTGGACGAAGCAACAAAAGATATTCTCCAGAGATACTGCGACAAGCATAATGTGAACAGAGCAGAAGCTATTCGTGCTGCAATTCATCGGTTGGAAGAAGATGAAACCAACTACTTCTGGACTCCAGAGTGGCGACAAGAGCTTGTAGAAAATGAGGAATGCATCAAAAATGGAGCAGATGAAATCCAGAAAACGACACAGACGCTGCTAAGGTTGATCCATGAGATGAAAATGAAGACAGGGAGTGAACAAAATGAAACAGACAAGGAGTAAAATCATCAGCTCAGTGCTCATTGTGATGATGTTGATGGGTGTAATGGTGAGCAGTGCTGTAGCAGCTCAAGTTACCGTTTCGGTCCATGTAGATGGTAAGCCGGTCAAGTTCCCCGATGCAAAACCGTATTCTGAGGATAATCGTGTTATGATCCCGATCCGGTTCGTGAGTGAAGCTCTTGGGGCCAAGGTGAGTTACAATAAGGAACGGGTCGTCACCATTGAACAGGGAACAAAAAAAATTACGATGAAGGTAAACAGTGACACAGTGACGGTGGACTCAGTGATCAAGAAACTTGACGTACCAGCCCGGTTGCAGCAAAACCGCACCTACGTACCCCTACGGTTCGTGAGTGAAGCTTTGGGAGCCGGTGTTGGCTGGAATCAGCAAAAGCATCTGGTGACAATTACAACCGCGACAGCGGAGGGAGAGAAGCCTACACCAACACCGATCCCAGGAACCAGTGAAGACAATAATATGTTCACAAAAGGGTTTAAGTGGCAGGAGGGTTACACTAAGCTAGCAAAAATTCTGTTTGTCAATAATATGAAGGTTAGCAATGGAAAACTAACCTTTACTTTACCCAAAGAAGCAAAGGCTACCAAATTTACACTCAAAGATGCTGTCAATTTGACCCCTGGGAGCACTTATTCTTATGAACTTGGAAAAGGTAAAGGGTTTATTAGTTTCACACAGCTCTATCCTGGGCGTGAGAGTCAAGAAGGTTACTCTATTGCCTTAGACAGCAGTTTTAATGAGGATCTAGGAAAATTGTTTGGACATATTACCAATGATGCTATAGTGGTAAATATGTCTACGGCAGCAACGTTATCCGAAGTACAGGATTTGGCCTTGAAGTTGAATTAAGCATTCATCATTCATATTACAGAGTCTGCTGAAGCAGGCTCTTTTTGTTATTCTTTTTTTGAGAGGAGCCTTTAAATGATCAAGAAAAAGTGGATGTTTCCCTTAGCTTTTGTGCTCTCATTGTTAATAAACTCAATTGCTTCAGCAGCAACTGAGCCGATGCTAAAACAATATACTGGGTGGAGTTATGGGGATAATTACGGGAAATTTAGTGGTTATGTTCCTGCCTTGGAAAAGCAGGTCGAAGCAAATCCGTGGCAATTGGCCCAGTGGGCAGGGATGTTTACTTTTGCTGACAAAAATACTCGCGTTGTCCCAAATTATGATGTCTTTAACGTTAAAAAGAAGCCGGAGGACGATAAGTTTGATAAGGAAAACGGTTTTGGTTTGGTTTATAAGAGTACAGAGTCTCTTGGTGTTTTGTTTGATAGTATCTGGGCTGGGCAGACGGGAATTACTACGAAGCAAAGGGAACATTTCCGAAAACAATTTAGTGAGAGTGCCAATGATCCGATTTTCAAAAAAGGACATGATTTTTATTACACTTTAGAAGAGTTTCATCCGTTCCTCAGAACCTCCGGTATCGTCCAACGTATGGGGATAAAATTCAACAAAGCCCAGAAGGTGAACGAGAACAGCTACCGGGCCTTATACGATGTTTCGGCATGGCCGGAACTGAAGGTGACAACTGGAAACACCCTTACTATTAACTATCTGAGTTATGGGTTTACTGAAAGGGATATTCGCATAGTTGCAACGGCTAAAGGGAAATTCCCCGATTTTACGAATGCAGTGAGCTTAACAGAAGGAAAACTGATTCACACATCGAAAGAGAAGCAGGCCGGAACCGTTCAGGTACTTGCCAAGGACCTGGTCAAGACTTTAGGTAAAGACGTAGATATCATTCTTGAAGATGGCTACGGAAGAACGGTGATCCAAAGCATCACCCTACCGGACGATCAGACGCTCGATTTTGTACCCACGAAGCTGACATTTACGAAAAATGGCCAATTGTGGGTCAAGATTCGCTATGACGGCAACGATGTGATTTCATCGGATTATATTCATAAGAATGGCATTCCGAACATTGCAGGTATTAAAATTGGTGGAGCACTTACCAATGAATTTACGATGGGTTCTAGATTCACGGATATATCACAGACACTGGTTAAAGGGACAATATTTAATGTTTATTTAGGCAAGATTAATGTGGGCACAAAGCCAGGCAAATATTACATTAAAGCGACAACACTTATAAACAACCCTAATCATCAGGAGCGGGCGCTAGAATCACCAGCCGCAGCATACACAAACAATGAGATCAAAGGGGAATGGATGATTGAGGTGGAGGAGCCTAAGAATGATATGGTAGCTTTATCTGTTACCACCTCTCCTGATTCGATCACTAAAGGTGGGCAAACCGTGATCACTGCAAAAGTGAAGAATGACGGCACGAATGGACAGAACGATGTGCTCATTCGCTTCTTCGATAACACAAAAAAAATATATGAAACACGAAAGACATTTGAGGCAGGTCAAACGCTTACTATAGGTTCTTTTAAATGGACCGGTAGCTCTACGGGGATACACAACATAACTGTCTCCGTAGATCCTGAAAAGGAAAAGCCAGATAAGAATCGTAGTAATAATGTGGCCACTACCGGCTGTAGTGTAAGTTCCTCGGCATCCGGAAGTGGGGGAGAATGTAACAATCCGGAGGCTAAAGGTGAATGGTCCATATCATACCCAGTTATTACAGGGTATCCCACAAAAACCTACGAACACTATTATACAAATACCGAAGGAGTTAGAAACTGGTATACCATTAGCTACACGGATTACAATGATCCCATTTGGGAAAACCGTAATGTGCAGTATAAGGAGAACCTGACCATATCGGCAGAAGTTAATACGAAACAAGGCATCGCCACGGATCTCAAACGTCCGAAAGAATCGGACCGGGAAAGCCGAGGGTCCTGGGAGATCATCCCGTATGCTAAAAAGAACGGCAAGAATGCCAATGAGATTACAAGAGCAGGTTATGGAATTGAACTGAAGGTGAAAACAGATTACTTCACTGACTGGGAATCCAAAGTTCCAAATGGATTGGAAGGAACTGCATATCCTATTGGTGGAACGTACTACGGGCCTGAAGCGGTGTACGCAACTTTCTATACCCCTAATGGAAAAATGGAACGCCAAGTGAAGCTGGAGAGAACTAGCGGAGATCGGAATAACGCTACTTGGGAACTTCCTCTACAGACGATCACCTCGGATTCGGGGAAAGCATATCAAAGTCGTAAGTATATGACTTCAGTTAATGCAGCAGATGGGTACTACCGTATCAAGCTTTCTACGGGTCCCTCAGGGATGAATGGATTAGTTGCTTGTGTCACGAAGCAAGTGCAGATCTTAGGTAGCGTGTATGATGATGTTCAAAATTTAAGACGAGTGAACTAATATTATTGTCCCCATCTAATAAAGATGGGGATTTTATTTTACTGTATATTATTGTTCTAAGTGGAATTAAAGCTGATGGGGAGGTATTTATGTTTTCAAATCTTTGGACGATGGTGGAAGTTATTATAGTATGTGCTGCTCACCTTCTCTTTCCAGAAATAGGAGGTTGAAGTGCTCATGTTGCTTAATCAGATCTTAACATTCGGTTTGCTAGTCCTCAGCTGCTACTGTAGTTATACAGATTTGTTGGAGCGGAAAATACCGAATAAGTGGACTCATCCCACGATTTATATACTATTATTACTCAGGCTACTGTTCAGTCCTGAATACTTGATGGGCATAATACCTGCCTTTGTAATATTTCTAATCTTCATATTTAGTCCTGGTTCGATTGGAGCTGGTGATATAAAGCTTGTGGCTATACTTGGATTATGTATGGGTCTGGAGCAGTCGTTGGTTGCTCTCTTGTTCATGTGTATTTTTGTTTTTCTATATTTAGGCGTAAGAAGGCTAATGTCGTACACGCCTACATTTTCCATTCCTTTAGCTCCGTTCCTTTGCTTAGGATTATTTGTCGTGGTTGTTTAGTCTAAAAAATGGAGGTTTTAATAATGAATACAATGTATGTAGCAGTAGAAGTGAGTAAAGAAATATCGTGGTATTACATCTTAGGAGAATATTTCCACAACGTTAGCGAAACGGGCAGGCGTAGAAAAAAATCTTGAAAGGTCCAGAGCCAATCAAGATTTTTTTGTTGCTTCGAGCAATTTCGTACAGAAATACAGCGCATTAAATGGTCCAATGAACATGACTGGTGCCGACCAGATACCACTCACCTTGATAAGACTCAAAAATAATCCGCAGACTGGAAAACAGAAATTCACTGATTTCGCTGGATTCTGGCCCTTTAAAATGATATTCAACAAAAATGGCATCCGGGTAGACCTCCCGAAGATTATTGGTTGAATTGCTATGTGCGATGAATTGATTGTAGGCTGTTTCCTCGGCATTAGCATAATCGCGATCATATACAAAGCTGTTGAGGTACTGTTTGAAAGTAAGATTAATGGGGTCTCCAGAACCATCGTATGCCCCCCATTCGTATACCGTATCCTTCTGAATGAGAGCTGCAAGCTCGTTTCCTTTGAACACGAGATCCCCGCCAGCTTGAATTGTGGCATCTGGAGAAAAGCGCACTCCCTTGACCGGATGAACCAGGGACCCGAGCTTCTTCATATCCGATTCTTTAAGCGCCATAATGACCTGCTCGGCCCTCGAAGCGATAACCTTCTCAGCTTCAGCCGGACTGAGCTGTGCCCCGGTAGACTGGTTCATTAATTCCACCCGGTCTGGAATAACCTTCAGATTCATTACTGAATCAGAGCTTTCATATGCCAACCCGAAGGTTGCCAGGCCAGCCAACAGGACAATGACCCCTTCTTTAAGCATTAACTTACGCCCCCCTGTGACAAGTTTTTCTCTGTATAATTGCCCGGTTCCGTTTCATTTATACACTGCATTTTTGGTCTAGAGAAGAGTAATGGTTGCATCCCCGGCTCTTGCCAAGAAGCCGACCCGTCCTGTTGCCACTACCTGCACCAAATCGAAGACGGCAAGAGCTCCCGGTCCGGATATATCGCCTGTAGGACTGGGAATGTACCATCGGAGCACGATGACAGGGGTAGCCTTCGTCAGCAGGGTATAAGTGGAATCAAAGGCAGGCGCATTGTGCAATTCAGTGTCTGAGGTAGTGAGATGGATTCTTTTAGTCCATACAGGGATAAGGTCCATCCGCATAAGTCCAATTCTAGCGGAATCAACCACTATCTCGTCCGGGTCATTAAGCAATGCCTGTTCCAGAGCCGCCCTTACAGCAGCTCCTGTTCCAATCCTGCCCAAGCTTCGGACCGCAGAGTCCCGAATTGTGTTGCATGAATGATTGAGTAATTTTGTCAAGTAAGGGACAGCCGTTTGACCAAGTGCTTCCCACTGGAACTCTTGGTGATATAAAGCTTCATCCCAGATGGAATTAATATAGCTACATTGCTCTTCGCTGATATTCCAGCTGTTATACAGTGAAACAGGGTTTACTTGGTACGTGCTTACTAACAGTTCAGATCCTGCTGTGATGAGGTCAGGATTGGCACTTTGATTTGCCTGAATAAGGGTTTCAGGGGTAGTGGCGAATTGTTGAGACAGGCACCATAGTGAATCGCTGGGCATGACTACATAATAGGGAGAGCCGCCCGCTTTGGGCAGCGGGATATTGGGGTCAGGAATAATCAGGGGCATACCAATAAAAATGTAATTCGGATTGCAAATGACGTTCGCGGCCATAATGGCAGGCATTGTAGTCTGGAAGCGTTGTGCGATTGCAGACAGAGTATCCCCGGATTGCACGATATACAACATGACTGTAGCCTTCTTCCACTAAAATGTAGGGCACTGATTGTGCTTTTCGCCCAGGATAACAGTCTATGCAATCCTTTAGAAAAGGGGAACTTCAATAATTCACCATAATGAAGCTATAAATCATCATTTTCTTCATATACATGAGAGGTCAATATATATTTGGAGGGATGGAGTATGTCTTCTGGAGCTACGCTTGTATACACCCTGGTGAATGGTGAAAGCATCAGTTCAGTTGCCCGTAAATTAAATCTGGATGCAAATGAGCTTGCACGCAGCAATTCACTGCCGGTCCATTTTTCTCCGCCACAAGTGTCCGCCATGATTACAGTTCCCGGAATAAGCTTACCGAGCTCGGGTGTGTACTACAATGTGAATTCAAATGAGCATTTGTACAGCATAGGCTTTCGTTTTCTAGCTTCACCTAACCTGATTGCAGGGATCAACCCTGTTATTATTAACCAGAATCTAGTTTATATAGATCAAAAAATCCTTGTTCCAGCGTTTGTTCACACCGTTGAGAATAACGAAACATTAATAGATATATCCAACCTGACGGGGATACCTTTGACATACTTGGCCCGGGTCAATGAGGATAGACCCAGCTTTACCTATGAAAGCTTGCCCAAAGGTTTCGATGTATTAATTCCGCTTCCCTCATCCCAAGGAACTGTAATTACCAATCCTGTTCCTGGTACCCGAATCGATGACGATGTGAGCAGAACCCGGGTTCAAGGCTTTGCCTCGGAATTTGAGGGAAGCTTTCTGTACCGGGTCCTTGACGATGACAATCATGTGCTAATGGAAGGAAGCGACTCAGCGCCTTGGATCGGGGATACATTTTTCGGTGAATTCGACTTTCCGCTTGAATTACATATACCCCCTAGCACACCTAGAGGTAAAATACTCATATTTGCTTATAACGAAGGCAATGGAAGTTTAATTGACCTTGTGGAGACACGGATATATTTTTAGAGCAAAGTTGAATTCCAAGGAGGGTGGAGTGTGGTCTGGACCAGCGGATTAAGCGGACGTATCGTTGAACAGGGTGAACCCGGCTATGAGGAAGCACGACGCATCTATAATTTACGGTTCCATAAATTTCCTAGGCTTATCGTGTATTGTCAAGCCCCCATCGATGCTGCAAATGCGGTCATTTGGGCCAAACAGCATCATATGGATTTCCGGGTGCGCTGTGGAGGACACAGCTATGAGGCATATTCCAGCTTGGATGGGGGGCTTGTCATTGATGTCAGTGAGTTGACACATATAGAAATCGATAAAGCGGCAGGTACGGCGAGGATTGGGGCAGGAGTTCGCCTAAAGTCGTTATACGACGCCTTGTGGAAGCAGGGACTAACGCTTCCGGGAGGATCCTGTCCATCGGTAGGGGTTGCGGGTTTGACGCTTGGGGGAGGCTACGGCTTTTTATCAAGAGCTTTTGGGTTGATCTGTGATGCTGTCCAAGAAATCGAGGTGGCCGATGCGTATGGCAAGCTTATACGTGCAAATGATATGCTGCGAAGCGACTTGTTCTGGGCTTGCCGTGGTGGCGGAGGAGGGAATTTTGGCATCGTGACTTCTTTTGCTTTTCGAGTATACCCCATCGGCGATGTTGCGCAGTTTACTGCTTCATGGGATTATAGCGATCTTGAGAAGGTTATCCGCTTCTGGCAGAACTGGGCGCCCCATACGGATTCCCGCTTGACCTCCAATCTTAACCTTCCGGCTGAAGGTCTCGGGGACATTGGAGCAAATGGAGTATTCATAGGTATCGAAAAAGAACTTAGAAGCCTTGTCCGGCCTTTCCAAGAAGCCATACCACCCAAGCAGTTGACTTTCAGATCATCGACTTGGATCGAGGCAATTCGCAGATTGGGCGGGAAAGAGGTTAAGCAGGTCAAATTCAAAAACAGCTCCACCTATGCCTATAAGCCTCTCTCAGCTGATGCACTTCAAGCATTATCTAAAAATTTGCAAAACGCACCTGGCCCCAGCAATCTTGTCAGTTTTGTTGCGCATAGAGGGGCGATCAGCGAAGTAGCTTCAGAGGCTACAGCATTTCCTCACCGCGAAGCGTTGTTTGTGCTGCAATACCAGTCCTATTGGCAGAAGGATAGAGATGCCTCTGCCAATATTCAATGGATAGAACAATTCCGGAGCTCGATGCTGCCCTACACGCACGGTGCTTACGCCAATTATTGTGACTCGCTGATTCCAGACTGGCCAAAAGCATACTATGCCGAGAATCTAGCGAAGCTTAAACAAATCAAGCAAATATATGATCCCGACAATCTTTTTCGATTCGAACAAAGTATTCCCGTGCAACAAGAGGATCTTTAAAATCGTGGATCTATATGTTCTTGTATGTTCTGTTCATAATACTTTTGGATTTCCACCGCTCATTTTCGTCTAATTTACTCATTTGTATTGTCCCCAATCTGTTCGGCTCTCTCCAAAGCAACCCCCGATTAAAGCAACGAGGATGCCCGAATAAGCGATCGACTACCGTAACTTGTCTTTATTTGATCAATTGCACGCTCTTCGGTTATAGGCACGGACACGGTCGTCAAAAAGAGTAAGCTGTATAGAGCATACATAAAATAACCCGCCAGGTAAATTATACTGGCGGGGTTTCCAATGTGGATCATAATTCAAACTCAGTCCACCCAGGAGCCCATCTGAGCAGTGTGCTGAAAACAGGATACACATACAACAAAGCGCTCAACTGGATGGAAAGCGTAACGAATACCAAAGGCAGCACGGTGCTCTCCAAATATGTGTACGGATATGATAATAATGGGAATATCACCTCGGCCACGGAAACGAAAAGTAATGGTGCGACCCAAACGACAACGTATGCTTACGATGCCCTGAACCGGTTAACGACAACAGTCCATCCGGGTGGCGGCCGCGACACCTACACGTATGATGTACGAGGAAACCGCTTGACACTGGAGCAAAGCGTGAGCAATCCAGCGGAGTTCCAGGACACCAGCTACAGCTACGACTTGCAGAATACCTTAACTTCTTTAACAAAGGGCAGTAGCAAGACGGATTTCACCTACTATGCAGATGGTCTGCGGTTCAAGAAATCGACCAGCGGGGTGCAAACCCAGTACAACTACAACTTTAACGGCGAAGTGATTACGGAGGCGAAGAGCAACGGTCAGAAGGCCAACTACGTGCGCGGGGATCGGGTGCTGGTCAAGAAAGATAAGGGTACAAGTAAAGATTATTACTACCTGTATAACGGCCATGGTGACGTGGTACAGATCGTAGATACGAGTGGAAACATCGTCAACAACTATGCGTTCGATGAGTGGGGGAATATCACCAGCCAGACGGAAGGGATCTCGAACCCATTTAAATACACAGGTGAGATTTAAGTTGAAGAAACGGGACTTTACTATCTGCGGGCACGGTTTTATGATCCGAGTATCGGTCGGTTTTTAAATGAGGATACGTATGAGGGGCGGATTGATAATCCGTTAAGTCAGAACCTTTATACGTATGTGGGGAATAATCCTTTAATTCGGAAAGATCCTACAGGTCATGATTGGTTGGATAAACTTTCTGGTTTCTTAAATGGTGTTTCGGATGATCTCACCTTTGGTCTCTGGACTTATGCTTGGGATAAAGTGTATACAGAAAGAGATGCTGATTACTATAAAGGTTACAAAACTTACACAAAAAATTTCACTCCCCAAACTAAAGAACAAGAATTAGCATTGTTTGCATTAATGCATTCGCAGGGTTTTAGTAAGATGAAAGCTTCTCAAGTCTTAGATGAGGTAATGGATGATGTCAAATTTAAGTTCATAGCGTATGATGGAAAGCATTTTCCTAATAAGAATGTTTCTTGGAAAAATGTAGTGGAATCAACAAAAAGTGGTCCTGCTAAGTACAAGTATGGAACAAATGTAGAAAAACTCGAAAGGAAAGCATTGGATCAAGGCGTTTTTGTCAAGCAATGGAAAACCATGGGTGGTTTATGAGTTTGATGATATTATCAGAGCTAAGAATGGTGTGGAAACCCCTTATTATAAGGGTGGAAATAAGTTCGGATGGTACTGTTCATAGTCATCCAATAACACCACAAGAGTATAAAAAGTATACAAAATAAGGAGTATGGTAAGATGATATTCGAAAAAATAAGCTTCTATCCCGGTAAAATAACATACGAAGATTTTGATATCGATATTAATAAACCACTTGATTTTGAAGATGATGGATTAAAAGAAGATATGTTTAAAGTACAATACCCGGACAACTTTATCTTAGATATTGGATGGTATTCGGGAGTTAACAAATTTAATATTTATATTATTAAAGATTTTGATTGGGACAATCCAATTAAAAAAACTGAATGTGACTTAGTAGACCTTTATTCCAAAACTGAAACCTATGCAGTATATATTAGAGATTTGTTATCAAACTGAAGCCGGAGTCGCCAACACTTCTGCTTCATTGAACAGGTTCATCTCCGTATAGCCCTCATCTTGAAAACAAGGTGTGGGCTGTTTGACGCTTACGAATTAAAGAACAAGGAGCAGAAGTTGTAATATATGATTTGACATTCTACAATGTTGAATATGATTTAGAGGATATAACGGAATTAAGCGTCAAACTTGCAAACCGTTTTAAAGATACAACCTACATTTATGATGTTCAAGTTTCGACAAATGAAGGGATTTTCTATTTTGACTGAAAAAATGGAGATGAGACTTTAGCAACAAAGACATAGGAGGATGAATTGTGGAAAAACAAGAAATATTTATGAAGGGATATCTAAACAGAGTGGAACCTCGAAGATGACGATATACTAGAAGGAGAAGGAACCTTAGTCGACACATATTATTTAAAATAATGCCTGAAAGTCTAAAATGACCACGTGCGAGTGTAAACTCCATGTGGTCTTTTTTATTGCAACAGCACTGGACGATAACTTGCTTTTTTCATACCTATAATAGACCTTCTGTGATCCACTCTCAGACTTTGATACAAGAATATATGTGTGTATTGGGAATAACGAAAGGTGCAGGGCCAGATTCTCTTCGTTTCTCGCCGATGTTTTCTATTCGAAATGAAAAACCGACTCAGCTCAATTTTTATAGTTTTTGCTGTAGTAGAGGATTTGATGTTGGCCAGGCGCTTGAGTAGATCAAAGAGCAGGGGACACGCCGCAGTGATGTGTGGCAGCTTAGCCTGCATATGTGAATCTACAGACGAAGAGGAAGACAGGCAGCTGATAGATGGAGAGCAGGCGGCGCTGGTTTTGGCGGACCCGCCGTATAATGTTGCAGAAAAGAGTGATTAAGCGCAACTAACCGCCGATGGCCGCGGATCTATTATGAACGACGATATGCCCGCAGAGGAGTTTGCGGGCTATTTGCATGCCGTCTTTGAACAGTACATGTAGCCATTGAACCCACTGCAGCAATCTATGTCTTCCATCCACCATCCTATCAACGGGAGTTTGAGGACGCGATGAACGCTGCAGGTATCAAGGTCCCTTTTAGTGTGTTTGGGTCAAGAACGTTGGCCACTTTCGGTTGGGCGCAATACCGCTGGAAGCATGAACCGGTGTTTTATGTCCACAAGAGGGGCAAGGCCCGTACGGGAACCGAAGCAAACTACGGTATGGTGGATCGGCTTACCAGTAGAATATCCGCTTCTGGAAAAGGTCTGGGAGGTTTCGAAGGGGGATGTGAGTAAATACGCTCATCCTACTCAGAAGCCGCCGGTACTGCTGGCCATTCCGAACCGGAACAGCAACCGGCGTGGGGACACAACAGCTGATTCCCCGGCCTCCTGCAGCTCGCCAAGCTATTATATCTTACCTGCTCCATACAATCAGCATACTGCATTTCTGCCATTTCTGATGGAGGAGTTCTATGATGCCAATAATAATCGCCACTATATCGTATCAAGGCTGACCCCCGGCTTCCATCACGATACTTTTATACCGGGTGTAGAAATCACTGATTGGAGTGGAGTTCCGATAGACCAGGCGGTGGCCATAAATGCCGACCGGGAAGCTGGCAGTAACAAAGCAGCTCGGTACGTGCGAGGATTGGACGCCATGACAGTACGGCCAATGGCTATGTCGTTGCCACCAGCTGAGCAATGGGTCATTGTCGGTTATTGCAGTAATAGTCAAAACTACAAGATACAGCTATACTGGCAAGTGAATCAGATTAGCTCATTCAACGAAAGTTTAACCCCTGCTGCAACCGGGAAATTTGCAACTGCTAACGGGCAAGATATTAATATGGAACTTACCAATAACGCCAGAAAGGTTCTATTCGCCCGGAATGCCATTGATTTGAGCAAAAAAGCTGCCGATCTCAGGGTCGATACCGTCCATAGCCGATGTAACGGCGATCTGAAACAGGATGTAAACAATCAAGTATCCGCCACAACCGAAACCCTGCTGTTTTCGCATACGCCAGCGTCCCGGTGCTTAATGACCTATTCAATTAGCCTACGGACAACAGCCGCTGTCACGGTCACACTGAGGGCAGAATACACAACCCCAGAAGGCACGACGACAACATCCACAAAGCTACTGGATGCGCAAGCCCTGGCCCCTAATACAGATTACTCGCTGGTCCCGTTTTTCACAGCATCGGAACAAGGGAAGCCCGTCCGCCTCATTTGCAGAACGCTGGACAAAGTAGATCAGAAATACTGTGATCCCTTATCGAATTTCTCAGTGTCAAAAAAACACAATTTGTGTTGTACGGCAATTTAACTACATGAGGAAATTTCTTGTCTACAATCTCCTTGATTTGAGCGAGCATTAATGCTATACCGAAACATTGTTCGAATAGCCTGATCCGTCGTAATAGGTACTAACTACGGTTCGTTAAAAACTTGTTTCATAGTAAGGCAAGGCTTTGGATTATTTACTGAAGAATTGAATAATAACGTAGATGGTTGCACACACTCAAAAGAGTTAATTTTAAGGGGGCTTAAGTTTATTATGATGGATGAACTGCAGAAACTTAACATTGAAGATCTTCTGAACGAATTACGAAACCGTGAGCAACAAAAGATGGAAAGCGAAGATTTAACAGTGCACTCAACAACTAAAATAAATAATGCTGTGAATTTATTAACGACTAAGGAGTTAATTGATACTGCTACGGAAAAGCTTGAAGCCATTTATGATACTGATGATCGTGTTGACTTGTTTCGCGTCAATGATAAGAACATTATAGAACAGGCGGATAGTGTCGTCTCATTATTCAAAAACGAAAATATTGTTGATTTAGGTAATGGTTTTTCCGAATTAAAAATTAAAACAACGGGTGAATTATATAATTTTTGTCGTGTGGAACCTTTTAATGATCAACCGTCAGGTGCATTCTGTACTGGATTTTTAGTTAGTTCCGATATAATTGCTACTGCTGGTCATTGTATTAACGAATCGAATTTACATGAGATTCGATTTATATTTGGGTTCAGAATGCTTGATGAAAAAACAGCTCAAACTCAAATAAGGAATTCAGAAATATACAAGGGGATTAAAATCATAGGACACCAACTGGAAAATAACGGATCTGATTGGGCTTTAATTAAACTTAACAGGAAAGTTAATAATCATAATCCGCTTCAAATACGAATGAATGGTATAATAAGTAATCAGGAAAAGCTGCATGTGATTGGACATCCGATCGGGCTTCCAGTTAAGTATGCTGGTAATGCTAAAGTGAAAAAAAACGAAGATTCTTCATTTTTTTTGGGATCACTCGATACTTATGGAGGTAATTCGGGCTCTCCTGTTTTTAATAGCAAAGGTGTGGTAGAAGGAATTTTAGTTAGGGGAGCGACGGATTTTGTTTCACTGGGAACTTGCACTGTTTCATTTGTATGTTCTGATCAAACATGCGAAGGCGAATCTTGTACTAGAACAACTGAATTTGCATCTTTTTTGGAATAATCATCTTACTAGTGTGACACTCTGAATTTAGTAGTTATATTTCAATAAAACAGAGCTCTGTATAGCAAAGAGTCGACACAAGTTAGGAACAAAGAGGATGGAATGACTTTAAAGGCTAAAATATAGTAACCTCCAAGACAAGTTTTTTATATCTTTCTTGGCTGATAACACTAAGTTAAACTTGTTTTGTTAATTGAACGACGGAGATCGTCGTTCAAGATATCAAGTAGGTACAGGGGTAGAAAAAGCAGCGAATGCTAGGTTTATCCGACCGATCCTGCTGGTGATTCAGGAACTGTACCGTCAACAGCTCCACTTGTATAACGACAGGTGGAAGATCGGATTGTCCGGCCGATTGTGTGAAGAGTGATCTGTCGGTGGACAAAAACATAGCCCCATAAGAGCCCGCGCCCAGCGCGGGTTTTCTGTTTTAAGGGACCAAGTTCTTGTCCTTTGCTCAGGACAAGAACTTAGGGCTATTGCTGATTTGATAAATGTCTAATGGCTTTTTTTGAGGCCTTATTCTGAGAAGTTGACTTAAATTAGTGAAAATTTACAATTCATTTTCTTTTGTTAGCTCAACAATCCTGCTGGCCGCGGTCGGCGGAAGTATTGAATACAGAGGAATTATCGGCACGTACATTGCTGTGTATCCCCTTCACCAGCTGGAAGAATGGCTACAGCAGGCCGGTTACGAGGTTGAAGCTCATTGCGGCATACATAACGTCTACGGATATATCGATGACAATGACATCAAGCATGATGAAGCCTGGCATGAACAAGTCCGGAGCCTGGAGCTGACAATTGTCAGGCTCAGTCCTTACCGGGATAATGCGGTGTTCACACATATCATTGCGTGGAAAGCTTAACACAATAACCCCAAGGCCCTTTAGAACAAGATAAAGGGTCTTGGGGTTATTATTTAAATAATATAAACCAGCTTTTTGATGGGGATGTCTCTGCAATGCTGTAGTCTTCAGAACAGGTACATCTGATCAACTGTTCCCAGTGCGAATTATCAGCTCATGATCGGCTCCCGTGCAGGAGCGGCTACACGCGGATACATTTGACGCATGAAGTTTTTATCTGTTTCCGACAGGGTGGTGTTGAACGGCGTACCTCTTCCGTCGCAGGTCAATTCACCCGGGAAAGGATACAGCATGATTGAATTGCGGTCAAATGCAGTGAAGTTTGTATTTAAGGGGCTTTCTTTATCCAATACATTGTGTCTTGTTGTCTCCTCGTCCCAGCCCCTTCTCCGGAAATAGTCCAGAACGACTTGTTCGTTCCAGCAGATACTGGACGATGGACTCTGGTGCTCATGAATACATCCCAGGGCATGGCCGAATTCATGCATGACGGTTCTTTCGAACTCCGATTCCTCGGTATCCTGGTCAAACCAGCCGAAATTCATGGTTGCCCCCATATTGGACAGCAGCGCATCCGTCCCTACGGCCGAATAGGCTTTCCCTTTGTCGAGAAAGGTAATCCGGATCTCCGCCTCCAGGTGATCGCCGAAATCAAAGGTGATATTCGCGTACTTTTCCCATTCCTTGGCCCAATGGACGACCTTGGCCTGAATCGCAGGCTCTCCGTCCAGAAAGCGGACGCGCAGCGTTCTGCCGTTTCGCCACAGTTTTCGGACCATAACGGCCATCTCGGGGCTGACTTCATTGCGGACGGTCATGTTCTCTAAGGCGTCGGCTTCCAGTTCAAGCGGGCCGGAATTATCCGCGCGTTCTTTTATTGCGATGGATACCGCTTCGTTGATTTTGTCGGCAGGTGGCTTCAAGATGACACAAATCTTCAATGAGTTCTGCGGTTCGGTCATTGACGCTGCTCCTTTTCGTGATGAGTATTTTTTAACCAAACTATATTATGAACCAAGGATCACCCGGTATCCGGATTAATTTTTGGAAAATCGGCAAATGCGCTGCAGTGGCTTAACACGTTAACAAAAAAAGGAGGGGATGATATGAAAAGATACACAAATAATAACCACGCAGCTAAAAGCTGAAATTTGTTACAAGAGGTGAATCATGTCAACGTTAGTAGGCAATGCAGATGATGTACAGCTGCCTCCGGTCGAAACGGTAAGTGTGCGGCAGCATGTGAAAGAAATCCCGAAAGGCGTGCAGATGATCCAGGCCCCGCAATTCTGGGAACAAGGAAATTATGGGAAGGGGATTATGATCGCGGTCCTGGATACAGGCTGTGATGCCGAACATCCCGATCTGCGCGAGCGGATTATCGGCGGTAAGAACTTCACCGATGATGACGATGGAATTCCCCGCGTGTACAAGGACTACAACGGACATGGAACGCATGTGGCCGGGATTATCGCTGCGACGAAGAATGGGGACGGCGTGGTCGGCATCGCTCCCGAAGCGGGGCTGCTGATTCTGAAAGTTCTCAACCGTCAAGGGCACGGAAGAGCGGAATGGATTGCCCAGGCGATTCATTATGCGATTGACCAGAATGTACAGATCATCTCGATGTCATTGTCTTTTGCAACTGACCACAAAGGGATCCATGATGCCATTAAGCGTGCAGTGGACAACGATATTATTGTCGTGTGCGCAGCCGGAAATACGGGGAAAGAAGAGTTTCGTTATCCGGCCGGCTTCAATGAATCGACTTCAGTCGGAGCCATTAATTTCAACTCTGATTCGGCACCATTCCTGACGATGAATAATGAAATTGATCTGCTAGCTCCGGGTGTGGAGATCAAGTCGACGTATCCGCTGGAGCTGGCGGAGGATAAATCCATCCCCTACAAAATCCTTTCCGGCACCTCGATGGCTGCCCCGCATGTAGCCGGGGCATTGGCGCTGCTGATCAATAGCTGCCAAAGTGCGGAACAGTTCAACCGTCAATTGACCGAGCCGGAGCTTTACGCCCAATTGACGAAGCGGACGATCCCGCTGGGAAGACCTAAATCCGTTGAAGGCAACGGTCTGTTGTATCTTACCGCCGACAAGCTGCTGGAGGAACATTTACGGCAACACCCGGTCAATGTCAGTGAATATGCCTAATCTAGAAGAGCAAAAAGGCTGGATAACGAAAATATGTACAAATATTCGTAAGGAGTGAATATAGATGGCTGATACATTGCATAATATGGTGAGCGGTAAAGGAGAAGTTATGGCCGCCGCTACCAATACAGCGGCTGATTCGGCGCAGACCGAAGCTTTTCAAGGAACGGGTACGCTCCCCAATGGGGGGACGGCGGAGGCAGATATCGAAGACAAACAGCTTCCATCCATTGAGTCGTTGCTATTTGTGAATAAAGAGGACGTCTGCCAGCCTGATGACAGGCTTAGAGTAATGGACACGGCGAAATTCCCCTGGTCCGCGGTCTGCCGGTTAATTATTACACTGGATGATGGACGTCAGGGCGTTGGGACGGGGTGGCTATGTGGTCCGGGTACGGTGATTACTGCGGGGCATTGTGTATTTGACAGCGAAACTAGAAAGTGGCATAAATCGATAGTCGTCATTCCCGGTAAAGATGACAGACGCGAACCTTATGGACGTTTCACGATTACAACCGAGCATTTCTGGTCCGTCAACGGCTGGGTTCAAGATGGCAATCAGGAGTATGACTACGGGGCAATCATTCTAAATTCTACCATCGGCAACAACACCGGCTATTTTGGCTTCAGGTATGATCCTAATGACACTATCAATCAGAAGCCTATATTGAATACAGGCTATCCTTCTGATAAGAACGGAACACAGTGGTACATGAAGGGGATTGTCGATAACGTGCAGGCGCGAAAAGTATATTACAAACTGGACACGATGGGCGGTAACAGCGGAGGTCCGGTATGTCTAGGCGAGACCAATCAAGTCATTTGTATTCACGCTTACGGCGGTTGTGCTGTCACCGGCAGCAACTCCGGTACCCGGATTAACCGTGATGTGTACGCCAATGTGCTGAAATGGAAGGAAGCCGGCGCATCTCCCCAAGCATCCGCAGAAGCCGGACACGAAATGGTAACGGTATGAGTCGGTCATCGGCGGCTGGACGCATGCCCGAGAACAGACGCGAGCTGATCGTTATATCAGACCCCGGTGTATTAAATCCTCCAGAGAGCTCCTTGATTCAACCACTGCCTACAGTCCATACGCTATTGTCGGAATTGTCTGCGGAGATGGGAGAACCCTTTCAACTGCTCCCTTTATTTGCGCGGGAACCGGAAGCTGAAACTGAAACTGTTGATATGACCGCTGAAATGGCCGAGGCCATAGAGGGATTGCACAACTTCTACAGGGTCGACGCTCCCGAAGATAAATTGGATCAGATTGCCGAGAAATTGCGTCAAGACAGCCGGATTCAAGGTGCTTATGTCCGGCCTGAACCGGAAATTCCCCGTCCTGTTGCATTGGAACCGGAGAAGGATGTATCCCCCTTGCCGTCAGCTACTCCGGATTTCGGCGAACGGCAGGGTTATTTAAATGCGGCACCGGCCGGGATTGATGCGTATTATGCCTGGACACTACCCGGCGGTTATGGTAACAGAGTGCGGATCATTGATCTTGAAGGCGGCTGGAACTTTGCACATGAGGATTTGCAGTTCAATGAGCAAGGTGTCATTGGTACGGCGAATGATTATAACGATCACGGGACTGCCGTGCTTGGGGTGATGGGCGGAGATCACGATGCCAAAGGGATTAAAGGAATTTGCCCCGAAGCGCGCATAGCGGGCATCGCCTGGAATGAAAGCTGTGCGTCTGCAGGGGACAGCCCCGACGTGCTTCTGGATTCCATCCGGATTTGCGCCCCGGAAGCGATACGCAAAGCGGCTGATCAATTGCGGACCGGGGACATTTTGCTGCTGGAAATGCATGTCCCCGGTCCGCACTATAATTATGTCTGGCGTCCCGATCAACGTGGATATATTGCCATTGAATGGTACCCCGATATGTTGGCTGCGATAAAATATGCTGTTGCTAAAGGGATTCTTGTTGTGGAGGCGGCGGGGAACGGCGGCGAAAATCTGGATGCTCCGATGTACGATCAGCCCAAAGATGGCTTTCCTCCCAACTGGAGCAATCCCTTCCGCAGACAAGGAAGGGATTCTGGAGCCATTCTTGTCGGAGCAGGCGCTCCCCCGAAAGGAACCCATGGCCGAAATCACGGTCCCGAACGCTCTAGACTGGACTTCTCCAATTATGGATCGGCGATTGACGCCCAAGGTTGGGGTAGGGAAGTGACTACTGCCGGTTATGGCGATCTATCACGGGGCAGCGGCGAGAATTCGTGGTATACCGACCAGTTCAGCGGCACCTCCAGTGCATCTCCGATTGTTGCCGGCGCTCTGGCATGCTTGCAGAGCATTCATCTGACCCGCGGCGGACGGCAGCTGCCCTATGCAACTGTGAGGGAGATGCTGCGCACAACGGGCACTCCGCAGCAGGACGCACCGGGCAGACCTGCCAGCCAACGGATTGGCAATCTGCCGGATTTGAGGGCAATGATCTCACGTTTGAACGGATTTTAGGGAACAAGTTTACCGCCATGTGGATTTTGTCAGCATATGAAAGGAGTGGGCTTTGCATTGAGTAATGTAGACACGCAGTATGAAATCAAGTTTCTGCTCGATGCCAACCAGGTGCTTACGGATGAGCATACATTGCGTACAGAGCTTGTGCATTTAGATCTCGGAAGGGCAACAGATGGATATCTGCTTCATGGATACGCCAGAACTGGATTTCTTCCGCGATAATTGGATATTGCGTGCCCGGCTCAAACTGAATAAAGATCAATGGGAGATCACCTATAAGAAGAGGTTTAACTTTTCTGAGGGTCAAGAACTGCAGCATTTAATGGATCATGCAAAGGAGCTTGGATTTGATCTTGAGGACCCCACCTGCAAACAAGAGGTTGATTGGAGCGGAGCTGACCGTACGTTTGATCTTTCCTATGAAGTAAAAGCAAAGATCGTCCAAGCGGATAACTTGGATGAGTGGAGAGGCATTCTGGATGAAAATGCCCCGCCAATGCTGAAGACTCAGAAATGGGGAGAACGCGACTTTAGTGCCATTCTGACAGAAACCAGGGTGTTAGGCCCAATTACTGCTCACAAGTATAAGGGACAATGGAGCGGATTTCAGGAGAGTGTGGAGATCTGGACGGTGGCCGGCAATTCTATCGTGGAGATATCGATAGAGGAGACAGGATTAGAGGCAGCGGAAAGCAGCCACCGGACAATGGAGAGTCTGCTGCTGGTGCAGCAAAAATTGCTCACGATTCAGCATAAAATTTCAAAAACTGGCTGGGCGCTGGATATACTTCAGCATCCAGCTAAAAGAGAGGATCCCTTTTCGCTGTTGCTTCAGGGTGGCTTTAATCTGTACTTTCGCCATGCACGGCCGGTTGGGGGCAGCGGTGATGAAGACCATCTAAGCGAGTTGGGGGAAGTACAGGCGCGGCAGTTAGGGGAAATTTTGAGGAATAAAAAAATTCCGTTGCAAATACCGGTTTTATCCAGTCCGGTTATCCGTGCGCTGCAGACGGCTGTCTTGGCTTTTCCGAATGAGGGTGAGGTGAAAACCGATGAACGCCTGCCCAGGGTAGATGGATTACTGCAGGTGCTGGAGGAGAAGCCGGAGCTCGGAACCAATCAGGTTTTGGTTGCCCACTATCACACATTCAAGAATCAGCTCCAGGAGTTTCTGGATCATATAGGTTTGGTCATCCTCCAACCCCTAGGAGCAGAGCAAGGATACCGGATCATCCGACAACTGGATATCTTGCAAACATCGCTGGTAAAGTATGGTAGCTGAGTTATTGAACCGGCAGCCTCCAATGACAACAATTGAATCGGGGAGTGAAAAAAGGACGGTGAATTCGCCGTCCTTTTCACATTAGAGACTTTCGCAAAATGCTTAAAAATAGTAGCCTCACAAGTTATACGATGGTTCATTAGACAACACGAAGATTCCAGAATAATAAGTTAAAATCAAATAGGAGAATGTGTTCACACTCATGTTAATGGTAAATCAATACCTGGGGAGTTAAACCAGCTAGACCAGATGAAATTCCAAAGAAGAGATAAAGATGATGAATACATTAAAATGGATTCAGAACTGGTACTATGAAAAACTGTAATGGTGATTGGGAACATTCATATGGTGTGAAAATTGATACAGTGGATAATCCCGGACGGTCTGTTGAAATCAACTGGGCGGAAACTTATTTAGAGGATCAGCCGATTGATTCGATAGAAGAAGAGAGAACTGATAAAGATTGATTCTACTGTATTGTGAGGGATGGAATATTTCATGGTGCAGGCGAAACATCGAATCTAGAAGAGATACTTATTTACTTTAAAAATTGGGCTTCAAGCATAGAAAGACAATAATTACGCAATAATCAAAATGGGGATCTTGATTAGGTAGTATGTTCAATCAAAGTCCTCATTTTATACTGTCTGACTTTAACAAAAAGCAGTTTTCGAGGGAAAAACATGGTACGATTACCGATTAGGTAAGTATCTAGTCGGTTTTCCCTCGTTAATTCATTATCGTTAATCTTCATGTATCTAACAACAGCAGTTAGTGATGAATTAAGTAACAAAGAAATTAGAGAAGATCTAAAAGAATTTCAGAAGAATTTCTCTGATTTATTAGGTCGTTTCTGAAAACTCATCATTGAGTTAATTTGAAAATGGCAGCTACGTATACAAAAGCCAGGAATGACTTGGCTAACTTGTCGTAACGAGTAGGCACACGGCGAAAGTGTTTGATTTTATTGAAAAAGCACTCCACTAAGTGGCGTTCTTTGTAGCGATACCAATCGACTTTCCATGGGTTTTGACTATTCGTTTTAGGCGGGATGGTGTAGGATGCCTGCTTAGCTGTAATCCAATTCCGAATCGCTTCTGAGCCATAAGCTTTGTCGCCAAGAATATGACTTCCTGTAATATCAAGCTTCTGAAGTAAATCGATCGCTGGAACGGAATCGTAGACTTGACCACCCGTCAGAAGAAAAGCGAGGGGGTTTCCTAATCCATCGACGACGGTGTGAAGTTTGGTTGTCTTTCCGCCACGACTGACGCCGATGTGCTGATTCACTTCGTGTCCTTCAACGTTTTTTTAGCACCGGCACTATGTTGATGTATGAGTATGAGCCGGTTCTTCGTCGTCTCAATAGTAATGAAAATATTTTAGAATACCGGATGAAATCGAGAAGTGATTTTACCGGATCCAAGGCATATCAGCAAGTAAGCTATTCGTATATAGGGGATTATACAGGCAATAAACCTTATGAGTTTCCGCTAAATTTACCTGACGACTTTCGTTATAGTACTGCGTCTACAGTAATAAGTAGTTCAGCCAGCAATGGGCTTACCACTACAAACACATTTGATAAAGAAGGCAGAGTTCTTCGTACAGAGGTCCGAGAAGCGGGCGGGGAACGGAAAGTAACGGAGAATACCGCCTTTCATCCTCTTTTCATCCAGTCGCCTACCCGATCAACTTTTTCGGAATATGGACCCCAGGACAGTGAAGCCACTGCAAATCACCGATACAGTGAAACTAACTATAACGAATGGGGGCAGCTTCAGAGCCAAACCGACTCTTTAACCAGTGATCAATTTAATAATCCCTCGGTGAAGCAGCACTATACAACAACCTATGAATATGAACCTAAATATCGGTTATTGGCAACAAAATCTTGGTATCAAAATGAAGGAGATACTACACCATTAACCGAGCGTTACACTTACACTGCCCAAGGAAGACCAGAGACGGTAACGAACGCGTTAGGAGAGCAAACCGTATTTAGCTATAGATTTATTAATTGGACTAAAGTAGTAACAGCTGAAAAAACGGTTAACGGAAAATTGGTTGCTAAAACTGCAGAGTTGTTCGGTGAGCAAGGAAGACATGCCTATCCTACCGAGCAGCATCAAATGTTCAATATTGGACGATCTGACGAGCAAATTGTAAAGACTAAAATGAGTTACTATATGGGAAGCGGAAGGCTAAAAAGTAAAAGTGATGGTAATGGGCAAACTATTCAGTATGAATACGATGCGGCGGGTCGACTGAAAAAAGAAACGTATCCAGTGAGGACCAATTCAAACGGACAATCATTCAGTGAAGTCATGGAATATAACTATTCCAACATGATCTCCAGTAACTTTGATTCCGTGAATGCAGGTACACCTGTCCTGAAAGTGGATTCAATTAAAACCGTAACCCAATTGTCCAATAACGATACCGTTAGAACGTATGCGAATATACTCTATAATGGAGTAGGGCTTGCGTTGATGGAAGAGCGTTATGATGAGAATGTGGGCAAATGGGTCTTCACCCAATATCATTATGATGATCAGGGCCGCCCGGTGTATCAGAAGGATGCACTCGGTAATGAGATTACGGTGGGATACGATGCGTGGGGAAGACAGAACCGTTCAACGGATCCCTATGGCAACGTGTATGTAATAGACTATAATTTGAAACAACGAAAGTCCGAAAGTTATCTGGTTGCCGCTGGCACCCAGGAACGATTAAATTATCTGGAAACTGTTTTTGATCCATGGGGCCAGCCGCTTACCAAGAAGACATACAAAGACTGGCCAAGCCAATCCCAACCTGTATCTGAAAGCTTTCGTTATGATATTACCGGGAACGTGATAGGCTATACTGACCCAGTGAATCATCTGAACGACGCTGGGGTAACCACATCGTATAGCTATGATGCTTTAAATCGGCTTATTTCAGTTTACGATGCACTGAATCAGCGAACACGCTACACCTATGATGGTACAGGTCAGCTTTCTAAAGTAACCGTACAAGCCAAAGGTGGAGCGGAGCAAACATTAAATACCAAGAGCTATAATGAAATTGGTTTAATGACCAGTAAGCTTGATGGGGCATCGCAAAGTGAAAGCTTGTCTTATAATGCTTTGGGGCAGTTAACGAGCAAGACAGATCGCAACGGCAGTGTGTTCGGATACAGTTATGACGAAGGTGGTCAGATCAAGTCCAGCACGGTGAGCGGGACCATCAATAATACAGCGCAGACGCTGAAGATCGAGAACGTTTATGGAGACGGATCGCCGCGAAAACATACGACGAAGCGTTATGAGAATGGAGTCGTCCAAACGACACAGCAGTTGACGATGGACAGTCTGGGTCAAGTGCGCCAAAACATTTCTACCGTTCATTCCTCTGCGGGTGCATTCCATATTGTGAATGTATTAAACCAGAGAGATATCTTAGGGCGGATTACACAAGTCATCGACAGTTACCTGAACTTTTACACCCATTATCAATATAACAAACAGCGATTAGACAAAGTGCAGGTGAATGGTGGATCTGCGTTAACCAGCACAGCAGCAGCCAATGTACAATACAGCTACTACGCCAATGGTCCCGTACAGTCGATTACGTACCCAGCGCTGACAAACGGCAGTGTGCTGAAGACAGGGTACACGTATAATAAAGCGCTCAACTGGGTGGAGAGCGTGACGAATACCAAAGGCAGCACGGTACTCTCCAAATATGTGTATGGGTATGACAATAATGGGAATATCACCTCGGCCACGGAAACAAAAAGTAATGGTGCAACCCAAACGACAACGTATGCTTACGATGCCCTGAACCGGTTAACGACAACGGTCCATCCGGGTGGCGGCCGCGACACCTACACGTATGACGTACGAGGAAACCGGTTGACACTGGAGCAAAGCGTGAGTAATCCGGCGGAGTTCCAGGACACCAGCTACAGCTACGACTTGCAGAATACCTTAACTTCATTAACAAAGGGCAGTAGCAAGACGGATTTCACCTACTATGCAGATGGTCTGCGGTTCAAGAAATCGACTAGCGGGGTGCAAACCCAGTACAACTACAACTTTAACGGCGAAGTGATTACGGAAGAGAAAAGCAACGGTCAGAAGGCCAACTACGTGCGCGGGGATCGGGTGCTGGTCAAGAAAGATAAGGGTACAAGCAAAGACTACTATTACCTGTATAACGGTCATGGTGATGTGGTACAGATCGTAGATACAAGTGGAAACATCGTCAACAACTATGCGTACGATGAGTGGGGGAATATCACCAGTCAGACGGAAGGGATCTCGAACCCATTTAAATACACGGGTGAGATTTATGATGAAGAGACCGGTCTTTACTATCTGCGGGCGAGGTATTATGATCCGAGTATCGGGCGGTTTTTAAATGAGGATACGTATGAGGGGCAGATTGATAATCCGCTGAGTTTGAATTTGTATACGTATGTGGAGAACAACCCATTAACTCATGTCGATCCCTCAGGGCATTATACTGAGAACCAAGTGGATGCAATGATTACAATTGCCAGGAAATATGGAGAAAAATCACAGGTTTATTGGGATATTAGAAGCGATCTTGGTGAACAAAAGCCGATACAATATCTTAGCAAAAGCCAAAGAAATCAATGGTTATATCTCTTTGAGATGGCTACATCTTCTGAAAGCACAGATGGGCAGGCTTCATGGGCTAAGAGCCAATTAATGGAAATATATGGTGAAGATCAAGCCATAAAAGATACAGCTTTTAGCATGGTTATAGGTATGACTGGTGGTGGGGGTAAAAACAAACCCTTAACAACCCAAATAAAAGGTCAGACTTTGATGTTGACAAATAAACAGACAGAGGCGCTAGCTAAATACCTTGGCTTCACGAAAACAAATTATAAAGTTAAGAATAAACCTGTTTATTCTGATGGGAAAAATTACATTGTACAGGATATCGACTCACATAATGGGGGAATATGGAAAATGGCGAAATCAATAAATGAATTAACCAGTAAATCTACTCGGTCAGGTACTTTTGATGCACTCTTAACTAAGATTGGAGAATAAGATGTATTATTATTCTTGGAGAATTACTAAATATAATCCAGCTAATCGTATTAATGGGGTTTATACAAAACAGGAATGGACTTCAATAGGCGATATTGAGAAGGTGTATCCAGATGGTGAATTTTTGATTGAACATTATTTACATACTGAATCGTTGTATATAATGGCTATAACTTCAATAATGAAAGAGATGAAAATAAACTCACTTCAAGTGACTAGCTTTGAGAAATATGATTTTGGCCTTTTGGAGGACAGATTTCGTTTCATTTATTCTGACGAAATAATAGAACTCTATAGTAATATAAAGAATGGTGATTTTGTTTCTGGGAATGAATTGGAGTTATTATGTAAATTAATTCTAAGAGAAAAGCTTTGGTGCAAACTTCAGAGTAGTAGTATGTTTGTTCACTTTGGATTTGATTATTACATGTATATTGGAAGTAGATTAGAGTGTAGTGATTCTTTAGAGTTAATAAGTAATTCAGGTCTGTTTATTGAACCTTTTCAATCACCTTATTTAGAGGAAGAATAGCACTTTATTTTATACCACATGTGAGTCACATACTCCATGTGGTTCTTTCTTTTGAAAAAGCATCAGACATTCCGAGTGTGTCATAGTATAGTTGGTTTAGTGTGACATACTAAGTATGTCGGTGAATGTGATGAAAGGATTACAATTTATAGCAGATACGTTTCATATGTAAGCGTCAAGCCCAGCACACCTGTAAACCATAGGCCAGTCATGAGATCATAGGCATATCTTAAATCAAGGAGATCTGCCTGATGACGAAAGCATAGCAACGCCTTAAGGAATGGACCGAACGCATCGAAAATACGTTTTTGGTGGTTATACAGGTAATTATTACACGGTCAGCAACGGAGTTTTTAGTAACATTGTAGAAGTTTATGATCCAGCGACTGATATATTAATAAAAAAAAGGCAAATGTGTCGAAATATCTCATGGACCAAACTACAGCAAGTTTTAATGGGGAAATATACCTTTTTGGTGGATTGTCATTCACAGACAGATATGTTTCGTATAACAATGTATACGAATATGATCCGATTAGTGATACTTGGGCAGAGAAAAATAAAGTGGATAGAAATGTACACGTAGCTACGGTAGTCACTTATAACAATAATATTTACTTGGTAGGTGGAAGAGTCTTTAGTAACGGATCAATTTATTCCTACGATACTTTGCGTGTGTATAATCCGGCGAACGATACATGGGACACTAGGGCAAGGATGAACTATACTCGAGGAGGACCGGCAGTCGGTGTAGTAAATGATAGAATTTATGCTGTTGGGGGAGTAGGCCCCACTACAGAAACTAACTCAACAGAATTCTATAATCCTTTGCTTGATAAATGGGAGACGTATAGTAATTTAAATGAAGCTAGAAGCGGGACTAGTACCTTGACCAATTCTGATTTAATCTTTAAGCTCTCCCTATAAGAAGAATTTGGGAGGATATCACATAAACAAAAAATACGAGATTTAACTCCAAGTAGAGGAACGCCAACGGATTGAGCAACTCCTTCACAGCGTTTCCACATATAAAGGTATTCGAAATCGTTGTCTCGTACTTCTTCTTGCAGACGAAAGCCAGGGAGTGATTCCCACTCACGCGGAAATTGCCAGGCGCGTGGGAGTCAGCCAAGTCACGGTACACAACACGGTTAGAGACTATTGCACTCGTGGGATTCAAGAGACTCTGCGTTACCGTGATCGTACCGAGCCTGCACGGCCTTCTCAAGTGACTGGGGAGGTCGAGGCACCATCGTCGCTCTGGCCTGCTCCGAACCTCCTAAAGGCTATGCCCGCTGGACGGTGCGTCTGTTGACTCGCCGAGTGATTGAATTGAATATTTTGGAGTCCGTAGGACGGGAGACGATTCGAACGACTTAACAAAAACAAGGCTTAAGCCTCACCTGAAAAATAGTGGTGTATTCCCGCTAAATCCAGCAGCGAATTTGTTGCTCGTATGGAGGATATACTGGAAACCTATGCCCTTCCATACGACCCGGAAATTCCACTGATTTGTATGAATGAGCAACCCGTTCAATTGCTGGATCATTCGAGGCCTCCACAAATGTTGAAGCCTGGACAAGTTCAGAAAGAAGATTACGAATATATCCGTAAAGGAAGCTGCAGCCTGTTTATGTTCACGGAACCGCTGGCAGGGTGGCGTCACGTGCAGGCTTCGGAAAGACGCACTAAATCCGACTGGGCCCTACAGATCCAAGAACTGCTAGAAGTCGATTATCCAGAGGCGAAAAGAATTCGACTGGTCATGGACAACTTGAACACCCACACGATCTCTTCCTTGTATGAAACCTTTGCACCTGAACAGGCTTTAGCGCGAAACGGTTAGAAATCATTACTCCCCTAAGCATGGCAGTTGGCTGAACATCGCAGAGATTGAACTTAGTGCACTGACGATTCAGTGCCTGAACCGCCGAATCGCCTCTATGACCGAATTACAAAGTGAGGTATCGGCATGGGAAACCGAACGTAATCAATTTCAGAAATCGATTGATTGGCAATTTACCACCCAGCAAGCAAGAGGGAAATTAAAACCTCTCTATCCTCAAATTTGATGCGGTCAAGGTACTATTTTGTTTCAAATGGGCTTTTCTTATCTGCTCGTCCAATGTTTTTTCGGGTAAGTCTTCAAAACATCCAAGAAAAGAGATTGGAAACTCAAGAACATCGGAGAGCCTTTTTAATGAGGAAGTACGGAGTATTTTTATTTCTTTCTATATTAAAGAGTGCTTTCAAGGAGATTCCTATTTTGACGGCAAGGTCAACTTATGCAAAATTTAGCGCCACTATAGCAATGGGAAATAAGGTTGGGGGATACGAGGTTGAGATTAAACCGCTGCTTCCATTTAGGGTCATGAAGGAGAACTTCTTGTTCCTCAGTAGTAACCAAGGGGAGAAAATCAATGTCTTCATGGGAGAGCCGCAGGCTGCATTTACTTTGGTGAAGGGGAAGATGGAATCACCGTGAGGTAACCAGCCGCTGTGTGAAGACCGACGGATCGGGTGTGGTCGTGGACGTTTAAAATCGGGAAGAAGATCTCAATCAAAGGTACGTTGTTTGAACGGGAAGGCGATAGTGGCGTAGCTGAAGAAGATTCCGAGGAAGGTAGAACGTTGATCCTGAGCACTCAGGCGATCAGTCAGAAGAACAGTCGGATGGAGTAGGGCTAACTCTGGTTGTAGAGATGGTGATAAGGGCGAGAAGCAAGGAGACGGAGTAGCTGAAGGGAGGGAGACGGAGAAACCTCAGGTGAGAGTGAGTAGCGGTTATAAGAGTCAAGGTGAGGAACAAGACACTGGCGGCACCTTGGAAGATGTGGGCAAGGAAGCACTTGAAGCATTCATTCTGAGCAATCGTCCTGTTTACAATGACACAGGTGTAGGAACTGCTGAGATAGAGAGCATGCTTTTAGCGCTTGGCAATAAATGAGAAGATAATCTATATTGTTGCTGATGTATACTTGCTTGGTCTTTATACTTATTTAACGGTTTTGGATTCAAATAAGTAGGGCGGATGTATCGTCCTCATATTTTGGAGACCTTTCCGACAAACAGTGAAAAATTGACATCACTAATTATGTATCCAGTAATTTTGCTGCTATTTATATTATCACATTAACTGAAGTCGCTCATTATTGGGCGGAATTATATTGAAGAAGAAGCAACAACAGCGGTTATTAGACCCACCAAGGCAGCCAGTTAAGTGTAGAGGCTGTATATGGGGCATATGGACTGGAACCAAACAGTGCTGTTCACGTATTCACTGTCAGAGTAAAAAATAAGCATTAACTTAAAATTAAGAATTATGATAAAAGGGGGAGCAACTGTGGATGGAAAACCTTTAGTTGATACAACAAAAGTATGGGAAAAAGCCACTGCGCATATTTCACATTACTTAGATTTAAAAAAAGGGGTAACTGAGAGTGAAGTAGTTGAAGTATTAGGTGATGCATTTAAACTTGTAGGATTTGTAAAGAATACTACGACTCTCATAATGCAAAAAAGGTTCGAATCATTTTTAAAAGGATTTAATTCTGAAGGAACACCAACAGAGGCACAAATTGAAAAATTAATTGATTATATTGATGATGAAACTAAGGCGGAATTTATTGCTGATACTTTTTCTAAAATAATGCTTGCGCGTTCAAGCAAGGCTTGTCTCATCATGGGAACGTTACTTAATGAATTTTTAGAAAAGAAAGATCAACTTACTCATGATAAATTAGTATGTATGCAAGCACTTTCCCAGTTTTTTGATGATGATATTAAAAACTTTAATTTCATACGTGGTTATTTACATAACTCAAAAAAAAGAAGTGTAAGACCAACGGGGCAGTTTATAGGTAAAGCGTTCTCCAGTGCTATTTCTGAAAAAGGGTTAGATAAACATAGTGTCTTTCTTACTATTGAGAAGGCAGTTTCCGCGCAATTGCTGGTAAAGTATAACGAGGTGAAACTAGACATTGCTGAAGATGATCCATCAATTAGTAGTTCAGCAGAAGTAGAAGAGTATTTTCAAGTAACCGAACCAGGGGAATCTTTAAATTGGTATATTATTAAATGTGGGCTTTATGTTTAGATAAAATAATCGTTTACCTTAAATATTCTCATATAGGCGCTTTAACGATAAGGTTTGAAGCGCTTTTTGTAAGTCAATATCAGACGTTATGTTTTGTAACGTCTATTTTATATGGATAAATCGAAATAGGAGTAATTGGTCTATTTCTGTTGGACTTTTCAAGTTTATGGTAGTGTCAAGATAAAAAAACGATTCAACTCAAAGGAGGGTCCTTAGGGACATCAGAATCATACCTATTGAGCAGCTTAACACAGCTGGCTTTAATCTACGCGTCGACCTCCAGTGAAATGCAGGAGACCGGCGTGATTTGGATTTTTTAGAATTTGAGCTGGGGGATATTGAGGTACTGATTGCAGAGTTTTCTGACATTAAGGACACAACTTCGCTTCCCAAACTAAAGAACAAAAATTAGCATTGTTTGCATTAATGCATTCGCAGGGTTTTAGTAAGATGAAAGCTTCTCAAGTCTTAGATGAGGTAATGGGTGATGTCAAATTCAAGTTCATACCCTATGATGGAAAGTATTTTTCCTCTAAGAATGTTTCTTGGGAAAATGTAGTGGAATCAACGGGAAGTGGAGTACAAGTATGGAACAAATGTAGAAACCATGGGTGGTTTATGAGTTTGATGATATTATCGGAGCTAAGAATGGTATAGAAACCCCTTATATAAGGGTGGAAATAAGTTCGGATGGTACTGTTCATAGTTCCAATAACACCACAAGAGTATGAAAAGTATACAAAATAAGGGGTATGGTAAGACGATGTTCGAAAAATTAAGCTTCTATCCCGGTAAAATAACATACGAAGACTTTGATATCGATATTAATAAACCACTTGATTTTGAAGATGATGGATTAAAAGAAGATATGTTTAAAGTACAATACCCGGACAACTTTATCTTAGATATTGGATGGTATTCTGGAGTTAACAAATTTATTATTTATATTATTAAAGATTTTGATTGGGATAATCCAATAAAAAAAACTGAATGTGACTTAGTAGACCTTTATTCCAAAACTGAAACCTATGCAGTATATATTAGAGATTTGTTATCAAACTGAAGCCGGAGTCGCCAACACTTCTGCTTCATTGAATTCATCTCCGTATAGCCCTCATCTTGAAAACAAGGTGTGGGCTGTTTGACGCTTACGAATTAAAGAACAAGGAGCAGAAGTTGTAATATATGATTTGACATTCTACAATGTTGAATATGATTTAGAAGATATAACGGAATTAAGCGTCAAGCTTGCAAACCGTTTTAAAGATACAACCTACATGTAGGATGTTCAAGTTTGGACAAATGAAGGGATATCTAAACAGAGGTACTAAGATCACATTTCTCGATAATATACATGTAATTGGAATGTACATTGATTATTATTGCTTTAACAATGTTCTAGTTATTGTACCTTGGGAAGCTCATGATGACACACGGTTACTAGTTCCAATGAGTGCAATAAAAACGATAGAGCCTTGGAACCTCGAAGATGACGATATACTAGAAGGAGAAGGAACCTTAGTCGACACATATTATTTAAAATAATGCCTAAAAGTCTAAAAAGACCACGTGCGAGTGTAAACTCCATGTGGTCTTTTTTATTGCAACAGCACTGGACGATAACTTACTTTTTTCATACCTATAATAGACCTTCTGTGAGCCACTCTCAGACTTTGTATTGGGAATAACGAAAGGAGAAGGGCGAGATCCTCTTCGTTTCTCGCAAAGAGTTGGAGGCAGATGGCCTTATTATACGCATGGAGTTTCCCCAAGTACCTCCAAAAGTTGAATATTCATTATCTGAACATGGTCTTTCTCTCATTAAGGTGCTAAATATGATGTGCGAATGGGGGAGAAAAACAATGTGCCGGCTTTGGGGGCTGTAGTGATAGGCGCATAGCTTTTTTTGTTTAAATCAAAAGAAGCATCTTCTTTTTGACTTCATAAAGCTGCCTTTTACAGGTTGTCAACAAAATTCAAATAATCTTGTGCGCTTATTTCCAATTCGCTCGCAGACGTCTCACTTTCCGTACCGGGCACATTTTCACCTGGCTCGTTTTCCGTACCATAAAACGCAAAGAACGAACGATAATTCGCATAGCAGTATCGGAAGGTCGTTTCAAACGGAACCAATATTTGTTCAATGCCTTTTACGGCTCTAACCGCTTTCCGTCTTTTTCCAAGATGGCGATCGCTTCGATCTCGATTAAAAGATCAGGACTGACAAGTTCAGACACTCCGATGTGAGAACGAGCCGGTCTATGTCCATTGAAAAAGGCGTTATAGACTTCGTTTACTTCATTTTGCAAATCCATACGCTTATTAAAGATGGTTGTCTTAACAATATCGTTGATCGTACCTCCGGCAGCTTCCACGACAATTTTGAGATTTTCAAGAACAATTTGCGTCTGTTCTTTAATCGAGCTTGGCAGAGACATACCCGTATCGCTTCTCTCGGACTTTGGAACCCACCCAAAAGAGGGGTGACTGTAATACAGAGGATAGGCCGTAGCACCCGAGAGGTATAAGGTTGTTGCTCCATGCTTCACTTC